>CAVPSA010000045.1:0-93196 GCA_963707905.1 uncultured Actinomycetes bacterium | reverse complement strand
AGCTTGTCCGGAGTGTACTCGCTGAGCTTTGGCATGACTGCCACCTGAACATCACCGAACAAGCGGCCGGCATAATCTTGCCCTATGTCGTAGCTGCCGAGCCAGGCCCACACCTCTGAGACGTTGCCACTGCGTTGCTCCATCCCGGCGAGCGTGGCGTCGAGATCCCTGTACGCGGGCCAATTATCGGCAATGTCGGGGGCGACCTTTCTTATGGCAGCGAGTGATGCTTCCTGATCTCGCTTGCTACGTGGCTCCTCAATTCCGCAGTATTGCACGAGGGCGAGCGTTCCACCGGGAACAAGTACGTCAGCGGCCTTCTGCCAGCTAACCTCAGGATCAACCCAGTGAAACGCGGACGCAGAGAACACGGCCTGAAACTGCTCGCGCGGAAGCAATGCATCCTCAAACTGGGCGTTCACAAATTCCACCTTTCCAGCACCTTCCAGGTTCTGCCTGGCCAGTGCTATGAGGCTCGTGCCGGGTTCGAGTGCTGTGACGTGCAGGCCCCGAGCGGCAAGGCTGCGCGTCAGTTGGCCGCTTCCACACCCGACCTCAAGCACCTGAGCACCGCTCCCGATCCCCGCGACCTGACAAGCCTGGTCGACGAGTTCGTCAGGATAAGCCGGGCGGCGGCGGTCATACTCAGCCGCGATCTCATCAAAGACCTTGCCGTAACGACGTGCGGCAGATCCTGGTAGCCGTGTCATTCACTGGCCTCCGTTCATGGTCGTTACAGGCCATTTATGGCCTCCGCGAGCCCGCCCCAGCACGACGGAGCCGCTCGCGGGCCTCATTCCCGCTGAGTGAGGTGATGGGCTGCCCAACCGTGTGCTGATATTTGGCGTCATAGGCTCTGGTCCAGACGCCAGCCGCCCACGAGCGTTCGAGTTCGTCGGCACTGAACTCCCGGCCACGCGCATGGCAATACGCGACGAGAAACCGCTCAGTGTCCTCGACGGTGGCCAGCTCCTCCGCGCTGACGGTCGAATACAGGGCGGCAGCGAAGCCGACGAGCGCGGCTTCGCTATCAGCGGTCATGCTGTCCCAGTCATGCACCGCCAATAGCGCGTCTCCGCTCCAGCGCAGGTTACCGGCAAGCCAGTCGCAGTGACCGATCACAATTTCGGACCCGCTGGCTCGCAGCCGGTCACGGGCACGGCGCCCGGCATCGTCGATCCACTCCGGGCCGGTCACCTCGTTGAGGTTGACGTCACGGTTCTCTGGACACGGCCACAGTCTGTCCCCGGAGCGGTTCCAGGCCGCCCACGACGGTGCCGGGTCGAGCGCGGGCACCTCGGCGGGCCGGGGGGCTAGCCTGATCAGCCACGCGAACGCCTCAGCGAAGGCCGGGGCCGCGTGGTCCGCGCTCGGCAGCATGGCGCCGCCGGGGACGTAAGCCTCTGCGGTTGCGACGTCGCCGCCGAAAGGGGCGGCGCCGGCGAGCGGCTGGGGGCACGGATAACCGGCCAGGAACATGCGGCGCTGGACTTCGACGCATGCCGCTATACGCGGCGAGTCCGGTCGGACCTTGACCACCACCTCGCGGTCGTCAGCCAGCCGGAGCCCTATGACTGCGGAGAGGTACCCGGATTTGAAGATCTCCTCCGCTGGCAGGCTGCCGAGATGCTCCATGCACCACTGGGCAAGGCAGGCAGGATCGACGGCATGCGGGCGAGGTGACATCTGAGCATCCTCACATGCGCTAGCGGTGTCCCGGAGCCGACAGACGTCGCGTCAGCTCCGCCGCCACAGCATCAAGGTCAACCAGCCGGTCCATGCCGCCGATTATCACCCCCGAAGCCTTCAACTCTGCCGGGACGCTGAAGCCAGGATTGGTGACGACAAGTGGCCAGATCACTTGACGAGACGCACCCCGCGCAGGAACGACAGCGCGTACTGAACTCAGACTGCCGACAGCTCGTCAATGACGGGAGCATGGTCGCATGGCAGCTCGGGACGCCGATGCAATAGCCACAGTATGTAGAACGCCGAGAAGCTGACCAGCGACCACTGCGCCCAGTCCTCGATCAGCGCACGCTTATCGATCTCCGGAGTGCCCTGAGTGGCGGTTAGAAAGCGCACCGGATAGCCCTGCGTCAGGCCGAAGCACCGGCTCGGCAGCTGCGCGAGCGCCGCTCCGGCCGGCCCGCACCCGGGTATTGCCGCCCAATCCATGTTCCCGAGGTAAAGGAGGGTCACGACCAGGCCGGTGAGCAGCGCGATCAGGACCATCCAGAGCGGTGGCCCGGACTTCGCGGACGCCGTTGGGGCCCAGCCAGTCAGCGGGTCCGGCCGCGTGCGCTGATAGATCGCCGGGCTCACGAGCAGGGCGATCTGGGCGGCGTAGATAGCCAGCAGGAGAAGGACAAGGGGGCTCCACGAGCGGGTGCCGACGAACGCATCCCCCGCAAAGGAATGCATCCCCAGGATGATCAGGATGACTCGCGAGGGCCGCCCGCCGCGGGATACGCGCCAGGCCAGGAACGCGGCCAGTGGGAGCAAGGGCTCCTGGGCTCCCTGGGGCAGCGCCGGATGGGCAACGGCCGCACATGCCACTGCGATCGCGTCGAGAATGAGGTACAAGACGAGTACCTGGCCAGGCCCGCTACGCCAGATCGACATGGCCAGCCTCATCCCTACCAATAAGGTGCAATAAGCCTAAACCGGTGTGCCGTGCGAAACTGCCCCTTCCAACAAGCGATCACGCAACAAGTCCGAAGGTAGTTACGGATCGTGACACCCTGATGATCCATGCATAACCCCATGCGCCAACTGCCGGAGATCGCGCATCCGATCCGGATCGGGTGGCATGCCCGGCACGAGAGCGGCGCCTATGTCGCGCATGAAAGCCAGCGCAGGAGCAGCTGGCCTCCAGATTCCCAGCACCGATCAGTCGGCGCGAACCAAGTCGTGCCCTTGGATCGACCGGGCACGCACAGCCCCTAGTCCGCGGATATCCCCGCGGGCGTGGATCGCGTCTGAGTTCGCTTGCTCCGCGGTCCAGCGCTCGACCCGGCCCCAGTTATCGAGCACCATGTCGTTCTGCCCATAAGTCGTCACCGGCCCTGCATTGACCACCTCAGCGACCTCGGCACCGCTGATAACAAAGACGCCCCCGCTGATGAGGTCCGGTGTGCCCGGAGGGGATCCGGCCGTCGGTGTGGATCTCACCCGAGCGCAGCATCGAGACCCTTACTGTGCCACCATCGCCGGCACCGCTCGGGTGGCCGTGGCCGCCGACGAAGATCCCGCTGCCGCGAGCAGGCGCGTCGGCAGATCCGGCGCTGATGTCGAGCAGTTCGGCAGTGACAACAACGGCCCGGTCTGATTGGCGGTTCCAGAGTGTGAAGGCACCCTGCAGCGCCTCGACGCCGAAGCCTCGCGGACGTTCGACCCGCCCGCGGACGTCCGCCCTCCCGATCGCCAAGCCTTCCACTTGGACGTGGCCCGAGCGGACGGCTTCCTCGGCCAAGAGGAGCACCTGACCAGTGGTCCGCACCCGGCGAAGCGTTAGCGTTCCCATGGCCGTGACGCTGGTGTCGTTGAGGATCGCGACCTCGTCGTCGGCGGTGAGCACCGTGACGTCCTCGATGACGTTGTCCGCCGTCAGGCGCAGTCCCTTGCCGCCGAACCGGAGAGTCCCGCCCCTCAGTGCGACGCCGGGGCCGAGTGTGGTCGAGCAGACGATGAGATCCGGGCGCGCGTAGCGTCGTCATTCGCAGCCTGGGATGACAGCCGGGAAGGCCTTCGGAGGTGCATGGTGAGCGACACGAGCACGGGAAGCGGCAAAGTCGTCGTGAACAGGTCGATGTCACTCGACGGGTTCACCGCTGGTCCCGGCGACGCAATGAACTGGATCTTCGATTTCATGAGGCCGATCGAGGACGAGTTCCCGGAGATCATGGCGGCCACCGGCGCCATGCTCGTTGGCCGGCGGACCTACGAGGTGGGTAAGCGCATGGCCGAGAACCCGAACGAGGTCACCCCTGCCTACGACGGGGGAACTGAGTTCGTCCTCACCCATGAGCCACCGGACCCGCCGGACCCGGCGGTCACGTTCCTCACCGGTGATATCGCGGAAGCCGTCGCCACCGCGCTCCGCGCCGCGGGCGGCAGGAACCTCGAAATCCTCGGCGCCGACGTAGCCGGCCAGTGCCTGCGGCGGGGACTCGTGGACGAGATCATGGTGTACGTCCTGCCGGTTCTGCTCGGCGACGGGACTCGCTTGTTCTCCGCCCAGGGCCTCGCCAGGATAGACCTGGAACCGCTCGACAGCACACGGTCGGGAGCCGTCACAATCCTGCGGTTCCGCGTCCGCAAGTAGTTCGCGGCTACGTCGTACCAGCTTGCTCCTGCCGCTATAGCCGACGGTCCCGGACCCGGCGGAGGCATCCACGGAACTGGCTGCGATCCGTTCGTGTGGCGGCCCACTGTCCTCCCCAGCCCCAGACTGAAGCAGAGCGACATCCACCGCGTCTGCAACCAAGCGCCCACCACCGCCATCTCCCCTGCCCATCTATGGCACGGACGTGTCCAGAGTGGGTTCCAGCGTCCGCCGCTACTACGACTGATGGCAGGGATCAACGCCAGCGCAACTTGCAAGCATGTTCTACGGAAAGACAGGAGGCCCCATGGGCAAGCTGATCTACTCGATGATCACATCACTCGACGGCTTCGTGAGCGATCCACTCGGCAACTTCGGCTGGGGCGCTCCGGACGAGGAGGTCCACGCCTGCATCAACCAGCACAGCCGATCGATCGGCACGTACCTCTACGGCCGCCGAATGTACGAGACGATGGTCTACTGGGAGACCGCACACACAACGCCCGACCGGCGGCCGGTGAGCCTCGAGTACGCGCGGATCTGGCAGGCGGCAGACAAGGTTGTCTACTCCACAACGCTGAACGAGGTCGCCAGCGCGCGGACCCGGCTAGAGCGCACGTTCGACCCGGAGGCAGTGCGGCAGCTGAAGGCCGACTCCAACCTTGCCCTCAGCGTCAACGGTCCTCGCCTGGCAGCGCAGGCGATCCGGGCCGGGCTGGTCGATGAGTACCAGCTCTTCGTCAAACCGGCGATCGTCGGTGGCGGCAATCCGTTCTTCCCAGACGACGTCCGCGTCGATCTCGAGTTGCTGGACGAGCGGCGGTTCGGCAACGGCGTGGTTCACCTGCGCTACGGCGTCAAGGACCGTGGGCAGCGAGGGTAGCTGCCGGTGACACGCATGCCGATCAGAGATCCACCTGAGGACGATCAATCCGATCGAGTCGACCTTCGCCATTACCCGGCTCCGCCAGCGCATCACCAGGGGCGTCCCGATCTCCATAGTCAGCAAGTGGGCGGGCCACTACGACGCCGCCTTCACCCAGCGAACCTACGTGCACGCGAGTACCGAAGACCCGAGCCAAAGCGCAAGGTGCTCGCCCGCAGGCGAACCGGCTGGCAGGTCAGGGTGTGACTACGATGCCAGAGGGAAGGCCGTAGCGGAGCCGGATCGGCTTGCCGGGCGTGTTGGTCGCGGTGCTGATCGGGACGACCTTGTTCTGGGCGGCGGCGTAGAGGGTCTTCCCGTCCGGAGTGATCGCGATCCCCAGGCCGAGTCCGATGCGGATCGGCTTGCCGGGCGTGTTGGTCGCGGTGCTGATCGGGACGACCGTGCCGATCGGCCCTTCGCCGTTGGCCACGTAGGCGGTCTTCCCGTCCGGGGTGAACACGATCTCCTCCGCCGGGATGCCAACGCGGATCGGCTTCCCAGCCGTGTTGGTGGCGGTGCTGATCGGGGTGACCGCACCGTTGCCGCCGACATAAGCGGTCTTCCCGTCTGGCGTGATCGCGATGAAGCAGCAGCCCCCGCCCGGGAGCCGGATCGGCTTCCCAGCTGTGTCGGCGGCGGTGCTGTTGCGCGTACTCGCCTTCCCGTCTCGGGCTTCAGGGCCACGCTGATCGACGCACTGTTGGCCCGTGGCGCGACCCGGGTCAACATCGGCCAGGACGAGTCGAAGGCCTCGTGGACTGGGCTCGCCGGCGCCGAAGGCAACGAATTCTGCGTGTGGTCTGTGAGAAAGCCGTGAAAGAGACCTGCCCCAGACCGATAGCCGGAACCCGGGCACCAGCACAATCAGTAACCGGCCTCAAGAATGCTGAACGACTGAGGTTAGGTAATACTGGCCCGGTAGTAATTGCGCCATTCGACGCTGTCGATATGCTGAGGTCGGCTCAGACGAGCGCCTTTACCCGGGCACCAGAGAAATGGAAGGACAACAGAAAATGATGATCAAGCGGACGCGGGTTGCCCTTGTGGCAGGTCTTCTCTCGGCAGCTGCCCTGGTTGGTGCGACAGCAGCGGTAGCGGCGGCCGTTCCAGCGGCGCACCCCACCCACGCTGTGGCCACCTCTGACTCCCACTACCCTGGTGGCTGAGCTAGCTGCGCGAATGCGACCGCGACCGTAAAAGCGAGCACCACCACCCGCCCCCGTCGGCGGGCAGGGCATGGCGTTTGGTCATCTGTGTGACCTCCTCCCTCGTGCTAGGTGCCGGACGCGTCCCGGCGCCTAGCCGCGGAGGAAGTGGGCATTCCTACCGATAGAAGAGCTTACAATGCCAACCGGCCTGCCGCCCCTTAGTCGAGCGCCGCTCGGCCGATCTTTCTCGGCAGGGACTCCATTATGCACAATTGCACCAGGACCAGGACACTGCGTCTCGATCACCTGCATGATCAGGCATTACGTGGCCCGAAGGGCGCAGATGAGCGAAGCTCGCCCACATAATGCCGATGAGCGGTCGCGCCAAGGTAAAGGCTTTGGTCGATCTGTGCGCGTCCGCGCCGCAGCCGCGCGGTCCAGGGCTACAGCGAGATGAAGGGCGCGAAGAGACGAACCGGGCCGTCGGAGAGGCTGGCCTTGAGTTCCACACTCGGTTCACCGAGGAGCTCGCCGGAGACAGAGCCAGCCGTAGCAGGGATCGTCTCCATCAGGTTTCCGATGTTCGCCGCGTGCTTCATGAGAGCGTCGGAGTCCTTGTACCGCTCGATGACGATGGCCTCGGACTCGTCTTCGTTGAAGTAGATCTCGTACTGCAGCGTGCCAGAGTCGTCCGTCCGCACAATGTCCATGGCCTGACCGGACAAGCGCTTGAACTCCTCGACATCGCCGCCGTCGAACGTGAAACGAGCGATACCAGTAAGTTCGCTCATTGCTCCAAACCTCCTCGTCTTGGTGAAGGGACAAGCGCGTCTCGTACCCGATCGCTGGTCCTTCATGCGCCCGCTGCTGAGTCTTCGCACGCGACGCCCCCCTCGCCTACTACTGCTGGGGCGCGAGCACGTCCAACGTCTTCTGCAGGTTTCGCTCGAACATCTGTTGACCGAAGAGAGCAACAGGGACAAAGAAGAGCCAGCCCCTGCCCTTCCAGCGTCGGTCCAGCACCATCCGGATATGACTGCCGGCGCCGTTGCGCGGCTCGACGGTCAACGTCCAAGCTCAGGTCGTCGCGACCACGTAGGTCGCGAGGATCGCTCCGGTGCTGGTGACCGTGCTGTCTACCAGCTGCATGGGTCGCTTCGTGCCGTCGTCGGGCAGGAAGCGCTTGCCCCCGCCGAGAACCACCGGGTCGATCATGAGCTGGAGTAACTTGCGAGTAGCTCGTAAGTCCGCCGACCGAACTAGGCAGCGGCACCTGTTGCGGTCTTGTTGCGGCACTTGTTGCTTGCCCGGCTCCGCTTGATGTGCGACAGGGTGGCCCCACTTGAGCCCGGGGGGTTACTGCTGTACTTTCCTGCCGTAAGACCCTGCCGGACGGCAGGTCAAGATGACCTACATGCTGTCTGGCCTGGCGCGCTCGGAGGGACTCGAACCCCCAACCTTCTGATCCGTAGTCAGATGCTCTATCCGTTGAGCTACGAGCGCACGAGTCAGCAGTATACGGCAGCTCTAGGCCCTTACGGTGCGTGCATACGCTGACCTGAGCAGGCCGTGGGCGGTGATAGAGCGTCTGATTTTCTGATCCTGATCGGGTTAAGGACGTGACGGCGATCAGCGTGTGTGCTCCGGGTACCACCAGGTGGTCGGCGACAGGGAAGTGTTTCAGATTGCTGGTGACGATCACCCTGAGCACCGGCCTTGATCGCCGCTGCTAGCACGTGCCGGTCACGAACCTCATGCGTTAGGCCTGTGGTCTCGTGGCCTTGGCGATAGGCGGGATCTGGTAGGTGCCGCCCAGGATGGCGGCGTGGGGCTGGTAAAGGCGCATGAGCGGCCGGAACGGCGCGGCGGGGGCAGGCAGCCAGTTGCTGGTGTCGGCGGGCTGGTCGTGCTGGATCACGATGGTGAGCGACCCGTCACTGTCGCGTCGCAAGCCGGGGGTGCGGTCGCCGATGGAGTACCGGCTGATCGGGTTGGCGACGAGGTAGAAGCCGGGCAGATCGTACATGGTGATGGACCAGAACGCGTCGACCGGCGGGTCCTGGTCGAGCCGGAGGGTCATCACTCACCCCGGGTCCTCCCCGTCCACGATGCCGCTGCTTGCATCGTCGCACGAGGGCGCGCCAGCCGCTGTGTGCTGGCATGACACTCAAGCCAGGAAGATATTCCGCCCCCACGCCTGGGCTACGGGCGGACTCGCCGCTTGGACGGACCTTGCTTCCACCTCCATAGCTACGTACAATTTCTTGTACGTATGAGAGAGGTATGCCATGAAGACCATGAGCTATTCCGAGTCGCGCGCCCACTTCGCCGAGACCCTCAACGCGGTCGTCAATGACCGCGAGGAGGTAGTGATCACCCGGGCTGGGCACGACCCGGTCGTCATGGTCGCACTCGATGACTATGAGTCCTTGAAGGAGACCGCGTACCTGCTCAAGAGCCCAGAGAACGCTCGTCGGCTGCTGGCCTCGATCGACCGGCTTGAGCATGGCGGAGGGACCGCGCGGGAACTTGCCGAATGAAGCTGGTCTGGGACGAGTCTGCCTGGGATGACTACGTCTGGTGGCAGACCCAGGACCGAAAGGTGCTCAAGCGGATCAACACGCTGATCAAGGATGTGGAGCGCAACGGCAACGAAGGGATCGGCAAGCCCGAACCCCTTAAGCATGGGTTCCACGGCTACTGGTCGCGCCGGATCACCGACGAGCACCGGCTTATTTACAAGATCGTTGAGGACGAGATTCGTATCGCCGCGTGCCGGTATCACTATGGAGGTTAGGGCCCGGCCTTGAGCGTCTGATTCGTTGCACACCGGTCGGACGTTGCTTGCGTTTTCCCTGGTCAGCACAGCGGGGACAGCGAAACGATCCGTAGTCAGATGCTCTATCCGTTGAGCTACGAGCGCTAGTGCCGGAACGGTCTACGACACCTCAGGCCACCCAGGCGCCGCCCCGATCTTCCGCAGGCACGTCAACGTCGAAGCCAGGTTCCCGGGCCAGCCGCCCATGAAGGCCACGCTCGCCTCGATGCAGACCTGAACACCGCGCCGGTCTCTTCCGCGCTCATCAGCGGCAGGATGTGCACTGAACTTCGGCAGCACGCTGGCGACCACCTCTTTGATGAGGTCGTCCTTGCCAGCGAAGTGGTAGCAGACCGGTCAGAATCTCTCGCCCGGGGGGCGGTGCTTCCCCTCATATGCGGCAACTCATAACGTGTGACAGCGGTGCAGGCCCGCCGGGAACCGGTGGCGGGTCCGCAGGCAAACCGCCGCCATCACCCGAAGGGAGCCCCATGACCAGCGCCGACCTGCTCACCGACGCGTTCGGCCGGGTCCATGAGGCCGTTCATCAGGCCGTCATGGGCTTGACCCCGCAGCAACTCGCCTTCCGGCCCTACCCGGCAGGGAACTCGATCGCATGGCTCGTCTGGCACTTGAGCCGCATCCAGGACGACCACGTCGCGGGTGTCGCGGGGACCAAGCAGGTGTGGCAGTCCGGCGACTGGGCCCCCCGGTTCGGCCTGCCGGCCGGCTCGATGGAGCACGGGTACGGTCACACGCCCGACCAGGTTGCGGCGATCACCGTGGACTCCGCCGAGGTGCTCACCGCTTATTACGACGCCGTGCACGAACAGACCATCCGGTACGTGAGCACGCTCACCGATGCCGACCTGCCGCGCATCGTGGACACGAACTGGGATCCGCCGGTGACGCTGGCGGTCCGCCTGGTGAGCGTGATCGACGACGACCTCGAACATGCCGGGCAGGCCGCCTACCTGCGCGGCATGATCGAGTACGGCTGACCGGGGCCCGGTCAGGATGGTTGCGGCGTTACCGGATCGGGCTGACCTGGTAGAAAGCCACGCCCTGCGACGGCACGGTCGCGCTGATCGTGCTGCCACTGTGGGTAATCTGGTGCGTCCACAGGTTCGAGAGCTGGTAGTGGCCGCCGCCGGGCAAGCCGATGGCGGACGCGGTGGTGGAGATCACCTCAGCCTTGGTGGTCGGGTTGAAGAGTCCCACCACGACATCCCCGGACCGTTCGGTCTTGGCGACCACCTTCTCCGTGGTGCTGTTCACGATCATCGATGCGTCGATCCCGTCCTGCTCGACTGAGAGCACCGCCCGGTTCATGAGCAGGCGCACATCGGCGCGGCAGAGCTGAGTCAGGTTGGTACCGAGGATCTGCGGCGACGAGGCCAGCGCCCACAGGCTCAGCACGGTCTGCCGCGCCTGGACCGTCAGCCCGTCACCGTCCGGGTAGGAAACCGACCCGAACGGGTCGGTGGAGCCGACCGAGTTCCTGCAGTTGCCGACCTCGACCGAGTCGAAGTCGTTGTACCCGGCGAATATCCGGCCGCCGTAGGTGGGCTCCCACAGCGCGAGCGTGGTGAACCTCATCGCCACGTTGGGGTAGCTGGTCAGCCCCTTGCCACCGTAGTTCTCGATGTCGGAGGTGTACTCCCACTGGGTGGCGTACTTGTCCAGCGTCGGCCCGAGCGCGATGGTGTAACTGCCCTCGGTAACGTCCAGCTGCATCGGGCGGCCCAGCTGCCGGATCGCGTTCGACCAGGCCTGGATGTCGGCTGCGTTCTGGTCCGTGATGCCATCGAGCTTGATGTAGTCCACACCCCAGCGGGCAAGCTCATCGACGATGGAGTTGACGTACGCCTGGGCGCCGGGCTTGGCGTAGTTGATGCCCGTCATGCCACCGCAGTTGTAGTTGTTCTGCCGGGCCTTGGTGGCGATCTGGTCGGCGGTGTAGTGGGTACCCAGGATCGGGGTGTTCTTGGCCACGGCCTGATCGGAGATTCCGGGCGTGACGTAGATGCCGAACTTCAGCCCAAGGCTGTGCACGTAGTCGGCGACAACCTCGATGCCGTTCTCGCCGCTGGGGCCGGGCGGGAACTTGTCGGGGCGAGTCACCCATCGGCCGTAACGGTCAACGTCCGGGCCCTGCCGTCCGGGGCACTGATACCAGAAGTCGTCTTGGTTGATGTACCGGTACCCGAGGCGCGCCAAGCCACTTTGCTTCATCGCGCGGGCGGCCGCCTCGTCGATGGCAGCGTCTGAGGTATCCCTGAAGAAGCTCCAGGTACTCCATCCCAGCACCGGCTTGAGGTCGGTGCCCGGCGGGGGGTTAGCTTCTGCCTGGGCCGGTGATGCGTTTGACAGGACGGATCCCACCGCGGGGGCGGCGACCATCGGCAGTGCAAGCAGCGTAGCCGTGAGGCCACGGGTCAGTCTGCTCATGAGTTCTCCTCGATGCGATTCGCTCACTGGGCCGTCATCTCGCTTGAGGGATCACCCCCTCGGCATTACCTCAGGTAGTAAGCGGCATGAGGTCAGGCGCCAGGCAGGCACCGGTTCCAGCGGCGCCATGCGCCGCGGAGGGATGCGCAGGCCGGGCCTAATTGCGCGGCGATGAGTGGATCGTCGGGCGTGACCGGCGGAGCGCCCGCGCGGTACTTAGCAACTGCACGATCGGCTAAAGCAGCCATATTTGATCACTTTAGAGCAGAGTCAGTCATCGCTCAAGAGTGAATATGCACGTATGCCCTGCCATACCGTCGATCACGGACGGGCAGCCCCTGACGCCTGGGCCGATGAGGATTTCCGCGAGCCAAAGGGGCAGGGCAGGTGCGCGGGACCGGGGGCAAGCGGGAGGCAGCGCGAGCGGGGTCTTTTAGACCAGGGTGACCTTGACCCCCGCCTCGGTCAGCGCCCGTACCGCATCGGCGTCAGCGGCCTCGTCGGTGATGAGCTCGCTCACCGCTGTCACCTCGCAGATCCGGGCGAACGCGATCTTTCCGATCTTGGAGCTGTCGGCGACAACGACAACACGCCGCGAACACTTGATCATGACGGCGTTCGTGTGCGCTTCAACCTCCTGGTGCGTGGTGCAGCCCGCCCGTGCGTCGATGCCATCGACGCCGATGAAGGCGATGTTGAGGTTGAGCCCGGTGAGGCTCGCCTCCGCGATCGGTCCGGACAGCTCGTAGGACTGACTGCGCACTACGCCACCGGTTGAGATCAGCTTGAGTCCGGGGCGGACCGCTAGCTCAGAGGCGATGTTGAGGGCGTTCGTGACGATGGTGAGCTTCTGCTGGTCGGCGATGGCCCGGGCGACCTCGGTGGCGGTTGTCCCGCCGGTCAGGCCTACCGCCATCCCCTCCGACACGTACGCCGCCGCCTGCAGGGCGATGCGCCGCTTCTCGTCTGCGTACCGGACACCCTTGTACCGCAACGGCAGCTCGTAGGAAACGGCGTGCGCGATGGCACCGCCATGCGTTCGTGCCAGTAGCCGCTGCTGCTCCAAGATCACTAGGTCCCGGCGGATGGTGGCCGGGGAAGCGTCCAGGTCATCCGCGAGATCGGCTACCGCGACCGAACCGCCATTGGCGAGCCGCGCAAGGATCGCGCTCAGCCGTGCCGCCCTGTGCATAGCAAAAGAGCATATCGGCGCAGGTTGGCCGCTTGTCCACGACGGAGGGCCGGGCGCCTTGCCCGCTGCTGCTGGCTGCTTGTGCACGCTTGAACAACCAGAGCGCATATGCAGGCTGGACACTCCGACGAAATTCACTCTAGATTGACGGAATATGAGCGCAAACGATCGTGACCGCGCAACGGCGTCCGGCCATGCTGCGCGCCTGTGCGGTCGGCCTTGCACCGCGCCGCGAACTATGCGCCCTGGCTCCGCCATCCGGGTAAAGCGCCGCGGTGCGCCTTCATCCCGGTCTCTGCAGCTGCGGCCCGCTCCGCACACCTGCCGCCCATGACGCGCTGGGCGACCCCTCGCTTACCGAACGCCTCACCGAAAGAGGAGACCGATGACCAATCCACGGATCCTGACCAGGCGGGCCGGGGCAGTCGTGCTCTCGGCTGGCCTGGTCACACTCGGCGCCGCCTGCGGGTCGGGCAGCAGCAGCACCAGCGCGAGCTCGTCTAAGTCGATCACCGTCGCCGTTGCCTACCCCGCTCCGCCGAAGGCACTGCTTGACCAGTTCACCAAGCAGACCGGCATCAAAGTGAACTGGGTCAACATCGGGTGGGACGACCTGCAGACCAAGATCGCCGCGGCCGCGGCGGCGAATACCTACTTCGCCGACGCCGCCGACGTTGACTGGTCCAAGGTCGGCGAGTACGAGAAGACCGGCTGGTTCGAGCCGCTCAACAAGTGGTTCAACGTGGCCAGCCTGAAGTCGGACTTCCCGCAGCTGGACACGTTCGTCTCGGATAACAAGCTAATGGGGATGCCGTTCGACGCGTCGTTCCTGGTCACCACCGTGAACAAGAAAGACTTCGCCAAGGCCGGCGTCACGGCGATGCCTACCACGCTTGCCGCGTGGACAGCCGATCTCAAGAAGGTGGGTAAGGCCAACGGCATGGCCAGCCCGCTCGATATCCAGCTCGCCACGGCCGAGGGGCTGTCCACCTGCTGGTACCAGATGACCGCGGCGTTCGGCGGCCAGGTGCTGACCGCACAGGACACTCCGGCGTTCACCTCGCCGAGCTCACCTGGGTACCAGGCGATGAACTGGATCGTCAACGCGTACAAGAGCGGCCTGGTGCCGAAGGGCAATATCAACACCACCGACTACCAGGGCTTCACCACCCAGATGGCGAAGAACCGGGTAGCTGCGGTGATGTGCGACTACTCCGGCAGCGTCGGCTCCATCTACAACGTGCCGGCATCGTCCAGCGTGGTGAACCAGGCCGAGTACATCCCGACGCCCGGGGCTACCGGGGTAGGCAAGAACGTCGCCAACCCCGACGGCATCGGCATCCCGAAGACGGCCAAGAACGTGGCCGGCGCGGCGAAGTTCATCCAGTGGTTCACCAACACCGAGAACCAGGCGACCTGGGCGGGGCTGCAGGGACCGAAGAACGTGGTCAGCACATTCCCGCTGCCAGCCAGGCTGTCCAGCTTCAACCTGCTGACCACCCACGGGAACCCTAGTGAGGCGTCGCAGCTGGAATCCATCATCAAGACACACGCGCAGCCGCCGTTCCCGAACGGAGCGCCGCCATGGTATGTCCAGTTCAGCGCGGCGGTGCAGACGAACATCCACCAGGCAGCCACCGGGCAGGAGAGTGTGGCGCAGGCGGTGCAGGCGATAGCGAGCGAGGTGAACACGCTGAAGACTTCCGGTTAGGAAGCTGCGCCTGGGGCCAGGCCGGCACCAGGGGGTCTCGGCAGATCCGCCGGTGCGAAGAGCACCAGCGCCCGGCCGGTGAGGAGGCTGTGCCGCGATGAATGCGTCCTTCCGCCGGCGGATGCTGCCCTACGTCCTGATCTCGCCGCTGGTGGTGTTCATCGGTGCGCTGTCCTTCGTGCCGACGGCGGTCACCACGGTGGAGGCGTTCTTCCGCGTGATGCCGCTTGACCCGCCGACCCGGTTCATCGGCCTTGGCAACTTCCGGGAACTGTTCACCAACCCGGTCATCCGCATCTCCTGGGTCAACACCGCGGTCTATGTGGCCATCGGTGTCGTGCTCTCGGTGGTGCTCGGCACCGCGATAGCCGTAGCGCTGCAACGAAGGTTCCGGTTCCGTGGCGTCGTTCTCGCCATCATCGTCCTGCCGTGGGCGCTGCCCGCCGTGGTCGAGGCCGTCATCTGGAGCTGGATCTACAACCCGACCTTCGGCGTGATGAACAGCGCCCTGCACTCGGTGCACGCGATCGGCGGCTACCACGTATGGCTGGGGCTCGACCGGTGGCTGACGATCCTGCTGATCGAGATCGTGCAGGTCTGGCAGATCACACCGCTGTCTGTGCTGATCATCCTCGCGGCACTGCAATCGATCCAGCCAGACCTGTACGAGGCAGCGCGGGTGGACGGCGCTGGCCCGGTGGAGATGTTCCGGCGCATCTCACTGCCGCTTATCCGGCCGGCCCTTGCCATTGCCACCGTCGAGGCGATCGTCCTGTCGCTGAACATCTTCGACCAGGTGTACATCCTCAACGGGATCGCGCCGCTGGGCTCGTCGATCATGTTGCAGACCTACGTGACGACGTTCACCGACCTCAACTTCGGCGCCGGATACGCGTTGTCGCTGCTGGTGACCCTGGCAACCGCGGTGCTGTCCATGGCGGCGCTCGCGCTGCTCTACCGCAGGGCGGAGGCCGCGTGATGGCGGAGGCTGGCACCGGCGAACGGGCGGCGCGGGCGGTGACCCGGGTAGCGGAAGGGCCGGCCGGGCGGGCGCTGTCCGGCCGGGCGGCCCGGGCGGTCGGGCGGCTCGTCGCGATCGCGGTGATCCTGCTGTGGTCGCTGTTCCCCATCTACTGGGCGCTCAACACCAGCCTGAGCACGCTGTCAGGGGCCGACAGCACGTCCGCGCACTACTTCCCGTCACCGCTGACCGCCACCAGCTACCGCCAGGCGCTCGGAATCGGCGGCGGCGGCGCCGGGATCTCCGGTCAACTCTGGCGGTCGCTGCTGAACTCGGCGATCGAGTCCGGGGCCGCGATGATTCTCACCGTGGTCATCGCGATCTTCGCCGGATACGCCTTCGCCCGGCTCAGGTTCAGGTTCAAGCGGACGATCTTCGTGAGTGTGCTGGCCACGCTGATGCTGCCCGCCTACGCCACGCTGATTCCGCTGTACCGCATCATGGCGAGCCTCGGCCTGGTGAACACCTACATCGCGGTGATCCTGGTTTACGTGTCGGGGTTTCTGCCGCTGGCTATCTGGATCCTCTACAACTACTTCAACACCATCCCGCCAGAGCTTGAAGAGGCGGCCGCCGTTGACGGCGCCTCGCCGGTGCGGGCCCTGCTCCGGGTGGTCATCCCCGTGGCCGCCCCCGGCATCGCAGCTGCCGCCATCATCACGTTCCTGCTGGGCTGGGCGCAGTTCTTGTTCCCGCTGATCCTCACCACCGACATATCGACCCAGCCCGTTACCGTCATCGTCGCGGCCCTGAACCAGCAGCGCATCGTCCCGTTCACGCTGCTGATGGCCTGCGGGGTGATAGCCGCGGCGATTCCCGGCATCTTTGCCCTGGCGCTGAACCGCTACATCGTGCAGGGCATCACCGCCGGATCGATCAAGTAGCGGGTGCGCAGGCGCCGGGTCGCCTCCTGGATTCCTCGCTCAAGGCGCGGTGGGGGCGATGTTGTGGTTGAGGTGAAAGACGTTGTCCGGGTCGTAGGCGTCCTTGACCGCGGTCAGCCGCGTGCGCTTGGCCTCGGAGTAGGCGCGGCGTACACCCGACGCGCCCTCGTCGCTGAGCGCGTTGACATAGGCGCCCACGGCGAACGGATCGAGCTTGGCGGCCGCCTGCCGTGCCGCTCCCATCCGCAGGATGTCCTCGCCGGGATCGGCCCATTTCACGGCGGCGACGTACTCAAAGCGCGTGTGGCGATGGCTGAATGCCGTCGCGTCATCGTCGACGTCGGCGATCGCACCGCCATAAGCCTGAAGGCTGACGCCCGGCAGCGTGGCGTCCGCCGGGTCGCGGTCCACGACCGCCCCGATCGCATCGTCGGACAGCTCCGGAAGGTAGTGGCCCTTCCAGTAGCGCCGGTACGCATGGCCCTCGATGCTGTCGTCGCGGGTCTGGAGTTCGGTGTAGGAGAGCTCGCGCACGACCTCGCCGTCCGGCACGCCGACGGAGCGCAACGCAGGCAGTATCGCCCGACCGCCCTCCGGGTCGCCCACCCACACGTAGCCGAGGGTGACAGTGTCGCCAGAGATCTCGGCGGTCGGCGTGGCCTGGCGGGCGGCCTCCTCGGCCAGGTCGCGCCAGCCGCGAAGCGGCGCGGCGGCGCGATCGAGCGGGAAGGTGAGCTCCACGGCCAGGGCCCGCGTGCCGACGGGATGCAACCGGAACTCGAACTCGACGACGATTCCGAAGTTGCCGCCACCGCCGCGCAGCCCCCAGAACAGGTCGGGGTGCTCGTCGGCGGACGCGCGCACGACGTCGCCGTTCGCGGTGACCACCGTGCAGGACACGACGTTGTCACAGGTGAGACCGTGCTGGCGCGCCAGCCAGCCCATGCCGCCGCCGAGTGTCAGCCCGCCGACGCCCGTGTGCGAGACGTTGCCGGCTGTTGTGGCGAGGCCGAAGGGCTGCGTGGCACGGTCCAGGGCGCCGAGCATCGCGCCGCCCTGTACCCGGGCGCGCCGCGCGACCGGATCGACGATGACACGGCCCAGCGTGGTGAGGTCGATCATGAGCCCGCCGTCCGGGACAGCGAGGCCGGCGATGTTGTGGCCGCCGCAGCGGACACCGATCTCCAGGTCGCACTCACGGGCGGTGCGCACCGCGGTGACGACGTCGTCGACCGAGGCACACCGGGCGATCAGTTTCGGGCGGTGATCGATCATCCCATTCCAGACCGACCGGGCGGAGTCGTACCCGCGGGTACCGGGAGTGAGGACCTGACCGTCGAAGCGCGAACGGAGAACGGTGGCAGTGGGGAGCTGTGCTGTAGTGGCCATAGCTCCCAGGCTCCTAGGAATCGGAACCCTTGATAAGGTCCAGTTCTGTGCCGGATTCGAGGACCAATTTGTCACCGGTCTCGGAGCTGGCGATCGGCCTGGACCGCAACTGCGGGGACCCGCTACACCGCCAGCCGCCACACCAGGGCCCCCGACGGGCGTCTCGGCTACCTCGACGGGCGCGGGGCGGTAGAGCTTAGGTCGGCGCTCACCGCCTATCTCAACCGTGTACGGGGAACCAACGCCGATCCTGTGCGGTATGACCGAGGACTCAGCCAGGCACGCCGTATCCCTGCACGTCCGCGAGGACCTGGATGTTGCCGTCCGAGTTGTTGTAGAAATCGATCGTCGGGCCGGTCAACGGGATGATCTTTGCACGGTGACCGGTTTCCCTCGTGGAAGATGAGATTCGGGTCGGCAGGGACGGCGCTCCCGTCGGGGAATACGGAGAGAAATCCGCTCGCGCGGGCATCGAGCACGGTGACACTCAGCACGACCTGCTGCTGCGTGCCCTGCCAGCCGGGCAGAGCATCAAGGCTGAGGTCCGCGGCCGAATGCACCAGCACGCCCACGCCCGCGCCTGGGCGCCCTGCGGATTCCGCCCGGCCCGGCTGTTTCACCGGTGGCCCACCGCCGGGTCGTCCGGCGGGGACTGGGGCAGCAGGCCCGGGCCGGGCCGTACCCCGATGTCGGTATTGCGGACCTGTTCTTCGCAGGCGGCGCAGCGGATCTGCTGATGGATCTCGCTGCCACAGGCGGTGTGCTCGTAGATGATCGGCGGCCCGTTGGGTGCGGCGTGCCGGTCGCCCCAGGCGGTCAGGGCGACGATCACGGGCGCAAGATCGCGGCCCTTGCCGGTGAGTAGGTACTCGTAGTGCTCTGGATGTTCTGAGTACCGCCGCCGTTCCATCAGGCCGGCGGCGACGAAACTGTCGAGCCGGGCGGTGAGGATGTTGGACGCCACGCCGAGGCTTCGCTGGAAGTCACCGAAACGGGCGTGCCCGGCGAACAGGGCGTCGCGGATGATCAGCAGGCTCCAGCGCTCGCCCACCAGCTCCAGGGCCCGCGCCGCCGAGCAGTTCTGGGTGTCGTAGGTCCGGCCGAGCATGATCTCAGCCTACCAAATGTACTTGCATCATGAAAGCACCATTGCTACGGTCCTTGCATGACGCAAGTACAGGCGGGAGCCCCCCGCTGACTGCCGTCCGGGCTTCCGCGGGTACGCGGACGGCCCGTATGTATCAGGAGGAGCCATGACAATCGCAGGCAAGGCAGTGCTGGTGACCGGGGCCAATCGCGGCATCGGGCAGGCGCTGGTCGCCGAAGCCCTTAGCAGAGGCGCAAAGCGGGTGTACGCCGGCACGCGCCAGCCCCTAGCCCACCCGGACGAGCGCGTCACGCCGCTGACCCTGGACGTGACCAGCGCCGCGCAGATTCAGGCAGCTGCCGATCGGGTTGAATCTCTCGATATCCTCATCAACAACGCCGGCATTGCGCTGTTCGATGACCTGAGCGATCGTGCTGTGCTCGAACAGCACCTCGCCGTCAACCTCTTCGGCCCGTACGGCGTGACCCAGGCCTTCCTGCCGTTGCTGATCCGTTCTGGGGGAGCCATCGTCAACAATGTGTCGACGATGGCCGTCGCCCCCTTGCCACTCACTCCGGCCTACGCGATCTCGAAGGCGGCCGCGTTCAACTTGACGCAATCGCTGCGCGCTCTTGTGGCCGGGCGGGGCGTGCGGGTTCATGCAGTCCTGACCGGCCCCACCGACACCGATATGACCCGTGGCTTCGACATACCGAAGGTCTCGGCGGAGTCGGTCGCACGAGCCATCTTCGACGGAGTGGAGAACGGAGAAGAGGACATCTTCCCCGATCCCGCTTCACAGTCCCTGGCCGACAGCTGGCGCAACGGCGCGGTCAAGGCGCTCGAGCGCCAGAATGCGGCCTTCGTAGCGGCAGCGCCCGCCGCGGCATAAGCAGGGGACGGCCACCGCCGCGCTCATGTGGGTGTGCTGGAACCAGATGAGCGGCGGTGGCCGTGCCGTCCGATGAGTGGGGAACCGAAATGAATTCCTCCAGGGACGGCTGCTGTCCTGTTCATCAACGGCTCCGGCATCACCGTCGGCGCAGCCAAGACATTGGCTCACTCACGGCCACACCAGTTGGGCCCCTTATCCGATGGGTTTGCTGGTCCAGTTCGCCGGGTTGGGGCCGAGCAGCCGCAGATGATGCCCGAACAGGCTGTTCACGCTGATGGCCGGGTGTGCGCCGAATTCGGAGATGATAACGATCAAGCCGCGAGCGCGCGGCGCACACAGCTGCTCCTTGATCACGTTGGTCACGACCACCGGGTAGCCGTTAATGATCTTGGAACCCCGCTCGCCCCGGTAGCAGGGAGGATTGCCGTAGTAGCTGCGGGGGTTGACGTCGAAGTAAGGCAAGCCCGTCTCGTATACCAGGCCGCCGTCGGCGCCAAGATTGGGCGGACCCGCGCCCAGCGCATAGGAGCTGGCCCGCAGCACCCCAGCGTCCGGCACGTAGGTCACGCTGCTCACCCGCCACCGGCTGGGCAGGCGCGTCAGCTGGATCGGGAACAGCAGCGGCGGCGTGGCCGCACCGTACCGGATCTGGCTCGCTACCTTGACCGCATCGCGCCGGGCCGCCGCTTCCTTCGCCGGGTTGTTGTGGTAGAACGGCAGAATCATCTCTGCCCAGCCGTTGCGGGCGTACTGCCAGGCCAGAAACGGGGTGTCCCAGGTCCCGGCCCAGAACGCACGGTGCCCGCCCAGGCTCGGCGCGCGGCCGGTGAGCCTTATCGTGTTGGCCTCCGGGGCGGTGCATTTCAGCTCCCTGGCCGTGGACCCGCTGAGGTGGCACGTCCCGGCCGTG
Source organism: uncultured Actinomycetes bacterium (assembly GCA_963707905.1). GTDB lineage: Bacteria > Actinomycetota > Actinomycetes > Streptosporangiales > Streptosporangiaceae > DASXKD01. Next base: position 72,435 of record CAVPSA010000045.1, on the reverse strand, counting down.
TAGACGCTGAGCTCCCAGTCGTACGGGGCGTCCAGCTTGCGCGCTGCGGTCAGCCACACCAGGTGCTTGCTCATGCCGCCCTGAACCGGCGAAATCCCGGCGGGCAGCCAGCCGAATGACAGGTACGGGATGAGCGGACTGAACTGGCGGGGCGCCGAGGGCCCGCTGCTCACCGGGCCGCTGGGCCTGGGCGGGGCGGCCGCTCCCACCGCGAGGGCCACGGCCACGGCCACGGCGGCCGCGACGAGCGGGGCGCCCGCGACGCCGGCCCGGCGCCAGCGCAGCCGGGCGCGCCCCCGCCGGTGGGCCAGCTGGGTATCCACCTGCGAAGCCTCTGGCTCACTGCTGGCTATCGCGGTGAACAGCGCACGTACCTGGGACTCAATCATGGCCGGGCGCTCCTTCGCCGGTGTGGTGCCCCACCCTCGTGGTGGGCTGGCTGCCCGGCCCGTCGGCGAGCGCGGGCCCAAGCGCCCGCCGCACCGAGCCCAGGGCCCGGGCCGTCTGGCTCTTCACCGTTCCCGGTGAGCAGCCGAGGACCTCTGCGACCTGATCGACGTTCAGGTCGCAGTAGAAGCGCAGCACCAGCGTGGCGCGTTGCCGGGCCGGCAGCGCCGCGACCGCCGCGCGCACGTCGAGGACGGCATCGTGGTCTACCGCGGCGGCCGGCGCCTCGGTAACCCCGCCACTCAGCCGCACCCGCTTCACCCAGGTCGAGCGCCGCTCGTGGATGAACTCGCGGACCAGCACCGCGCGCGCATAAGCATCGGTGTGGCTGGCCGCCCGGACCCGGCCCCAGTGCACATACAGCTTGACGAGCGCTGCCTGCACGAGGTCGTCGGCGCGCTGCCAGTCATCGCACAGCACGGCGGCCAGCCGCCGCAGCGACGACAGCCTGGCCGCGACGTACTCGGTGTACTCGGCGTCCCGGCTGCCGCTCATCGCCGACCGCCATACGTCATCACGTGCTCCACAATCACCTAGAGGCACCCAGCGGCGCGAATGGTTGTCAGCTGGGTAGAAGAAATCAGATGGCAGTTACTCACCAGGGGCTGCACTGGCGGGCCTTGCCTGACCCGGGTCAGGGCGTCGGCGGGAGTGCCAAGCCACCAGCCCAGCACTTCGATCCACCAAGTCAGCCCGGCCTGCACGTAGGGGGGAGGTGCTTGGCGCCGCGGTCAAGACCCTCCTAGCCGGGGGCCATGTCGACGAAGCGGCTGTAGTGGCCCTGGAACGCGACCGTCACCACGGCGGTCGGGCCGTTCCTGTGCTTGGCCACGATCAGGTCCGCCTCCCCGGCCCGGGGCGACTCCGGCTCGTAGGCGTCCTCCCGGTGCAGCAAGATCACGACATCCGAGTCCTGCTCAATGCTGCCCGATTCGCGTAGATCTGAGAGCAATGGGCGTTTATCGTTGCGCTGCTCGGGGCCGCGGTTGAGCTGGGAGATGGCTATCACCGGCACGTCGAGTTCCTTGGCCAGGAGCTTCAGCGACCGCGACATCTCCGAGACCTCTTGCTGCCGGTTCTCCACCCGCTTGGGCGAACTCATCAGCTGCAGGTAGTCGACGATCACCAGGCGCAGGTTGTGCCGCTGCTTGAGGCGGCGGCACTTGGCCCGGATCTCCATCAGCGACATGTTCGGCGAGTCGTCGATGAACAGCGGCGCGTCGACCACTTCGCTCATCCGGCGCGCCAGCCTGGTCCAGTCCTCCTCGCCCATCTGGCCGGTCCGCATCGCGTGCAGCGGCACCCGCGATTCGGCCGAGAGCAGCCGCATGGTGATCTCGTTGCGGCTCATTTCCAGGCTGAACATGACGGTGGTCAGCCCGTGCTTCAGCGACGCGGCCCGGGCAAGGTCCAGCGCCAGCGTTGAGTTGTGGGTCGGGATCATGCTGCGCCCCGCGAGGTACAACCGGTCGGCGCTGTCCACCTGGACGCAGCGGACCGGCCGCGAGGAAACCGGCCTGGCGTCCACGATGTAACGGCACCTGCTCCCGCTTCCATTGCCGCGTGGTGGTGCAGCCGTTCCTTGTGCGGCAGATGCTTGCGGTCTAGCTAGAACACTCTGTCGGCACGGTCGTGACGTTCACCATGTAGCATGTCCTGAAGAAGCCTCGACTGCAGCCCTTGATGCGCTTGGTGCTCATCGAGCACCTGCGGTACGAGCCCAGGCTGGTGACTAGTTCCGGTAAGTGATCGGCTAGCTCCCGGCTTGTTTACCTTGCGAGATGGATAGGACCCTGTGCAGAATCCACGGTGCCATCTGTGTCGACAATGCCTTGGCCAGGAGCGCGCGCCGCTGGGGCTCGGATGCGCGGAGATAGCTGAGCGGGAACATGCTTTGCATTAACCAAACCCACATGCGCGCCAAGGCTTGCGAAGTCCTCCGCAATGCAAAAGTGCCCGGGAGCGACTGTCGGAAGCCACAACGTCAAGGCCAGCATGGCGCGGAACTCCTCGATAAGCCAGAGCCCTGTCGCGTTGACCGCAGGCGACCCGCCCACTTCCTGATGCTGATCACCTTCGCCCGGAACGTGCTAGCCGCAGAACGTAAGGCTCCAGTCGGCAACGAGAGTGCCTCTGGCAATTCGAGAACGCCATCGCTGCATGGATGGAGCTGATCCCTCTCGCCCCCGGCGCGAGTGTTGAAGCGATCTCCTCGGTGGTGCGTGGAGCTACCTGACGTCGATGTGGTAAGAGACGCCCTCTGGTCGCTGGCCGTCGCTGCTGGACGGCTTCCAAGCGGTCCATGGCCGAATACCCTGACCGACCTGCGCGGCAGACATCCCCATGGCCCGAAGCTGGCGATATGCTCGCGGTCGGGCCGGCGATAACGAGGGCCGCGCAGCGTCCCGGCTAGATCCATCGTTGGCCAGTCCTCTGGATGGACCGGGTTACCGAGCTCCCGGCATGCCCGCGCGTCTGCGCGTCTTAACGCCGTTCGCGGCTGTCCCAGGTGAGCCACTGGTGCTGGGCGTCCGCGACGATGATCTCCCCGTCGGAGAACTCGACCTCGTAGCAGGGCCGTCCGTGCATCACCTCGGTGGCCGCCACGACCGTCACCGGGCGACCGTCCGCCCCGAGCAACTGCTCCCCGACGGCGACCTCTCCCATGGTCGTCCACCCGGTGGGCGTTGGCAGCGGGGTGTCCAGGGCGAGCGCCTTGCCGATGGCAGGTCTGGCTGCGATAACGACCATCTGGCCGGCGTGCAGGCCGTTGGTGAGCGAGTCGAGGTCATTGAACCCGGTCGGCACGCCGGTCATCACGCCACCGCGCGAGCCGATCGCCTCGATCTCGTCGAGCGCGCCCGGCATGATGTCCGCCAGCGGCAGGTAGTCCTCGCTGACCCGGCGCTCGGTGACCCCGTAGATCTCGGCCTCGGCGCGGTCCACCAGCTCGTCGGCATCCCCGTCACCGGTGTAACCGAGCTGCACGATCCGGGTGCCCGCCTCGACCAGGCGGCGCAGGATCGCCCGCTCCCTGACGATCCTGGCGTAGTAGCCGGCGTTGGCGGCGGTCGGCACCGAGGCGAGCAGCGTGTGCAGGTAGGCACCCCCACCGACGCGGGCCAGCTCGCCACGCTTGGCCAGCAGATCGCTGACGGTCACCGGGTCCGCGGGCTCGCCCCGGCCGTACAGCTCCAGAACTGCCTCGTGCACGAGCTGGTGGGCGGGCCGGTAGTGGTCGTGTGGACTGATCACCTCCATCACGTCGGAGATGGCATCCTTGGACATCAGCATTCCGCCGAGGACGCATTGCTCGGCGGCCAGATCGTGTGGCGGGGTCCGGTCGAACTCCCCGCCGCGGGGGGCGAGTTCGGCAACGCTCATGACACCCACCTCCCCGTCTCGCGGACGCCTGGAAGAGCCCCCACTGCCGTGCTCCACATCCGTTTTAGCGTCCGGTTCGGACAGTCTTCTGCGGCCTGCGGCCTGCGTCCAATCGCGCTGTGCACAGGTCTGTGGACAGCCTGTGCAGACACGCCGCCCGCCCTGTGCGCCGGCTGGGGATAGTACTGAGGACAAGGCCGAACGATCGGCCCACGGCACCCTTGTTACCAGGGGTAATGCCGTCCACCGGGTGTGTGAGGAAAAAACTTCGTGCCGTCAGGTCGTCCACACGGGGCGCAGTGTTGTCCACAGGCGAAATGTCGTGATGAGCCTGCCCGGCCGGCGTGTCGCGCGGCATAACGGCCGCGCCGGAGGGGCAGCGGGCGCCGCGCGGAAGGGCTCAGACGGTCCGCAGGGTGGGACTGATCACCGCCCGCGAAACAGGGTTGTTCCCCGAGGGCGGAAAGCATCACGATCATGACGCTGACTGCCTAGGCTTCGATCATGTGTTCGACTCTGGCGGTACGGCTCGCCATGCTCCGGGTAGCCATCGACGAGGTCGCCCTGGCCGCGCGGGCCGACCGGGCCGGGCACACCGACCCCGGCGAACTGGCCGAGCGGCTCGCCGGGCTCTGGGGCATGATCGTGGAACTTGACCCGGCGCTCGCCGCGCGGCTGCATGGCTACGGCCCGGACGCCGGCTTATGCGCTCGGACCGTGCATCGAGCCTGCCCACGGTCCTTGTTCGTGATCATGCCAGACCGCAACCGGGGCCGTGGGGGTCCGGGGGCTCGGGCCCCCGGGCGGATACCGCGGGCCCACGGCGAAGCCGGCCAGAGGCCGGCGAGCATGGTAAGCCGCCTGGGCGGGGGTCCGGGGGCTCGGGCCCCCGGACGGATACCGCGGGCCCACGGCGAAGCCGGCCAGAGGCCGGCGAGCATGGTAAGCCGCCTCGGCGGGAGTCAGTTCCCGGCGATCTCGATCTCGATGGTGGCGGTCACCTCGGGGTGCAGCCGCACCCGCACCTGGTGTGCCCCGATGGTCTTGATCGGGCTCGGCACCTCGATCCGGCGCCGGTCCAGTTCGGGACCGCCGGCGGCGCGCACCGCGTCCGCGATGTCCGAGGGGCTCACCGAGCCGAACAGCCGGCCGGTGTTGCCCGCCTTGGTGGCCAGCCGGACCTTGAGCGCGCCAAGCCGCCCCGCCGCCGCCTTGGCGTCGTCGAGGCCGCGGATGTCCCGGGCCGAGCGCGCTCGCTTGATCAGGTCAACCTGCTTTTCCGCGCCGCGGGTCCAGCGCATCGCGAGGCCACGGGGAACCAGGTAGTTACGGCCGTAACCGCCGGCCACCTCGACCACGTCGCCGGGGGCGCCCAGGCCGGTGACCTCCTGGGTAAGGATCAGCTTCATCGGCGTGCGACTCATCGACAGCTCTCCTTCCCTACCGGGGCGTGCTCGTGTAGGGCAGCATCGCCATCTCCCGTGCGTTCTTGATCGCCACGGCGACGTCGCGCTGGTGCTGGGTGCAGTTGCCGGTCACCCGCCTGGCCCGGATCTTGCCGCGGTCGGAGATGAACTTCCGCAGCAGCGGCGTGTCCTTGTAGTCGACGTAGGCGATCTTCTCCTGGCAGAACAGGCAGACTTTCTTTCTTGGCTTACGGATGGGTGCTTTCGCCATCGTGGTGCTCCTGTATAGAAGCCCCGCCCCCGGGCGGGGATGGTGATTGGTTTGGGCTGTGGGTTAGAACGGCGGCTCGTCGGGCGCGTCGCCGCCGAACCCATCGGACGGATCCGCGGTCCACGGGTCCTCGGCCGGCCGGGAGCCGCCGCCGCTGTACCCGCCACCGCCACCGCCACCGCCCTGGCCGGCGAAGTTGCCGCCGGACCGGTTGGACTTGACCACCTTGGCGGAGGCGTTACGGAGCGACGGGCCGACCTCGTCGACCTCGATCTCGTAGACGGTGCGCTTCTCGCCCTCCCTGGTCTCATAGGACCGCTGGCGTAGCCGCCCGTTGACGATGACGCGCATCCCCCGCTGCAGGCTCTCGGCGACATTCTCCGCCGCCTGCCGCCAGACGTTGCAGCTCAGGAAGAGGCTGTCGCCGTCCTTCCACTCGTTCGTGGTCTTGTCCAGGAAGCGGGGTGTGGATGCCACCCGGAAGTTGGCGACCGCCTGGCCGGTAGGGGTGTAGCGCAATTCGGGGTCGCCGACCAGGTTGCCGACGATCGTGATCTGGGTGTCACCTGCTGCCATCGGAGACTCCGGTCCTGAAGGGGTTGTTCACTAGCGACGCTACCGGGAGGGTCTGTCAGTGCTGTTCCATGCGCATGACCTTCGTGCGCAGAACTGCTTCGTTCAGGCCGAGCTGACGGTCGAGTTCGGCGACGGAGTCCGGCATGGCGTTCATGTCAATGACCGCGTAGATGCCCTCGGACCGCTTGTCGATCTCGTAGGCGAGGCGCCTGCGGCCCCACACGTCGACCTTGTCCACGCTTCCGCCGCCGGTCTTGACCACGGTCAGGAACTGCTCAAGGGACGGCTGGACGGTGGCTTCCTCGAGACCTGGGTCGAGGATGATCATCATTTCGTAATGACGCATAAGCGGAACTGCCCCCTCTGGACTGACGGCCACGGTCTCTCCGCGGCAGGAGGAACTGCATCAGCAACAGGCACGTGCTGGCGGGATGCAGGGGCTCAGCCTACCAGCCCCGGAGCAGTTCTCCTGGCGCCTCATTCCATTGCCGATACTTGTGGCAGCTTTTGCTCCGGCCGCCGCGGGCGAAGGGTTCTCCGCGGTGCCAGGCGGGAACAATCCTCCTCGACCGGCCGGGGATCTCCAGGAGGGTGGCAGATATGCCCGAAGCCGCCAGCGCCCGCCCCCGTTCACACCTGACGCTGAACAGCGACGGCCAGCGGCACCCGGTGGAGAACGGTCTCTCCGTATTCACCCTGATCACCGGGTTGATCGTGTTCGCGGTCGGCTGGGTGGTCCACCTGCACATGCTCGCCGCGGTGCTCGGCATCGTGAGCTTGCTCGTCGGCCTGTACGCGCAGATGATCTCCGTGACACGCGAAGAACGGATGATCATCGTCACCGGGCTGGTGGCCGCGTTCGTCGGCACTGCCCTCGGCTTCGCGCACGGTGGCCTCGTCCCCTAGCCGGCCCGGCTACGCTCGGGGGCATGGTTCGCATCGGTGCCCACGACCGCGAAGGTGATCCGCTGACGGTGGCCAGCGCCACCGGTTCCGAGGTCGTCCAGTTCTTCCTCGGCGACCCGCAAGGCTGGGGCGCGCCCACGTTCCCCGGCGGTGACGCGGGCAAGCTCCGCGCCGCGCTCAGCGAGGCGGGCCTGGAGGCGTTCATCCACGCGCCGTACGGCATCAACGTGGCCAGCGCGAACAACCGGATCCGGATACCCAGCCGCAAACTGCTGAGCCAGCAGCTCGCCGCAGCGGCGGCGGTCGGCGCGAAGGGCCTCATCGTGCACGGCGGCCACGTCACCGGCGGTATCGACGAAGGCGAGGGGTACGCCAACTGGCGCAAGGCGATCGAGCGGATCGAGCGGCCGGTACCCCTGCTGATCGAGAACACCGCGGGCGGCGACCACGCGATGGCCCGGGGCCTGCCCGCGCTGCAGCGCCTCTGGGATGCCATCGGGGATCTGTCCGCAGCCGACGGGACCGGCGCGGGCCAGATCGGCTTCTGCCTGGACACCTGCCACGCGTTTGCCAGCGGCGAGGACCTGGCCGGCATCGTGGACCGGGTCAGGGCCATCACCGGCCGGATCGACCTGGTGCACTGCAACAACTCGCGCGATGAGTTCGGCTCCTTCCGCGACCGGCACGCGGCCATCGAGTCGGGCACGATCGAGCCGGAACTCCTGCTTGACGTCGTCCGCGCGGCCGGTGCCCCGGCGGTCTCCGAGACCCCCGACCCGGCCGCCGACATCGCCTGGCTGCGGGAGCGCCTCACGGGCTGACGGGCTCGGCCCCCTGCTGGCGCAGCACGAAGCTGTCGGCGGCGCCATCAAGCACACCACCGGCCGGGTCGTCGTCGCCGGCCAGGCGCACCAGGTCAAAGTCCGGTTCCAGGATGTCCCGGACCACGAGCGCCATGAGGATCAGCACGGCGACGAGCCTGGACAGCAGCGCGGCGAAGTAAACCCCCGGGCTGATGCCGCCCTCGGCCACCGGCACCTGGCCCGCGCCCGTGGCGATGGTGATCAGGTAGGCCCAGATGGCGAAGAAGTAGGTGACCTCGGCCACCTGCCACACCACATACGCCCACAGCCGCGGTCTCGCCAGCACCACCAGCGGGACCAGCCAGATCACGTACTGCGGTGACCACACCTTGTTGCTCAGCAGGAACACGGCCAGCACGAGGAAGAACACCTGAGGCACCCGGGGGCGGCGCGGCGCGGTGAGGATCAGGGCAGCGATGAGCACGCAGCCCGCGGCGAAGACCGCCGCGGCGAACAGGTTGAGCGAGCCTCCGGTGAGCGAGCCGGCGAACGGCCAGTGCTCGGTCTCGAAGAAGTACCACACCGAGCCCCAGTCCGCGGGACGGCTCTCGCTCAGCCCGTAGAACCTGCCCCAGCCCATGGGCGCGGCGACGGCGACCGGCAGGTTGACCACCAGCCACGCGACGGCAGCGGAGCCCGTGGTGGTCCAGAAGGCGCGCATGCGCCCGGCCCGCAGGCACAGCAGCAGCAACGGGCCGAAGAACAGCAACGGGTAGAACTTGGTGGCCACCGCCAGGCCGAGCAGCACCCCGGCCAGCACCGTCCGGCGGGCCGCCCACGCCGCCATGCCGAGCGCGACCAGGGCCATCGCGGCCAGGTCCCAGTTGATGAACGAGGCCAGGATGAGCCCGGGTGCCAGCGCGACACCGAGCGCGGTCCACCGGCGGGACCGTCCCGCCAGGTACGCGGTGGCCAGCGTGCCGGCGACCGCGCACAGCGTCAGCATAAGCACGGTGACGTCGAAGAACTCCCGGCCACGGACGTACGGATTCGAGAAGGGGTGGACCAGCCAGGCCACCGCCTGCATCGCCGCCCCGATGAGCACCGGGTACTCGACCGGGTGACCGGTGTAGGGGACCTTGCCCGCGGAAAGCTGCTCGTTGAAGTACAGCGGGTAGATGTCGGTGTAGCAGTGCGCCTGGAACTGCTTGAGGTAGACGTTCCAGTCACCGCTGCGGCACGCGGCCTTGTTGAGGAACCCGAGCGCGCTGCCGGCCAGGCTGGCAAGGACCAGTGCCGTGGTGGATCCCGCCAGCATCGCCGCACGGTGCTGCCATGGGTGCGGCCCCGGGGGACGCGCGCCAGCCGCCGCGGGCGGCCCGGTAGCCGTCTCCGCCCTGTCGTGTTCAGCCATCGGCTCCTGTCCCGGCCCGGGCGAGCCTGGCCGGGACACGCCCTAACCGCCCGGCGGCCGTTCCACTGACCTTCGTGCTCGCGATCGCCTGTTACGCAGCCTAGTCACCAGCGGCAGGGACGGCCCGGCCACCACGACGAGGGCCAGCCCCACTGCCCCGGCCCCGGCCCCGCCGGAGCCGCCGGAACCCGCGGCCGGGGAGCCCAGGGCCCCGCCGCCGTGCCCGGTCGGGGTGGGGTTCCCGGTCGGCGTCGGGCCTCCCGGTCGGCGTCGGGCCTCCGGTCGGCGTCGGGCCCCCGGTCGGCGTGGGCCCGCCGTGACGGCAGCCGAAGGGGTTCCCCTGCCCCTGGCCCTGTCCCTGGCCCGGGCAGGGCTGGCCGCCCGGGTTGTTGTCGTGCTTGGGCTTGGGCTTGGGCAGCGCGCCGAACAGGTTCCACCTCGCCCCGTCGCTGTTGACCGGGGGGAACTGCTGCACGGCCACGGTTGCTGAAGTTCTTGTTGAAGAACTGATGCCAGATGTAGGCCGGGTACTGCCCGCCGTAGCCGGACAGGCCGCCGACGCCGAAAAGCGTCTGCAGGCCGGGCGGCGGCGCGAACGCCAGTGCCCCGGTGGACTGGCACTGGGACTGCTGCGACTTGGGCAGCGTGCACCCGGGGTGGTAGACGAACAGGGCGTCCGCCATGGCATACCTCGTAGTAGCGCCCATGAAGAACGCCGACTGGGACAGGTTGGTGGTCCCGGTCTTGGCGATGACCGGCTGGCCATTGTCCATCCCCAGGCCCGCCGCCGTGCCACCGTTGACGGTGTCGGCCGACAGCGCCCAGTCCACGTCCGCATCCTGGCGGGGGGTCAGCACAGTGCGCGTGGTGATCTTCGCCGGCGTGACCGCGGTGCCGACGACGATGTCCTTGATGACGTGCGGGCTGTGGTACACGCCCTTGTCGGCGATGGTCGCGATCGTGGTCGCCTGCTCCTCCACGGTCAGCGACGCCTGGCCGAGCGCGATCCCGGCCTCGTCCTGCATCGGGTTCGGCCCGCCGACCATCCCGCTGGACACGACGTTCACGCCGAAGGCCTTAGCCATGTCGGTCACCGGGTGCCGGCCGGTTGCCTGGTCATACGCCACCTGGTGCCACAGGTCGGTGTAGGCGGTGTTGAGCGAGGCGGCCGTCGCGGTCTGCACTTGGACCGGTCCCAGGTTGTTGTTACCGCTCTCGTCGTTCACGACCTGGTAGTAGCCAGGACCGGGCGACTGGCTCCCCGGCTTGGCGAATGCACTCGGCGACGAGTCCGGCGGGATCCACAGCGGCGAGTCGCCGTCCAGGATGCTCGTCTGGACGTTCATCCCCTGCTTGACCGCGGTGGCCAGAACGTAGGTCTTGAACGAGGAGCCGACCTGGTTGCGGGACAACAGTCGCGTTGTCGTACTGGCAGTGACAGCCCTTCTTGTTGTAGTTCGGCCCGCCATACCATGGCCAGGATGGCGCCGGTTTGCACCTCCTCCAGCACCGCTCCGGCACGGACCCAGTGTGGCAGCCCCTTGCAGGTGGCGGGCGCCTGCCCAGACAGGATGGCAGGCACCGCGCAGCGCCGCATTACGCCATCGGCTGGACCGGACCGTCGAGTACAGCGAGTTCATCAGGTTCTTGTTGACAGTGGTGACCACGTGCAGGCCGCCGGTGTTGATCCGGCCCAGCGAGTAGTTGTAGGTGTTCTCCAGTTCGTTCAGCACGGCCTGCATGATGTAGCCGCGGTAGCCGTTCCAGGTGTTGTTCACCGGCGCGACGATGGCCGGGAACTTCTGCAGCGCCGCCGAATAGTCCTGCGGCGACAGCGTGCCCATGGTGTCCATGGTCTGGAGCACGTACTTCCAGCGGTCCACCAGGGCCGCGTGGGCCGGGCCGGCGGTGGGGTCGGGCTTGTAGTAGCTCGGGCTCTGGATCATCGCGGCGATCATCGCGGCCTGCGCCGGGGTGATCTTGCTGAGGTGGCTGGGGTCAAGGCCGAAGTAGACCTGTGCCGCCGCGGCGGCACCGTAGGCGCCACCGCCGAAGTAGACCGTGTTCAGGTACTGCTGGAGGATCCACTCCTTGGACTTGGCCTGGGCGAGCTTCTGCGCGACGAAGATCTCCTTGATCTTGCGGCTCGCGGTCTGCGCCGTGCCGATGTCGTTGTAGTAGTTCCTGACCAGTTGCTGGGTGATGGTGGAACCGCCCTGCAGGTTCCCGCCGGAACTGGTGAGGTCGTAGTACGCGGCGCGGAGGATACCGGTGGGCGAGATGCCGCCCTCGTGCCAGAAGTTCTTGTCCTCGGCCGCCACCACCGCGTCGCGGAGCACCGCAGGGAACTGGCTGTAGGTGAGGATCACCCGGTTGGTCTGGCCGAACTGGCCCACCTCGGTCTTGCCGTCGCTGAAGTAGACCTTGGACGCCTGCTGCATGACGGCCGACTGCACATTGGGGATGGGGGTCTTGGAGTAGGCGTACGCCACCCCCGCAGTGATCGTGATGATGAAGAGGCCGAAGACGGCGGCGACGATGGTCAGCGCCTTCTTCCAGGTCCAGTGCCGCCACCAGCTGCCCTTGCGGCGCGGCCCCTTGCCACCTGGGCCGTCCGGGCCGCCCCAGTCGCCGCCGCCCTTGCCGCCCGGGCGCCGCGGCCGCCGGCCGGCCGGCTCATCCCAGTCGCCCTGAACGCCGTTGCGGCGCAGCCGCTCCCGTAGGTCGTCTCTGATGTCGCGGACGCCGGTGCCGAACCGGGACGCCGTGCGGCTGCGGGTGCTGGGCTCACCCCAGGGGCTCGCGCTGCCGTCCCGGCTCCCCGGCGCGCCCTGGCCGGGCGCGCCGCCCCGCCGCGGCGAATAGAAGTCCTCGCGGACCCCGCCGCGGCTGCCGTCGGCCGCGGCCGTCCCGCCGCGGCGCGGCGATCCGCCACCTCGCACGGACCCCCGCGACGACCGGTGCGAGTGCTGGCCGCCCTGGCGCCCGGCACCGGCCGAACGCCCGGAGCTGCTGCCGTAACCGTCCGGAGAGCCCGGGCGGGGCGGGAAGGAATTGCCCCGGCCTGGCCGGTACGGTGCGGGAATATCTGGGTTACTCACGCGTCCTCGCTGGTTTGGATGAGCCAGTCCGGGCGGGGTTAGCCAGCCCACCGCGGTCGACCGTACCTGGCGGTGCACGGTGTCGTGCCCGTTCGCCACCTTGCTTCGTGGCTCTGCCTCGCGCCCGGAGATCCGCCCTGACCAGGTACTTTAACTCGTCTTGCTCGCTGTTTGTGACCCAGGCCGGCCGCGCCGGGCGCGCGGCTCGCCCGTGCCGAGAACGTAGGACGAAGCGAGGTGGTTCCAGCCACAACTCTGGCAGACCTCGACGACGTACGCCCGGAACTCCCCATATTCCGTAGCCATCTCGGCCAGTTCGCCCGCCTGCTTCACCCGGCCTTCGTAGCGCCCGAGCTCGTCCCCGTACACGTAGGTCACGTGGGTGAGCCGGGACCGGCGGCAGATCGGGCACCTGGTATCAGTCGCCTCGCCATGGAACTTCGCGGCGCGGAGCAGGTAAGGATGCGCGTCACAGACGTCCGCGACGGTGGTTTGGCCAGCCAGCACCGAGGCGAGCGTTGCCCTGCGGGCAAGCGCGTAATCGACCACGCATCTCCTGGGTGCCATCTCAGACAGCGTACGACGCATTCGTGACCGAGCCGAGACCAGGCGGCCCGCCTTCTGCGCAGCCGGACGGGCACTGGCAGGGGTTATGCGCCACAGCGGCGAACGGCCGCCGAACGGGAAGTTGCAACATCTCTCGGTTCGACATATCTTAGCGATGTATCGGTTCGATACATCGATTCGAGGTATAGCGCCTCCGGGCTCGTCCAGCCGGGACAAGCCAGGAAGCGCGACGGGAGGCCTGGCGCTGTCGTGAGCGGTCACCGGTCGGGAGTACTCGAGCTTGCCGTGCTCGGCCTGCTGCACGAGACTCCCATGCACGGCTATGAACTGCGCAAGCGGCTGAATGCCTTCCTCGGCGCGTTCCGCGCGTTCGGCTACGGCTCGCTCTACCCCTGCCTCAAGGAACTCCTTGCCCAGGGCCTGATCGCGGAGGAGCAGCCGGGCACGCTGGGCAGCCCCCTGGCGGGCCGCCGGTCGAAGATCGTCTACCGGCTGACCGCGGAAGGCAAGGAAAGGCTGGAGCAGCTTCTTGCCGAGCCGGGTCCGGCCGCGTGGGAGGACGACGGCTTCGGCGTCCGGTTCGCATTCTTCGGCCAGACCCGCGCGGACATCAGGCTGCGCATCCTTGAAGGCCGCAGGACCAGGCTGGAAGAGCGGCTGGACGCCTTCCGTGCGGCGCTGGCACGGACCAGGGAACGCCTGGACAGCTACACGCTGGAGCTGCACAGGCACGGCCTTGAGTCGGTCGAGCGGGAAGTCCGCTGGCTCAACGAACTGATCGCCTCTGAGCGGCAGGCGGGTGGCGAGCCGGGACGGCAGTCCCCGCCGCCAGGCGACAACGACACTTCAGCGGGCACTTCCGCGAGCTGATAGGCCGGCGCCGCCCCCCGCGGCGCCGCTGGCAAAGAACAGGAGCAATCCTCATGGGTTCGGTACGAGTAGCCATCGTGGGTGTGGGCAACTGCGCAAGTTCCCTCGTCCAGGGGGTGGAGTACTACAAGGACGCCGATCCGGGGAGCCGGGTACCGGGCCTCATGCACGTGCAGTTCGGCCCCTACCACGTGCGGGACGTGGAGTTCGTCGCGGCGTTCGACGTGGACGCCAAGAAGGTCGGGCGGGACCTGGCCGAGGCGATCGCGGCCAGCGAGAACAACACCATCAAGATCTGTGACGTGCCGCCGACCGGGATCACCGTGCAGCGCGGGCCCACCATGGACGGCCTGGGCCAGTACTACCGCGAGATGATCACAGAGTCGGACGACCCGCCCGCCGACGTCGCCCAGGCGCTCCGTGACGCCAGGGCCGACGTGCTGGTGTCGTACCTGCCGGTCGGCTCGGAGCAGGCGGACCGGTACTACGCGCAGTGCGCGCTGGACGCGGGCGTGGCGTTCGTCAACGCCCTCCCGGTGTTCATCGCCTCGGACCCGCAGTGGGCCGCCAAGTTCACCGAGGCCGGCGTGCCGATCATCGGCGATGACATCAAGTCGCAGGTGGGCGCCACCATCACCCACCGGGTGCTGGCCAAGTTGTTCGAGGACAGGGGCGTGGAACTGCTGCGCACCTACCAGCTCAACGTCGGCGGCAACATGGACTTCATGAACATGCTGGAGCGCAGCAGGCTCCAGTCGAAGAAGGTCTCCAAGACTCAGTCCGTGACCTCCCAGATCCCGCACGAGATGGATAAGGCGGCCGTGCACATCGGCCCGTCCGATCATGTCCCGTGGCTCGACGACCGCAAGCTGGCCTTCGTGCGGCTGGAGGGGAAGGCGTTCGGCGACGTGCCGCTCAGCCTCGAGTACAAACTGGAGGTCTGGGACTCGCCGAACTCGGCCGGCGTGATCATCGACGCGATCCGCGCGGCCAAGATCGCCCTGGACCGCGGCATCGGCGGGCCGCTGCTGTCGGCGGCGAGCTACTTGATGAAGTCGCCGCCGGAGCAGTACGGCGACGACGACGCGCGGGACGCGGTGGAGAAGTTCATCCGCGGCGAGGTGGACCGCTAGCATCCACGCCGGGCTGGATGATCTTCGCGGCCCGGCCTGATTCCGGGGCACCCGTTAGGCTGAGCGGGTGCCCCGCGCCTCTCTCCTGGCCGACCTGCGCAGCGTGCTGGCGGAACGGGACTTCCGGCGGCTGTTCTCGGTCCGGCTGATCTCCCAGGCCGGGGACGGGATCGTGACCGCCGGCGTCGGCACGTACGTGTTCTTCAACGCAAGCTCGTTCCCGAGCCCGTCGGCAGCGGCGGCGGCATTCACCGTGCTGTACCTGCCGTACTCGGTCATCGGGCCGTTCGCCGGGGTGCTCATCGACCGCTGGTCGCGCCGTCAGATCCTGGTCTTTTCTGCTCTGCTCCGGTCGGTCTTCGTGGTGCTCACCACGGCGGTCATGGCCTCCGGCGCCCGGGGCGTGCCGCTGTACGTGGCCGTCCTGCTGGTGCTCGGCGTGAACCGGTTCTTCCTGGCCTCGCTGTCGGCCGCGCTGCCACACGTGGTGGCCGGGGACAAGCTGGTGATGGCCAACTCGGTGTCGCCGACCGTCGGTGGCATAGTCGGCGCGATCGGCGGCATCATCGCCCTCGGCCTGAACGCGGCCACCGGCGACACCGAGCGCGGCGCCGCCATCACCCTGCTGGTGGCCGGCTGCTGCTACGTGGCGGCCGGCGTGGTGGCCGCCACCATGCGCCGCGACCTGCTCGGCCCGGAGTTCGAGCCGGGGGCCGAGCCGGGACCGCTGCTCGGTGAGGTGGGCACGGTCGCGACCGACCTGGCGGCCGCCGCGCGGTACGTGGCCAGGCACCGCGGGCCGGCCAGTGCGCTCGGCGCCACCGGTGCGGGCAAGTTCCTGTTCGGAATCCTGACCGTGGTGTCGATCCTGCTGTACCGGAACTACTTCTACCCCTCCAGCGCCCCGGTGGCCGAGGGCCACGTCGTGCTGCTGGCGACGGTCTCCGCGGTCGGTTACGGCTGCGCGGCGCTGGTCGTGCCGCCTGCCACCAGGTGGCTGTCCAAGCGGGCCGTCATCGCGCTGCTGCTCGTGGCCGCCGGGGTGGTGACCGCGGTACTGGGCGAGAGCTTCGACGAGATCGCGTACCTGGCCTTCGGTTTCTTCCTGTACCTGACCGCGCAGGGCGTGGCCATCTGCGCGACCACGGTGCTGCAGGAGGAAACCGACGACGCCTTCCGCGGCCGGCTGTTCGCCTTCTACGACGTGATGTTCAACGTCTCGCTGGCCGCCGGGGCGATCGTGTGCGCAGCCTTCGTGCCGCGCGACGGCAGGTCACCGGTGATCCTGGGAGTGGTCGCGGCCGGGTACGTGGCGGCGGCGGCCGGGTACTGGGTCTTCAGCCGTCAGTCCCCGCCGGTCTCGTCCGGCTCGTCCGGCTCCTCGCTCCGGGGGTTCTGGCACGTCCAGGCCCTCCGCGCGCGGCCCAGTCCAGCAGTTCCTGAACGGCGCGATCGCGGCCGAGCGGGCCGTGCTCCATCCGCAGTTCAAGCAGATAATCGAGGGCGTTACCGACGACCCGCCCCTGCGGCACGCGGAGAATCTCCATGATCTCGTTGCCGTTCAGGTCCGGCCTGATCCGGTCAAGTTCCTCCTGCACCGACAGCGTGGCGATCCGCTTCTCCAGGTCGTCGTAGGCCAGCTCCAGGCGCTGTGCCTTGGCCTTGTTCCTTGTCGTGCAGTCCGCCCGGGTCAGCACGTGCAGCCGGGTCAGCAGGTGGCCCGCGTCCCGTACGTAGCGCCGTACGGCCGAATCGGTCCACTCTCCCTCCCCATAGCCGTGGAACCGCAGGTGCAGCGCGACCAGCTCGGACACATCCGAGACCACGGCCGAGGGGAAACGAAGCGCGGTAAGCCGGTCCCTGGCCATCGCCGCCCCGACCGCCTCGTGATGGTGGAAGGCCACCCGGCCCCCGGGCAGCTTGCGGCGTGTCTTGGGCTTGCCGATGTCGTGCAGCAGCGCCGCGAGCCGGACCACCAGGTCGTTCTCCAGCCCGTAGGCGGCCTCCAGGGTGGTGGCCCGGGCCAGCACGGTCAGCGTGTGCTGGTACACGTCCTTGTGCCGGAAATGCTCGTCCCGCTCCAGCCGGAGCTTGGGCACCTCGGGCAGGACCTGCTCCGCGACCCCCGTATCGACCAGCACGGATATCCCGCGTACCGGTCCGTCAGGGCCGGGCGAGCAGAGCAGCTTGGTCAGCTCGCCGCTGATCCGTTCCGCCGACACCACCGACAGGCCGGCCATCGCGGTCATCGCCGCCTGCACGCCGGGTTCGATGGCAAAGCCGAGCTGCGCGGCGAACCGGGCCGCGCGCAGCATCCGCAGCGCGTCGTCGTTGAACGAGTCCTCCGGTCTTCCCGGTGTGCGCAGCACCCTGGCCCGCAGGTCACGCATGCCGCCGAAAGGGTCCACGAGGTCCAGCGAAGGCAGCCGGGCCGCGATGGCGTTGACCGTGAAATCGCGCCGGGCCAGGTCCGCCTCCAGCGACCGCCCGTAGGTCACCCCCGGCTTGCGTGAGTCCGGCTGGTAGGAGTCGCTGCGGTAGGTGGTGATCTCGCAGAGGATGTCGCCCTTGCGCAGGCCCACGGTGCCGAACTCGATCCCGGTCTCCCAGATCTTGTCGGCCCAGCGGGCGGTGATCTGGCGCACCTGTTCTGGCCGCGCATCGGTGGCCAGGTCGTACTCGCGGCCGTGCACCGGGCGGTGCAGGAAGACGTCCCGGACCATCCCGCCGACCAGGGCGAGTTGGTGGCCCTCGGCGGCGAACAGGCGCGCCAGGCCGGTCATCGCCGCCGCTGGCTCGCGCAGCAGGGCGGCAGCGGCGCGGCGCTGGGCGGGGGTGAGGTCAGAGGAATCCGGCACGGCACGAGGGTAGGGGCTCGCGGCTGCCAACCGGAAATGGACGGCACCTGCGTGCCCGGCGCCGGGCAATGCCGCTGCCGCGCTACCGCCTCGGTATCCGCGGGTGATGATCGCGGGGCGTAAACGGCAGCCGACGATCGGCAATAACATTTTGGCATGGCGTGTCAGCGGTTCGGCCAAGGCCCCGTGACGAAGGAACGGGGCCTTGAGGCACCGGGGGGTTCGGGGGGGCGCTCCCCCGGGCCAGCACCGCACCGGGGGCGAACATTGAGCCGGCGGTGCCTGCGGCTGGCGGCCCTGGCCGCGGCGCTGGGCGCCGGAGGCCTGGTGGCGGTGCCCGCGGCGGCCGCGCCGGCGGCCGGTGCCGGGGCGGTCCGCACCGCGGCGGCCGGCCAGCCCGGGGCGCGGGCACCGGCACACCCGTGGATCGCGATCACGTCGCTGAGCCCGACCATCGCGACACCCAAGGGCAAGGTCGCCGTCACGGGAATCGTCGCCAATCCGACGTCCGAGCCGCTGCAGGGCCTGTCCGTGCAGCTCTGGTCGTCGGGCCTCGCCCTGCCCAGCCGGTCGGCCATGAACGGCTACCTGACCGCGCAGAGCTCGTCCGGCCTGGACGCTCAGGTGCCCGTCGCGCAGCTCACCCTGCCTGGCCGGGTGTCACCGCACGGGACCGAGCAGTGGACCCTGACGCTTGACGTGTCCCAGGCGGGAACTGCTCAAGTTCGGCGTGTACCCACTCGCCGCGCAGCTGAGCAGCGCGGGCGCGGTACTGGACGTGGCTCGCACCGTGCTGCCGTTCTGGCCGGGAAAGCAGGCGGCACGCACGGTGAAGCCGCTGACCATCGGCTGGGTCTGGCCGCTCATTGACACCCCGCAGCGGGGTGCGTGCCCGGCGCTGCTATCCAACGAACTCGCGGCCAGCGTGGCACCCAACGGGCGGCTCAGCACACTGCTCGCGGCCGGCCAGTCCGCCGCCGGCCGCCGCGCCATGCTGACCTGGGCGATCGATCCGGCGCTGCTTTCCGATGTCTCGGTGATGAAGCAGCCCTATCGGGTGGGCGCCCGCGCGAACTGCTCGGGCGGAAAGACCGAGCAGCCCAGCCGCCCCGCGGCAGCCTGGCTGAGCGACGTCAGGGACCTGGCGATGGAGCAGGACTTCTTCGTCACCCCCTATGCCGACGTGGACATGGCCGCCATGGCACACCATGGCCTGGACAGCGAGCTCACCGCTGCCTTCGCCGACGGCCAGGCCACGGCGCGGAAACTTCTCGGCCGGTCCCAGCGGGCCACCCCGGCGACACCCGGCGTGATGGCGATGGCCTGGCCGGCCGGCGGGGTGGCGGACTACGGCGTCCTCGAGGAACTGGCCGCGAAGCAGCATGTCCAGGTGATGATCATGGACAGCAAGCTGATGCCGCCCGTGACGCCGACTGTTACGCCGCTCAACTACACGCCCACGGCGGTGACCACCACGCCCAATCGGTCCGGCGGCCTGATGCACGTCCTGCTGTCCGACCACGAGATCACCCAGATCCTGTCGCTGCGGCGTAACCAGATACCCGGCGTGGTGCCCGGCCCGGCCCCGATGCCGGCCAGCGTGCGCACCCAGATCCGGCAGGCCGCCGCGTTCGGCAAAGAGCAGTGGTTCCTCGCAGAAACAGCGATGATCGCCGCCGAGCCGGCCAGCACATCCCGCGCGCTTGTGGCCGCGCCGCCGCGCCGCTGGAATCCGTCCCTGAGCCTGGCCGACGCGCTGCTGAGCGAGACGGCCACCGCACCGTGGCTACATCCGGCCACCCTGGCCAGCGTGGTCGCCGGCGGGCCTGCGCCGGGATCGCCGAAACGCCAGGCGCCGCCGTCGCGCCTGGTGAGCCGCGGCGAACTGACCGGGTCGCTGCTGCGGCAGGTGCGTGACACGCTCGTGCCGCCGGTCCACTTGCTGGACAGCATCCTCACCACGAAGGGCCAGGGCTACCTGTCCACCGCCGTGGACGCGGTCGAGTCCTCCGCCTGGCGCGGCGGCAAGCGGGCGCAGCGGCCGGCCGAGCAGTTGCTCCGCCACGAACTGTCTTTCGTCCTGGGGAAGCTGGCACAGGTCAGGATCACCGTCTCGTCGCGGGTGACGCTCGGCGGCAAGGCGGGTGACGTGCCCGTGTCGGTGCGCAACAATCTGCCCCAGGCGGTTACCGTCCAGGTGAAGGCCAGTGTTGCGGCCGACGACCAGGTGACGATCGCGCCCTACAAGCGCCTGGTCACGGTGCCGGGCAAATCCCAGATCCCGGTGCGGATCCCGGTGCGGGCCGCGGCCGCAGGGTCGAAGACGCTCACCGTGTGGCTGGCCACTCCCGAGGGGGCTGCCCTGCCGGGCGGGCGGACCAGCCTGACGGTGACCGCCACGCACTTCGGCACCCTGGCGATCGTCATCATCAGCGTCGCGCTCGTGGTGTTCGTGCTCTCCGCCGCGGCCCGGGCGATCCGCCGCGGCGGGCCGCAGGACGAGGGCGCCGGCGCGGAGGCGGAAGAGCTTGACCCCATGCCCAGCCCGCGCGATCCGGCATCTGGAGGTGATGAACCCGGTAGCGTCGGTTCGGGGACCGCGGACGAGCGTCAGCCAGCCAAGGAGGACGATGAGCACGCCACCGCCCCGGGCGGGGCAGACCGGCGCTGACGTGACCGGGCAGCCGCAGCGCCACGAGCGGGCGGCACCGGCGCCGTACGGCAGCGCTGCGTCCCCAGCCGCCGGGCCCGGGCGGCTGCCGGGTTCCCACCGCGTGCAGCCACAGGAACCCGGCGGCGGGCGCCCGCCCGGCGAGGGCCGGGGTACCGGCGCACGGCCGGGCGTCGAGAACGTCAACGTCGTCCGCTCCAGCGGCGTCATGGCGCTGGGCACCCTCGCGTCCCGTGGCACCGGGTTCCTCCGCACGCTCGTCATCGCCTACGTGCTCGGCATCGCCGGCATCTCGACCGCGTACAACAACGCGAACACGCTGCCGAACGCGGTGTACGACCTGATGCTCGGCGGCATCCTGACCAGCGTCGTGGTACCGCTGCTCGTCAACGCCGCGAAGCGGGACGCCGACGGGGGCGAGGCGTACGACCAGCGGATGTTTACCCTGGCCACGATGGCGCTGGCCGCGGTGACCCTGGTCGCCACGCTGGGCGCGGGACTGCTTGTCGACCTCTACGCGCACGACCTCACGCCGGCCGAGCACCACCTGACGGTGATCTTCGCGTTCTTCTTCGTCCCGCAGATCTTCTTCTACGGGGTGAGTTCGCTGGCCGGCGGCGTGCTGAACGCCAGAGGCAGCTTCGCGGCGCCCATGTGGACCCCGGTCATCAACAACGTCGTGGTGATCGCCGTCCTGCTGCTGTTCGTCGCGGTCGGCGGCACCAGCGCCTCGACGACCACCATCAGCGGCACCGAGGTGCAGTTGCTCGGCGTGGGCACCACGCTCGGCATCGTGCTGCAGACCGCGGCGCTGATCCCGTTCCTGCGCCGGGTGGGGTTCCGCTGGCACCCGCGCTTCGACTTCCGCCGGGTCGAGGTGGCCGAGATCAGGCGGATGGCCGCCCCGCTGTTCGGCTACATCCTCACCACCCAGGTCTCGTTCCTGGTGGTGCTGAACGTGGCCAACGCGGCCCAGCGGCACGCCCCCTATGACGGTGTCCCGACCTACGGCTTCGCCTGGCAGTTGTTCCAGATGCCGTACGCCATCGTGGGCATCTCGGTGATCACGGCGCTGCTGCCACGGATGAGCGCGCACGCCTCCGAACGAAGGTTCTCCGAGGTCAAGCTGGACTTCTCCGGCGGGGTCCGGCTGTCCGCGGCGGTCGTGGTGCCCGCCTCGCTGTTCCTGCTCGTGCTGGGCGCGCCGTTCGCCGAGGCACTGTTCGGTTACGGCCAGACCTCGGCCGCGGATGCGAAGTACATCGGCTTGGTGTTCGGGATCTTCTCGCTCGGCCTGGTCCCGTACATGATCTTCCAGCTCATGCTCCGCGTGTTCTACGCCATGCACGACAGCAGGACCCCGATGTACATCGGGGTCGCGGTGATGGCCGTGAACGTTGTCGTGAGCCTGTTCTCGCTGGCCGCGCTGCCCGCCGGCCACGTCGTGGAGGGCGTGGCCGCCGCCTTCGGGCTGGCGAACCTGATCGGCACGGTCATCGCGTGGCGCATCCTGTCCCGGCGGATGCGCGGCCTGCATGGCAGGCTGATCGCCATCAGCCTGGTCCGGATGCACCTGGCGGCCATCCCCGGTGCGATCTTCGCGCTCGCGGTTTCCTTCGCCGTCGGGGTCATCTTCTCCCCCGGGCCCGCCTTCGGGATCATCACCGTGATCATCGGCGGGAGCGGCGCGCTGCTGCTGTACGTGCTATTCGCCAAGGCGCTCGGGGTCACCGAACTGACCGAACTGGGCAGCGGGCTGCGGACGAGGCTGAGGCGATGATGCGGAGAATCGCGCCGGACGGCCGTGCCTGGGACGAGTCACCGACAGGTAACGGTTTGCGCGGGCGGAGGGCACGGGCTTCGGCCCGTTGGTACCCGCGGCCTACCATGGTGACGGCAGCATGGTGATTTACGTCGCCTGCTGGTCTCCCCGGGGGCGCGGAAGGAGGGTCGAGGGCCTGCCCCGCTCTTGACTGCATACGATGAGCACCTTCATCTCTGAACCAGGTACCCGCCTCGGCGGGCGGTACCGGCTCGAAGACCGGGTCAACGCCAGCAGTGGGTGGGCTGCCTGGAAAGCGATCGACGAGACGCTCGCCCGGCCGGTCACCGTGCTGACCTTCGCCCGCGGGTTCCCGCGGATCACCGACGTGGTGACCGCGGCACGGGCGGCGAGCAGGCTCACCGACGCCCGGCTCGCGCAGGTTTTCGACGTCGAAGAGGACTGGGATCACGCCTACGTGGTGATGGAGTGGGTGGCCGGGGAATCCATGGAGGACCTGCTCGCCGACGGGCCGCTGGACCCGGGCCAGGGCGCGGAGATCATCGCCCAGGGCGCCGAGGCGCTCGCCGTCGCGCACGCCGCGGGCGTGGCGCACCTGTGCCTCAACCCCGACTCGCTGCGCTGGACCGCCGGTGGCGGAGTGAAGATCGTCGGTATCGGCATCGATGCGGCCCTGTCCGGCGTCACGGCCGACGACCCGGCACTGGCCGATACGCACGGCCTGGGGAAGCTGCTCTACGCCGCGCTCACCGCCCACTGGCCGGGCGGCGAGTGGCCGTCGCTGCCACCGGCACCGGAAATGGACGGGCACCCATGCAGCCCGCGGCAGGTCCGGGCCGGCGTGCCGGCCGGCATTGACGACGTCGCCTGCCGGGTTCTCTTCGAGCAGGCAAGCGGAGGCGGCCCACCGGTCACTACGCCAGCCATGCTGGCCACCGCGCTGAACCGGGTGATACCCGCGCCTGCCGCGCCGCTGCCCGAACCGCACCGTGGTTACGTCACCGGCACCGGGCCCGCCACGCTCGCCCCCGGGCCCGACTACCGGCAGCGTGGCGCCCCGCCGCCGCGGCGGCGGGGCGACCGCGATCCCATGGCCGGCCGGGGGTCCGGTGGCCCCCGGATGCTGGCGGCCGTTGCCGGGGTGCTCGTGCTCGTGGTGATCGGCGTCGCGGCGTGGGCGTTCAGCCACAACAACTCGGCGGCGCCGCCCAGCGTCAAGCAGACCCACAGCGCCTCGCCGAGCAACACCCCGGCGGCCGTACTGCAGCCGAACAGTGCGGCGGCGTACGGGCCCGCCAACGGCGACAACGGGAGCCAGGCCGGGCTGGCGATCGACAATTCGCCCAGCACGGCCTGGACGACCGACTCGTACCAGGGGTCAGCGCACTTCGGCAACCTGTACGGCGCCACGGGCCTGATGGTGGACATGGGCAAGAGCGTCAACGTGTCGTCGGTGACGGTGACCTTCGGGAACATCCCCGGCAGCCACGTGCGCGTCGAGGTCGGCAACACCGCCGCGGGTACCGGCCTCGCGCCACCGCCCGGGTTCACCACGCTGGGCAAGTCGGGTAACGCGGTCCGCCAGGTGACCTTCACCGGGCATAGCACCGCCTCCGGCCGGTTCATCCTGATCTGGTTCACGAAGCTCGCGTCGCAGTCCGGCCAGACCGGGCAGTACCAGGCGGACGTCTTCAACGTCGTAGTGCGAGGATCGTCCTGACACCCCTCCCCGGGGAACAGCCGCCCGATGCCGAACTGCTCCGGCGGCATGTGAATGGCGACAATGACGCCTTCGGCCAGCTGTTCACCCGCCACAAAGACCGGCTGTGGGCGGTCGCGGTGCGCACGCTGGGAGACCCCGAGGAAGCGGCCGACGCCCTCCAGGACGCGATGATTTCCGCGTTCCGGCAGGCCAGCGGGTTCCGCGGGGACTCGGCGGTGACCACCTGGCTGCACCGCATCGTCATCAACGCCTGCCTCGACCGGCTGCGGCGGCGGGCGGCCCGGCCCACCGTCAGCGGGCTGGACGAACGGGCCATGGATGTGCTGTCCCCCGGGCCGTCCGGCACCGACGCGGCGGCCAGCACGGAGACCTCGCTCGATGTCATGTCCGCGCTGCGGACCCTGCCGCACGACCAGCAGGCCGTGCTCGTGCTCGTGGACATGCTCGGATATTCGGTGGCGGACGCCGCGGCGGTGCTGGGCATCTCGCCCGGCACGGTCAAAAGCCGCTGCGCCCGGGGCCGCGCCAGGCTGCTGCCCCGGCTGGCTCACCTGCGTGACCGGGGAGAACCGTACGCCGCCGGGGCCGCCCCGGTGGCAGCGGCGCCGCAAGACGGTACGCCATTGGGGAACCAGCCGCCGGCCCGGCGCGTCTCACCTGCGGACGGAGGAGGTGAACCCCGGTCGTGAGAGGGCATGCCGACGCAGCAACGCTGGCGGCGTTCCGGGAGGAACTGCTGTCGGCCCGCAAGGCCGCCCAGGTGTCGACACACCTGGCCGCGTGCCCGCGCTGCGCTGCGCTGGAGGCGCAACTGGCCGAGGTCACCACCATGCTCAGCCGTGCCGCCGCGCCGCCGATGCCGGACACGGTCACCGCGCGGATCGAGGCTGCGCTGGCCACCGAGGCCGCAACCCGGGCCGCGGGCGCCCCCCCGCTCGCCGCCGCGGCAGGCGCCGCACCGGGCACCGCCGGGCACAACGGCTCGCACGGCACGGCCGGACAGGACCGCACCAGGGACAGGACCGGGCGCCGGGCAGGATGGCGCGGCCACGACCGATCCTGGCTGGCGCTGCGCGTCGCCGGTGTCACCGCCGCCGTGGCCGTGATCGCAGGCGGCGGCTATGGTGTGGCGCAGTTGCTGACCGGCAGCCCCGCCGTGACCGGCGCCGGCGCCGGCCCCGCCTCCTCCGGCCCCGGCGCGGCCCCGGCCATCAAGGTCACCGGCCCGGTGCCACGCACGTCAACCAGCGGCATCAAGCCAGCGTCGGGCCCGGCCGCGTCCGGCGGCAGCGCCCGCCACAGCGCCGGCACCATGGCCCCCCTGGTGATCAGCAGCGGCACCAACTACCAGCCCACCCGCCTTGCGGCCCAAGCCAGCGCCGTCCTCAAGCAACTGGTCCACAGCACCCTGGCCCCCTCGCAAAACCAGGCAAGCCTCTTCCCCGACCTGCAGGCCTGCCTGATCCACATCGGCAACGGCCAGCACCCCCTGCTGGTGGACCTGGCGAAGTACCAGGGCCACCCAGCCCTGATCGTCGTGCTCCCGCCCACCAACGGCGGCCAGCGGCGCGCGCTGGTCGTCGCCCCCGGCTGCACCGCCACCACGGCCCGCGTCCTGGCCACAGCCCCCCTCCCCCCCTCGGGCTAGGCCAGCCCCGAACCACCTCCCGCTGTCATCTCACTCGTATGCTGCGCCAGCGGGCAACGGTGAACTGGCAGCCGGCGTTGTGCCGGGTGCCAGTTTGCCGCTGTCCGCTCCCACTCCCAGCCCGCTGGCCACGCCTACAGGCGACGGGAATCTTCAGGCCCTAGGATCGGTTGACGCCGGTGCCAGTCAAGCGAAAGGCAAATCAGACCGTGAGCGCCATTCACGACGTCATCGTCATCGGATCGGGTCCCGCCGGGTACACGGCCGCGCTGTATGCCGCCCGTGCCCAGCTCAAGCCGCTGGTTTTCGAGGGCTCGGTCACCGCCGGCGGCGCGCTCATGAACACCACCGAGGTGGAGAACTTCCCCGGCTTCCCCGGCGGGATGCAGGGCCCGGACCTGATGGACGCCATGCGCAAGCAGGCGGAGCGGTTCGGCGCGGAACTCCTCGCCGAGGACGTGACCGAGGTGGACCTGAAGGCTGACCCCAAGCGGGTCGTCTCCGAGGGCGAGACCTACCTGGCCCGTGCGGTGATCATCGCGACCGGCTCGCGGTACCGCGAGCTGGGCATCCCGGGTGAGAAGCGGCTGTCCGGCCATGGGGTGTCGTGGTGTGCCACCTGCGACGGGTTCTTCTTCCGTGAGCAGGAGATCGCGGTTGTCGGCGGCGGTGACTCGGCCATGGAGGAAGCGCTGTTCCTGACCCGGTTCGCCAGTACGGTGACGGTGATCCACCGCCGCGATTCGCTGCGCGCCTCGAAGATCATGCAGGAGCGGGCCTTCGCCAACCCGAAGATCAAGTTCCGGTGGAACAGCGAGGTGGCCGAGGTTCTCGGTGACACCAAGATCACCGGCCTGCGGTTGCGTGACACGGTGACCGGCGAGCAGAGCGACCTGGCTGTGGGCGGTGTGTTCGTGGCGATCGGCCACGACCCGCGCAGCGAGCTGTTCACCGGGCAGCTGGACACCGACTCCGAGGGTTACCTGCTCGTCGAGCAGCCGTCCACCCGGACCGCCATCCCCGGCGTGTTCGCCTGTGGCGA
Organism: uncultured Actinomycetes bacterium; assembly: GCA_963707905.1. Taxonomy (GTDB): domain Bacteria; phylum Actinomycetota; class Actinomycetes; order Streptosporangiales; family Streptosporangiaceae; genus DASXKD01. The sequence goes on along the minus strand of CAVPSA010000045.1, from coordinate 45,832 downwards.
CGTGGTGGACCACACCTACCGCCAGGCGGTCACGGCGGCCGGGACGGGCTGCGCGGCCGCGCTGGACGCGGAGCGCTACCTGTCGGGCGGGACGAACCCGCGGGATGTGTACTGAGCAACGCGCGACAACAGCGGAAGCTGAAGGGAGACCAGCAGATGGGCACCAAGAAGGTGACCGATGAGACCTTCGAGGCAGACGTCTTGAAGAACGACAAGCCGGTGCTCGTGGACTACTGGGCCGAGTGGTGTGGCCCGTGCAAGATGGTCGCGCCCGTGCTGGAGGCGATCGCCGAGGAGCACGGGGACAAGCTGGACATCGTGAAGCTGAACGTGGACGAGAACCCCAAGGTCACCCAGAAGTACGGGATCCTGAACATCCCCACCCTGGGCGTATTCTCCGGCGGCGAGGTCGTCAAGGAACTCGTCGGGGCCCGGTCCAAGTCAGCCCTGCTCCGCGAGCTCGCCGACTACCTGTAAACCCACGCTAGCCACGACCGTGGTCGGCCTATGCCATCACGCTAACGCCGTACGGACAGGTGGGACCAGGGTTGATCTGAGACGACGATTGCCCTGGTCAGGCCAGTCGTAGCGCCCGTTCTGGGGTCATCGAGCCGAGCAGGCGTTCCAGCGCCACTTCTACGTCTTCCCGCCACGACACGGTCGTCTTCAGCTCCAGCCGCAACCGCGGGAAATGATGGTGCGGCCGTACCGTCTTGAACCCCACGGCCAGCAGGTAATCCGCGGGCAGCATGCACGAGATGCCTTCCCCCCGCAGGTCCCCGAACGCCTCGATCGCCTTGACACCGCGCCTGGTCAGGTCCTTGGCGACACCCTGGACCAGCATCCGGCCCAGCCCGCCGCCCTGGAATTCGGAGAGAATGCTGGCCGTCATCAACAGGACCGCATCGCCGCTGACCGGGCTGGTCGGAAATGCGACGGACCGTGGCACATACAATGGCGGGGCATAAAGGACATAACCGGCCGGCACGCCGTCCACGTAGGCGATTTTTCCGCAGCTGCCCCATTCGAGCAGCATTGCGGAGACCCACGCCTCCTTTTCCAAGGCGGGATCGCCGACCTCCTGCGCGCGGGCGTGGCTGACCGGATCGAGCTCCCAAAAGACGCACTTGCGGCACTTATGCGGCAAGTCGTCCATATTGTCAAGCGTGACGTTGGCGAGGCGGCGCGTCACCGGCACCCCTTCGTCTAAAAGCAATTCTCCCGAGCGAGCCGGGCTTCCGCGTGCCATACACAGCAAGTGCCGGACAGCGCGAGCGGATGACCACTGGCCCCGTACCCTGACATGGTACCCACGACCGGGAGTCCGGATCGTGCCAACCGAGCCCGCGCTGCGCGGCCGCGCCGGTGAACAGCGCCGCACAAACCCGGTGTGCGCCGGGGAGGCGTTCTTCCTCGGTCAGCGTTATGCCGGGGATGACCGGGACGAGCACCCTGCCGATGGCGCTGGACGCGGCCGGGCGCAGCCTCGGCACCGGCTGCCGTGATCTGCTCCGCCGGGCCGCCGCCAGGGGAACCTGGGGCGAACTCTGTTCCCCGGCTACTCGGGGGTATGGTCACGCGGCACCGGGCGGGTTACCTTATGTCCGGAATGTGCATCCCGGCTCGATAGCGCCCAGCGATGGGCCGCACGCAAGGCGTAACCAGGGCGGCGCCTGGCAGCGAGCAAGAGCGGCACGGAAAGGGAGTGAGGGCGATTCTCAATCGTTTCGGAAAGGCACTGATCACCAGCGCGGCAACGGCGGCGGTCATCGGCATGGCAGTCGCTCCGGCGTTCGCCACCGCAGCCACATGGACCGTCAAGCCTGGTGGCGCCACCACAGGTGCGGCCGGAAAGACGGTGGTCACCGACACGACTGCGGGCCAGTCGGTGACCTGCACGTCCTCGACCGCAAAGGGCACGCTCAAGCACGGCTCCGGCCTGGCCGGTGCGGGCCTCGGCACCGTCACCTCGCTGGCCTTCAAGGGGTGCACGATCCTCGGCCAAACTGTCGCGGTGACAATCACCGGAAAGATGCCGCTCAATGGCATCTCCTACAACGCGACGACGAAGGTCGCGAGCATGACCATCACGAAGATCCATGGATCGTTCGCTGTCAGCAGCTTGAGCTGCAGTGCCACCATTGACGGCACCGGCGCCACAGCGCATAACGGAATGGTCAAGGCCACGTTCAGCAACGGCACCGACACGCTGAAGGTGCTCCCCAGTGGCAACCTGCACCTCTATAACAACACCTGCCCGGTGATCAACAGCGGCGACGCAGTGAACTTCACCGCTGGCTACAAGCTCACGCCCAAGCAGGTCATCACCAGCCCCTGAGACCAGGCGCGGATTGACAAGACAGGCCGGCGGCTTCCGGGTGGGAAGCCGCCGGCCTGTCCCGTCCGGCCAGGCTCTAGGCTCTGCCCGTGGACCAACGGAAGAGTTTCGGCAGCGACAATCATGCGGGTGCGCACGACGCGGTGGTGCGTGCTCTTGCCCAGGCCAACACGGCTGACGTCCCCGGTTACGGCGCCGACCCGTGGACTGGCCGCGCCACCTCCGCCCTGCGCACGGCCTTCGGTGCGCGCGGCGATGTCTACTTCGTGTTCACCGGAACGGCGGCCAACGTCCTGGGGCTCAGCCTGCTGCTGCGCCCCTACGAGGGCGTGATCTGCGCAGAAACCGCGCACGTGAATGTGGACGAGTGCGGGGCGCCGGAACGGATCCTCGGCAGCAAACTGCTCACCGTGCCCGCTCCGGGCGGGAAGCTGACCCCGGAACTGATCGGCGGCAGGCTGGGTGACCGCGGTGACGAACACCGGGTTCAGCCGAGGGTCGTGACGATCTCCCAGGTGACTGAGTTGGGCACCTGCTACTCGCTGGAGGAACTCAAGTCGCTTGGGGAGTTCTGCCGGGCGGAAGGGCTGCGCCTCTATATCGATGGTGCCCGGCTCGCGAATGCCGCCGCTCATCTTGATTGCTCCCTTGCCGACCTGGCCGCATGGGCGGACGTGCTGAGCTTTGGCGGAACCAAGAACGGCGCGGTGGGCACGGAGGCTGTCGTGGTCATGGCCGGGGAATTGGCTGCGGATGCCCCGTTCCTGCGCAAGCAGCAAGGGCAACTGGCCTCGAAGATGCGCTTCCTGGCGGCCCAGTTCGAGGCCTTGCTGGATGGGCAACTGTGGCTCCGCAATGCCAGCCAGGCCAACGCCATGGCGATGCGGCTGGCCGACGGGATCACCGGGGTGCCAGGAGTGAAACTGTGGCAGCCGGTGGAGTCCAATGCGGTCTTCGCATCACTGAATCCCGGGCACATCGAGCGGCTTCAACGGGACTGGCACTTCTATGTGTGGGATGCCTCCGCGCATGTGGCCCGCTGGATGACGGCCTTCGATACCACCGAGGCCGACGTCGATGCCTTCGTCGCGGATGTCAGGCGCACGGCTGGCGCATGAGGCGGGGGCGCCTTGTTTCACGTGAAACGCCGGCTACAGGGGGTTGGCAGGCATAGGCGGTGGCGGGATGAGCTGACGGTCCGGGCACGATTCCACGCGACCCCAGGCTGGATGGAGAAAGAAGCTCGGTCGGGGCAGGTGGGCTCGTCAAGGACTGGGGAACGTGGTCGGTCGGGCGGGTGGGCTGCGGGCGGGTGGGCTGCCGGGCGGAGCGGGCCGTAGCGGGTGGGCTGGCGGCTGGATCGGGCAAAGAGCCCGGGCGCGGGCGCGGGGATGGGATGCTCTAGGGAGGAGTGGGGAGCGTGGTCGTGCGGGCAGTGCGAGGAGATGAGATGGCTCAGCAGAAGCGGGGACTCGGCAGGGGGCTTGGGGCGCTGATACCCACGGCGCCTGGCCCGGCCGGGCTGGAGAGCCATGCCAGCGAACTCGCGGGCGCACCGGGGACCGGTTCCGTTGCCGTGCGGGAGCAGATCGATGGGACCTATTTCGACGAGATCGCTATCGGGGCGATCACGCCGAACCCGAGGCAGCCCCGGCAGAACTTTGACGAGGATGCCCTGGCGGAACTGGCGTCTTCGATCCGCGAGGTCGGGCTGCTTCAGCCGGTCGTGGTCCGCAAGGTCATGCCGGGCCGGTTCGAGCTGGTCATGGGCGAGCGGCGCTGGCGTGCCTGTCAGCACGCCGGCCTGGACCACGTTCCGGCCATCGTGCGCGGCACGCCCGACGACGAACTGCTCCGTGAGGCTCTCATGGAGAACTTGCACCGGGAACAGCTCAACCCGCTGGAAGAGGCCGCCGCCTATCAGCAGTTGCTCGACGACTTCTCCGCCACGCATGACGAACTGGCTCGCAAGGTGGGGCGGTCGCGGCCGCACATCTCGAACACGATCCGCTTGCTCCAGCTCCCCCCGCAGGTACAGCGCCGGGTCGCGGCCGGTGTGCTGAGCGCCGGTCATGCCCGGGCGCTGCTGGCCCTGGCCGACCCCGGGGAACAGGATCGCCTGGCCCACCGCATCGTGGCCGAGGGGCTGTCGGTGCGCGCGGTGGAGGAGATCGTGGCACTCGGGCAGCACCAGGCAAAGCCCCGGCGCCCATCAGCGCGGCAGCCGGTCGCGCCCGCGCTGAGCGAGTTGGCGGACCGCCTGTCCGACGCGCTCGACACCAGGGTCAAGGTGGAGGTCGGGAAGCAGAAAGGCAAGATCGTGGTGGAGTTCGCCTCGCTGGAGGACCTGCAGCGGATCGTGACCACTATGTCCCCCGACTGGGCACAGACCCTCACCGCCTGACCCTCGCTGCCCGCTCATCCCATCGCGCCCCGCCGGCCCACGGCCGAGCCTTCCTTCCCGCCTGGGGCCGCCCGTCGGGTTACCGCCCGACCGGGGGACTGCTGCCCCAGTTGTGCGCCCGGTACTGCCCTTTGCGGCAACGCGACGTGCCCACCGGCCTGATCCGCCAGCCAGACCCGCCAGTTCGTGGCTATGTTGACCGCTCATCCCAGCGGGCCAGCGGATGCCCCGCTCGTCGTGGAACAAAGGTGACGGTCCGACGGTCAGGCAGCGGTCAGGCGCGGCCGCATGGCTGCTCGCCGCTGGTTATGGCTCTACCGTAAGACATGACCATTCCAGCGGATGGACAACGTCGCCATCGTCGTCGAAGACCTGGATGCCGCCGTCGCGTTCTTCACCGAACTCGGCATGGAGCTGGAAGGCAAGGGGCAGGTCGAAGGCATCTGGGCGGACCGCACCGTCGGACTCGACGGCGTCCGGAGTGACATCGCGATGATGCGGACCCCGGACGGCCACAGCAAGCTGGAGCTGACGAAGTACCACACCCCCGCGACGGTCGGCGCCGAGCCGGAGAATCCGCCGCCCAACACGCTGGGCCTGCATCGTGTCATGTTCGCCGTCGACGACATCGACGGCACCGTCGCCCGCCTGCGCGCCCACGGAGCCGAGCTCCTCGGCGAGGTGGCGCAGTACGAGAGCATCTTCCGGCTCTGCTACCTTCGCGGGCCCGCGGGCATCATCGTCGCCCTGGCCGAGCAGATCGGCTGACGCGAGCCCGCAGGAAGGAACTAGCCGGCCGATCCGGCGAGTCCGGCTCCGTACGCCATTTCCCGTGCCGCATCCAGATAAGCCTGGGCTCCACTCGATCCGGGATCGTAGGTGATCACCGACTGGCCGTAGCTCGGCGCTTCGGAGACACGCACGCTGCGTGGGATCACAGCACTCAGCACGACGTCGCCGAAGTGTTCTCTGACCTCGTCCGCTACTTGGGCGGCCAGTCGGGTGCGCCCGTCGTACATGGTCAGCAGGATCGTCGAGATCCGGAGTTCCGGGTTGAGGTGCCCCTTGACCAGGTCGACCGTGCGCAGGAGCTGCTCCAGGCCCTCCAGGGCGTAGTACTCGCACTGGATGGGGATCAGCACCTCCGTGGCTGCCACCAGCGCATTGATAGTGAGCAGGCCCAGCGACGGTGGGCAGTCGATCAGGATGTAGTCAAGCTCTGAGGCGTCATAGCTGGCCAGCGCGCGGTTCAGCCGCGCTTCCCTGGCTACCAGCGGCACCAGTTCGATCTCGGCACCCGCAAGGTCGATGGTGGCAGGCGCGCAGTACAGGCCCGGTATCGCCGACACCTCGCGGACAATGCCGTTCAGCGGCTGCTCGTCGACGAGCACGTTGTAGACCGATGGCGTTCCGGCGCGGTGCTCGATGTCCAGGGCGGTGGATGTGTTCCCCTGCGGGTCCAGGTCGACCACGAGCACCCGCGAGCCGTGCAGCGCCAGACAGGCCGCCAGGTTGACCGCCGAGGTGGTCTTGCCGACGCCGCCCTTCTGGTTGGCGATCGTGATGACGCGGCAGGCCGGCGGGCGGGGCCATTCACGTTCGGTCTCGCCCAGCGCGGCGAGTGCCGCCTGGGCCTGGCTCACCCGTGCCGAGCCTGGTGCAGGTGCTCCGGCGGGAACCGCCACGGGTACCTGGGACGCGGCGGGCATGTCCACCGCGGCGGGCGGACCTTCAACGACACCAGCCCTGGCCTGCGCCGGAACGGGATTTCCAGTTGGGCCATCGCCGGACAGCACCGCGAACGCAGCGTCCGGTTCTGCCGGAGCGGGCACCATCGGACGTGAGCCGACTGGACCACTGCTCTCCCTGCCGGACGCCTCCTGCTCCAACAGAGCTCCGGCGCCACCGACGGGCTTTCCCCGTGTCCTCACTGTGCCACTTCCCTGTGCCTCGTCTCGCGCGCTGGCGCTCCGCGCATCCGTTTCACGTGAAACCGCTGCCGACAGCGCTTGCTTCACCCGCGCCGGTGGACCATCCGGTTCCCCTTCTCGGAAGACCTGTCCTTGCCCATCCTCGCCCGTACTACTCGAACCCGGCGCGGGCCCCGCCGTGCGGTGCCCGGACCCCGCGACAACTGCCCTGGCCCCGGGCACAGGTCGCCCGGTTCCGGATTTGCGGCGCGGCCAGCCCAGCCCGGCCGGCACAAGTCTCGACTCGTCCCAGGTGGCGCCGAAGGAACGCCCGCGCGGCTCCTCCGGCCATCCCACGCCGTCAGGCGAAGCCATCAGCGCGCTCCTCCCAGGGGCAGTCCTGCGCCGTTCTCAACGGCTGGTGCCGCAGCGCAGTCCCGTTCCCGGCCCTGCCCAGGCAAGTCCCGGTCCTGTCGCCAGGCCCGCTCCGGGTCCCGCACATCCAGGCCAGTTCCCGGTCTGGTCGCCCAGGTCCCGCCACCGTCATCGGCGCGCAGTCAGCCGGACCACTGTTGCAGCCGGATCGACCTTACCGCTCCCGGCAACGAGAACCTCCGCGTCCCGCAGACCCAGCCGGCTGAGCCCCGCTGCCGCGTCACGTACCTCCGCCGCAGCCTTCGCTCCCTTGACCGCCAGCACGATGCCGCCCGGCTTGAGCAGCCCCACCGCCAGCGCCGCCAACCGGTCCAGTGGTGCCACCGCCCGCGCGGTCACCACATCTGCGGCCAGTTTGCCGGCCATCTGCTCGGCCCGGGCCCTGACCACCCTGGCGTTGCCCAGCCCCAGTTCAGCCACGCACTCCTCAAGAAAAGCCGCCCGCCGCAGCATCGGCTCCAGCAAAACCACTTCACTATCAGGCAGCAGCAAGGCCAGCACGATCCCCGGCAGCCCCGCCCCCGACCCCAGATCCACCAGCGAGCAAGTCCCAGCAGGCACCAGTTCAGCCACGGCAGCGCTGTTCAGCAGATGCCGCTCCCAAATCCGCGGCACCTCGTTGGGCCCGATCAGCCCCCGCTCAACCCCCACCCCCGCCAGCAAGTTGGCGTAGTGCTCCGCCTTACCCGCGGCATCCCCAAAAACCTGCCGCGCTGTGTCGGGCATGGGCGGTGCGGTCATACCTGCCGCACGCCGATATGCGGCTGGTGGCTCAGATCCAGCGCCGAGTTCGGTGCGGGCCCGGGCGCCGCGAGGGGCCCGGGTTCAAGCGTGGTGCGGGGCGCGAACGCAGGCGCGGTGTCCGGTGCAGGCGCGGTGTCCGGTGCAGGCGCCGTGTCCGGTGCAGGCGCGTGCCGGTGCAGGCGCAGTGTCCGGTACGGACGCGACCGGCGCGGCATCGGGTGCGGGTTCAAACGCGCCGTGGCGTGGCGGCTTGGGCGCGGCGCAGGGTGCAGGCTTGGGAGCGGCGCAGGTGCAGGCCAGAGCAGCGCAGGGCCTCGGACGCGGCACAGGGCGTGCCACGGTTCCCCGGATCACTGCTCGCCTCGCCCGTCCCGGAACCAGGCCACGCCCCGGATCCACCTCTCGCTTTTCATTCACCAGCCGCCGACCGGCCTGCGACCTGCACAGCCCCGCCGCCCGCCTCGGCAGCTCTCGGCCTGACGGCTCATCCCAGCGGTATCAGGGTTGCTCTGAACAGCGTTATGTCCCGCTGTTCAGAGCAACCCTGGTATCGCCCTACCCCTGCCCGCCGGCCGGCTCCATCACCACGACAGCCTCTTCGGCCGGCAGAATCACGACCCGCCGCGACGGCTCCTCGCCCTCGGACTCACTCCGCAGCCCAGCAGCCGCCACGGCATCATGCACCACTTTGCGCTCGAACGGCGTCATCGCGTCGAGTCGCTGCGGCACCCCGGTCCGGCCGACCTCTTCGGCAACCTTTCGGCCCAGGTCGGCCAGTTCCTGCCGACGGCGTGCGCGATACCCGCCCACATCCAGCATGATCCGGCTGCGTGCGCCCGTCTGGCGGTGCACGGCCAAGCGGGTGAGTTCCTGCAGGGCCTCCAGGACCTCGCCGCGGGAGCCGACAAGCTCGGTCAGTGTCGCGCCGACCACGGACACAACGGGCCGGTCGCCCTCCACGTCCATGTCGATGTCGCCGTCGAGATCCGCCACGTCGAGCAGGCCCTCGATGTAGTCGGCCGCGATCTCACTCTCCTGCTCCAGGTCGGCCGCGCTCATCGCGTCGTCGGCAGGCTCTTCCTCGGCAGGCTCGGTGCCTTCACCGTCCGCTGGCCCGGCCGTTACGTCGCGCTCTGACACATCTTCATCACGCTCCGTCGTCAAAGCTTCGGGCGCTGCCTGGTCGCCCGCTGCAATCGTCCCACTGGTCCCGCTGCTGTCAGTCGGCGCCAGAGCCCCCGAGTTGTCATCGCCGGTCACGGCAACCACTTTCTCCTCCTGATTCTCGCAGCGGTGAGGCTACGGCCCGGCCCAGCCAAACCCGGCCACCGAATGCCGGGCCATGGGCCCGCTCATGCCCGCGCCTAGTGCTTACCGGAACGTTTGCTGCGCGACTGACGGACGCGCTGCTGCCTGACGAGCTTAACCTCGGGTGTCTCCGCCTGTGGCTCGGGCTCTGACTTGCCCCGTCCCAGGCGCCGCAGCAGGCCGCCTGAACTGGTGCCCGAGCCGTTCGCCGGCGCCTGCTGCCCGGCCGGGGCCGCCGGCCGGGCAGGCTTGCTCCCGGCCGACCCGCTGTCCTGCGGCTTCTTCCGTGGCGGCTGGCCCGCGGGTGGCTTCGGCGTGCTCTTGCCCGGCGCCGGCTTCGCGGTTGAGGTGGCCGGCTTGGCGGCAGCGGCCGGCTTGGCGGGGGCAGCGGAGGACTTGGCTGTGGTGGACGGCTTGCCCGTGGTGGACGGCTTCCCTGAAGTCACCGCCTTGTTCGCGGTGAGCCTGCTGACAGCCGCCGGCTTGGCCGGTGCGGCGGGCGCGGGTGCCGTGCCGCCGGTCGCGGACGCGGTACCTGGCACCGTCGGCGGGTACCGCTTGAACAGAACGTACTGCTGGCCGAGGGTCCACACGTTGGTGGTCACCCAGTAAAGGACCAGCCCGAACGCCCAGTACAGGCCGGACAGGGCGAAGAACGGCACGATGTAGGCCATGTACTTCTGCGAGGCCGCCATGGGGTTGTCCGGCGTCATCGCCGGCGTCATGCCCCGCTTGGTGCTCTGCCGGACGGTCAGGAACGTCGTGATCACGCTGATCGTCACGGCGCAGAGGATCACGATCTTGGCCTCTAGCGGCACATGCATGGTGCCGGTGAACAGCACCTTGTCGGAGATGTGCGCGCCCAGGATGTTGGCGTTCTGCGCGCTCTGGACGGTCGACTCGGTCAGGCCGTAGGGGGTCGGCGTTCCGGGTTTCCAGTTGGCGATACCCCGGAGCACGCTGAACAGTGCGAAGAACATCGGCATCTGCGCCAGCAGTGGCAGGCACCCGCCCAGCGGGTTGACCCCGTTCTCACGGTAGAGACGCATGGTCTCTTCGTTCAGGGTCTGCTTGTCGCCCTTGTACTTCTTCCGCAGTTCCGTCAACTGCGGGTTGAGCGCGGACATCTTGCGCATCGAGTGCATCTGCTTGACGAACAGCGGCACAAGGAGGAGCCGCATCAAGGCCACGAGCACGATGATCGTGAAGAACCATGCCTGGCCGCTGGTCGAGGGCATGATCAGGCTCAGCGCGCTGTGAATGTGCGCCATCACCCAGGCGACCGCGACGTACAGGGGGTTCAGCGGATTCACGAGCTAACTCCCTCGGGACGGGACAGGCGGCCGCGGCGGGTGCCGGGCGGGACCGGGTCGAGTCCGCCTGGGTGGAAAGGATGGCAGCGCGCCACCCGGCGTACCGCGAGCCACGAGCCGCGTAGCGCCCCGTGCTCGATAACCGCGTCGAGCGCGTAAGCGCTGCACGAAGGGACGAACCGGCAGTGCGGGCCGGTCATCGGGCTGATGAACCGGCGGTACCCGCCGATCAGGACCATGAGAATCCTGGCAACCGCGGAGGGCTGTGCCTCCGCTGACTGCCCGCCCGGGTCCGTCCTCACCGCTGTGCCCCAACCTGTCGCCGCATGAGCGCGTTCATCACCAGGTCGAGTTCGGCGGCGAGATCTGCCTGGCGCGCGGCCGCAGCCTTTGGATGAGCGCGTATCACAAGCAGGCTACCTCCCGGCAGAGCAGGCAGGTAACCGCGCAGCACCGAACGCAGCCGCCGCCGCACCTTGTTCCTGACCACGGCGTTCCCCACCGCCTTGCTGACCACGAAACCGACCAGCGGGGCCTGCGCCTCGCCGCGGCCGCGGACCAGCAGGTGGCCGGTCAGCAACGCACGTCCGGCGCGGCTGCCACGGCGCACCGTGAGCTGGAACTCAGCGCTGCGGCGCATCCGGGATTCTGCGGGAAGCACACACGACCTCCGCCGTCACGCGGGGCGGCACAGCGCGGGGGCGGGCGCCGAGCGGGGGCGGCCGCGACGCGGGGGGGCGGGAAAGAGCCAGCGCGGGGACGGGAAGAACAAGGTCATACGCTGACCCTGGCCCGGCCCTTCCGGCGCCGGGCGGCCAGGACCGCGCGACCGGCCCTGGTGCGCATGCGCAGCCGGAACCCATGCGTCTTGGCGCGGCGTCGGTTGTTCGGCTGGAACGTGCGCTTGCTCACAGGAGGCTCCACATACGGTGTCATCACTGGCAGCCGGGCCGCGAGGCGCGCCAGCGCGCAGCAGACTGCCCAGAGGAAAGCTTTTGAGTCGGTTCACGTTACGCGCATCATTGAGCACCGGTCAAACCAGCGGCACCCGCGGCAACCGGATGCCCCATCTTAGCCGTGGGCAGGAACGGCCGTTTGCCGAACGTGGCATGGCCGGCGCGCTTAGGCTGTGGACAACCGGCCAGGCCGCGCGGAACGGGGTGGCGCGAGCCAGCCACAGCGGTCCAGCGGCGTCCCGGGCACGGCGCGGAGTGCGGCGTGCACAGCCTGTGGATAAGACTGTTGATTCGCATGTGGGGGCGCAAGGTGAACACGCTATGAGCCAGGCGGACCTGGCGGAGGTCTGGGCGAGATCCCTCGAGGAACTCTCCGATCTCCAGATCGAACCCCACCAGCGTGCCTGGCTGCGGTTGACCAGGCCCCTCGGCCTGGTCGAGAACACCGCTCTCATCGCGACCCCCAACGAGTTCGTCAAGGAACAGCTCGAGACCCGCCTTCGCGGCCTTATCACCCACGCGCTGTCCCGGGAGTTCGGCCGCAGCATCCAGCTCGCGGTGACCGTGGATCCGGCGACCGCCGCGGGCGGCATGCCGGTACCGCGAGACGCTGCGCTGCCGCATGCTCCTGGCCCGGGCATCTCCGACCACGGCACCGGCGGGCACGACAGCCCGGCCGGCCACGCCGGCGAGTCCGGGATCACCGGCCCTCTCGGCCCGGCCGCAACGCACCGCGCCGGACCAGGCGGCCGGCCGGCCGAGAACGGCGGCCATGTGCCGGGCGAGCCCTACCCGCACCCCTTCGGCTACCCCTCCGACCGTGCCTACCCGCCACAGCCCGGGCATGGCAGCCCTCCCGGGCATGCCCCGCATCCCGGGCACGAGCGCGACGCAGCCGCCGCGCCACTCGCACCCGACCACCTGGGCGGCCCTCCGATCAATGGCGGGCCCGCCATCACCGGCCGGGGCACCAGGGACCAAGGCTCGCCGTCGCTGGGCGGTCTTCCGCTGTCCGAAGGCACCCGGCACGGCGGCGAACCGGGCGGGCCGCACCGCCCGCCGAGCCTTCCCGGCCTGCCCGCGCCCGGCCTGCCCCGCCCGGCGCAGGCGCGGCTCAACCCGAAGTACACCTTCGAGACCTTCGTCATCGGCTCCAGCAACCGGTTCGCGCACGCCGCGGCCGTCGCGGTCGCCGAGGCGCCCGCCAAGGCCTACAACCCGCTGTTCATCTACGGCGACTCGGGGCTGGGCAAGACCCACCTGCTGCACGCGATCGGGCACTACACGCAGAGCCTCTACCACGGGGTGCGGGTCCGCTACGTCAGCTCGGAAGAGTTCACCAACGACTTCATCAACATGATCAGGGACGGCAAGCAGGACGGGTTCCGCCGCCGGTACCGCGACGTGGACGTGCTCCTGGTGGACGACATCCAGTTCCTGGAGAACAAGGAAGGGACGCAGGAAGAGTTCTTCCACACCTTCAATACGCTGCACAACGCCAGCAAGCAGATCGTGATCTCCAGCGACCGGGCGCCCAAGCGGCTGGTCACCCTGGAGGACCGGCTGCGCAGCAGGTTCGAGTGGGGCCTGATCACCGATGTGCAGCCGCCGGAACTGGAAACCCGCATCGCGATTCTCCGGAAAAAGGCCGTCCAAGAGGGCCTGAACGCGCCGCCGGAGGCGCTGGAGTACATCGCCAGCCGCATCTCAACCAATATCCGGGAACTGGAGGGCGCCCTCATCCGGGTGACCGCGTTCGCCAGCCTCAACCGGCAGACCGTTGATCTCCAGTTGGCCGAGATCGTCCTCAAGGACCTGATTCCTGAGGCGCAGGGCCCGGAGATCACCGCCTCGACCATCATGGGGCAGACCGCGTCCTACTTCGGCATGTCCATTGACGACCTCTGCGGTACATCCCGGTCACGCGTTCTGGTAACCGCCAGGCAGATTGCCATGTACCTCTGCCGCGAACTCACCGACCTGTCACTCCCGAAGATCGGGCAGCAATTCGGCGGCCGCGACCACACCACCGTCATGCATGCGGAACGCAAGATCCGGTCCCTGATGGCCGAACGGCGCTCGATCTACAACCAGGTCACCGAACTAACCAACCGGATCAAGCAGCAAGCGCGGTCCGGATGAGGCAGCACCCGGCCCGGGTGAGCCGCCACGTATCAGTGCCGCCCGTAACAATCGGTACACACAGGCTGTGGATATCTCTGTGGACACGCTTGGGACAGTACGAGGACAACGCCGGAAGTCCGGGGGGTAACCGGCAGGCGTCCGGTGGAGAAAGGCGGGCTGTCCACAACTCTCCCCCGCCGGGCCATTGGCCGCGCACAGGGGCTGTGGTCACGCAAAGCGGCGCTGGGCTGGAAGATAGCCACTTGTCCCCAGCTTCCACCGGCCCTACGACGACTACTTATTTCTTTATCACCAAGACTCAAAATCAAGTAGAAGGGGACTGGCCGCAGCGCCGGAGCCGCCATCCGCGAGATACCCGCTCCGCACGCTGGCAACCCATCCCTGTGACAGGAGGCAGCTTCCGGTGAAGATCCAGGTGGATCGTGATGCGCTCGCCGATGCGGTGGCCTGGACGGCACGTGCGCTCCCGGCGCGTCCCGCCATCCCGGTGCTGGCCTGCATGCGCCTGCACGCGGGCGAGGACCTGACCCTCTCCAGCTTCGACTACGACGTGTCCGCGCAGGCCAGCGTCCCGGTCGTGGCCGAGGAGGACGGCACCGTGCTGGTCTCGGGCCGCCTCCTCGCCGAGATCACCCGCAGCCTGCCCGCCCGCCCCGTAGAGATCTCCGCCGATGGCGCACGCGCCACACTGACCTGCGGGCAGGCCACGTTCACGCTGCTGACGATGCCGGTCGAGGACTACCCCACGCTGCCGGACATGCCGCCCGCGGCGGGCTCGGTGGGCAGCGACGCCTTCGCTTCGGCGGTCAGCCAGTCCGCCACCGCGGCCGCGCGCGACGACACCCTCCCCGGCCTCACCGGCGTCCGCATCGAGATCGAGAACGACACGCTCACGCTCGTGTCCACCGACCGGTACCGGCTGGCCGTCCGCGAACTGCGCTGGAACCCCGTCCGGGCCGGGCTGAGCGCCTCGGTCCTGGTCCCGGCCCGCGCCTTGCTGGACACCGCCCGCTCGCTGACCTCCGGCGCCGAGGTGCTCATCGCGCTCGGCCTGCCCGAGGAGGGCGGCCAGGCCGGTGACGGGATGATCGGCTTCGAGGGCGGCGGCCGGCGCACAACCACACGGCTGCTCGGTGGCGAGTTCCCGCCGTACCGTGCGCTGCTGCCGGGCACCCCCACGGCGGTGGGCGAGCTTGCCACGGCACCGTTCAGCGAGGCGGTCAAGCGTGTCGCCCTGGTCGCCGAGCGCAACACCGCGCTGCGGCTGGCGTTCGCGCCGGGCCAGGCCGTGCTCGAGGCTGGCACCGGGGACGAGGCACAGGCCACCGAGGTGCTCGACGCCAGCTATGAGTTCTTCGCCGACGCCGATGGTGAGCCCGACGCCAGTGGGTTCAGCCCCGAGGGCCTTGAGGTGGCCTTCAACCCGCAGTACCTGCTCGACGGCCTGTCCGCCATCGATTCCGACACCGCCAGGCTCGCGTTCACCAAGCCGGGCAAGGCCGTGCTGATCACCGGCAAGCCGGGCCCCGAGGGCGAGAACGACTTCCGCTACCTGCTCATGCCGATCCGGCTTGGCGCGTAACCGCCCCTGATGCGAGCCGTCCGCGACGGGTGACTAGCGTAGGTGCCGGATTGCCCGCGGAGCAGGCGAGGTGGAGACAGCGATGCAGATCGGCATGATCGGCCTGGGCAAGATGGGCGGCAACATGGCGGAACGCCTGCGCCGCGCAGGGCATGACGTGGTCGGCTATGACCGCGATCCCAAAGTGAGCGACGTCGCCAGCCTGGCGGAGCTGAAGGAACGCCTGTCCGCGCCGCGGGCGGTGTGGGTCATGGTCCCGGCCGGGGAGCCCACCCGGCAGACGATCACCGAGCTGAACGATCTGTTCGAAGCCGGTGACCTGGTCATCGACGGCGGCAACTCGCACTACGTCGACGACCAGGAGCACGCCAAGATGCTCAGTGAGGCGGGCATCCACTTCATCGACGCCGGGGTCTCCGGCGGCGTCTGGGGCCTGCAGAACGGCTACGGCCTGATGGTCGGCGGGGACGACGAGGACGTGAACCGCCTGATGCCGGTGCTCGAGGCGCTCAAGCCCGAGGGTGAGTTCGGTTTCGTGCACGCGGGCAAGGTGGGCGCGGGCCACTTCGCCAAGATGGTCCACAACGGCATCGAGTACGGCATCATGCAGGCCTACGCCGAGGGCTACGAACTGCTCGCAGCCACCGACGTGGTGACCGACGTGGCCGGCGCCTTCTGCAGTTGGCGGGGCGGCACAGTGATCCGCTCCTGGCTGCTCGACCTGCTGTGCAAGGCGCTCAACGAGGACCCGGGACTGGAAAAGATCCGCGGTGTGGCACAGGACTCCGGCGAGGGCCGGTGGACCGTGCAGGCGGCGATCGACCACGCGGTGCCGATGCCGGTGATCAGCGCGGCCCTGTTCGCGCGATTCGCCTCCCGCCAGGACGACTCACCCGCGATGAAGGTTGTCGCCGCCCTGCGCAACCAGTTCGGCGGGCACGCAGTCACCGCTTCAGGCACAGATGCGGACACGACGCCGGCCCATCCAGCTCCCTAACCGCCGGCGCACCAGCTCCGGGGCTAGCTCACCGGAACGGCCCGAGCCCAGTGGATATGGCGGCGCCCGGGCCCACCGGGAGCAGCCTTCCCGGCGCCGGTGTTCGGGTGGGCGCGGGCGTCATCTCTCGGGTCCGCCGGGCTAGGTTGCCGCGCACGCGGGTTTGGTGCGCCGCGTTTCGCGGACAGCCTCCTGGTCGGCCTTTGCCTCGGGCACTTGATGGCAGTATCCGCGAGTAACCTCGGCGTGTGTACCTGAGCCGCCTCGCCCTTACCGATTTCCGGTCCTACGCCGCGGTGGACCTGGGCCTGGAGCCCGGGGTGAGCACGCTCATCGGCGCGAACGGGCAGGGCAAGACGAACGTGGTCGAGGCGGTCGGCTACCTGGCGACACTGGGCAGCCACCGGGTCGCCAGCGACGGTCCCCTGGTCCGCCACGGAGCGGAGCGGGCCATCCTGCGAGGCGCGCTGACCTCGGCCGAACGCGACAGCCTGGTGGAGATCGAGATCAACCCCGGCCGTGCGAACCGGGCCCGGCTGAACCGCACGCCGGTGTCCCGCCCGCGCCAGGTCCTGGGCGTGCTGCGCACGGTGCTGTTCGCCCCCGAGGACCTGTCCCTGGTCAAAGGGGATCCCGAGCAGCGCCGCCGGTACCTCGACGACCTCCTGGTCGCCCGGGCGCCACGGTTTGCCGCGGTCCGCGGGGACTACGAGCGGGTGCTGCGCCAGCGCACGGCGCTGCTCAAGTCGCTGCGCGGCCGGCCCTGGGCGCGCCAGGTCGCCGGTGCCGGCCGGCCGGGCTTGCCGGCCCCCCGCTCCGGTTCCCCGGACGAAGAGTTCCCCGGGGACCCCGGCGGCGCCGGTGCCACGGCGGGCTCCGCCGCGGCCACGCTCGACGTGTGGGACGAGCACCTGGCCACGAAGGGCGCCGAGTTGCTGGCAGCCCGGATCAGCCTCACCGGCGCACTCAGGCCGCTGGTCGACCAGGCCTACACCGCGGTGTCCGGCGAGAGCGCGACGGCGTCAATTGCGTACCGGCAGGCGTTCAGCATCAATATCCCCGGCCAGCGGAACGGCGCAGGTGCCGCCGAGCGGCCAGAGCCGGAGCCGGACGCGGAGAAGCTGGCAGCGTGGCTGCGCGAGGCGCTGGCGCTGGCCCGGGCCGAGGAGATCGAGCGTGGCGTGTGCCTGGTCGGCCCGCACCGTGACGACCTCGAACTGCGGATCGGTGACCTGCCCGCCCGTGGTTACGCCAGCCACGGCGAGTCGTGGTCGGCGGCGCTTGCGCTGCGGCTGGCCGCCTTCGAGTTGTTGCGTGCGGCCGGGGACGACCCGGTGCTGCTGCTCGACGACGTGTTCGCGGAGCTCGACTCCGGGCGGCGGGAGCGCCTCGCGGCCGTGGCGGCGGGCGCGGAGCAGGTGATCGTCACCGCCGCCGTGGCGCAGGACGTCCCGCCGGTGCTCACGGGCGCCCGATTCGAGGTCGCAGAGGGGAGCGTGACGCGTGCCGGAGGAGGCTGACTGGCAGCGCCGCGCCCGGCTGGCTGCGGACGCGCTCGCGAAAGCGAAGGCGGACGCCCAGGCCAAGGGCCATTACCCGGCCAGAGGCCGGGGGCGCCCGGCTCGCGGCGGGCCGGTCGCGGCGCCTGGCGCACCCGGGACCGGGGTGCCGGGCGCCGGCGGATCTGCCGCGCCGGGCGGATCACCGTCACCGGGCGGCTTCCCGGTGCCGGGCGAGGACACGCCCGGCGCGCCAGACAGCGATGCCGTGCCAGGCGGGGATGCCGTGCCAGGAGAGCCTGCCTTGCCAGGTGGGCCTGCGGTGCCAGGTGGGCCCGCCGTACCGGGCCAGCCGATGGCGCCGGGCCAGCAAGCTCCCCGAGGCCGGGCGGCAACTGCAGGCTCGCGGCGGCCGCGCCGCGGCGGGCGTACCCGGCGTGAGGACCCGCAGCCGCTGAGTAGCGCCCTGGACGGCCTGCTCGGCGATCAGGGCTGGCGGATGGCGGCCGCGGTCGGCTCGGTGTTCGGCCGCTGGGACCAGCTCGTCGGGCCCGATGTGGCCGCGCACACCAGGCCAGAGCGGTTCAACGACGGTGAGCTTGTGGTGATCGCCGACTCCGCCGCCTGGGCCACCCAGGTGAGATTGCTCACGTCCACGCTGCTGCGCAGGCTGAACGAGGAACTGGGGCACGGGACCGTCACGCGGGTGGTGGTGCGCGGGCCGGCCCCGCCCCGCCGGATGGGTCCGCTGCGGGTGCGCGGAACACGCGAACATAACGACGACTACGGCTGAGTCAGGCGGCATTACCAGGTAAAATCGAAGGGAAGTGCCCCCCGGGACCCCGAAAGCGGGGGCTGACACATGGTCCCGGGCGCATCGCTTTCAGGAGGAGCTTGTTCTTGTCCTACGACGCGCGCTCTATTACGGTCCTCGAAGGCCTGGAGGCGGTCCGCAAGCGACCGGGTATGTACATCGGCTCAACCGGTGAGCGTGGTCTCCACCATCTGGTCCAGGAGGTGGTGGACAACGCCGTCGATGAGGCGCTGGCCGGCTACTGCGATCGCATCGAGGTCACGCTGCTCGCCGACGGCGGGGTCCGGGTGGCCGACAACGGCCGCGGCATCCCTGTGGATGAGCATCCGGTGGAGAAGCGGCCCGCGGTCGAAGTAGTCCTCACCACCCTGCACGCCGGGGGCAAGTTCGACGCCAAGTCCTACGCGGTCTCCGGTGGCCTGCACGGCGTCGGCGTCTCGGTGGTCAACGCACTGTCCAGCCGGCTGGACGTGGAGATTCTCCTGCACGGCTACGCCTGGCGCCAGTCCTACCGGATCGGCGAGCCGATGGGCGAACTGGTCCGCGGCGAGGCCACCGACCAGCACGGCACCATTATTACCTTCTGGCCGGACGGATCCATTTTCGAATCCACCGAATGGAGTTTCGAAACTCTTTCACGCCGGCTCCAGGAAATGGCGTTCCTGGTCCGCGGCCTGGCTATCGTGCTCACCGACCAGCGCCCCGCCTACGTCAACGGCGAACCACGGTCGGTGACGTACCAATACGACGGTGGCATCGCGGACTTCGTCCGCTACCTGAACGGCACCAAGGACCCGGTGCACGCCTCGGTGATCGAGTTCGGCGACGAAGGCGCCGGCATCTCGGCCGAGATCGCCATGCAGTGGAACTCTTCGTACTCGGAATCGGTGTACACGTTCGCGAACACGATCAACACGGCGGAGGGCGGGACCCACGAGGAGGGTTTCCGTGCCGCGCTCACCTCGATCGTGAACCGCTACGCGCGCGACCAGAAACTGCTTCGCGACAAGGACGACAACCTGGCCGGCGAGGACGTACGGGAAGGCCTGGCCGCGATCATCCACGTCAAGCTGGCCGACCCGCAGTTCGAAGGGCAGACCAAGACCAAGCTCGGCAACACCGAGGCCAAGTCGTTCGTGCAGAAGGTGTGCAACGACCACCTGCGGGACTGGTTCGAGCGCAACCCCGGCGAGGCCAAGGACATCATCACCAAGGCCGCCCAGGCGGCCCGGGCCAGGATCGCCGCCAGGCAGGCCCGCGACCTGACCCGGCGCAAGGGCCTGCTTGAGTCGACCTCGCTTCCTGGCAAGCTGTCGGACTGCCAGTCGGGCGAGCCGGAAAAGTGCGAGATCTACGTGGTCGAGGGTGACTCGGCCGGCGGCTCGGCCAAGTCCGGCCGGGACCCGCTGTTCCAGGCCATCCTCCCCATCCGGGGCAAGATCCTCAACGTGGAGAAGGCCCGGATCGACCGGGTGCTGAAGAACACCGAGGTCCATGCGCTGATCACGGCCCTGGGCACCGGCATCCACGACGAGTTCGACATCGCCAGGCTGCGCTACTACAAGATCGTCCTGATGGCCGACGCCGACGTGGACGGCCAGCACATCAGGACGCTGCTGCTCACGCTGCTGTTCCGGTTCATGAAGCCGCTGATCGAGTCCGGCCACGTGTACCTGGCCCAGCCGCCGCTTTACAAGATCAAGTGGGAGGGCCGGGGGGTCGCCCCCGAGTACGCCTACTCCGACCGGGAACGGGACGCGGTTATCGAGGCCGGCATCGCGGCCGGCCGCAAGGACCCGCGCCCGCGCGACGGCGTGCAGCGGTTCAAGGGCCTCGGCGAGATGAACGCGAACGAGCTGTGGGAAACCACCATGAACCCGGCGCACCGGATCCTGCTCCAGGTCACGCTCGACGACGCGGCCCAGGCGGACGAACTGTTCAGCGTTCTGATGGGCGAGGACGTGGAGGCACGCCGGTCGTTCATCCAGCGCAATGCCAAGGACGTGAGGTTCCTCGACATCTAACGGCCACTTCGCCCGGCGGCCGGAATGAGCCGCCCGGCACCGGCCGCCGCCGCGGCCAGCCGCCGTTTTCTTCAGGGACGGGAAGGATCAGCTAGTGACGGACGTGGACTCGGGAACCGTACCGTCCGGTGGAGGTGACCGGACCGAGCCGGTCGACATCCAGGTCGAGATGCAGCGCAGCTACATCGACTACGCCATGTCGGTCATCGTCGGCCGCGCCCTGCCCGACGTCAGGGACGGGCTCAAGCCCGTGCACACACGCATCCTCTACGCGATGTACGACGGCGGGTACCGGCCGGACCGCGGTTACTCCAAGTGCGCCAGGGTCATCGGCGACGTGATGGGCCAGTACCACCCGCACGGCGACTCGGCCATCTACGACGCGCTGGTGCGCCTGGCCCAGCCGTGGGCGATGCGGATGCCACTGGTGGACGGGCAGGGCAACTTCGGCTCACCGGGCAACGACCCGGCGGCCGCCTACCGGTACACCGAGTGCCGGCTTGCCCCCCTCGCCATGGAGATGCTCCGGGACATCGACAAGGAGACCGTCGACTTCCGGCCGAACTACGACGGGCGCTCCAGCGAGCCGGTGGTCCTCCCGGCCAGGTTCCCCAACCTGCTGGTCAACGGCTCCGAGGGGATCGCGGTCGGGATGGCGACCAAAATCCCGCCGCACAACCTGCGCGAGGTGGCGGCCGGCGCGCAGTGGCTCCTGGACAACCCCGAGGCCACCGACGACGAGCTGCTCGTGGCACTGCTCGAGCGGGTCAAGGGCCCGGACTTCCCCACCCGCGGCCTCATCGTGGGCCACCGGGGCATCGAGGAGGCCTACCGCACCGGCCGCGGCTCCATCATCATGCGCGCCGTGGTCGAGGTGGAGGAGGACAACCGCGGCCGTGCCTGCCTGGTGGTCACCGAGCTTCCCTACCAGGTCAACCCGGAGAACCTGGCCGCGAAGATCGCCGAACTGGTGCGCGAGGGCCGGGTCGGCGGCATCGCCGACATCAGGGACGAGAGCAGCGGCCGCACGGGCCAGCGGCTGGTGATCATCCTCAAGCGGGACGCGGTCGCCAAGGTCGTGCTGAACAACCTGTACAAGCACACCCAGCTCCAGGAGACGTTCGGCGCGAACATGCTGGCGCTGGTCGACGGGGTGCCGCGCACACTGCGGCTGGACCAGCTCATCAGGCACTGGGTGAAGCACCAGGTCAACGTGATCGTCCGGCGCACCCAGTACCTGCTGCGCAAGGCCCAGGAGCGGGCGCACATCGTCAGCGCGCTGCTGAAGGCGATCGACCAGATCGACGCGGTGATCGCGCTGATCCGCGGCAGCGCGTCCGCGGCGGCGGCGCAGCAGGGCCTGCAGGACCTGCTCGACATCGACGAGGAGCAGGCCCGCGCCATCCTCGACATGCAACTCCGCCGGCTCGCCGCACTGGAGCGGCAGCAGCTCACCGACGAGTACGACCACCTCATGGCCCAGATCGCCGACTACGAGGGGATCCTCGCCTCACCGCCGCGGCAGCGGCAGATCATCGGTGCGGAACTCGGCGAGATCGTGGCCAAGTACGGCGACGACCGGCGCACCGAGATCATTCCGTTCGACGGGGACGTGACCAACGAGGACCTCATCGCCGAGGAGGACGTGGTCGTCACGATCACCCGTGGCGGCTACGCGAAGCGGACCAAGACCGATCTCTACCGGGCCCAGCGCCGCGGCGGCAAGGGGGTCCGTGGTGCCCAACTGCGCACCGCCGACATCGTGGACCACTTCTTCGTGACCACGACGCACCACTGGATCCTGTTCTTCACCAACAAGGGCCGGGTCTACCGGGCCAAGGCCTACGAGCTGCCCGACTCCGGCAGGGACGCCCGCGGCCAGCACGTGGCGAACCTGCTGGCCTTCCAGCCCGACGAGAGCATCGCCCAGGTGCTCGCCCTGCGGGACTACTCGGTGGCGCCGTACCTGGTGCTGGCCACCCGCGGCGGCCTGGTGAAGAAGTCCCGGCTGACCGACTTCGACTCGCCGCGCTCCGGCGGGATCATCGCGATCAACCTGCGCGAGGACGACGAGGTGATCGCCGCCCGGCTGATATCTCCGGACGAGGACCTGCTGCTGGTCAGCAAGCGGGCCCAGGCGCTGCGGTTCCACGCGACCGACGAGGCGCTCCGGCCCATGGGCCGGGCCACCTCAGGCGTCATCGGCATGCGGTTCGCCAACGGCGACGAACTGCTCGGCATGTACGTGGTGCGGGAGGGCGCGGACGTGCTGGTCGCGACCGCGGGTGGTTACGCCAAGCGCACCCCGGCCGACCAGTACCCGGTCAAGGGCCGTGGTGGCATGGGTGTCGTGACGGCCAGGATCGTCGACGAGCGGGGCGAGCTCGTCGGCGCGCTCATGGTGTCGCCGGAGGACGAGGTATTCGCGATTACCTCCGTCGGCGGTGTCATCAGGACCGCGGCCGCCGAGGTGAAGCAGTCCGGCCGGCAGACGATGGGCGTGCGGCTGATGAACCTCGCGCCCGGGGACAGCGTGGTGGCAGTCGCGCGCAACGCAGAGGCCGTGCCCGACGACGAAGCGGACGACGACGAGATGGATGACGGGGACCTGTCCGCGGCAGACGAAACACCGGAAGATGGGCCCGTAGCCGGGGCAGATGCCGGCCCGACAGCGGGTGATCCCTCGGACGGGTGATCCGCACCATGTCGCCGAACAGGTAGATTCGTCCTTGTTTGCAACGGATCTGGAGGGCAAGGCGTCATAGAAGTACCGGCCAGGTATGCGCGCCTGCGCCGGTAGTGTGGCCGGATAAGCTCGACCAAGGGGCTTCTCGAAGGAGGACGGCGTGGATCACCGCGTGGAGCCACCAGCGTGGCTGCCTCAGGGGGCTGCGCCGGAAGCAGTTGACCCCGAGGCTGACGACAGTACTGCGGCTGAGGACGAGCAACAAGCCGAGGACAGCAACGACGCGCCGGCCGAGGCCGAAGAGTTCGCCAACGGCAATGGCCACGACAGTTCTTTCAGCTACTCCCGCGACGACTCCTACCACTACGGCGAGGAACCGCCGTTCGGCGATGGCACCAGTTACCGAAGCCCGTTTACGCCGCACAAGCCGGCCGGTACCAGCTATGAGCCCGAGGAGCCGGCCCTGGCGGAGAACGGCCTGGCCGGCAGCGACGTAACCGACAGCGACGACATGCCGGAGGCCGGCTTGCCCGGGCACGACCTGCCAGCCAGTGGGCTCTCCGAAGGCGGGGCGGCCAGCGACGTGCTCCCCGGCCACGACCTGCCAGCAAGCGGGCTGGGCGATCCGGCCATGCCCGACACGGGCTTCGCGAGTGCTGCGGCGGGCTTCCACGCCCCTGGCGGCAATTACACCGACCACGGGTCAGGGAGCAACTACACCGATCACGGCTCCGGGGGCGGCTACACCGACACGACCGCGAGCTATAACGACCCTGCCGCGTTGCCGTACCCGGCCGCGGAGCCGTTGGCTTCCGCGGGCACGCCAGCGAGTGAGCCAACCACCACCGCGTTCGGCGGCACGGGCACCGCCGCCAGGGAACAGCAGGCGACATTCGGCTCCAGCGCCGCCATGGCCGGTGGTATCGGTGCAGCCCTGCGTGCGGGCAAGCAGCGCAGCACGTCCAGGTTCTCCCGCGGGCAGGATCCGGCGAAGAGCCGCTCGTCCGGCTCGCAGGCCCGCAAGGCCAACCTGGTGATATCGCGGGTCGAGCCCTGGTCGGTCATGAAGTTCAGCTTCCTGATCTCCCTGGTCCTCTGGATCGTGATGTTCGTCGCCGTGGCGCTGCTCTATTACGCACTGTCCAGCCTTGGCGTCTTCGCCGCCCTGCAGCGGACTCTGGCCAGTGTCACCTCCAGCCAGGGCTCAGCGGGCGTGGACCTGACCAAGTGGACCGCGGCATCGCGGGTGCTGGGATACACAATGCTGCTCGGCGCGGTCGACGTTGTCCTGATCACCGCCATCTCCACGGTGGGCGCGGTCGTCTACAACCTGGTGACGCACCTTGGTGGCGGGATCGAGGTCACCCTCAAGGAGACCGAGTAGCACGCCACTGTCACGGATGCGGTAACCTTTCCCGTCGGCGTGCGCCAGCCGGGCCCGGGTCACGGGCCGCCGGTACCGCCGCCATCAAGGGGCTATAGCTCAGCCGGTTAGAGCGCTTCCCTGATAAGGAAGAGGTCCGTGGTTCAAGTCCACGTAGCCCCACCACCCGTCAGCCCAGGTCAACGGACCTGGGCTTCGTCGTTTCGGCAGCATCTTGCTTGCGGCGTGGCACATCCGTGCCAGCTGAGTCCTGATCTGGTCCTGATCTGGTGCCCGATAGCTTCTCCCCGGGGACTGCCCTTGGGGCGCTGGGACTAGCTGCCGCGACTACCCCTATCCCTCTTCCCGTCTGCGCAGTGCGTTCACGAGCATGCGCCAGCCTTTTGCGATCTGCTGCCCCTTCCAGGCTTGTGCTTCCGCCGTCCCAGCCGCCACCTGTCGGAGACGTGTTGGCGTCTCGGCGGCAGGGGCGGGCGTCTCGGCCTGACTCTCGTGCTCCCGATCGGGATCGTCCTCGGCCGTGGTCAACGGGTGCATGATTTCCTCCTCCGCGGCGGGCCTCCTCTGTGCCCGCCACCCTTGAGGTTCACCGTAAGGCATACCCCACCACATCGGCCGAATGCCTTATCTCCACCCCACCAGGGGCCTCAGGCGCGTTATGTAGGTTGATGTGCGGATCCCGCCGTCATGCAAGTTCACGTGGTCTGATTTTGGCCATACGACGATGAGTAACAACGGAAGACGACGCGAGCTACTGACTGCCATTCTGGCAGGCCAGCGGCTGAGTGCCCAGGTTACAGTTGTACGCGGCACAGTCTACGAATCAGAAGCTTGCGCCTGGGATTGTGCGCGGCCGCGGGGGTGTGCCAGGTATTTGCTGCTCTGCTGGCTGAGCTTTGCACGTGCGAGTCTCAGGAGGACCCCGTAAAGCAGATTCGCGGTGAGGAGGGCCGCCAGCGTGGGTTTGTGCACACCGGTCCGCGCGGCCTCGGTCATGCCGCCTTCCCGGCGCCGCCACACGCGGACTGCCGTGAGAACGACCCAGATCGCATCTGTGCCAGCGAGGAGCAGATAGATGAAAGCGTGGCCCACCAGGGCCAGCATGACCCAGCCCCGCTCCTCGTCGGACGTGCGGTCATCCGTCGTGTAAGCCATGAACCGTTCGCGCTGTTCCTGGCGGCGGCGGGAAGCACGGCGCATGCACCAAGTATGCGGTTAGCTGTGCCACATCCGTGCCAGGACCAGCGTGCGCAGACGGTCATGGGCGGTCATTCAGGAGACGTACACGGGGGAAGAGCCGTGCGGACCCCGTCCCAGGCGCTTGGCCAGTCCCGGGTCAGTGGCTGCTGACCAGCCAGGTGCCGAATTGGCCTCGGCCATTGCCCGATGGCGTGGTGGGGTACATGACCGAGGTCCCGGATGCGGTGCCATCAGTGGTGTCCCACAGCCGGTAGGTGGGCCAGGCGCCGAGGATGGTGCCGTGGACGCCGGTGTAGGTGGTCACGTTGCAGTCCTTGAATACCCACAGCCGGGTCGTCAGGACCGGGCGGGATGCGATCCCCGTGTTATTGATTACCGAGCCCAGTTCCGCGTAGTGGTATTTCACCCCAGCGGTGGCGGCTGTCGAGATGGTGACCTCCTTGGTCACTCCCGTCATGGCGTCGGTCACGGTGTATTGATCTTTCAGTGCGGTCACCTCGCGATACACGCTGATCCTGAGCACGTCCCCCACGCTGGGAGCCAGGTTGATGACGCCACTGGTCCCGTTGTCGGTGTAGACGATGCTGCCGGGCCCGCCGTCACAGCCGACCACCAGCACTGCCTCCTGGGCGGCCTCAACACCACGGAGCGCGATCATCGCGTTGGCGTTGTCGCCCCTATACGGGATGATCGTTTTCGGCTGGCAGGCGGCCACCGGCACGGTGGTGCCGACGAACCGGAACAGCCTGGCCACCCCATGGCCGTCGTAGTAGCCCGCCGTGGATTCGTTGTAGAGGATGGGAATGCCTGCACGGCTGGCGGCTGCGGCCGGCCCTGCGCTGCCTGCCCCTGCCAGCCCCAATGCGGCCACGGTGACCCCGGCCGCCATGGCCACCAAGCCCGCGCGAAAAATGTGGTAACCCATGTGATGCCCCTTCACTCCGCTGTTTCTACCGAAGCGTCCGCTTCTACTGAAGCGTCCGCCAGGCAGTAACCGGGGTATCAGGGACATTCAGCCCATGGTGCGCGGACCAATGTCCTGGGTGTTCCGCTCAAGCCCGGCCCGGGCCATTCCGTGGGCGTAGACGCCCGGCCAGTTGGCGGGTTGCAGGCGGATGTAACGCCGCTCCGCCCACCATGCGCCTTTCCCGGCTCCATTCGTTGGGAAGACGGACAGGACTAGGACAGCGGCGGTCCGGAACCCGGCTACCGCAGCTCGCCGGGAAGCAGGCTATAGATCACGCTGTCGCGGCGGGCTCCCTTGAAAGGCACGTGGGAGCGAAGCAGGCCCTCGCGGGAAAACCCGCACCGTTCGGCGAGATGCTGCGACGCCTCATTGTCGGGACCGCAAGTCAGCTCCAGCCGGGCCACTCCCAGCTCGGCGAATGCCCACCGGGCGAGCAAGCGGACCGCCTGTGTCGCGGCACCCCGGCCGCGGGCCTCGGGGGCGAGCCAATACCCAACCGCCGCGCAGCCCTGATCCAGGCGGACCTCCCGCAGCGAGACGCAGCCGAGCAGCACGTCATGGTCGTGTGGTTCGGCCAGCGCGAAGTTCAGCTCATCGCCACGCAAGCGGGCCTCTTCCTGCTCGGTGAGGTAGTCGCGCGCATCAGTGTCGGTGTACGGAGTAGTACGCCATGAGAACCGCTGCATCACCGGATCACTGAACGCAAGCACGATGCCCGGTACGTCAGCCTCGCGCCAAGGGCGCAGCAGCACCACATCACCAGCCAGGGGCGGTGCCGGGAAGTAAAGCTCGGCCATGTCGAGATGATCTCCCCTTAGCGGTAACACCACGACCTGCGCGGACCTTCTGCCTTGCGCAACGCGCGTGGATCAGGGCCATTTGCGAATTTATTGATGGTTTCCAGTGGTTCGCTTGACTTCGCTGGCCGGGATGCGAGATGTTCTCCGAATCTTGATCGCGAGCGGGGGAATGATGGCGCGGACGTCGTTGATGCGGGCCTTGCAGCGCCTGGCGTGGGAGCACCGGGCCGCGTCGCAGCTGGGGATCGAGGTCGAGGAGCTTCGGGATCGCGGGCAGATGTCAGGGTTGCCGCGGCGGGAGTTCCTCAAGCGGGCCGGTGCAACCGGGGCGATCGCGGCGGTGGCAGGGCCGCTGGCGTTCGGCCGCCCACTTCGTGCGGCAACCGCGCCGCGGATCGCCATCGTCGGTGGCGGCATCGCCGGGCTGGTGGCGGCCCTGACCCTCCAGGATAAGGGGGTCTACGCCGATGTCTATGAGTCGTCGGGACGTGTGGGCGGGCGGATGCACTCCGACTGGCAGGAGTTCGGTCACAGCTTCTGGGCGAACGGGCAGCAGGCGGAGCTGTGCGGCGAGCTGATCGATACCAACCACAAGACGATCCTCCGGCTCGCGCAGCGGTTCAATCTGGCGACGGTCGACCTGCTCCAGGCGCAGCCGAGCGGGACGACCGACAGTTACTGGATCTTCGGCGCTCAATACCCGTACGCGCAGGCGAGCAACGATTTCAAGCCGGTGCACAACACGCTGCAGGGGCAGGTGCAGGCGGCCGGGTTTCCGACGCTCCACAACAGCTATACGGCGGCGGGTCAGTTCTTCGACCAGATGACGGTGTACGACTGGATCACAAACTACGTCCCTGGCGGCCACGGCTCACAACTGGGGGCGCTGCTCAACGCCGCCTACAACGAGGAGTACGGCGCCGAGACAACCGGCCAGTCCGCGCTTAACCTGATCTACCTCCTCGGCTACAAGGCCGGCCCCGGCACCTGGTCGATCTATGGCGCCTCCGACGAGCGCTACCACATTGCCGGTGGCAACGCGAACCTGCCGGTCGCGATCGCCAGCGCCCTCCCGGCCGGGAGCATTCACCTCGGCTCTGCGATGACCGCGATCGCGCTCAACAGTGACGGGTCGATCAGCGTCTCGTTCGCCCATGGCAAGGGGATCACGGCCGACCATGTGATCTTGTGCACGAGCTTCGCGGTGCTGCGCACGCTCAACTACAGCAAGGCCGGCTTCGACCCGCTCAAGAAGACGGCGATCACACAGCTCGGCTCGGGCTGCAACGCCAAGCTGAATCTCCAGTTCACTTCGCGGCCGTGGAACGCCTACGGCAGTACCGGCTCGCTCTACTCCGATCAGTCGTTCCAAAGCAGCTGGGAAGTCACCCGCGGCCAAAGCGGTGCAACCGGAATCCTCGTCGAATACCCCGGCGCCAACGTTGCGCAGTCAATGGGCCAGTCCAGCCCCTACACCACCACCGCTACAAACCCTCATGTCACGACCTACGCGAACCAGTTCCTCTCTCAGATCGAGCCGATCTTCCCCGGCATCACTGCCCAGTGGAACGGCAAAGCGATGCTCTCGACCCCCTTCACCGACCCGAACTTCCTCTGCTCCTACTCCTACTGGAAACCCGGCCAGTACACCGGGTTCAGCGGCTACGAAGGCATGCGTCAGGGCAACATCCACTTCGCTGGAGAACACTGCTCCACCAACTTCCAGGGCTTCATGGAAGGCGGCGCATCCGAAGGCGCCCGCGCCGCAAACGAAATCCTTACCGACCTCTCAAATGCCTAGCGCGCATCAGCTAGCGTCGTCAGCTAGCCGCAGTAGCTCGGGCAGTTCGGCTGGGAAGAACGCCTCAGTGGTGGCAGTCAGTTCCTGGCGGCTCCACCAACGGTAGCCGGTGATGGTGGCGCGCTCGATTTCTTCCAGGTTGGCCAGGCTGACCTGCACCTCGCCAACACGTCAGGATCGTAGCTAGTCCTCTTCCTGCCATAAGCCGCCCAGACTGTCTGCCGCCCGCTCATGCCTGATGGCGGACCCTGATCACCTGCCGGTCACTGGCCGATGGCGAAGGCCACGATCTCTTCGAGGCCAGGCATGTAGCCGTCCGTGGTGTCCACCTCGATCCACGGGACATCCAGCGAAAGGCGGTCGAACGCCCGATGGAACCGGACACGTTCGGCCGCATCGGCCGGGCCGGGATCGGCATGTGCCCGGCGCAGCGGATCCGTCTCCCTGCGGCGCAGGCTTCGCTGGAACGCCACCCGCGCGTCCACCGCACAGTGCACAACGCGGAGCCGGGCGATCCCTTCGAGAGGTGCCAGCCCGGTGCGCCAGACCTTGTCCTGGAAGGCCGCCTCCGCCACGGTCGTCACGCCCGCTCGCAGCAGCAGTGCCAGCACGCCGAAGAAGACCGGTAGGGTCCGCATCGTCAGCTCGTCACCCGGCCCGGCCGCGAAGCCCGGGACCGTGTGCACCATGCCTTCCTTGATCTCGTCCCGGCAGATCGCCGGGCAGCCCACCGACTGCGCGATCTTGTGGGCAAGCGTGGTCTTCCCCGAGCCCATGGGACCGCTGACGACGACGAGCACCGGAAGAGGGGCTACGCTCACCGCGCCATATTGCCATGGGACCGCGGCACAGCCGGCAGCTCGCCTGCAGATAACGACCGCAGCGGGACCGGACGGAAGAAGTCCACCGGCATTCCGGCACCTGATTGCGGCGGAGCCCATTGCCCGGAGGATTTCAACGGTGGCGTTTCTGTGCACAAATCTGCTGTCACGCTGTGAATGGCGACGCATGACGCGGCCTGGCGTGGCGGTGAGGCCGCCACGCCAGGCCGGTTAAGAGTGTTAAGGCGATGGGTTCAGTTGTAAGGCAGGAAGCAGATCCCCGCGTAACCAGAGACACCGCCGCACGAGGTGCGACCGCCGAAGTTGTCGCTGGCGATCCACAGGCCGGCGCTGGTCAGCAGCATGTCGTCCGCGCCGTGCCCACGGGACCTGCTGTACAGGCCCGCCTTGCCTGCGGAGTTCAGGATCAGCGATCCGCCGGCCGATCCGGGGGCCAGCCCGGCCAGGCCAGGAGCCGGTATCGCGCCCTTGCCCATGGTGTTGCAGGCGTTCCCGTTGGGGAACCACCGGTTGTGCCCTGCGACGTAGACCGCGCTGTTGTCGGCGGCCACCGAGTACAGCGAGTCGCAGCCGTCGTTGGCGATCCAGTCGTGCAGCACCTCCTTCTCGGTGGCCGGGAAGGCCGCGGCCGCGTCGCACAGGCCGGGCATGGGGAACTGGCCGTTCCAGTTCCACGTGTGGACCCCGGTGTCGGCGATGTAGATCGTCGAGTCGTCCGGCGACCAGGC
Organism: uncultured Actinomycetes bacterium; assembly: GCA_963707905.1. Classification (GTDB taxonomy): domain Bacteria; phylum Actinomycetota; class Actinomycetes; order Streptosporangiales; family Streptosporangiaceae; genus DASXKD01. The sequence continues at coordinate 14,955 of CAVPSA010000045.1, read as the reverse complement.
GGCGGCGTGGATGTAGAACGGGTGCGAGTCACCGCACTGGTAGGGGTAGCCGCTCGGTATCTGTCCCTTGCTGCCGTCGAACTCCGGCGAACTCCAGCCGGTGACCTTCGTCGGCGTCTGGTTGACGTTCAGCATGAAGATCTGTTGCCGGCCCAGGCCGCCGACCGAGGTGAAGTCACCTTCGACCAGCAAAAGCCTGCCACTGTGGGACAACTGCTGGTTGTAGACCTCTGTGCCGTTCGCCTTCACCTTGGGGAACTGGTAGTGGCCGGAGATGCCCAGGTGCAGGAAACCGTCGTCCTTGCCAGTGGCCAGGCTCACGCTCGCGTAGTACGGATTCGTCGTTGTGCCGCCGATCGTGGTGAAGGTCCCGCCGACCAGCAGGTGGCCGTTCACCACCAGGAGCGTGTCGACATGGCCGCCGCCGACATGGTCGTCGAACCCGGGGACGACGTTCCCTGTGGTGGTGTCGATCTCGGCGAAGTTGTTCACCTTGGTGCCGTTGACCGACGTGAACTGCCCGCCGATGTAGGCGTCGTTGCAGTTGCTGCCGGAGAAGGCGATCGAGTTGATCTCCCCGTTGACGTTCGGGGCCCAGGACGTGACCTTGAAACCGGGGGTCGCGCTGAAGCTGAAGATGTTGTTCCTGGGGTAGGTGGTGGTGAACCGCTGGATCTCGGTGAAGCTGCCCACCGCGTACATGTTGCCGCCGCATTGCACGAGCTGGCGGACCGTCTCCGTGGTCCCGGTCGCCGCCAGCTTCGGCGTCCCCGTGGCCGGGGTCGAAGAGACCGGCCCGGTCTGCGCAGCATTCCTCGCCGAGGCGCTGACGGCCGTGGCGACCGCCGGTACCTGAAGGGCGCAGCATCCCACCGCGGCAATGCCCGCGATCACCGCAAATCGCAGGCTGTACGGTTTACGCAACGGCAGCGTCCGGGGGGGCGTTCCATGCTTATCAGTCATTTGTCCTCCAATGGCAGGCGACCTTACCGCATCCCCCGGATATTGACTAAGACCCAAGATCCATCCTTAGCAGAGGTAAAGAGTTAATGCGCTGAGATCAGCACCAGGGTTCAGGCTCTCCCCCGAAGTCCCATTGATTAGGACGCATGAGCCTGCGGTGCCGATTACATCCAGAGCGGTGCGATCCTGGCAGACGTTACATCTAAAAGAAAGAGCAATGTTTAGGTAAAGCTCTACTTTGCCTTCTGTCCCGGCCTGGCAGGCGGGTCCTGCGGGCGGAGCCGCGAGGCCTGCGGTAGGGGACGGGGCAGCGGGCCGGGCGTCACGCCCGGCCCGCACCGTTGTCTTGCGACGGTCAGGAGTACTGCTCGCCCACCGGGGCCTCCACCCCTGTCGAGGTGTCGTAGAACCCGACACCCATGCAGGTGATCAGCGACGAGCAGGACACGCTCGACATCGTGCTGCGGGTCACGTTGGGATCCGGCGACTGGGTCGGCTTCACCGACCAGGACGAGCCGTTCCAGCTCTCCGCCATCGGCAGGCTGATGCCGTTCTTGGTGACGAACCCGACGGCGTTGCAGCCGATGTCGAACTGCGTGGTGCTGCAGGACACGCTGGAGAACTCGCTGATGCTCCCGGCCGGGACCGGGACATTCTGCACCGTCCAGTTCGACCCGTTCCACCGCTCCGCCAGCGGGACGGCCTTGTTCGAGCCGTTGACGAAGTCACCCACCGCGGTGCAGGCGTTCGCCGCGGTGCAGTCGACCCCGCCGGCGAACGGGTGGTGGCCGCCGCTGGGGGTGGCGATGTTCTGAATCGACCAGGTCGTGCCGTTCCAGACCTCGGCCCAGCTGCTGGTGTTGTCCGAGCCCACCGCCTCGCAGGCGGTCGAGGACGTGCACGCGACCCCGTTGAGCTGTGCCGTCGTGGACCCGCTGGGCGCGGAGACGGTCTTCAGCGTCCAGGTCGTGCCGTTCCACTGCTCGGCGAAGGGTGTCTGGTTCCCGCCCGAGTCGGTCCAGAACCCCACGGCCGTGCATGTCTTCACCGACGCGCACGACACGCTGGTCAAGAAGCTGTGCACCGCTCCCGCCGGGTTGGGGGTGGACTGAACGGTCCAGTTGGTCCCGTCCCAGCGCTCGGCGAGCGAGACCAGCGTGGATCCACCGCCGACCGCGTCGCCCACCGCCGTGCAGGCCTTCGCCCCATTGCAGGACACCCCGGACAGGTTGCTGTTCGAGGCGTTGGGTGTGGTGCCGACGATCCAGTTCCTGCCGTTCCAGGTCTCCACCACCGCGTCGAACACGCTGCCGGTCAGCTCGTCGCCGCCGACCGCGGCGCAGAAGTTCACGAACGGGCAGGACACCGTCTGCAGGCTGCTGGCAATCGCACCCGTCGGAATCTGCGGCGCCTGAAGCTGCCAGCGCAGCGACCAGTCCTCGGCGAGCGCCCGGTTGCCGTCGACCGGGTCGTGGTAGAAGCCGACCGCGGTACATGCCGTCGCGAACGTGCAGGACACGTCGGACAGGCCGGTGGAGTCGGCGACCGTGTCCAGCGGGGTGGTCAGCACCATCCACTTGGTGCCGGTCCACTGCTCGGCCACCATCTGCTCGATGGCCTCCTTGTCGAAGAAGGTGCCGACCGCCATGCACCGGGTGTTGTCCGTGCAGGACACCCCGCTCAGGTTGGCGTTGGTGTCGCCCTTGGGCTCGGCGATCGTCTGCAGCGCCCAGCTGGTGCCGTCCCAGCGCTCGGCCATGCCGGTGCCGGTCGCCGTGCACCCGGACGCGGAGGTGCAGGAAACAGCAAACAGGTTGTTGACCGTGGTGGCGGTGTTCGGGGTGAGCTGGATCGCCCAGTGCGATCCGTTCCAGACCTCCGCCAGGGAGGCGGAGTTGGGCCCGGTGGCGGAGCTGCCCACGGCTTCGCAATCGGTCGCCGAGGGGCAGGAGACCCCGCTGAGCACGCTCTGGGCCGCACCGCTCACGTTCGGGGTGGACTGGACGGCCCAGTTCGACCCGTTCCAGCCCTCCGCGAGGGTCTGTGTCACGCCGCCGCTGACGAACTGGCCGACGGCCTCGCATGACGATGCGGTCTTGCAGGAGACCTCGCTGAGCTGGCTGCTCGTCGCGCCCGAGGGGTTGGGCGTGGACTGAACGGACCAGTTGCTGCCGTTCCACACCTCGGCGAGGGTTTCCGTGGTCCCGCCGTTGTCGAAACTGCCCACGGCCTCGCACGCGGAGGCGGACGTGCACGAAATGCCGGTGAGCTGGCCGCCGCCAGGGTCGGGGATGGTCAGCACCGTCCACGTGTTGCCGCTGCGGCTCTCGGCCAGCAGCCCCGTGGCGCTGCCGACGGCCATGCAGGACGTCGTGGAGGTGCAGGACACGGCGTTGAACTGCCAGACCGACGCGCCCGAAGGGGGCGGGGTGTCCTGCTGCAGCCAGCTTGCCGAAGCTGGCTGCGCTATCACCAGGACGGCGGACACCGCCAGCGCCGCCGTCACTGCAAACCGTTTCATTGCGATCGTCACTCCCCCGGAGTTCGATGGTCCGGTGCCGTGGGCGCGCTGCCACGCTGATGGCAGGGATCGCCAGCCCGAACCCCCGCAACACGGCGCGATTCACCGCTGTCCCCGCCCGGTGCAAGGCGCAGCGGCGAGCGTAAGCATCGCACGGGTAAAGTCCCGTTGTCCTCCCCATGGGGTAATACTTACCTTTCCTGGTGTTCTGCCCGTCATGTCGGGATAGCGCGGCGGATAAGAGATCGCTTAATCGGGGCTCGCTGCACCAGTGGGCAGGAACTACAGTCGGGCTGGGAGAACGGTGCCGGCCGGGAGGAGGCGCAGATGAGCGGCAAGCCCGATGAGGCCCTCGAAGTGCTTCGCGGGATCTGGAGCGCACAGGGGCAGACCAGCGCGGATCTCGACGAGATAGGCACCGGGAAGTCCTGCAAGCGGATGGCCGATGTCGGCTTCGGCGAACTGGACGGTGCCGAAGACGACCTGCGGGCTGCGTGGCGGGACCGGCTGGAGCGCGAGGGCAAGCTGAGCAGCGGCGGGACCGTGGCCGACCTGGTGCTGCGGCCGGCCGAGCCGGGCTGACCCGGAACCTTGCAGCACCGCTGACCTGAGATCCCAGGCAAGGGAGACACTTGGCCGAGCAACCGCGGACCGTCGGTGAGCTGACGGACCTCCTGCGTCAGGGCGGTTACCTCGCCGGCCGCGGCCTGGCCACCGCGTTGTTCCTGGCGATGTCGCTGCCGCGCCCGATCCTGCTCGAAGGCGAGGTCGGCGTGGGCAAGACCGAGGCCGCCAAGGTGCTCGCCAGCGTCTTCGGCCGCCGGCTCATCCGGCTGCAGTGTTACGAGGGCATCGACACCCACCAGGCGCTCTACGAGTGGGACTACGCGCGGCAGATGCTGCAGATCCGGGCGCTGTCGGAGCACCAGATCGCCGGCGGCGACGCCGTCGACACGCTGTTCGGGCCGAAGTTCCTGCTGGAGCGGCCGTTGCTGGAGGCGGTGCGGGCCGGTGACCAGGCGGTGCTGCTGATCGACGAGGTGGACCGCGCCGACGACGAGTTCGAGGCGTTCCTGCTTGAGGTCCTGTCCGACTTCCAGGTGAGCATCCCCGAGATCGGCACGGTCAAGGCGCCGTCCCCGCCGCTGGTCGTGCTCACCTCCAACCGCACCAGGGAACTCCACGACGCCCTGAAGCGGCGCTGCCTTTACCACTGGATCGGCTACCCCTCCGCCGCGAGGGAACTGGAGATCGTGCTGATCAGGGAGCCAGGTGTGCCGCAGGCGCTGGCCCACCAGGTGGTCGCCGCGGTACACCGGCTGCGCGAGCTCGACCTGGCCAAGCCGCCCGGCGTGGCCGAGACCATCGACTGGGCCCGCACCATCGGCCTGCTCGGCGGGACCGCGCTCGACCCGCAACTGGCCAGCGATACCCTCGGCGCCGTGGTGAAAGACCGCGACGACCTCGACCTGGTACAGGAAAACCTGGAAGAGATCACCTCCGGTGCCTGACCCGGCCGGCCTGACGGGGGTGCTGGTGCGGTTCTGCCGCGAGCTGCGCCGGTCCGGGCTGGCGGTGGGGACCGGGGACGTCCTCACCTACTGCGTGGCGATGACCCCGCTGGACGCCACCGACCTGGTGGATCTCTACTGGGCGGGCCGGGCAACGCTGGTGACCAAGCGGGATGACATCGCCGTCTACGACGAGGTGTTCCGCCGGTTCTTCCTGGACGCTGGGAATCCCGTCCCTGAACTCGTCACGCTCACAGCCAGGACCGCGGCCGAAGCCGAGGCGGTGCTGGCCCTTCCGGAGACCGAGCGGGCCAGCGAGGAGCGCGAGGACCAGACGATGCTCGGCTGGATGGCCTCCGACGTGGCGGCGCTCAAGCACAAGGCCTTCACCGCGTGCACCCCGGAGGAACTGGCCGCGGTGCGGCGGATCATGGCGCGGATCCGGCTCACCCCGCCGCGGCGGCGCACCAGGCGGACCACGGCGGCCCGCACCGGCCGCACCCCGGACCTGCGGCGCATCGTGCGGGAGTCGCTGCGGCTGCACGGCGAGCCCGCCGAACTCTACTGGCGGCAGCGCAAGGCCAGGCTCCGGCCGCTGATCCTGATCCTCGACGTCTCCGGGTCGATGGCCGATTACTCCCGCAACCTGCTCCAGTTCGCCTACTCCGCCAGGCGCGCGGCCGCCAAGGTCGAGGTGTTCTGCTTCGGCACCCGGCTCACCAGGATCACCAGGGAACTCGGCAGCCGCAGGCCCGACGAGGCGCTCGCCCGTGCCGGGCGCGCGGTGTTCGACTGGGAGGGCGGCACCAGGATCGGGGACAGCCTCGACGCCTTCGTGCGCGGCTACGCCCGCCGCGGCCTGGCCCGCGGCGGGGTCGTGGTGGTCTGCTCCGACGGCCTGGACCGTGGGGATCCGGAGGTTCTGGCCATGGCCGCCGAGCGGCTGTCGCGGCTGTGCCACCGGCTGGTCTGGATGAACCCGCACAAGGGCGACGACGCTGGCTTCCGGCCAAGCACGCTGGGGATGATGGTGGTGGCCCCGCACGTCGACCTGATGCTGTCCGGTCACGACCTGCGCAGCCTGGAAGAATTCGCGGCGCTGCTGCCCAGCCTGTAGCGGCCGTGGCTCACGTGAGGAGTGCCCGGTGCGGTGGAGCGTAGGGATCGAGGCGGAAGGTGACCGGGTGCTGTCCCGCGAAGAGGTGGTCGAGCTTGCCGACGCGGTCGCAGCGAGCGACGGCATTGCCTCGGGCATCGGGTCGAACCGTTACGGCGTCACGATGATTGTGCAGGCCGGCGGCCGGGACGAGGCCGTGGAGAAGGCGACGGAGGAGTTCACCAGGGCCGTGGCGGCAGCCGGGCTCCCGGCCGGTCCCATCGTCCGGGTCCAGGCGGTCGGCGAGCACGAGGCAGTGAACGGTCACCCGGACGGCGGGGACCTTTGATCAGGCTCGGCTCGCTGGCCGGGTACCCGTTCGAAGGGCCCCGGCTGCTCGCCGGGTGGACACCGCCGGGCCGCCCGGCCGTGTTCGCCATCATGTACAAGCCCGAACCGGACGCCAAGCCGGAAAAGTACGCCGTGATCTACGTCGGCCACGCCGACGACCTCGCCGCCGCCCGGTTCCCGTTCTCCCACCCCCGCGCACACTGCTGGGTGCGCCGGGCCGGATCCCGGTTCAAGGTGTACATCTGCACCTACGAGGTGCCCGGCGGCAACCGGCCGCACCGGGAGCAGATCGCCCGCGAGCTGATCGCGATCTACCATCCGAATTGCAATAAGCAGCAATACGATCAGTCGTGGCGGGACGAATGGATCGGCGAGTACACCGCCCCTACCACGGGGCCAGTTGCCCGCCGGGGACCAGATGGCGGCGACCCGTCGTTAAGCAGCGAATGATGGAACCAGCGCGGGCGTGAGCCGATCGCCGGCCTGCGCCCGGGGCCGGCCTAGGACCTCGGCGCGAACCCGACCGCGTCGAGCAGGCGGGAGCGGCGCGTACCGGACGCGGGCCGCGCGGGCTCCGGCTCGGCGGGCGGCTCGGGACGCGGGGTGACGTCGGTGACGATCTCCTCGGCCATCCCGTACAGCAGCGGCAGCGCGCCGGCCACCACCCCGCCGGTCTGGTTGATGTGCTCCACGGCCGGGCCGATGAGCTTGGCGTGGCCGACGATCGTCCGCACCGTGTCTGCGCACTCCTCCAGGTTCCCGGCGATCCCGGTGAGCAGCGAGCCCACCCAGTACAGGTAGAACGCCAGGCCCGCGATCAGCAGCAGGACGTCGATGACCGTGAACACGACCAGGCCAGTCATGACTTCACCTTCCCGAGCACGCGGCCGAGGAACAGATGGTGCTTGAGGCCCTCCGCGAGCACCAACTCCACGCCGTCGGCGACCTGCGGGATCAGGGCGGCGTCCGCGGTGTTGGCCGCCGCGGCCTTGAGCGTGTCCCGCACCTGCACCACCCGGCTGTCGATCCGCCGCACCAGATAGATGAGCAGGCTCAGCAGGGCGGCGACCGCGACCACCACGACCAGGCCGAGGATGTTGGCGGTCAGCCAGAGGTTGTGCTCCGTCGAGGACATGGCCACGTCATGCATTGTCATCACCCAGCCTGGCGCGGCCGCGCTGCAGCCCGCCGATGATGGTCACCGCGTAGTCGATCGTGGTGCGCAGCGCCCCCAGCGGCGCGGTGTTGTGCACCGCCTGCTCCAGCGACTCGTTGATCTTGGGGGCCTCGTTGCCGATCGCCCGGGCCAGCAGCAGGATCGGCACGACCAGCGCCACCACGACCAGGACGATCACGATGCCGATCGTGTAGCCCACCACCCAGCCGGTGGTCGAGGTTCCGGCGGCGAGGAAAGCATGTGGTTGCATCACGGCTCCTTATCCCGCCTCAGACCGTTTCGCAGAAGTCGCGTACCGGCTTCAGGCTTGCGTTGACCGAGGTGAGCCGGTCCGGCACGGTGCTGGTGAGCTGGGCGACCGCCTGCACGCCGCCGGTGGTCGCGACGAGCGTCTTGCGGACCGCCCGCAGGTGGAAGATGACCCGGAGCAGGCCAAGTGCGGTGATCGCGATGATCAGCGCGGAGATGACGATTGTTGCCCAGGCGGCTGCCGGCATGGCGAGTCTCCCTTTCAGCCGAGAAGCTTGGCGACGGAGCCCGCGTACCGGACCGCCCCGACGGATACCTGATGGACGGTGCTGTCGGTGACGGCCAGCCCGTCCGGGACGACGGCCAGCTCACCGACGAGTTCCACCCCGCCGGCGAGTACGTCGTCGGTCGCGGCGCGGATCCGCTCCACCGCGGCCAGCACGCGGTTGAGCAGGAAGATGACCACAGGAAGCACGACAAGCAACAAGATGGCGTTGCCGATCCACCACAAGACCATGGCTCGTTCTCCTCAGCTCGCTGCCTGGTAGGGGACGAAGAAACGGCGGAACACCCGGCGCAGCGCCATCACCGCCGCCCGCATGCCCAGCGTGAAACCGCTCGCCGGGCTGGCCGCGGTGGCCGAGCCGGTGACCGTCTCGCCGCGCTCGGCCCGGTCGATCCGGTCGGCGAGGTTGACCGAGAAGTCCCGCATGAGCACGGCACTGACGTCGGAGATCATGCCCCGCCCGTACTGCGCCGCGGCGCCGGAGAGCTGCAGGTCCTGGGCGACGCTGACCTTGGTGCCGCGCCCGGCCGGGGCCAGTGTCGCGGTGACCACCATGCTGGCCTGGCCGCGGCCCTTCTCCTCGGCGCCGGTCGCGTTCACCACGATGCGCTTGGCCGCCTCGTCCCGCTCGGCGATGTCGGCCTTCCCGGCGAACCGGAGCCGGACCGGTCCCATCCGGACGGCCACCCGGCCCTCGTACTTGTCGCCGCCGAGGTCGTCGGTCAGCTCGGTGCCGGGCAGGCAGGCGGCGACCTGGGGGATGTCGCCGAAGAACTGCCAGACCTTGTCGATCGGTGCCGCTACCTGAAACTCGTTCTTGATCAGCATCGGGTTTCCCTTGTCACGTAGGCAGCCGGATCCAGCTCGAACTTCCGGCGGCAGCCGGTGCAGCAGAAGTAGTAGGTCACGCCGTCGTGCGCCAGCGGATGGCTGGCGGCCGTGGCGGCGACGGTCATCCCGCAGACCGGGTCGGCAGCCTCGGCCGGTTCCGCCTGCCCGGCCGGGGCACCCGGGGCGGACGCGGCCCGTGCCGTGGCGTTGCTGGCCGCAGCGGCCGGGGCGTTCCTGGCGGGGGCTGCCCCGGCCGCCCCCGCCAGTGCTCCGGACGCGCGGAGCTGCACCAGCTCCGCGAGGATCGCGACGGCGATCTCCTGATGGGTGGTGTGGCCCAGGTCCAGGCCGGCCGGGACGTGCACCCGGCCGAGCTGGTCGGCGGGCAGGCCCCGGTCGGCGAGATACCCGAGCACCGCGGCACCCCGGCGGCGGGAGCCGACCAGGCCCAGGTAGGCGGGGCGGGCGGCGACGGCCTGCTCGACCGCCTCCTCGTCGCCGTGCCCCTGGGTAGCCACGATGACCATCGACTGCTCGTGGGCATCGGCGGCGGTGAAATCCTCGCCCGCGACCAGCTCGGTGCGCCAGTTCAGCGCCCGGGCCAGGTCGGCCAGGGTGTGCGCCATCGGCGAGCGGCCCACGATGACCAGGTGCGGGGCGGGCACCACCGGCTCGATGTAGACCTCGAGCGCGCCCTCGCTCTGGCAGGAGATGGGCACCACGGTGATCCCCTCGGGGATCGCCGCGCCGAACTGGTCCGGGCTGCCGAGCAGCAGCAGCCTGGGCGTGCCCTCGGCGATCACCCGCTGAGCCTCGCGGATCACCGCTGGTTCCGCGCACGCCCCGCCGATCCAGCCGTGCAGTTCGCCCTCGGCCGTGATGATCGCGCGGGCGCCCTGCTGGCTGGACGAGGGGCCCTGCCGCCAGACCACGGTGGCCAGCGCGAACGCGTGCCCGCGCCGCTCCAGCTCGCCGGCCTGCTTCAGGATCTCCCAGCCGTCCATGTCCGCCTCTCCCTCGCGGGTGCCCGCCGTCTCAGTCGTCCGAGCGGACCGGCGGGGCACCGGACACGTCGCGCTGGTAGGTCAGGGCCTCCCAGACCCGGTCGGGCAGCAGCGGCATGTCGATGTTGCGCACCCCGGTGCCGGAGATCGCGTCCATCACCGCGTTGACGAAGGCCGCCGGGCCGCCGACGGCCGCGCACTCGCCGATGCCCTTGGCCCCGATCGGGTGGTGCGGGCACGGCGTGACGACCTCGCTGTGCAGCTCGAAGCCAGGCGTCTCCCACGCGGTCGGCAGCAGGTAGTCCATGTAGTTGGAGCCGACGCAGTTGCCTTCCGCGTCGAACGTGATGAACTGCATGTTCGCCATGGCGTAGGCCTCGGTCAGGCCGCCCATGATCTGGCCCTCGACGATCATCGGGTTGATCCGCACGCCGCAGTCGTCGACCGCCACCATGTTCAGCACGTCCCAGACGCCGGTCTCCGGGTCCACCTCGACCGTGACGATGTACACGGCGAACGGCCAGGTGAGGTTGGGCGGGTCGTAGAAGGCGGTGTTCTCCAGGCCGGGCTCCATGCCGTCGGGCATGTTGCTGTAGGCGGCGATCGCACACTCCTGGATCGTCACGCCCCGGCTGGGCGCGCTGCGCACGTAGAACCGGCCAAGCTCCCACTCGACGTCCTCTTCGGAGACCTCGAGCAGGTGCGCGGCGAGCTTGCGGGCCTTGGCCCGGATCTTGCGGGACACCATCGCGACCGCGGCCCCGGCGACGGGCGTGCTGCGCGAGGCGTAGGTGCCCATGCCGAACGGCGCCGTGTCGGTGTCGCCTTCCTCGACGACGATGTCCTCGGCCGGGATGCCGAGTTCGTGGCTGACGATCTGCGCCCAGGTCGTCTCGTGCCCCTGGCCCTGGGACTTGGCGCCGGTCCTGACGATCGCCTTGCCGGTCATGTGGATCTTGAGCTCGGCGGAGTCGAACATCTTGATGCCGAGAATGTCGTACTCGCGGCTGTTACCCGCGCCGAGCGGCTCGGTCATCGTGGAGATGCCGATGCCAAGCAGCCTGCCCTTGGCCTTCGCCTCTTCCTGCTGCCGCAGGAAGTCCTGGTAACCCACCGCGCGCAGGCCGACGTCCAGGCACTTTTCGTACTGCCCCGAGTCGGTGAGGAAGCCGAACGGGGTCCGGTGCGGGAACTGGTCGTCCCGGACGAAGTTGACCCGGCGGAACTCGGCCTGGTCCATGCCCAGGTCGTGCGCGGCCGCCTGGATCATCCGCTCCTGGAAGAACATCGCCTCGGTGACACGGAACGAGCACCGGTAGGCGACCCCGCCGGGGGCCTTGTTGGAGTACGTGCCGCGCGCCGTGATGTGCCCGACCGGGACGTCGTAGGACGCGAACGCCGAGTGCAGCAGGCCGATCTTGAACTTGCTCGGCTGGGCGTCGGAGAAGAACGCGCCGTGGTCGGCGTCGCAGTGCATCTTGACGGCGAGGATCTTGCCGTCGTTGCGCATCGCGACCTCGCCGTCGAGGTAGATGTCGCGGGCGAACCCGGTCGAGATCAGGTTCCCCGTCTTGTCCTCGATCCACTTCACCGGGCGTTCCAGCAGGATCGAGGCCAGGATCGAGCAGACATACCCGGGGTACACGGGGACCTTGTTGCCGAACCCGCCGCCGATGTCCGGCGAGACGATCCGGATCATGTGCTCGGGCAGTTCGGCGACCATGGCGACGGCGGCCCGGATGATGTGCGGCGCCTGGGTGGTCATGTACACGGTGAGCTTCGAGGTCGCCCGGTTGAAGTCGGCGATCGACCCGCAGCACTCGATCGGCGAGGGGTGCGAGCGCGGGTAGTGCAGCTTCAGCCGGGAGATCTTGTCCGCCTGGGCGAACGCGCGCTCGGTGCCCTCGGCGTCACCCACCTCCCAGTGGTAGATGACGTTGTCGGCCTGGTTCTCCTTGTCGTCCCGGATCACCGGGGCGCCCTCGGCCACCGCCTGGTCCGGGTTGACGATCACCGGCAGCGGCTCGTACTCGACGTCGATCGCCTCGCACGCGTCCTTGGCGATGTAGGGGTCGTCCGCGATGACGCAGGCGACCTCCTGACCCTGGAACCGGACCTTGTCCGTGGCCAGCACCGCCTGGGTGTCGTAGGACAGCGTGGGCATCCAGGCCAGGTTGCGGGTGGCCATCATCTCGCCGGTCATCACCAGGTGCACCCCGGGGATCTGCCAGGCCCGGCTGGTGTCGATCGACTTGATCCGCGCGTGCGCCAGCGGGCTGCGCAGGATCTCCAGGTGCAGCATGCCGGGCAGCACGATGTCGTCGGTGTAGTTGCCCTTGCCCCGGATGAAGCGGTTGTCCTCGACGCGCTTGCGGCTCGCGCCGAGCCCGCCGATCTTGATCTCGTCGAGTGCCTGAGTCACTGCCTTCTCCCGTCTCCGTCAGCCGTCCGTGCCGGTGTGCCTCAGCCGGAGGCGGGCCGGAGCTTTTCGGCGGCCCACAGGACCGACTTCACGATGTTCTGGTAGCCGGTGCAGCGGCACAGGTTGCCCGACAGCGCCCAGCGCACTTCTTCCTCGGTCGGATTCGGGTTGGCGTCCAGGAGCGCCTTGGCGGCCATCATCATCCCCGGGGTGCAGAACCCGCACTGCAGCCCGTGCTCCTCCTTGAAGCCCTCCTGGAGCGGGTGCAGTTCGCTGGCGGTGGCCAGGCCCTCCACCGTCTCGATCTCGTGCCCGTCCACCTGGACGGCCAGCATCGTGCAGGACTTCACCGCCTTCCCGTCCACCAGCACGGTGCACGCACCGCAGTTCGTGGTGTCGCAGCCCATGTGCGTACCGGTCAGCCCCACTCCGCGGCGGATCAGGTGCGAAAGCAGCAGCCGCGGCTCGACCTCGGCCACCTTCTTCGCGCCGTTGATGGTGAACTTGATCCGGCGCACCGGGACATCGGTCGCTGCCTCGTCGCCGAGGTCGTCATACACGATCGTCATGTCAGGCTGCCCTCTCCGCCTCTGGGCCGGGATCGGATTGCCCGGTGGCCGTCTGCTCGCCCGCCGCCGGTCCGGTGCGGGACAGGATGCGGACCACGAACGTGCGCACCATGTGCCGCTTGTACTCCGCGCTGCCACGGTGGTCGGTCCGTGGCCGGGCCGCCCCCGCGGCCAGGTCGGCGGCCTGCCCGATGGTCTGCGCGGTGAGCGGCTGGCCGGTCAGTGCCTGGGCCGCCTCCGGGCACGCGATGGTGGCCCCGCCGACTCCCGTCAGCGCGATTCCCGCCCTGGTCACGGTGCCTTCGGTGGTCTCGATGGCGACCGCCACCCCGACCGTCGCGAAGTCGCCGACCCGTCGCTCCAGCTTCAGGTAACCGCCCGCGGCGGTGCCCCGGTGCGGCGGGACCATGGCCTCGACGGCGACCTCGTCGTGCTCGAGCACGTTCTCGAACGGCCCGGTGACGAAGTCCGCGACGGGGATGGTGCGCCTGCCGTTCGGGCCCTGCGCCACCACCGAGCCGCCCAGCGCGGTCATGACCGAGGCCCAGTCGCCCTGCGGGTCGGCATGGCACAGCGAGCCGACCAGGGTGCCCCGGTTACGCACGATCGGGTCGGCGATCAGCGGTGCGGCCGCGGCCATGGTGGGCTGGCTGCCCGGCAGCAGGGCCGAGTGCTCCAGGTCGGCGTGCCTGCAGAGGGCGCCGATCCGCAGCGTCCCGTCCGCGTCCTGGCGGTGGTAGTCCAGACCACCGATGTTGTTGATGTCGACGAGCAGTTCCGGGGTGGCGAAGCGCAGCTTCATCAGCGGGACGAGGCTCTGTCCCCCGGCCAGCACCTTGGCCTCGCCGCCGCCTTCTTGAAGCAGGCGGATCGCTTCGGCGAGAGAACGCGGTGCCTCGTAACGGAACCGAGACGGATACATAGATCCTCCAATGTCCGCACCCGGGCGTCGTCCCGCCACGGCGGGCCCGCCCGGATCAGGCTCAGGACTGGGCCGGTGGTGGCGCCGATTCGCTGTCTGACCGGGATCCGGGGTGCGCTTCAGGGTCGGGCACGGCCACCGGAAGCGAGTCGTAATCCGGGTCAGGGCGTGGCTCCTGGTGCGGCGGCCACGGCCCGGCCACCGGCTGACCAGCGATCTTGAGATAGTCCATCAACTCGGGCCAGGCCCATACGGTCGGGCTCTTCCCGGTCTTCGGTGCGTGCTCCACCAACTCATACAGGCGTGGGTTGCCCTGGCTGTGCCCGTCTGACTCGATCCGCATCGGCACCGCTCCTGGTTTAGGACGGGGCTCCCCACGCTGCACCGTCACGGGTGATGTTCACATGATCCGCTCGGGCGGCCAGCCTCGCAACAGCCGAATAAGCTCTTGCTTAAGTGTGCCCTGACCTGGCCTTTAGCGATTCCTACCCAGTACCGGGCCGCCGTCCCCGCCATCCCCATGATCATCGAGGCGGGCGGACTGCGGGGCCGGGCTGATTGCGGCGTAGCATGTCTGGTCAGCTCCAGATGGTGACGTAGACCGGGGGGCGGAACCTGGAGGGGGGCACCCCGGCTGTCGGGGACCGCATCAGGTGCATGGCCTCCGGGGTGCTCAGGAAGCGCCGCAGTGCGCTGGCCGCGACGCTGCGATGCTGGCGCTCGAGCACGGTGACGTACCAGGTGGCCTCCATCGGCACTCCGGGCAGTTCCACGAGCGACAGTTCGCCGCGGCGCACCTGCTGTGCGACCAGGTGCTCGACCGCGGGCGCGACCCCGCCCCGTCAGCGGCGGCGGCCCAGGCCGCGGTCTGGTTGGGGAAAACGCCGATGCTGTCCTCGGGATGGCCAGCCGGGCAAGCAGTTGCCGGTGGTGCTGCCCGGATCGGTGCCGGACGGGTCCACGAGCCACCGCCACTGCCGCGGGCTGCCCCGCAGCGCGGCGTGCCCGGCGGTGACCACGACCAGCCGGTACCGGATATCGGCTCGGTCACCA
>CAVPSA010000044.1:0-64989 GCA_963707905.1 uncultured Actinomycetes bacterium | reverse complement strand
CGCCCGGACCTCGTCGTCCTGGCCGCGACCCTGCCGGAGAACCTCGAGCCCCAGGCTACCCAACTCACCGCGCTCGCCCAGTGCGCTCCGCTCGCCCTGGCCGGAGCCGGCGCCACGCCGCAGATCGCCGCCGCCGTGGGGGCCCGGCTGCTCACCGGCGACCCAGTTACCGAGGCCGAAAATATCGAGTGGCCGCGATGAACGAGCTCGCGGCCCGCCGCGGCTCCAGGGCCTGCGGCCGGGTAGCCGCCAGGACGATCAGGTCAGGCCCCGAGACGCCAACGGCCCGCGCAAGGTCCTCGACCGGGATGCTGGCCCCCAGGTAGTCGATCCGCCACCCGTTGCCGGGCAGCACGATGCCGAAGATCATGAGCGCCAGGTCATGCTGCTCGCCAGGCGGGCAGGCGAGCAGGGCCTGCGGCCCGTGCCTGCTCCCCCGGCCCCGGCCCAGCCCGGCGAGCCGTCCGCGGATGATATTGGTGGCGAAATGCACCATGGCGACGCTGGCCGTTCCACGTTCCCAGCGCTCCCCGAGTTCGGCGAGGCAGGGCAGCACCACATCGCGCAGGACGGCCGGGACAGACAGGTCGGCGAGCACTCGGTCCAGAACGGCCTGCGCGGTCGGCTCGTCGAAGGTGTCCAGGGTCTGCCGGAGCGCGGCAGAGTACCCACCTCCCACAGGCACGGCAGCGGGCGGACCGGCACCGGGGACGGCACCGGCGCCGCCATCAAGCGCGGCGCGCGCAGCCTCCGCCGCGGACAGCCCCTCGGCCAGGTAGGCCTGTATCGTGCGGATCCGCGACTCGTCCGCCTCGGAGTACGGCCGGAAGCAGCCGGGGGAGTGCACCGGCTGCAGCAGGCCGTATCGGGGCTCCCAGGCTCGCAGCAGATGGTCGTTGACCCCCACGCGCCGGCTCAGCTCGCCGATGCGCAGCAGAGGGCGGTCCGTGGCAGCTTCCATGGCAACACTCTACAGTGCTTCGACAGACATTTGACAATATGTGCACGCCTGGCGTACCTTCGTCCGTGAACAAACCATCGACGAAACTTAGACAATGTCACGCAGCGGCGGGGCTGGAGGGAGAAGACATGCGAGGTTTCAGGTACCTGGCCGTAGTGGCCGCGATCGCGGGCCTGGCAGGCTGCGCAACGACGGCGGCCTCAGGAGCAACGTCGCACGGCGCCGGGGCTCAAGCCGCTGCGGCGGTGCATCTGCGTGGCGGGGCCACCGCGGTCACCACGGCACCCGGCATCGCGCCGGCGTTGCTCAAGAACGGCATCGTGCCGCTCGCGACCTCGCCGGGCACCGAGTCGGTGCTTCTCCCCAAAAGCGGCCCGGCAGCACGGTTCACCTTCCCGGTGACCGGCGGCAGCGTCACCCCCAGCCCGCTCGGCGGCAAGGTCGACCACGCCGGGGGGATCCTGTTCGCTAACGTGACGAACGGCAAGAACATCGAAGTCAGCCAGTTCACCGTAGACCTGTCCCACGCTGACCTGACCGGGATCGTGAACGGCAACCCCAAGGCGCGGGTGCCGCTGTTCAGTCTCGACCTGTCGCACGCCAAGCTCACCGTGGGCAAGCACATTGTCACCGCCAAGGGAATCGGCCTCAAGCTCACCTCGGCCGCGGCCAAGGCGCTGAACGCCGCGCTGGGAACCAAGCTGTTCTCCGCAGGGCTCAAGCTGGGTGCCGCGGGCACCCTGTTGCGGTTCTAGCTGCCCGCTGATCGCGGCGACTGGTGCGTGAGGCGCCAACAGCACTCTCACCGCACCAGCCGCCACCAGCCAACGGCGGCACCGCGCCCGGCAGCCGCCACCCGAAGCCGTTGGAGACGGCCTGAGGAGAAGAGACCCAATGCCCACCGCAATCGCCTCCCGCGCCGGCCAGCCGCGCCCGGCGCGCCCGGTGCGCCCGCGCATCGGGGTGTCGAGCTGCCTGCTCGGCGAGCAGGTGCGGTTCAACGGCGGGCACAGCCGCTGCCGGTTCCTCACCGATGAGCTGGACGCACACGCCGACTGGGTGCCACGTTGCCCCGAGATGGCCATCGGGCTGGGCAGCCCGCGCGAGACGCTGCGGCTGACCATCGGCGGACGGCTGGTCAACCGCGCAGGCACTGTGGACCACACGGCGGCGGTCGCCACTGTTCCGCTTCCGGTGGATCTGGACGGCTACGTGTTCAAATCACGCTCTCCGACCTGCGGGGTTCACGGCATCGCCCGCTACCGCGACGCCGGGCAGCCCGCCGACCACCGGGGGCGCGGCGTCTTCGCTCAGCGGCTGATGGCGGCGTTCCCGCTGCTGCCTGTGGAGGAGGAGGGCCGCCTCAGCGATGACCTGCTGCGCGAGGCATTCGCCGAGCGGGTCTTCGCTGGCGCGCGGCTGCGTGAACTGCTGTCCGGGCCGTGGCGCCCGCGTGACCTCATCGCCTTCCACGCATGGCACAAGCTGCAATTGCTGGCCCATGATCCCGGCCGCTACCTGCAGGCGGGCCAGGTCGTCGCGCACGCCGGTCGCAGGCCGCGGGCGGAGACGGCGGCTGCCTACCGGGAGTTGTTCTGTGCCGCGATGGCCGCGAAGGCCACCCGCGGGCGGCATGCCAACGCTCTGCAGCACGCCTTCAGCGGTGCCGCCAGGGGCCTGGATCAGGCGCGGCGCGAGGATCTCCTGCTGCAGATTGAGGCCTACCGGTTCGGGCAGGCGCCGCTCAGCGTCCCCGTTGCACTGCTCGCCCATCACGCCAGCAGTGGTGCGCTCCCCTGGCTCGCGGGCCAAAGCTACCTGCAGCCATTCCCCGCCGAACTCCGCCTTCGGCACAGCGTGCCACCCGGGCCGGGGCGTCCTCGGGCGGTGCGTCGATGACCGCCTCCGGGATGGCCCGGATCGCCCGGTGGTCGATCGCCCATCGGTGGCTCGTGGTCGCCGGCTGGGTACTCCTGGCCGTGGTCGGGGGCCTGACGGCGGCCAGGTCGGGCAGCCGCCTGTCGTTTACCTTCGATCTTCCCGGCCAGCCCGCGTACGAGACGAATACGGCGATCGCCCAGACGTTCGGATCCGGAGGAAATGAGCCGCCGCTGGTAACCGTGGTCCGGCTTCCCCAGGGGGTGACCGTTCAGTCGCCTGGGGTCAGGGAGCAGCTGACGAGAGCATTCGGGAAGGCCGCGGCCGCGCTGCCGGGGGCGCGGACCGCCTCGTGGGTCTCCACGGGTGACCGGGCTTTCGTCTCCGCCGATGGCCGGACCACCTTCGAGCTCATCTACCCCGTGGCCAGCTTCACCAGCGCCAACCCCTACGCCACCGCGCTGCCCCGGCTGGACAAGGCCCTGGCCGGCCAGCACGTGCACGGAGCCCCGGTGCGGGTTACCGGCGCGACCATCCTGTCCTCCGGCGGCCGGGGCGCCGGCAACAGCGTCCTCGTGGAAACCCTGCTGGCCGGGCTTGGCGCTCTGGTGGTCCTTGCCGTCGTCTTCGGCTCGTTCATCGCCATCACGCCGCTGATCATCGCTGCGGTGGCGATCCCCACGGCCTTCGCATTCATCTACGCCCTGACCTACCTGACCACGATGTCCACCTTGGTGCAGAACATCGTCGCCCTGGTCGGCCTGGGCGTGGCCATCGACTATGCGCTGCTCATCGTCACCCGCTGGAGAGAGGAGCGAGGCAACGGCCGTAGCAACCGGGCCGCGGTGCTGCGTGCGTCCGCCACCGCGGGCAGGTCGGTGCTTTTCTCCGGCCTCACCGTCGCCGTGAGTCTGGCCGCGCTCGCGCTCACCACTGTTCCATTCCTGCGCAGCATCGGCCTGGCCGGGATGCTCATCCCGCTGGTCAGCATCGGCGTGTCGGGGACCCTGCTGCCCGTCATCCTCGACGGGATCGGCCCCCGGCTCGAATGGCCCCGCCGCAGGCCGGCCCGGACCGCCAGCCCGCTGTGGACCAGGATCGCGCGAGCCGTCGTCGCTCACCCGGGCTGGTCGGCCGTCGGGGCGGTAGCGGTCCTGGCCGTGCTCATCGCCCCGGTCTTCTCGCTTAACCTCGGCGAGCCACAGGCCACCGCCACCGCTGCCACCGCGCCCGCCGCCGCCCGTGCGGGCCTGGAGGCTCTCACTTCATCCGGCATCGGCCCGGGCGTGCTGCGCCCCACCGAGATCCTGCTCCCCGCGCACAGCACCGCACCGCCGCCCGGAACGCCCATCACCGTCGTGACGCCCGGCGCCTGGTCCCGGAGTGGGCATCAGGTGGCCGACGCCTGGTCACCGGCGGATCCATCGACCGGCGCGGGCAAGAGCGCGCTCGGTGAAATCCGGATGCTGGCAGCCAGAGTGCCCGGTGCCCGCGTCGGCGGCTCTGCCGCCCAGGACGCCGACTTCATCGCCGCCCTCTACGGCCGCAACCTGATCATCATCATCACCGCCATCGTGCTCGCCACCTTCATCCTGCTGGCCCGCGCCCTCCGGTCACTGTGGTTGCCGGTCAAGGCTCTGCTGCTCAACCTGCTCTCCCTGGCCGCCGCATTCGGCGTTCTGACCTTCGTCTGGCAGGAAGGCCACGGCACCGGCGCGCTGTTCTCCAGCCCGGCCACTGGCGCCGTCACCCTCTGGGTGCCGCTGGCGGTCTTCGCCCTGATGTTCGGCCTGTCCATGGACTACGAGGTCTTCATCCTCACCCGCATCAACGAGGAATACGAGAAGACCGCGGACACCAGCCAGGCCGTCGTCCGGGGGATTGGCCACACCGGGCGCCTGGTCACCTCCGGCGCACTGATCCTCTGCCTCGCCTTCATCGCCCTCGGCGGCGTACCGGTGACCGACGTCAAGATCCTCTCCACGGGGCTGGCCGCAGGAATCATCATCGACGCCACCATCATCCGCGGAATCCTCGCTCCCGCCCTCGTCGCCCTACTGGGCCGCTTCAACTGGTGGCTGCCCGCGCCGGCCGCCCGGCTCCTGCGCGTCACACCGCTCACCCCGCGACCCACGATCGACCGGCACTACGCCACCTCGGACAGCGCCAGCCCGTGACGGGCCGAAGCGCAGAAGGCGCTGGTGTACCACTACTGCCTGCGTGGCAGCGGTGCTACTGGCGGGGAAGGAAGATGACCTGGCCGGGCTGCAGGCCGGGATCCTGGTCGAGGAATGCGGAAAGGGCATCGGTGATGGCGGCGGTGTAGGCGCGGTCTTGGCGGAAGGTCTTAGAGGAGATGAAGATCAGCCCGGCGTGGGTCTGGCCCGCGGCCCTGTACTGGGCATCGAGGGGCATGAAGTCCTTGATATTGGCAGTGACCAAGGCACGGCCCGTGGTGGTGGCGTGTGCCAGTATCTGGTCATCGGGGAAGGCGAGCAGCGCAGAGTCGACAACGACAGTGAGCACATCATGTCCCTTGGACCGGAGCTCACCGGCGATGTTGCCGGACAGCATCTCATCCAGCAGCAGTGGGTAGCTCATGCTTCTATCCGGCGAGCAGTCGCTGCTCACGCTGCCAGGCTTGTTTGGCGAGTTCCTCGGCTCGGTCCCCGGCGGCGATCTCGGCCTCGATTTCAGTGGGGTAGGAGGCCCAGTACCTGATGGCGATGCGCAGGAGCCGCACCGGCACGCCGGTGTTGCCGCCCACCATGGCGAGCAGGTCATCCTCGGCCAGCCCGGGTTCAGCCGCCCGGGCAGATTTGATCGCACGAACGGCTTCCCAGACGTCGGGCCCCCCGGCCAGACCGGCGCGCCGTCCGGTGGGACCGGGCCGGAACACAATGCCGGGATGCTCACTTACCCGCAGAGCTTCGTCGACGAGCCTGTTCGCCGCCGACGACAGGGACATACCCGGATTGGCGGCGACGAAGGAGGACAGCCGCTGTGCCACTGCGGCGTCGAACCGGACTGGTGTCGCGGCACGTTTGCTCATGACTACATGGTAGTCGCTTCATGCTGCCTAGGCGGTCAGTGTCGGCGAGGGCCGGACTGGGTTGAACCGTGCTGCTCTGTGCTCATAACCCAGAGGTCGCGGGTTCAAATCCCGCCCCCGCTACTAGGAAGTCCAGGTCAGAGGCCTGATCGCCAGGAGGCGGTCAGGTCTTTTTGATCTTCATGGCAGCGTGGCGGCAGCAGGATCCAGCCGACATCGGGGTGCACTGCCTGAACGCGGACGAACGTGACAGGCATCGAACGGCATCTTGGGCTGGCACAGGCGGACCCTCGGTGAGGTCCATCCCGGCGGCCTGCGAACTGCCCTCCCGGACGGCACGACCTTCTATACGGCCGGATGAAACGCCTCTGCTGAGATGGGTTCGGCCGGGAAGTCGGTCAGCGGGAGCAGCTCCGGTGCCGAGTGCCACTTCATGATCAAGGCCTGGCGTCGAGCGGTCGAACCGGACGCAGTCGACTCGGTCGATACCTCGTGATTCCCAAAGATGGACCGCCCAGCGCCCAACCAGAGCTTGTCCCGCGGCACGCATCTGGCTATGGCGGTCCGGCCGGATTCCAGCTACCGCTCATGCCGAAAGTAGTGCGTTGCGTACATACATGACGATGCCGGGCAGCGAATACGCATGCAGAGCTTCATGATCGTTGGCTGGCTCTGGCACCAGGACTGCGTGACTCCGGCGGAGACACCCGAAATCGGCTTGGGATCCCTGCCGATTCCGTGCGCGTTGTGATGCATGACTAGCGGGGTGGAACGGGCTCAGGGCCACCGTTTCGGCGCGCACGCCGGTCGTGTTCGTCATCGCGGCCGGGATCGGCGCGGTCATCGTCTTGGTGAGGTCATGACGCGGAACGAGTGGCACATTGAACGCGCAACGAAGGTCCCTCAGGACGGGATGATCTTGGCCGATTACCCGTCCTGCAGGACCTCCGCCGCTTTGTCGATCTTCATAGGGCCCTTGACAGCAGCGTGCAGGCCTTGACTGCCGGCCTTGGGCCTAATGGGACGAGAGGTGGCGAGCCCGCCGATGGTCCCTGGCGGGCGCTAGGTCTTTGTCACGGTGTCACGGTCAGGGTTGCGGTACCCGAGGAGCTGGCATAGCCGTCACCACCGGAGTAGGTTCCGGTCACGGTGTCGGTCCCCGCCGGGGCGTTGGTGGCTCCGCAGGCAGCGTCGCCACCGGACAGGACGGCCGTGCACAGGCTGGTGGAGCCGGTGGTGAATGTAATCGTCCCGGCCGGTGTGCCAGTGCCCGACTTCGGGGTCACCACGGCGAGGTAGGCGACCCTGGTGCCAGCGGTAACTGTTGCCGGGCTCACGGTGACCGACGTCGTGGTCGGGTTATTGAAACCCACCTCGACCGCGCCGATGGTACAGCGAGTCTCCCCTCGTCCGGGCCGGGCGATGCCACGCTGGTCGGTGCCTGGGCAGACCACAACCCCGCGCAAGGTGGTGGTTTTGGGGATCACGTCGGCGGCCGGGCTTTTGGCGCCGGGCAGCAGGGTCTGCGTCGGCCCGCCGTTGCTGGCGAGGGCACCGAGGAGCGGGTTCTTGTTCACCAGGTCGGTCGCGGCGTCGAACTCGCAGGCGGCGCCGGTCGTGTCGTTGGTCAGGTTGTACCCGGCGCTGTCGAGGTTTGAAACAGTGCCGTTGTTGTTGCAGTTGTACCCGGTGTTGTCGGCCACGATCGTGGCGCCCAGGGTGGCGGTGCCGAATTCGTCGCTCAAGATGCCGCCGCCGGCGTTCCCCGAGATGGTGCTGGCGATGATCGTCATCGCCCCGCCGCCGTTCCAAACGCCGATGCCCGAGTTCTTCGCAACAGTGCTGTCGATGACAGTCATAGTGCCGTTGTTGAGGATTCCGCCGTCGCCCGAGTTCCCCGACACGGTGCTATCGGTGAGGGTGAGGGTGCCGCTGTTGGCGATGTCATCACGCGCGTTCTCGATAGTCAGGTCGTGCAGAGTTACGCCGGTAACCCCGGAGTCGACGGTGACGACAGTTCCGCTCGCCGTCCCGTCGAGGACCGCGGGCGAGACTGCCGGGCCGCCGGGCCAGGTGGTGATGGTGACCGGGTGCGAGATGACCGGGTGATCGTCGATCGTGCCCGAGACCTCGATGGTGGCGCCGGAGGCGGCCTGGGTGAGGGCGTAGCTGACGGTGGCGCAGGGATTCGCCGACGTGCACGTGCCGCTGTCCAGACCTCCCTGCGACACAAACAGGGTCGTCGGCGCGGCGGCCTGGGCGGCGGCGGGGGCGAAAGCGCCCAAGGCCAGCACTCCCGCCGCCAGCGCGGTCGCCGCGTATCGTCCTGCGCGCCCGCGCGTCCAGGAAACAGCTTGCATGTTCGTAGAAACCCCCCTCGCTGCCAGGGACCGATCTGGTCCAGGGCAGTCGGCTGACGCTACTGTTGGCCCGCTTTGTCCGGGTGGCCCCTGGCCTGCGCGGATGTGTACTGAACGTGTTCTTCGCATCGATCTCATGTCTGCCCCTTCTGTTCGCAGTCCCGCCCAGGTGGCGGAACAGTAGACCCAGCGTCAGCCGGGCCGGAGCCTGGCGGCAGGGGCCGGGCGGCCCAACGGGGCACGGCCGGTGTGGGCCGTACGGCCCCATTCACCGCCGGGAGGCCGGTCATATCGGGGCAGGGAGGGGCCGGGTCTCAGGTGGGAGGGGTGACCGGGTCGATGCCGGCCTGGATGGCGTAGCGGACCAGGTCGGTGCGGCGGCGGGCAGCGGTCTTGTCGCGGATCCGCTCCAGGTGCGATCGCACCGTGTTGACCGACAGGTAGAGATGCCTGGCGATCTGGGCGTCGGTCGCCCCCCCGGCCAACAGCGCCACGATGTCCCGCTCTCGTTCCGACAGCAGGCCAGCAGAGTCCTCCGCCGTCGCCTGACCGGCGGGCACGGTAATGGCCGGCGCATCCCCAGGATCGGGCCCGGTCGCCGCGGTGGCTAGCGCGATGGCGTCGGCTTGGCTGAGTGTGCGGCCGCGGGCGTAAGCGGCCTCGAACGCGGCCTCGCCCAGCGTAGCGCGCAGACGAGCGTGGTCACGGTCGCGCAGCCCCGCTTCGAGAGCCTCGAATGCCCGTCCGGCCTGCTCGTGTAGTTCGTCAGCGACGCCGTGCAGGGTGGCGGCAACGGTGGGGTCGCCGTCGGCGCCGGCCGCCAGGGCCACGCCGAGGATCGCACCGAGAACATACGGCTTGGTACCGGTGATCCAGGCTGTGTTCAGGATGTCGAGGAACAGGCGGCGGGCGCTGCGGGGATCGGCGTCGATGAGGTCGACGAAACCCAGGTTCTCCCGCAACCCGGCGGAGAGGTTCTGGTAGCCACGGCTGTCGGCAATTATGCACGCCTCCTGAAGGTACGCGCGGGCCGCCGGAAGCTCCCCGGCTGCGAACTTATTCACGCCAAGGTTGGCCAGCGTGGAGGCGAGCCGGTAATTGTCTGCGGTCGCCCGCGACAGGATAAGAGTTTCCTCCAGGTCAGCCACGCCAGCGTCCAAGTCGCCCACATCAACCTTGCACACCGCCCGGCGGCCGAGAACCTCTGCAAGCAGCCGGAGATCTCCGGTTGCCCTGGCCAGTCCGACGGCTTCGTCGATGTCGGCCAGCGCGGGCAGATCGCCATGCAGGAGTCTGAACCAGCACAGCATGGACAGGGCGTCGGCGACGACGGCAGGATCGGGGAGGCCACGAGCGATCTTGATGGCCTCCTCCGCTCTCGAGGCGATCGCCGAGTGATCGCCGAATTGATTGAGCAAGTGGCAGCTCGCAGCGAGGGCCCGGGCCCGGGTGGACAAGGGCGCGTCGGGTCGCTCGAGCAGGACGGTGAGCGCCTCGAGGATTTCGCCGCCGTGGCCGCGCATTTGGCAGAACCAGCGCAGCCCGGTCGCCAGCCGCAGGCCGGGCTCGGCGCTGCCGGGCTCGGCGAGGCTGTACGCCAGCGCGGCGCGGATGTTGTCGAACTCGGCCTCCAGCCGGTCCAGCCAGGCGGCCTCGTCCGGTCCGCGCAGGTGCGTGTCGGCGGTCTCGACCAGGCTCAGGTAGTAGTCGCGGTGGGCGGCGCGGCTTTGGTCCAGTTCCGCGCCGGGCCGCCGGGCGAGGCGTTCGGCGGCGTAGTCGCGGACCGTCTCCAGTAGCCGGTAGCGGGTCGAACCCCGGGTCTCGTCGGCCTGGACCAGGCTCTTGTCGACCACGGCGGCCAGGCGGTCCAGCACCTGCCATTCCCCTGCGTCACCTTGGGAGGCGACCGCTTCGGCGGCCTCCAGGGTCCAGCCCCCGGCGAACACCGACAGCCGGTCGAGCACGATCTGCTCCCCGGGGGTGAGCAGGTCGTAGGACCAGTCGATCAAGGCGCGCAGGGTCTGGTGGCGGGGCAGCGCGGTCCGGCTCCCCCCGGTCAACAGCTGGAACCGGTGATCGAGCCGGGAGCTGATCTCCGGCACCGACAGCGAACCCAGCCGGGCCGCGGCCAGCTCCAAGGCCAGCGGAATCCCGTCCAGCCGCACGCAGACCGACGCCACCACCGCGGCGTTGGCCTCGTCAACGACGAAACCCTGCCGGCGCATTGCGGCGCGTTCCGCGAACAGCTGCACCGACTCGAAAGCGGCCAGCGGGCCGGGGGCGGCCAGGCCGGCGGGCGGGACTGCCAGCGGGGGAACCCGGAAGACGTGCTCCCCGCTGATGCCGAGCGGTTCCCTGCTGGTGACCAGCAGGGATGCCCGCGAGCAGGACCGCACCATGGCGTCGGCCAGCTTGGCGGCCGCGCCGAGCACGTGCTCGGCGTTGTCCAGGACCACCAACAATGACCGGTCGCCGACGGCATCGGCCAGGGTGTCGAGCACGGGCCGCCCCGGCTCCTCGCGGACACCCAGCACAGCCGCCACGGTGCGCGCTACCAGCTCGGGTCCGCCCACCGGCGCCAGCTCCACCAGCCACACCCCGTCCCCCGAGCCATCCAGCAACGCGGCGGCCACCTGCAACGCCAGCCGGGTCTTGCCAATCCCGCCCGGCCCGGTGATCGTGACCAGCCGCGAGGACTCCACCAGCGCCCGGACCGCGGCCAGCTCCCGGTCCCGGCCGACAAACGTGGACAGCTGGGCCGGCAAGTTGCCCGCCATGATGGTCAGCGAGCCGGGCACCGCCGCCAGCACGCCCGCCGCCGGGGCCCCGCCGCGCGCCGCCGCCTCGAACAGCGCCCGCGGCGGCCCGGCCAGGCCCAGCGCATCGGCCAGCAGCCGGGCGGTGTCCTTGCGGGCGGTCAGGTTGATCCCCCGCTCCAGGTCACTGACCGACCGCGGGGACAGGCTGGCCGCCTCGGCCAGCTCCTCCTGGGTCAGCCCGGCCTCGGCCCGCAGCCGCCGCAGCAGCCCCCCGAATCCCGGCGCAGCCAGCTCCGCCATCGGCCCATCGTCCCCTTACCAGCCCCGGCCAGCACCTGCCACGGGCACACGACCGCCTGCAAGCCTACAAGCGCGCTGCCAGCAGGCCCAGCGGCCAGCCTGACGCTGCTTACGGCACCCCGGCGGAGTCACCACGGCGGAGTCACCACGGCCCACGGCTGGCTCCCGCATCCAGCCGCGATCGGGGCGGCTGGCACCACCCCGGGCAGCCAGCAGCCTTCGGGGCCGGCCCACAGCGGCCAGGCGCCCCGTCCTGTGGGTCTCCTGTGGCCGCACATGTGTGGTGCTCACCCGGGCCACCAGGCAGCGTGTCAACCGGAGGCCCGAGCGTCCCGCCCCGGCCCGCAGCAGATCGGAGACGGCCATGTTCACCCACCCCCATATCGCCAGCCAGATCGCCCACGAACGCCAGCGCGACATGCTCGCGCAGGCCAGCCAGCAGCGCCTGGCGCGCCAGCTCCGCCACCTCGCCCGCTCCTCCCGGCACACTCACCGGGCTGGCCGGCCGGTCACCCGCGTGCTCAGGCGCATCCGCCCCGCCCCGCTCCCCTCCTGAACCGCACCGCGGCTGCCCCCAGCCAGCGAAGTTAAAGGAACCGTCATGACCGCTCTGATCGCCCTCGTGGCCATCTGCCTGCTCGCCGCCGGGCTCGCCATGGGAATCCTCGCCGTAGTGGTCCTCGCCGTCCACCGCGAGGAACGCAACATCACCCTCGCCCCTGCGGCCCCCGACCCCCTGACCCGCGCCGGACGCTGGCTCACCGGGCTGTACGTCCGCGGCCCCCGCCGCACCCTCACCAATGACCAGGAGCAAGCGCTGGCCTAGCCCGCCTACAGGGGACCGGCCACGGGACACGCCCAACCGGTCCCCGGCCGGCCCACCCTGCCGGGCTTCGCACGCAGCAGCCCGGACCGCACCCCCAGCCCTCAAATCCCCGATCGCCGGATCACAGAACCACCTCATCTGCGCGGCCAGCGCCTCGATCCGACTTCAGCCGACGTCCACAGATAACGGCGGGGGTTTTCGCACGCCGGAAGGTAGGCTTCCGCGTGCCGGCGGTCCTTCGATCTCCGCTTCGACCGATGATCGGGCCGACCCGCTTGCATGAATATCCATCACTGTCGGCGCGCCGACACGTCCGGTCATGCCGCAAGGTGGATCCTGTGGCCGTTCACAAGACGGTCGGTTGACGTGGGGCAAGAGCGGTGGCGAGCACATACCAGCGTCCGCCTACGAGGCTGGCTCTGTCGACGCGGATGCGCGTTCCGGGGGCGAGGAGAAGTTCTTGTTGTTCGTATCCGTTGACCGCGATCTCGGGTATGAACAGGCCACGGACACCTGGGTCGATCCTCAGCTTGTACCTGACGGGCTGGCGCTGGCCAATGGGGGCTGTGTCGTTCCCGACCGATGTCGAGACCGGCGGGCGGTGGTCGAAGACGCGGCTGATGGCTCTGCAAGGTCCAGCCGTGATAACGCGTGGGCCTTGTTCGGGATAGCGGTAGAGCTTGAACTAGCCCGGCTGGAGCCGAGCGTGCTGGCGCCGGGCCACGGAAGGCCGATGGCCGGACCGTTGCTTGCTCCCGCGTTGAGGGCTCTGGGCAAGCAACTCAACAACCCTGCCAGCGCGGGCTCATCCGCGGGCCACAAGCTGACGGAGTGGTTCCTCAACTTCTTCGACTACAGTCGCCGGGCCCGCTGACGGCTCCACGGTGTTCCCGCACCGTCGCGCTCTTGACAGGCAACGGCGTCAGGAGGCCCGGCGGCGCCCCGGAGGCAGTCACTCCACTCAGCCGCTCTCCCCACGCGCGGGCCCGCCCAAGTTCGCCCTCGACCAAGGCCCCGGTCAGGCCCTCGACGAGGAAGCTCCCAGGTGACGCCGCGATGCGCGCCCCGTGGTGGGCGAGGAGCCGGCGGATGGACTTCGACGCCCGGCCAGTGAGGGGACCTATGACCCGCCACAGAGCCCTAAGGTCCCTGGCTGGCCATCCCGAAGATTATCTAGGTTGCGGTGGTGTCGGCGAGCGCCATTCGCTGCGGGAGGCCAGAGGAGGCCGGATGGGTCACTCTGAGGCCGTGTCCGGGCCCCGGGCGATGCTTGGCGCGTTCGCGAGTGGCTGGCGGGTGGTGTTCCTGCGCTGGCTGGCCCTGCCGACCGCTGCGGTCGCCGCCCTGCTGATCGGGGCGTTGATCATCCTGGCGATGGGCGCGAATCCGCTGACCGGCTACCACGCTTTGGTTACGGGCGGTTTCGTCGGCTCGTATGCGCTCACCAGCACTGCGGTGAAAGCGGTGCCGTTGCTGCTGGTCGGTGTCGGCATCTGTATCGCGTTCCGGGCCAACGTGCTCAATATCGGCGGTGAGGGGCAGATCGCGATGGGCGGCTTGGCTTCCACTGCGACCGCGCTCGCACTGCCGAACCTCCCGAGCATCCTGCTCATCCCGCTGGTGCTGCTGGCTGGCGCTGCGGGCGGGGCGGTCTGGGGGGCCATCCCCGGGCTGTTCAAGGCCTACCGGAACGTTAACGAGATCCTCAGCACGATCATGCTAAACCTGGTCGCCGTCCAGTTGGTGAACTACCTGCTGTCCGGCCCGATGATCGACAGGTCCGAGTCGTTCGCGGTGGTGGGCCGGATCCCGCAGACCCGGCTGCTGTCACCCAACTCCTGGCTGCCGATCCTCATCCCCGGCACCCAGTTCCACCTGGGCGTGGTGATCGCGGTGCTCGTCGCGATCGCGGCGTGGGTGTTGCTGCGGCGGACCAGCTTCGGGTTCCGGATTCGTTCGGTGGGACTGTCCACCGCAGCGTCCAATTACGCCGGGATGCCGGTCAAGCGGACCATCACCATGGCCCTGACCCTGTCGGGGGCGATGTGCGGCCTGGCCGGCGCGATGCTTGTGTTCGGCAGCATCAGCCACCGGATGGTAACGGACGGCACGCTCACCGGGTTCACGGGCAGCGACGGCTTCTACGGCATCGTAGTGGCCTTGTTCGCCGGGCTCAGCCCGCTGTGGACCATCCTCTCCGCGTACCTGTTCGCGGGCATGCTGGTGGGCGGCGTGTCGCTGGGGATCGCGCTTGGGGTGCCCTACTCCCAGGAACTGGTCACGCTGATCGTCGGCCTGGTCGTGTGCTTCGTGGTCGCCCTCGACGCTGTACGGAAGCGGGCCAACGTGCAGGCAGGACCTGGAGCCAGAGGCTGGCATCAGCTGTTCGCCGGCGTGGTGCCCCGGCTGCGCGCCGACAGCCCGCCGACCAGGCCCGGCGCCGACGCACCCGGCCAGGCACCGGATTCCCCAGCCACTACCGAGCAAGTACCTGGCGCATCAACGCAGCCGCCACGGCAGCCTCTGACTCCGGTCGAGCGGTCTGAGGAGGCCCCGCCATGAGCCACTTCTTCACGGCGGCCGTGCTGTCTGCCACGGTCGCCTCCGGCATCGCCCTGGCCGCCCCGCTGCTGCTGGCCGCGCTCGGCGAAACGGTGGGACAGCGCAGCGGGGTCCTGAACCTGGGCGTGGACGGGATCATGCTGCTTGGCGCCTTCGGCGCGTACCTCACCGCACTTCACACCCAGAACATCGGGCTTGGGATGCTTGTCGCGCTCGGCGTCGGGGCGGTGATGGGCCTGGTCACCGCGTTCCTCAACGTGACGGTCGGCGCTGACCAGGGCATCAGCGGGATCGGGATCTACATCGCCGCGCTCGGCCTGTCCGGCGCGCTGTTCGAGCGGTATGTGGGCACCCCGCTGCCGATCACGAACTCCCACGGGATGTTCAATGCGGTCAACATCCCGCTGCTGGACCGGATCCCCTACCTGGGGACCATGTTCTTCCAGCAGAACATCCTGGTCTACCTGGCGTTCCTGCTCGTGCCTGCGCTCACCTACATACTGCACCACACGACCTACGGGATGCAGGTGCACGCGGCCGGGGAGAACCCGGCGGCGGCCGACACGCTCGGGATCAGCGTTACCAGGGTTCGCTACTCGGCAGTCATTTTCGGCTGCGTCATGGCCGGCCTGGCCGGGGGTTCGCTGCTCATCCTGGATGGCATCTTCCAGGAGAACCTTACGCAGGGTGCCGGGTTCATCGCGGTCGCGCTGGTGTACTTCGGCGGCTGGAGGCCGGCCGGGGTGATGATCGGCGCGCTGCTGTACGGCCTGACGGGGGCGGTCATCCTCTCCGGGAAGACGCTCGGCATCATCCCGGTGTCGGTCTCCGACCTTGCCGCCACGGCTCCCGCCGTCATCGTACTGCTCGCGCTGGTGTTCCTGGTCGGCCGCTACCGGCAGCCCACCGCTCTCGGCAAACCGTACCTGCGCGGCGGCTGAGCAGGAACTTGCTCTCTGCGTCCACGCCAAACCACAGATGAGGAGGA
Organism: uncultured Actinomycetes bacterium; assembly: GCA_963707905.1. Lineage (GTDB taxonomy): Bacteria > Actinomycetota > Actinomycetes > Streptosporangiales > Streptosporangiaceae > DASXKD01. The sequence continues at coordinate 49,303 of CAVPSA010000044.1, read as the reverse complement.
ATGATGAGACGAAGAGGAAGGGTGAGGTGGCTGCTCGTTGCAATCGGGGCCGTCCTCGCTTTCGCCGTTACCGCCTGCGGCGGCAGCAGCAGCACGTCGACATCGTCCAAGTCGGCCGCCAAGACGCTCAAGGTCGCGCTGATCACTCCGAGCGCCACCAACGACCTGGCGTTCAGCCAGGCCATGTACAGCGCGGTGCAGTCACTGAAGACGCGCTACCACCTATCGGTCTCCGTCCAGGACAACATGTTCGTGGTGTCGGACGCCGCCAACGCGATGCGGCAGTTCGCCGCGGAGGGCTACAGCCTGATCATCGCCAACGGCTCCCAGTACGGCAGCACTGTGCAGCAGTTGGCGAAGCAGTACCCCAAGGTCTCCTTCGCCTGGGGCACGGCCGGGTCGACCTTCGGCCTGAAGAACGTCTACGCCTACCAGGCGGCCTCCAACGAGGGCGGCTACGTGCAGGGGTACATGGCCGGCCTGCTCAGCAGGAGCAAGGTGATCGGCGTCATCGGCCCGATCGATGTCGGCGACGCACAGTTGTACTGTGACGGCTTCAAGGCCGGTGTGCTGGCGGCTGACAAGCATGCCACCGTGCACCTGTCGTTCACCGGCTCGTTCAGCGACGTCAGCCTGATGGCCAGCGCGGCCAAGTCCTACACCTCGGAGGGCGCGGACGTGCTGACCGGCAGCTCACAGTCGGTGGTCGGCGCGATCGGTGTGGCCAAGACCAAGAACGTGGCCTGGTTCGGCACCCAGTGGGACCAGTCCTCGCTCGCCCCGACCAGCGTGGTGTCGTCCCAGGTCTACAACTGGGCGGTGGTGCTGTCGCCGATCCTGGCCGGGATCAAGGCGGGCAGGCTGGGCGGCTCGACCTTCGTGATCAAGCTGAGCAACGGCGGCGAGAAGATCGCGTTCAACCCGTCCTACAGCCTGCCGGCCACGGTGAAGTCGGCGGGCGAGTCCGTGATGAGCAAGATCGAGTCCGGCGCGATCAAGCCACCTCAGTAACGTGCCAGCGGTCAGGCACGGAGAGTGCGCCCCGTGCCCGGAAGGAGGCGACATGGCGGGCAACCCGGGAGCGCTCCTGGAGATGCGCGCGATCACCAAGCGCTTCCCGGGGGTGCTCGCCAACGACCACATCGATTTCGATGTCCGGGCCGGCGAGGTGCACGCCCTGTTCGGGGAGAACGGGGCGGGCAAGAGCACCCTGATGCGGATCCTGTACGGGCTCTACCAGCCGGACCGGGGCGAGATCGTGATGGCGGGAAAGCCGGTCACGATCAGCTCCCCGGCCGCGGCCATCGCCCACGGCATCGGGATGATCCACCAGCACTTCATGCTGGTGCCGACCCTCACCGTGTGGCAGAACGTGTCGCTGGGCCTGAAGTCGTCGCGGGGGCCGCTTACCGACCCGGGCCGGGTCTGTGCCCGGATCAGGGAGCTGTCGGACGCCTACGGCCTGGCGATCAAGCCGACCGCCCCGGTCTGGCAGCTGTCGGTCGGGGAGCGCCAGCGGGTGGAGATCATCAAGGCCATGTACCGGGATGTGTCGCTGCTGGTGCTGGACGAGCCCACGGCGGTGCTCACGCCGCAGGAGGTGGGCGACCTGTTCCGGGTGCTGAAGGAAATGGTCCGCGGCGGGCTGGGAGTGATCTTCATCTCGCACAAACTCAACGAAGTCCTGGAACTCTCCGACCGGATCACGGTGTTGCGCGGTGGGCGCAAGATCGCCACCGTGGCCGCCGCCGGGGTTACCCGCCAGGAGCTGGCCGCCATGATGGTCGGGCACGACCTCGGCACCGAGCCGCCGCCCGCCGCCGCTTCCCCCGGTGGCGTGCTGCTGGCGGTCAGGGACCTGCACGTCACCGGGGACTCCGGCACCGAAGCCGTGCGCGGGCTCTCTTTCGAGGCGCGCTCTGGGGAAATCGTGGGAATCGCCGGAGTCTCCGGCAATGGCCAGCGGGATTTGGCCGAGGCGATCGCCGGGCTACGGCCGGTCCCCAGCGGCCGGGTCCTGCTCGACGGCACCGACGTGACCGGCCGCAAGCCAGCCGCAATCCGGAAGGCAGGCTTCGGCTACGTCCCCGAGGAGCGGATGCGGGACGGGCTGATCGGGGACTTCACGGTGGCTGAGAACCTGCTGCTGGTGGACAGCACCAACCCGGCATTCTTCCGCCAGGGCTTCCTGCGCCCGGCCGCGGTGCGGCGGCACTGCACAGAACTGGTCGCGGACTTCAGCGTCAAGACGCCCGGCCTCGACGTGCCAGCCCGCAACCTGTCCGGCGGCAACATCCAGAAGCTGATCATGGCCCGCGAGCTGTCCCGGTCGCCCCGGGTGCTGCTGGTCGCGCAGCCCACCCGCGGCATTGACGTCGGCTCGGCCCGGTACATCCACGAGCGGCTCATCCGCCAGCGCGCGGAAGGGACCGCTGTAGTGGTCATCTCAGAGGACCTGGACGAGGCGATGTCGATCTCCGACCGGATACTGGTCATGTACGAAGGGCGCATTGTGGGCGAGGTCGATCCGCGTACGACCAGCCGCGAGGCGATCGGACTGCTAATGGCCGGCCACGTTGCCGCCGGGCCAACCGTCTAACCGTGGACTGTTGAAGATCGGCTCCTTACCTGTTGGGGTTCCGTCAGTTCAGAAACCTGCTGTCGGACGGCGGGCCCGGCACCGGGCGTGACGCCGCGCGCATCCGTGCACAGAACTGGATGATCGGCATGCGCTCATCGAAGCAAGAGGCGATGAGGCTATAAATGCCGAATCGGCAGGGAGGATGTGGGTAAGTGCTCCGGCCCTGCTTCTGAGGCTTTGCGGTGATGTGGGCGTAGGGTCGGGACCGGGTCCCGGCCTGACCTCCGAATCGGCCGACGCCGCTCGGGCTGTCTTGATAACGATCTGTCGGCCGGGCCCCAGTCTTTGGCACCCACCGGCGTTGCCGGTCTGATCTGCCTGGCCTGGCTAGAGGCCGGGGTTCACAGGTCCGGGCGGCCAGCGGGTGCGTGCCATCCCTCAACCTGAGAAAGGGATGACAGTGACCATCGTAGAGACACGCGTGGCAACACGTGCCATCACCGGTGGCGTGGACACCCACGCGGAGGTGCATGTCGCGGCTGCGCTCGACCCGGTCGGCGGGCTGCTCGGCGTCCAGGAGTTCCCGGCCACCCCGCCCGGTTATGCCCAGCTGCTGGGCTGGCTTGGCGGGTTCGGCACCGTGTGCCTGGTCGGGGTCGAAGGGACCGGTAGTTACGGTGCCGGGCTGGCCCGGCATATCACCGCGGCTGGTGTGCGGGTGGTGGAGGTGGACCGCGCCGACCGCCAGGACCGGCGCCGGGCGGGCAAGTCCGATCCGCTGGATGCGGTCAGCGCCGCCCGGGCTGCGCAGTCCGGGCGGGCGGCCGGGGCGCCCAAGGGCGGGGATGGCGCGGTGGAGGCGATCCGGGCGCTGATGGTGGCCAAGCGCAGCGCCCGGGCCGGGCGCACCCAGACGATCAACCAGGCCCGTGCCCTGATCCTGACCGGGCCCGATGACCTGCGGATCCGGTTCTGCGAGCACACCCCGGCCCGCCTGGTCGCCGAGCTTGCCTCGCTGCGCCCCCGCCCCGGCGCCCCGGTCGGCTACCCCACCCGGGTCGCCTTGCGCGAGCTGGGCCGGCGCGCCCAGTTTCTCGGCTGCCAGCTGCAGCGCCTCGATGAGCTGATGGTCCCGCTGGTGACCGCCCGCGCCCCCGGGCTGCTCGCCCTGTATGGCGTGGGCGCTGACACCGCCGCCATGCTCCTGGTCGCCGCCGGGGACCACCCCGAGCGGCTCCGCTCCGAAGCTGCCTGGGCGCACCTGTGCGCGACCGCGCCGATCCCCGCCTCCTCGGGCAAGGTCACCCGCCACCGGCTCAACCCCGGCGGTGACCGGCAGGCCAACCACGCCCTATGGCGGATCGTGATCACCCGGATGAGCGCCCACCCGCCCACCCGCGCCTACGTGGCACGCCGCACCAAAGAAGGCCTGTCCAAGAAGGAGATCATCCGCTGCCTCAAACGCTACGTCGCCCGCGAGGTTTACCCGCACCTGCGCGCTCCCGCCCGCTGACACAAGCTCCCGGGGACGGCCTGGCCCTCTAATCGGCTGCCGCATCCGTGCTGGCCTGCTAACGATTCGCCGGCCGTCCCCGGGCCCCATCCTGACTTGCTGGGTGTGACCTAATAAGAGCTTGCCCTCGCATCCGAGCGGCCCCTCCCTGTCTTGTCCGCAACCAGCAGCACCCAGTTCGAACCATTCGGTTATGACGCCCGAAAAAGGATTAAAAATGTCCACTTCAAGCTCTTGACAACCATAGGAGCATCGTTAGGCGTGCCTGCCATCGTTCAGGGACGTCTGTCGCGGTCACGTTTCGTAGCAGGGCACCCGGCTCCGGCTGGCTGCTGGTAGCCAGCCGGCGGCGGGAGCCGGTCCGTTAATTAGGAACCCGGGGCGGGGCACCGCGGACCTTGAGGTGCGTCACGACGGTCGGCCCTATATATGGGTCACAGCACCTGCCCCGCTGGCTGTCGTCCGTTGGCGCCAAGCGAGCGGGGCTCCTCCAGGAAGCTGAGCTTGTGAGCTTGATCGTTGTACCTAAAGTGTCAGGTAAGACAAGACGATCCTCGTAGGCAATGGGCACACTTCGGCGCCGGGGATTCGGCTTACGACCCGTCTGGCCCACCCCGTCGGCGCCGCTCAGGGGACGATGTAGGCGAGCCCGTCCCAGTATGCCTCGATGTGCGGATGACGGCGTCCGCGGTTCCCAGCGGCGGGCTTTGCCGGAAAGCGCGAGCATCTGGGTCCAGGCGAGCAGTTCGCAGGCGAGGGCGACGATCTCGCACCAGATCTGGTTCTGGTCGTATCTGTGCAGGGGCAGGTTGCGCAGCCCGGTGTCCTTGGCGTTCCGGATTCTGTCCTCGCACCTTGCCCGGCGCCTGTGGCGGAGTTCCAGGTCAGCGAGCTGGCCGCTGTTGGCATCGGTGGCGAAGCAGGTGAACCGGTGGCCGTCGATGTCGGTGAACCGCAGCTGCGCGCCAGGGTGGGGGCGTTCCTTGCGGACGATGACGCGCATCCCCTTGGGCCAGTTCGCGAGGTCCAGCAGGCCGGTGATCTCGGCCACCCAGGCGCCCGGCCGGACCTGGCCATCTGCGTCATAGGCAGGTTCCCAGATCCGGTTAGGGAGGTGGAGGATGGCCTCTTGCACGTCCTCGGTGATGGTGAACCCGACGGAGTAGGGCAGGCGCCGTCCCGGCTTGGCAAGCCAGGCCAGGAACCCCTGGGTGCCGCCGCCGGAGTCGGCGCGGATCAGGACCCGGCGCCGCAGGTGGCGGGGCAGTTGTGCCAGCGAGAGCCGGGTGGCCTCAATGTGGTCGGCTGCGGTGTTCGAGCCGGCGTTCCCGGCCCGCAGCATCAGGGCCAGCGGCTCACCTGACCCGCCGGGGCCGTGATCGGCGAAGGCGGTCAGCGGGTGATGGCCGTAGGTCTTCTTCCACGTGGGCATGGCCTGCTCTTTCTCCGAGCACGAGGTCACGATCGTCGCGTCGATGTCGACGGTGACCAGGCCGCCATCCGCGCCGGGCGCGGCGTCACCGGCCAGTTCCCAGGCCCGGGCCCGGGCGGCGGCCCGGGCGGCGCGGATAGCCTTCAGCGCGCGGGGCGCGTCCCCGGCCAGGCGTGTGACGAGCCGGGAGACCACCGGGTCGGAGGCCACTGGCCCGAAGAGCTCCGGCTGCGCCCGGAGCATCGCCACGTCAGCCAGGCAGTCCCCGCCGAGCGCAAGGGCCACCGCCAGGTCGGTGATGATCTTCCCTGGGCTGTGCATGGCCCGGGCCGGCCGCCACCGTTCCAGCGCCACGTCCAGGCCGCAGTCCAGGCCTGTTGCCCGCAGGGCCTGCGTCAGGAGCAAGCCGCCGGCCTGGGAGACGATTCCGGAGCCGTCAGCGGACACCATGATCTTGGAGCTGCGGGCGGTAAGCTGCATGCGGAAAGTGCCTTTCGAACTGGTGCGGACAGGTCTCTCGACAAGCCCTATTCTTCCAGGTCAAAGGCACTTTTCGCGTCTAAATGATCAAGCCTGGACCACTGTCACGCGAAAGCCCGAGGCTAAGCGATCCGTCTGCGCCAGCGGGCTGGGCCGCCTGCTGCGGGCTGGTACCGGCACGCTGTGCCCGGTGCGGATCGAGGACTGCAGGTGCGCTCCGGCGATCGGGGCGGCCAGCATGATGCGGTCGATGGCGGCCCGGATGTGCGGGTGACGTTGACCTGGGCTCGTTCGGCGTCGGCGGTAGCGCGGCATCAGCGAAACTATGCTTCCTCCCGGGCAGGACCCCTGCCCGGGAGGAAGCACGTCATCGGGTGCGCAGTGCCCGGGTCCCGGGCCTTGCCGGTCAGCCGTTTTGAAGGGTGAGCGGGTTGAACGAGCCCGAGACGCCGCTGTACCCGGCGGCCCAGACGATCGCGCCGCCAGGGCTGGCGGATACCGATGTCAGCTGGCTGGCGCTGCCCACATTGGGGCTGGACACGGTCGTCCAGGTGGTGCCGTTCCAGTGCAGGGTGAGGGTCTGCGGGCCGGTGGTGTATCCCACGGCCCACACGTCGGAGGCCGAGCGGGCGGTGATCCCGGTGAGGGTGCCGGCTGCGGGGCTGGGGGTGATGGTCCACGCGGTGCCGTTCCAGTGCGCGATGAGCGGGCCGGAGGGGCTGTTGCCGACTGCCCATACGTTGGCCGGGCTTATCGCGTCAGCCGATGTGAAGACGGCGCCGGTGACCTGCGGCATCGTGACGAGGTTCCACTTGGTGCCGTCCCAGTGCACGGAGTATGGGTCCCAGATGTTGCCGTATTCGGTTTGCAGGTAGGTCCCGACGATCCACACGTTGCTTGCCGAGGTGGCGGAGATCGCGCTGAAAGTGTTCTCGGCGAACATGGGCCCGTTGGGCTCAGGGAACGGTGGTGGGTCCGCCAGCCTCGTCCATGCGGTGCCGTCCCAGTGCTCGACCAGCCCGTATTCTGAGCCTTCGTTGCCGATCACATACGCGTTCGTGGAACTGATATCGGCCACGCCGACTAGGGCGGTGCCCGGGTTGAGAGGCAGCGGGTCTGGGACGTTCGTCCAGGTCGAGCCGTTCCAGTGGACTGTCAATGGGCCAAAGTAACCGGGGTGCTTGACGAGGTTGATGGTCCCGACCGCCCACGCGTCGGCGGCGCTGCTCGCGCTCACCCAGCCCAGGTGGATGCCGTTGGTGGCGGGGAAGCTTGGCGGGGTCGCCTGAGACCACGCGGTCCCGTTCCAGTGGTCGATGAGTGGCAGCGAGCCCACTTTGTTCGATTGCTGGCCCACGCTTCCGACCGCCCAAGCATCCGTGTCGGTGCGGGCGGTGATGCCGTTTATGTAGGCGTCCTGCCCGGTCGGCGGGGATGGGGCGACGGTCCAGCCGGCCGCGAGCGCCGGTCCGGCTCCGAGAAAGACTGCGGCGAACGCCGCGGTTCCAGCAGTGAGCGTCGAACGAAGTAACATGTTTCCCCCTTTGGCTGGCCGTACCAATCCCTACTGCTATAACGATGACCGCCGCGGAACGGTTCAGCGAATCGGCACCTGCGGCTGCCGTGTACAGCGGGTCACTGTCCCTCGCCGCGTCGGGCCAGGTCATCGACCTCAGTGGTAAACCATGATCACGGAGGGCTCGCGCCAACGCACAGGGACCACACTTCACCGCGCGGGCAGGCGCCGGTGTGCACGGCGATGCCCCTCCAGCCCGGACGGCCCAGCTTCAGAACACCTCAGTCCACGAGATCCCCTGTACTTCCGCAAGGGTGGCTCGCCCAGGCAGCGCGGAGGCCGAGCGCTTCGGGATGGGCCCGGTAGCAGTGGCCGGTCAGGACCTCGCTGAGGTTCGCGGGCATGTAGGCGAGGGTGCGGGTGGCAGAACTGGCAGCGCGTGAGGCGGAAGGTGGGTAAACGGTCTCAAGGAAGCGGTGGGAACTTGAATTGCTCAACACCGCTCATGATCCCGGCCCTGTCGCAGTGACCTTGCCTTGCGCCACACGGCACCCATGTGGGTTGCAGGTCTGTCGTGCGGGTGAACAGTGGGTGAATTAAAGCAGGGTGAGCGCATGATGTCGCTAGCAGGCCTAGCGCGGGGAGGTGCCGGAGGCGACCATTTCGAGCGGGTAGCGGGCGTCCACGAATCGCTGCGCACCACCGACGAGGCGCCGGTGCGCAGGATCGGCCAGTTCCTGCCTGACCGCCCCGTCACCGGCCTGGATATCGGCTGTGGGACCGGACGGTACACACGGCTGCTGCACGTCCTGCCGCCGGACGGCTCGCTGCTGGTCGCGAGCGACGTCTCGGCGGCCATGCTGGCACAGCTCAGCGCCGCCGGCCACGGCCACGCCCGCGGGGTGGTGCCGCTGCAAGCAACCGCCGAACAGCCGCCATTGCGGGCCGCCAGCCTCGATGTGGTCACCGCGTTCAACTGCGTTCATCACTTCGACCTCGGCCGCTTCCTGACCGCTGTGGCCCGGGTGCTGGCGCCCGGCGGCCAGCTGTTCATCTACACCCGCACCCCGCAGCAGAACGCGCGGACGATCTGGGGCCGCTACTTCCCAGGTTTCACCGGGCACGAGCAGCGCCTGCACAGCGAGGCCGCGTTCCGGGACACCGTCCAGCGGACCGGCGGGCTCAGCATGGTCGCAGCACAGACCTTCAGACATCCGCGCTCGGCCACGGCCGAACGGCTCCAGGCCCAGGCTGAGGGGCGCCACTACTCGACATTCTCCCTCTACTCGCCGGAGGAGTTGCGCAGCCATCGCGACGTTCCTGGCCCGCCTGCCCTGCCCGAGGTCACCTGGGTTGACGAACACCTCCTGGTCGTCATCGGCAGGAGCCACCACAACCAGGTTGGGCCCGACGGTCTGGGCAGCCTGGCGAGCCGGGCGATCAAGGATCAGGCCTACAGATCAGCCCCGAGCGCGCCGGTGAGACTCCTAGGAGGCGTCCTGGCGGCCGCGCAGATCACCCCGTTATGCGACCAGTCGATTGCTGGTGACGACCTTCGGCAGAGCGCCCAGATCGAAGGCCTCTTAAGAGCGCCCGGCAATTGGGATGCGACTGGGCGTGTCGTGACACGGTACAGGCACGGGTCCTTGATGATCATTGGCTTACCACAGTCCATGATCATCGAGGTGTCCCGTGCCTGTTGTGCCATCATGCCTGCTGGAGCCGGTCTGGGCCGAGTTTTGTGGCCTGCTCGGTGGGGAGCGCCCGGAGTTTGACCCGGCTCACCCGCTGGGCTGCCATCGCCGGCGGATCCGCGACCGGGTGGTGTTCGAGCACGTCGTCGCGGCGTTAGTGCACGGCAGCGGGTATGAGCGGATCGCCAGCCCGGGGTGTTCGGACCGTACGATCCGCCGCCGGCTGAAGGGCTGGGCGGCGGCGGGCATCGGCGCGCAGGTGCATGCCCTGGCGCTGCGGGCCTATGACCAGATGATTGGCCTGGAGCTGGGCGATGTGGCGGTGGATGGGTGTATCACCAAGGCGCCGGGCGGCGGGGAACACGCTGGCCCCTCCCCGGTGGACCGGCGCAAGGGCGGCCTGAAACGCTCGGTGGCCACCGAGGACTACGGCATCCCGCTGGGCATCACCGCCGCGGGCGCTAACCGGCACGACTCGCCGCTGCTGGCCCCCGCCTTGCAGGCCGCCGCGGACCAACTGGGCGGCGCGCTGCCCAGTCAGCGGGCCTGCCACCTGGACGCCGGCTACGACAGCGGACCCACCCGCCAAACCCTCGATGAGCAGGGCTACACCGCCCAGATCGCCCGCAAGGGCACGCCCGCCCCGATCCAGGCCGGGCGGCGCTGGCCGGTGGAACGCACCCACTCCTGGATGAACGGTTACGGCAAGCTCCGCCGGATGACCGACCGCGACCCTGCCATCGTCCTGTTCTACCTCTACCTGGCCGCCGCGTTCGTCACAGTCCGCGCCCTCATCCAGCGCGCCCGCCACCGCTACCGCTGGGACACCCGCCCCACCACCAAGCGCCTCAAGTAACACCTATTGCCGGGCGCTCTAAGTCCATTTTAAATAAGCCCTGGCAGAGCGGTGGTTTTGCGTCATAGACATGTAGCTGATGAGAGGTTCCCGGCGAGGCTCAGACCTCAAAAGGGGCGGCAACAAGAGGATAGACGCAGGTCACGCGGATGCCACAGCTTCCGCTGCGTCGTATACACAACTTAAGATAAACGTGTCCACGACTCGGGCTGAAGGCCCGTCCAGCTACATCAGGGACACCCGAAACTGACTTGAGATAACGGCGGCTACGCGTGCGTCATGGGTGTTGAGGCGGGATCACAGACCGTGACCACCTCGTAGGGAGGCATAGCGCCGGATCGCGCCGATTCTGTATCGACCGGACAAGGGCTCCTTTCGGTCTTGCGGGCAACCCCTATCGGCGGCTGAGCGCAGAACCCGCCGCTCTGGCAATGCCGCCGCGACCGTCGCGGCCTCGATGCGGGCTATGTAGCGTGTCGTTCGTGGCGGTGAATGTGGAGCAGGCCGAGGACTGGAACGGGGCGAGTGGGCGGGAGTTCATCGAGCAGCGTGAGCGGCATGAGCAGATGCTGGGCCCGCTGAGGGCGCGGTTGCTGGCCGCCGCGCAGATCGAGGATGGGGAGAACGTTCTCGACATCGGGCCCAGCTGCGGTGAGATGACCATCCTCGCCGCACGCGCCACCGGCAGCGGGCACGCTCTGGGCGCGGACCTGTCCCAGATCCTGGTGGCCGAAGCGCGCCGGCTCGCCGCTGCTGCTGGTGTCGCTAACGTCAGGTTCGAGGTCGCTGACGCTCAGGTGCATCCGTTCGGGGCCGGGAGCTTCGATGTGGTGCTGAGCAGTTTCGGTGTCATGTTCTTCGATGACGCGGCGGCGGCGTTCGCCAACTTGAGGAGGGCGCTGCGGCGCGGCGGCAGGCTGGCGTTTCTGTGCTGGCGCACCCGCGAGGAGAACCCCGTCTTTACCTTCGGGTTCGACGGGGCCGCGGCGGTCCTCGGCCTCCGCGAGATGCCTGAGCCGGGTGCTGCTTTCTCCCTCGCCGATACCGGCGGGGTGGGCGCGTTGCTGAGGGCCGCGGGGTTCGGCGGCATTGAATTCGCGAAGGCGGATGAGCCGATGCTCATCGGCCGTGACGTGGACGACGTGCTTGAGTACGAGCGTGCTTCCCCGACTGCCACCGAGGTGCTGGCCGGGCTCGGCCCAGCACAAGCCGCCGAGCTGACCGGACAGGTCCGGGACCGCCTGGTGGCGTACGCCTCGCCAGATGGCGTGGTCATGCCAGGCGCGGCGTGGCTGGTCACGGCGCAAGCTGTATGAACCGGCCGTCTACCGCCGCACCGCACCCATCGCTTCAGTTCACGCGAGCAGAGCCATGCAGATTGGCTTGTTATGCGAGACACCGTCCCAGCGACAATCAGCAGACAGGATCGCGCCGATCGGCGGGTGTGCGCGCAGTTATTGACCCGCTAGGTCGTCGGCAGCGTCGTACTTGGCGGAGTGCGCGCGCTCACAGGAGACTGGCCCGGCTGGATGATTATTCATGGCTGTCTCGCCAGGGCAATGTCCGGTTCTGCCGCGGGTGGTGCGTCTGGTCGGCCGCGACAGATGATCAGAGGCCGATGGCCGCCAACGGCTCACCTTCTGGTGTGCGGGCCGGCTGGAGCGGCCGACGAGGTGATCGCTTTGGGTCAGGTTTGGCTGTCCACGAACGCTTGCAGGTGGCCGGAACTGTCGCTGTACTGGCCGCCGGCGGTGCAGTTGCCCGCCGAGGCGCACGACAGCGTGCTGGTCGCGGCACTGCCGCCCTTGTTGAGCGTGGCGGTGCCGGGGATCTGCTCCGCCTTGCCCCAGGTGCCGCTGGCCTGGCTGTCCACGAATACCTGGAAATGCGCGGAGCCGTCGGTGTAGTCCCCGCCGGCGCTGCAGTCACCCGCCGAGGTGCACGACACCGAGCTGATCTCGGCAATCGCGCCCCCCTTGTTGAGCGTGGCGATGCCGGGGACCTGTTCCGCCTTGCCCCAGGTGCCGCTGGCCTGGCTGACCACGAACGGCTGCTGGCGGTCCGAGGCGTCGGTGTAATACCCGCCGGCGCCGCAGTCACCCGGCGCGGCGCACGACACCGAGATAATCTGGGCAACGCCGCCCTTGTTGAGCCCGGGGGTGCCGGGGACTTCAATGGCCTTGCCCCAGGTGCCGCTGCCCTGGCTGACCACGAACGCGTGGTAATGACCCGAACTGTCGTCGTACGACCCGCCGGCGCCGCAGTTACCCGGCGAGGCGCACGACACCGAGGAGACCGCGGCCAGGCCGCCGGTGTTCAGCTTGGCGGTGCCCGGAACCTCAATGGCCTTGCCCCAGCTGCCGCCGGCCTGGCTGACCACGAACGCCTGCTCGAGGCCGAGGAAGCCGCTGTATTCGACGTAGTAGCCCCCTGCGCTGCAGTTGCCCGCCGAGGTGCACGACACCGAGCTGACCACGGCGTCGTGCGCGGTGTTGAGCTTGGCGGTGCCCGGAACCTCGATGGCCTTGCCCCAGCTGCCGCCGGCCTGGCTGACCACGAACGCCTGGAAAAACCCGGAGCCGTCGTCGTATTGGCCGCCGGCGCTGCAGTCACCCGGCGCGGCACACGACACCGCGGAGACCCTGGCGTCGCCGGTGACATTCAGCGCGCCGGTGCCCGGAACCTCTATCGCGTTGCCCCAGGTGCCGCCGGCCTGGCTGACCACGAACGCCTGCCCGTGCCCGGAACCGTCGGAGTAGTCCCCGCCGGCGCTGCAGTCACCCGGAGCGGCACACGACAGCGAGGTAATGGCGGCACCGCCGCCCTGGTCAAGCGCGGCGATCCCAGGAACCTGCTCAGCCGTCCCCCACCTGCCATTTGTCTCGGTGTCGACCATCGGCTGCCTGTGGCCCGAGCTGTCGGTGTAGTTCCCGCCGGCGCTGCAGTTGCCCGGCGAGGCGCACGACACCGAGACGATCTGGGCAACGCCGCCCTTGTTGAGCCCGGCGCTGCCGGGAAGTTCCTCCGCCGTCCCCCACGTGGCAGCCGACCCGGCCAGGGCCGCCTGGGTCCTGGCCCCCGCCGGGGAACTGGCCAGCACCACCGCCCCGGCCAGCGCGGCCGCGGCAAGCGTCATCCCATACCGGTTCACGATCCCCACCCCATTTCACCGGCACGCGCAAAGCGCACCGCTGCACCGCCGTAGGCGCCCTGCGAACCTCATCCGCCACCTGCGCAGCCGCGACCTGCGCCGCCTAACAGGCCCACCGTAAGCCCCGAGCGTTCCGGCAACGTTACGGATTCCAGCGGCCGACGGTAATCGATCAGGTGCCCACGAGCGGCTTGCCGGTTCTGGGACTCAGCCTGCACATTCATGCGTAGCGGCCCGAAACCCCGGCAACACACGCACATGGTGGATATGGAGGTGATCGTGAGGCGCCCAGAACCAAGAACACTGCGCCTCGACCACCTGCATGATCAGGCATTATGTGGCCCGAAGGGCGCAGGGGACCGAAGCCCCAAGTGTTATGGCCGGGGGATGTGGATCCCGGTGCTGTGGTCGAACCGCTGGTGATGCTGGCGGAGCAGATCGATGCCGTAGTCGCCGCCGTTTGGCGTGCGGACGACGGTGTGAATGTGATTGCGCGATGGCACGACATTGTCGAACGCGACGCCAGGATGGTGATCAAACTCGATGAGCACGACCGGGCTCTGGACCCGGTAGTAGAAAGGGCCATCATCGGCGACCGCGCCCATCCAAGCGAAGTAGGTCTCATCCAGATGCTGATCCACTTCGGACATCTTCACCCCAGAGTGGCCCCCGCGCGTCCAGCCGACATAGACGGCGGCCAGAGCCCGCAGGCACCGGCGCTGCATACCGGTCAGGTCAGCGGCGCAGACACCCGCATAAGCAACCACAGCGTTGTCCCGGAACGCACCGGCCTGCATCCGGCCGTCCATGGGGTCCTGCAACTCCAGGGGGAGGTCATCGGGATAGATCGACGGCCGCAGAACAGCCTGGGCCGCCTGCCGCTCATCAAGCGAGCGGATAAGATCCAGGCCAGCCCGCTCCTCAGCGGTGAAGACCATCGTGCCGGCCAGCGGACCGTCAAACACCTGACACGGTTCTGAGCCCATGAAACTGGGTGTCAGCAGGAACTGGTCACCGATGACGGTGCCGTTGAGGCACAGGTGGTGACCGCCGATCTGCCAAGCCCACGGCCGCTCGGCGCTGGGCTCACCATAAAAGGACAGAAAGTACGGCCACTCACCGAAGTCGTCGGGCAATCCTGTCACCTCGGCGAGGAGGCCGTTCAGCCGCATGATGTCGCGGGCCTGCGCGAAGCCCCGAGCCGACAGGCTGGCTTCGAGCAGCCGCAGTCCGAGCTGACGGGTCGCGGGCGGCAGATCCTCCAGCATCACGCCATGGCGGAACAAGAAAGGGTGGACGTTCAACCACATCCGACGCTCTTCAGCGTCGAGAGGAAACACGGCCCGCTGGCGCTGCTCAGCGCTGAGCGCACCTAGGAAATGGCTCGCAGCGCCGGTGATCGGCGCCGTGCTCACACCGGTCGACCGGAGGGGGAACAGCCCAGGCCGCACGGTGCCGTCCGAGGTGAGACCCTGCAGCGGCTGCTGGACGGCACCGGCCCGTTCACCCACAAGCGCCTCCATGGGCGGCGGGAGCTCAACCCTCTTGCGCGCCGAAAAGGAGGGAAACTGGCCCACCCCGAAATCCGTCCAGTGTTCCATGGCCAGCCCCCCGATCACAGCAGCGCGCCCCGCGTGCGGTCACCCTAACATGGCCTCATCGCGCGACGATTACCACACGAATCCGGAGGCGACGTCTTCTCCCCGGCCCACCACCACACGGTCTGGGACAGGCAACCCAACCGCTCAGAGCCGAAATTACCAGCAGTTCCGGGATCGCGGCCGATCGCCACTGCCAGCCGCCCGATATCGGCACGTACCCGCCGCGCCATAATGCCGGCGACCTTCCTGGCCATGATGCTGGAGGACGCACCAGCGACGGCTCCCAGAAGACCACATCGCAGGAGGTGTGAGCCACTGGTAGAGACCATAACGGCAGGGGTAAACGGTCTTTTTTCGTAGCCGCTAACAGGCGGGCCGGAGCGGGCTTTATGAGGATCTCTTTCGTGTCGCTGGCCGCCCTTAGCAGTCCCGGTTATGGCCCAATGGACGAACAGCCTGGCCGTATATTTCAGCCTGTCGCACAAAGGCTTGGCCGTCTCATGTTGCGAGATTCAAGCGGCGGGCAGTCTGGCGTTGCTGCCATGACCAGCGCAGACCCGGGCTACGAGAGGCTCGCAGAACGTCTCATCTCGCGATGCGAGACACATTCGGGTTTGTGCGACAGGCTGATTTATACATCTTCGCTTTTGAGGTGAACGTCCTCAACTGCCGCTGTCGAGGCAGTGACGGGTGGTTGTGGCCCAGGCCGGGACCTGGCTCGCGAGTTGTGGCCTTGACGTGGCGATGGGCCGTTTGCCGGGCACGCGTGGCGTGTTCTTCCGGGCTGGTTCCGGTCAGGCCGGCCTGTCTGGCGTGCCGGCGGCGGAGGCTGGCGGGTCATCTTGCCGTGCCCGGTGGTCGTGCCAGGCTGTGATCAGCGCCTGCTGAGGGCGGGGTTGCTGTGCGGGCCTGGGATGGCTGCCATCTGGGGTGGGCACGTGGGAGAGGAGCGGGGCATGATCCGCCGTGACACGCTGACTGAATACGCCCGGGGATCGCTGTGGGTGATGCCGACGTTGGCCGTGGTGGCCGCTTTGGCTGTCGGCTCGTTGCTGTCGCAGGTCACCGTGGGGGTGCACTCCCCGCTGGCGTTCCAGGGCACTCCCGATGACGCCCGTAACCTGCTGATTGCCATCGCGGGCACGATGGTGACGGTTATCGCGCTGCTGCTGGGGCTGACGGTGGTGGCGCTGCAGCTGTCGTCTACGCAGTTTTCGCCGCGGCTGCTGCGGAACTTCCTGCGTGACCGGCCCAACCAGATCGTGCTGAGCGTCTTTGTCGCCACCTTCGCCTACAGCGCCGCCGGGCTGTACACGGTGGGCGTGTCGGGTGGCAGCCGGACCGCCAGCTTCCCCCGGCTCGCGGTGAGCGGGGCGCTTGTGCTGCTGTTCGCCAGCCTGGGCCTGCTGGTGTTCTTCGCTGACCACCTCGTGCATTCCATCCAGGTCGACGCGATCATGAACACGGTGCAGCGCAACACCCTCACCGTGATCCGCGACGGCCTGCTGACCGGCGGCGGCGACACACCCGTGCCCCCGGCCGGGGCCACGGCGATCGCCTCCCGCCGCTCCGGCTACGTGCAAGCGGTACGGTGCCACGCGCTGCTGTCGCACGCGGCCCGGAACGGGGCATGCCTGCGGCTTCGGCCCAGGGTCGGCGAGCACGTGGTCGCCGGGACCACGCTGGCGTGGATCTGGCCCGCAGCACCGGGCCATCCCGCGCTAGACCCACAGACGTTCGCGCCGGTCCTGGACGCCGAGGTCCGGATCGGATTCGAGCGGACCCTGGAGCAAGACGCCGCGTTCGGCATCCGCCAGCTGGTCGACACCGCCTGCAAGGCACTGTCCCCGGCGGTCAACGACCCCTACACCGCAGTCCAGGCCGTCGACCACCTGTCGGTCATCTTCTGCGCGCTCGCCCAGCAGCCGCTCGGCAACCACGTTGCCCGCCACCCTGACGGCGCGGCAGTGATTGTGCCCGGACGCCGCTTCCCCGAGTACCTCGCGGTCATGTGCGGCCTCATCCGCCGGTACGGCAACCACGAGCCGACCGTGGCCGACGCGCTGCTGCGGCTCCTGAGCGCCTGCGCCAGCGTGGCCGGCGACAACCCAGAACTGTGCACCGCCGTCGCCGAGCAGGCCCGCATCATCATCGCCGACGCCGAACGCGAAATCTCCCAGCCCGCCGACCTCGCCACCGCCCGCGCCGGAGCAGAATCGGTATACCAGGCCGTCGCCACACACCTCCCCCGGCCCAACCATGACCAGCCCCCCCCACCCCCCGCCTGACACCCACCCACCCATCAGCGACAGCCCGAGCCCCAGAAACTCCCGGTATTGCCTGTTCTCTGAACTACGGGACGTCTCTGCAGGTCACGGGCCTGGCCGTCGGCCGCAGCGGAGCCCAATGCCTCGGCGGAAAATGCCCTGCTCAGCGGTTTGTGCCCGCTATGACCGGCGGTACGGGCACTTCAGAGAGCGGACATACGGCAGTGAACAGCGCACATCGCTTCTCCTCGTTGCTGTTTGTTTACATCAGCCCGGACTGGCCTTGTGTGTTTGTGCATCTTCCTTGACCTGCAGCAACGCTGAGACCTGCAACTCGACTTGGATTGTTCAGAGAATGCCGATGAGCGAGCGTCACATTTGGCGCACCACAGCGGCCTGGGCGAGGCCTATATCGCACGATCTAAAACGAATTCACATCCGCACGAAATTATCCAGTGAGGCAAGTAAAGCCTTCGGCTGCGACAATTCTAAAGGAGACATGCGTCCTTGTTGCCGCGAGCAGTCGAAATATGGTTAAACGATGCCTTCTTGAAGCGCTAGCCGCGTTAGATCTGCGCGACGTCGGCATCCACTCTTATCGCGAATCCGGTCTAGATGAGTGCGGACGGTACTCACGCTGATAACTAGCTGTTTCGAGATCTGAAAGTCAGTTTGACCCTGAGCCACCAGGGCGACCAGCTCTCGTTCCCGGTTGCTGAGTTTGCCAGGGCCGGCCGGTCTGGGTGGCGTTTGCAGATCTCCACTCGTCATCATCGCAAGCTCCACCGCCGCAGCAAGAGTCAGGGCAGTACCTCGATCTTTGGCCGCACTGAGCTTCTGGCTCCCCAGGGCTCGTGCCGCGTTATGCCATTGTGGCCGGCGACGATTCTTTTCGTGTGGCGTGTCGACGAACCCGCCAGTCGCCTGGAATTGATGGATGTCTCGCGCCGACCACAAAGTAACCGCCTCCGTGTACCGCCCCGCCATGGCGCACAGGTACCCGCATTCGTCTATGGTGTCGATCATGCGCAAACGGAAACCGATGTTAGATGCGAGTTCCAGCGTCTCGCGAAGGTGCAGGCGGGCATCACCCAGCCGACCCGTTTCGAGGGCGAGCACAGCCATGAGATATGAGCAATCCGCCTGGCCGGAAAGATCGCCGGCGGTTCTGGCCTGCGCCAAAGCCCGCGCATATTCTTCTGTTGGGGCATTCAGTGCATCGAAATTCATAAGCGTAAATAGCAGGGCAAGGTCACAATAGCGGGCGATCCAACCAGGAATCTGGTCCTTATCGATTCTCTGTGCTTGCCTAATCCATTCCAAGCTATCCTCGCCGTCATCCGCATAACATGCAGCCAAGCTGAGTTCTGTAAGTGCCATCACTTCGCCTGAGGCGTAGCCTATCCGGCGCGCCAAGCCCAAGGCATTGCTTGCATCTACTGCCGCATCTGAAAGGCGGCCAAGATTACGCAGCGCATATGCTCTACCCGCCAAGCTATCTACCACATTGAATGAAGGCGGCCCGTCCATCAGTGCGTCCACAGCCACAGAGTAATAGTCCAAGACTGTATCATAATCGGACGTTGCCTCTCCAAGACGACCTAGCCAAACATGGCCAGAATACCAGGCATCTACATCGGGCCCTGTCCGTTCAACCGCGTGTTGCAGAAGCGCATATCCTTCGACCCATCGGCCGCGCAGCCGCCACCACGGCGCCAGCGCCACTGCCAGCTGAAGCGCATCTGGCGGGCTATGCGTCAAGGCCCACGCAAGGCCCTGGTGAATAGCAGCGTCTTCAGCATCAAGCCATCGCGCCGCCAACACCTCCCCATCGTGTCTCGCCATTTCGGTAGCTGCCTGCTTGACTACATCCAATGCGTGCGCAGCTACTGCCCTCGCGGCTTCGTCCTCCTCGCCGGTATTCTTCATCTGTTCTCTGCCGTAGGTGCGTAGTGCCTCGAGCATCGAATAGCGTGCCCGGTCATCAGACCCTGCCCTGGGGGGCATGAGCAGTGAGCAGTCGACCAGATGCAGAACGGCTGGTGCGGCATCTGGCCCCGCCACGGCCTCCGCAGCGTCTAGGGTGAAGGGGCCAGGCAAGACTGATAGACGCCGGAGAACGCGCTGCTCAGCTTCAGTGAGCAGATGGTAACTCCAGTCGAAGGTGGCCTCCAGTGACCGCTGTCTGGCGGCTACGGTGCGATGAGCGCTCACCAGCAGCCGGAATCGATCATCCAGCCTGTCAAGAAGCTGGACCAGTCCGAGCGACTCCACCCGCGCCGCAGCAAGCTCAATCGCCAGAGGCATGCCGTCCAGTCGCTGGACGAGCTGCGCCACCACGGTGTTGGAATTGTCGTCCAATATGAGTTGCGGATCGAGCTGGTGAACGCGCTCAATGAATAGGGCTTCCGCTTCCGATGGGAGGGCGTCACCCGACCTACTCTGGCCGGGGAGCGTCAGAGGCGGCAACCGAAACCGTGCTTCCCCGGGCAGCCCTAGGGGCTCACGACTCGTGGCCAGAATCCGCACATCATCTGCGGCCAAGAGGACGGCGGCGCAGAATTCTGCCGCCTCATCCAAAAGATGTTCACAATTGTCAAGGACCAGCAGCAGTTGCTGACGCGCCAAGTTTGACACCAGCGCATCCATAACGGACAGCCCAGGAACTTGATGCAACCCCATGGCGGAAGCAACTGCAACAGGCACTAATGCTGGGTCCTGAACGCTCGCTAGCTCGACAAACCAGACATCATCGGCGAATCTACCGGTAATGTTTTTGGCCGCTTCACCGACCAGCCGTGTCTTGCCTACCCCGCCCGGGCCCGTCACGGTAACAAGCCGGTACTGGGCCAGCAGCCCCGCTACCCTGTCGACAGCGTCACCACGGCCAATGAAGCTCGTGAGTGTAGGTCGTAGGCCATGGAGTCCTACCTTTGGCCCTGAGATACCGTCCGCCGCCACGTTTGAACCATATCTCCAGGCGACAGCTCGGGTCACCGGCAAGCCAACGAAGCCCCTGCATGATGCGAGAGTCCGACGAGCAGGTCAGCCGTAGACCGAGGCGCTCCCGTGACGTAAGCGCTGTGGCGCAGTGGGCGATCGTCCTTGTGCAACGACCTTGCGTTGCGCAGTGTTCAGCCTGCCGAACGCCAGCACGGCAACCAGCATGGCCGATGGGACCGGCGTGTGGGCCGTTCTGCCCACTGGCAGCTGGTTACCTACAAGCACCTGCATTGCCAAAAGGGTACTTCGGCCCCTGCTCAGGGTAATGTCATTGAGAGAAGCTATTCGTTGAAACCGCTCCCCAAGGAGGCATCAATGAGTAGTTCAGATGGCTGCGGCGACTCCGGGTTTCTATCCGGTGGCCTTCCCATTTATGGACTTGTGAAGGACAGCACCGAAGCAGCCTGCAAGAAGTGGGGTATGACTGATGGCGAGGCCAAGATAACCGGCACAATTGCTGGTGTCTTTGCAAGCGCTATGACGACAATCTTCACAGGACAGTCTTAGAAACTGCGTAAGCCTCCTATGGCCCTGGCAGGAAATAGGGCCATAGGAGGCTAAGGCGGCGGCAGAAAAGACGCTATATGTGTCGTCCAACATCCGCTCATGTCGCGCAGCGCACAGTTTTCTGCGACTGAAGCGGTCGCGCTCCGTCTCAGGAGGCGGCCCAGTCATCAAGCAATTTGGCCACCGTGTGGGCGTGCTGCTTGAGCAGTATGCTCAGTTCGGCGAAGTCGAGGTCGTCGTAGTAGATTCCCACTAGGCCTGTCAGCGGCTGGTGGGGTCCAACGTGACCGTGGACAGGCGACTGTCTAGGCCATAGTGGACAAGGGTGTTGCGCAGAAGCCTTGATGCGGGGCGAAGGAACAGGGCCGAAGTCGGGTCACTGTCGATCTGCGTAAGCATGGCCCGGGTGCCGTCGCTGAGTTCAGCTTCGTGGCTGCTCCGCAGCTCGCGCAAGCCCGCCAGAACGTGGTAGAGCGTGATGAACCGCAGTTTGAGCGAGGTCTGCTCGGATGCCGGAGAAGTGTCCAGCACCAGCATCGTGTCGAGGGTGTTCATCAAGCAGCGGAAAGCGGTCAGCGCTGCCGCGAGTCCGGCATTGAGGCTTTCGAAGACACGACCGTAATATTTCCACGACTTGACGTCGCGGCTCGTCAGCTTCCTGGGCTCGATGGATACGAGAAAAGATTGCCCATCCCAGTCCAGTTGGCCCGCCAGGCCGCTGAAGTACCGGCCCATGTCCGTTCCTATCCCGCGTAGCAGCGCTCCAGGATCGTCGTCCAACATCTCGGGCGCGGTCCCAAGGTTGAAATGCGCAACGTGGGTTGTAGATACGAGCTTTCCCGCATAGAAGTACAATCCCAGGTCAGTTTCCCAACGCCGAGCAAGCGGCAGCCAGGTGTTGCCCAGGAACTTTTCTTGGTGGGTCGTAGTAAGTGCTTCGGCGAAATACTGCGTCACTCCGTCCATGCCAAGGCGATTGTCGTCGAAAAGCTTGATGCGCTGGCGGGACTGGGCAATGACCGTGCCGTATTCGAGTGCTAGCACGCGTGCCGCGCCTGGATCGGACCTGGTGAGGTAGGCGAATGATTCGTGGATGATGAGCGACAGGTAGCTCACCATGCAGAAGACCGGGATGACCGCCTCGTCGGGTTGGGCGACAGCGTCCTCAATGAATCTGCGGCCGAAGCCAATATCGGCTGCGATAAGTCACTGCTCGGCGAGCTTGCGGATCTCAGTCACATCGCTCACGAGAATTGGACTCCCTCCGTACTACGCCACTGATACGGCAGCGGTAGTTCGTGATCGTGGGGTCGTTGGCGCAGGTCAGGAGGATGCCTGCGGAGTGGTGCGGCTGCCGCGATCATGATGGGTTGTGAGACTCGATCAAGATGCGGCAGCCGCTGCTGCCACGGTAACGGATGATGCCCGGTCCGCGTTGCTGGCGGACCTGCTGGGCCAGGTGGCGGGGTGTTTTCCCCGGCGGGAGACCCGGCAGTCCTGCGGCCAGATGGTCAGCGGGCTGCTGATGGAGCTGGAAGATCACAACTGCTGGACGATCGCCGAGGCGGCCGGGCATCGCGGGCCGCACCGGCTGCAGCATCTGCTGTCGCGTGCGGTCTGGGATGACCAGCAGGTGCTGGACACCGCGGCGGCCTGGGCGGCCGGTCACCTCGATGACGGAGACGCGGTGCTGATCGTGGATGAGACCGCCGATGAGAAGTCCTCCACGGACGCGGCTGGGGCGGCCCGCCAATACAGCGGCACCGTGGGCGGTATCGCGCTGTGCCAGGTGGCGGTCACCTTGACCTATGCCACCAGCCTGGGGCATGCGCTGATCGGCCGGGCGTTGTACCTGCCCGGGGCGTGCGCCGCCGATGAAGAGCACCGTGAGCTGGCCGGCATCCCGGAGGAGGTGCTGTTCGCCACCAAGCCGCAGTTAGCTGACGGGCTGCTGGACCGCGCGCACGCGCGCGGGATCCGCGCCGCTTTTGTGGCCGGCGATGAAGTGTATGGCGGCCGTGAGCTGCGCCGCGGCATCCGCCAGCGCCAGATGGGCTATGTCATGGCGGTCCGCGCCAACCACACCGTGACGGCCGGGGCGGGCCGCACCATGACCGCGGCCGAAGCTGTCCGCATGGTTCCCGCCCGCGCCTGGCACCGGATGCGCACCGGCGCGGGGACCAAGGGCACCCGGCACTACGACTGGGCGATGCTGGAGGTGACCAGCGACGACACTCCCGACCAGCACAGCGGCGGGCACAGCATCCTGCTGGCCCGGCGGCACCGCTACACCGGCAAGCTGTCGTTCTACCGGTGCTGGACACCCCGGCCGGTCCCGCTGGCCCAGCTGATCGCCATCGCCGTGACCAGGTGGCGGATCGAGGAAGATCACCAGCTCGCCAAGCAGGCCACCGGCCTGGACGCCGGACAGGTCATCCGCTGGACGTCCTGGCACCGCTGGACCGCGATCTGCCTGCTCGCCTACATCTACCTCGCCGTCACCGCCGCCGTGCAACGCCAGCACGACAGCGGCTCAAGCCTGGACGACGGACTGATCCCGATCACCGTTCCAGAGCTGCTGCGGCTCCTGCGCGACACCGTCATCCCCCCACCCCGGCGAGACCGGGCCCACCGGCTGCACTGGTCCACCTGGCGACGACGCCACCAGCACCGCGCCCGCCAAGCCCATCAACGCTGGCACCATTACGCCGAGACAACACCATGATCACAACGAACTACAGCTGCCGTAACCGAGCGGGCAAGCTGGTTCCTGCCCCGGCGCAGACCGCCACGTCCGCATTGCGAGTCTGGCTCAACACCGCAAGGGACATCGAACAGGTTTCCGCTCATGCCGCAAGTAGCGTGGCTCAGGTGCGTCAGAGCGGTGTGAGGAGCATGAGTATCTCGTCGCGGTCGTTGTCTGGCGCTAGCCGCAAGGCTTTGGGCCAGCGGCCGATCTGCCGCCAGCCGAGCCGGGCGTAGAAGCGCTCCAGTCCCATGCCGCCCCGCACGGCCAGGCGCAGTTGCTCCAGGCCCATCTCCTGCCGGGCGACCCGCCTGGCCGACTCCATAAGCGCGCTGCCGATTCCCCGTCCCTGCAAGGCGGGCAGCGTCTGCAGGTGGCTGATGGTGCCCCAATGAGCAATGGGCGGGTCCGGGTGGCGTTGCAGGTGCACCCAGCCGGCCAGGGCATTACCGGCCAGTGCCAGCAGAAGCCTGCTGCGGTCAGGACTGAGGCCAGCGATGAGTTCATCAGCTACCGGCGCGACAATGCTGGCATCGACAGGCGGAAACGGAAATCCGGCTGCCCCACCGGCATTACTGACCGTGATCCAGCACTCAATGACTTCCTGCCTCAGCCCGGCACTCACCTGCGCAGGATCGAAGCACTGGCCCAGCACCGGAACAGCTCGCTCGCACACACCGGAAGTCTGGCAGATGCCTACGACGAGGCCTGGAGAACCATCCGCATCTGCCGCGCCCGGTACGTTCTCGGGCTTCGCGGCCGAGCGATGCTGGCGCAGCGTCTGGGCATGAGGAACTTCACCGAACTGCCGTCCGTCCCGTCCCATCACCCGGTGCCGGTCACCGATCCGCTGCGGCAGGCGGCGGCCGCCTACCTGGCCCGGTTCAAGGGCGCCTCCCGTGAGCACACCGAGTCCGACCTGCGCTGCTACCTGGCCTGGTGCGCAGAACGCAGCCTGGATCCACTGGCCGCCCGCCGCCCGCACCTGGAGCTGTACATCCGCTGGATGCAGGAGATCCGCCGCTTCAAGCCCTCGACTGTCTCACGGCGGTTCTCGGTCACTGCCGGGTTCTACCGGACCTGCGTGATCGACGGCGTGCTGGAACACTCACCCGCCGACCATGTCCGTCGGCCAACCGTGCCGACCGAATCGCCAACGACGTTGGGGTTCACTCACCTGCAGTTCGAGGCCTTGCTTACCACGGCGAGGGAATCATCCAGCTCCTGCGATTTCGCATTGGTCGCCATGCTCGGCCTGCTCGGCTTGCGGATCTTCGAAGCCACCAGCGCCGACGTCGCAGACCTGGGTGAAGAGCACGGCCACCGGGTGCTGCGGGTGTGTGGCAAAGGCACCAAGGTCGTCTTGGTCCCGCTGCCTCCCGCGGTCGGCCGCGCTATCGACCGCGCGATCGGCACCCGCACCCGCGGGCCGATCCTGCTCAACAGCCGCGGCACCCGGATGGACCGGCACGCCGCCACCCGCCGGCTCCGGCACTTGGCCGACACTGCTGGCGTGCGGATCGCCAGGCCACACCCTCATATGCTCCGCCACACCTTCGTGACGACCATGCTCGATGCGGGCGTGGACCTGCGGGATGTCCAGATCGCGGCCCGCCACGCCGATCCACGCACCACGATGCGGTACGACCGAGCCCGCAAGAACTTCGACCGCCATCCCAACTACATCCTGGCCGCCTATATGGCCTCCGGCACCTGACCAAGAGCGGCTCACCCTGGCCGAGCCGGGGGAGACACCCGGCATTGCCGAATAGCGGGTGTTCCGCCAGCGCATGCTTATGCGCGAGTCAGCATGATCATTCGATGTCGGTAATTTCGTGGGCAGCGTCCAGCCAAGCGCTTGAGCCATCTCCGAGCAGCCCTGCCGACTCGGGGCGGGCGCCATAGCCGACTGGTAGTCGTAGCGGGAGCGGCCATATCCACCGGTTCTGGGCGTCCTTAGCCCCAGCAGGTGATCGATCACAGTCGGCTTCAGATCGCATGTTTGGTGAACCCAGCCTTCCCGCAGGTGTCGGCGCGCTGCACTGACGCTGCTGGTGGGACACTTAAGGCAGGATGTCAAGCTCCACTCCGAGATAGAGGAGAGAAGATGGTCGCTACGATGTCTGTTCGCCCGTCACTGCGGGGAGTCACAGTCCGAAGCTCATCGTCACAACGGCGGCTGCTCATGGAGAAGTGATCAATGGCCCCCGCCATAGTAGCGGTTATCGGCAGCTTGCTGGGAGTTGCGCTAGGCTTCCTCGCTCAATACGTTCAGGCAGAGCGTATGCACAAATGGCAGGTAGAGGGTTCGCTTAATGAGATGAAGAGACAGGTTTACGCAGAATTTCTGAGGTCGATTAGTGCAAGTTACACGCAGGCAAGGTCCAATCAGGGTAATTCAGAGGATGCCAACGTTCTAAAGGCTACGGCCGAAATCGAGCTATTCGCAGGGCGGAAAATTTCCAAGGCAGCCCGCCTGCTTTCGACGCAAGTTATCCGGGTCCACTCAAGGCTCAGGGAGAACCCCAGGGTCGGCCAGCTGGAAGTTCCCGAAGTTGATAGCGCCCGGCTGGAAATAATCAGCCTATTCCAGGCCGATCTTGGGATCAGGCCCGGCCGCGATGACGGTCAGGCGAAGGATCCGGGCTCGAGCCCCGCGTCTGCGCGACACGAACCAGCTTGAGTATCCTTGCTCGGCGCCAAGCTCCCTGCTAACGGTAGTTAGGTGAGCGTCACCGGCCGCTCGGCAATGCGTGCGTACTGCAGGACCAGGTCGGACAGTTCGCCTGCGAACCGCTCCAGGCGCTCCGTAAGCGGAGCGGAGGCTACTTTGAATGCAAGGCGTCGCGCCTCGGCGCTATCGAAGTCCGACCTATCGACAGACTGCTCGGTGTCGCGTATGAACTTGTCGATATCTGCAACGACCGTGTCGTAAATGAAGGCGACCATGTCTGTGTCGGCGCTACCGAGATCCGTGAAGGCTCGCCTGGCCTCTGCGCCCGCCTGTTGGTCCTCTGGGAATATATCAGCTATTTTGCCGGCAATGTTGCGGTCATAGATAATGAAAATGTCTCCACAGCTAAACTTCATATCTCGGAAGCCCGGACCGGCCTTTGTGCTGCGGTAATCATTAACGAGCTCGAGAAACCGCGATCGAGCATTTGGATCCCGGAAATCAAATAGCAGGAAACGATTCAGCCACCTAGCCATATTCTCATTTGCGACTAGCAGTTTCTGAGCAATCTGGTACAGGTCGTCGGCTGCGGCCCGGTACTGCGGCATCGCCAGAATCGGAATCTTTGCTATGTCGCCAGCAACCCTGATGAAGTGGTCGACGCTGTCGAGCGCTGGCTCTGAAGAAGGCAACATGCCATCACCTACAATTGTTTTATCAATGCGATTCAGGGGCGGCGCCCTGCTGGCCGATCACAACCCACAGCGTCTCGCGCCAACGCCTAGCGCGCTCCAGACCGAAACTGTCCACCACAGCCTTCCAGCCAGCGAGGTATGCATCAACAAGTCTCCCGCAACATCCCGGCGAAGCCAAGCCGGCATCGCGGCCGGCATTGATCAGCTCTCGCGTCGATACCTGCCCATGCAAGCCCTACTATCCCGCGCAGCCATATGGCAGAGCTCCGGCGGCAAGGCCTTGGAACCTGTCAGCGGAGCGCTGCATCGGTCGACCCACACACTACACTGTCACGTGCCCTCGATCTCTTACACCATCCGGCCAGATTGTTCGGTTCGAATGCCCATGGCCGACCCTGCTGGCAGGGCAGCAGAGCGCCATAACGGCGGCCACGCGGGCGCATTCCTCGGTTCGCCGCGCATGCGATGATCAGGTTCCTGCTATCCGCACAGTCCGGCGGCTCCGGATATTCATGCACGACTGCTGGTGCAGCGAATGCCCGGATCTGCCGCATTCGGTGCGTGCCCGGTCGGCAAGATCTGGCCTTCGGTGGCCTGGAGCCCTCTCCACAGACCCTCGGGCGTACGCCGACCGATGGCGGCCAGTGGGCTAGTCACCCGGCAGCAAGATGGCGGCCGGCGTCGCGCCACATCGACGGACGTATTGCCCGCGGGCGGCTGGAAAGGGTCGCAGGGAATTCGCGCGTGGCCATCGTGCTGGCGAGCTGATGTTGCCGCGTGCGGCGGCTGTCTGGGCTTTCGGCCGGGGTGCGCGGCTGGCGCCTGTCGGGTTGCGGGCGGTGCGCCTGGCCGCTCCGGCGGCGGGGATACTGTCGTCATGAGCAGCCCGCATTACTCCGAGTCGGTCGTCGTCGCCCGCTCACCGGAAGCCCTTTACGACATGGTCTCGGACGTGACCCGCATGGGCGAGTTCAGTCCGGTGTGCAAGGCCTGCTGGTGGGACGACGGCGATGGCCCCCGGGCAGGCGCGTGGTTCACCGGGCGCAACCAGGTGCCCGGCCGGACGTGGGAGACCCGCTCGCAGGTCATCGTGGCCGACCGCGGCCGGGAGTTTGCCTGGGTGGTGGGCCAGTCCTGGGTGCGCTGGAGTTACTCCTTCACCCCGGCTGACGGCGGGACGCGGGTTACCGAGTCGTGGGAGTTCCTGCCGGCCGGCATCGCCAGATTCCATGACAGGTACGGCGATGATGCCCTCGCCCAGATTGCCGACCGGACCGAGGCGGCGCACAGCGGGATACCGGCCACTCTTGCCGCTCTGAAGAAGGCCGCGGAATCGGGCTGATCTCGTATGGCCACCAGGTGCGCCGATGTTCGGTGAGGAACACGGCGCCAGAATGCGCACCGGGCCGCCTCATGCCCGAGCGCAGGATCGAACCTGGAAGGCAGGCTACTGAACAAATCCGGGAGATCCGCATGAGACCGGTTAGCGCCTCCCGGTCGGAAACGGCTCCTCGAACCGAGGCAAACCAATACCCAAAGTCGTTCCGGTCATCCTCTTCTGACCGCTGTGTGTGTTACCTGGTATCTACCATGGCGGTGCGGACGCGTTGTTGACCAGCGTGGGGCGGCGCGGCGCAACGTGGCCTGGGCGGTGCTTATGCGGAAGAAGGCAGCCGTCGCGGGAAGCGCGGGCTTCCTGCTGATCGCGCTGGGAGTGGTGGCCGGGGTCGTCCCCTGGTGGCTGACGCGCTGGCAGCCAGGTGCCGCGCTCCCGGTGCCGGCGCGCGTCGCGGGCGGCCTGCTGACCGCGGCCGGATTCCGCCGCTCTGATCGGGTCGTTCGCGCAGTTCGCCTTGGAGGGCCGGGGCACTCCCGCGCCAACCGCACCCACCGAGCAGCTGGTGGTGCACGGGCTCTACCGGCATGTTCGCAATCCCATGTACCTGGCCGTGCTGGCGGTCATCACAGGCCAGGCCCTCCTATTGGGCCGCCCGGTGCTGCTGGGCTACGCCGCGGCAGTGGGCGGCGCCTTCACCGCGTTCGTCTACGGGTACGAACAGCCCACCCTGGCCCGGCGCTACGGCGCGCAATACGAGGCCTACCGGCGGGCCGTCCCCGGCTGGTGGCCACGCCAGCGGGCTGCTCGCCGGGTGCGCCCGTCCTGACCCGGCGCCCCGCCAGCCATGCCAGCGTCAGGCTGGCTGCCCGTTCTTCTGGGGAGGCTGCAGGCTGGTGCCGTGGGGGGCAACAGGCCGGGACCGCGCCCAAGGTGACCTCCTCACAATGCGTGGTCGCCAACGCAGAAAGACCTGTGCGAATACCCGCCGTTCTGCGCGGACCTGGACTTGATGGCGACCAAGGCGCTGGCAGTCCAGATCTGGGCATTCTGCGCGTCCATGAGCCCGCATAGCTCGCGGCGGCGGAACGTCCCGGCAGACCCGGGCAGAGCCGATCGATCGATGCCCGGACGATGGCGAAGTTGGCGATCGAGGTGTACGTAGCGTCTCGTTGCCGTCCCAGGGGAATCCCGTCGCAGCCAGGCAGCCCAGCGCATGCTGGTCGCTTGGGTCGGCCCACCGGACGGCCCGTAGCAGTGCGGCACGCTCCCCTGCGCAGACCGGTGCGGCGGCTGCCTTCTGCGCGAGGCATGGCCGTCATGGCAAGGAACTCCCGCTCATACCCGATCCGCGGCCCGTCTGCCGCCGGCACTGCATACCGTGCGGTTGCTCCCGGCTGGTCCGTCGGCCCAGCCGGTCATTCACGAGTTGGGCACCAGGGTCAGGGCCGGTCGCTGTCTGATTGCTGCTCTGGTGCTCCGGCGGCTCGCGGCGATGGTGCGGTGGCGGCGGTGAGTAGCTCTTCGATCCGGGCAAGCCGCTGGTCGAGTTCGGCCAGTGTCACCTCCGGTGTGGCCGGCTCCACCTGCGGGCCGCGCTGGGCCTGGCTGGGCCCTTGAGTGACGAAGCTCGACGCCACCTGCGCCGTAACCACCGCCAGCGTGAGCAGGCCGATGCCCATGATGAAGCAAGCCGTGATCCGCCCCGCTGTGGTGACCGGGAAGAAGTCGCCATAGCCGACTGTGGTGACCGTCACCGCCGACCACCACAGCGACTCACCCAGGGTGTGGATGTTGGACCTGGGCGCGTGGCGCTCGAACAGATACACGATGAGCGCGCCGTTGAGGACCATCACGGATGCGGCCAGCAAGAAGCGGCGCAGGTTCCCCCGCCGGAACACCGATCGGACCAGCCGCAGACTGAAGATCACGCGCACCGGCGGGAAGATCACCGAGGCGATCCCGAGCGGATGGGTGAGCAGATAGTGAACGTGGCGCCTGGCCAGGACGCTGCGGATGGCGATGTCGGCCCCATAGACGACCCGGACAGCAGCCTGGATGGTCACTACGACGACCCTGACGCCATGTGAGGTGCTGAAGTCGCCGGGAGGGACCACCACGATCCACAGCGAGGCCAGCGCCAGAAGATCGAGCGCCGTCTGGGTTCTCGCCACATAGGCGGCCAGTCGGCCATCGGGGTCATCCACAACAGAGTCATCATCAGCATCCGGGCCTGGCCGCTGGGTAATGTCGTTCATGGTCAGTAGCGTTGCACCGAGCCGCAGAAGCTGGAACCAAGGACACCGCGAGAGCCGGTCTGGGCTGGCCGGCGGCGGGGTGCTCTATCGCTGTCACCTTGGGCGCGGCAGGGTTGCGCATACGGAGTCGATCTTCGGTTCCCGCCGCCCAGACTGGGCAATCTGTGTGCCGTGACCCCTCATGTTCAGCCGGGCTGCTTACCACACCGACTCAGCAGGGAGGAACAGAGTGATCTGCGCCTGCCTCGGTGAGGGCCGCTGCGCAGCGGGCCCGCGCCCGGCCTGGCTGGGACACGGTAGCGTCCCTGTCGTGGGCACCAGTGCCGAACGGCGCGCCGCGCGCGAACGCGTGAGCGCCTATCACCAATCGCAGCTAGCCGAGCTGCTGACCCATACCGCGGCAGCGATCGACCGTTACCGCGCCGGCGAGATCGACACCTATGCCGTGGATGAGACGATCCACCACTATCACTGTGCCGCCGGAGAACTCTGGAAATTCTGTTTCGCCCGCGGTGGGGGGCGCACGCCGAGTTCATCACCGGCCTCCTTGACCGCATAACCAGCGACGCGGAGCCGATCAACTGGTGGGTCGCGCCGCACCGCGACAACGCCAATGATCACAACCCATACCAGTCTCGGCTGCGCTCCCGGCAGCGGCGCCGGTGAGACTGTCACCCGCCGTAGCCACGCCTCACCACGATTGAGCGCGCCAAGCCGCCGTTCTGGACGGCGGTTCTTGAAACGGGGCGACCTCCCAAGCTGTGCCCTAAGGGATCGATTTGCGCGGCCCGGCCGCGCCAGCGTCACCGGGGAACGCGGCCGGCGCGGCTGGCCTTGGGCCAGGCCCGTGTCAGCGGCGGCTGGGCAGGTGGCGTGTGACCATATCCGCGAGAGCGGCCAGCGTGGTCTTTGGATGGCTGGCGTAGATTGGGTGTTCCCGGGCCAGAACCGCACCGACCGCGGTGTCATCACCTGGGCGGATCCCGGCGAACCAGCGGCGGGACACCGCCAGCAGCCCCTCCTCCCACATGGCGATCTCCTCCGGCGGCCGGGTGCTGTGCTCGCCGGTCACCGGCTCGACAGCCACGTGGTAGCCGGGTCCCCAGATCGTCTGCGTCAGGTAATGCACCCGGGGCGCATGCCAGCCGGATGTCACCACGATGACCCGGTGGCATCGGTGTTCGCGCAACAACGGCTTGGTGAACCAGATGTTGCCGATCGTGTCACGTGATTGTGCCTCGACGTCGAGGTCGCCCTGGGGCACGCCCGCCGCGAGGGCGATCTGCGCCATGGCCGTGGCCTCCGCACGGTGCGGTGGCGGATCGTACATGCCATACGCGCCCGACATGACGATCCGGCGCGCCCGCCCCCGGCGGTACAACGTGATCGCCCGGCGGGCACGTTCCACCGTCGCTGGCCGCAGCTCGCCGCCAGCGGTGATGCCGCCGCCCAGCGCCACGATCACATCCGCGCTCGCAGGGGACACGGGCCCGATGCTGCTGCACGCTCCCCTGCGAGCGCAACCCCAAGGTCAGTCGATGCCGCTGGGTGGGCGGCCTGGCCGGTCTGCCACACACCCCCCGGCCACGATCTGGGCCGCCGGCCTGGTGCATCCAGATGCCCTGGCCGGCCCAGGTCATCACCATGGCCGCCTCCGCAATCGGGCACCGCCTGACCACTCCAGCTCAACGTCACTTCCCGTGATCAGACCGGCCTCTGGCTCACGCGCGCCGAGCCGCCGCTCTGGGCGCCGACTGGCGCTTGACGCCGTCGCATACGGCGGCGACAGACGGGCGATCTGCGCGTCTGCCCAGTCACCGGTCAACGCTCCCGCGTGCCGATGACAGCGCGCGTGATTCGTCGTTCAGGATGTCAGTCATACTCGCTGAGTGTCTGCTTCACAGCGGCCCGCCTCCCTGATCCAGGGGCACCGGCTCATCATCATCAGCGGGGGAGGAGGGCGCTGGCAAGTCAACTATCGTGCGCGCGCTGCTGCCGTCCACGCCGTACGGCGCCCGGATCGACGCCGAGGACATCGGGCAGACCAATCCCTGCCCGATGGACGACAGGTTCTTCGACCTGCTCCGCCGAAATGTGGCCGGCCTCGTGGAGAACTTCTGGGCCGCGGGCTACGTCAACGTCATCGCCGGCAGCTTCCTCCGCTGCTACTCCGACTACGTGTCTTTCCGCCAGCTACTGCCACGGCCCTCGGCGGTATTCCTCGTCGATCTCCTGGCCGGCAAGGAGGTGCGTGACCACCGGCGAATCAGCCGGGCGAAGCAGACCACGCAGGAGTGGCGCGACATGGTCGACCAGGTTCCCGAGGATCGGACAATCCGGCAGGCAGCCGATGCTGACTACCGGTACATCGGCATTGACACCACCTACCTGGACGTCGCCGGAACCGTGCAGCAGATCAAAGGCGCCATCCCTGAGGTCTATGCAGACTAGCGACTGCAGGCGAACGCGCTGTTCTGCCGTGATGAAGTACGTCGGCAGAACGGCACCTATCACTATGTCCGGCTGCATGGAGTTCGAAGCGAGTTCTCAGCGGCGAGCCATGCCGCCACGGACACTTGCGTGCGTGCGGATCGGCAGGTGGCTCTGATCGCAGAGCGTGGTCGAACCGCTGATGGCAACCGCGCGCGGACCCGCCTCGATCTGTCGCGGTTGAGGCTGGCCTGCTCTCCCGACGCTTGCTCGGCAGATAAGGCGGTTCGGGGAGCGGTTGGGGGGCGTGAGCCACCTTCTGATGTGTTGATGGTTCTGTGGTTGGCGACTGGGTTCACTGTGCGGTGGGTGCCGCTGGGGTTTGGCGCTTTTGGAGCCGGTCGGCAAGCAGCATGACTATCGCTGCGATCCCCACGCCAGCGAAGGTGAAGAGCACTCTCTTTCCCTCGGTGGCGAAGTTCGTGGGGTCGGGCAGGTCCAAGGCGGTGAGGATCAGGGCGGTGAGCGCGGCGGTGAAGAGGGCGACGGGAACCTGCAGTGGCAGCAGGCCTACAGCGGCGGCGTCTACCGCGGCACCGACATCGGGTCGTACGCCTACTCGCTGCACCAGACCAGCGACGGCAGTTACGTCCTGGCCGGCGACGAAGACATTGAGCAACCCGAAGTGACGATCGAGCCATGGATCGCGAAAGTAAGCTCCAGCGGCAGCCTGTTGTGGCAGCACCTGTACTACCAGGTGTACAAGCCCACAGGACTGCCGCTATCTGAGAACTTCTCCGGCGCGGCCATAACCTCGGCCGGCGGGTTCGCGGCTGCCGGGCCGACAGAGAACTACACCGCCCAGAAAGAGGAGTTGTATGTCGTCCAGACCGACAGCTCCGGCAACGCGGGAACCTGCGGCGACGAGTACGCCGGCACACCGCTGCAGGCCATCAGCCCGGAGCTGACCGGCTCCGCACCGTCGCTGCCCGTTCAGACTGCCACCACGCCGGCGGCCAGCTCGCCGATAGCTACCACGGCGACGTCGATCAGCACCCAGACAGACTGCTGACTCCATCAGGGCGCAACCGCGGGCCGGCTGCCGGCCCGGTACCTGATCCGGCCCGGTACCTCATCCGGTCCGCGATCACCCGATACCACACCGGCCGCCCGGCACCATCCGACCGGGCGACCAGCGCTCGCCACGGCGCATGATCACCGGTAGTGGCGGACTGGGCGGGCAGAGCATCTTCGCCGCGCACAGGGCAGGCAGCGCCAGGCGCGGCCGCCCGCCCCGCGGGCAACCAGCCCGCCATCACACTCTGTCACGAACATCCAGCGTGCTTGACGCGCGATACCCGCCTAATTGAGATCGAGGCGGGCGTTGCGGGTTTGCCGTAGCGTCCGAGAGGCCCAGCGGGCTGGCTCCCTAACCGCCTGCCGACCGCATCCGCAGTCGCGGTCTGGCTTAATAACGAGGTGCCAGCCTGCTGGGTCTCGCCGTGGCGTGGCTCGAAAGAGGAACGCGCGCAAGCACCGTAATTAGGCATGCCCGCCACGGTCTCATCCTTCCCGGAACGAGGACTGGAGCGTGCTGATGACGGCAGTGATGATCGGGGCGGACCCGCACAAGGGATCGCACACCGCGGTGGCGATCAGCGCGGCCGAGGAGCCGCTGGGCAAGCTGCGGGTGCGTGCCTCAGTGACGCAGGCGCAGCGGCTGGTGGCGTGGGCGGCGGCGTGGCCGGAGCGGACCTGGGCGGTCGAGGGCGCCGGCGGCCTGGGCCACCTGCTGGCCCAGCAGCTCGTCGCGGCTGGCGAGCTGGTGCTGGACGTGCAGCCGAAGCTGGGCGCCCGGGTCCGGCTGCTGGCCACCGGCGACAGCAACAAGAACGACCCGAACGATGCCCTGTCGGTAGCCGTCGCGGCACTGCGCTCCAGGACCCGGCGCCCGGTGAGCGCTGATGATCACGCGGCGGTGCTGCGGGTGTGGTCCCGGCGGCACCGGGACCTGGGCCGGGCCAAGAACCAAGCCGCGTGCCGCCTCCACGCCGTCCTGTGCGAACTGGTGCCCGGCGGCGTGCCCGACGAGATCACCGCAGCTCAGGCCACCCGCATCCTAGAGCGCGTCACGCCTTCGGGCGCCGCCGGGCAGGCCCGCACCGGCCTGGCCGCCGACCTCCTGGCGGACATGCGGCGCCTGGATGAGCAGATGCGCGAGTCGACGAAGAAGCTCGCTGCCGCGGTCCGCGCGTCGGGCACCAGCCTGACCGATCTCTTCGGCGTCGGCCCGTTCGTCGCCGCCACCGTGATCGGCGACGTCGCTGGCGTGGCCCGGTTCGCCACCAGGAACCGCTTCGCCGCCTACAACGGCACCGCCCCAGTCGAGGTGTCCTCCGGGAACCGCAAAATCTACCGGCTGTCACTGCGCGGGAACCGGCGCGTCAACCACGCCATCCACATGACCGCGATCACCCAGATCCGCCACGCCCACAGCGACGGCCGCGCCTACTACTACGACAAGAAAATC
Source organism: uncultured Actinomycetes bacterium (assembly GCA_963707905.1). Lineage (GTDB taxonomy): Bacteria > Actinomycetota > Actinomycetes > Streptosporangiales > Streptosporangiaceae > DASXKD01. The sequence continues at coordinate 14,033 of CAVPSA010000044.1, read as the reverse complement.
GCCGAGGGCAAGACCTGCAAAGAGGCGCTCCGGTCCCTCAAGCGCCGGATCAGCGACGCCATCTACGCCCGGCTCCGCGCCGATGCCCGCCACGCCGCCAGCAGCGCGAACGCGGGCCCGGGAGGGCAACCGGGGAACGACTCTGACTCCAGCGCGGCCGGCTCACACCCCGAACGCCAGCTCTTCGGACAAGCCACTCCCGGGCCCAGCCCAACCCTACGGCCCGCCACCCCGGCCAGCCGAACCATGCCACCGGAGAACCCGGATCAAAGAAAATCCGCCGCAGCCCTTGACACCGCTCTCAAAGAGGTCTCGTTATGGACGGCTATCCGTGCGGGGCGGCGTAGCCCGCGCTGGGCACAGATCAGGATGATAGGTGTCCCGCGCTGATGCTCGCTGATGCTCGCTGATGCTCGCTGATGCTCGCTGATGCTCGCTGATGCTCGCTAGTGCCCCGGCCACGGGCCCCGGCCGCGTACCCAGCGAGATGCGTATCTTTGGGGTGTGCGGACTTCTGGCCGCTGAAGCCGTCTGACGACGTGGGTGGGCTCCACGGCAAGTGGAGGATGTATGGGCTGGAAGCTGGAGTTGGTGATGGCCGCACCCGTGCACGCCACCGGTTTGGTGGGGGAGCGTCTCTTTCGTCGGCAGCTGAGGCGGCTCGGTCACCGAGACGTTGCCCAGCGTCTACCGGGTCTCGCCGTGATCGCCGCCATCCCGCCAGACCCCGGGGCGCCGTGGCCCCGAGGGCAAGGAGCGCTCCCATGAGGATGAGCAGGGTTGCTGGTGTGGTGAGCCTGGCTGTCGCCGTGGCAGCCGCACTGGCTCCGGCCGCCATCGCCTCGCCCCGGCTGGGAACCTTCCCGCCTGGGCCAGAAGACGCCGCGCGGTCGGCAGCGACGCCGCGACCGGGTGCGCTACCGGGCGCGGCCGTCCGGCGCGGCGTTGTGTCGCTGATCAATGGTGCCCGGGTCCTGGCGGGCCTGGGCGCCGGCGCCCGCGATACCGCCGCCGTGCTCCCGGGCGGCCGCGGGAGCTCGCTTATCGGCATCAGCGTGGCTGGGAACTCCGACCTGATTCCGCCGCAGGCAATGCCCTACCTGGGGCGAGGCCTGGACCCGAGCCTGTTCGACGTGGCCGCCCTGGCCGGCCGGGAGCGGGCAGGCCGGCTTCCGGTGACGCTGGCCTACCGGGGGAAGCTGCCCGGCCTGCCCGGGGTGACGATCACGCACACGGCCAGCGAGGCGGCACAGGGGTACCTGACCGAGGCCGGAGCCAGGGCCTTCGGCGCGGCTTTGGCCCGGCAGTTCGCCGCCGACCATGCCCGCGGCAGTTACGGGCAGGACGGCATGTTCGCGGACGGGCTCTCGGTCACCTTGGCCGGGGAGCGAACCCGGCGGGCCGCACCGCGGCAGAGCTTTCCCATGCACACGCTGACCGTCACCGGAACCGACCTGGCCGGACGGCCGGACACTGGCGACATCGTGTGCGTGATCAATGTCGACAACATCGGCAGGTTCTCCGACCCGGCCGAGTCGCAGAGCGTTTTCTACCACGGCTCGGCCAGGTTCAGCGTGCCCGCCGGTCACTACATGGCGATAGCGACGTTCTACAGCTTCACCGGCACCAAGCTCACCGGCTTTCATGTGGTGGCCCGGCCGCAGTTCACGGTCTCCGGGCCGGCCACCACCGTGCACCTGGACGCCCGCACCGCCACCAGCAGGCTGCAGTGGGTAACGCCGCGGCCAGTCGCTCGTCCGCCCTTCACCCTGGTGAGTTTCTTGCGCATCCCCGCCGTGGGGCCCGCGTTCACCTTCTCCTACTTGCCATACGACGCGGCGCTGTGGGTTAGCCCAGTGAACAGCACCCGGCTGACCGGGGCGCTGCACACGGTCACCGACGCGCAGCTGACCTCGCCGCCGCACTACCGCGGCACACCGTATGAGTACGACCTGGCCTACACCGCCCCCGATGGGGTAATCCCGCCGCTGCGGTACGTGGTACGGCCCGCAACCCTCGCCGTCGCGGACGCACGGTACTACCAGCCAGCCGCATCCGTGGGCGGATGGCAGGCCCCCGGGTTCTTCGGGTTCCAGTTCCGCCGCGGCGGGAGCAGCCTGGCCGTGCTGGGAAGACGGGTGGACCTGCCCATGCGGGAAATCCAGTACTACGCCACCGGCCGTTCGCCGATGTGGTTCGGCTCCTATGTCCAGTCCCTGTTCACCGGGGCCGGCGGGCAAGCCGATTCGGGACGGGTCCTGCGCCCCGGGCAGCGCCTATCCATGCGCTGGAATGCCTTCCCGCTGCACCCGGCCCCGAACACCAACCTGCTCGGGGCGGCGAACCCCGGCGCAACCCTGCCATCCGCCAGCCAGGCGGGCAACAGGCTGACCTTGGATATCACCCCGTTCAGCGACAACGTCGCAGGTCACACCGGCTCCGGGTTCACCGCCGTACCCCCCGGGACGGTGCGCGGCCGGTACGCGGTCTTTGCGGGCGGCAACAGGCTCGCGGTCGGGAACGCGGTCCGCGCGGCGCACGGCCACCCGGACCTGCGCACCACGGTCCGGCTGGCCCATGGCGCGCAGCGGATCAGGTTCGTGCTGGCCGCATCGCGGACCGGACGCCTGTACCGGCTGTCCCCCGCGAGCCGGACGGTATGGACGTGGCGGTCGGTGCCCGCGCCTGGTGTCACCCTGCCGCCCGGCTGGACCTGCGGGAACAAGACCAGATCCTGCGCTGTGCAGCCGATGATGACCCTGGAGTACGCGGTGGCCGGGGAGTCGCCGCACGGCGGCGCGCCCGCCGGCCCGCAGGCCATCCACCTCTCCGTCGGGCACCTGCAACTGGTCAAGGGGGCACGGGTTGCCCGGGCCGCGATGTCGGTGTCGGTCAACGGCGGCAAAACCTGGCACCCCGCCAAGATCACCGGACATAACGGCAACTACACCGCGACATTCCAGGCCCAGGCCGGTGTGAAGGTGTCGCTGCGGACCAGCGCCTCCGACGCCGCGGGTGGCTCGGTCACCGAGACCCTCCTCAACGCCTACCAAATCTCGCCGTGACACCATCTCGATGCCTACCAGGCATCCGTCCTGACCAGCCAGCTCACACGCGGGCGGTCGGCCAGGGCCCGGGAAGCGCTGCCCGGGCAGCTCACCCGTGCAACCGGCCCCGGGCGGCCCAGTGGCTGGCGGACGCAGTTGCCGCGCTGAGCCCGGCAGTTGCCAATCCTGATGGTTCGGGCAGCCGACCAATCCCACCGCCTCCAGCAACTGTTGGCTGCCGCGCGCCAGATTTCGGGACTGCCCGCCAGGCTCGGTACGTTGCCGCCGCTCTCCAGATCCGCCCGCACCCCAAGCTGAGTACAGACGGCGCATCGGCGATACCCAGAACCGGATGTTATGCGCGCCTAAATCCATCCGCCCAGCCCTGCCCACGCGCGTACGGAATCGGCGATCTGTGGTGATCGCATGGGATAAACATCTGGCGGGCACCTACCATCCGTGACGTCCAGGCCTGCTTGATAGCTGCTCTCGCTGGGCAGGCCCCGAGGCCGGGATGTTTCACCGGATTGTCGCCACCGGCGAGGGAATTGGGTTCCGGTCCTGTCGAGAGGGAGTGTCGCGGCGTCCGCGAGGAGTGACGGGCAAAGAGGCTGGGGGAGTTGCGCCTGCTCGCTCCTGCGGGGGCAGTCCGTGCTGTGTCGTGTGGTCAGGTCCGGCCGGGTGCCGGTGCTGTGCCTGCTGGCGCTAGCTGGTTGTTGATTGTGCGTGCCAGGGCGTTGAGCGCCTGGTTGGAGCCTTTGGCTCCGCTGTTGCGCAAGGTCCGGCGTGATACCGGTTTCCCCGCGGCGGCAAGCCTTTCGGCGATCAGCCGCGCCTGCCCGGTGTCCAGCCGCACGGTGTGGGCGGCGGGCGCTGCGGCGATCGTTGCGGGCGCGGCGTGGTCCCGGCGGGGGGCGGCCCGGTCCGGGACGAGAGCCTCAGCCCGGCCGTGGTCCGGTCCCCTGTGCTCTGGTCCCCTGTGGTCCGGTCCTGCCCCGGTCCGGCGTGGTCCCCGGGGTCTTGGTCCCCCGGGCGCGGGTGTAGGGCTGGTCCGCCGGTCCTGCTGGGGGGCGCAGCGTGGGCGGTGTCGGCGCGCAGCATGTGGGCCAGCGCGGTCCCCATGGCCAGGACCAGGACCGGCAGGCAGGACACGATGGTCGTGATCGCCCACGGCGCCCGCGTCACCCCGGCCTGCTCTAGCAGGTGGTAGGCGACCTGCCCGGCCATCCCGAGCGCGAACGAGCAGATCGCCGACCACTTCGCGAACCGGCGGGTCCGGGCGCTGACCGCGTGCCCGGTGGCCAGCCAGGCGCGCAGCGCGTAGGCCGCGTAGGCCTCGACGCCCACCGGCAGGGTGATGGTGGTGTCCAGGTGGAGGGAGGGCCAGATGCCCGGCAGCGGGGAGACCAGCCCGAACCCGGTCTTCTGCGCGATGCCGACCCAGCCGGACCACACCTCGGCCGCGGCTGGGGCGGCCAGGACCAGCAGCGGCCAGGACCGCACCGTCCTGCCCGGCCGGGACATCGCCGGGGACCGGTCCGCACCGCCTGGTCCGGTGGTCCGGGCGGGAAACGGACCACCCGAGCCCGGGTCATCGGCGTTGCCGGCGGGACGCGCGCCAGCGGTAACAGCAGCCATGGGGATCACCACCCTTCCGGCGTGGCGAGCGGATGGGGTTCGCCGGTCAGCGCGGCCAGCGCGGCGGCGACTTCGCCGAGGCTGGCGCGGACGTAGGTCGACGTGGCGCCGGCGTCACCGCCGCTGTCGGTGTGGCCGGCGTAGGCGCGGGCGATGGCGTAGCCGAAGTTCCGCTCAACCCAGGTCAGGGTGGTGTGCCGGATCCAGTGCATGCTGATCTGCTGCGTGGCCACCCAGGGCAGGTGCCTGCCGATGCGGGTCCACAGGTGGTCATACCGGCGGCTGGTGATCGGCTGCCCGCTGGCGTAGCGCAGCAGCTGCCCGCCGGGCGGGGCGTGGCGCTGTTGGCCGTGCTGCACGAGGCGGGCCATCAGGGTGGGCGAGACCGGCTGCCAGCGGACCGTCTCACCCTTTTCCCGCAGCAGGACCAGGCACTGGTCCGGGTCCAGGTCCTGCGGGCGGATCGCGAGCGCGCCGCCGCGGCGGCAGGCGGTCTCGGTGTGCAGCCGCAGCAGCAGCGCGTCCAGCTCAGCATCATCGCCCGTGGTCGCGGCCACCTCGTTGATCTCCGCTACGCGGGCATCCGGCACGGCCCGCCGCGTGGACGGCAGGCGGCGGGGCTTGGCCACCTTCCGCGCCGGGTTGCCCGCCTCGCTGATCAGCCCGTCCTCCACGGCGCGCTGGTACAGGCAGCGCAGCGCGGCCACCAGATGCTCCGCCGCGCTGCGCCCGCCGCGGGCGTTGCGGCGGGCCACGACATGGGTCTTGACGTAGGCCATCAGCTGCCGGATCTCCGACGGCGTGGGCTCATCCAGGCGGCGGCCGCCCCAGTGCTCGACGACCCGGTTCCAGTACGAGCCGTACGCCCGGCGGGTCCCGGCTGTGACCGCCACCGACACCACCGGGACGTACTCGGCGAAGGTCGGCACCGCCGGCCGTTCCTGCGGGACGGCGGCCAGGTCCGCCGGGGACAGGCCCATCCGCTCCAGCACCAGCAATGCCGCCTCGACGGCCGCCTGCTGGGATGTGCCCGGGTTCGCGGCGGGGTTCACGGTTGTCACGGCTGCCTCCCTTCGCCGCGCGGGAACGGGCCGTGCGCCCGGATCGCCTGGTCCACGACCGCGCACGAGTACGCGGCCAGCGTGTCCTCTCCGGGCAAGGCGGCCAGCAGCACCCGGTCACCGGCCCGCAGCCCGCAGCGGTGCCGCACGGCGGCAGGAATCACGATGTACGGCCGGGTCGGCATGGTGACCATGCCGCCCGGATCGCGGCGAGCGACCATCACGCCGGCGCCGGCAGTGAGGGTCAGCCGGTCACCGCCGCGCCAGCCCAGCGCGCTGATGATCGCGCGGTCAGCGACGCGGCCGGAGGCATCGATCCTGCCGAATCCGTAGACCACATCAGGCCGCTCCGGCGGGCTGGCCAGCGGCAGCGGACCGGCCGCGCCCAGCCTGCCCTGCCGGTGGTGGCCGGGCCGGCCGGTGGAGGGGATAACAGGGGCGATGGGCCGGGCGGTCACGGCTGCCTCCCGGTCAGGAGACGGCGGGCCCGCGGCGAAGGGGCCGGATGGCCGAGCTGAGCGGCCAGGCGGCGTGCGTGTTCAAGCGGTGTCTGATTTAGGGGAAATCGCACCGGTTTGTGTGTCCGAGGGGGGACTTGAACCCCCATGCCCTTTACGGGCACTAGCACCTCAAGCTAGCGCGTCTGCCAATTCCGCCACCCGGACGCAAGGCCGGAGCACGGCAGCTTCCGTGTCGGCCGCATCACGATAGCAAATCCCTGTCCGGTACGGCGAGGCGTCGCGGACGCCCAGGTTGGGGTCACTGGGCACCGATCCGGTTCAAGGGCCGCGGGGCACCACCGGGATCAGGTCACCCGGAGCACCGGACCGTGGGTCACCACGCGCCGCCTCTGGTCAAGGATCTCGCGCCGGGGGACAGGTCAAACCGTCAGCCGGGAAGGGTGCGACGATGGCGTGGTGACGGAGAAGCCAGCCAGCCAGGTCGTTGCCGCAGCCGACGAGGTCGCGGCCATCTGCAGCGATCTGATCAGGATCGACACCAGTAACCGCGGCGACCACTCAGGCCCCGGCGAGCGTAAAGCAGCAGAACACGTCGCCGCGCTGCTTGGTGAAGTCGGCCTGGACGCCAAGATCTACGAATCGCACCCCGGCCGGGCCAGCGTCGCCGCCCGGGTGAGCGGCACGGACCCATCGCGCCCGGCCCTGCTCATCCACGGCCACCTCGACGTCGTGCCCGCGGACCCGGCCGACTGGCGAGTCCACCCGTTCTCCGGGGAGATCAGGGATGGCGAGGTCTGGGGCCGCGGCGCCGTCGACATGAAGGACATGGACGCGATGATCCTGGCGGTGATCCGCCAGCGCCTGCGCGAGGGGCGGCGGCCGCCCCGCGACGTGGTCCTCACCTTCCTGGCTGACGAGGAGGCGGGCGGCGTCTGGGGAGCGGGCTACCTGGCCAAAGAGCACCCCGGCCTGTTCGAGGGGGTCACCGAGGCGATCGGCGAGGTCGGCGGGTTCAGCGCGACGCTCGGCGGGCAGCGCCTCTACCTGCTGCAGACCGCCGAGAAGGGGATTGCCTGGCTGCGGCTCAGCCTGCGCGGCCCGGCCGGGCACGGATCTATGCGGGCCGAACGCAACGTGGTCGCCGAACTGGCCGAGACGGTTGCCAGGATCGGCCGGCACGAATGGCCGCTACGGCTCACCCCGGCGGCGCAGGCATTCCTTGAGGCCGCCGCCGAGGCGCTCGGCATGACCCCGGAAGCGGACCCGCGGCAGGTGCTGGAGAAGCTGGGCCCGCTCGCCCGGATGATCGGCGCGACCGTGTCCAACACCTCGAACCCCACGGTGCTGGACGCGGGTTACAAGGTGAACGTCATTCCCGGCCTGGCCACGGCCCAGGTGGACTGCCGTTTCGTGCCCGGGTACGGCGATGAGCTGCTGGCCGGGATCGACGGGCTGCTCGGTCCTGGTGTCCAGCGTGAGTTCATCCACCATGACATAGCGGTGGAGACAGAGTTTGACGGCCCGCTGTGTGCGGCCATGACGGCGGCGCTGCTCCAGGCGGATCCGTCAGCTAAGGTTGTTCCGTATTGTCTGTCCGGTGGCACGGATGCGAAGTCGTTCAGCAGACTGGGGATCCGCTGCTTCGGGTTCGCGCCCCTGCGCCTGCCCGCTGACCTGGACTTTTTCGGTATGTTTCATGGCGTGGACGAGCGGGTCCCCGTCGATGCGCTCAAGTTCGGCGTGCGCGTGCTCGACGACTTCCTTGACCGCTGCTGAGGGACTGGCTGAGGCCCGCAGCGAGGCGCAAGGCCGGGGAACGTTTCCCGATTTCACCGGACGTGCACATCAGCGGGTACGAACTGCGCGTATGATCTGGCGCCGCAGGGTGGCTTTCCTGCTCCCATCTGCGTAGCGCCGCAGCCGGGCGAGTTCCCAGTCGCCGTGTTCGGCGTGTTCCGTAAGGATGCGCCGGGCAGTATCCCGTGACATGTCGCGGGATAGGTAGACCACGCGGTAGGAGTACTCGGGCATTAGTGTCCTTTGCGCACAGGGGGCACGGGGCGCTCGATCGTAGGAGGCTTCCCGGTGCAGGTCCGGGTACCTCCGGGGGGAGTATCAAATCCCGCCGGGAACACGGGTGGGGGCATAACAGTTGGAAACACGGACGCAGGGACCCTGAATTTTGGTCCAGCATGACACACGCTGGGTAAGGGTACCGGGGCTAGAGGGTGAGGGGCGTGCCAGCAAAAACTCCAACCGCCGCCAAGGGCGCGGCGGGACGGCGGAGTAGCCCACGAGGCGCTGCGCGGCAGGATGCTGCCGGGCGGAGTGGCGGCCATCGCCTGGTGATCGTCGAGTCCCCCGCCAAAGCGCGCACGATCGCCGGCTACCTGGGCAGTGACTATGTGGTGGAGTCGAGCATCGGCCACATCAGGGATATGCCCGACAAGGCCGCCGAGATTCCGGTCAAGTACCGCAAGGAGCCCTGGGCGCGGCTCGGGGTCGACGTGGACCATGACTTCGAGGCACTGTACGTGGTGCATGCGGACAAGAAGTCCCAGGTCACGAAGCTCAAGCAGGCGCTGAGCGGTGCCGACGAACTCCTGCTCGCGACGGACGAGGACCGCGAGGGCGAAGCGATCGCCTGGCACTTGCTGGAGGAGCTCAAGCCCCGGGTCCCCACCCGCCGCATGGTCTTCCACGAGATCACGCCCCAGGCGATCGCCGAAGCGGTGGCCCACCCCCGCGAACTGGACCGCGGCCTGGTGGACGCCTACCAGACCCGGCGGGTGCTTGACCGCCTGTACGGGTACGAGGTCTCTCCGGTGCTGTGGAAGAAGGTCATGCCGCGGCTGTCCGCGGGCCGGGTCCAGTCGGTCGCCACCCGCCTTGTGGTGGCCAGGGAGCGGGAGCGCATCGCTTTCCGCCCGGCCGAGTACTGGGATCTTGAGGCGGTCTTCACCACTGTCCCCGCAAACGCTGGCCGGTCCGGCGCACCAGCTGGAGATCGCGGCAATACGCAGGCCCAGGACGAGCCTTCCTCCTTCCCCGCACGGTTGTCGGCGCTGAACGGCCGCAGGATCGCGCAGGGGCGGGACTTCACCCCGGACGGCACCCTGCGTGCCGCGGCGGGCAGCCAGGCGGACCGGAACGGCGTTCCGCTGGTCCTGGACGGCGACAGCGCCGGGGCACTGGCCCGGCGCCTGGAGGGCGCGGCGTTCGCCGTCGCCAGCGTGGAGCGCAAGCCCTACCGGCGGGCGCCGTACGCGCCGTTCCGCACCACCACGCTGCAGCAGGAGGCGTCCCGCAAGCTGGGCTTCTCCGCCAAGTACACGATGTCCACGGCGCAGCGGCTGTACGAGAACGGCTACATCACCTATATGCGGACCGATTCGGTGACCCTGTCGCAGACGGCCATCACCGCGGCCCGCGCCCAGGCCGGGGAACTCTACGGGGCCGAGTACGTGCCGGACGCGCCCCGCGTCTACACCAGCAAGGTGAAGAACGCCCAGGAGGCGCACGAGGCGATCAGGCCCGCTGGGGACCGGTTCCGCACCCCGGCGCGGACCGGGCTGAGCGGCGACGAGTTCCGGCTGTACGAGCTGATCTGGAAGCGCACGGTCGCCTCCCAGATGAAGGACGCGACCGGGGAGTCGGTCAGCGTCCGCATCGCCGGGACGTCGTCGGATGGCGAAGAGGCCGAGTTCACCGCCACCGGCAAGATCATCTCGTTCCACGGGTTCCTGAAGGCCTACGTGGAGGACGTCGAGGACGACGCCGAGCGGGACGACCGGGAGCGCCGCCTGCCGACGCTCGCCGAGCGTGACCCGCTGACCGGGGAACTGACCCCGGCCAGCCACGTGACCCGGCCTCCGGCGCGCTACACCGAGGCGAGCCTGGTCAAGGAGCTGGAGGACCGGGAGATCGGGCGGCCGTCCACGTACGCCTCGATCCTCGGCACGATCCTCGACCGTGGCTATGTGTTCAAGAAGGGCACCGCGCTGGTCCCCTCGTTCCTGGCCTTCGCCGTGGTGACCCTGCTGGAGCGGCACTTCGGCCGCCTGGTCGACTACGACTTCACCGCGCGGATGGAGGAGGGCCTCGACGAGATTGCCCGCGGCGAGGCGGCCCGGGTTCCCTGGCTGCGCCGGTTCTACTTCGGCACGGACAGCGAAGAGGGCCTCAAGCAGCTCGTCAGCGACATCGAGGACATCGACGCCAGGGACGTGAGCTCGTTCCCGCTGGCCGGCACCGACATCGTGGTCCGGGTCGGGCGGTACGGGCCCTATCTGGAGCGGGATGGCCAGCGTGTGAACGTGCCGGAGGATATCGCGCCGGACGAGCTGACCCCGGAGCGGGCCGCCGAGCTGTTCGACCAGCCGAACAGCGACGTCGTGCTCGGCACCGACCCGGACAGCGGCCATCAGGTCGTGGCCAAGAGTGGCCGGTTCGGGCCGTACGTGACCGAGGTGCTGCCCGAGGGCGCGACCGGCAAGCCGCGCACGTCCTCGTTGCTGAAGTCGATGTCGCTGGACTCGGTGACGCTGGAGGACGCACTGCGCCTGTTCACGCTGCCGCGGTCGCTCGGCGAACTCGACGGCGAGCCGGTCACGGCACAGAACGGACGGTACGGCCCCTACGTGAAGAAGGGCACGGACAGCCGCTCGCTGGACAGTGAAGAGCAACTGTTCACCTTCTCGCTCGCCGAGGCCAAGGAACTGTTCGACCAGCCCAAGGCGCGTGGCCGGCGGGCCGCCGCCCCGCCGCTGCGGGAACTCGGCGAGGACCCGGCATCGAGCCGCCCGATCGTGATCAAGGAAGGCAGGTACGGCCCGTACGTGACCGACGGCGAGACCAACGCCTCGCTGCGCCGCGGCGACGAGGTGGAGTCGATCACGGTCCAGCGGGCGATCGAACTGCTGGCGGAGCGCCGGGCCGCGGGCCCCACGGCACCGCGCGGCCGGTCGTCCGGGACTGCGCGGCGGTCACCGGCCGGGGCCTCGGGAACCCGCCGGTCGGGGAGTTCGTCCCGGAGCCGTCCGTCGTCCACCGCGGCCGGTTGACGCCCCGCACGTGGCCCGGCTCCCGCCCCCCGGCTCAACGGTGCAGCCGGTCCACATGGCGCCCCGCAGGTGCCTCCCGCGCCCGTGTGCCAGCCGCGCGCAGCCGCCGGCCAGCCGCTCCGCGGCCCGTCATCGCGGCCTAGATCACCGTGAGCTAGTGCATTCCGTCCCAGGTAGCCCGCGTGGGCCAGGCGCGATCGGTACCCTAGCGCCGTGACCTTCCGATTCCCCGGGGATGCAGCGGGCGTGAATGTGCTGTCCATCAGGCCATTCCGGCGCCTGTGGATCGCCACGTCGCTGTCCAGCCTCGGGGACTGGCTGAGCCTGCTCGCCCTGACCGCGGAAGCGGCCATCCTGGCCAAGCGGGGCATCGCGGCCCAGACTTTGGTGGTCAGCGGGGTCTGGCTGACGGCGCTGCTGCCGGCCCTGCTGTTCGGCCCGCTGGCAGGAGCGGTGGCGGACCGGTTCGACCGCCGGACGAACATGATCATCGGCGACGTGTTCCGTGGCGTACTGTACGCGTCCATCCCGGTGAACCTCGCCTTCGGCGTCGTCAACAAGCTCACCTGGATCTACGTAGTGCAGTTCCTCGCGTCCTGCGCCTCGCTGTTCTGGACCCCGGCCAAGGACGCCTCGATACCGAACCTGGTCCCGCCGGACAAGCTGGAGGAGGCCAACCAGTACAGCCTGTTCACCACGTTCGGCACCGCCCCGGTGGCCGGGCTCGTCTTCGGGCTGCTTGCCCTGGTCGGCCGGTCGCTCGGCTCCGACCAGGTGAACCTCGCCCTGTACTTCAACGCGGTGACGTTCGCGGTGTCCGCGGTGACCATCTACGCGCTCAGGGAACTGCCCAAGCGCAAGGCGAGCGCGCACATCTCGGCGCCGTCGGTCGCCAAGGCCATCTGGGAGGGCTGGAAGTTCCTCGGCCAGACCCCCGTGGTGCGCGGGATCGTGATCGGGATGGTCGGCGCCTTCGCGGCCGGTGGCGTGGTGGTGGGCCTTGGGCCCTCCTACATCAGGAACACCCTGAACGGCGGCAGCGCCGGGTGGGGGGCCGTGTTCACCGCGATCTTCGTCGGGCTCGCCGCGGGCATGTTCCTCGGCCTGCGCATCCTGCGCGGGTTCAGCAGGCGCCGCCTGTTCGGCCTGAGCATCGTCGGTGCGGGTATGCCGCTGGTCCTGATCGGGCTGATCCCCAACCTGGTCATCGTGGTGTTCCTGGTGATCCTGCTCGGCGCGTTCGCGGGCATCGCCTACGTGACCGGATACACAATCGTGGGCACCGAGGTGGACGACGAGACCCGGGGCCGGACGTTCGCCTTCCTCCAGTCGGGCATCAGGGTCATCCTGTTCGCGGTCATCGCCGTCGCGGGTCCCCTCGCCGCCGGTTTTACCGCGCTGGTGCATGCCGCCACCGGCGGCAACACGCTGCGGGTCGCGCACATCGACTACGAAGCGGTCGGCTACAACTTCGTGCTGCTGCTTTCCGCGGTGATCGCGGTATGGCTCGGGGTCGTCTCCTACCAGCAGATGGACGACCGCCGGGGGGTGCCGCTGCGGGCCGACGTGGTCGCCGCCCTCCGTGGCGAGCCGTTCATCCCGGTGCCGGGCCATCCCAACGGCACCGCCGCCGCGCAGCCCGCACCGCGCCGCGGCCTGCTGATCGCGTTCGAGGGCGGGGAGGGCGCGGGCAAGACCACCCAGGCCCGGCTGCTGGCCATCTGGCTGCGGGAACAGGGATATGACGTGCTCGCCACCCAGGAACCAGGTGCGACCAAGGTGGGGATGCGGCTGCGCGCCCTGCTGCTCGATACCACGCATGTCGGCCTGTCCCCGCGCGCCGAGACGCTGATGTACGCGGCGGACCGCGCCGAGCACGTTGAGTCTGTGATCGCCCCTGCGCTGGAACGGGGCACGGTCGTGGTGACCGATCGTTATGTGGACTCCTCCATCGCCTACCAGGGGCGCGGGCGTAACCAGCCGGTCGGCGAGGTGGCCGGGCTGAACAGGTGGGCGACCGGCGGCCTGGAGCCCGACCTGACCATACTGCTGGACCTGCCGCCGCAGGACGGGCTCGGCCGGCGCTCGGTGTCCGCGGACCGCCTGGAGGCCGAGCCGGCCGACTTCCACGAGCGGGTCAGGGAGGGGTTCCTCGCCCAGGCCCAGGCGAACCCGGGCAGGTACCTGATCCTCGACGCGGCCCAGGCCCCGGCCGAACTGAGCAGCCAGATCCAGGACCGGGTCCGCGACCTGCTGCCCGATCCGGTGCCGCCTGCCACGGAAGACAACACCGGCAGTTTCCCGGCGATCGTCGAATGAACGGCACCGTCGCCTCCGGTGCGGGGGTCTTCGGGGACCTGGCCGGCCAGGACGCGGTCGTGGCGGAGTTGCGCGGCGCCGCCGCCGCGGCCAGCGCCGTCCTGCGCGGTGAGCCGAACACCGGGATGACGCACGCCTGGCTGTTCACCGGCCCGCCGGGCAGTGGCAGGTCCGTGGCGGCGCGTGCGTTCGCCGCCGCGCTGTTGTGCCCCGATGGCGGCTGCGGGCACTGCCCGGCGTGTCATCAGGTCCGGGCCGGGACCCACGCCGACCTGCTGCTGGTCCGTCCGGACGGCCTGTCCTACGGAGTGAAACAGACCCGGGGCCTGGTGCTGCGGGCCGCCGGGGTGCCTTCGGGCGGGCGATGGCAGGTGGTGCTGTTCGAAGACGCCGACCGTGCCACGGAGCAGGCCGCCAACGCGCTGCTCAAGGCCATCGAGGAAC
>CAVPSA010000043.1:0-167043 GCA_963707905.1 uncultured Actinomycetes bacterium | reverse complement strand
GATGATCACAATGTGCCTGGATAAAATGCACAGGTGACCAGCAGATCTACCGCGGACCAGCACCTGCGCGACCTCGCGCGGCTGCGCCGTGTCCGCGATCGGATCGACCGGGAGTACGCGCAGCCACTGGACGTCGAGGCGCTCGCTCGGGGCGCGCATATGTCGGCCGGGCACCTGAGCCGCGAGTTCCGGCTCGCCTACGGCGAGTCGCCGTATGGTTACCTGATGACGCGGCGCATCGAGCGCGCGATGGCACTGCTGCGCCGCGGCGACCTCAGCGTCACTGACGTCTGTTTCGCGGTCGGCTGCTCGTCGCTGGGCACCTTCAGTACCCGCTTCACCGAGTTGGTCGGTGTGCCGCCCAGCACCTACCGGCGCCACGCGGCGCGCGCGACGGCGGGGATGCCAGCGTGCGTGGCGAAACAGGTGACCAGACCGATCAGGAATCGAGAAGCGCCCTCTGGTTCGCTCTCGTCATACTCCTGACGAGACGCAATCGACAGTCAGGGCGATCGGACTTTCGATTTCGGGCTTCCCGTTCGTCTTTAAGCCCGGCAATCCCGCCGGGCCGATGTGACCCACAACTTCAGGAGCGACCATGACCGGCTCTTCTACTCAGGGAATCAAGACCGTGTTGCATCCCGTGTCCGACCTGGCGACGGCCAAGGCGGTGTATACCGCCCTCCTCGGCATCGAGCCGCAGGCCGACTCGTCCTACTACGTCGGCTTTGACGCCGAGGGACAGCACATCGGGCTGGTGCCCAGCAGCGGACCGCAGGGCATGACCTCGCCGGTGGCCTACTGGCACGTGACCGACATCGAGGCGAAACTGGCCGAAGTGACCGCCGCGGGTGCCACCGTGAAGGAGCCTGCCCACAATGTCGGTGGCGGCCGCCTGGTAGCCACGTTCACCGACCCGGACGGCAATGTCCTCGGGCTGCTTCAGGATCAATGAGTGCCGTTCGGCTGGGGCTGGGGCTGGGCCACACCCGCGATGCAGCCACGATCGGGGGCGGAGCCGAGGTCATCGAGGGCGACGCGGTGCCCCGGGAGCGGGGTGAGGAGACACGGTGAACATGGCCACGAAGACGGGCACTCAGTCGGCTGCGCTGCACGATGCCGACAGCCACGACCTGATCCGCGTACACGGCGCGCGCGTGAACAACCTCAAGGATCTCAGCGTCGAGCTCCCGAAGCGCCGGCTGACGGTGTTCACCGGCGTCTCCGGTTCGGGCAAGAGCTCTCTGGTGTTCGGCACGATCGCTGCGGAGTCACAGCGGCTGATCAACGAGACCTATAGCGCCTTCGTACAGGGCTTCATGCCGACGCTGGCGCGGCCAGAGGTCGACGTACTCGAAGGGCTGACGACCGCGATCATCGTCGACCAGGAGCGGATGGGCGCCGACACCCGCTCCACGGTCGGCACCGCCACCGACGCCAACGCGATGCTGCGCATCCTCTTCAGCCGGCTCGGGCAGCCACATGCCGGCTCACCCAACGCGTTCTCCTTCAACGTGCCCTCGGTCCGGGCGACCGGTGCGATCACCGTCGAGCGCGGTGCTGCCAAGACCGTGAGAGCGACCTTCAGCCGCACCGGCGGCATGTGTCCGCGCTGCGAGGGCCGGGGCACGGTCACCGACTTCGACCTGTCTCAGCTGTACGACGACAGCAAGTCGCTCAACGAGGGTGCGCTCACGATCCCCGGCTATCAGGCGGGCGGCTGGAACTTTCGGCTTTACAGCGCGTCGGGCTTCTTCGACCCGGACAAGCCGATCCGTAAGTACACCAAGAACGAGCTCCACGACCTGCTCCACAAGGAGCCGACCAGGATGAAGATCGCGGGCATCAACATGACCTATGAGGGTCTGATCCCGCGGGTCCAGAACTCGTTCCTGTCCAAGGACCGGGAGGGGATGCAGCCGCATATCCGGGCGTTCGTAGACCGGGCGGTCACCTTCACCGCTTGCCCCGAGTGCGGCGGCACCCGGCTCAGCGAGGCGGCCCGGTCGTCGCGGATCGGCGGGATCAGCATCGCCGATGCGTGCGCGATGCAGATCAGCGACCTGGCCGAGTGGGTGCGGGGTCTGCACGAACCGTCAGTCGCGCCGCTGCTGGCGGTGCTGCAGCAGACCCTCGACTCGTTCGCCGAGATCGGGCTCGGCTACCTCAGCCTCGACCGCCCGTCGGGCACGCTCTCAGGTGGCGAGGCACAGCGCACCAAGATGATCCGCCATCTCGGTTCCTCGCTCACCGACGTCACCTACGTCTTCGACGAGCCCACCATTGGCCTGCACCCCCATGACATCCAGCGGATGAACGAACTGCTGCTGCAACTGCGCGACAAGGGCAACACGGTGCTCGTCGTGGAGCACAAGCCGGAGGCGATCGCGATCGCCGACCATGTCGTCGACCTCGGCCCCGGCGCTGGCAGGGCCGGTGGCGAGGTGGTCTTCGAGGGCACCGTCGACGGGCTGCGGGCCAGCGGCACGCTGACCGGGCGGCACTTGGATGACCGGGCCTCTTTGAAGCCATCGGTGCGGACACCGTCGGGAGTGCTGGAGGTGCGCGGTGCCAGCGCCCACAACCTGCAGGATGTCGACGTCGACATCCCGCTCGGCGTGCTGGTGGTGGTGACCGGCGTGGCCGGCTCGGGGAAGAGCTCGCTGATCCACGGCTCAGTGTCCGGCCGGGACGGAGTGGTGTCGGTCGACCAGGGCGCGATCCGCGGCTCGCGACGGAGTAACCCGGCGACGTACACCGGACTGCTCGATCCGATCCGCAAGGCGTTCGCGAAGGCCAACGGTGTGAAGCCTGCCCTGTTCAGTGCCAACTCCGAGGGCGCCTGCCCGAACTGCAACGGCGCCGGCGTCATCTACACCGACCTCGCGATGATGGCCGGTGTCGCCACCACCTGCGAGGAGTGCGAGGGGAAGCGGTTCGAGGCGTCGGTACTTGAATACCGCTTCGGCGGCCGGGACATCAGCGAGGTGCTCGCGATGCCGGTGATCGAGGCCGCGGAGTTCTTCGGCACCGGCGCGGCACGCACGCCCGCCGCGCACGCCATCCTGGACCGGCTGACCGACGTCGGGCTCGGCTACCTCAGCCTCGGCCAGCCGCTCACCACGCTGTCCGGCGGCGAGCGGCAGCGGCTCAAGCTGGCCACTCACATGGCCGAGAAGGGCGGCGTCTACATCCTCGACGAGCCGACCAGCGGCCTGCACCTCGCCGACATCGAGCAGTTGCTCGGCCTGCTCGACCGGCTCGTCGACTCCGGCAAGTCGGTCATCATCATCGAGCACCACCAGGCGGTCATGGCGCACGGCGACTGGATCATCGACCTCGGCCCCGGTGCCGGCCACGACGGCGGCCGGGTCGTCTTCGAGGGCACACCCGCCGACCTCGTCGCCGCGCGCTCCACCCTCACCGGTGAACACCTCGCGGCCTACATCGGCACCTGACCGGAGCCCTCGCGGGGTGGGCGCCACCGAAGTGGACCCCGGGCCCGGCGCTAATGCAGGATGTTGACCGCTCGGGCGACCACGAGGATTCCGACCACTACTGAGATCGTCTCCTCGGCCATCATCATGAGCTTCGCCCACGGCTTTATCGCCGACACGTCCGTCGGGCTGAATGCCATCGCGGTGCTGAAGGACAGGTGCAGGTAATCCACGAACGACGGGTACCAGCCGTCCCGGACATGTTCCGGGTTCGACATCTCGGGAAAGACGAACGCCGGTGAGGTGCCGGATCCGAGCGCGCGGGCGGCCGCGCCACCACGGTCAAGGTCCCAGTACCACAGCCCGAAGGCGATCACGTTCGTCAGCCAGATGACCCCACCGCTGACAAGCAGGATGTTCGCGTCATTGGTGAAGTGCTCGGTCTTGATGATGGCGTACACCAGCCGAACCGATGACCCCGCGTTGACGAGGGTGATCACTCCGATGAGCACCGCGGTCAGGACCTGCAGCCAGGTCTTCTGGCGGTCGATGCGGCCAGGGTCGCCGACGATGAGCGCGACGATCAGCGCTGCCAGCACCACAAGAAACAACGGCCGCGCGTCATCTATCCTGAGCTGGGTCGGCAGGAAGATCCGCATGCCACCGGCGATAAGGACCGCCGCGGCCATCGGCCACCGGCGCTCACCCGTCCCGGCCGGCTTCGTGCCCATAAGGCAAGATAGCGTGGCCGCCGGCCATCCGCTGCCGGGCCTCACGCTGCCGGGCCCCACGCTGCCGGGAGAGGGCCAGCCTCCCGCCGCCGCGCCCATGACCCGCAGTCCCTTTCCGATGTGGGACTGCGGGCCATGCGGTTCGCTGCGGGCCATCCGGTTGGCGCCGCGGTCTGGGCGGCCGCAGCGCCCAGGCCCCGGCGGCAGCAGCGCTCGACCCGCTCGGCGACCAAGTCCTCATCACTGGGTGCCATCGCCTTGAGCGTGTGACCGGGCCAGCGCGCGGTACCGGCGCTGCTCCTTGCGCCGGTCACGCTGCCGACCAGGTTGGTGGCGATCCCATACAGCCACGGCCGGGCACAATCGCGGGCCAGGTCGTAACTCTGGCGCTGAGCAAACGCGATGGTGAACACCTCCGCCGCCAGGTCGTCGGCGGCCTTCGCCTCGCTGCAGCGATCAACGGAATCCGGCTGAGCCGCCCAGCCTCTCCGGATGGAAGCAGCCATGAAGCCCGGCCGCTCGGCTCGGGCTGGAAGGTGAGCCCTGCAACGCCGACGAGCGCGGCGGTGATCAGGTTGGGGAGAGCCTTTCGATGTACCGGACCACGAACAGCAGGCCCGTCAGCGCACGGCGATGGCGGCGCCGGCGTCACCGAAGCTGAGCCACGCCGTGGTCGTGTACCCCACCGGCTACCGCCAAGGTCTTCGGCGACCGGACGCCCGTCTCATGAAGCCTTGGCGACGATCTCCACGAGATTGCCGTCCGGGTCCCGCAGCAGCGCATTCCGGTTGTTGTTGCCGGTGTCGTGCGGCGGCTGAACCACCGGCACCCCCGCGGCCGCCAGGTCCTCGCAGGCCCGGTCGACGTCGTCGGTCCACAAGACCAGGACCATGGCCGGGCTGCCAGGTGCCGCCTCGACACCGTGCACCCTCTCGGCCGCCGCGACCGTGCCGAGGCCGACCATGAACCCGTTGAGCTGGAGTTCGACATGCTCGGGGATGCCCTCGGCGGGAGTGCGGAACGTCTCAGCGAAGCCGAGAAGATCGCGGTAGAAGTGCAATCCGGCTTCGATATCGCGCGTGTAGAGGTTCACGAAACCTGTGACAAACACGTTCAGCAAATATAGCTGGCGATCTCGGCCCTGACAGTGGCGCGAGCGCGCCTCGTTGCGGCTCCCGGCCAGGCGCAGCCAGCGGACCTGACCGTCGTCCCCGCCAGGCAGCTGTCCATCGGCACTCCCATATCCCGGCCTTTCCTCCCTATTGACCGATATCGGAGAAAAGGACTACGTTCGGCCAGGGACGGCGCGCCGCGGAGCGGGGGTGCGGCGGCGCCATTCGGATTCGCGCAAGGCGACCGAAGGAGGCGCGCTCGATGGCTCGCATGTCTGGACTCCGTTACCCGCGTCCCTGGCTGCTACTGGCAGCATGCGTCGCGGTGACCGCCCTGGCGGTGCCCAGCGCGAGCCTGGCCGCCTCGCACCCGGCCGCCGCGCGCCCCGCAACCAGCGCCGCGCACAAGGCGTCCGGCACGTCCTCGTACCAGGGCTCCGCGTTCGGCAACCTGGATTGCAACGGGCACAGCCCGATCCAGCATCCGGTCAAGATCGGCGGCTACATCTGCGCCGAGGTCCACGGCGGCACGCACAACGGCCACCTGGAGGACAACGGCTACTACATCGGCCACGACGAGCCGACTCGTGCAGTTCTACTCGAACAAGCCGGGCTCCTCGAGCAACCTCAGCTACGTGCAGACCCTGCCGCGCGACCCCAGCGCCGCGCCGACGGTGCACGGGCCGCTGAAGGACACCACGCACTTCTTCGAGCTGATGCCGACGCTGTGGTACGCGATGGCGCTCTGCGACCCCAACTCCTACCCGCTGCTGCCGTGCAAGCCGGACAGCGACTCGAACTCGCCGCACGGCAACTACCTCGGCGGTGGCAGCGCCTTCCTCGAGCTGCAGTTCTACCCGCCCGGGTTCGCCCCGTTCGCGGACGGCCTGAGCTGTGACAACTCGCACTGGTGCGCGGCGCTGACGATCGACTCGCTGGAGTGCCAGGCCGGGTTCGCCGTCTGCAACAACAACTGCGTCGAGCCGGTCAACTTCGCGTTCATCCAGACCAACGGTGTCCCCACCGGGCCGCCGAGCCCGCAGAAGGCCAACCTCAACACCGTGACGCCGAACCAGCGCACGCTGCTGATGAACCCCGGTGACAAGCTCGCGATCCACATCTTCGACAACAAGGGCGCGGGTGCACTCGAAACACAGGTCCGAGATATCACTACCGGTAAAACCGGGTTCATGCTGGCCTCGGCCAAGAACGGCTTCATGAACACCTCGATCGCGGACTGCAGCGGCACGCCGTTCAACTTCCGGCCGGAGTACTCGACCGCCAGCACGGCCAACCAGGGCGGCTGGGCAGCGGCGAACATCGACGTCTCCTACGAGGTCGGGCACTTCACCCCGTGCACGAAGCTGAAGGTCTTCCAGCCGATCGACGTGCATGGCCACCCCGACGCGTCCTGGAACTTCTGCCGGGGCCCGTACGAGAACGCCGGCCCGCCGGACGGCTCGCCCAGCAGCGGTGAGACGAACGACGCCCCCTGCTTCCCGGCCGGGGACACCCATGGCTCGCTCAACGTGGATCCCAACCTGGTGACCGGCTGCACCGGTGGTGACCTCGACTATGACGGCACGTCGTACTGGCGCAACTGGCCCAACTCGGTCACCCCGAACATGTGGCCGTCGGCACTGACCATCACGCCGCCGACGACAGCCGGGGCGGGCTACTCGCAGATGCAGTTCCTGACCGACAACCCGGCCTCGAACGTCCAATGCAACCCGCAAACAGGCGCAGGCTGTGTGCTCCCGCCGGCCCAGGCGCCCGGCAAGTTCTACCCGTACTGGACGCTGGCCAAGGTCAGCGGCGCCTGCGTATGGGAGTTCGGGCAGATGACCAACGGCAAGAGCTTTGGCGGGGACAAGCAGTACGGCACGTTCACCACGGCCTTGGGTCTCGCCGAGTTCGCGAGCAAGATCATCCCCAACCCACACTGCTAGCCCGCTGACCTGCTGATCGGCAACTGCCCTCGGACGAGGAGGGCGGCACCTGGCACCTCGTCACAGTCAAGGGTTAGTCAAAAGAGCGCCTCACCGTGGAAGGCACAGCAAAGGAGGCCCGGTCGCCGGCCCAGGCGGCGCGCGGCACCGCCGCTTCGATGCCGCGCAGGTCGGCCCCGCTGAGCAGCACGTCGGCCGCCGCGGCGTTCTGCTCGATGCGGTCGAGGTGGCGGGAGCCGGGAATCGGGACCACGTCAGGGCCCTGGGCGAGCAGCCAGGCCAGCGCGAGCTGGCCCGGGGTGAGGCCGAGGCCGTCGGCGACGCGGCGCAACTCGGCGGCGCGGGCCAGGTTGTGGTCCAGGTCGGCGCCGGTGAACCGGGGGTCGCTGCGGCGGAAGTCGCTGGCGTCGACGTCCGCATGGGTCAGGGTGGCGGTGAGCAGCCCGCGGCCGAGCGGGCTGTAAGGCACGATGCCGGCGCCGAGCCGCCGCGCCACAGGGACGATGTCGTCCTCCGGCTCGCGCCAGGCCAGCGACCATTCGAACTGCACCGCGCTGATGGCGTGCACAGCCGCGGCCTGTTCGAGCTGGGCGGGCGTGACCTCGGAAACGCCGAGGTGGCGGACCTTGCCCTCGGCGACGAGCCGGGCCATGGCGCCGATGGTGTCGGCGATGGGCACCTGCGGGTCGACGCGGTGCAGGTAGTAGAGGTCGATGACCTCGACGCCGAGCCGGGCCAGGGACGCCTCGCAGTAGCCGCGCACATGGTCGGGCCGCCCGTCGAGATGCACCCCGCCGGCGTCCCGGACGATGCCGAACTTCGTGGCGACCTGGACCTGCCGGGGCAGCCCGGCCAGCGCCCGGCCGATCAGCCGTTCGTTGTGCCCCTGGCCGTAACTCATCGCGGTGTCGAACATGGTCACGCCGAGTTCGGCCGCCCGGCGGATCGCCCGGACGGACTCGTCGTCGTCGGCCGGCCCGTACCCCTGGGACAGGCCCATGCACCCCATGCCGAGGGCGGAGGTCACCAGCCCGTCTCTGCCTAGCTGTCGTTGCCGCATGCCTCCAGCATCGGCGGCAGTTACTGATAAGTCCAAGACCTATTTGCGAACGCACTTATCGCGGATCATTCTAGATAGATGGAGCTGCGGCAGCTTGCCTACTTCGACGCGGTGGTGCGCCACGGTAGCTTCACCAAGGCCGCCCAGCGACTGCATGTCGCCCAGCCGGCCGTGTCCGCGCAGATCAGGCGGCTTGAGAGCGAACTTGGCACGACGCTGCTCGAGCGGACCACCCGGCGGGTGGCGCTGACCCACGCAGGTGAGCTGTTCCTGGCGAGGACCCGCCGGGTGCTCGCCCAGCTTGACGCTGCCCGTGGCGACCTGGCCGAACTCAGTGCGGTGCTACGCGGACAGGTGCGGATCGGCGCGACCCAGGTTCTCGGATCGCTGGACCTGCCGGCGTGCCTGGCCTCGTTCCGCCGCAGCTACCCCGGGGTGAGCCTCGCCCTGCGCACCGGCCTGATCGCGAAGCTGCTCGGCCTGCTGGACGCCGGGGAGGTGGACCTTATTGTCGGCCCGGTACACGACGACCTGCCCGCCGCCTATCACGCCCGCCCACTGGTGCCCGAGAGCCTGGTGCTGGTGACCCCGCCGGGCCACCCGCTCGCCGCGGGCCGGGACGTGGCGCTCGCGGCCGCCGGTGACGAGCCGTTCGTCTGCCTGCCGGCCGACAGCCGGCTGCGTGCGATCCTCGCCGCCGCCGCAGCGGCCGAGGGTTTCGTGCCGCGAATCGAGTTCGAGACCTACAGCCCGGCCAGCATCAGGGACCTGGTGTCCGCCGGGCTGGGGATGGCGCTGCTCGCCCGGTCGGCTGCGGAAGGGCCGGGCCCGGCGATCGGTGTCTGCGAGCTTGCACGGGCACCGGAACACCCGCCGATCGGGCTGATCCGTGCCCGCGGCCGTCCGCTCACCCCGGCCGCGCGGGCCTTCGCGGACCACCTCGCCCGGACCGCCGGGCCGGCTGCCGATCGGCGCCAGCCGGCCGCGGCTGACTGACCAGGGAATGCCCTTATCAGGGCATGACAAGCTCAGGCAAAGAGCGCCGGGGGCACTCGGATCCGTGTGGCATCCTTGCCGCCATGAGGACAGGTCGGTCCCAGGGGGACGAGGGTCAGTCCCGCTGGGACGGTAGGCCATCCCGGCGCGGCGCCGCCGCGGCGCCGGCCAGGTACGCGGCAAGCAAGGTCCCCCTCATCACGGCCTACTTCTGGATCATCAAGCTGCTGAGCACCGCCATGGGTGAGGCAACTTCGGACTACATGGTCCGGACGATCAACCCGGTGATCGCGGTGCTGTTCGGCTTCACCGGCTTCGTGATCGCGATGGTGCTCCAGTTCCGCGCCAAGGCCTACAACGCCTGGATCTACTGGCTCGCGGTCGTCATGGTCGCCGTGTTCGGCACCCAGGCCGCCGACGTGCTGCACATCAAGTTCGGGGTCCCGTACGTCGCGTCCACCGCGTTCTACGCGGTCGTGCTGGCAGTGATCTTCATCCTCTGGTACCGGACCGAGGGGACGCTGTCCATCCACAGCATCCGCACCCCGCGGCGGGAACTGTTCTACTGGGCCACGGTGCTGGCCACGTTTGCGATGGGCACCGCGACCGGCGACATGACCGCCAAGACGCTGAACCTCGGCTACCTTGCCTCGGGCGTCTGGTTCTCGGTCGCGTTCGCGGCGGTCGCGGTAGCGCACTGGAAGTTCCGCCTGAACCCGATCCTGGCCTTCTGGGTCGCCTACGTGCTGACCCGCCCGGTGGGTGCGTCGTTCGCTGACTACATAGCGTTCCCGCACTCGGTGGGCGGCCTTGGCGTGGGGCACGGCGTGGTCGCCCTGGCGCTGACGGTCGTGATCGTGGTCCTCGTCGGCTACCTGGCGGTGACCCGCAAGGACGTTGAGGACCCACGGCAGGTGGCGGCCGCGGCCGCTTCGTCCCGGCACCGCCGCGCCGGGCAGCAGCCCGAGTACCCGCCCGCGTCCCGGGCCATGCCACCGCGCGCCGCGCGGCAGGACCCGCCTTTGCAGCACCCGGGGCAGTACCCGGATGAGCGGTACCCCGGCAAGCCGTATCAGGAGCGGCGCTACCCCGGGCAGCAGTATCCAGAGGAGCAGTCCCAGAGGAGCAGTATCAAGAGCAGCGCTATCGGGGGCAGCGGTACCCGGAGGAGGAGTACTCCGGCGAGCAGTACCGAACCCAGCGGTACCCCGGCGGGCGGCACCAGGAGGAGCCGTATCCCGGGCAGCCGCGCCCCACTGCGCCCCGCTCCGCCTCGCAGCGGCAGCCCCGCGAGCCCTGGCCGCCGCAGGAGCGGCGGCCGTCCCGCCAGTCACGGCAACAGCCTGAGCCCCGCCAGTCACGGCAACAGCCTGAGCGCTGGCCTGACGAGGATGAGGCCGAGAGCACGGCGTGGGGCTTCTTCATGTGGGACGAGTAGCTGCCCGGAAGAACTGTCGGCAGGCCCGCTTAAGATGAAACACCTATGGCCAGCACATCTGAGGCGGGCACGCTGCCCCGTGTCCAGCCAGACGAACTTGAGGCATACCGCCGCGAGCTGACCGGGTACTGCTACCGGATGCTCGGCTCCGGCTTCGAGGCCGAAGACGCGGTCCAGGACACGATGCTGCGGGCGTGGCGGTCGGCGGACCGCTTCGAAGGCCGGGCGAGCGTGCGGTCGTGGCTCTACCGGATCGCTACCAACGTGTGCATGGACATGCTCCGCGGCCGCAAGCGGCGGGCCCGGCCCATGGAACTCGGGCCGCCCTCCCCGCCGGAGGAAGGCCACCTCGGTGGCGTGCTGCCCGAGCACCTGTGGGTCTCGCCGATCCCCGACGCCCGGGTACTTCCCGAGGACGGGGATCCGGCCGAGATAGCGGTCGCCAGGGACACGGTCCGCCTGGCGTTCGTCACCGCGTTGCAGCACCTGCCCGCGCGGCAGCGGGCGGTGCTCATTCTCTGCGAGGTGCTGCGGTGGCCGGCCGCGGAAACCGCCGAATTGCTGGACACCAGCGTCGCCGCGGTCAACTCCGCGCTGCAGCGGGCCCGGGCGACCCTTGCCGCGCTCCCGGACACCGCGCGGCCCCGGAAGGTGACCGCCGACCAGGCCTCCCTGCTCGCCAGGTACGTGAGCGCGTTCGAGCGGTACGACATGGCGAGCCTGGTCACTCTGCTGCACGAGGACGCCGTCCAGTCGATGCCGCCGTTCGCCATGTGGATCGAGGGCGCCCAGGACATCACCACCTGGATGGTGCAGCCCGGGCCGAGCGAGTGCCGGGGATCGCGGCTGCTGCCGGTCACGGCCAACGGCTGCCCCGGGTACGGGCAGTACCGCCGCGACCCCGCGGGCGGGCACAGGGCCTGGGCGCTGCAGGTGCTGGAGATCTCCGGTGACCGTATCGCGGGGATGCATTTCTTCCTGGACGCCGAGAGCCTCTTCCCCGTCTTCGGGCTCCCCGCCCGCATCCCGGCGTAGCCCGGCCGAGGTGGCGAAGGCTGCTCGGTGGCCCGCGGGCCACCTTCGCCGGGGCCCCGCGGTGCTAGCCCAGGGGGGCGACCCCCGGAACCCCCGATGGCGGTGGCCGGGGTTGGTGGGTGGCCCGCGGGCCACCTTCGCCGGGGCCCCGCGCAGTATTGTCCGTGGGGACGACCCCCGGGACTCCGGAGGGGCCGCCGCGCACAGGAGGGAGGAGCGCCGATGACCGTCGTCGCGGCCTGCCAGCTCGGGCTCGCGGTCGGCGAGGTCGAGTCGAACCGTGCCGCCGCGGCGGCCGCGATCGCGGAGTCCGCGGGCCATGGTGCCGACCTCGTGGTGCTGCCCGAACTGTGTGACAGCGGCTACGTGTTCACCGGCGAGGCCGAGGCGCGCGCGCTGGCCACCCCGGTTGCCGGCAACCCGACGCTGCGTGAGTGGCAGGCACTCGCCGCGCAGTACCGCACGACCATCGCCGGGGGGTTCTGCGAGCTGGGCGAGGACGGCCTGGTCTACAACAGCGCCGCCTTCGTCGGCCCGGACGAAGTCCTGGCCGTCTACCGCAAGGCACACCTGTGGGACGCGGAGAAGCTCGTCTTCACGCCGGGTGACGCGCCGCCGCCTGTCGTGGACCTGCCGTTCGGCCGGGCCGGCCTGATGATCTGCTACGACCTGGAGTTCCCCGAGTGGGTCAGGCTCGCCGCACTGGCCGGCGCCGACCTCATCGCGGCCCCGGTGAACTGGCCCGCCATGCCGGTGCCCGCGGGCGAGCGGCCCTGCGACGTTGTCCGGGTGCAGGCGGACGCCTGTGTGAACGGTGTGTTCATCGCCGTGGCTGACCGGTGCCGCGTGGAACGGGGCGTGTCCTGGGTAGGCGGCACCGTCATCGTGGGACCTGACGGCTATCCGCTGGCCGGCCCGGTCACCGCCGATGAGCCCGCCGTCCTGGTGGCATCCTGTGACCTGGCACGCGCCAGGAACAAGCAGATCAGCACGCACAACGATGTGCTCGCCGACCGCCGTCCCCTGCTGTACCGGCAGGTCGCCGAGTAACAACCACGGGCCCCGGGAGGCTGTACCGGCCGACCGGGTTCACCGAGACGGGCGTGCTCCCGGGTTTCTGTCGGCCGCTGGGCAGGCGCCATCGTCATGCCGGTGAGTTGCGCGGTTAGGGCTCCACTGTCTCGCGATCCCTGACCAGGATGCCGAGCAGCCAGCCCACGACACCCACGATGATCGCGCCCCAGAAAGCCGGCCAGAAGCCCGTGATGTGGAACGGCAGGTGGAGCTTGCCAGCAAGCCAACTGGCGAACCAGAGCAGCAGGGCGTTGACGACCAGGCCGACGAGGCCGAGCGTGAGTATGTAGAACGCGCACCCGACGATCTTGATGATCGGCTTGAGCACCGCGTTCACCACGCCGAAGATCAGGGCAACCCCGATGAGCGTGAGTATCTTCTTCCCCAGCGAGGCGGTCTGCAATTCGATTCCGGGCACGACTGCCGTCGCCACAGCCAGGGCAGCCGCTGAGGCTAGCACGCGGAGCAGAAAACGCATGCCTCATCTTGGCATAACGGGCGCCGCGGCGGCGCGGCACCTCCGCTCCGCTGGCCCCGCAGCGGAGCGCAATACGCGCTGGGGCGGTATTTCGCGGTCCGCTGATTGGCTCAAGTACTATGTCAATTCGAAGTAATGGTGATATCGCCTGCGTAACTTGAATGGCCGGTCAAGTGGTATACGTTTCTGCGGTCCGCTGGACACTCGCGCAGAATCCATGACACGATGATTACTGGCAGACTCGGCGGGTTGCAGAAGCGGCCGCCGGGGACGGAGGAGGAACCCCGCCACCCTCTTCCGGGGGGGAAGACGCCGCTTCGTGCGGCGTAAGCCGTTCTGGGCCGATCCGGGTTGTCTGCAGGATTTCAAGCCTTTGAACGGTGATGGTAAGGGGGAGGGATATGGGGTGTGTGTGGCAGTCTGAATACGCCCCGGAACCGAGGTATGCCGATGCAAGGGCGCACCATCGTGCTCCGGCACGGCACCGCAAGCCTTCGGTCTGGCGACGGGCGGCGACGGCACCTGGGCCACTGGTAATGGCCGCGATCGGCCGCATCAGGTGGGATCCGGGCCGGCTCATGCCACAAGCCCGGTGGCGGTGACCGGCCGAGTGACGCGGTAACGGGCGTGGGCCAGCGGTGGCTCCGCTGAGGCGGCTGCTATTTCCAGCGGAAATGCACGAAAAGTCGGCCATAATTCTTGGAGTCTTTCTCGACCCGGTGATACAGGGCCTTGATCTCTTTTTGATCGAGGAATCTGAGAACCCGCTTCTTGAGCTGGCCCGACCCTTTACCGGGAATGATCTCGATCATCGGTGCCTTCTTGGCCACCGCCTCGTCGATGATGGCCCGAAGCGCCCGGTCGATGTCATGGCCCTGGTTATAAATATCGTGCAGGTCCAGCTTGAGTTTCATCGCGCCGTCTTTCGTACCGTCGGGTGAGCCCAGCGTAGCCGGTGCCAGGTGGCTGGTCCGGCCGAGCCTGGGCATGCCCGGTGGAGGATCAGCCGCCCGCCCCGGTCAGGCCGAGGCGGTGGATGATCTCGTCGGCCGTCTCGGCGGCCGAGCGGACGGCGAGCACCACGTAGGTCCGTTCGGCATCATCGGGCATTTGCAGGTCGGCAAGCTGGCTCTGCAGCAGCCGCGCGGGAAAGAAGTGGCCGCGCCGCCCGGCCAGCCTGGCCGCGAGCGTGTCCGGATCGGCCAGCAGGAGCACGATCTGTACCGCGGGCCTGCCGCGGTACAGGTAGTCACGGTAGGAGCGCTTGAGCACGGAACAGGCGAGCACGGCGGACTCGCCAGCGGCGATCCGCTGGTCCATCCAGGCGGCGACCGTCTCCAGCCACGGCCACCGGTCGGCATCGGTCAGCGGCTGCCCGGACCGCATCTTGGCGATCTGGGCGGGCGAATGGAGCGCATCGGAGTCCTCGAAGGTCCAGCCCAAACGGGTTGCCAGGACATTACCGATGGTCGTTTTGCCGATCCCGGAAGTCCCGCCCAGCACCACGATCATGTCGTAGCAGCCTACCGATCGCGGGCGGCGGGCCAAAGGGCTGGGCGTACGGCTCAGGGCAGGGTGATCGTGACGCAGCAGCGACCCTCGGCTGGGTCGAGCCGCGCCTGCGCGCCGCTGCCGAGCTCGCCAAGCAGGCCCCGGAGCAGGTGCAGGTTCATCGTGCAGACCAGGCCGGCGTGACGGGCGACCAGTTCGTGGAACGGGCAGTTGGCCAGGTGAATGCACCCCCCGGGGCCGTGCCTCGGCTCGTAACCTGACCTGCCGAGCAGTTCTGCCAGATCCGTGCCACCCGCCGCGATCTGCCGTCCCGCCTGCCCGGCGGCCTGCGCGACGGCTTCGTCGGCCGGGGTGGCCTGGCACCGGAGGAGTTCAAGCGCGCTGGCCAGTACCTCCCCGGCGATCTCGTACCGGCGAGGTGGCAGCGAGACGGCGAACTGCCGGGACGCCCGTGCGTACAGCTTGGCCGTCCGGCCCGCGCCTGGCCCGGCCCGGCCGGACAGCCGGGCGAACCGGGCCTCCAGCAGGCCGTCGGCGACGAGGCGCTCCAAATGGAAGGTGGCCGTTGCCCGTTTGGTGCCGGTCGCGGCGGCCGCCTCGTCGCGGGACACCGGGCGGTCCTGTGCCGCGACGAAGCCGTAGAGCGCACGGCGGGTCGGCTCGCCCAGGGCGGCGAGCGCGTCCAGGCCACCGGGCGCCGGGCCCGGCTCCTTCCGGCCGGCAGGCATGCCACTCATGGTAGGAGCGATCGGGCCACTTGGGCGGGGTGGCGGGGCCGGGGCTAGCACTGTGCGTGCCTGGTGAGGGCCAGAAACTCGCCGCGGGACCTGGCGTCAGTGCGCAGCTCCCCGCGCAGGGCGCTGGTCACCGTGCTGGACCCGCGAGCCCGGACGCCGCGCAGGCTCATGCACAGATGCTCCGCCTCGAGCACCACGCCTACGCCCCTGGCGCCGAGGTGGCCCGCAAGCCAGTCCGCGACCTGCTGGGTGAGCCGCTCCTGCACCTGCAGCCCGGCGGCGAAGTGCTCCACCACCCGGGCGAGCTTGGACAGGCCCACGATCCGGCCACCGGGCAGGTAGCCCACGTGCGCGTAGCCGTAGAACGGCAGCAGATGGTGCTCACACAGCGAACGGAACGGCACCTCCCTGGCCACGACGAGCTCGTCGTAGCCCTCGTCGTTGCCGAAGGTGGTGGGCAGGAATGCCGACGGCGTCAGCATCTCGGCGAATGCGCTCGCGACGCGTTGCGGGGTCATCGCCCGGTGCTCGCCCTCGACCGGGTATCCCAGGGCGGCGAGTAGTTCGGTCACGGCGCGTTCCGCCCGCGGGCGGTCGATGCGGGGAGCGGTGCGCAGCGGCACCACGTTCTCGGCAGTCATCGGCTCCTACTTGGCTCTTGTGCCCCGCGGGCTACCGGTACCGGCCGCCACGCCCGGGAGGGCGAGGTCTGTTTCTAAGAAGAATAAATATTAACGTTAGACTGCGCCCGCTGCTTCCGTCAACCGCGCTGGCCCCAGGAGCCCCAAAAGTCCCCGGTCTCGGGTTCAGAGGAGTCACAGAAGCCCTGCCAACGGCCAGCAGAGCCGCAGTTGGTTATCTCAGTGATGTCGGAACCCGGCAACCGCCGGGCAGAGAAGATCTGAGGAGCACACCATGACTGCCGTTGTCTGGGCCAACATGCTGCTGGCCGTTCCCTTCCTCGTCACGTTCATCGTCGTCCCGCTGTGGTGGACCTTCAAGCGCCCGCAGGCCGGCGTCGACCACACCGAGTCCCGCGCCTACCTGCGGACCCGTACCGCCTTCGCCGATGCTGTGGCCCGCCGCGCCGCCCGCACCCAGGCAGCCACGCCCGTTCGCAGCCATGCGGCCTAGCAGTTCCGGCGGTGCTGCCCGTCGGGGACGGAGGCCTTGCCCCCGTGCCTGACGGATCAGCCGCCGCGGCCCAGGCTCATCTCGTCCCAGCACTGCGCGGCGTCAGGCTTCCAGTCGGCGTGCTTGCGGTGGAACAACTCGGCTGCTTTCGACCCGCTCCAGTTCGCCGGAAGCAGCGTGCGGGGGAGTTGGGGGTCAAGGAACGGGAAGCGCCGCCACTCGTGCACCAGCCGGGTCTGGGCGTGCAGGGCCCCGGCACGCCCGGCCGGTTCCAGCGCGCCGAAGCCGGCCAGGAACGCCTCGTAACGCTCCTCCAGCGCGGTCAGATCCCACGCCCGGCTCACCATCTCGTCCTGGCCGCCAATGCGGCCGAAAGCCGCGGTGAACGACATCGCGCACGCGGCGAGGCCGAGTTCCTTGACGACATCCAGCGCCTCGTCCTCCCGGCCAAGATGTGGGGAGATCCACACGCCAGCCTCGGGGGATCCGAATCCCGCCCAGCTCAGCCGGGTTCTGAGCCGGTGCCGCAGGTCCCGCTTGGACTCCGGCACCGAGACAAGGAGCAGCAGCCAGCGGCCGTCCCAGGGGCGCTCGCTGCGGCCGAATTCGTAAATGCGCCGGGCACCTTCGCTGAGCAATCGCCGCGCTGAGGGCGTCAGTTCCCAGCGGGTCCGCCGGCCCACCCGTTCGGACACCAGCAGCCCTTCGGCGGCAGCGCGGGCGAGCGCCTGGCGAGCCGACTTCTCCGTTACCCCGAACCCGGCCAGGGTGTCGACCAGCATCCATGTCCAGACGGGCCGCCCGGCGGGCAGCACAAACTCCCCGAGCACGGTCATAAGCAGGGACCTGGCGCTGGTGTGCCGCACTTCGCGCCGCCGGATGACCTCTGGCGGCCGTGCGGCGTCTTCCGCCGTCATCGGCCGGCTTCCTCCGCCCTGGCCGGAGCCGTTGGTAGCGGCATCAGGCTACGGCACGCACACCTCATCGGGTGCTGGCCACGTCCGGCGCCCGGCGCGGTCAGTGCGGTCGCCACCGGAGGAGCCGACGGGCCAGACTGGTGCTGACAGGCTTCACCGGCGGGGGCCCCCGCGGGATGGGAGGACCAGCAGATGGCACAGGGAGCCCGGCTCGGCTCTGTGGTCATGTTCGTGCACGATCTGGACAGGTCGGTGGAGTTCTACGCCGAAGTTCTGGCGCTGGAGGTCACCGACCGCAGCCCGACGGCAGCGCTGCTCACCAGTCCGGCCGCGGGCCTGATCCTGCGTGCCATGGGCCAGACCGCGCCCCATCCGCTCGGGTCTGTGGGCGTCCAGTACGTCGTATGGACCGCCACCGGAGAGGAGGACCTGGCCCGGTGTGAGCGCGCCCTGGCCGGCCGCGGGGCCCACCGTGGCACCCGCCGCGACGGCGGCCTGACCGTGGTGGAAGGCCGGGATCCCGACGACATAGTCCTGGTGATCACCTATCCAGGCCCGGATCAGCTGCCCCTGCGTGAGCTGCCGGTCCGGATCTACGGGTGGTGAGCGCAGGCTGGCCCGATCTTCGCGGGGCCTGGCCTGGTTAGGCTGTGTCGCATGCTCGGGCTCCCTGACGGCATTCGCGGCTGCCTGTTCGACCTGGACGGCGTCCTCACCAAGACCGCGCAGATCCACGACGCCGCGTGGCAGGAGATGTTCGACGGCTACCTGCGCGACCGTTCCCGGAGGACAGGTGAGCCCTTCGTCGGCTTCGACCGCGTCGCGGACTACGAGAACTTCGTCGACGGGAAACCGCGGGCCGACGGGACCCGCTCCTTCCTGCAATCACGTGGTATCGAACTGCCTGAGGGCAGCCCCGGCGACCCGCCGGACGCGGAGACCGTCGAGGGCCTGTCCAACCGCAAGAACCAGATCCTGCTTCGCCGGATCCGTGAGGACGGGGTGGCGGCGTATCCGGGCTCGGTGCGCTACGTGCGGGCCGTCCGTGAGGCCGGCCTGCGCCGCGCGGTCGTGACGTCGAGTGCCAACTGCCGTGATGTGCTCGCCGGGGCAGGGATCGGGGACCTGTTCGAGGTGCAGATCGACGGCCTGACCGTCGAACGGGAGCACCTGCGGGGCAAGCCTGCCCCGGACACCTTCCTGGCCGGGGCGCGGGCCCTCGGGCTGGAGCCCAGGTCGGCCGTGGTCTTCGAGGACGCGCTGGCCGGGGTGGCGGCCGGCCGGGCCGGCCGGTTCGGTTTCGTCGTCGGGGTGGACCGGCTCGGCCAGGCGGACGCGCTGGCCGAGCACGGCGCGGACGTCGTGGTGACCGACCTCGCCGAGTTGCTGGACCGTCCGTGATCAAGCATCCGGTGTTCCACGTGGAACCGTGGTGCTTGCGCGAGAAGGCGCTGGACCTGGACCTGCTGGCGCAGACCGAGTCGGTGTTCGCGCTGTCCAACGGGCATATCGGCTGGCGGGCCAACCTTGACGAGGGCGAGCCGCACGGCCTGCCGGGAAGCTATCTCAACGGCGTATACGAGAGCCTGCCGCTGGTCTCCGCCGAGGCGGCCTACGGCCAGCCGGAGTCCGGCCAGACCGTCATCAACGTCACCAACGGAAAGCTGATCCGGCTGTTCGTCGATGACGAGGCGTTCGACGTCAGGTACGGCACGCTGCGCTCGCACGAGCGGGTGCTGGACTTCAGATCCGGGGTGCTCAGCCGCCGCGCAGAATGGGTGTCCCCGGCCGGCGGGGCCGTCCGGGTGTCGTCCGCCCGGCTGGTGTCGTTCACCCAGCGGGCGATCGCCGCGGTCCGGTACGAGGTGGAGCCGCTGGACGGCCCGGTGCGCATCGCGCTGCAGTCCGAGTTGCTGGCCAACGAGCAGTCGCCGCCCGGGACCGGCGACCCCCGGCACGGCATGGACATCGGCCATCCGCTGGTGCAGGAGTTTCATGCTGCGCGCGACCGGGCCGCGGTCCTGGTGCACCGGACCGTCCACAGCGGGCTGCGCGTCGGCGCCGCCATGGATCACCTGGTCGACGGGCCCGGCGTCCGCGTGGAATCCCAGTCCTTCGACGACGGCGCAATGGTCAGCGCGGCGGCGGTCGTGGCACCGGGGCAGCGGCTGAGCGTGATCAAGTTCGTCGCCTACGGCTGGTCCGGGGAGCGGTCGCTGCCTGGTGTCCGGGATCAGGTGTGGGCCGCCCTGACCGCGGCCCGGCAGTCGGGCTGGGATGGCCTGCTGGCCGACCAGCGCGGCTTCCTCGATGGCTTCTGGGATGGCGCCGACGTGGAACTGGACGGGGATGCCGAGGTGCAGCAGGCGGTGCGGTTCGGGCTGTTCCACGTGCTGCAGGCCGGCGTGCGCGGGGAGAACCGCCCGATCCCGGCGAAGGGCCTGACCGGGCCGGGTTACGGCGGGCACACGTTCTGGGACAGCGAGGCCTTCGTCTTGCCGGTGCTCACGCTCACCGCGCCCGACGCGGCCGCCAGCGTGCTGCGGTGGCGGCACCACGCGCTGCCTGCCGCCTTGGACCGGGCGGCCCAGCTGGGCCTGGCGGGTGCGGCCTTCCCGTGGCGGACGATCCACGGCGAGGAATGCTCCGGGTACTGGCCGGCCGGCACGGCCGCGTTCCACATCAACGCCGACATCGCCCACGCGGTGATCCAGTACATCGACGCCACCGGCGATGCGGAGTTCGCCGAGGGGACCGGAATGGACCTGCTGACCCACACCGCGCGGCTGTGGCGGTCGCTGGGCCACCACGATGCCGCCGGCCGGTTCCACATCGACGGGGTCACCGGCCCGGACGAGTACAGTGCCATCGCCGACGACAACGTCTATACCAATCTGATGGCGCGCAAGAACCTGCTGGCAGCCGCGACGGCGGCCGAGAGCTACCCGGACCGGGCCCGGGAACTGGGCGTCGGCGCAGAGGAGTCGGCCGGCTGGCGGGACGCCGCCGAATCCATGTACCTGCCGTATGACGAAGCGCTCGGCGTGCACCCGCAGGCCGAGGGGTTCACCAGGCATCAGGTCTGGGACTTCGCAGGCACCCCGCCCGACCACTACCCGCTGCTGCTCAATTACCCCTACTTCGACCTGTACCGCAAGCAGGTCGTCAAGCAGGCCGACCTGGTGCTCGCCATGCACCTGTGCGGTGCCGAGTTCACCGCGGAGCAGAAGGCGCGCAACTTCGCCTACTACGAACCGCTCACCGTGCGGGATTCCTCGCTGTCCGCCTGCACCCAGGCGGTCATCGCGGCCGAGACCGGGCACCTCGGCCTGGCCTTCGACTACCTGGGCGAGGCCGCACTGATAGACATGCAGGACCTGGAACACAACACCCGCGACGGAGTGCACATCGCCTCGCTCGCGGGCGCCTGGCTCGTGCTCGTCTGTGGCTTCGCCGGCCTGCGGCACCATGACGGCCTGATCAGCTTCGCCCCCCGCCTCCCCGAAGGCCTCACCCGCCTGGCCTTCACCCTCCTCGTCCGCGCCCAGCGCCTCAAGGTCGAGGTAACCCATCAATCCGCCCGCTACCACCTAGCCGACGGCGCCCCACTAGAGCTAACCCACCACGGCACCAAGCTCACTTTGGAAGGCGGTCAATCCCAAGATCATCCGATCCCTCCGGCGCCCGTCCACCCCCGCCCAGCACAGCCCTCCGGCAGGGAACCCGAACCTCGCCAAGCCGCCGGCACCCCCACCTAATCGGGCGCCAGGCGGGCGGTGCGGTCGTGGGCCGGATGCTTAGGAGTGGCCGGCGGTGGTGGCGAGCTCACTGACCACGGCTTTGATCGCCGGGCTGGCGTCCGCGCTGCGCCGCCAGACCGCGGAGACCTGGCGCACCGGCGGCCGTCCCGCCGTCGCCAGCAGCGGCACGCCGACCTGGTGCTCGAGGCGCTTGATCTGCTGAGACACCGCCGACGGGGTGAAGTCCAGGTCCTGAGCCGCGCGGGCGATGGTGCCCAGCGCCGCCACCGAGCAGAGGGCGCGCAGCGCCCCCACCTCAATCATGCAGCCAGGCTACGCAATATTCGCGAAAAAGCATCGCTGGACCGCATCTTTGTGGGGCGCCGAAGATGAGGCCATGACAATGCCTCAGGACCACGGCGCCGCCCGTGACAGCAACGCCGCCCAGTTCGGATCCAGCCTGGTGGCCATGGTCACGCCGATGCGCCCCGACGGCCGCGTGAGCCACGACGCGGTCACCCGCCTGGTCGACTACCTGCTGGCCGCCGGGTGCGACGGGCTCGTCGTGGCCGGCACGACGGGCGAGTCCCCGACCCTGACGCCAGCGGAGACCGCCGAGCTGATCACGACGGTCGCGCGGGCGGCCCGGGGACGGGCCCGGGTGATCGCCGGAGTGGGCACCAGCGACACCGCCCACAGCGTCGGCCAGGCCCGCCAGGCCGAAGACGCCGAAGCCGACGCGCTGCTCCTGGTCGCGCCGTACTACTCCCGGCCCACCCAGGCCGGCGTCGTCGCGCACGGCCTCGCCGTGGCCGATGCCACCGCCCTGCCGGTCATGCTCTACGACGTCCCGCACCGCACCGGCACCGAGTTCAGCGCGCCGGCTCTGATCGAGCTGGCCCGTCACCCGAGGGTGAGGGCCGTGAAGGACGCCAAGGGCGACCTGTTCGAGGCGGTTGCCGTGATGACCGAGACGGACCTGGCCTACTACTGCGGCATCGACGAGCTGAACCTGCCCTACCTGGCGGCGGGGGCCAGCGGTGTCGTGAGCGTGGTCGCCAACGTGGCCCCGGCCCAGATCACGGAGCTGATTTCGGCCGTCGGCCGTGGCGACCTGCCCCGCGCCCGGGCCATCAACAGATCCCTCGTGCCGCTCACCGACGCCATCATGCGGACCTCCCAAGGCCCGATCATGGCCAAGGGTGCCCTGGCCGAGCTCGGCATCCTGGAGCACGCGACCGTCCGGCTGCCGCTGCTCGAATCACCGCCCGGGGACCTGGACAAGCTCAGGCTCGCGCTCGCCCGCGCCCCGGCCGCCGCCTGACAAACCGACAGCCGGCACCGCAGCTATTCATCCCTGATACCGGCTCCGGGTGCGATCATGGCCGCCCCCGGCGGCCGTACTGATCAGGTGTGGCGGAAGGCACGCCAGCCCAGCAACGGCATAACGGCCGCCCACCGGCCCGGTGTCCCACCTGTCCACGCATCTTGACCGTGCCATTACAAACCCTCCACAATGGTCTAAAACTCAGTCCTTTAGACCAGCGGGAGGGTCATGCCCGGGACGGCGGCGCACCTGGACGCGGTGGACCGCGCCATCGAGGGCGAGGCAGAGCACATGTTCGCCTTTCTTGAGCGGCTGATCCGCGCCCCCAGCACGGTGGGCGACGAGGCCGGGGCGCAGGACATCGTGGCCGGGGAACTGGCCAGGCTCGGCTTTGCGGTGAGCCAGGTGCCGGTCCCGGAGCGGACGGCGGCCCACCCGGCGGCAGGCGTACCGCAGCGCCCCTATGCCGGCCGGGACAACGTCTACGGTCGCCTCAACCCGGGGGCCGCACCGTCGCTGCTGTTCAACGGGCACATCGACGTGGTCCCCGCCGAGGCGGCGGTGTGGTCCGGTGACCCGTTCGAGCCGGTCACCTGCGGCGGCTGGATGCGCGGCCGCGGCGCGGGCGACATGAAGGGCGGCTTCGCCATGGGCCTGCTGGCGGTCGCCGCGCTGCGCCGGGCCATGCCCGGGGCCATCGCCGGTGAACTGGGCTTTCTGTCCGTCATCGAGGAGGAGTGCACCGGTAACGGCACCCTGGCGGCATGCGACGCCGGGGTGCTCGGTGACGCCGTGGTGCTGCTCGAACCGACCAGCCTGGACCTGTTGCTCGGCGGCGTGGGCATCCTGTGGGCCGAGATCGAGGTGCCCGGCGTGCCCGCGCACGCCGAGGCGGCCGACCGCGCGGTCAACCCGGTGCACAGCGTCCCCGTCATCCTCCGGGCGCTGGCCGATCTGGAGGAAGAGCTCGCCAGGGACACCGGTGACCCGGCGTTCGCCGGGGTCGCCAGGCCCTACAACGTCAGCGCAGGCACGGTCCTGGCCGGCGACTGGGCGTCCAGCGTCCCGGCGCGGGCCCGCGTGGGCGTCCGCGTCGGCTACCCGCGGCGGTGGACCGCGAACCAGGCGTTCGAGCAGGTGCGCGCCGCGGTGCTGCGGGCCGCGGCCGCCGACCCGTGGCTTGCCGGGCACCCGCCGGTGCTGCGCCAGACCGGCTTCCGCGCCCAGGGCTACCTGCTGCGGCACGACCACCCGCTGGTGACGGCGGTCGCGGACGCGCACGCAAGCGCGCACGGCGACCGGCCCGCGCACCGGGTGCTCGGCAGCACCACCGACGCCCGCTACTACCTCAACCAGTTCGGCCAGGCCCTGGCCTACGGCCCCACGGCGCGCAACATCCACGCCCCCGACGAAGCGGTCGAGCTGGCCAGCATCGTGCGCGGCGCCCGGACCCTGGCCAGGTTCATCGCGTCGTTCTTCGCCTACGGCGGCCTGCCCGGCACCCGCCGGGCCAACGGCCGCCAGCGGGTCCGGTCATGACGGCGGCCGGCGCACCCGAGCAGGCCAGCGGCCCGTTCGGCACGCTGCTCGCGCCGATCACGCTGCGCACCGCGGGTGAGCGCATCGCGGAACGGTTCGTGACGGCCATCGCGCTCGGCGAGTTCGTCCCCGGCCAGCGGCTGCCGCCCGAGCGGGAACTCGCCGCCATGCTCGAGGTCAGCCGGACCACGGTGCGCGAGGCGCTGCAGCGGCTCCAGGCCGCCGGCTACGTGACCGCCAGGCGCGGCCGCGGCGGCGGCACGTTTGTCCGGACCGGCCAGGGTCCCGGCTCGGACGAGATGATCCGCCGCACCCTGGTGCCGGCCTGGGCGCAGCTCACCGAACTGCTTGACTTCCGGCAGCTTGTCGAGCAGCTCATCGCGCGTACCGCGGCGGTGCGGCGCGAGGAGAGCGACATTCATGCCATACGCGCGGCCGTGGCCAGGTACTCCCAGGCCGCGGACCGGGACGCCTCGCGGCTCGCCGACCAGGCGCTGCACCAGGCGATCGCCCGGGCGGCGCACAACGAGCGGCTGGCCGGGCTGAGCGCCCGGATCCGCCGGGAGGTCAGCTTCGGCTTCGACGCCGAGCCCTACACCCCCGAGGTCCGCCGGCAGGCCGTGCATCAGCATCCCGAACTGGCCGAGGCGGTCGTCGCCGGCGATCCCGAGCGGGCGGCCGGCCTGGCCGCCCGGCACTTCTCACTGACCGAGGAAATGCTCTCAGCGCTGCATGCCCGGATCCGGATTCGATCTGGAGGAGAAAGCAATGCCCATGACCAGGGTCAATGACATCGATGTGAACTACAAGCTGGAGGGTGACGGCCCGGAGACCATCGTCCTGATCAACGGCCTGGCCGACGACCTGGAGACCTGGGCCTTCCAGATGGACGACTTCCTCGGGGCCGGCTACCGGGTGCTCCGGTTCGACAACCGGGGGATCGGAGCCAGCTCCAAGCCCGGCCCCTACTCCAGCCGGATGCTCGCCGACGACGCGAAGGCCCTGGTGGATTCTCTCGGCATCAGCGACTTCCACCTGATGGGCGTGTCCATGGGCGGCATGATCGCCCAGGAGTACGCCCTGGCCTACGGGCAGGACCTGCGGACCGCCACGTTCGCCTGCACCTACGCGGCGCCGGGGCCGTTCTGCTCCCGGATGTTCGCCATGTGGGAGGCGATGGCGCCGGTCACCGGCGTCCCGTTCATCATGCGCGACGTCACGCTGTGGGCGTTCACCGTCCCGTTCTTCACCGAGCGCGCCGGGGAAGCCGCCGAGTTCGAGACCGCCATGCGCTACATGGACCAGCCGGCCCACGCCTACCTTGCGCAGCTCGCGGTGATCCAGCAGCACGACACGACCGCGCGGCTCGGCCAGCTCGGTGTCCCGGCCCTGGTGCTGGCCGGTGAACAGGACATCCTCATCCCGGTCTCGCTGTCCCGGCAGCTCGCGGGCCTGGCCCCCGGCGCGGAATGGGCCACCACCAAGGGCGGTCACGCCTGCCTCTGGGAGCACCCGGCCGAGTTCAACCAGACCTTCCTCGAATTCACCAAGCGACACGGAAGGGGCTAGCGATGGCCAACTCCCCCCAGGCCCTGCGGCGCGGCCAGCTCGGGCTGTTCGGTGTGATCATGCCGGGACTGGCACAGGTGGCACCGGCGTTCAACCTGTTCTTCACCACGGGCGTCATGGTCGCCCTGGCGGGCGCGTCCGCGCCACTGATCTTCCTGATCTCCATGGTCGGGATGGGCGCCACCGCGAGCAGCCTGGCCCAGTTCGCCGGCGTCTACCCCAGCGCCGGCTCTTCATCACCTACATCACCAAGGCGATCGGCACCAAGGTCGCGGTGGCCATCGGCGTGATCACGATCCTGGGGTACATCATCGCGTTCGGCGGCATCTACATCTTCGTCGGCCAGTACATCGTGCAGAACGTGCTCGGCGACCCGCACATCTGGGGCATCACCCAGATCGTCACGATCATCTATGGTGCGCTCGTGGTCGCGCCGGTGGTGGTGGGCCTGAAGTTCGGCGTCCGGATCACCGTCGCACTGTACGTGTTCGAGGTGGTACTGCTGCTCGCGCTCAGCCTGACGATCCTGGTCAGGGGCGGTGCCAACGGCCTGTCCGCGACGCCGTTCCACTGGCCGGGCGGCTCCAAGGACGTGCTGCTCGCGTTCAGCCTGGCGGTCCTGGCGTTCGGCGGGTTCGAGGCGGCGGCACCGCTGGCCGAGGAGACCCGTAACCCGCGCCGCAACGTCCCGATGGCGGTCGTCGGCGCGGTCATTATCAGCGGCATCATCTACGTGATCGGGTCCTACGCACTGGTGACCGCGTTCGGCGTGGGGCGCGCCGGCGCGCTGGCTGCCGACCCCAACCCGTTCCATACCGCGGCCCACGCGTTCATCCCGTTCGTCGCCCCGCTGATCACCTGGGTCTTCCTGTCCAGCGTGACGAGTTCCTACGTGGCGGCGAACACGCAGACCTCCCGGGTGATCTTCGCAGGCGCCCGCGGCGGGCTGTGGACCCGCACGCTGGCCGGGGTGACCCCGAAGTTCCGCACCCCCGCGGCGGCCGCGATCGCCTTCGTCGCGCCGAGCATCCTGATCGGCGTCGTCTCGACGGCGTTCACCGACCCGGGCACCGCGTCCGGTTTCCTCGGCACCTACGGGATCCTCGGGCTGATCATCATGTACCTGGCGGCGAACGTCGCACTGATCGTGGAATGGGTCAAGTTCCGCCGCCACGGCATCCACAAGAACGCCTGGCTGTGGCTGGTCACACCGATCGTCGGGGTCGCGGTGCTGCTCATACCGATCTGGGGGGACCTGCGGCCCGGCCAGCCCAGCCCGTACAACACGCTGCCCTGGCTGACCCTCGGCCTGATCGCGGTAGGCGTGATCTATGCGCTCGTCCTCGGCGTCATCCGCCCGGACGTCCTGGACCGGGCTCCGGCCCTGCTGGAGGGTGAAGAGAGCCTAGAAACGGATCCGATGCCGGCCAGCTAGGGACACCCGGGTGCACACATGACAGCGCCCGGCCTGAAGCGGGGGGCGGGCCGGGCGCTGGCTCTGGGGGCCTGGGATAGCCAGGCTTCGATCAGCCGTTGACGGGCTGCTCCCTGAAGGCGCTGATTCCCTTGAACATCAGCTCGTTGATGATGAAGGAGTAGAAGACGACGAATAGCACCGTCAGCGGCAGGAAGGTGAGGTAGACGTCCCGTTGCCTGCCCTCCTGCTGCTTCCTGGCGATCCAGCGCCTCACCGGCGGCATCCGGAGCAGGAGCAGCGGGATGCTGCACGCGGTGAGCTGGTACAGGCGCTGGTGCAAGATGGGATCGCCGTCCACGTTGGCACTGGGCCCGTTCGTCCCGTTCTGGAACCCGAGCCCTTCGAGCAGTGCCAGGTGGATGAACAGGAGCGCCCATACGGCGTAGGTCAGCCGCTGCAGCGGCTTCCAGTACTTCCCGAGCGCTCGCTGTGCCCGGTTGTTCGACGTGAGCGCGAGCGGCGCCATGATCATTACCATGCAGAGGCCGGCCAGCAGGAAAGTGTGCCCGGTGAGGTGGCCGATAAAGCCGCCTGCGAACGATGACGTGAGGCCTCCGACGATCGCGTCGGTGGTCGCGGTGAGCGCGACCATGATGCCGAACCACCTGCGGAGCGGGACGAACCAATGACTCCTCGTCAACGTCACTAGCGGGGTGATGGTCAGTGTCGCTAGCAGGAGCAGCATCGAACCAGTGCCCCCGATATCGGGTTCCACCTGGTTCAGGGTGTTGGTGTCCAGCTGGATAATCGGGCGCGAAACCAGGAACAGCGGCGTCAGGGCGAAGATGCCCACCAGGCAGCACGCGACGGTCCTGCGCTTGACACGGGAACCGGCGAACTTGAAGTCGTGCTCCATCCAGGCATCGATGGCAGTCCTGGTCGCCGCCAGTGGCTGCTCCGCCTGCCGCCGTGGGGGACGTTCGGTGACAACTGGTCTTGCCATGGCGCTACCTCCTGGGGAGCTGAGGGCCTGGTGGCCGTCACTTGGTACGGGATCCCCGCGGATGATGG
This sequence comes from uncultured Actinomycetes bacterium, assembly GCA_963707905.1. Taxonomy (GTDB): domain Bacteria; phylum Actinomycetota; class Actinomycetes; order Streptosporangiales; family Streptosporangiaceae; genus DASXKD01. The sequence goes on along the minus strand of CAVPSA010000043.1, from coordinate 138,770 downwards.
TGGTGGTGGTGCGCTTTCCGTGCACCGTGCTGGCCTGGCCCAGTCGTGGGCTGAGGGTGTGCCGGTGACGGCTTGGGCGTCGGGATAATGCCGGGGAATATGGCGTTGTTGTCCGTCGCGCCGGTGCCCGCCGACCGGAAGACAAAGAAGGTGTATCCGCGCGTGGCTATCTGGTAAGCCCCGGTGCCGAGAGCAAGGACGACCAGGGCTGCGATCGTGCCGGCGTAGACGCGCAGGGTGCGGTACTGACGAGGGCGGGCAGGCGTCTTCGTCTGGCGGGCGGGCCCGGCAGGTCTCGCGGGCCGCGGCCGGGTCCCAGGCGCCGCGGCTGGCCGGTCCACCGGCTGGGCGGCCGGCCCGCCGCCGGGCTCGGCACCCGGGGCGCCGGCAGGCTTGGCGGGCGGCTTAACACCTGGCTTGGTGCCTGGCGGGCTGGGCAGGTCCTCCGTGACGGAGGCGGCAACCCGGGCCAGCTCTGCGGACATTGCCTGCAGGCGCGTCCGCAGTTCGGCGACCTCCTGTTCGGCCGTCTCACGGATTGCCACGGCCTGCGCCGCGGCCAGTTCCCTGATCTCGGCGGCTTCCCGCTCCGCGCCCTCGCGGATCGGCGCCGCCTCGGCTGCCGTCTGCTCCCTGATCTGGACGGCTTCCCGCTCGGCGGCCTCGCGGATCGCGGCGGCGTGCGCCGCGGCCTCCAGCCGGATCCCGGCCGCCTGCTCGTCGGCGTCTGCGAGGATCCGCTGTGCCAGCCGGACCGAGTCGGCGTTACCGGGATCCGCGCTCTGCCACGCCACCGCGCCCTGCTGTCCGGTGTCCGGTCCGGTGAGCTGGAGCACGCTGGTGGCGGCGGGCTCGCCCCACCCCTGGTTCGCCCCGGGTGGCTCGGTGAGCACGACCTGGAGGCGACCGTCGCCGAAGGCCAGGTCGTAATAGGTCTGCGGGATCGGCCCTGTGGTCCTCGCCAGTTGCGCCGACCAGCGCTGCTGCGCGTCGTCGGCGGGGCCGCCGGGCCCCGGGCGGCCGGAGTAGCCGACCGGGGCCCGGACATGCCGGCCACGTGCCGGTGGCACCTGGGGCACCGGCTGGCGCGGAGCCGGGTCGTGGTGCACCGTCGGGGCGGCTGCGGCGGACAGCCGTTCCCGCTGTGGCAGGCCGGCCCCCCCTCCGGGTGGCGGCCCGCCCGGGCGCGCTGCTGGCCCGCCCGGGCCTGCCCAGCCGCCGCCGGGGTCGGAGGCCGGCCAGCTTGGGTAGTCGTCGTCGGTGAGCGGGCGGCCGACGTCGCTCGCGGGCCAGCTCGGGTGGTCGGGATAGGCCCAGCCCGGGCGATCCGGGCCGCCGGCCCGGCCGTAATCGGCGGCAGCGCCGATCGGCGGGCCCAGGTCGCTGGCGGGCCAGCTCGGGTGGTCGGGGGTGAGCACGCCGCCCGGGCTGTTCGCGGGCCAGCTCGGGTGGTCGGGATAGGCCCAGTCCTGACTGTCGCCGGCGGCGCTCCGGCCGTATTCGGCGGTGCTCCGGCCGTAGCCGTCAGTGGCCGCGGCCGGCCGTCCTGGGTCGCTCGCTGGCCAGCTCGGATGGTCGGCGTAGGGCTGGCCGGGGCCACCGCCGCCAGGAGCAGCACCGCCAGGGCCGACGGCATTGCCAGGGGTGTCCGTGGCCAAGCTGCGGATCCAGTCGCCGCCGGGGTCGTCCGGGATAGCCTCTGCCGGCTCGGGTGATCGCGGTCCCGGCCGCCGTGACCGGCTGCCCGCACGCCGGCCGCTGCCTGACCGGGTGCCCCCGCCGGTCCGGCGGCGCCTGCGCACCACCAGGCCAAGACCGGCGGCGGCGAAGACAAGCAGCGCGCCGCCGATCACGGTCTCCACGAGCGTGCCGGACCCGTAGCCCGCGCCCGCCGCCGCGGCGCGTGCGGCGGCCGTGGCCTGGCTACGGTGCGGGTGCCGGTGGACCACCTGTGCGGTGGCTTTCGCCGCGGTGGGCAGCGGGCCGAAATGCACGCCAGGGCCGGACGCGTCCGGGGGAAGCAGGAGTATCCAGCCCGGCTCGACAGAATGCGGATCTTCCAGCCGCTGGCCGTTGGGCTGGAGCCGGCCCTTGTTCAGGTTGAAGATCTCCATGAACAGGCTGCCGTTGCCGAGCGTGGCGGCAGCGATGCTGTACAGGGTGGGCACGGATCCGTGGCTGGGCGGGGGGACGACGTAGTACTTGACCTTGGCCGATGCCGCGGTCGCGGGCGCCTGGAACGGGACCGCCGTGGCGGCCAGCGCCGGCCCGGCCGCCGTGAGGGTGAGGGCCACGGCGGCCACGGTGGCCGCAGCGGCCACCGCCAGGGCCTTGGCCGCCGTGGCAGCACCTCGCATGGCCGGCTGCGGCGTGTGCCGCATGCTTCCGGTGCCTGTCATCGTGCCTGTCGGCGCACCGGGTCTTGCCTGAGTTCCGGCCATAACCCGGCTGCTGGCCAAGGCACCTGGACAGATGCCAGCGATGGCCCAGCCTCAGGCCCCTGATGCGTAGCGACCACTAGCGCCTCCAGCGGGAAGATGCACACCGGGACCATGCCTTGATCCCGGGCCAGGCGGGGATCGTGCTCGATCCTCGCCTCGGGCGGCAGACTAGGGCACCCCGCCGGTGCCGGGACAGAGACGAATACCCCTCGGGGGACGGAAAACCCCTAAGGGACCCAGGCCTTTTCCCGCGGAAATGCGGAATTCAGCAGGTGACAAAGTGTCCCGGTGAGGCCCATTGAGATGGACCGGACACCTGGGTGATCTCGGGCCCGCGCGCCGGCAGGGCGACGTGTGGCCGCCCGAGATGCCCGGCTTCTGCCACGCATCGCCATTAGCCCGGTATGGGCCGCACGTTAACCGGCCGTTAGCTGCCGAGCCGGGTGGCAATGCCTATGCCTGTGCTGAATGCCCGCTATGATTTCGCGGTCGGCCGCCCAGGCCGCACGCCAATCGGCGCCGGAGAAGCCCGGGGCCTGCGCAAGCCCCGGATCGGAAACCATTCTCCGTGGCATTGAGCGAGCCCCTTTCTGCCGGTGGCCTGCATAGGAACGCAGGGAGAACAGATGACGGATCAGCCGTCAACCGTCAAAGGCGCCGGGCTGGTCCCGGCGGCGCGGCTCGAGCCGGACGCGATCGGGGTCGCGCAGGACACGGTCATCGGGATGGCCTCGTCCGCGCCGGCGGCCACCATCGGCCTGTCACTGGCCGCGCTTGCGGCGGCGACCGCTTATGGCAGCGGCCCGATCCTGCTGCTCACCGCGGTCCCGATGCTGATCATCGCGAACGCTTACCGCCGGTGCAACATGTGGAACGCCAACTGCGGGGCGTCGTTCGAGTGGGTCGGCCGGGCGATCGACCCCTACCTGGGGTTCCTCACCGGGTGGCTGATGGTGGTCGCCTACATCATCGGCACCGTCGCGGAGATCCTGCTGCTCGGCCCCTCGGTCCTGGCGGTGTTCGGCTCCACCTCCACCGATCCCTGGGCGTGGATCGCCATCGGCAGCGCGGTCGGCGTGGTGATGCTGGTCATCGCCGTGGTCGGTATCAAGATCACGGCGCGGGTGCAGGTGAGCATGGCGCTGGTCGAGTACCTGATCCTGGTCGGGATGGCGATCTGGGGCCTGGTGGCGGTGCTCGGCCACCATCCCGGCACCTTCCCGATCACCAAGGGCTGGTTCAGCCTGTCGGGTATCGACGGCAAGGGCAGCGCGGTGGCCGGGTTCCTGATCGCGGTGTTCGTCTACGGCGGCTGGGACGGCACCCTGTACGTCAACGAAGAGGTCAGGCACCGGCGCACCAACCCGGGCCGGGCGGCCATCATCGCCGTAGCCCTGCTGGCAGTGATCTACACGCTGGCCCAGGTCGGGTTCCAGGGTGTGGTGTCGCCGGCGAAGCTGCAGGCCAACTCGGCGTCGGCGCTGGTGTATGTGGCGCAGGCGCTCGGCGGCGGGTTCTGGGCCAAGATGATGGCGCTGTCCATCGCGCTGTCGGTGATCGCCACGACCGGCACCGGCATCGTGCTGAGTTCCCGGATCGTCTACGGCATGGCCAGCTACCGGGCGCTGCCCGGAGTTCCTGGCCAACGTGTCCCGCCGGTTCGCCACCCCGGTCGCCGCGAGCATCCTCGTCGGCGTCCTGCTGATCGCGCTGACCTGGGTGTACCTGCTGGCGACGTCGGTGCAGAACGCGTTCAACGACGTGATCGCGGTGACCGGTGCAGCTGTTCGCGATCTTCTACATCATGACCGCGCTGGCCATGATGGTGTATTACCGGCGGCGGGTGTTCGGCAGCGCGAGGGACGCGCTGATCCTGGGCCTGCTGCCGCTCGGCGCCGCCGGGTTCCTCGGCTGGATGCTGGTCCGGACGCTGCAGAACTCGGCGTCGACGCAGCGCTGGTCGCTGATCGCCATCGTTGCCCTCGGCCTGGTCATGCTGCTGGTCGCCCGGTTCGTCCTGCGGTCGCCGTTCTTCAGCATCCGGCGGGAAAGCGACGACCAGGGCAGTTGACCGGCCACCGCGGCCGGGCGGCCCTGCGACTGCCCGCGTCAGCGGATGGCGCGGGCGGGCCTGGCCTCCCAGGTGAGCCACAGCGGGCGGTAGCCCTGCTGGCTCCAGAACGGCGCGGACAGCGGGTTCACCTGCTCGTAGTGCAGCAGCGTGACCGGCACACCGGCGGCGCGGATGTCCGCGTGCAGCCGCGCCACCAGTTCCGCGCCGATGCCGCTGGCCCGCTCACCGGGCGCGACGAACATCAGCATGAGATAGGCCACGGGCGCCTGGCGTACCAGCGGCGCGATCCAGCCCGCCAGTTCCGGCCGCTGCGCGGCGAGCAGCCCGATCGCCTGGCCGTCGCGCTCGGCCAGCCACATCCACGGCTCCGGCCCGGCCAGCATCTCGCCCGCCTCGTGCCGCAGGGCGCCCACCGTGTCCGGCCGTTCGCCGCCGTTGCCGAAGTGCGCGTCGTAGCGGATTACCTCCAGGCCCAGGCGCACCACCGCGTCGATGTCCCCGGGCCCGGCCCGCCGGATCCGGACACCGGCCGGGCCCGGCCGGCCCCCGTCCCGCTGGTCCGTTGCGGTGCGGCCCACCGGGGCGCCCTTGTGGCGGCCGGCCGTGTGGGCCGCGACCACGGCCAGCGGTGCGAATCCCCGGCGCACCAGGGCCTTGACGCCATCGATGTCGCGGCTGGGCCAGTTGACCACGGCCGCGGTGTCCTGGCTGTCGGTGCCCGGCAGCCCGGCGAGGTGATCGCGCCACTGGCCGAGGAGCCGGTCCAGCGTGCCGCCGATGTCCGGGCCGGTGATCTGGGGAGCGAGCTGGAACCTGCGCGCGGTGCCCCATGCGGTGTCCAGCGATCCGGGTGCTGCCTCGCAGTGCTCACAGGTCGCCGCGGCCGCGGGCCCGCCGGTGCCCCCGGCAATGGTGAACTCGGCGCCGCACCCCGGTGGGAGCGGGCCCGGCTCGGGAAGCAGCGGGTCTATCTCCTGCCAGCGCCGCAGCACCAGTGCACCGATGCTCGTCCCGGCATTTCCGGCCACCGTCGACATGGGCATCCTCCACGCCATTTCGCGACTCCCCGGAGGGAGCGTATCCAACGAGGCATGCCGGGAAACGGCACCGTTCAGCCGCCGGCGATGTTCACCAGGCTCTCCTGCACCGAGCGGGTGAGCTGGTCCCCGCGCGGCAGGACCCGCTCACACCGTGCGGCGGTGTCGCGCAACAGGGCTGTCGCGTCGGTGAGCCGGCCAGCGGTGTAGTAGGCGTGCGCCAGGTTGGCCCGGCGGGCCAGGGTGTCCGGGTGGTCGGCGCCAAGCACCCGCTCGTATCCCGCGCATGCCTGTTCGTAGAACTGCAGCGCTGAGGCCATCCGGCCGGCCGTGTGGTAGGCGTAGCCGAGGTTGCCCCGGGCGGCAATCGCGTCCGGGTGATCGGGGCCGAGGACCTCCTCCCGGTCGGCGAGGGCCCGCTTGTAGTGGCGGATGGCCTCCTTGACCCGCCCGTCGGCCAGGGCGGCGTCGGCGAGCTTCTCTCTGGTTGTGGTGGTCTCTGGGTGCTGCGGCCCCCAGATCCGTTCACGATCGGCGAGCGTCCGCTGGTACAGCCGCATCGCATGCGAGGCCTGATCCCCGGCGCGGTAGGCGGCGGCGAGTTCGTCCCGGGCACGGAGGGCGCCGCTGTCATCGGGGCCCCGGGTCCGCTCAAGATCCCTGACCGTGCCCTCAAGCACGGTGATCGCGTCGCCGTACTGTTTCGCGGCCACCAGCGCCTGGCCGAGCTTGAGCTGCGCCGTACTGGCCGCGGCCGGGTCGCTTCCCGCGGTGCGCATCCGCTTGGCCAGCGCCCACCGGAACCATGGCACAGCCTCGGCCGCCCGGCCGGCACTCAGGTACGCCTCCGCGAGCCGCTCGCCGGCGACGAGCGTGTCCCGGTGGGACGGCCCAAGGATGCGGTCGCTAGTGGTGACGATTTCGTTCCAGTACGCGATCGCGGGGCCGGTCATGAGCGCGCTGTCGAGGCTCTGCCCGGCCCGGGCCAGCAGCGGATGACAGCCGCCAGCCCACAGCAGATCACCCGCTGCCCGCTGCAGGCTGGCAGCGCAGGATCGCAGGCTCGCGGCCGCCCAGGGGCTCTGTTCCTCGGCGGGCCACAACTCTGCGAGCGCGTCCGCGGCGGCCAGTGCGGCGCGCTGGAACATCGCCGGTGGCATCGCCGCGCGGACCGCCGACTGCACCACCCGGACCATCCGTACCGTCGCCGGGGTGTCCGCGTGGTCGATGGACAGCAGGCCGGCCCGCTCCAGGATGAGCAGCGCGCCGAGGACACGAGCCGGGTCCACGGTGCCCGCGGGCCCCTCTCCCGCGGCGTAGTCACCGGCCGCCTTCGTGGTGAACAGCGCACCAGGGATCGCGTGGCCGTCGAGCAGTGCGGACAGTGCCAGCAGTGCCTGGGCCGCACCGCCGGGCGACAGCCGTTCGGCCTGCTCGAAGGAGAAGGTCCAGGTGACCGCGGCGGCAGGTGGCGGGCCGGCGGCACCCTCGGCCAGCGCGGCCCGGCGGCGGCCGAAGAATTCCCGGTAGTCCCGGCAGGAGAGGGCGGAACTCGCGATGACCGCGCTGGCCTGGGCGAGCGCCAATGGCTCGCAGCCCAGGTCCTCGACGAGGTCGATGGCGCCCAAACGCTGATCGGTGTCCGCGGTCAGGCGGCCGATCAGGTAGCTCAGCGCCTCACGGGGGCTGAAGACGCCCACAGGGAAGACCAGTTCCCTGTGGTCACCGGGCAGGCCGGTGGCATCCGTGGTCGTGATCAGGACCTTTCCGGCCGGCCCGGCAGGCCACAAGCCCTCCAGGTCGGCCGGATCGGACAGGTCGTCGAGCACCAGTAGCCACGGCTGGCTGGTCTTGGCGAGCCAGTTCACCAGCCGGGTGGCGACCGTCCCGGCGTCACCCACGGGATCGGTGCTGCTCGCCGCGACCGCCGCGGCCACGTAGCCGGACAGCACCGACGCCCGGCTGGTGGCGTCGACCCAGATCAGCAGGTCCAGCTTGCCGGCCTGCCACAGTGACTCCGCCAGGCCCGCCGCGACCTGCGTCTTGCCACTGGAGGCCAGCCATTCCCCGGATCCCCCCGCCGGTGTCCGGCCCGGCGCCAGGACGACGGTGGCACCGGGGACCAGGGCGGCCGCGAGGTCGGCCGCCGTCTCCAGCCTGGACAGGAAGCCGTCGGCCAGCGGGGGCACCGCACCCGACCGCACCGGCCACGCCACTCGCCTGTCCCGCGATGCCGCCGGTTCCTCGGACACGGCCCGGCCATCCACGGTCATCGGTACACCCTCCCTCATCCTGATGTCCCAGGCAGGCCTGCTCCTGCCGGATAACGTGCCGCTCGCCAGCTAACCGGGACGAGCGGTCGGTGCGGGGCGGGGAACCGCTGGCCAGCCCGCTGGCGAGAACGTGCTCGACCAGGGCGATCAGCACTCGTTTGACCGAGGCGGGCTGCCGGGCGTCGCAGCGTATCGCCGGTACGCCCGGATCCAGGTCGAGCGCGATGCGCACGTCCTGCGGGTCATGTGCCGGGGCTCCGTCGAAGCAGTTGATGGCCACGACGAACGGCACCCGGCGCTTCTCGAAGTAGTCCACAGACGGGAAGCAGTCGGCGAGCCTGCGGGTGTCGGCCAGGACCACGGCGCCGAGCGCCCCGTAGGACAGTTCGTCCCACATGAACCAGAAGCGGTCCTGGCCCGGCGTGCCGAACAGGTACAGCAGCAGGTGGCTGCCGAACGTGATCCGGCCGAAGTCCATCGCGACGGTGGTGGCCCGCTTGTCCGCCACGCCGGCCAGGTCGTCGTAGCCGGTGCTGACCGAGGTCAGTAGTTCCTCGGTGCACAGTGGCCGGACCTCGCTGATCGCGCCGACCAGGGTCGTCTTGCCAGCGCCGAAGCCGCCCGCGACGATGACCTTGAATACGGCGAGCGGCGGGGCGGCGCCGTCCTCAGAGGGCGCGGAGTCCATGCAGCACCTCCTCGAGCAGGTCGGCACTTGGCCGTTCGCCGGCGTGCTGCTGGCGCATGACCGTGAGCCGGCCTTGGACGAGGAGATCGGCCAGCAGCACCCGGACCACGCCGAGCGGCAGCGCGGTGTCGGATGCGACGTCGGCCACGGTGGCCGGCTGACCGCACAGGGCCAGGATCTTGCGGTGCTCGGGGCTGAGACCGGCCAGGCCGTCGGTGCGCACGCCGGTACGGGCGGCGACCACAATCGCGATCAGGTCCAGGATCTCGCCGGTGGCCGGCTCGGTCCGGCCACCGGTCAGCGCGTAGGGGCGAACGACCGGGCCGGAATCACGGTCGACCCACTTGTCGTCGCCCACGTCCATAGCGCGGTCAACCCGCCGGGCTGTGAATCGTGCGGAACCTGGGCCGCGCCGCCAGGTGCGGCCCGGCACGTTTCACGAGCATGGCCATCTCATATGCGACAAGGCCGGCGTCGGCATCGGCAGGGCACAGCACGGCGAGGCAGCTACCGTGGCCAGCCGAGGTCACGAACAGCAGCGCCTGTTCCAGTTCGATGACGCACTGCCGGACGGCACCCACGCCGTAGTGCTCGCCCGCACCCTTGGCCAGGCTCTGCAGGCCGGCCGCGAGCGCGGCCATGTGCTCGGCGTCCTCGCGGCTCAGGTCCCTGGACGCGGCGATAACCAGCCCGTCCCTTGACAAGATCACGGCCTGGCGGAACTGGTCCACGCGGGCGGCGAGGTCATCGAGCAGCCAGCCAAGGTCCCGCTCCGGGCTGCCGGTGCCCTGCTCACTCATCGGGCCTCCTCGCTGTTGGGCGTCTGGAACTGGTCTCGGTCCACGGCCGGCTTCCTCCGGGAAGGCAACTTGCCGGCGGGCGGTTCCCCGGCCGCGCCTGCGCCGGCTGGTGGCTCACCGGCCGGGTCAGGCGGCCCCGCCTCGCGGCTGCGCTGCCACGCGCTCTGCACCGCGGCGGCCTGGGCGACCTCGGTGGTTGCCGCCGCCGCGGCCAGGGCCGCGGCGTCGGCCCGCGGGGTGCGCTGCTCGCCAGGACGTGCGGCCGCGGGCAGGCCGGCCACCTGCTGTGCGGCAGCGGCCAGGGCGTCGAGGTCCCGGGCGAGCATGCGCCCGAAGGAGCCGGTCAGCGCGGCCCCCGCGGCGATGGCCACGAGCCCCGCCACGGCCAGCAGGGTGCAGGAGATCAGGATGGCGTGGCTGCCGGTCACGGAGCGGCCGGCCAGGGCCAGCCGGAGCGCGGCGGCCAATGCCAGCAGCCACAACAGGGCAAGGCAGCCAGCGGGCACGGCCACCCGGCGGGTGAAAGTGGCGCGGATCGAGTGCCGCGCGGCGTCTGGCCGCTCAGGGTCCACTGAGCTGGATACACCCATGTGGTCACTCCTGGATCGATCCCGTGGGCCAGGGCCGTGGTCACTGTGGCCGGAACGGTGGCTACAGCCAGTGCAATCCTGCGCTGTCGGGCAACCAATTGTCGCCGTACTTAACAAAATCGCCATATTGTCACCCGGACCAATCCGCGGGCAACCAGTTCAGGGCCGGTAAGCCCGCTGCCCCGGGGGCGCGCCGGCGCCCGGCAGGTGCGCTGAACCCCGCGCCGCAGGCATCCGTAGTACCGGTGTGACCAAGCGCGCGGGGGATTCCTGGCCGGTGATGACTCGCGGCGTTGCCCAACGACAGAAGGAGCATTCATGCGCCACGTATCACCGCTGGTACCCGCGCGGGGCACCGGTGGCCAGGGCCTGGCCCGGGCACGGAGATGGCAGCCCGCCGCCGCAGCGTTCGTGGCCGCGGCCGGCCTGGTCGCCGCCGGGGCGCCCGCCCTCGCTTCGGCGGCCCCGCCGCCGGACGTCTTCACCAAGGTCAACCTGATTTCCAACCAGGCGGCACACCAGCACACCGGCCTTACTGACAAGAACCTTAAGAATGCGTGGGGAATCACGGCAGGGCCGAGCACGCCGATCTGGGTATCCGACAACAACTCGGGAAAAGCCACCGTCTACGCGGGCGGGGTCAACGGCAGCAAGGTCTCGCTGGAACTCACCGTCCCGGTTCCCGGTAGCAACCCGACCGGGCAGGTCTTCAACTCCTTCAAGGGCTTCCCGGTGGGCGGGGCCAGTGGCAACCCGGCGATCTTCATCGTGGACTCGGACTCCGTCGGCTCGACCCAGTCACCGGGCCAGATCGAGGCCTGGGACGGCGGCGCCAAGTTCGTCGTCGAAGACAGCCCGGCCGGCGGCCCCGGCGGCATGACCCCCAAGGGCGCGGTGTTCAAGGGGCTGGCCATCGCCAACACCAAGGCAGGCCCGGAACTGTTCGCCACCGACGTGGCCAACGCCTCGGTGGACATCTTCAACAGCAAGTTCGCCCCGGTGTCCGCGCCGGGTGAATTCACCGACCCCCGGCTGCCCGCCGGGTATGCCCCCTTCGGCATCCAGGCGATGGCGGGCAAGATCTACGTCAGTTACGGCAGGCAGAACGCGCAGCGGACCGACGTGATCCCCGGGAACGGGTTCGGTGTCGTCGACGTGTACAGCGTCAACGGCAAACTGCTGCACCACCTGGTGTCCAACGGCCCGGGCAGCCCGCTGGACGAGCCGTGGGGCCTGGCCATCGCCCCGGCCGGCTTCGGCCCGTTCGCCGGCGACCTGCTGGTGGGAAACCTGGGGAACGGCTGGATCAACGCGTTCGACCCGATGACCGGGAAGTTCCAGGGCGTGCTGGACAACTCCAGCGGTTACCCGATCACGATTCACGGGCTGTGGGGCCTGATGGTCGGCAACTCCGTGTTCGGCGGGACGAACTCGCTGGTGTTCAGCGCGGGCCCGAGTAACTACAACAACGGCTCGGTGGGCGTCATCAACCCAGGCTGAACGGGGCTAGCGTTCGGCATCACGCTAGCGCCGTACGGACATGAAGTGGGACCAGGGTTGGCCTGGTCCCACAGTTGCCGGGATCCCTAGCTGGTGGTGAAGGTGGCGGTTTCTGTCAGGAGCATCCCGCTAAGGGTGATCGTTTGCTTCCCGGGGGACAGCTTGAGCAGTGACGGGTCGATCATGTAGGTGACGTCGCCCAGGGCGTTGGCGGTGAGCGTGGCGACGGTGTGCCCGTCCACCGCGAAGTTCACCGGGTGCCCGGGCAGGAAGTTCGACGCGAGCAGGTAGGAGCTGCCACCGGGGCCGATGTGGGTGGCCGAGAGCTGGACGCTGTGCTGCAGCCCGGTCAGTTCGGCCAGTGCCTGGGCACGGACCGCCTGGTCCTGGTGGCTCGCCTCGGTAGCGGCCGCCAGGCTCGGCACGAACTTGGCCGCGTTGATCGTGCCCCAGCCGCTGGCCACGTCGAAGCCCTTGGCCGCGGTGAATCCCCGGACGATGACGGTCTTGCCGTCCGGGGTGGTCACCGAGTTGTCACCCTTGACGACATCGGCGAGGCCGGCCTGTGCCCCCTGGGGCCCGAGCACCTGGTACAGCGCCGGGTTGATGGGCCCGACGTCGGCCTTGTTGGCCTGGGTGGCAAGGGCCAGCACGCCAGCCATCAGCGGAGCGGCCTCGGACGTGCCGTGCTGAGAGTCCATGGTGATGTCCGGCACCGAGCGCATCGGGCTGCGGGTGACCGCGGCGACGCCGTCCTGGTAGGCGGGCCGGAGATACACCGAAGAGTAACCGGCACCCTCGGCAAACGCGCCGCCGACATGCCACAGCGGGTCGGGTCCGAGCCGCATCCCGGTCTTGGGGCTGAGGTTCGGCACGCTGCCGCCGACCGCGGTGATCCAGGGAGAGTCATCCCAGGCCGCCGTGTCCGGCGTCGCGGAGGTGTCCTGGCACTGCCCGTTGGCGACGGCCAGGTTCTGCACCACGCCGCAGTCGCCGGTGGCGACAAGAACCGGGACGCCCGCGGCCGCGGCGGTCAGCTCAGCGGCGTTCTGTGAGGTGATCTGGGCCGGCCCGGCGGAATAGGTGGTCTCCCCGGTACCGTCACTGATCGACATCACGTCGGCCAGGTGGTGGCTGGAGATGTATTCCACGCCCTTCATGATCTCCGGCATCGCCACGTTTTCCTCCGGGGGACCGCTCACCTCGGTGTCGGCGGGAGTGGCGGAGATGATGATCTTCGCGTAGGGCGCGATCAGGTGGGCGGCTATCACGTCGAGGGTCAGCTCGTCCTTCCACGCGTTGCACGAGCCGTAGCTCTGCAGCCGCAGCATCCCGCGCGGGCACTTGGCCGGCAGCGGGCCCGCCGGGTAGATCGTCTGGATCTGCGGGTTCGGCAGCCCGAATACCTTGTCGAACCCGGCGACCTGCCGGTAGATGTCCAGGTAGTGCCAGCCTTCCATCACCGCGATGGTGGTGCCCGCCCCGTCGATGCCCTGGCGCCACAGTGCGCCGATGTTGTAGTCGAAAATGTCTTGCGGGCCCGGCGTGTCCCCCGAGAACTGGGCATAGTTCTTCTTCATCTTGGCCAGGACCGCCTCGAGCACCTTGATCTGGTCCTGCTTGGACGGCAGGCCGGTGGGCGCGGCCGGTGCCGCGGCGGGTGAGGTGCTCGTACCGGGGATGGGGGCGCCGGTGATGCGGGCCCGCAACGGGTGCCCGCGGGCAGGGCCTGCGCTACCGGCCGCGCCCGCCTGGGCCGATGGCAGGCCGAACGCCACCATCAGCGCGGCAGCCGTCACCGGAAGGGTTCGCCTCAGTAGTGCGCTGCGCATGTGTGCTCCTCCGAGCGTCAATGGGCTGGCAGCCGTGCCGCCAGAGCGTGCCGTGCCGTGCTGAGGCCATCGGCCGCCATAGGCCCCGCAGACACCTAAACACACCCGGCCGGCGCGTTACCGGACAACGCCAGTCGGGTGTGCGGGCTGAGCGGGGCGGGACGATGCGACAGGTGGTGCCGGGCTGGGCGGATACGGGAAGCGGTCCGGCCGGAGGGTTACCTGGGCGCGGAGTTCTGTCCGCGCCAGGCAACCCTTTGGACGGACCTAACCCGGCACGCAAGCGGTGAGCCGAGCTTCTGGTCAGTCGGAGCGTGATGCCTCAGTTCCGGGCGAGCACGGCGCGGACCGCCGCTTCCGTGGCGGCCCGGCTGAGGTCGTCGGAGAACGGGCCGCCGGCGTAGGGCACCACCCACACGTGCAGCATCTGCTCGGTGTACCTGTCCCGCCAGGTCGCCGGGCTGCAGGTGCCGCGCAACTGGACGCCGAACCCGGCGATGGTCGGCTTGTTGTTGTCGCACACCGTCAGGTGGGAGTGCCAGCGGGTCAGCCCGCCGCCGATCTGCGGCCCGCTCGTGTTGCCATTCTCGATGTACATGGCGCCGAGCAGGATCGGCGCGTGGTGCGGCACGTTGATCGCGTAGACAAGGGAGGACGGGTCCTTCGGGTTGAGGCCCGCGTAGGCGGGGCTGGGGCCGTTGTAGAGCAGGTGCTCCTCGCCGTTGGTCTTCAGCACGTAGGTGTATCCCGCCGCGAACGCCGCCTGCACGTTCTTGTACCTGGCCAGGCTCGCGCCGGTCGCCTTGATGAGGTTGGCGGCCGCGATGACCTGCGCCGCGGTCGCGGGCGCGGTCGAGCCGTACATGCGCATGTCCGGCAGGCCGTCGGTGGTTCCCATGTCGCCCATGCCGGGCTGGGCACCCGGCGCGGTGGCCGAGGCCGTCATGTTCGACCCGGACGCCATGCCCGCGGGGCCCTCGGGGCCCGCCCAGCCGGGCGTCATGACCGCCGTGGTCACGGCGATCACCGCCGCGGGGAACGCCGCCAGGCTGGCGATGGCCGCGAACCCCGTGCGGCGGCGCACTGGCCGGCCGGCGAGCGACGGCCGCCACAGCAGCGCCGCACAGCCGGCGATGAGGGCAAATTCCAGGATGGCGCTGACCACGTCCAAGGCGCCGAACGGTTCGGTATGGCCCTTGTCCGGGCCGAACGGCAGGCCCGTGGTGCGGGACGCGAAGTAGACCACCAGGATGATCGCGTTGCCGGCGATGCCCAGCCACAGCCAGAGCCGCGACGGGCGCCACAGCGCCACGGCGGCCCAGATCGCCTGGGCCCAGGAGACGACGAGGAAGAAGACGCCGTAAAGAACGTATTCGTTGAAATGCTCGAAGACGACCGCGAAATGGATCGCCGCGGCACCGGCGGAGAGGGCGGCCAGGCCGCCGTAAAGGTAGGGCCTGGCCGTTGCGGGGATGCTGCGCGTTGTTGTTTCGTCCAGGACAGAGGTGCTCATGCTTGGCATGCTAAGTTCCCCGCACGCGGGGACACATCGGCCGGAGAGTTGATTTAACCCATACCGCGGTCCGCACATAGGCGGGCGTGTCCGCCCCCGGGTGTAGGCCTATGATGGTGTATTACCGGCGGCGGGTGTTCGGCAGCGCGCGGGACGCGCTGATCCTCGGGCTGCTGCCGCTCGGCGCCGCCGGGTTCCTCGGCTGGATGCTGGTCCGGACGCTGCAGAACTCGGCGTCGACGCAGCGGTGGTCGCTGATCGCGCATCGTTGCCCTCGGCCTGGTCATGCTGCTGGTCGCCCGGTTCGTCCTGCGGTCGCCGTTCTTCAGCACCCGGCGGGAAAGCGACGACGGCTGAGGGCCGGCCTCAGGCCCCGGCCATGGCGGCCAGGCCGTCAAGCACGGTCCGGGTGACCGGGTCGCCGGGCGGCAGGGCCCGCTCGCAGCGGGCGAGTGTGTCCCTGAGCAGGGCCACCGCGTCGGTCACCCGTCCCACCGCATGGTAGGCGTAGGCCAGGTTCACGCAACTGGTCAGCGTGTCCGTGTGGTCGCCGCCCAGGACCCGCTCGTAGGCCGTGCGGGTCTCCTCGTAACACTGGACGGCGGACGCCATCCGGCCGGCCGCGTGGTACGCCGAGCCGAGGGCGGCGCGGGTGGCGATCGTGTCCAGATCGTCCGGCCCGAGGGCCCGCTCCCGGTCGGCCAGGGTGCGCTTGTAGCAGGACAGAGCGTTCTTGTACCTGCCGTCGGCGAGCAAGGCGGCGGCCAGTTCGTACCGGGTGGTCATGGTGTCGGGTTGCTCGGGCCCCTGGGCGCGCTCCCGCACCTCGAGCACGCGCCGGTACAGCCGGACCGCTTCGGCGGACCGCCCCGTGGCACGGTAGGCGGCGGCAAGTTCCCCCTGTGCCGCCAGCGTCTCCGGCCGGTCCGGCCCACGGATCCGCTCGTAGTCGCCGACCACCCGCTCCAGCGCGGTCGCCGCCTCGGCGAACTCCGCCGCGGCCATCAGCGCGCGGCCGAGGTCGCGCCGGGCCGTGATGGCGCTGGGGTGGTCGGGCCCGAGCACCCGGACCCGCTCGGTCAGCACCCAGCGGAACCAGGACACCGCCTCAGCAACCTGCCCGGCCACCAGGTACGCCTCGGCCAGCCGGGCGCGGGCGGTCAGTGTGTCCGGATGACCCCGGCCCAGGACCCGGTCGCTCACCGCGGCAAGCTCACTCCAATAGGTCACCGCGGGCCCCACCAGGCGCGCCCGGTCCAGGCTCTGGCCGGCCCGCAGCAGCACGGGATGGCAGCCATCGGCCCAGAGCAGGTCCGCGGCGGTCCGCTGCAGGCTGTAGGTGCACAACCGCGAGGTCCTGGCCAGCCAGGCCGGCTGCTCGTCCGCGGGCCACGCCTGCAGTAGCGCGTCCGCTGCCGCTATCGCGGCCCGGCGGAGCAGCTCTCCGGCCAGCCCTGCCCGCACCGCCACCTGGACCACCTGGCTCATCCGGACCAGCGCCACAGCCGGCGTGGTATCGACCGTGAGCAGGCCCGCCCGCTCGGCGGCGTCCAGCGCCGCGCCGGCCCGGCCGGAGTCACCGGGCTCCGCTTCCGTTCCGCCGGCAATGTGCGCGCATGCGGCGGGCGTGCCGAACACCGCACGGGGGATACCGCGGCCGTCAAGGAACGCGGCGAGCGAGAGCAGCGCGCGGGCGGTGCCCGGCGCCAGCCGGTCCGCCTGCTCGGCAGAAATCGCCCAGGTCACCGCGCCGGTCGCGGGTGAGCCACTGAGGGCCCCGGCGGATTCGCGCTTGGCCGCGAAGAGGTCACGGTAATCCTGGCAAGACATTCCCGAACTGGCGATGACCGCACTTGCCTGGGCCAGGGCCAGCGGCTCGTATCCGAGGTCGGCGGCCAGTTCCGGTGCTCCCTGACAGCGGCCGCGGCCAAGGCGCGCCGCCAGGTAGCCCTGCGCCTCGGCCGGGCGGTACAGCCCGACCGGGTAGACCAGGGCATTCTGCTCGCCGGAGAAGACCGCCGGGTCCGCGGTCGTGACCAGCACCCGGCCCGCAGGCCCCGAGGGCCACAGCTCGTCCACGGCCGTCATGTCCCGCAGGTCCTCAAGGACCATCAGCCACGGCCGGCTGGTCTGGCCGAGCCATCGGGTGAACCGCCGGGCAACCGACTCGCCGTCACCGGACAGATCGATTTCCCCTACGGCTGCCGCGGCCTCCAGGTAGCCGGACAGCACCGAGGCCCGTTTGGTACACGTCACCCAGATCAGCAACTCCAGGCGCCGGGCCTGCCAGAGCGACTCGGCGACGCACACCGCGAGCTGTGTCTTACCGCAGGATTCCAGCCAGCCGCCGGGCCGCTCCCCGGCCACCCGGGCCGGCGCCAGCACCACCACAGTCCCGGTGACCAGGGCCGCTCCCAGGTCGGCCGCGGTCTCCGCCCGGGCGCAGAACCCGTCGGCGAGCGAGGGCACCACGCCCGCCCGGACCGGCCATACCGCCCCGCACTGTGCTAGCTCTGGCCCCACCACCCCGCCCTGTGCCCCCACCGGCCCCCCGAAATATCACCAAGCGTAGTTACGATGTTACCTAATGACGATCCCGTCGCCGGACGGCCGCGCATGCCCAGCGAACCGATCGTTCGCGATCCGATTCGCGGCGGCCGGCAGCACACCGCGCCAGGAGCGGATCGGGTACCTGCTCTGCCTCACCGTGGCGTCGTGGCGGTGAACCGGCCGGATCCCGGGTCCGGCACGGGGCAGACTCGGCCGTATGGCAGCAGCGCCTCGCACCGCGCGTAACGTCCCAGAGCCGTGGAACCACAACGTCCACTACCATCGCGTGATCCTGGGCGCCGTCCCGCCGGGGTGCCGGTGCGCGCTCGACGTGGGCTGTGGCACCGGGACGCTGACCCGCCGCCTGCGGGAGCGGGTCCCGCAGGTCACCGGCATTGACCGGGACCCGGACAGCGTCGCGTACGCCGGGGGGCATCCCGGCGCCGGGGACATCGCTTACCTGCTGGGCGACTTCCGTGCCGCGCCGTTCCGGCCGGAGTCCTTCGACCTGGTCACCTCCGTTGCCGCGCTGCACCACATGGACGCCCGGGCGGCGCTGCGGGACATGGCGCGCCTGCTGCGGCCCGGCGGGATCCTCGCGGTCATCGGGCTGGCCTGCGGCGTGACCCCGTCCGACCTCGGCCGGCTTGTCCCCGCCGTGGCCGGCACCCGGTGGCACCTGGCCAGCGGCGCCTGGCAGCGGCGCGGTGCCCCGGGCCGTCCCTACCAGCCGCCGATCGTCTGGCCGCCACCGCTGACCTACCCGGCGATGCGGCGGCTGGCCGAGCAACTGCTGCCCGGCGTCCGCTACCGGCGGCACCTCTACTGGCGGTACTCCCTCGTCTGGGCCAAGCCGCACCCGGCTGAATGAACGGCCGCTGCCGGGGAACGCCGAAGGTAGCGACCGAGGAGCGAACGATGGGCATCCTTTCCTGGTTCCGTAACCGAGAGCTTGGAGACGAGCCGGGCTGGTTCAGCCGCCTGGTCATGCCCCGGGGGCGTCCCGACCCGGAACTCGACAAGCTCAAGAGGGCCGCCGCGGCGGACGTGGCCGAGATGGAGGCGGAGGACCGTAAGTACTTCCGCCAGGACGGCCCCGGCAAGATCGAAGACGACCTCTGACACCGCTACCCGGCTCACTCGCTAATTGTGCCGAGAGAGATACTTAGCGTTACTAGTGACGGTAGGCCCCCTGGGCCTGCCGCCGGGACGGTTCGGACAGGTGGGGGCACCGTGACCACGCATGAGGATCGGGATCTGCCCCGAAGCCAGCACGAGTGCTGCGGCCCGCATCCCGGACTGGCGCAGCGGGTCAGATACCGGGCACCGGCCCCCCAGTCCGGCCAGGCTCAGCGCCCGGGCGGCCACCCGGGCCAGCCGGACCGGGCGGACCTGCTTGTGCTCGGCACCGTGATCACCATGGATCCGGCCCGGCCCCGCGCCGGGGCGCTGGCGGTCAGCGGCGGCCGGGTGCTGGCGCTGGGCAGCCGCACCGAACTGGACGGCCTGCGCGGTCCCGGCACCGAGGTGCTCGAACTCGGGGACCGGGTGGCGGTGCCAGGCCTCGTCGAGCCGCACATGCACCTGTGGAGCACCGTGCTGTTCGACGGCTGGACCGACTGCTCGCCGTTCACCAACGCTACGTTCGACGCCGTGGTGGACCGGCTCCGGCAGGCGGCTGCGGCGGCGCCGCCGGGGCAGTGGGTCACCGGCAAGCTGTTCGACCCCTCGCTGTTCGCCGGCGAGCCGGACCTGACCGCGGCGATCCTGGACCGCGCCGCGCCTGACAACCCTGTGGTCGTCGCCAACGCGTCGATGCATTTCCTTTACGCCAATTCCAGGGCACTGGCGGCCGCACGGATCACGCCGCGCACGCCGGACCCGCCGGGCGGGCGCTACTACCGGGAGAACGGCGCGCTCACCGGGGTGGTCGGGGAGATGCCGGCCATCATGACGCTGCTGTCCGCCGTTCCGCCGCTCAGCCACGCCGAACTGCTCGACGGCCTGGTGCGGATTCTCGCCTCGGCCGCCAGCCAGGGCGTCACCAAAGTGCACGAAGGCGCCACCGGGGCCCTGTTCGGCACGGGCGAACTGGACATCCTGCATGGCCTGGCCACCGATGGCCGGCTGCCCACCCGGATCACCACCGCGCAGATCGACGCCGCACGGGCCACCTGGGGGAAGGCTGGGCTGCGGCCCGGCGATGGGAATGACATGGTGCGCGCGGTGAGCTGGAAACTGATCAGCGACGGCTCCAACCAGGGCCGGACCGGCTACCAGCGCGAGCCCTACCTCGGCTCCGCACAGCGCGGCGCGGCCAACATGTCCGAGGAGGAACTCCAGGAGGCGATCCGCTACGCGCACGATCAGGGCTGGCAGGTGATGGTGCACGCCAATGGCGACGCCGCCATCGACCGCACCGTGGCGGCGTTCGAGAAGGCACTTGACACCGCAGACCGCAAGGACCTCCGGCACCGGATCGAGCACTGCTCGCTCGCCGACGACGGCCACTTCCGCCGGATGGCGCAGACCGGGCTGTCGCCCAGCTTCCTGATGAACCACGTCTACTACTGGGGGCCGGCGCTGCGCGACCACATTCTCGGCGCGCAGCGGGCCGGCAAACTCGATGCGGTAGCCAGCGCGCTGCGCAACGGGCTGCGGCCCTCGTTCCACAGCGACTACAGCGTCTCCCCGCTATCGCCGCTGCGCGCCGTGCAGACAGCCGTGACGCGCCAGGCGTGCGATGGCAGCACGCTCAACGCCGGTGAGCGCGTCAGCGTGGAGTCGGCGCTGCGGGCGGTCACCATCGACGCCGCCTGGCAAACCCACACCGACGGCATACTCGGGTCGCTGGTTCCCGGAAAGTACGCCGACCTGGCGATCCTGGACGCCGACCCGCATGCGGCAGACCCCACGGCCATCGCCGAGATCAGCGTCTGCCAGACCAGGCTGGCGGGCGCGGTGGCCTGGACGGCGCCATGACGGCACGGGCGCAGACCCGACGACGGCCGTAAGGCGTAAGCACCTGTGATGTCACGTCCGGCGACGCTGTTCCGCAGCGGTACCCCTAGGTATGCCGTGTCAGGCAACCTCTGCCCTCCCCTGCAACGGCACGTGAGGGACACTGACTGCGATGAGTCAAGCCCCGTCGGCGCTAGGACGCCGCGTCATCGTCACTGGGCTGGCCGGGTCCGGGAAGAGCACGTTCTCGCTCGCGCTCGCTGCCAAGACCGGCTTGCCGGTCATTCATCTTGACCTCCACTTCTGGAAGCCCGGGTGGGTTGCACCGTCGGAGACCGAGTGGCGCGAGAAGCAATGTGGCGTGCTCGCCGGCAACGCGTGGATCGCTGACGGCAACTACCACGAGACACTCGATCTCCGGCTCGAACGCGCGGACACCGTTGTGTTTCTCGACCCGCCCTGGTGGCTTTGCGCAGGACGCGCGTTGCTGCGCGGCTTCCGAATGCCGGGCGAGTTGCCCGAAGGGTGCGGCTATTCGGCCTGGCTGCGGTTGCGCGATGAGTGGCGTTTGGCCGTCCGCATCTGGCGAAAACGCCGGTCAGAGCCGGAGCGCGAACACGAAATCATTTCGCAGCACGGTCAGCATGTGGCCCTTCACGTGCTCAGATCCAAGCGGGCGGTCAGGGAATTCCTCGACGGTCTGGACGCCGACCACGTGGAAGCCGACGACGGTTGACCGGACGCCGGGTGACTCGCCCCCTGATGCCCGGCTCGGAGTCACGCCACCAACGAGGCAAACGTTGCCTGACGCGGCACCAGGCACCACGGCCACGCAAGAGCCACGATCGCCACGGCGCCTAGTACCGCTATCGCGGTGATGGGCTCGAACGCCTGGGATCTCAGACGACTTCCCGAGGCGATCGTCACCGAAGCCGGTAATCAGTCCGTGTGTCAGCAGCCGATGCCGTTCGGGGTGATGAGCCAGTAGTCGTCCGCATGCAGTGGGGCGGCTGTGACCGCATCCGCTCTGACCAGCGCCCGCAGTCGCCGGCGCTCGATATCCGGTAGGAGTCCGGCAGCGGAACTCATCTGGTTCGCCTCCCTGAGGCTCCCTGAGGACAGTGCATGCCCCAGCCAACGGCCCGTTGTTACATCGTCCTGCGAAGAAGGCTCCCAAACCGGGCAAACCGGGCGCCAGACCGCACCGCTCGCGTGATAAGTGGCCATGATCATGGAAGTAGTGCCGACGGGTGGCCCAAACTCCATGATCGTGGTTGTTCTCCGGCCGTGCGGAGATTGCCTGTTTGATCGGTCGGGTGCCAGGGTTGAGCCGAGGGGCAGGACCGGTGTCCCGCCGAGGAGGATGGCGATGCAGCAACTGACTGGCCTTGACGCTGCGTTCCTCGCCCTGGAGACGGCCAACGCCACCGGCCACGTCGGCGGGGTGTCTGTGCTGGATCCCAGGGACGCGCCCCAGCCGCTGACCCTGGCCCGGCTCACCGATGTGCTGGCCGATCGGCTGCCGCTGGTTCCCGTGCTGCGCCGCAAGCTGCTCAACGTGCCGTTCGGCCTGGATCAGCCGTACTGGATCGACGACCCCGACTTTGACATCGAGTACCACATCCGCGAGATCGCCCTGCCGCGGCCGGGCTCGGAGGCCCAGCTCACCGAGCAGATCGCCCGGCTGCACGCCCGGCCGCTCGACCGCACCCGGCCGCTATGGGAGATCTACCTGATCACCGGGCTGGCCAAGCGGCGCGCCGCGGTGTACACGAAGATCCATCACGCCGCGATCGACGGCGTGTCCGGCGCGGAGTTGCTGACCGTGCTGCTTGACCTGAGCCCGGCGGGGCGCGAGGTGCCGCCCAGCGAGCCGTTCACGCCGGGCAGGCCGCCCGGCCCGGCCACACTGGCCGCGCTCGCCGCTGCGCGGCTGGCATGGCGACCCGTGCAGACCGTCCGTATTGCCAATGAAATGGTGCGCGTGCTGCCCACCCTGGCGCCAGCCGCCGGCAGCCTCGTCGGCGGCATCCTGGGCCTGGACCGGGGCGACGGCGAGGTCATTCCGACCACAGCGGGCCGGGCTCCGGCCACGCCGTTCAACCAGCCGATCACGCCGCACCGCCGGGTGGCGTTCCGCAGCGTGGACCTGGACGTCGTGAAGGCGGTCAAGAACACCTACGGGGTCTCGGTCAACGACGTCGTCCTGGCGATGTGCGCGGGCGCGCTGCGGCGCTGGCTCGCCGACCACGAGGCGCTGCCCGAGTCGCCGCTGATCGCGATGATCCCCGTATCCGTCCGGGATCCGGCCAGCAGCGGCGCACTGGGTAACAAGGTGTCGGCCATGCTGGCCGCGCTGCCTACGAACACCCCGGACCCGGAGAACCGGCTGAAGTTTGCGCACGCCGCGACCCAGGCCGCCAAGGCGCAGCAGGCGGCCATACCGCAAGGGCTGGTCGACCAGATCACGGACTTCGCGATGCCCGCGCTCACCGCCCGGGCCGCGCGGGTGGTGTTCGCCACCGGCCTGCTGCACCGGCTGCCGCCGTTCAACGTGACCATCTCCAACGTTCCCGGCCCTAACGTGCCGGTCTACCTGTGCGGGGCCAAGCTGCTTGCCCATTACCCGGTGTCGGTGATCACCGCGGGACAGGGCCTGAACATGACGGTGGTGGGCTATCTCGGCAAGCTGCATTTCGGGCTGACGAGCTGCCGCGAGCTGGTTCCCGACATCGACACGCTCGCCAGCTACCTGGTCGACGAGCTGGAACTGCTGGCCAAGGCCGCTGCCCAGCATCCGAACGGCACCAAGTCGAAGCCGGCCGGGCGGCACGCCGCACCGGCCGGCTGACCGGGATCACCGCCTCACTCTGCCGCGGGCTTCGCCGGGCGGTAGATCAGCAGCAGCACGTCCGGGCCTGCCTTGCGGGACTCGACCAGTTCCAGGTCCGTGCCGCCGTTGTCCTCGCCGAACAGCCGCTTGCCCTTGCCGAGCACGACCGGGTGGACCATCAGCCGGTACTCGTCGACCAGGCCCAGCCTGGTCAGCGTGTGCACCAGGGTCGCGCTGCCCGCGACCAGGATGTCGCCCTGGTACTGCTCCTTCATCCGGCCGACCTCGGCGGCCAGGTCGCCCGAGATGATCGTGGTGTTGCGCCACGCCGCCTCGGTGAGAGTGGTCGAGACGACCACCTTCGGCATCGCGTTCAAATAACCGCCCCGCCGCACTGGCGGAATCGCAGCCCGTCGGCCGGCCGGGCAACTGGCATCCAGGCCGCTCGCCAAATCGCAGGCACGCGCCCGCGGCGGCCGAAATTGTATCCCACGATGGCCGAAATTGTATCCCGGGACGGCCGGGATTGTATCCCACGGCTGCAATCCTTTGCGTTGGACCAAAGCGTGGAATGGACGGTGTGAAAAGACGCAGGCTGGCCTCGGAGTCTTGCCCGCGAGCCGCCGTGGCACCACGGTGACCAGCTGATGAGCACAGGCCACGCCCGGCGCATCGATGCTGATTACTATTTTTCTTAGAACTTCCACCGGAGGGCAGCTCTTTTATCCCAAGGGTGTGGTTCGTTTATCCCAAAGGCGCAGCTGTATTATCGAATTTCCCCCTAAAGCCTGTTGTCTGGCGTACGGTAGACGCACTCAAAGGGCACCCATGGGGGGGCTGCGATATGCAGCAGACTTGTTCATCCGGCGCGGGCGCCGGTCATCGGGCACGACTCTTCTCGCGGCGCAAGAGGCGGGCCGCCGTTGCGGTCGCGGCGGTGATTGCCGCCGTCGCGGGCACGTCGCTCGCGGACGTCCCCGCGGCGTCGGCGAGCCCGGGCGTGACGGTCATCGTCTCCGCGACCGGGCTGCTGAGCCCTGTCGCGGCGGTGCTCGGCATCGGCGGCACGATCCTGACGCGGTACCACCTCATCAACGCGGTCGACGCGGTCATACCGGCGGCCCTGGAACCGGTGCTGGCGGCGCTGCCGGGCATCACGGTGACCTCCGACGCGACGGTGAGCGTGCAGTCCACGGTGGAGTCCACCGGCCCGCACACGCCCTCGGACGTATTCCTGCAGGCGACCGGTGCGACGCAACTGGCTGCCGGCGGCGACACCGGGCAGGGAGTGGCGGTGGCCGTGCTGGACACCGGTATCGACAACCTGCCCGACTTCTCCGGGCGGCTGATCGGCGGGGTAGACCTGACCGGCGGGAACAACCCCTACCAGGACGCCTACGGGCACGGCACCTTCGTGGCGGGCCTGATCGCGGGCAACGGGGCCTCGTCGGGTGGGCAGTACTCGGGCGAAGCGCCGGGCGCCAACCTGGTGTCGATCAAGGTGGCGGGTGCGGACGGGCTGACCCATCTCGGCACCCTGATCTCGGCCCTGCAGTGGGCGGTCGACCACCGTGGCAGCTACGGCATCAAGGTCCTCAACCTCTCACTCGGCTTCCAGCCCACCGAGTCCACCGTGCTCAACCCGCTGGACCAGGCGGTCGAGGCGGCATGGAACACGGGCATCACCGTGGTCGCCGCAGCGGGCAACGCCGGGCCGTTCAACGGCAGCATCCTCTCTCCAGGCGACGACCCGCTGGTGATCACGGTGGGCGCCCTGGACGACATGGCCACCCCGTCGGCCAGCGATGACGAGATGAACGACTTCAGCAGCGTGGGGCCCACCTCGCCGGACGGCTGGGTCAAGCCCGACCTGGTGACCTCGGGCCGGTCGGTGGTCAGCCTGGCCGCGCCGGGCTCGACGATCTACAACAACAACCCCTCGGCCCGGGTCGGCTCGGCGAACTTCGCCGGGTCCGGCACCTCGTTCAGCACCGCCATCACCAGCGGGGCGGCCGCGCTGGTGCTCGCTGCCAATCCCGGCCTCACCCCGGATCAGGTGAAGGCCCGGCTGCTCGGCAACACGGACCCGGGTCCGGTGGGCAACCCCTTCGTCGACGGCCATGGGGCGCTGGACGCCTATGCGGCTGCCACCTCGGACCCGATGAACTACAGCCAGTCGGCTGCGCTGCTGCCCCCGACGCTGCTCGGGGCCACTGTCTCGCTGATGCCCAGCGGGTCCGCGGACACCTGGAACGTGGGCCTGTGGTCGGGGATGTCCTGGGGCCAGGGACAGTCCGGCGGTCAGTCGTGGAACGGCGACTCGTGGAACGGCGGTGCCTGGAACGGCTCGGTGTTCGTCGGCCGGGCCTGGAACGACGGCGGCTGGAGCGGCGCGGCGTGGAACGGTTCGCAATGGGACGGCTCGGCCTGGGACGGCACGGGCTGGAACGGCTCGGCGTTGAGCGGCTCGGCCTGGAACGGCAACGCCTGGAACGGCTCGTCGTGGGGCTGACCACGTCATGGGGCTGACCCGGGTCCTGGGGCTGGACCGCAGCGCCGCGCTGGGCCGCGGTGCCGCGCTGGGCCGGGGCACCGTGCTTGACCGCGGCATGGGCCCGGCCCGGGTCGCCCGCCCGGCCCGCGCCCGGCGCGGTGGCACTGCCATGCGGTTACCGCGCGCGACCTGGGCCCTGGTCGCGGCTTCGATCGCGGGCGGCGCGGCCACCCTGGCCATCGCCCTGTGGCGGCACGCCGCCATGGCACACGTCCACGAGCGCCAGTGGATCGTCGCCGCCGTCATCGGCGCCCTCGCCCTGGGCAGCTGGGCGTGGCCGGTCATGGTGTACCGGGGCGGCGAGTCCGAGGCTCTGAGCATGGACGAGGGCTTCTTCGTGATCCTCGCCCTGCTCGTGCCGCCGCTGGTCACGCTCGGCACCCTTGGGGTGGCGACCGTCCTGGCCCAGGCAGGCCGCAGGCGCTCCGCCGTCAAGTCGGCGTTCAACGTCGGCCAGGTGCTCATCGCCGCGGGTGCTGGGCTGGCCGTCAGCCGCGGCATCGCCGCCCCGTCCGGTTCGCTCAGCGCCGGCCAGGTCGCGGCGGTCGCACTCGGGGCGGCCGTGTATTTCGTCATCAACACGTTTCTCGTGGCCAGCGTCGTGGTCTCGATGGGCACGTCCTGGCGGGAGTTCACCAGCGACCTGAGGATCCAGGTGTCATTCGCGGGCGCGGGCGCGCTCGTCGGCGTGGTGCTTGGCCTGGCGATACATGAACACCTCTGGGTGGTTGCGCTGGCAATCCCCGGGCTGGTGCTGGAGCGCCGGCTCATCAGCGCCCGGTTCGCGGCGCTGTATGACCGGGCCCGGATGGCCGGGCTGTACGAGATCACGCTGGAGGCGAACCGGGCCTTGCGGCAGGAGGCGGTGCTCGAAACGATCCTCGGGGCGGTGCGGCGGCTCCTCCGGAGCCCGGAGGCGGCGCTGACCTCCGCCGGGCCAGGCCTTGGCCAGCTCGCCGCGCCGATGACCGTTGCCGACAGGCAGGAGTGGCTGGTGGCGTCGGGCCGCCGGCGGGACGAGCCGTTCGACGACGCGGACCGGGGCCTGCTCCGGGCGCTGGCCGCGGTGGGCTCCGGGGCGCTGAGCAATGCGGAGCTGTTCCAGCAGGTCCGCCTCGAACGGGAACGGCTCTCCTCGATCACCCTCAACATCGGCGAGGGCGTCTGCGCCATCGCCGCCGACGGCAGGCTGACGTTCGTCAACCGGGCCGCGGCCGACCTGATCGAACTGCCCTCTCTCGACATCACCGTCGACGACCCGGTGAGCGCCGCAGCCCCGGCCGCGCCTGCCTTCCTGCTCGAACCGGCCCGGGAGGCCATGCGCACCGGCCGGGCGGTCCGCGAGGACGACGCCAGGTTCCGCGGCAAGAACGGCGGCACCATCCCGGTGGCCTATACGGCTTCCGCCGTGATGAGCGACGGCGTGCCGTCCGGCGCGGTGATCGCCTTCCGGGACATCACCGAGCGCAAGGCGTTCGAGGACGAACTGCACCATCACGCGTTCTACGACAGCCTCACCGGCCTGGCGAACCGCCGCATGCTGGTGGAGCGGCTGGAGCAGGCATTGCGGCGGTCGGCCCTGGACCGCAAGACGCACGCGCTGATCTTCGTCGATGTGGACCGTTTCAAGAGCATCAACGACAGTCTCGGGCACGTGACCGGCGACGAGTTCCTGACCGCGATCGGGGCGCGCATGAAGGACGTCATCCGCAGCCATGACCTGCTGGCCCGCTTCGGCGGTGACGAGTTCGTGGTGCTGCTCGAGGACGTGGCCGGAGTCGAGGTGGCGGTCGCCGCGGCCCGGCGTATCTGCGCCGCCGCCGAGCAGCCCATGGTGCTGCCCGACGGCTACGAGCTTGTGGCCGGCGTGTCGCTGGGCATTGCCCTGACCGAGCCGGGCAAGACGGCCGACGACGTGCTGCGCAACGCCGACGTGGCGATGTACGAGGCCAAGGCCAAGGGCGGCGGCGGCATCTACCGGGTGTTCGACCAGGTGTCCATGGGAACCCGGTCGTCGGAGCGGCTGCAGGCCGAAGCGGATCTGCGCAAGGGGCTCGAACGGGACGAACTCGAGGTGCACTACCAGCCGTTCTACTCCCTGGACGGACAGCACATCCTGGGCGCGGAGGCGCTGGTGCGGTGGCGCCACCCCACCAAGGGCCTGATCAGCCCGGCGCGGTTCATCCCGATGGCGGAGGAGACCGGACTGATACTCCCGGTCGGCCGCTACGTGCTGGACAAGGCGTGCCTGGCAGGTGCGCGCGATCCGCGACCGGCTGGACGTGGACATGCCCATCAGTGTGAACCTCTCGCCGCGCCAGTTCGCCGAGAGCGGGCTGCTGTCCCAGGTGTCGGCGGCGCTCGACGCTACGGGCCTGCCGTCGGAGCTGCTCATCTTCGAGATCACCGAGACCATGGTCATGGAGGACCTGTCCGGGGCCCGTGAGGTCATGAAAAAGCTCAACCGGCTGGGCGTGCGCCTGGCCATCGACGACTTCGGCACCGGCCATTCCTCTCTTGCCTACCTCAAGCAGTTCCCGGTGCACGAGGTGAAGGTGGACCGCACCTTCGTACAGGGCGTGGCGGAAAGCCCGGTTGACTCGGCGATCGTCCGGGCCGTCATCGACCTGGCCAACGCGATGGGCATCGCGGCGGTGGCCGAGGGCGTGGAGACCGAGGACCAGGTTGCCGGGCTCAAGGTGCTCGGCTGCCAGATAGCGCAGGGCTTCTACTTCTCCCAGCCCCTGCAGGCCGCGGAGTTCGACGACCTGCTCACCCGCCACTTCGTGCCGATTCCCTGCCGCGCGCTGGGTGCCGGAGAACCGGCGGGCCAGCGTTCCGCTGCGGTGGTGAGCAGGGCGCGCTGAACAACTGCGCGCCTGGCTTGGCGCGGATCTGGCCTATGCGGCGAGGAGCGCGTACCGGCCGTTGCCGGAGATGAGGCTGGTGTGCGTGCCCGCTTCGGCGATCCGGCCGTGGTCCAGGACCACGATCTGGTCGGCGTCGCGGACGGTGGACAGCCGGTGGGCGATGGTGATGGTGGTGCGGCCCTTCGCGAGGGCGTCGAACGCCTGCTGGACGGCGCGCTCGGTTTCTGTGTCCAGGGCGCTGGTCGCCTCGTCGAGCACCAGCACGCACGGGTCGCGGAGCAAGGTCCGGGCGATGGCGATGCGCTGCTTCTCCCCGCCGGAGAACCGGTGGCCGCGGGAGCCCACCATCGTGTCGTAGCCGTCCGGCAGCCCGGCAATCAGGTCATGAATCTGGGCCGCACGGGCGGCATCCTCGATCTCGGCGTCGGTCGCGCCCGGCTTGGCGTAACGCAAATTCTCCCGGACTGTCGTGTGGAGCAGATAAGTCTCCTGGCTGACCACGCCCACCACCGCGGCCAGGTCGGTCAGGCGCATGTCGCGGATGTCCACGCCGTCGATGCGGACGCTGCCGCCGCTGGGGTCATACAGCCGGGCGATCAGCGAGCCGAGCGTGGTCTTGCCGGAGCCGGTCTCACCGACGAGCGCGAGCGTGCCGCCGGCCGGGATGTCCAGGTCGATTCCGGAGAGGGCGGCGCGGTCGGCGCCGGGATAGGTGAAGTTCACGCCCTCGACGCGGACGTGCCCGGTGACCTGGGCCGGGTCAAGCTCGACGGGGTCCGCCGGATCGGCGACCTCGACCGGCAGGTCCAGATACTCGAAGATCCGCGCGAACAGCGCCAGCGAGCTGATGACCGAGACGCTGGTGTTGAGCAGGCCGGTGATCGGGCGGAACAGGCTGCTCTGCAGCGTGGTGAAGGCGATCAGGGTGCCGATGGTGATGGTGCCCGCCGTCACCGGCAGGCCGGCGGCAAGGTAGATGATCGCGGGGATCGCGGCGAAGATGACGCTCAGCGAGGCCATCCGCCAGCGCCCGGCGAGCTGGGAGCGCAGCTCCAGGTCGATCAGGCGGGCCGAGGACTGCGTGAACCGCTCGATCAGGGCCGGCCCGGTCCCCATCGTCTTGGCGAGCTGGATGGCGTTGATCGACAGGCCTTCCTCGATGGTGACGTTGAGGTCGGCCAGTTCCCGCTGCTGCTGCGTGGTGATGGCCCGGCGCATCTGGGCGACCTTGCGGGTCAGGTAGACCGCCGGCGGCATGACGACCAGCGAGATGAGCGACAACCGCCAGGACAGGGCGACCATGGCCACGGCGGTGGCTATCGCGGTGGTGAAGTTGGCGGCGATGGAGGTCGCGGTCGACGTCACGACCGACTCCATGCCGCCGATGTCGTTCTGGATCCGGGACTGGACCTCGCCGGTGCGGGTGCGGGTGAAGAACGCGATGGACTGGCGCTGCAGGTGGGCGAAGACCCTGGTGCGCAGTTCGTGCATCACGTGCTGGCCCACCTTGGTGCTGACCCAGGTCTGGACCACGCCGAAGGCCGAGGTGATCGCGGCCACGGCGACCATGCCGGCCACCAGCCACACCAGCAGCCGCACGTTCTTCTCCGGCAGCGCGGTGTCGATGACCGCGCGGAGCAGGAACGGTGCGGCCAGCCCGACGATGGACGAGGCGACGATGATCGCGGTGACGAACCCGAGCTGCCATCGGTAGGGAGTGAACAGCGCGCCGATGCGGCGTAGCGACACCTCACGTGCCTGCGCTTTCTCCGCTGCGGTCACGGTCCGTCCGCCGCGAATCCGCCCGGAGCCGCTGATGTCCCGATTCGTATGTGGTGCTGCCAAGAAGTTCCCCGATTCTCTCCGTCCGGCTGAATTACTGAGGCTACCTCAATATGAGGCTACAACAGTGACTGTCGCTATGATATTCCGGTGAGTCACGACGCGGCGGGTGCGCGCGATCCGGCTGCAGTGGCGGTGCCTGCGGCCGGGGGCGCCCCGCGTGATCCGGGCGCCGACGAGTCGTTGTCGGAGGCCTTCCGGTCCGTGGCGCGGCGGCTGCGGGAGACCTCCCACGAGGCGCTGGCCCCCTGGGACATCACGCCTTCTGCCTTCCGGGCGCTGCGCGTGCTCGGGCATTACGGGGACATGCGCCTGTCGGAACTGTCCGAGCACCTGCGCATCGCCCCGCGTTCGGTCACCGAGGTGGCCGACACCCTTGAGGCCCGTGGCCTGGCCGAGCGCCGCCCTGACCCGGCCGACCGCCGGGCCACGCTGGTTGGCCTGACCGAGCACGGCGCGGGGGTCCTCGACGCGATCCGCGCGGCCCGCGGGACCGAGGCCGAGCGGGTCTTCGGCCGGCTCAGCGCCACGGACCGTGCCCACCTGGCCCGGATCCTCCGCAAGCTCAGGGACTGAGCGCGCCGCGGTTGGCGAATTGGGCGTTGCTGGTCAGGGTTTCTGGGTGAGCGTGAAGCCGTCAGGCACGATGACGTCGTCGCGGGTCAGGTCGTGGATGGAGGCCTTGCCCAGCCCGTAGAGCGTCTCGCTGATGCCCTGGCGCAGGATCTCCAGCACGTTGCTGACGCCGCGTTCCCCGTTCGCGGCCAGGCCCCACAGGTAGGGGCGGCCGATCATCACCGCGCGTGCGCCGAGGGCGAGGGCCTTGACGACGTCGCTGCCGCGCCGGATGCCTCCGTCGAGCAGGACTTCGAGCTGGTCCCCGACGGCATCGGCCACGGCCGGCAAGCAGCGGATGGTCGCCGGGGTGGAGTCGAGGTTGTTGCCGCCGTGGTTGGAGACCGAGATCGCCGTGGCGCCGATGTCGACGGCGCGGCGCGCGTCATCCGGCCGGGTGATGCCTTTGATCATGAACGGGGCGTCCCACTGCTGGCGCAGCCAGGCGAGGTCCTCCCAGGTGGCCGGGGCCGAGCCCAGCCACTGGCCGTAGGCGCCGAAGAAACTGGGGATCTGCCCGTCGCGGGCGGCGGAGTTGGGCACGCCCAGGTCGGGCAGGGAGCCGCTGCGCAGCCAGCGGGCCAGGTAGACCGGCCTGACCATGACCTGCGGGACGTGCCGCACCATGGCCTGGATATCCAGGTGCTCCGGGATCCAGGGGCTGCCCCAGTCGCGGCGGGTGCCGAAGACCCAGTCGAGCGTGACGATGAGCCCCTTGGCGCCGGCCGCCCGGGCCCGCTGCGCCCGGGCCAGGATGTCGTCGCGGCTGCCCGCCCAGTAGCACTGGAAGAACAGCTTGTCCGTGGCCTTGCTGACCTCCTCGACGGGCTTGGACGCGAAGGAGGACAGGCCCATGACCGTTCCGGCGGCGGCCGCCGCCCGCGCCACCGCGACCTCGCCGTCCGGATGCACCGCCTGCACCCCGGTGGGGGAGAGCAGCACCGGAAGGCTGACCTCCTGGCCCATGACGGTGGTGGCGAGCTGACGTTCCGCGGGCAGCCCGGCTACGTGTGGCCGGAAGCCGAGTTCGGCGAACGCCCTGACGTTGTCGTTCATGGTCACGCCCGCCTCGGCGCCGGCCACCACGGCGAAGTACACCGACCGGGGCAGCCGCCGCCTGGCCCGGCGCTGTGCCTCGGCGACCGTCTCGAACCAGTCTCTGGTGCTTGCCATCTCGGGATCTCCTGACTAGCGAGGGCAGCGGGCTGCCGTGACGGTGCGGCCCGCGCCGCGGGGCTCCTCGGTGAGGGCGTGGCCGGCGAAGCCGGCGGCGAGCGCGCGGAGGGCGGCATCGAGGTACACGGTGAGATCGGCATCGGCGTGCACGACCCACCGGTCGTAGCCGGCCCGGCAGGCCGCCAGGGTGGCGCGGCCCACAGCCAGCGGATACAGCGAGTCGGCTGGCTGCCCGGTGCGGCGCGCCACGAAATCGCTGACGGCGCGCTCCCACGCGTCGTAGTGCACCGCGGCGCTGGCCATCAGCGCGGGCACGGACCCGATCAGCGCCATCCGGGCGCGCAACTCGGGCACGTCGGCTGCCCGGTAGTGATTGGCCGCGAGTACCGCCTGCCGCACCGCCTCCATCACCGGCAGACCGGCCGGGACCTCATCCAGCAGAGCGCGGATGGTGGCGACCTCGGTGTCGAAGTCCCCCCACAGCACATCCGGCTTCGAATCGAAGTAACGGAAGAACGCCCGCCTGCTGACCCCCGCCCCGGCAGCTATCTGGTCGACCGTTGTTTCCTCGAATCCGTTGGCCGTGAATAGTCGTAGCGCAATGACTTCCAGTTCGCGCCGGCTGGTGCCGGGCGGCCGCCCGCGGCGCCGGGCCCTGGCGGGACGCGCAGCCACGCTCATCGGCCGGTTTCCCCTCTCCCGTCCCAGCATGCTGCCTGTTAGCCTGCTTATATTCGGCACACTGTGACGAATATAAGCCGTATCCGCGCCGCAAAGGAGCCACCATGGCCGACAGCGCCACCGCCGAGCTGACCGACGAGGCGGCCGCCACCGCCTCCGGCGACGACCTGGCCAGCGACCTGGCCGACGATGTCCTCGTCGAGGAGGTATCCATCGATGGCATGTGCGGCGTCTACTGAGCCCGTGGGGCAGTTCGACCTGGACGTGCCCTGGCAGCTGGACGCCCAGGTACGGGTCCGCCCCGAAGCGTTCGGCGCGCTGCTCTATCACTTCGGCACGCGGCAGCTCTCGTTCCTGAAAAGCCCGGCGCTGCTCGCGGTGGTGCGCTCGCTCGGCGCGCAGCCGAGCGCCCGGGCCGCGTGCACGGCCGCCGGTGTACAGGCCGAGGATTTGATGCGTTACGCACATGCCCTGCAGACCCTGGCGGCGTCACGGATGATCTGCAAACGGGGGGCCGTATGAGCGCGGCGCCGTTGCCGTTGGCCGAACAATTCGCCCGCGGGTTGCAGGCGCCGATCTGCCTGACCTGGGAACTGACCTATGCCTGCAACCTGTCCTGCGTGCATTGCCTGTCCAGTTCGGGGCGGCGGGACCCGCGGGAGCTGACGACCGCCGAATGCATGGCGGTCATCGACGAACTGCAGCGGATGCAGGTCTTCTACGTCAACATCGGCGGCGGCGAGCCGACCGTCCGGCCCGACTTCTGGGCACTCGTGGACTACGCGACCGGCCATGACGTCGGCGTCAAGTTCTCCACCAACGGCGTGAAGCTCACACCGGAGGCGGCCCGCAGGC
This sequence comes from uncultured Actinomycetes bacterium, assembly GCA_963707905.1. Classification (GTDB taxonomy): domain Bacteria; phylum Actinomycetota; class Actinomycetes; order Streptosporangiales; family Streptosporangiaceae; genus DASXKD01. Next base: position 105,085 of record CAVPSA010000043.1, on the reverse strand, counting down.
TGGCCGGCCGGGACTACGTGGACGTGCAGATCTCCCTGGACGGCGCGACCCCCGAGGTGAATGACGCGGTTCGTGGCCGCGGTTCTTACCAGGTCGCGCTGCGCGCGATGGGGAATCTGGCCGACGCCGGGTTCGCCGGCTTCAAGATCTCGGTGGTGATGACCCGGCACAACGTCGGCCAGCTCGACGCATTCAAGGACATCGCTGACCGGTTCGGCGCGCAGCTCCGGATTACCAGGCTGCGGCCGTCAGGCCGCGGCGCCGACGTCTGGGACGAACTGCACCTGCACCCCGGCCAGCAGCGCGAACTGTACGACTGGCTGGTGGCCCACGGCACGGACGTGCTCACCGGCGATTCGTTCTTCCACCTCAGCGGCTATGGCGCCGCGCTGCCCGGGCTCAACCTGTGCGGTGCCGGGCGGGTCGTCTGCCTCATCGACCCGGTCGGCGACGTGTACGCCTGCCCCTTCGCCATCCACCCAAGCTTTCTGGCGGGGAATGTGCGTGATCCGGGCGGGTTCGCCTGGCTGTGGCAGCACTCGGAGCTGTTCAGCGAACTGCGCCGCCCGCAGACCGGGGGAGCCTGCGAGTCCTGCCCGGCGTTCGGGAGCTGCCGCGGCGGCTGCATGGCCGCGAAGTTCTTCACCGGGCTGCCGCTCGACGGCCCGGACCCGGAGTGTGTCAGGGGCCACGGCGAGCGGGCGCTCGCGGCGGCTGCCGCTGCGCCGCGGCCGTCACCCGACCATTCACACCGGACGGCCCCGTACCGGGCCGGGGAGCGCCGGCCGGTCCCGCTCACGTTGCTGGCCCGCCCGCCGGTGACCGCGGCCCGACCGCCGGTGACCGCCTGCAACGCGAACCCGCTGGCCGGGTTCGTCCCGGAGCGCTGAGCCGGTGCTGGCCGGCGTCCCGGTGGATGCCGCGCGTCGCGGGCTGCGGCGCTGGCCGGTGAGGTAGGCCATGGCATCCGGGAGCGCCGGGCCGCACGGCGGGAGCCCCGGCGCGGCCGGCCGGAGTTCTGGGGCGGCCGGCGGGATATCTGGGGCGGCCGGGCGGAGTTCTGGGGCGGCCGGCCGGAGTTCTGGGGCGGCCGGGCGGAGTTCTGGGGCGGCCGGGCGGGTCGCGGTGGTCACCGGCGCGGCGCGCGGCATCGGGGCAGCGACCGTGCTGGCGCTGGCCGCCACCGGCTGGCTGGTCCTTGCCGTGGACAGCGCGGCCGAGGACCCGGCGCTGCCTTACCCGATGGCCACCCCCGATGACCTGGCCGCGGTAGTCCGCCAGGCGAACGCGAGCGCCGGGCCGGGCCGGGTGCAGCCCTTCATTGCCGACGTGCGCGACCTGGAGGCCGTCGCCGCCGCGGTGGCCGAGGCGGAGCACCGTTGGGGCGGCCTGGACGCGGCGATCGCGGTGGCGGGAGTGATCGCCGGCGGGGTCCCGCTCTGGGAGGTCCCGCTGGCCCAGCAACAGGCCGTGCTCGACGTCAACCTCGGCGGGGTGCTGTCGCTGGCCCGGGCCGGGGTCCCCGCGCTGCTGCGCCGTCCGGCCCCGAGGTCCGGGCGCTTCCTTGCCGTCGCGTCCGCGGCGGCCACCCGCGGGCTGCCGATGCTGGCCGCATACTGTGCGGCCAAGGCGGGTGTCGCCGGGCTGATCCGAGCGCTCGCCGCTGAACTGGCCGACAGCGGCGTCACCGCGAACGCGGTCAGCCCCGGCTCGACCGCGACGCCGATCCTTGACGAGAGCGCCCGGCTCTACGAGCTGGATGAGGCCCAGGCGTTCGCCGGTCAGCAGCCCATGCGGCGGCTGCTCGACCCCGCCGAGGTGGCCGCCGTCCTGGCCTTCCTCGCCAGCCCGGCGAGCAGCGGGATGACCGGCGCCATCGTGCCGGTGGACGGAGGCCTCGCGCTATGAGCCGCGCCAGGTCGTCTCGGCACCGTGCGGCCCACGGCGGCGCGGCTGCCGGTGCGGCCGGTGCCGGTGCGGCTGGTGCCGGTGCGGCTGGTGCCGGTGCGGCTGGCAACGGCGCTGCTGCCCCGCCGCTGCCCGCGGGCTTCGGTGTGGTCTTCGACTCCGGTACCAGGCAACTCGAAGAGGACATCCTTTTCGGCGGCGCGCCGGCGCGCGTGCTGCGGCTGTCCCAGACTGGCCGTGCGGCGCTGGCGGAACTGCGGGCCGGCCCGGTGCGCAGCGGCGCCGCGGGCAGGCTGGCGCGCAAGCTCACCGACACCGGCCTGGCCCATCCGCGGCCTCCCGGGCTGGCTGCGAGGCCCGATGTCACGGTCCTCGTCCCGGTCCGGGACCGCGCTGTCCTGCTCGGCCGCTGCCTGGCCGCCTTGGGGGACGGCTATCCGGTGCTGGTGGTGGACGACGGATCCGAGGATCCGGGCGCGATCGCGGACGTCGCCGCCGCGCACGGTGCGGCGCTGGTGCGGCGGCCGGTCAACGGCGGCCCCGGTGCTGCCAGGAACACCGGCCTGCTCAGTGTGGCTACCGACCTGGTGGCGTTCCTGGACAGCGATTGCGTGCCCGGGCCAGGCTGGATCGAGCGGCTCGCCGCGCACCTGGCCGATCCGGCCGTGGCGGCCGCTGCCCCGCGGATGGTCGCCGTGCCGGCCGGGCCCGGCTGGGCCGGCCGTTACACCACGGCGGCATGCTGCCTGGACCTCGGCGAGGCCGAGGCGCGGGTGGTGCCAGGGACCCGGGTGGCCTACGTGCCCACAGCGGCGCTCGTGGTCCGGCGTGCTGCCCTCGCCCCGGGCGCCGGGACTGGCAGCGTCTTCGACCCGGCGCTGCGCTGGGGTGAGGACGTGGACCTGGTCTGGCGGCTGCACGCCGCCGGCTGGCGGATCCGCTACGACCCGGCGGTCCGGGTGTCCCACCACGAGCCAGAAGGCTGGCCCGCCCTGCTCACACGGCGGTTCCGCTACGGCTCCTCGGCGGCGCCGCTGGCATTGCGGCACCCCGGCCGGGTACCGCCACTGGTGCTGCACCCGTGGCCCGCGCTCACCGTCGCCGGTCTGCTCGCCGGCCGCCCCGAGATCTCTGGCCTCAGCTTCACCGGGTCGGTGCTGGCCATGCGCCGAACGGTGCGCCGGGCCGGGCTGCCCGCCCGTGGCGTGGTGCCCGCGATGCTCGATGGGACCCGGCAGACCTGGCTGGGCATCGGGCGTTATGCCTGCCAGTACGGTATGCCCGTGCTGGCCGCCGCGCTCGTGGCCCCGGGCGGGGCACCGGCGCGGCGCTGGGCCCGGCGCGCCGCGGCAGCGTCGCTGCTGCTCGGGCCGCCGCTGACGGCCTGGTCCGGCCGCCGCCGGTCGCTGGACCCGGTCCGGTATGTGCTCGGCCACCTGGCCGATGACATGGCCTACGGCGCGGGTGTGTGGGCGGGCGCGCTGCGCGCGCGCAGCCTGGCCCCGGTCCGCCCGGTCATCGCCTGGCACCCCTTCCGCACCGGCCCCGCACCCGATGCGCCTGCTGCCATCCGTTCCGCACCCTTGATCACGGTCACTTTTTGGCTCCATGCGCCCCAGAAGTGACCGTGATCATGGAACCCGCGCTTTGCAGGCGAGCGGGGCATCTGAGTAGCCGGGGTCCGGTAATTGAGTAACGGGTGCTCAGGCGTGCCTGCCTGCGGGAGCCGTAGAACGGTGCCAGAGCCGGGCCGAACAACGGCCCGCCAGCTCAGAAAGGGCTGACTCATGTTCGCAGCAAAGGATCAGGACCACCACCGGGCGGGGGGCCGGAGCCTGACCCGCAACCACCACGGGGCCATGACCCAGCGACTTCGCCGCGCCGCTGGGGCGCCGTGTGCGCCGCAGCGGTCACGCTTCCGCTGAGACGCCGCGGTCGCAGGCGGCGACCGCCGGGGAACAATACCTACACCAAGCTCAGGCTGCTCCACGGCTGGGGCCCTACACCGTTCGCGACCCCGGCGCTTGCGGACCTCCGGGTCGTCCCGTCCGGCGCCAGAGCAGCGGCCGCCCCGGCGGTCGCCACCGGTCACCGAGTACAGATATACGAGAGCTGGTACAACTCACCTGGCCCTGACCACGGCTCCAACTCCAGCCTGAACCACGAGTGGGTCCGGCTGTACAACACCTCTGGCTCAAATATCAGCCTCAAGGGCTGGACGCTGCACGACGCGGTTGGGCACACCTTCACGTTCCCCGCCTATACCCTGGCCGCCCACAGCCACGTCAAGATCCGCACTGGGAATGGCACTGACAATCAGGACAGCCTCTACTGGGGCAGGAACTGGTACATCTGGAACAACAACGGCGACACCGCTACGCTGTCCGACTCCAATGGCGGGAAGGTGGACTCCTGCCGCTATAACGGCACGTCCGCCGGGCACCTGTACTGCTGACCTTCGGCCTGGGCGTCGGCGCGCAGCACGAAGGCAGGGTGCCTGCGATCTAGCCACGAGGAGAGCACGCGGGTCAGGGCTGGGGCCACGTCGGTGAGTTTTCGGACCGGCTGGCTCACGCCGCCGCCACGGCGGGCCAGGGTGGCGGCGGCGTGTTCGGCTTCCGGGGTCGGCAGCGGGCAGAGCACGTGCAGCCGGTCGATCCCGGCCAGGGCCAGGGCTGGGTCGCCGCCTGTGGTCGGCGTGCAGTCCGACAGCAGCACCGCCACCCGGTCGTCGGCAGCGGCGCTGGCCATCTGGGCAGCGGCAGCGCGGAGCGCGGCAGCCAGATCGGTCATCCCGTGCCCGCGCAGCGCCACCAGATCGCCGACCAGCTTGGCCGGATCGCGGCGGGTGCCCTGAGCTTGCAGCACGGTGACATCGCCGCTGAACGCGACGATCGCCGGGGTGAGGCCCCGCCCGCCTCCCCATCCCCCTTCACTGGCAGCAAGGACCACGCTGGCCGCGGCCACGGCCGCGATAGCCACCGCCAGGCCCGACATGGAGCCGCTGCGGTCGATGAGCAGGCACAACGTGCGGCGGTGCGCCTGCCAGGACCTGGTCACCAGATCGCTCCTATCCGGGGGCCAGGTTCCGGGCCAGCGGTCGAGGGTCTTCTCCAGGTCCAGGTCTCCCTCGGCCCGGCCAGCGCCCAGCCGGCGGGTACCCCGGGCCGGTCGCTGCCCGGCCGCCCCCAGCCGGAAGAAGATACGTGCGGCGAGCCGCTGTGCGGCGGTGCGCAGCTCACGGTCGGTCGCACGGGCCAGGTCGGCCAGTAGGGTCACCGCGGCGTCCGGGTCGGCGGCGAGCAGTTCCGCGAGCACATCCTCGTCGAGCTGGCCGACCCCTGGCGACAGGGCACCGAAGGCTTCGTGCCTGGCGGTAAGTTCTGCGCGGCCGATGGTCCGCCGGGCGCGGCTCCCGGCGCGGTCGCGGCGGACCGCCGAGGCCGACGCGCGGCGCTGGCCGGTGCCTGCCACCTGAGGCGGCAGGCCCTCAGCTTTTCCCCGGCCGTCCGGTACGGCGTCGCCGCCGGGAATGCGGTCATCCGGCGGGAGGGGCGCCGGCGCGTCCGCCGGCCAGAACCCGCCAAGTAGTTCGTCGAGCACCGACTCCGGGGTGCGGTCGCAGCCGTCGGCGATCCGGATCCGCCCGGACAGCGCGGCGTGCGCGGCGTCGCGGGCCGTTGCCCGTGCTGCGCTTTGCTCGCCACGCATCCGTGCCAGGCCGGTCAGCAGCGCCACCATGTCGATCGCGCCCCGGACGGAGGCGCCCATCCGGACGTCGCGGTGCTCGCGGGTCGCCCGGGCCAGGGTCACCGCGAAGTTCACCACCGCCCCGTTTTCGCCCGTGACCGCGGTGGTGATCGCACGTTCGGCGGCGGCGTCCTGATAGCCGAGAACGACCCGGCAGATCCGGTCGGCGATGGCGTGGCTCACCCGCGCGGTCCCGATCGCGTCGAACGGGTTCATGGCCGCGACCAGACGAAACCCGGTGCCGGCGTGCACCATGCCGAGCCGGGGCACCGCGATCTCCCCCTCGGCGAGCACCGTGATCAGGACGTTGAGCGTCTCCTCCGGGACCCGGTTGAACTCCTCCAGATACAACAGTGCACCGGACCGCATTGCCCGCAGCAGCGGGCCGTCAGTGAAGGCGCCCGGTACGTACCCGTCGGTGAGCACCTGCGCAGGATCGTACTGTCCGATCAAACGTGCTGGCGTGAGTTCGGCGTTGCCTTCCACGAACACCACAGCCCTGCCCGCATGACGGGCAATATCCCGCAGCAGCGTGGACTTGCCGGTGCCCGGCGGGCCCTCGATCACCACGTGCCGGCCGGTTTCCAGCGCGACCGTGAGGACCTCGCGCTCCCGCCGGAGCCCGACAATAGGCGGCGCGCGGCCCAGCGACCCAGATGGCTCGCCGGGCTCAGGCGCTGTCATGCAGGATCACGCCGCGGATGTTCTTGCCGTCGATCAGGTCCTGGTATCCCTGGTTGACCTGGTCGAGGGTGTACGTCGCGGTGATCAGTTCGTCCAGCTTCAGGTCGCCGGCCTGGTAGAGCTCCACCATCCGCGGGATGTCGTGGAACGGGTCGCCGGAGCCGAACAGGCTCCCCTGGATGCGCTTCTCGAACAGGGTCAGGATCGCTCCCGAGATCTCGATCGTGGTCTTCATCGGGTCGGCCAGCCCGGTCACCACCACCGTGCCGCCCTTGCGGATCGCGTTGAACGCGTGCGAGACCACCTCGGAGGTCACCACCCCCACCGTGACGATCGCCTTGTCGGCGCCCACGCCGCGGGTCAGCTGGGTGATCAGTTCCTGCGCCTGCTCGGCGGTTTCGCAGCTGTGCGTGGCGCCGAACTGCTCGGCCGCCTCGCGCTTGTTGGCCAGCGGGTCGATCGCCACCACGTTCCGTGCGCCGGCCAGCGCGGCCCCCTGGACGGCGTTGATGCCGATGCCGCCGATGCCGTAGATGGCGATGGTGTCGCCCGGCTCGGTGGCCGCGGCGTGCACCGCCGAGCCGAAGCCCGTCGGCACGCCGCAGCCGATGAGCACGACCTTGTCCAGCGGCAGGTCCGGGTCCACCTTGACCGCGGAGTTCTCGGAGATGACCGAGTACTGCGAGAACGTGCCGAGCATGCACATGCCGCCGAAGTCCTCGCCGCCGCCGTGGAACCGGTAGGTGCCGTCGGGCAGGCACCCGTCCAGGATGGCTGGCGCCCATGTCGCACAGGTTCGACTTGCCGGTCGCGCACCACCGGCAGTGCCCGCAGACCGGCAGGAACGAGCAGATGACGTGGTCACCGGGCGCAGCCGGGTGACGCCTGGCCCGACTTCCTCGATGATCCCGGCGCCCTCGTGGCCGCCGACGATCGGGAAGCGGGGCACGAGGTCGCCGTGACGCAGATGCTCGTCCGAGTGGCACAGGCCGGCCGCCACGTACCGGATGAGGACCTCGCCGGCCTTGGGGGGATCGAGTTCCAGCTCGGTGACCTCAAAGTCCTGGCCTGTTGCCGCGCACGACCGCGGCCTTGGTCTTCATGGATCCCTCCTGATTGCCGGACCGGCCGATGGCTGTGGCGCGGCCCCGGGCGCGTGGTGCGCCGGGCCGCGTCCACAGTCACGACCAGCGCAGACCGATGGTGACCTTGGTTGCCACCTTAGGGCCGGTATGTGCCGGGGACCAGCCTTCCCCTGGCCGCCGCCACCCGCCCGGCGGCTGCTCCGGCGGTCGAGCCGGGCCCCGCTGGAACGGGTCAGCCGGACAGGCCCAGTTCGGTCGCGAGGAACTTGTCGCGGGCGATCTGGGCAGCGGTGGTCAGCTGGTGGTCAGCGGCGGGATAGAAGTCGACCGGCGACAGCGGCGCGGCAGCGGCGAACCGCTTGCGCACGCTGGCGCTGACGAAGATGTCTCGCCCCGCCCACTGGAACAGTTCGTGGCTGCCCAGGCGCGACACGTGCCGCACCGGCTGGAGGCTGGTGAACAGTGCCCTGTATCGTGCCGCGCGGCTGCCGGTGAAGCCCAGCCAGTACTTGACGAACCAATGCCCCCAGGTCGCGTCCGGGGTCGCGAGGACGGCGGTGTGCACGCGGGGGTCGGAGTTGGCGAGCAGTGCGCCGTACATCGCCCCGTAGTCGTGCCCTACCACGGCAATACGTGACCCGCCGACATAGCCCTTCGATATGAGCCAGTCGAGGCAGGCCTGGAAGACCGCGAGTTGCTGCTTGATGGCCGTCACATCGCCCGGCTTCCCGCTGGGCGCCTCTCGCCAGGGGAAAACGCCCTGTGGCAGCAGGGACACGGCGCCCCGGGGGGCCAACTGGATGGCCTCGGCGAGGAATTCGGTCCTGTCGCTGTGAATCTGCCCGAGCCAGTGCAGGAACAGTATGCCGGCCTGGCTGCCAGGCTTGAGGGTGCCAGCGGACCGGACCAGGTAGGCCGGGACCGGCTGCTGGCCGGGGACCGGCACCCGGACATCCTGGACGCTCACCTGCGGGACCGGCGGCGGCGTGGGTGTTCTCCCAGGCGGTGGCGACGCGGCCGCCACCGTTGCCAGGGCGCCTGCCATCGCAGCTGCGAGGGCGGCCTTACCGATCAGCTTGCGCACCATGGGCCCTGCTTCCGTCAGTTGAATGAAGCGTTTTGGTGCTGACGAAGCTAGCGTGGGTGGTATAAGTCGTCAAGGAACTGATGTGAAGGTATACCGAAAGGTTGCCGGGCAGGTAAGCCGCCCCGCCCTTGCGAAACTGGCCGCCGCCACGCAAGGGCGGGGCCCACCCGCCTCAGCTGGCGGCGCGCTTCCGGCGGCGGTAGAGCAGCGCGGCGGCCCGGTCGTTGCAGGCAGTGCAACAGAACCTGCGTGTCTGTGCCCGGGTGCGGTCAAGGAAGGCGCATTGGCAGGGCAGCGCCGCACAGGTGCCGAGCCGGCCGATGCCGCGGTGCGCGATGTAGTCAGCAAGGGCCGCGGGAAGGCGTGCCGACAGCGCGGCGAGCCCTCGTGCCCGGGGAGCCACCTGCAGGCGCAGGCCGTCGCCCGTTGTCACCAGCTGCGGCACCGCGGACGCGTCGACGAGCATGGGGTTCAGCAGCGCCGCGGCTTCCCCGGGCGACCTGGCCTGGAAGACAGCCCGCAATGATTCACGCAGCTGCCGGAGCCCGGGCAGGTCCCCGGCAGTCAGCGCGCCGCCGATGTCGTCACGGCCCACCGCGGCCAGCACCTCACAAAACCAGCTCAGGCCGGTCAGCCGGTCAGCCGGATCTTCGAGCAGATCAAGCGAGTTGAGCAGCAGCACAACGAGATCCAGGTCGGACGCTGGCTCGCCCGGCCGCTCAAGCCAGTCCCTCATATAGCCCGTCAAGCCCGCATGCTCCCTTACCCTCGGCCTCGCCCGCTGCCACGGGAGGCCATGGTACGGCGGCTCATGGCGCGGCGGGCTGGGCCGGGGTGAGGCCGGTCATCCTCTCGCTGATTTCCCACAGCTTCCGCGCGGCCGCATCGTCGCGGGCGGCGGCCGACGGTTCGCGCAGCTGGCGCTTGACGTAGTAGCCGCCGGTTTCTCCCGCAACATCCGGCGAGCTGGCCAGGTAGACGATGGTGTCCGCGCCGCGCTCGGGCGAGAGGAAGAACGGCCGGGCGATCGTCGTGCCGAGCCGCAGCAGGAGCTTGCCTTCCCGGCCGAACCCGGTCCGCACGACTCCCGGGTGCGCGCAGTTGGCGGTCACCCCGGTGCCGTCGAGCCTGCGGGCGAGTTCGCGGGTGAACAGGATGTTCGCCAGCTTGCTGTTGGCATAGGAACGCCAGCTATCCCATCCGTGCTCCAGGCCGGGGTCGTCGAGGTCGAGTTTGGCGGCCGAGTGCGCGTCAGAGGTGACCGTGACCACCCGCGCGGGCGCGGACCCGGTCAGTTTCGGCAGCAGCAGGTTCGTCAGCAGGAACGGTGCCAGATGGTTGACGGCGAAGACATGCTCGAAACCGTCCTTGGTAACCCGGCGCTCGCCAAGCACCAGGCCGGCATTGTTGATGAGAACGTCGATACGTTCCAGCGCGGCCAGGCGCCCGGCCAGCGCGCGCACCTGCTCCATCGAGGCGAGATCGGCGATCTCGACCTTCGGCGGCACCGGGCCGGCCGCACCGATCTCAGCGGCGGCTGCCGCAGCGCGGCCTTGGTCGCGCCCGACCAGCACGACCTGGGCGCCCAGCCTGGCGAGCGCGGCCGCGGCCGCCTTCCCGATCCCGGAGGTCGCGCCGGTGACTACGCAAACCTTGCCTTTCATGGCGGCATGCTAGCCCTAGCAGGTTCCGGCACGGTGCGCACCCCGCGGAATGGCCCGGGCCGCGCTGTCCCGAATCGGTGTCAGCTGGCTCGCGGATTGAGCGAGCTCGGCGCGCCGTACCCGATCCTCAGCACCGTTTGGCCACGGAGCGTGACCAGGGTCAAGGCAGGGTGGTATTTGGACCGCTGCGCCCTGATGAACGACCGCATCCAGCCGATGTATGCCGAGGGAGTGAGGTGCGCTGGCGGGTCGGTCGTTGCCAAGTCCATGGACCTCAGCAGGCTGGCAGTTCCGCCGCCGGGTGACTGGCCGGCGAAGTCCACGATCTGCAACGGGTGGTAGTGGACCATGAATGCGATGAGCTCAGGCAGCCGCGTATCAATGTTTCCGCTGCGGAGCTGCGCCTTGGCCATAGGCGAGAGCTTGATGTGGTTGTTGGTCAGCAACTGGGCGTCTGCGAGTTTTCTGGCGCGGGCATACTTCGGTTGATCTTCGCGGTAGCTGGTAGCGCCACCTGGAAATTCCAGCCGGATTTCGATCCTGGCATTACCTGAGCCGAAGGCCGCGATGATGGCCGGGGCCCAGACATGCAGCCGGTCACGGAATTGGGCCCGGACGGCAGCGGTGTCGACCACCAGGTCAGCACCGAGCGGATCGTTGGACTGGGAGCCGAGCGTCAGCAGGTTCGCGTACGGCATCCCTCTGCTGTGCAGATCCGTGCACACCTGGGCATCACATCCCACGACTGCGCCCCGGCTGACCTGATGCATTATCCAGGTGATGGCCTGGTTCCTCACCGCAGTCTCGTTGTCGGATGGCTGAATGGGGCCAGGGCGGGGGCCCGTTGGCCGCGCTGGTGGCGTGCCGTGCTCGGCGAGGGCGAATGCCATTCCGCCGAGCCCGGCAACCAGCAGTGCCGAGCCCAGAACGGTGACTGCCCGCCAGCGCCACCGGCTGTGGCCACCGTCGCGCTGCCCCGCCTGTGTTTCGGCGGCAGCGGGCCGGGCGCCGACCGGGCCATCGTGACTGCCGTGCCGTGGCTCAGGCACCACGGCATACGTGGGCGGGCTGGGTGCATCCTCGTCGACGGGGACGGCGGGGGCTTCCGGCGGGAGCGGGCCCTCGGGCCGTGCCCCGGCGGCCACCAGTTGGCGGAGCGCACCGTGGGCCGACGGCCTGAAGGCGGGGTTCTTGCTGAGACAGCGATGGATGATGGAGCCCAGTGGTTCGGCAAGTGGGCCTACGGTGGGCTCGGCATGAAGGATGGCGTACGCCGTGGCCGTCAGCGACTCGCCCCTGAAGGGCAGTTCCCCGGTGCCCGCGAACGCGATCGTCACGGCCCACGCCCACATGTCAGCTGCCGCCGTTACCCGCGCCCCGGCGAGCTGCTCAGGAGCCATGAACGCCGGGGTCCCCACGGCGACCTGCCCGGAAAGGCCCGTGGTGGTCATGCCGGGAACGGCCGCCAGCCCGAAGTCGATCACCACCGGGCCGTTAGGCCCGAGGAGGACATTGCCTGGCTTGAAGTCGCGGTGCACCATCCCGACGGCATGCACTGCGCCGAGGGCGGTCAGCGTCGCGACGGCGATCCGTTCGAGCACTCTGCCGCTGCGCGGCCCGTGCTGCTGGACGACCTCCACCAAGGATGGCCCGCTGACGTACTCACTGACGATGAACGGCCGCCGTTCGAAGATTCCCGCATCAAGAACTGGCGCCGTGCAGAATCCGGCGACCTGCTGTGCTGCGGCGACCTCCTTCAGGAAGCGGCTCCGGACCTGTGGGTCCGTAGTCGGCGGCAGCAGCTTGACCGCCGCCCGGGTGCCAGCGGAACTGAGGGCCAGGAAGACGACGCCCTGGCCACCCTCGCCGAGGCGTCCCAGCAGCCGGTATCCACCCACCTCGCGCGGGTCGGTATCGCGCAGAGGCAGCATCCCAGACATTGCGGACCCCGCCGATGTCACCAGCCCATTCTGCCCTGGCTGCTGCGCCGGGGTCACGATTACCTTTCTGCCGGGGCCTCCGCCTCCCTCCCCGGCCAGGTCAGGGTCAGGCGGGCCTGTCTTCGTACAGAGCCGCGATCTGAGCTGCGTACTGCTCCATGACGATGTTGCGGCGAACCTTCATCGTCGGGGTCAGCTGGCCGCCTGCTTCGGTGAACTCCTCATCGAGGAGCATGAACTTCTTGATCGCCTCGGCGCGCGACACCGCCCTGTTCGCCTGGTCAATGGCCGCCTGGATCTCAGCCCGCAGGGCCGGATCGTCGCGAAGGTCGGCGAAGGTCGCCGTGTCCGGCTTGCGGTTGTCAGTCTTCCATTGGGCGAACGTCTCCGGGTCGCCTGCGACGAGTGCCGCGATATAGGGCCGCGCGTCACCGACGACCAGGCACTCGCTGATCAGCCAGTGGGCGCGCAACCGGTCCTCCAGCACGGCGGGCGCGACGTTCTTCCCGGCCGATGTGATGATGAGGTCCTTCTTGCGCCCGGTGATCGTGAGGAACCCTTCGTCGTCAAGGGCGCCGAGATCACCGGTGTGCAGCCAGCCGTCCTCGTCGATCATCTCCTTGGTGGCGGCCTCGTTGTTCCAGTAGCCCTGGAAGACCATGTGGCCCTTGACGAGAACCTCGCCGTCCGGGGCGATCTGGATCGTGCAGCCGGGGATCGGCTGGCCAACGGTACCGATCTTCTGCGCATCCGGCGTGTTGGAGTTGGTCGCAGGGCTGGTCTCGGTCAGGCCGTAGCCCTCGAGGATGGTGATGCCGCACCCGCGGAAGAAGTGCCCCAGTCGTGCCCCGAGCGGGGCCGCCGCGCTCCAGGCGTACTGCACCCTGCCGCCGAGCGCTGCACGCACTTTGCCGTAAACGAGCCGGTCGAACAGGGCGTGCCGGAGCCGCAGCCCCATTCCCGGGCCGCCCGCGTCCAATGCGTGGCTGTAGGCGATCGCGGTGGCCTCCGCCTGCGCGAAGATCTTGCCGTGGCCCTCGGTGATGGCCTTGTGCCGCGCGCTGTTGTAGGCCTTCTCCCACAGTCGCGGCACCGACAGTACGGCGGTCGGCTGGTAGGCAGGTAGCTCTGCGACCGCGTCGGCCATATCGGCGAGACCGAGGACGGTGCGCGAGTAGACCGCGCCGTACTGGATGAGCTGGGCATAACTGTGCGAGAGCGGCAGGAACAGCAGGGTGGAGTGGTGTTCGCTGAACACCCGCTTGAAACCGTCGTTCTGCATGCAGTTGCGGGCATTGGCGACAAGGTTGCCGTGGCTCAGCATGCAGCCTTTCGGGCGGCCGGTCGTGCCGGAGGTGTAGACGATCTCCGCGAGGTCGGCAGCTCCACGGCTCCGGCGTCGTTCCTCGACCTGCTCCGGTGTGCCCTGAGTACCGCGCGCCATGATCTCGGGCAGCCCGCCGAACCGGTCACCGTCGATCTCCCAGGCGTGCGCGAGCCCGGGAAGCCGGCCGCGCAGCTGATCGATCATCCCGGCTTGATCGTCGCTCTCAACCACGACGGCAACCGCGCCCGAGTCAGCGAGGATCCACTGGACCTGCTCTATCGAGGAGGTGGGGTAGATCGGCACGGTGACGCCGCCGGCGGTCAGGATCGCATAGTCAAGGAGCGTCCACTCGAACCGGGTCCGCGACATGAGTCCCACGCGATCACCCGGCCGGATACCGGCGCCGATGAAGCCAGCGGCAACGCCGCGGACCTGTTCGGCGAACTCGCGCCAGGTCACCGGTGCCCAGGCACCGTTGACCTTGCGCCTCAGGCCGACCATGTCCGGCATGTTCTGCGCATGTTCGAAGACATCATCCGTGATGTTGTCGGTGGGCTTGACGTCGTAACACGCCGGCACAGAGATCTTCTGCATCTGTGCCTCCTCGGTGAGCTGTGTATGGTTCCGCTACTTTGCACGCTAGGTGCCGCGGCATGCTGGACCCAGGGCACAAGGTCCTATACGTGCGGCCTTCATGCCGGCCACGCTCCGCGTGGGGGCCAAGGTCCTGTCCGCCATGGCCACCTGCCCCTGCTCCCGGGCCCGCGGCTGGAACGCACCAAAGATACGTCAGCTGACCGATGTCTCTCATTGCAAGTTGCAGCAGTATTTGTGTTGCAAGAGCAAGACCAGGTGCCAGGCAGTTCGACCGGATCTCCCGGGCTGCCACGCACCGCGAGTCGTGCCAGCCGGGCCGGCTCCCTCAGCCCCGGTAAGGAAACCCAGATGGACACCAGGGCGCTCACCCGTCCGACCGCGCCGCGCAAACTGCGCATCACGCTGACCGCAGGGCCGGCCACGGCGGCCGCCGCGCGCAGCGAGGTCCGTGCGGCCATCCGCGCCTGGCAGGTCCCCATCGACCCCTCGGTCGCGGTCCTGCTCACCAGCGAACTCGTGACCATTGCCCTCGAACATGGGGCAGGCCGGGCTATCGAGCTTGTCGTTAGCTGTGCCTACAGCCAGTTACAGGTTGATGTCTACGACACGTCACCCGCCGTGGCGTTACAGGTGGACGCGCCAGCCGATGCGGCGGCCGGGCGAGGGCTGAGCCTGCTCGCCAGCCTGTCGAGCAGCTACGGGTACTGCCGGACTCCCTCGGGCCGGGCCGGATACTTCACGCTCATGTTCTAGTACCGCGTGAGCGGCCCCGCCCGGTCACGGCGCCGCGTTGTCGCCGGCGAGGAGGGCCAGAACCTCACCCAGGGTGTGCTCCCGGGTGGTGGGTTCTGGCAGCGGGAGGTGTGCCTGGATCTGGTAGCGGTTGCGGCGGCCGTCCTTTTGCTTGACGATGTACCCGGCCTGGGCCAGGTCGGTAACGATGCCGTAGGCGCTTCGCTCGGTGATATCGAGCGTGGCCGCGATGTCACGCAGCCGGATCCCTGGGTCGTGTGCGATGCACAGCAGGACCCGGGCGTGGTTGGTCAGGAAGGTCCAGCTCGGGGTAGCCAACTATGCCATCCAATTCTGGAAGTTGTTTGCTGGTTTTATACAACTAACGTAGCGTCGCAGACAAGGCCCCGTGCTCAGCTGCCGAAGGCGGCCAGCTATCCGGCGTTGCCGAAGGTGCTCACGTCCATGGCGAGGTCATCATGATCCGCCCTGCACATGGCCACGATGGTGCCGCGTACCCGGCTGAGCCACGGGTTCTTCTCGCAGACCGCCAGGCCAGACCGCTGGTCCTTGGCGGCTGCGGGCCATCGGGGCCCGCTCACTCCGCCCCTGGCGCCGCTCAGTATTCGAGTTCCGGGCGCAGTGGACCGCCGACGGTGTGCAGGTGATGCAGTACCTGCCGGTAGGAGTCGAAGAAGCCGGTTTCCCGGTAGGCGATGCCATGCTGCTGGCAGAACGCGCGTACCGGCTCCTGGGCGTACCGCAGGCTGGGCCGTGGCATGGAGGGGAACAGATGGTGCTCGATCTGGTAATTGAGGCCGCCGAGAGCGAAGTCAATGAACCACCCGCCGCGGATGTTGCGCGCGGTGATGACCTGGCGGTGGAGGAAATCGAGCTTCTCATCCCTGCCAAGCACGGGCATGCCCTTGTGATTGGGCGCGAACGAGCATCCTAGGTAAACCCCGAACAGGCCCTGGTGGATGAGCAGGAAGGCCACCGCCTGCACCGGGGAAAGCACCAGGAACACCGCCGTCAGGTAGCCAATGATGTGCGCTCCGAGCAGGGTCCCCTCGACCAGCTTGGTCCTCGTGCCGCGGCGGGCCCGCAGGGCCCGGACCCCGGCGGTATGCAGGTGGAAACCTTCCAGTAGCAGCATGGGGAAAAATAGCCATGCCTGATGGACGGCGAGCCAGCTGCCGATCCCGCGCCGGGCTCGTGCCTGTCCCGGGGTGAAGGCGATCGCGCGGCCACTGATGTCGGGGTCCCGGCCAGCCTGGTTGGGGTGGGCGTGGTGCTGGTTGTGCTTGGCGGTCCACCACCCGTAGCTGAGCCCGATCAGCAGGTTGCCATGAATCCGGCCGAGCAGGTCGCTGGTGCGCTTCGAACCGGAGATCTGCCGGTGGCCGGCGTCATGGCCGATGAACCCGGTCTGGGTGAACATCACGGCCAGGAAGACCGCCACCAGCAGCTGCCACCAGGAGCGCCCCAGCAGGAAGAATACGGCCCATCCGGCAGCGAGCAGGATCAGGTTCGCCCCGATCTTGACGCTGTAATACCCGGGACGCCGGCGAAGCAGCCCGGCCGTGCGAACACGGCGCGAAAGCTGGGCATAGTCGCTGCCGGGGCCAGTGTGCGATGTGTCCCGGCCAGCCGCCGGGAAGCGTTCGGCTAGTGGATGTGCCGCGTCAGCGGTCAAGCTCATCCTCCTGCGGCGAGCAGCGCGCGGCCGGTGGTCAGCCGCTGAGCGGTCACTGGCGCCGCTCACCCGGCGGGGTCCGGGCCAGGATGAGCAGGTGGCAGGCCCCGCGCATTCCTGCGCGGGCCTGCCGCGTGCATCACGTCAGATCGCGTGCACCTGGTCCGCCTGCAGGCCCTTCGGGCCCTGGCGGGTGGTGTACTCGACTTTCTGGTTCTCTTCCAGGGTGCGGTAGCCGCCCATGTCGATCGCCGAGTGGTGGACGAAGACGTCCGCACTGCCGTCGTCGGGGGCGATGAAACCGAAGCCCTTATCGGGGTTGAACCACTTCACAGTTCCCTGTGCCATCTGCTTGTCTCCTTCTAAGACGAGCTCCGGATCCACGCGGTCGCGCGGATCAGCTGCTGGTTGCCCGCCACTGGAAGGAGGAATCCATAGCCAGAAGGCAAGGCGCCCATTGCCGAAACTGCGGGCGCCTTCACGATCGCAAACATCGACATCAACTGCCTCAGTTGAAACGACCGCTGGCGGCCAGTGTATTCCCGTGCCTCCTGCCCTTCCTGGTACCGGGACCAGGGGGCCGCGCCGGGCCGATATTTACCTCCTACGGCGCCCCCGGTAGCCGGCGGACATGGCTACTGCACCGCGCCCGGTGGCCGGGCCGGCTGTCATCGGCGCCTCGGTGAGGGCACGCTGCGGCGGCCGTTCGGCCCGGGCGGCCGGCGGGCCGGCGATCGAGTGCAGCAGAGCGGAGTCAGGGCTGACGCTGGCAGCCAGCGGGCTCACGCCCGCGCGTCGCATCAGCACCCGCACGTCGCCCGCTTGCGCCGGGCTCTGCACGGTGATCACCACGCCATCCGCGCCGGCCCGGGCGGTCCGGCCGGACCGGTGCAGGTAGGCCTTGTGTTCCGCGGGCGGGTCCGCGTGGATGACCAGGTCGATGCCATCCACGTGGATGCCACGGGCGGCGATGTCCGTGGCCACCAGGACCCGGGCCGCGCCGGAGGCAAACAATGCCAGGTTCCGTTCCCTGGCACCCTGCCCGAGGTTGCCGTGCAACTCGACCACGGATATGCCCGCCCTGGTCAGCTGGTGGGTGAGCTTCTGTGCGCCGTGCTTGGTGCGGGTGAACACCAGCGACCGGTTGTTGCCCTGCGCCAGCGCGGCGACGACGCCCACCCGGTCTCCCGGCGTGACGGTGAACAGGTGGTGGATGATGGCGCCGGGCGCGGCGGTGGCCGAGTCCACCGAGTGCACCACCGGGTCAGTGAGGAATCGCCGCACCAGCACGTCCACGGCGTTGTCCAGAGTGGCGGAGAACAGCATCCGCTGGCCCTCCGGCGGGGTGGCATCCAGCAGCCGCCGCACCACCGGCAGGAAGCCCAGATCGGCCATGTGGTCGGCCTCATCCAGCACGCTGATCTCTACATCGCCCAGGTGGCAGTGCCCCTGCTCGATGAGATCCGCTAGCCGCCCAGGGCAGGCCACCACGATGTCCACCCGCCGACGCAGTGCCGCTACCTGGGCATTCTGCCCAGTGCCGCCGAAGATCGTGGCGACGGTCAGGCCCATGGCCCGGGCCAGTGGCAGGATCACCGCGTGGACCTGGCTGGCCAGCTCCCGGGTGGGCACCAGGACCAGGCCGCGGGGGCGGCCGGCGCTGGTGTGACCATCGGCCAGCCGGGCAGCGAGCGGGATCGAGAACCCGAGCGTCTTGCCGGAACCAGTCTGGCCGCGGCCCAGGACATCCATCCCGGCCAGGGCATCCGGCAGCGCGGCGGCCTGGATCGGAAACGGGACGGTGATGCCGGCGTCGGCTAGCACGGCCACCAGCGGCGCAGGGACGCCCAGCTCAGCGAATGTCACGTTCAGTGTGGCCACGGCGGACATACCGCCGGCCGGGGAGGCTGCGGGCACGCGGCCGTGTTGCGCCGGCCTGGACGGCGCCGGGCCTCTAGCGGGGGACATGGGTTTCGCCCGCCCGCGGCGGCGCCGGCGGGCATGCGGATTCTCTATGGGCAGAGCTGTCATGGGCATCGCTTCCGGATTCAGGTGGCCGCATCTTCCTGGGCCGCCACATCTCATCCGTGGAAAACCAGCTCGCTCACCGAGCGATGTACGACCGGCGCACGCCCGATGGCGGCGCCTGCACAATGTGCCGTGTGGTACACAGCCTATCGCATGCCATGGCGGCGGGCATGCGATAGGTCATCCACCTGCCCCGGGCCGGCGGCGCGCCGTGGCGGCCGCCACCAGAGCGTGGATGGTGGCTTGCCCTGTATATGGGCGGTATATGGGCGTGCTACGAGCGGCCGCGGCACAGCGTGTGGTGGGCGACACTGGGCGGGGCCGGTCCGGCCGTGCGACCGCCGGCCAGAGTGGAGGTCGGCAGTGATGGCGGTGGACCCTACGGCAGCGGTATCGCCAGCGCCACCAGTAGTGGAGATGCCCTACGACAGCCGGCGCGGCGTCTTTTACGTCAAGCCGGCCCTGCGCGGCTGGTTGCATCTGCTTTGGTTCGAAGCGTCGCTGGTGCTTGGCACCCTGTTGCTGGCCCGAGCGCGCGGTTCCGCCCAGATCACTGCCACCGCCGTATACGCAGCCAGCGTGAGCGCGATGTTCGGGGTCAGCGCTCTGTACCACCGCGGCAACTGGACCACCGCTTGGTGCCGGCGGCTGCAGCGCCTCGATCATGCGATGATCTTCCTGCTCATCGGCGGTACAGCCACTCCTGCGTTCCTTCTGGCCACACCCGGTATCTTCGGGCGGGCCTGCCTGATCGTGCTATGGACACTCATCATCGTCGCGGCCACGACTCATATGGCGTGGATGAGTGCACCAGAGCTTGTCGTCGGCGGGACCTTCGTCGCGCTTGGCTGGATCGCTGGCCTTGCCCTGCCAGAGGTGTGGATCCATGCCGGGGCCACGGCGGGAGTTCTCATGCTTGCCGGTGGGGTCCTGTACACGGCCGGGGCCCTCTCCTACCACTGGCGCTGGCCCAATCCCCGCCCAGCGGTGTTCGGTTATCACGAGGTCTTCCACGCCTGTGTATGCGCGGCCGCGACGTGTCAGTACATCGCCATCGCACTGTTCATCATCTGAACGCGCGCCGCTGGCTACGCCTTCCGCCAGGCCGCGTGCTGCCCCGGTCGCTGCGATGGGCGGCCGATCGGGGTCAGAGTTTGGTCAGCTTGGTGCAGGGTGTCCGCAGGCGCTGCTTGTGAGACCCGAAGTCGATGAGGACAGAGATTCCTTCCTCCACCCCGATGACCGTGCCGAGTCCGTACTTGTCGTGCGTGACCCTGTCGGCCACCGCGTATTGCTCGGGCTCGGGCTCAACGGCGTCCGGAACGTTGAAGGGACTACCTGGCAGAGGGCGCCGGGGCACAGCGCGGTAGTGGTTCATCCTTACCAGTATGCGCCTGTCCGGCCAGGCAGGCGGCAGGCCCCGCCCAATGAGGGGAGAAGAGGCCACTGAGGGCGGATCGCGACGCAGGGACGAGTGTTCGCATCCCGCCCGATCCGCGTGCGCTTGAGAGGCAGCAGCTTCCCACGAGCTGCCGAAGCAGAGCGCGGCTGCCGTCGGCGGAGCGTTCCGCGGTGGTGACCTGTTTACTTGTCGCAGGACCGCGCTAGCGCGGGGATGCCGTCCTTCCCCTCGATTGGGTGAGGTCTGCCCGCACTGCCCAGGCGTACAGCATCTGACCGATCACGAGAGGAAGCCGTGATGGACAGCTTGCCGATCGGCGAGTATGCGCTGCTCTCGGACTGCCGCTCCGCGGCGCTGGTCAGCCGGGACGGCTCGGTGGACTGGCTCTGTTTCCCCCGCTTCGACGGGCCGTCGGTGTTCTGCCGCCTCCTTGACCCGGCCGGCGGGCATTTCGCGATCCGGCCCGCAGGCGAGTTCCAGGTCAGCCGCCGATACGTGGACCAGACGCTGGTGCTGGAGACCACCTTCACCACCGCGCACGGCACCGCGGTACTCACCGACGCCCTCGCGGTCGGCCGCAACGAGCGCGGCCACCACCTGGGTGCACACTCCCCCGGTACGCTGCTGCGCTCGCTGGCCTGCACGCGCGGCGAGATCCAGGCGGAGGTCAGCTACGCCCCCCGGCCGGAGTACGGGCTCATCCACCCCGTCTTGGTTCCCGTCCCCGGCGGGCTCGCCGCCCGGGGCGGCGCCAGCCGGCTGTTCTTGTCGACGTCGGTCAGCTTCGGTGTGGATGACGCCACCGCGACCGCCAGGGTCCGGCTGGCCGCCGGGGAGGCCGCCGTGTTCGCGCTCGGGCATGGCGATTTGGCCGGCCCGGCACTGGCCCCATGGACTGCGGAGGAGATCACCGGCCGGCTTGACGACACGCTGGAGGGCTGGCGGTCCTGGTCAGCAATTCACCAGAACTATGAAGGGCCGTGGCGCGAGCTGGTGCGCCATTCCGGGCGCGTGCTGCAGGCCATGACGTTCGCGCCGACGGGTGCGATCGTGGCGGCGCCAACCACCTCTCTGCCGGAGACTGTCGGCGGCGAGCGGAACTGGGATTACCGCTACACCTGGGTTCGTGACGCCAGCCTGACCATGGAGGCCCTGTGGGTGGCGGCATGCCCGGACGAGGCGAACAAGTTCTTCGCCTTCCTTGCCGATGCGGCCGCCTCCGGGCTGGAGCGCGGCGCGGACCTGCAGGTCATGTTCGGCGTCGGCGGCGAGCGGGACCTGTCCGAGCGGGAGCTGCCGCATCTGGCGGGCTGGCGGGGCAGCCGCCCGGTCCGGGTCGGGAACGGCGCGTGGCTCCAGCGGCAGCTCGACGTGTACGGGGAGTTGCTCGGCGCCGCGCAGCGGCTGGTCGACCAGCTCGGCGAGCTGGACCCGGTGACCAGGCGGTTCCTGGCCGCGGCCGCGGATACCGCCGCTGCCCGCTGGCGGGAGAAGGACCAGGGGATCTGGGAGGTCCGCGGCGAGCCGCGGGACTTCCTGTATTCGAAGCTGATGTGCTGGGTGGCGGTGGACTGCGCGATCACCCTGGCCAGCCATCTCGGGGCCGAAGACCGGGTGGCTGACTGGGGGACCGCCCGTGACGAGATCCGGGCGGCCATCCTTGCCCGCGGCTGGAGTGAGCGGGCCGGTGCCTTCACCCAGGCGTTCGGCAGCGAGGACCTCGACGCGTCGAGCCTGATGCTGACCATCACCGGGTTCCTGGCGGGGGATGACCCGCGGATGAAGGCAACCATCGACGCCATCGCGCGGCGGCTGACTGACGAGCGCGGGCTGGTGTACCGGTATCTGGCCCGCGACGGCCTGGCGGGTGAGGAGGGCACGTTCCTGCTGTGCACGTTCTGGCTGGCGCAGGCGCAGGCACTCGCCGGAGACGTCGAGGCAGCCACCGCGACCTTCGAGCGCGCCGTGGCCGCCATCAACGACGTCAGCCTGCTCGCCGAGGAGGTCGACCCTCGCAGCGGCGAGATGATCGGCAACTTCCCGCAGGCGTTCAGTCACATAGGCCTGGTCAACGCCGCCTGGGCCATCACCCAAGCCCGGCAGCGCTCGGCATCAGCCTGAACGGTCCGGCATCGGCTCTGCCAGCGCCGCCCGCCACCCGGCACGGCGATGGGATCGTCACTGGTCTCGGTCGACGAGTGCCGGAACTCATGATGCTCACCCCGAGCGCGCCGCGTAGCTGACAGCTTGTCACCCAGGTCGCGCGGTGGCAGCCGGGCGAAATCATCGCGAGCGCGGGCCGCTCAGTGACCGGCGGTCCGGCCGCCGTCGATGTGCAGGACCTCTCCGGTTATGTACGGCGCTGACTCCAGGTACAGGATGCCGTCCACGACATCGCTGATCTGGCCGGCCCGGCCGAGCGGGGGCAGCTTTCCCGCGAGCGCCTCGGGTGTGTAGGACTCGGCCGGATACTGCGGGGTCTGGATGATGCCCGGCGCGACAGCGTTCACGCGGATGCCGCGCGACGCGTACTCGACGGCCAGCGACCTGGTGACGGCGGCCAGGCCGCCCTTCGTCAAGGCGGCCAGCGCGGTCGGCTCCACGGAATCCGCGTGATCCGCGACACTGGCGCTGATGTTGACGACATGGCCGCCGTGCTGCTTCAGCATCTGGCCGATGGCGCGCTGGGTCAGCCAGAAGAATCCGGCCAGGTTGACGCCGGTGACCAGCGCGTAGTCCGCCGCGGTGTAGTCGGTGAATGCCTTGGCAACGAAGACGCCTGCGTTGTTGACCAGGGTGTCGACGCGCCCGAAGCGATCAAGCGCCTGGCCGATGATCCGGTCGGCGGTGGCCTGCTCGGAGACGTCGCCCCCGACCGTGAGGACGTCTGGGTCCTTCGACGGCTCGATATCGCGGGAATTCGCCACGACCGCCCAGCCTCGCTGCCGGTACCCGTCCACGAGGCCGGCGCCGATCCCCTGCGAGCCGCCCGTGACGATTGCTACCTTCTGCGTCGTTTCGCTCACGGCTTCTCCGCGCCTCCGGCTCGGGTCACAGGCCGGAGCTGAGCTCGGCCACGATTTCCGCCGCTGACTGCGACTTCGTCGCCAGCGCAACGCCCTGTCCGGCCCACATCGAAAGCGCTTCGATCTCACCGGTCGTCCCGGCCATCGGCGGCGCTGGCTCGTAACGAACGATTGATTCGCCGGAGGCGAAGCGCCCGATCACGTCGCCCTCTCCCGGCCGCTGCCCGGCTGGGGGGCGGCCCGCGGCCTCCCACGCCTTGGCCGTTGAGTTGCGGAGCGCGCGGTGGGGGGAGTTGGGCCACCCGACCTCGTACAGGTCGGGGTACCACTGCGGATCGGTCTCGGCCGCGGCTATCAGCCGGCGCCGGTAGTCCTCGTGGATCGGCATCTCCTCGGCCAGCAGGAACCGCGTGCCCAGCCACGCGGCCTGCGCGCCCAGGGCGAGGACCGCAGCGACCCCCCGAGCATCGCCGATCCCGCCGGCCGCGATTACCGGCACCGGCGCTACGGCGTCCACGACAGCGGGCACCAGCGGCAGCGTCGCGACGGTACCCCCTACGTGCCCGCCAGCCTCCCAGCCCTGCGCAACGACCACGTCCACGCCGGAAGCGACTGCCCGCCGCGCCTCCTCGGCGCTGCCGACCGTGTGCATGACGATTCCGCCGGCGTCATGTACCCGCTCGACATAGCCGCCAGGATCACCCAAGAAGAACGACACGATCCGCAAACCGGCCTCAAGGGCCTGGTCAAGGCGACGGTGACGATCTTCGGTGAGCACTAGATTGCCGCCGAACGGCCGCGCGGTCAGCGCCGCCGTCTCCCGGACGACGGCTCCGGTGTCAGCGGACCACGTCAGCGTCACCATGCCGAGCGCGCCGGCATTCGAGACCGCCGCGGCCAGTTGCGGAACCGCGGCCATCGGTGCCTGAACGATTGGCCGCTCAATCCCCAGCAACCCACACACCGGCGTGGTCATAAGGCTCGGTGTACCCGCCGGGCCGGCTGGCGACACGAACCAGGATCAACCACCCGCAACCAGCAACCGTTGTTCTATGACTCGTAGGAAGTCGGCATCGACTGAGCCGAGCGCCGGTCCCAGCCGTGAAACTTCGAGTAGTCGCCGGCGTCCCAGGCCTCGCGCAGTCCCGGGGTGCTTAGGTCCCAGTCCGGGCGGATCTCGGCGGTGGCCGCGCGCAGGTCGTGCCACAGGTCGTAGAACGACGGGCGGCCCCAGAACCAGTAGCCGTTGTAGATGCTGTGGATGACCAGTCCCGGCTTGAGCACGAGGGTGTGCGGGATCATCGGGTCGTGCTCGGGGTCGGTGTACTCCCCGATGTCGAGATCCTTTTGGACAATCCGGCCGGGGTCGGACAGGAAGGGCCACTGGGCGCCGACTGAGTTGCGGAACTCCTGCAGTGTGTGGTGGTCGTCGGTGGCGATCGTGGCGATCTGTGTGTAAGCCACCGCGATCTCCGGGTAGTGCCCGGCCAGCTCCAGGTGCTGCCGGTGCTCCTTCGGGCAGTAGTTGCCACGCGCGAGCGTGAGGATCAGCGGGTCCCGGCCCTGGAGCTCGCTCAGCGTGCGGACGGTGCCGGTGTGGTCGGGCAGCGCATAATCGGGGAAGGTGCCGCCGGGGACGATGTCGGAACGCACGGGATGACCGCCTCTCCTCTGGCGTCGCGGGTGCGACCACGCCACGCACGGGTGACAGGGCTCAGCCGGGCAGGTCCTCCGGGCGCTTCGCGGCGAGCTTGCCGTGCAGCAGGCCGGTGAACTGGCCGACTTCGATGAGATATCCGTCCGGGTCCCGCATGTAACAGCGGATCTCGGCTTCGCGATCGATGGGCGGCGTAACGAACTCGGCCCCCTTCTCCTTCCAAGCCTCGTAACAGGCCTGGATATCAGCGACTCGCAGGTTCAGGAAAATCGAGGTGGTGTCACCAGGCTGGTAGTCGACCACCGAGATGCCTGGCTTGTCGGGAGTGGGTGGCCCGCCCGGGTTCATGATTATCCACGAGTTGGACAGCCAGTATCAGCGCGCTCACGCCGACGGGGCGAGGCTCCAGCGGCAGCACCCACGAGGAAACACCGGAGAGCTACAGCGGCAATTTCCGCGTTCGAAGCCCTGGCTCGGTACCCGCCCGGCCGGCCGTTCTCACAGGTCGAGCGCGACGTCGCCGCGCGGCTGCGAGCAGCAGATCAGCACGTCACCATCGGCCGGGTCGTCGACCGGGTCAGGCGCGTAGCTGACCTCCCCCGATACCAGGCCGGACTCGCAGGTATGGCACACGCCGGTACGGCAGGACCAGCGCACCGGCACGTCGCAGGCTTCTGCAAGCTCCAGCAGGCTCGCGTACCGCTGGTCCCAGCGGGCGGTCAGGCCGCTGCGCGCGAACGCGACCTCCGGGCCGGTGCCCGGCGACCCGGCCGGCTGGTGCGGCGGCACCGCGGCCGACCCCGCGATGCCGGGCGTCAGCGCCGGCCGCGCGCCGAAGATCTCGGTCATGATCTGTCCGCTGCCAAGACCGAGCTCGGCCAGCGCGGCCGCCGCGTCGGTCATGAATCCGGCCGGCCCGCAGATATAGGCCTCCGCCTCGCGCGGCAGGTCCAGCTCTGCCAGCACTGCCGCCGACAGCCGGCCTGCCGACTGGTAGTCGCGGCCGAGCACGTCGTCAGCGCCCGGCCGGCTGTAGCAGACGTGCAGGTGCGCCCGCGGCAGCTTGGCCAGCAGTGATCTCGCCTCGGCCGCGAACGGTTCCTCGGCCCGGCAGCGCGCGCCGTGCAGCCACCACACCTCGCGGCCGGACCCCGCGTCGGCCAGCGCGTGCAGCATCGCCAGCACCGGCGTGGCGCCGACGCCCGCGCTGATCAGCAGCACCGGTGCCGCGCCCGGCCGCAGGATGAAGGTGCCGCGCGGCGCGGCGACCGCGAGCTGGTCACCGGGCCGCACATGGTCGTGCACGAACTGGCTGGCCGCGCCGTGCTGCTCGCGCTTCACGCTGATCCGGTAGGACCCGGCATCCGGCGCTCCGGACAGCGAGTAGCTGCGCAGCAGCGGCGCCTGGCCCGGCTGCGGCTGCAGCCGGACGGTCAGGAACTGACCGGGACTCGCGGCCGGCAGCGCCGCCCCGGCCGGGTCGGCCAGCCGCAGCGAGATCACCGACAGGCTCTCCGGCTCGATCGCCGTCACCGCCAGCGGGCGGAATCCTCGCCAGGCGGGCGGCGGGCTCGCGGCGGCCAGCCCGGCGTTGCCCAGGCCCTGGCCGCCGTCCGGCTGCCTGGCCAGCTCGCGGAACGACGCCTTCCAGCCCTCCGACAGCGCCGGGATCGTCAGCGCCCTGCGCACCTGCTGCGCCGGGTGGCCGGGCAGGTACAGCAGCGCGTCTATCTCGGCCACGGTCATGGCCTGCGGGCCGCGGGCCACCCGGACGATCTCGTCTCCCGCCTGGACCGCGCCCTCGCGCAGCACCCGGAAGTAAAAGCCGGGCCGGTGCTGCGAGACCAGCAGCGCCGGGATCCGGGCGTCGTTCATCCGGATGCCGACCCGGAAGCAGGTCACCCTCGGCTGCGTCACCTCGAAGACCGCCTCGCCGATCTGGTACCGATCGCCGATGCAGACCTCGTCGTCGGCCAGCCCGCGCACGGTGAAGTTCTCGCCGAACTGGCCGAACTCGAAGTCGTCCCGCCCTAGCTGTTGCTGCCAGTACCGGTACGCCTCGATCTGGTACACGAACACGGCGCGCTGCTCGCCGCCGTGGCCGGCCAGGTCACCTTGCCCGTCGCCGTCGATGTTCAGCCGCCGGGCCAGCCGCGGGCCGTCGACCGGCCGCTTCCACACCGCAGTGCGCACGGTACGGCCCTGCCAGCTCACATCGCGCGGCATGCCCACGTTCACCGAGAGCAGGCCGCCAGCCTGTCGGTCCATAGGTCACCCCCGGTAGCGCCGCCAGGCGATCATTCTCTCAGGCGGCCCCGGTCACCGGTTCGTTACGGCCGCCCGGCCCGGACGCCACCCGGCCCGGTCATCGACGCCATCACGGGCACCCCGACCGGGCCGCCGCTCATTGCGCCGCTACTGGCCGAGCAGCCAGCGTCCCGGCTCGATGAGCTTGCCTGCTGCCGCCGGACCCCAGGAACCGGCCGCGTAGGGGGTGATCCCCGGCGGGTTGTCGAGAAGCGGGCCGGCCACCTTCCACACCGCCGCCAGACCGTCGGGCCGGGTGAATAGTGACCGGTCGCCGATCAGCACGTCGTGAATGAGGCGGACATACGGCGGCAGCGGGTCGGCGCCCTGGAGCCCCGACAGCGGGATGGCCGCCTTCGCCGGATCGAGGTTGAGCCCCACGCCCGGCTTCTTCGCCACCAGCCTGAGGTCGATCTCGCCGTCGCCGGCCAGCGAGAACGACAGTACGTTGGTGCCGTCACGAAGCTGCGCCGCCAGCGGGCCGCCGGGCTTGCGGAGGATGAGGCTGACGCGCTGCCGCGAGGCCGCCAGCCGCTTGCCGGTGCGAAGGTAGAACGGCACCCCCCGCCAGCGCGGGTTGTCGATCCACAGCCGGGCGGCGACGTAGGTGTTCTGCTTCGACCGCGCCGCCACGCCGGGCACGTCCCGATAGCCGGAGAACTGCCCGAGCACGACCTCGGCCGGGTCCAGCTGGCGGAACGACCTGATGACCTTCTCGCGGGCCGCCTGCAGGCCGGCCGCCTCCAGGCTGGCCGGCGGCTCCATCGCGACCTCCGCGGCCACCTGGAACAGGTGCGTGATGAGCATGTCGAGCACGGCGCCGGTCGCGTCGTAGAACACCGACCGGTCGGTGATCCCGAGCCGCTCCGGCACGTCGATCTGCACCGACTCGACATTCAGGCGGTCCCACATGCCGGCGAACAGGCCGTTGGCGAACCGCAGCACGTGCAGGTCCTGGGTCGCCTCCTTGCCGAGGAAATGGTCGATCCGGTACACCTGCTGCTCGCTCAGCACGGAGTGCACGGCCCGGTCCAGCTCCCGGAACGCCTTCGGTGAGGTGCCGAACGGCTTCTCGTACACGACGCGTGCACCCTTGGCCAGATTGTGCTGGCCGAGGGCCTTGGTGAGCCCGGTAAAGGCGACCGGCGGCACGGCGAGGTAGTGCACCAACTGCGGGCTGGCGCCCAGCTCGCGTCCGGCTTGCGCGATCACGTCCAGCAGGCTGCCGGGGCTGTCGGTGGTGAAGCCGCCGCCGGCGAACAGCACACGCCTGGCGAACGCGTCCCAGGCTGGCTGCTCGGGCTTGGGCCCGAACTCGGTCAGCACGTCGTGGACGTGCTTGCGGAAGTCCTCGTGCGCCACGTCGCCGCGGCCGTTCCCGATGAGCAGCCACTGCCGGGGCAGCAGGCCTTCGAGCGCGAGACGGTAGAACGCCGGGATGACCATGCGCTTGGCCAGGTCCCCTGTCGCCCCGAAGAGAACGAAGATCGTCGCGGCGGGGGCCGCGGCTGCCGTGCCGTGCTTCGTCGTCGCCATGACAGTCAACTTACGGGGCCGCCGGGCGATAAACCGCGCGGCTGCTGCGTGCCCGGCCGGGTGTCATCCGCCCTGGCGGCTCGCCGCGGACTTCCGCGACGGACGTGCCTGCCATCACCGTTGAGCTTCCCCGGAGTAAACGGTGACCAGGCGGCCCGGTGGGCGGCGCGGTCCCAGCCGACGTACCCGGTCATCGCCTGGCGTCGGCGGACGGGGTGGCCACGGCGTCCGCCAGGGCCGGGCTGAGCGTCACTGCGGCGTCGTCCGCCGCAGCCGCCTTCCGCAGTTCCTGCAACCGGCGGCGGGATGGCAGCAGCAGGACCGCCACCAGCGCGCCGAGGCTGAACAGCACGGCCGACACCGTGAACGCCACGCTGAAGCCGTGCACCGCGGCGGTGGCCGGCGCCAGCGGTCCCACGTGGTGGGCGGCGAGGTAGGCGGCCGTGGCGGTCAGCGCCACCGTGCTCAGCGCTGCGGTGCCGATTGACCCGCCAACCTGCTGCATGGTGTTGACCAGCGCCGAGGCCACGCCGGAGTCCCGCCGGGCCACCCCGGATGTGGCAGTGTTGATGGCGGGCGCGAAGATCATGCCGAAGCCCAGGCCCAGGGCCAGCAGCGCCGGCAGCACGCTGCCCGCGTAGCCGGAGGTCGCGGTGAGCTGGGTGAGGTAGGCCATCGCGCTGCCGCCGAGCAGCATGCCGGTAGCGATCAGGGCCCGCGGCCCGAACCGGGGCAGCAGCACGATGCTGGAGCTGTTCGAGCTGAGCAGGATGCAGGCGATCATCGGCAGGAAAGCCAGCCCGCTGGTCACCGGGCTATAGCCCTTGACCTGCTGGAGGTAGTAGGTGAGGAACAGGAAGACGCCGAAGACCGCAATCCCGGACAGCCCGACCGAGACGTAGGCGCCGCCCCGGGTGCGGTCCATGATCACCCGCAGCGGAAGCAGGGGGTGGCTGACCCTGCTCTCGGCGAACGCGAAGGCCGCGAGCAGGATCACGCCCGCGACGAGCGAGCCGATGGTCAGGGCGGCGGTCCAGCCCGCCAATTCGGCGTGCGAGAACCCGAAGACGATGAGGAAAAGCCCGGTCGAGGCGAGCACGGTTCCCACCCAGTCCATCCGCGGACGGCTGTCCGGCCGGATGCTCCGCATGTAGGCCAGGGCGCCAGCTATCGCGATCGCGGCGAAGAACAGGTTGACGTACATGGTCCAGCGCCAGGAGAAATACTGGGTGAGGACGCCGCCGAGGATCAGGCCCACGGCACCGCCGCCGCCGGCGACCGAACCGAAGACGCCGAACGCCCGGCCGCGCTCGTGCGGTTCGCGGAACGTGCTGACCAGGGTCCCCAGGGCGGCAGGCGCGAGAATGGCGCCGAACGCGCCTTGCAGCGCCCGGGCGGCTACCAGCATGCCGAACGAGACGGCAGCGCCCCCCAGTGCCGAGGCCAGGGCGAACCCGGCCAGGCCGGTGATGAAGACCCACTTGCGGCTGAACATGTCGCCGAGCCGGCCGCCGACCAGCAGCAAGCTGCCGAACGCCAGGGCGTAGGCGGTCACCACCCACTGCCGGTCGCTGTTGGGAAACCCGAGCGCGTGCTGGGCCGACGGCAGGGCGATGTTCACGACGGTGGCGTCCAGCACCACCATGAGCTGGGCGACAGCCACGATCACCAGGATGAGCCAGCGATGGTCGCTGCGCGCGGCACGGTGGCTGTCAGCGACAGAGGACACGTATGACATAGCGGGCTATACCCCCGGGTGAGAAGCGTGACTGGTTCGGGCAGCGATGGCCGCGCGGGGCCCGGCGGTCATGCCGAGACCACCGGCGCGCCGGACGCGGCCGGCGAGACGGTCAGCAGACGGGCCGCATCGTCCAGGATGTCGAGCAGGCGGAGAAAGGTTGTCCCGTCCTCCTGGCCCAGGGCGCCAAAGATCTGCCTGAGCAGCCGCTCGCGCGTGGAGCGTGCCACGTCTAGCGAGCTCTCGCCCGCGTCGGTGATGGCGACGAGCTTGGCCCGGCGGTCCGTGGCGTCCGGCCGGCGCTCGGCCAGGCCCAGGCGCTCCAGCGCGTCGACGATGTCCGTGATGGAGTGCGGGGACAGCCCGAGATCGGCCGCCAGCACGCTCTGCCGGATGGGTCCCTGCTCGCGGAGCCGCATCAGCACCTTGGTCCGGGCCATGGACAGGCCGCATTCGCTCATCTGATCGTTGACGGCGCGGAGCATCCGGTGATGGACCGCCAGGTACTGCTCGCCTACCTGCTCAGGCGTGATCATGGCTTCCCCTCTGGCACGACCGACGCTGACCGCCCCATCATGAGGGGCATCACGTTGATGATGGTCATAATGAGGAACCTCATAAATCTATTCCCCGGTGCCCAGCCCCGCACAGCCGCGGATCCGCTCATCGCGCCGCAGGCTCGCAGGAGGTGAGGGGCCGCGCTCGCGGGACTACAAACCTTGATGACACACGGCCACCGTGATTAGGCCAGGCTCGGCGCAGGTATCAAGCTCGGCAGGCGACGCCGCCGTCATCCGCGACGCGGGCCCGGGCCGACAAGGCAGAGATCTGCCTGGATGGGACTCAGATCGCGCTCGTGGAGGTCTACGGGGGTGGCTGCTGGCCGGCTGGGTGATCGAGGATAGTGTCCCGGATAGCCTGGATGTCCCGGATGGCCCGGTCCAGCTCATCCACGGCGTGGCAGATCTTGCTGCTCGCGGGGTGATCACCGATCAGCCCCAGCGCTGCCTGGAGGTCCAGGCCTGCGGCGCACAGGGGGTGGGCCACGACGTCGTTCAGGCCCTGGGCGATCCGCTCGTGGTCTTCGGCCAGATCGAGGGTGACCTCCGCCAGGCCGGCGGCGCTGCCGCCTTCGAGCGCTTGCGGACTGCCCGGCGGGGGACCGCGGGTCGGCTGCACCCCGGGCACCGCAGGTGCCGATGTTGTGGTCGCTGCGGAAAAAGCACCTGGTATCCGGTACATCGTGGCGGCTCCTTGTCCTTGTATGGCCAGGCTGGGCCGTGCCGCCAGGGTCCGGAGCGAACGGGTGCACCTGCACCCGCATTGGCCGATGCAGGGCAGTACTGGACACTGCTCTCGGTAGCAGCCTACGCGCGTGCCTCGTCCACGACAGCCGCAGCGCTGCTGCTCTTCATTGACGGCTGGGCCGGGTTACCGGCCCCGCCCGCTCCAGCGGCACCCGCCGGGCCCGCCGGGCCGGCATCACCCGCCGGGCCCGCCGGGCCGGCGTCACCCTTCGGGCCTGCCGGTCCCTGTGCGCCAGTGTCACCCTTCGGTCCCTGCGCCCCGACGGGCCCCGCCGGCCCGGCAGAGCCCACCGGTCCTGCCGGGCCCTGCTGGTTCCAGGTGATCGCGGTCGTGCCCTTCGGGCAGCTGGTCCCGGCGTCGCACGGCGGCCAGCAGCGGTCCCAGGTGCGGCCAGTACTCGGGCAGACTGACCCGGCGGACTTCGAGCCCGCTGTCGATGAAGCGCTTCTCCTCCCGGCGGAAATTCGTGCGGCGCTGCCGTGTCGGAAGGGCGGCGACGTGATCATCGACGGTCGTGCCGACGACGTCGATGACACAGTCCGCGCCGACGAGATGAACGCCGGGGCCTGCCCTGCCGCCGAGCCGGTTTCCCGCGGCCATGACGACGTCGACCTCCGATGAGATGAGATACGGCCACCACCACGCGGCGCCCTGCGCACACGCGGTACTCGTTGCGTGGCGGATGAGCCCGGCCAGATGTTCGGCGCCGGCATCGCGGCCGAGGTCACGCGCGACCAGGACGCCGGACAGGAAGCCGCGGCGCCCGCCGAGCGTCAGCACGTCACTGGCGATGGATGGCGTGCCGGATGGAAACTCCAGGGTCCGTGCCGGATAGGTCATTGTTCCTCCAGTCCGCAGGCCTTGCCCGGCAGGTGCTCAAGCCCTGTGTGTCGTGACGCTACGGTCGCGCTCAGAAGCCGTAAACGTGGCAATCCACATGGTTGGTCACCGGCGACCAGCAGGATCGTCGAGCGCCAGGGACCGAAGGCGAACAGGATCCGGATCTCACTCGTGCCGCTGGAACCAGGGCGGAGCTCCTCCTTTAAAGTTCTTGATCTTGGAGCCAGTGATCGTGTCGACCAGCGGTCGCCCCAATGCCGGCCCTGAGCAGCTCAGAGCGTAGATCGCGTCGTCTACCAGATCGGCGGTCTTCGCGTCGGTGACCTGGAGATCCTCCAGCCAAGTGGCAACCTCGCTGGTCAGGTAGGCGCGATGGATCGCCTTGGGCTGGTCAGAACTCCTGGTCAATCGGCATCCTGCGAACTGCGGGCAGGTAGGGATCCAGCTCACCAGAGTCAAACCGGCACATCCCGACGACCGGCCAGAACTGTCCGGCCACGTCCCCTTCCTGCTTGTACCTGCCATCGGGGGCCAGCGCCGCCCAGCCTTCGGGCAGGCCAAGCAACGTCAGCCGCAGCGGGGTGGACTCGCCGCCCTCGGTGTCCCACAGCCGGATCGTGCCGTCGTCTCCGGCGCTTGCCAGCGTGCCGTCCGGGCTGAAAGCAACCGACCATATGCGCCGGGTATGACCGGTGAAGGTGTGCAATTCCGTGCCGGTATGCGGATCCCACAGGCGTATCGTGAGATCGTCGCCTGCGGTGGCGAGTATCGTGCCGTCTGAGTTGAACGCGGCGGACCACAGTCGGCCCTTATGACGCGCCAGCGTCCGGATGTGCGTTGCCGACGCCACATCCCATAGCCGTGCGGTCCCGTCGTTGCTCGCGCTGACAAGCAGTGCGCCTCCCGGGCTGAACATAACCGAGTAGACCCGGTCGACATGGCCGGCCAGCGAGGCGAGGCAGCCGCCCCCCTCGATATCCCACAGGCGGACGATACGGTCGTCGCAGCCGGTCGCAAGCATCTTGCCGTCAGGACTGAAGGCAATGGAGCGCACCCGGCCGCTGTGATCTGCGAAAGTGCGGAGGTGGCGCCCGGTGGTGCAGTCCCACAACTGCACCGTGTCGTCGTCATTGGCGGTTGCGAGGACATCGCCCGCCGGGCTGAACGCCTCCGCCCAGAGGTGGTCGGTCTCGACGTCCATTTCCCGTTCGTAGGCACCTGATGCGGCGTTCCATAGGTAGACACCGCCGTCGTTGCTCGCGGTGGCAAGGCGGTCGCCGGCTGGGGTGAAGAGCACTGAGATCAGCCGGTCGGATGTTCCTGTGAACTGCCTGACCTGTTGACCGGTGCGAGGGTGCCAGAGCCGTGCCAGGCCGTCGTTGCCGATGGTGGCGAGCCGGTCGCCGGCCGGGCTGAACCTTACCTGGGTGATCCGCCTCCCATGGCCACGCAGTACGTGCCGGCACTGCCCGTCTGCCGGATCCCATAGCCGCATGCTGCCGTCGTTACCGCTGGTCGCAAGCTGACGGCCGTCAGGCCGGAAGGCTATGGGCCACACCGAGGCCTTGTGCCCCGTCAACTGGTGCCTGGCCTGGCCAGCAGCCGGATCCCAGAACTGGACGTGCCCGTCGGAGTCACAGCTCGCCAACAGGTCACCTTGTGGGCTGAAGGTCACCCAGTACACCGCACCCCGGTGGCCGCTGAGCAGGCCCGCGGCCTGCCCGGCCTGGAGATCCCACAGCCGTACCTGGCCATCGGTATCACCGCTGGCCAGGCGGTCACCCTGGGGATGGAAGGCGAGCGTGTAGACGCGCGCCGGCTGTGGCCAGCAAGCTCATGGAGCAGTTCGCCGCTGGGATCCCACAGCCGGACCATTCCTTCGCGGTCGCCAGTGGCGAGCAAGTCGCCGACGGCGCTGAACGCGGCGCGGTAGACCGGGCTGTGATGCCCGCCAAGCTCACGGATGAGTGTGCCGCTCGCGGCATCGTAGAGGCGCAGCGCCGCCGCGTCGCCCACAGCGAGCACAGCTCCATCCGGGCTGAAGGCCGCGGTGTAGATGGGTGCGGCTGTGGCCGGGCCCGTGCATGCGCGGCCGGCCCGCTCGTGGCATCCCAGATGCGCAGCACGCCGTCGCCGTCGCCGGTGACGACGAGGCCGCTGTCAGGGCTGAGCACCATCGGCCACACGCCGTCACGATGGCCGTCAAGCACCCGCAGGCAGCCGCCGGTAGCCGGATCCCAGAGCCGGACCGTGCCATCGCTCGATCCCGGTGGCAAGCAGTTTGCCGCCGCCACCGAACACGGCGGCGTAGACCCGCCCGTTGTGCCCGTGCAGGGTCCGCACCGGACGTCCCGAGATGGTGTCGCAGATGAGCACGCCGCCGTCTTCGCCACCGAGGGCGAGCAGGCCGCCGTCGCGGCTGTATGCCATCGGCTCGGGGAGCCGGCTGGTCTGGGATTCCGGCTGGTCTGGAAACTAAAGCCGTAGGGCACCCCGACCGCGGCGGGCGCAAGCTCCACCTGGACCGGCTGGGGGGGTGTGACCGCCGCGCCGTGCAGTTCGGGCGCGGTGGCCAGACCGGGGTCGGCAGACACGTCGACGAGGGCGGCGCGGGCCCACCGGCTTCCCGCCAGCGTCACGCCACGCAGGTCGGCGCGTGCCATCCGGGCTCGGGTCAGGTCGGCGCCGCGCAGGTCCGCGCCGGTGAGCCGGGCCTCGTCCAGCCGTGCCCCGGCCAGCCGGGCGTCCCGCAGGATGACGTGGGCCAGGTTGGCACCGACGAGCCGCGCCTCGGTGAGGTCGGCGCCGGTCAGGTCGACGCCCTCAAGCTCACGGTACGAGAGGTCCTCTCCCTTCAGAGAGGCGCCGCGCAGGTCCATCTGTGCTGGTGTGCGCAGGCGGGTCATGATCTTCATCGCGTTGGCGCGGGCCACCTCGCCGGCGGCTGGGTGGGCCAGGATCCGCGCCGTCCAGGCTTGGCAGGGCTGGCTGCCGGCGAGGTCGCAAAGGAAGTCGACGGCCAGCTGCGAGAGTGGCCGGACCGACAGCGCTGCCGGGCGTTCCGTGCCGCCAGTGAGCTGCCGGGCGATCTCGGCGGCGACGAGCCATTCGATGACCGACGCATGAATAAAGCCGAACAGCCCGTCGTCGGTCCGTACCAGCAGGCTGCCAGAGCCCATTGCGTGCGCCCGCTGGTCCGCTGACAGTCGGCCGCCCGCAAGGCCAGAAAGCGTATCGGCGACCTCGGTAAGGTCGGCGAGCCGCAGGAGCGTCTCGCCGGTCTCCCAGAGCCGCAGCGCCAGGGTGGTGACGGCTTGCCACAGTTCGTCGAGCCGCATGCCACCTGGCGTGCCGGCGACCCCGTGTGTGCGCTCTTCCTCGTGGGCGAGCCAGGCCCGCAGGATCTCCTCATAGAGCCCGGCTGCGCTGATGGCTTGCTGCGTGCCAGCCACCGCGCGCAGCCGCTCCTCCTCAAGATCAGCGATGAATCCCAGCATGCGCGGATTGCCCGCCAGGTCGAGCAGGTCCTGAATGCCGCCGAGCAGCCGCAGCCGGCGGTCGGCGCGCTCCTCGCTGCCGTCGTAGCGGCCGACTAGGTAGGCGCGGATCTGCGCGGGCGTGAAGTCCTCGACGGCGAAAATCCGCCGGCCCGGCAATGTGCCGACCCGTTCGCCGAGGGCGGTGAACACCTGTTCGTGCGATTTGAAGTGCTGCGTCCGGCTGGCCACGACGACCTTCGCCTTGTCCTCGGCCGCGCCGCAGCAGTGTCTCGAGGTGATCAGCGGCCCGCTGGTAGGTGACCCTGGTGACCAACTCGTCGAACCCGTCGAACAGCAGCACGATGCGTCCCTGCCGCAGCATGTAGCGGAACGCCTTGAGGTCGATCAGATCCTCGCCGTGGTTGGCCAGGTGGGCCGCCACCAGGCCCTCCACCGAGTGCGCCTTGTCCAGCGCGCGCAGCTCGATGAAGAGCGGTATCAGGTGCGGCAGCTCGACCGGGATCCGCCTGGCCAGCTCGCGCAGCGCGAAGGTCTTGCCGCGGCCGAAGTCGCCCAGGACGAGTACGAAACGGCCGTGGTCGGCCGCGACCTGCCTGAGCAGCTCTTCCACCAGGTCGTCGCGGACCCCAGGGGCGGAGCTGTCCAGCTCACGGAACCGTTGCGGGACATAGAGGCCCGGCGGGTACAGGGTGTCTGCCGCCAGCCGGGCGGTTTGCTTCGCCACATAGTCCCGCAGGTCGAGCAGGCCCTGGAACTCAATGAAGCTGCGCAGCCGTACGCCGCGCCGCCCGGCCTCCTCCCGCAGCACACGAGGCGGCTGCGGGCCCTCGTAGACCAGTTCGGAGCCGGGCTCGGGCTGCCCGGTGTGAACAAGCTGCAGAAAGGCGGCCAAAACTTCCGCGTGTCGGCTCACCCACGTACGCGGCCACCCGCCATTGGCGGATGAACTCGTCTTCCTGGTGAGTGATAAGCAGATGCGGCAGGTCTCCTTCCTCGCGCCGTATCCTGGCCCGGTCGTACCGTGTCTCACATACCTCTGTGATGCGGTCAAGCAGCAAGCTGGCCGGGCTCGGGGCGCGCACCGGCTCCAGGCTTGCGACCGCGGCATCTTCTCTGGCGTCCACGCGATCGGAACCCTCCAGGGAGAAGGTCCCGCCAACCGCTTGCCACCGCAGCGGCAGGTGGTCAGGCTTGCCGTCTCCGCCACGGTGGACGCCCCAGCGGTCCAGCCCGTCCGCGGTAAGCCGGAGGAACTGATGCTGGCCGGGGGCGGCAGCGGGCACTACAAGCATCCCGGGGCCTAGCTTGTCGGCCTGGTCGCCGCCCGGCCCCGGGCCGTGCAGCAGCAGGTTGAGCCGCGGTGCGAGCAGCCGGTCGAGCGTCCCGGCGTCGCGAAGCAGCGCTGCGTCACGTCCGGCGGGTACGTCGCCCGGTATTGGGTCGTGGCAGATCATGCCGATCCGCAGCCAGCCGTCCCGCTCGAAGCTGGCCAACCGCTCAGCGAACCATGCGGCCTGAGCCTCGCCGATCCAGCCGTACTGGTCTTCTGCCCGGTGACTGCCGGCCATTGTCGAGTTCAGCCCGGCTATCACCACACGAAGGTCCTCGATCGCGAACAGCGTCCATGGCTGCATGCTCTCGAACACCGGCCCGTCCAGGCCCCGGTAGAACTCCTCGAACAGGCTGGCGAAGTGACGCCACTTCGGCCAGTACGGCGGCTGCGGCTCGACATCGTCCGCCTCGCATGTGGCGAAGTAGGCACGTGACGCCGCCGAGGTGATGTCGTGGCCGCCAGGCACGATCGCGACGCGATGCGGCTCCAGGCCGACAAGCGCGCGCAGCCCGGTCAGGAAGGTAAGCGCCTCGTCGCATTCGCGCAGGCTTCCCGACTCCGTCAGGTCGCCGGTGACCACGATGAGGTCCGGCCTAGGCATGCCGGCGGCGGTCAACTGGGTGACGTCGGCCCATATCCGGGCCTGCAGCTCGCTGGCCGACAGGTGCTCACCCGTGGCGGCAAGCCCGCGCCCGAACCTGGGACCTGGCACGTGCAGCAGAGTGACTGCGGCGCGCGACCCGGCCGAGTGCGGCAGCGCGGGCGGGTAGGCAGGCGCGCTGGCCGGTGCCCGGCGGGTGCGCGGCGCCGCAGTGCAGGTCCCGGCCTGGCGGCTCATCAACCTCCAGAACCTGGCCCGCGATGGTCTTGGCTGCCCGCGGATAGCTCACCTCCTGCTGCTTGGCCCGGCCGGCCACCGAGTGGCCGATGCGGCTGAGCAGCAGATCACGAGCCTGGTGCGGATCGGTCACACCGACCAGGTCTATGTAGGTGATGGTGGCCGAGCAACCCTTCGAGCGGGGACTCGTCGACCCGGACAGGTATCAGCCTGCCCGCCGGGTTGTCTGGATCAGCCCGCAGCGCTGCCTGCCATTCCAGCCGGCCATACCGCGAGTTCTGGTAATGCTGTGAGAGCACCGCGACCACGGCAGCAGCCTCGCTGAGACCGCGGTCCATGAAGTCGATGAAATTGGTGCCGGGCACAAAGTCCCAGGCCTGGAGCATTGTCCGGTAACCTGCGGCTTCAAGCTCCCAGGCGATCCAGGTGGCCCAGCGCTCGTCCGCGGGTGAGTAGCTAACAAAGACCTGGACCGGGCCGTCAGTCCCCTTTGCACCGGCTCGCCGGTTCATTACGCCAGTATGCGCCATCGATACGTGATCCCGCAGGCCCCGAAGATCGCATACGCCGGCCGCGGCATGTCATTCTCCCATCGCCGGGCCTATGCCGCTGTGCGAGCATTGCGGTGTGCCCTGCCGTCCGCCCCGATCAGCCCGCCCAGGACGGAAACGCAGTGACCGCGGGGCGTCGGCCGGCGAGACGCTGGCGGCCTAGCGCACTTGACCTGATCGCAGCTGGGCTGTTCGTCCTCGGCCTTGTCTTCGTCAGCACCGGCCTGCTGCCGTTCCACGCTGCCGACGCCACGATCAGGCGGATACTGCCGCTGCTGCTGTTCCTCGGTAGGTCATCGTCCTGGCAGAGTTGACTGCCGCCGCGGGCTTCTTCGATGTGATCGCAGTACGGGTAGCGGGCATGGCGCGCGGCAACTATCTGGCGCTCTTCGTACTCTGCGTGCTCTTTGCTGCCGCCACCAC
Source organism: uncultured Actinomycetes bacterium (assembly GCA_963707905.1). Taxonomy (GTDB): domain Bacteria; phylum Actinomycetota; class Actinomycetes; order Streptosporangiales; family Streptosporangiaceae; genus DASXKD01. The sequence continues at coordinate 66,128 of CAVPSA010000043.1, read as the reverse complement.
CACGGTCCTCAACCTCGATACCACCGCCGTGCTGCTCACGCCGGTCATGCTGGCACTGGCGCGGAAGGTGGGCATCGCCGCGATCCCGCTCGCGATGACGACCGTGTGGCTGGCCAACACTGCCAGCCTGCTGCTGCCCGTGTCTAACCTGACCAACCTGCTCGCGGCGAACCGGGTGGCGCTGCCTCCGCTGGAGTTCGCCAGCCGTATGTGGGCGCCCGAGTTGGCGTCTGTCGCCGTGACCATGGTGTTCCTGTGGATGTTTTACTGGCGGCGCGGCGCGCGCGGCGTGGACCGCTACGACCCCCCGCCGCCGCACGAGCCCGACGACCGGGTGCTGTTCTGGGTGGCGGCGCTGGCCTGCCTGCTGTTCATCGCGGTGATCCTTGCCACCAGAATCCCGCTCGGCTATGCCTCCTCGATGGCGGCAGCGCTGGTGGTCGTGGCGTTTGCGATACGCAACAGGACGGTGCTGCGGCTCCGGCTGATCCCATGGCGGCTGCTCGTGTTCGTGACCGGCCTGTTTCTGGTCGTGCAGACCATCGGCTTGCATGGGCTGGACACGGTGACCCATGCGCTCATAGGCAGCGGGGGCGGCGCCCTTGGCGCGCTGCGCACAGCCGCCACCGGCGCCGGGCTGTCCAACGCGGTCAACAACCTCCCCGCATACGTGGCGGGCGAATCGGTGATCCCGGTCAGCCACCATAATCAGCTGCTTGCGCTGCTCATCGGTACCAATGTCGGCCCGATCATCACGCCCTGGGCGTCCCTTGCCACCCTGCTGTGGTTCGAACGGTGCCGCGCATACGATGCCGCAGTGCCGCTGCGGAAGTTCATGATCACCGGCGCCGGTCTCGCCGTGTTCGGTGTCGCGGCCGCCGTTGGCGCGCTCTTGCTGACCAGCTGAGAGTGCGGCGCAGCCTCGGCTACCAGTCCGCTGCTGCCGGCAGGTTAGCCACCTGCGGGGCGATCCGTGTGGCCGTGGCGACCAGCTCGGTCAGCCGCCCGATGTTGCTGGGATGGCCGGCGACGAAGCTGCGGTCCTGCGCCCGCAGCCCGATTGCCTCGTTGAATGGCTGGCCGTCAAAACCACACACCGCGATTCCTGCCTCCGTCGCGATGAGGGCACCTGCCGGAAGGTCCACCGCCTCGGCACGGTATCCAATGATGCCGTCGATGTCGCCACGAGCCAGCATGACCCAGGAAAGAAGCGGCGCCCAGAGCTGGAGCACCCGGCGGGCGGTGGATTCGAGCACCAGCCGCAGCGCGCGGGCGGTAGCGTCCCCACGGTCCACACCGTGCCCCTGCGTCCAGGCAAGCACCGGCCCATACGGCGCCGCACGGCAGGCAGGCCGTGCTAGCCGGCCGCCAGGCCCGTAGGCGCCACCGCGCCGGACCGCCGACCATGTCTGCCCGGCTACCGGATCGTGCACCACACCGAGCACCGGCAGGCTTCTCATGCAGAGCGCAATTCCGACAACGTAAACCGGCAGCCTGATGGCCATGTTGTTGGTGCCATCGAGCGGATCCACAAGCCATGTGCAGCCGCCATCGGTCCCGGCGGTACTGACGGCGTCGAGCAGCCCCGACTCCTCGGCGATGATCCGGTGGCCGGGGAAAGCGGCCCGTATCCGGCTTATGATCAGCTGCTCAGCGGCAAGGTCCAGGTCGCTGACGACATCGCCGGTCGCGTCCTTGACCCGCATTCCTGTGCCCTGCTGCGCTGGGGCGTGCACCAGCGCGCCGGCAGCCTCGGCCGCATCCACGGCGACCCGGCGGGCGAGATCCAGGTCAGGGACGGCCGCCGCCGGGCGGCTGGGCCGCATCCTGTCCCCGAAGTGGCCTGTCACGCGATGCCCAGCGCCTCAAGCCGTCCCGCCACCAGGAGCGCGGCGCGGGCAGTCTCGGGTGCGGTGCAGCGTGACCGGGTGACCGTATGACTGCGGGCGTCCAGCGGGCCGGCGCTGAGGTCAGCGGCAGGGGGGTGGCTGCGGCCAAGAGCAACGGTTGCCACCTCCTGCGCCCCAGGGACAACGGTCGTGTGGAACTCCCCGGCCTCCAGGAAGTACACGGATCCGGCGCGGTACTCGCGGGTCTGCTCAGGCTCGCACGAGACCAGCCGGGTGGTGGCGTGGAGTTCGTCACTGTCACCGTGACTGCGCACCTCAAAGATGCGGTGGGTGGCCGCGGCGCCGGCCTCGGCGACCCGGATGCGCTGGTTATGCAGGGTGCCGTAGAGCACATAGCTGGTGAGATCCCAGCTATGTGAATGCACCTGGGACGTAGTGATGGTGGGCTGGAGCGCAGGAGTCCAAACGTGGACGCAGATCCCGTGCTCGCCGCTGCGCTGGGCCGGTATACAGAGAAAACCGAGCGGGTGCAGCACAGCGGTCAGGTCGCACCGGCCGCTTGCAACATCACGCAGCAACTCCAATGCCCAGCGCGGTACCCAGTCGGCAGCAGTGCCTTGCCGGATCGCGGCCTCGATCTTCGCGTAGTGCATCATCGGTATGGGTTTTTGGCCTGGATCGCCTTGCTGACGATTTCCGCGACATTGCGGTCGGTGAAAGCCCGGGGAAGTGGGAGATCAAGGTCCGTGAAGAGCTTGCGCGCCTCATCCACGCTCGGCTCGTCGCTGAGTTCGATGTGATCCAGGCGGCTGACCGGCACTTGCCGGCATTGCCGAAGGCTGGCCATCAGCTCGCGGCTGTAGATCTCGTAGTAGTACTTACCTGGCTCCAGCATCATTGCGGGGAACTGCGGGTCCTCCTGCGTGATGATCAGCCGGTGTGGGGTCATATCCCACCGGAAGGTGGTCATCATCGACGACAGGCTGACCTCGATGGTGACGAAACTGAAGTGCCGCTGGTACCAGCAAGCGGCAAAGACGGTCGCATACGATTCTTTGCGCACGCGGTCCACAGTCCAGATCTCACCGGTGGCATCGGGCTGGGCCGACAGCGAGCGGCGGAACTGCGCGTAGGTGGTGCAAAGCTTCTCGTTGGCCGGGTCGATGATCTCCAGCTGCATATGCAGCGTGTGCTTCTTACGGCGGGCGATCTCGACGCATTCGGGTATTGTCACCGCCCGCAGGAACGTTCCTGTGCCGCCCTTGAAGGCCCATCGGTCGGTGTTGCGACGCGCCTCCTCGAGCGCGAGGCCCACCTCAGCGCCATGCAGCACCCGGATGAAGGAGCTCTCTTCCAGGGCCCGGCGGGTGCCCTCCACGGTGCTCTCCAGCTCGTCCAGCCGGGCGGGCAGCTTGGTGAGCATCGTTTGGGTGCTCTGCAGGACGTCGTGGAGCTGGGTGTCCATCGTCTCCTCGCGGGCCCTGTTCCGCAATGCAGAGGTGGCGACAAGGCCGAGGGTCAGCAGGATTGCGCCGCTCACATCGTTCGGGCTGGCGATGTCGGCCAACGTGAGAATCCCGACGCCGATCGCGAGCAAGAGGGCCAGGCCGCTGTCGCCGTACTTGTTCAGCCACGCCAGAAGTCGCGCCATCGAATGCATCCCGGGTTTAGTCCACTTACATGGTAACGAGTGCCTAGCGGCCACCGTGATACCACAACGGCCAGCATCGCCCGGCGTGGCCTCGACGTGTACTTGAGTTGCCGTGCCCGGCACTAGCGGGAAGCGCATCACCGCCGTGACGTCTTACGGGCTGGGCCGCTGTCCTACCTCATCGCCCGGATTCCCGGTCGGCTACACGGCGGATCCGGAGCATGAGCGCGGCGGACGGGGTCACCTTGCCGGAGGTATAGGTGGACAGCCGGGAGGCGGAGGTCCCGATCCGGGAGGCGAACTCCGCCCGGCTCAGTCCTGCACGCTTAACAGCCTCCGTGATTTCGGCGGCGACCGCTGCGCGTTCGTCGGCCTCAGCTCGTGCACGGGCGCGGGACAGCACCGTCTCCATGGCTTCGGCGACGCCATATGGGCGTGAGTGGCTGAGCACCTCTTCCACATGGCGCGCGATCTTGCCCCAGGGATCGGCCCGCACCTCGGCAGCGATCCGGTGCCAGTCGGCGAGGTCACCCCGTTCGAGTACGGTCTGCATGGCCTCGGTGGGCCAGGACGAAACGGGAGCGTCGGGGCTAATGGTCAGGTTGCGGAATGCCAGGGGCATGGGGCTACACCTCTGCTTCGAGCATCTCGGCGGCCAGTTGCCGACATACCGAGCACACCTCATCCCAGTCGGTCCAGCGAGGCGCCAGGTTCCGGTACGCGCCGAGTTGCCCCGTTACGGATGAGTCTTTCGGGCGGGGATCGGCGAGCTGGCGGATCAGTTGCGCCGCGACGCCCCGGCCGCCGCCGTGCTGGTCCGCGTAGTAGTCATCGATCCTGGCCAGGATTCCCGCCGCTTCATGAAGGCCCTGACGGTCGGCTAGGGCGGCGACATCCAGGTAGTCACGGGTCTGTGACCTGTAGCTTTACGGAACCTAGCCGAGCTAAGGAAAGGCGAAGCCGCAGGTCAGTGCCTCATGGTTTGTGTCCGAGGGGCGAGTCGCCACTTATGTACATGCCTACCATCACTGGCGAGCTTATTGTTGGCGGCATGGCCGATGGGGAGGCGGACATCGTGGCCGAAGGGCCGGGCAACTCCTTGCAGTTCTACTGGGCCATGCCCGGCGGTTCGTGGAGTCATGTGCGGGTCGCCGGGTCCGGCACCACGTACACGGCGCCGTCGCTGTTCGTCCGGGCTGGCGGCGAGGCCGACATCGCAGCCGAAGGAGCCAGAAACACCCTGCAGTACTACTACGCGACGCCCGGCGGCCCCTGGAACAACACAAGCCGGCGGGCCCGCCAGCACCGTCTCGGCGCCGTCGCTGTTCGTCCGGGCTGGCAGGGAGGCGGACGTCGTGGCCGAAGGGCCGGGCAACACCCTGCAGTACTCCTGGGCCATGCATGGCAGTTCCTGGAGTCATTCCCCGGCTGCCGGTTCCGGCACCACCTACTCCGGCTGACGGCTGCCTGGCGGGCGCTGCCGCCATACGCCCTCTCGACCTTGCGGGCTTGGGAGCTACACAGTTGCGCAACGGCTCACGGCTAACGCACCGTAGCTGCCATAGATGGGGGAACCGTCGGTGTCCAGGGGCGAGTTGAACCCCATGTCCATGGCCTGCGGCTTTACCCCGCGAGAACCAGATCCTGGCAGCTCACTGCCCAATCTCCGATGACCGGGCTGCGCGCCAGACGCTTCCGCCGGGATCGGCCGCGCTGACGGCTTGCGGGAGAGGGCATTGCGCGTGCAAGAGCGGGTCGGGTATCCGGTCGCCGAGCCTCAGCAAGCCGGCTCCGGTCAGTGCTACCGCCAGGGCGCCGCCCCACCAGATGGCGTCGGGTGAGGTTGCGAGCAGCGCGCCGCCGACCGCGGGGCCGAGGGCCACGCCTGCGGTGAAGGAGAGGCCGTAGAGCGACATGTAGCGGCCGAGCAGTGCCGCATAGAACCAGGGACGCTGCGCATGGCCGAGGACTGGATCACCGCCCAGCGCACGGCGTGGGATCAACGCCTCGACCAGCTCGGCGACTACCTGGCCGAGCAGCCCGAATCACCCAGAGCACCCGAATCGCCAGAGCCAAGGAGCACACCATGACCGACCGCTGTGTCATCCATTCCACCTTCAGCCTTGAGCGCGCCTATGACACGCCGGTTGGCCGGGTATTCGCGGCATGGGCCGACCCAGCAGCCAAGGCCCGCTGGTTCTCCCCCAGCGGCCCGCACGAACTCGACTTCCGCGTCGGCGGCCGGGAGGTGAACCGCGGCCGCAACCCCGACGGCCAGGTCCTGACGTTCGAGTCGCACTACCACGACATCGTGGCCGACCAGCGAATCGCCTACACCTCGACCCTTTCCGTAGGGGAGAACGTGGTGACCGTGTCACTCACGACGGTCGAGCTCACTCCCGACGGCGACAGCACCCGACTGGAATGGCGGTCAGTCCGATGAACTTGGTGAGTGCCAGCTCGATGGCCTGATTTGCCGAGGCGGCCCGACAGCCGGTTGCCCGTGCCGAGCGGCATCGGCACAATTTGCGCCCCAACTTATCGACTAGTCCACCGTGGGCATCGAGGCCAGAACAACCATTCCGGCGTGCCGCAGGCCACGTTACAAGACCAACACCAGCCCGCTCGTAACGGCCAGTATTCGCGCGCCCGGGGAATAGGGTCTGCACCTTGTCGGCCGTTCCGCGATCATGGCTTCGGTCGGCCGATCCGACCGGCTGGCTTGCATAAACATCCATTACCGCGCGGTATGCGGACACGTCCGGTTCTGCCGCGTTGAGGGACGTCGGCCCACTCGTTCTGCGCGGTCAAGTCCCGACGAGTGCGAGCCCGCAGGCCCTGCTACGATCACATGCCACGTCGCTGGCACGTAACTGGTCAGGTCCATTTGACCTGAGTTGGGCTAACTTGGTGCATTAATGCCATTGGATTCAGGCTTGCGGAGCATGGGTTCCGCGCGTTCTCTGGTTGCCTGTTTCGCGCCCGGTCGCGCGGAAATCTGGTGCGGGCTAAGACGTAAGGCCCGGCCTGGACAACCGGGGAGGCACCGGTCCCGGCGCTGGTTTGCCGGCGTCAGATCGTGCCTGGTGCCGGCCTCACGCCACGGGATGCCCGGCCCGCCCGGGTGGGAATATGCCGTTGGCGCTGCCGGGACTTGTGAGCCCGCAGGTCGGCCTGGGCCTGGTCGGTGCGGGGGCCGGGGGGAACCGGGTCATGGCCGGTGCCGCCGCGCCGCTCGGCTTCCAGGGTGTGGCCGCCCGGCCGAGGCGGCGGCTGCCTTCGGGAGCGCCGCTGCTCCAGCGAGGTGGCCACCGCGCTCCCCATGATGGTGATTGCCGTGAATACGGCGACAAAGGCCAGGAGAAGCGGCAGGGGAGCCCAGGACTCATAGGAAGGATTGGCGCCCGGGATGCCGTGGTAGTGGCCGTCGGCCGAAACGAGGAGAGCTGTAACCCACGTGGCGGCGGCTGCGATGATCAGGCAGGCGCCCGACTTGGCGGCCGCCCTGGCCAGCGGCCGGCGGCGACCGGGGCGGGCGGGCGCGCCGGCCTGGCTGCGGGCGGGCGGGGCGGGATGTCGGCGGTGAGCGCGGCCAAGTCGGCGTAGGTCCGCGCGGCGAGCGCTTGGCCCGCTCGCGCGACGAGTTCGTCCTTGGTCAGCTGGCCGTGCACGAACGCGGTTTTCAGCGTGTCGATCGCCTGTTCGCGGTCGGCGTGGCCCGCCCTGAGCCGGCCGCGGCCCGCCGCTGCCGGGTCTTGCGGTCCTGTCATCACCGGCACCTCCCCGCTCGCACAATGCAGGTAAAGCGTAGCGCGGCTGCTTTCCGGCGGCCATGCGCAGCCAGAGTCCTTGCCCGCCAGGCGGCATATGGGCCGCCGCCTTGACAGGAGCCAGATTTGGGCGTGGCGCCATTTGCCGGTGCTGAGCTGGGACCACGGTGATGAGTGATCGCCGGATGGATGACCCGGCTGGTAGTAACGTCCAGGTGTGGCCGGTGATAAGGCTGGTTCCGCTGATGAGGTGGTGGCGGCGCTGGTGGCGGCGCTGCGCGGGGAGCTGGCCGAGTCGCGGGCTGCGCTGGCGCGGGCACGGGAAGACATGGCGCAGGCCCGGGAGCGGATCGCTGAGCTTGAGGCGCGGCTGAGGCAGAGTCCGCGGAATTCGTCTAGGCCGCCGTCCAGTGAGGGGCTGGATAAGCCGCCGCCACGGTCGCGGTCGCTGCGGAAGAAGACCGGCCGCAAGCCCGGCGGCCTGTGGGGTGCCAGAAGTCCGCGTGCCCTGTGAGCTGCAGTGATGATCAAAGTCAGCCGTAGGGCATCATGATCATCTGTGTCCCTGCGCCTGCTCTATCTCATCTTCGTCCGGCTCTGCGGCTGGCTGGTCCTGCTCGGCCGGTCATCTGCCTCCAAGAACGCGGAGTTGCTGGTGCTGCGGCATGAGGTCGCCGTGCTGCGCCGCACCAATCCGCGGCCCCGGCTGAACTGGGCCGACCGCGCCGTCCTCGCTGCGCTGATCCGGCTCCTGCCAGCAAGGCTGCGACTACACCGGCTGATCACCCCCGGCACCGTGCTGCGGTGGCACCGCCGCCTGGTCACCCGGAAGTGGACCTACCCGCACCGGATGGGACGGCCGCCGGTCAACGCCGAGATCACCGCGCTGATCGGGCGGCTCGCCACCGAGAACGCCTCGTGGGGGTACAAGGATCCAGGGCGCCTTCGGCGGTGTCCTCGCCTGCGCCTGCGCCATCGCCCTCGCGATCCCAGCGCCCACTGCTGTGATGATGCTCTGGCTGGGCCTGCTTGGCGTTGGGCTGGGCATCTATATCCCGGCCAACAACACAGCGATCATGGGGACGGTCCCGCCGCCGCAGGCGGCCGCCGCAGGCGGCATGGTGAACATGGCCCGCGGCCTGGGCACCGCCCTCGGGGTGGCCGTGGTGACTTTCGCACTGCACGCCGCGGCTCGCCTGGGCCATGCCGGCGCCGGGCCAGCGGTAGCCATGGCAGCGCTCGCCGCCTGCGCCCTGGCCGCGGCGCGGGCTGCGCGCAGCACCAGCGCCAGGCATGGCAGCCCCCCGCGTGCTGGCGGGCGCACCTTCGAGGCGGGGCGTCGGTGACTGCCCTCACCGCAGCCTCAGGCGGCGGGGCCCGCGGTGGAGATGCCCGGGCCGACGGGCTGGCCGAGGGCATCGCCAGGCTGCGCCGGGCGCTGCGCCGCGTCGCCCGCGTCGCCGACCCAGCCAACCCGCTGGCCGTGGCCCAGCTGGAACTGCTCTCCGCCCTCGCCGAACACCCCGGCGCCCGGCCCGGCCAGCTGGCCCGGCTGCTGCACATGCGGCCCAACACCGTCACCACCATCGTCAACGCGCTCACCGCCCAGGGCATGATCAGCCGTGTCGCCGCCGACGGCGACCGGCGAGCCATCGAACTGACCACCACCGACGCCGGACAGCAAGCCGTGCACACCTGGCAGGCCACCAACGCCGCCGTGCTGCACCTTGCCCTGTCCACCCTGCCCGCCCCGCAACGCCGGGCTCTCGCCGCGGCGGTTCCCGCGCTCGACGCCCTGGCCAAGGCGGTCGACCGGCTCGCCGACACAACCGGGCCGCCAGCCGGGCACGGCCCACGATGAGAACCCGCCACGTCGGCCACCGGCCGCGCCAAAGAGCATCTGGCTGCCGGTGCTTCATCCCATCCCAATGGCCCCGCCAGGCCCCGCCGGGGCAGGGCCCGGTGACTGCTGCACGCCATAGCTGCCGGAACCTGGGAATCCAGCATGCCCGCGCGTCGGCACCGGGACGCCGGTTACCTGGGCTCGTCTTACCAGCGTTGCACGGCATACGCGGGCCAGGCGGCAGGCGCTAGCCTCTTTCCTATGGCGCTGCATATTCCCAGCCCGCCGGCCAGCGGAATCCATGTCGGCCCGGCGTACATCCACGTCTACGGGCTGATGTACGTGATCGGCATCACGCTGGCGATCTGGATCACCCGCCGGCGGTGGCGGGCCGCGGGCGGTGATCCCGCGCTGGTCACCGACGTGGCCCTGTGGGGGGTGCCCGCCGGGATCATCGGCGGGCGGATCTACTTCGACCTCACCACCCCGATGGACATCCCGCACGTCTGGTACGGGGTGTTCGCGGTCTGGTCCGGGGGGCTGGGTATCTGGGGCGGGGTCGCGGCCGGGGCGGCGGCGGGGATATGGCGGGTGCGCCGGGCGCGCGCCGACGCCGCGCGGTTCGCCGACGCGGTGGCCCCGGCGCTGCTGGTCGCCCAGGCGATCGGCCGGATCGGTAACTACTTCAACCAGGAACTGTTCGGCCGCCCGTCCAGCCTGCCGTGGGCGCTGGCGATCTCACCCTCGCACCGCCCGGCCGGATACAGCCAGTACCAGACCTTCCAGCCGACGTTCCTCTACGAGCTGATCTTCGACTTGGCGCTGGCCGCCGCCCTGGTGTGGCTGGGCCACCACCGCCCCATCCGCCCGCCTGGGCTGTTCGCGCTGTATGTGGCCGGGTACTCGGCGTACCGGATCTTCGAGGAGACGCTGCGGATCGATTCCTCCGAACACTTCCTGGGCCTGCGGCTGAACTTCTACGTCGCTGGAGCGCTCACCGTGGCCGGGATCGCCTGGTTCGCGCACACCCAGCGCAAGGGGCGGCGGGCGGCGCACGGCGCGGCGATGCTCGCGGTCGGCGGCATCCTGGCCGCCGCCGCCGCAGGCTGCGGACACGCCGCGCATCAGGCCCAGGCCGCCCCGGCGCAATACCCACCCGCCGTCTCCGGTCACCCGCCAGCCAACGCGCACGGCTGACAGTCCCAGCCTCCCGGCAGCTACCCCGAGCCGTCGCCTCGCCGAGGGGCCATGGTGTCGATCCCGGCATGCCAGATGCTGTGCCGCTGCCAGCCTCACCCGCGTCGAAGCCACCCTCTCAGCATCGCTGGAGGAATTGCGCCGCATCATCGACGGACTGCGACCGGCAACCATCGACGAGCCCGGACTCAGCGGTGCGCTGCTCAGCCAAGCCCGGGCGGTCAGTACCCCCGGGAGCAGCTTGGCCGTCGAGGTGATCATCGATCCGTCGCTGCCCGGCCTGGCCGACGCCGTCGAAGTGGCCCTATTGAGGATCAGCGCTGAAACCCTCACCAACGCCGTCCGCCACGCCACCCCGACCCGATGCACCGTGCGCCTGGACTGGTATCAAGACCGGGCGGTCCTCCGCGTCCAAGACGACGGACCAGAAATGACAGCCAGCCCACCCGGGCACGGAATAGTCACCACGCGCGAACGCGCCGAAGAACTCGGCGGTACCCTGATCGTTGAATCGGCCCAACCCCGCGGCACTCTGGAGACCGCCATCATCCCGGCAACGGTTGCGTAGGTCTGGGCTCAGGTCAGCCAGCGCGGCCCCCCGGGGCTGGCGGTCCAGACCTGCCGAAGGCGGGTGTGAAGGCCCGCGGGTGTGCCCGGGAAGGTTGCGTCCGGTGATGACCGGCAGCGGAGCCACCAGCGGCCTGGTCCTGCCGTTCAGCACGGCGCCGGATGGGCCGGCGCGGGCCGCGCGCGGCACGAGCCTGCGCGTGGCGGCTGTGCCGCGGGGCCCACGGCCACGACAGGATGGTTCCATGTCGACAGTCCGCTCTGGCGTGCCCGGTCACGACGATGGCACCGCGTTCGTGCGCCTGCGCCGGGGGAAGCAGGCCGATAGCCCGTCAGGTCAGCAGGTGCAGGACAAGATGGGCGAGGGCCCGTATGAGATCGTCTGCCCGGGGTGTAGCGATGATCCGGGCCGGGACTGGTCGGAGATGGGGCAACCGGCCGGAGTGGGCCCGGCCCGCGGCCGGCGGCATCTTGCTCGGGCTGCTGCTACTGGCCCTCCCGCAGATGTACGGGGTCGGCTACCCGGTCCTGTACAAAGCCGTCGGCGGCAGCTACGACCTGTGGTTCCTGGTCATCCTCGCAGCCGGGAAAATCGTCGCGTGCAGCCTGACCATCGGCATCGGCGGATCGGGCGGGGTCTTCGCGCTGTCGCTGTTCATCGGGGCCACCTCCGGCATGGCCTTCGGCGAGATCGCCCACCACGTGATCTGCCCGGCCGCCGGGCAGCCCGCCCCGTATGCGGTCGTCGCGATGGGCGCGGTGTTCGCCGGCGCCGCCCGCGCGCCGCTGACCTCGGTGGCCAGCGTCGTGGAGATGACCGGTGACTTCACCCTCACCCTGCCGGTCATGCTCGCCGTCGCCGTCGCCGTCGCCGTCGCCGTCGCCACCGCCACCGCCTGCGTACTGAGCTACGGCACCATCTACACCACCAAGCTGCTGTGCCGCGGCACCGACATCGACCGCATCCCCTCCGCTGATCCGTTCGAGGACCTCACCGCCGCGGACGCTATGCGCGTCTTCCAGCCACCGCTGCCCGCCGCACCCGGACCCTCCGGCCAGCAGGCCGCCGGCCATGCGGCGCTGCCAGGCCCGGTCACCCGCCAGCTGTCCCCGCAGGTGCTGTTCGCCACCGAGTCCCTCACCCAGGCCCTGCGCCAGCTCGAGCTCTATGGCCGCGACGGCCTGCCGGTCATCTCCGATGACTGGCACCGGCGCAGCTCGCCGGGACCAGCGCAGTAAGCGCGGCAGTGCACCCGGGCGGCGCCACGGAAACCGGGTTGCCCGCGCGGTTGCCGCCGGCGTAATCGCGACAGCCGCCGGCGGGGTCGGCGGGCCGGGCAAGGCCACCACGGTCGCCTTGCCCGGGTCGGGCGGCGTGGCATTTGCTGGTGGTTACCTGTACATCGCCGGCGGCGGGGCGGTGCGGAAGGTGAGCCCCCAGACCGATTGGCTGGCCACGCCTGTGGGCACCGGCGTCGCCTATGGGCCGCTGGGCGACGGCGCCCCGGCCGGCACGGCCACCGTGACCCCGGGGGGGGTGGCGGCGGACGCTGCCGGGAATCTGGTCATCGCCGACACCAGCCACAGCCGGGTCCGGGTGGTGGCCGAGACCACCGGCACGTTCTACGGGCAGGCGATGACCGCCGGGGATATCTACACCGTGGCCGGCGGCGGGACCAGCGGGCTGGGCGACGGCGGGCCCGCGACCAGCGCCAAGCTCAGCTACCCGCAAGCCGTGGCCGTGGACGCCGCCGGGAACCTGGTCATCGCCGACACCAGCCACAACCAGGTCCAGGTGGTGGCCGAGACCACCGGCACGTTCTACGGGCAGACGATGACCGCCGGGGATATCTACACCGTGGCCGGCGGCGGGACCAGCGGGCTGGGCGACGGCGGGCCCGCGACCAGCGCCAAGCTCAGCTACCCGCAAGCCGTGGCCGTGGACGCCGCCGGGAACCTGGTCATCGCCGACACCAGCAACAGCCGGGTGCGGGTGGTGGCGGCCAGCACCGGCACGTTCTACGGGCAGGCGATGACCGCGGGGGACATCTACACCGTGGCCGGCGGCGGCACCGGCGGGCTGGGCGATGGCGGCCCCGCGACCAGCGCCACGCTCAGCTACCCGGCCGGGGTGGCGGTGGACGCCGCCGGGGACCTGCTCATCGCCGACACCGGCAACGGCCGGGTCCGGCTGGTCGCCGCCGCCACCGGGACCCTCTACACCAAGAAGATGACCGCGGGGGACATCTACACCGTGGCCGGGAACTCCTTCGGCCACTTTCTCGAGGCCTTTTCCGGGGACGGCGGGCCTGCGACCCGCGCCGAACTGAGCCTTCCGGCAGGCATCGCCACGGATGCCGCGGGGAACCTGGCTATCGCCGACACCTATAACGATCGGGTCCGGCTGATCGCCGCCACCAGCGAAACCCTCTACGGGCAGGCGATGACGGCCGGGGACATCTACACCGTCGCCGGCACCGGCAAGGCCGGGTTCGCCGGCGACGGCGGGCCCGCCACCAGCGCCAAGCTCCTTTTCCCGGCAGGCGTGACGGTGGACGCCGCCGGGAACCTGGTCATCGCCGACACCGGTAACAACCGGGCCCGGGTGGTGGCCGATACCACCGGCACGTTCTACGGGCAGGCCCTGACTGCTGGGGACATCTACACCGTGGCCGGCGGCGGCACCAGCGGGCTGGGCGACGGCGGGCCCGCCACCAGCGCCAAGCTATCCGCCCCGCAAGCCGTGGCCGTCGACACTGCCGGGAACCTGGTCATCGCCGACACCGGCCACAACCGGATCCGGGCGGTGGCCGAGACCACCGGCACGTTCTACGGCCAGGCCCTGACTGCTGGGGACATCTCCACCGTGGCCGGTACCGGCAAGGCCGGGTTCGCCGGCGACGGCGGGCCCGCCACCAACGGCGAACTCAACTTCTCCCCGCACATAGTGAAGGGAACCACCAACTTGGGAAGCGTGGCCGTGGACCCCGCCGGGAACCTGGTCATCGCCGACACCGGCAACAACCGGATCCGGATCGTAGCGGGCTGAACGCCCTGCCATGATCGTGATCAGCTTCCGGGATCGTGATCAGCTTCCGGGCGGCGGCGGCGGTAACGCCCGAGTGCATGCTGCCAGTGGTGGCTCCGGTTGGGGAAGGCCTTGACTGGTCGCTTCAGACCCGCTGGCACGCGTCCTCATGCCGTAGCGGGAGCCGATCTGGTTAACGAGCAGGCTGACATCCGTGCTGCGGGTCATCGGACGCCGACGCGTTACTTCCTAGCCTCCATCCATCGGCGCGATGCCAGATCACGACTCCGCTTTCGATCACTGAGCGGAGGAATGGCGCTTTGCCTTGCTCAGCCTCGATTATGTCGCTCGGTGTGCAGAGGACGGGATCGATCGGCGGAAAACTGTGTGCGACTAGTTGGCGGGCCTGACGCAGTATGCGCGGGGGATCACCGTTCCAGACGCCGACGAGCAGTAGGTCGATATCGCTGTCAGGCTTCGCTGTGCCCTTAGCATACGAGCCGAATAGGATTATCCGGTCCGGTGCGAGTGAGCCGATGAGGCGGGCGAGCGTTCCGGCTGGAAACGGTACTGGCACCTGACACATGTCACGCGGTGAACTGGAGTTGCAGCACGAGGTCACCGATCTGGCTTGCGGTGAGTGAGCGGAAATCGGCGGCCGTCGAGGTACGGAGCTTGAAGCTCCAGGTGCCCGGTTTAGTGAGTGACGGCGGCAGTGGCGCGATTGAGCCGTACGCAAGGAGCGCTTGGCTTCCTGCCATCGGGATCAGCGGGGAATCGGCGTTTGCCGCAGCCGGCGGTTGGGGCTCTACCACGAAGGATGCTCCGGTCCAGGAGACTGCGTAGGCGGTGATGCCGGTGATGGTAATCGTGCGGCCGCGGGTCCAGGCGGGGAATTTCGATGCGCTGATCGCGAGGGTCAGCACCTGGTCGGTGCCGGCGGTTGGCGTGGCCAGGAAAGCCTGCCAGGGGGTGAGCGGATAGGGATTGGCTGCCGTGGCGGGCGGGGCGGAGAAGTCGTTGGCCGCGCTGAAGAGCTTGGTGGTGTACTGCTGCGATGTGGCGAGTGAGTTGATGGCCGCCTGCTTGAAGTCTGGTCCGCCGTCGAGCGATGTGTAGAGGATGTGGACCAGAACGTCGCTGACGGTAGAGACGTCGATCTCGTTGGTTGATGGCAGTTCGAGATGCCAGTCGCTGATGGCACCGGCACCCTCGAAGGGCAGATAGCGCGGATCGGTGATCTGGTAGTGGATCTGGTTCTCGAAGAGGCCTGGATCATCCTGCGCCTGGCTGGTGACGATCGTCTGTACGGCGCCGTATTGGTAGGCAAAGCGGGGGTCCTGCCCAGGCGGGGTTTCGAGGTAGGGGTCGCCGCCGCCCGTATTGAGTGTGGTGTTCATCCGTACCTGGTTGGAAACCAGCGTCAGCGTACAGGCGACATTGTCGTTCTTGCCGGGATTGGCGTAGACGAGTGTTACGCTGACGCGCCTGAGCTGGCGCTGGTAGTGGCCGGGATAGTCCGCGTCGAACAGCGTCTCGGGCAGCGCGAAATCGCAGTGGCCATTCTGCAGTAGCTGGATCACTGGTGGAACTGTTCCCGTGACAGGTGCCAGGCGGGCAAGCGAGATGATGCGGCTGATCTCGTAGCGCCGCACGTTGAGATCGAGATAGGAAGCATGCATGCGGTGCAGATCCACCATCAGCTGCTCACCGGCGAGCAGGCCCTTGTGCAGGCTGTCCCAGTAGCCGAACTGGATGAAGCTCGCGTTCGGCAGCGCGAGTTCGTACTGGTAGTCGCGTTCCGCGCGTTTCGCCATTGCATATGCCATCTGGTAGCTCTGGAAATACACCGTCGAGAGCATCCCAGAGAGCCAGTCGTACAGCTGCTCGTTTGTGAACTTGTTCGTCAGGAAGTCGATCTGCTGTTGCAGGTTGTCGATCTGTGTCTGATGGTCGGCCTGCTGCTGCTGGGCGATCTGCACGGCGAGCTGGGCGGCGGTCTGTTCGAACGTCAGCCGCTGGATTTCGGTTTGTGCCTCGGATGCCTGCTCGTTCCAGCGGTCGGCGCGTTGCTGGTAGTCGCCCTGCTGCTTTGAGAGCTTCGACTGCCTGTCGGCGATCTGCCCGAGATCACGCAGGAGCGCAGCTGTAGCCTTGGCGCCGCTGCCAAGCTCAGTGCCGCCTTCTACCGCGGACACAAAGGGCGAGCCGCCGAAGCCGGCGGCGCCAAGCTGGAAATCGGGGATCGCGTATAGGATCGCCGCGACCCCCGCGACGACCGCAGATATCTCGTAGGCGGCAATCATCACTTGCTGCAACTCAATGGAGGTGCTTTCGCTTTCGTTGACGAACTGTGCGGCATGCTGGGTGTAGAACTGATTCCGCGTGGCTTGCACAGCGATCGCCTGGCCGATCGCCGAGAGTTTCGCATTGGCCGCGTCGACTTGCCACTGGTAGATCTGGTTCTGCTGGACTAGAAGCTGCTGCTGGAGGGTCGGTAGCAGCAGGGCGAGCGAGTCTGCGTCCTTCTTCTCGAGCGCGGCAAGCAGCTGGGCACCGAAGCCGCGAACCGCGGCGCAGAAGTTCTGGGCCTGGGCGTACAAGACGTCGTAGCGGTAGTTGGGCAGCGGGGCCGACACGTCGTTGAGCACGCTCGTGAGATCGATGCCGGCTGCCTCCGCCGCGGCGAGCAGGCCGGGGTCGAGCGGCGCGTCGAACAGTGGCAGGGCGAGCGGCTGGCCGGTGATCGAGAGGCAGTGCCGCAGCTTGTAGAGCCGGTCGGCGATCGTGTTCCAGCGCGCCAGGAGCTGGTCGTTCGGCGGGACTTTGAAATAGAAAGTCTCCGGCCCAGGCAGCGGGCCGCCACCGCCGCCACCTCCGCTTCCGCTACCGGCAGGCAGCACATTCTCGATCGCCACCATCGCGTTGGCGAACACGTCGAGATCTGGCTGCAGCGTGTTGAATGAGGCATCTGCGTGCGGCGGGGGTGGCACCGGCTGCGGCAGTGGGCCCATGATCTCCGATGCTCTCACCAGGAGGAGTGTCGCCTGGCCGAGATTTTCGCGCGAGGCGGTGGCCAAGAGATTATCGGCCCAGCCGGTGAGAGTATCGACGTAGGCCATTACGACGGCCTTCATGTATGCGGCCGGCCGCTGGTCGGCGACGAGGAACGGGTTGAAAGGATTCTGTTCCCAGCTTTGCACCTCGCCGACAGCGGTGGGGTCATCCTGGTTCACTTTCAGCAAGATCTGGCTGATCTGCTGCTGCATGACGGTGGTGAGCGTGGAGAAGGGCAGTGTGACCCAGTAGCGCTGTGGCACCGTGCCAGGCCCCGGCGCGGTCGGGTCGAATATGTACCCAAGCCAGGTGAGCGCATCTTCGAACTGCTGGTTCTGCCGCAGCGCCTGAGCGATGTATAGCGGAGCGTGGAAGAAGAGTTCCCAATTGTAGACGGAATACGCGGCGCTGCGGCTGAAATCGATGATCTCGCCGTCTTCTCCCCAGCTTACGCGGCCGACCACCGGCTGATAGGTCGCCTGGAAGCTGAAACTGTCGCCCTGTGAGGGGTCCACTGTCGCCGGGGAAGCCTGGAGCGCTGGGCTGTAGAGCGCGGGAAGGCCAGCGTTGAAAATCTCGTGCCAAAAGAGATGTGTATAGGGGTGATAGAAGCGCTGGAAGGAGTAGCGGATCTGGTAAGGCACGTCGGCTGGGTTGGAGGGAACCACCGGGCGCCACTGGCTGCCGTACTCGTAGTACCGGGTCGCCTGCACGTAATAGGCGTGCTTTGGATCGGTATAGACGAAGTCGTTGGCCGGATCGAACTCGAGGTCGGTGGCAGGGCCGGTCACGGCGTAGGGTGCCTGGGCGGTGTTCAGGAGCGGCCCGACGTTCTGTTCCTGGGGGCTCACCGTCGTGGTGAAATTGAGTGGTATAGCAGTTGTGGCTCCGCCACCGATCGGCGTTGTGACCAGCGCGCCGGCCTTGGGCAGCAGGACGGATTCGCCGGTGAGAGGCGCGTCAGGTCCGGAAAGCTCGGTGAGCTTCTCGGCATCGATGCCGTAGTTGGCCTGCGCGTAGTTGAGGTAGCCGATAACGGGCGTGGTGCCAAGCAGCACGAGGCCGTTGTATAGTTCAAGCGCATCGAAACGGCCGTCGAAGATTGCGCGCCCGATATGCACGGCCGTTTGGGTCTGTGAGCTGTCTGTGAGGCCGTTCATGAAGCTCGCCAGGTCGGCGGCCGCCTGATCGTACGCAGACTGATCGCCGCTCGCCTGCGCCTGAAGGGTGTGTACATACAACCCGAATTCCTGTGCCCAGACGTCCGTGTAGTCGCCGAAGCGGAAAAGGTCAATGAAGAGGTCCGTGCGGTTGGTGCTGGTCGGGAGGTTGACCTTGATCGTGTAGAGCGCCTCGACCATGCGCTGGGTGGCGTTTGCCTGCGGTTCTAGCAGCAGGAGCGGAACGTCGCAGAGCGTGCCGCCGGCGTAGGCGGGAGGGGTCCATTGATTGTTTCGCCAGGCGCTTGACGCGATGCGGATCTCGGCGTGGCGCGCCGGCGGGGTGCTTTTCGAGGCGGTCGAACTCGATGCGGCGGGCGGGACCGTCTGCTGGGGCTCGTTGGCGAGCGACACCTCGGCCCAGAACAAGAAGAGGCTGCGCCGGTGCACGACCGGCACCACCTGATGGGCCTTGATGTTGAGGGCGATCTTCACCCAGGGACTCCAGGCACCCGAGGCCAGAGTTCGGTGGTAGTACACGGAGGGATCGGAGTGCGTGCGCGCGATCACGTGGACGGTGCCCGCCACCGGGTCTTGGCACATCCCGACCACGCGCAGATGCGCGATGTCGTCAAGGCCCTGGATGTAGTCGAGCACGACTGTCTCAAGCGCGTCCGCAGTGGCGTTGGTCTGCCGCGTCCCCTGCATGAGCTGGTTAAACAGTTCCGAGGTGTTGGGCCGGCTGGCCTCGACCAGCCAGTTCTCCGGCCAGAGGAAGATCTCACGGTTGGCCTGCCACAGCCGGTACCGCTTCATCCAGTCCCATTCCTGCCAGCCGTCGTCGCCGCCGGTGGCGACGTTCGCCTCGAGATTCATCAGGCAGCGTTCGACGAAAAGCTGGACCGTCTGGTACGCCTGGACCACACGGGAGGTGTCCATGCAGGAAGACATCTCGGTATCGATCAGGAACCAGTCGAACAGGCTGTCGCTGTCGGTGCCCCAGGGCATGGGTGACCAGGGCGTGGTGGCGGTGTCGCGCTGGCTGATGAGGTAGGCGACCAGCGCGTCGCGGCGGTTCTGACGCAACGGATCGTTCAGGGCCTGCGCGGGCGCCAGCCAGGCTTCGTCCGTGTAGCGCGACTTCAGCGAGCTGAGCGCCGACGTCGCGGCGGCGGTCTCATCTGCTGCTTCGATGCCCCAGCTGGCGAGCGCGGCGCCGCTGCCACCGGTGGCCACGGCCATGGCGAGGAGGGTGCGAAGCCGGCGATAGACGGCTGGGTTCTGCCAATCCCCGGCCGCAATCGAGAGCCCGACACTGCCGGAGAGCGCCGCGACACCTGTGGGGAGTGCGCCAGAGATTCCTGCGAAGGCGGCTTGCGCGGCGGTGTCTGTGGTGATGGTTCCCGCGCCGACCGCGCCGATCAGGCCGAACAGGTTGGTGATCGCGGGTGGGGGCGAGGCTGTGGAGTTGTTGAGCGCGACAAAGCTGCGGTCGAGCTGGACGAGCAGCACGCTGGCCAGGAGCTGATCGATGCTCTGAGCCGTCTGGCCGCTCACCACGGGCAAGTGGGCAAGGTCGATCCCGCCATAGACGGCAGCGTTGGGAACGAGCCAGGCGACGTCGGCTTTGACCAGGTGCAGCTGGCTGATGACGACACCGGCCTTGTGCAGCAGACGGATCGCATCTGACGCGGCCGTGAGCACCGGCGGCGGAACCGGCGCGGCAAGCAGCCCAGGATCGGTCAGTGCGGCGAGCAGGGTCTGTGTGCTCGGTGGCACCTGCGGCACGGTGAATGTGTTCGTCAGGTAGGCGGTGATATCGGCGGCGAGCGCGAGATCAGCTGCAAGCGCGGCGATTACCTGCGTTTGCATCAGGTAGCGAACGAGCGCGCCGAGCACGAGGTCAGCCCGCGCGTCGAGCGCCGCCCCAGTGGCCGGGCTGGCCAGAGCGATAAGAGTGGCGACGGCATTGGCGAGCTCCGCTGGTGTCATGAACAGGGCGAACTGCGTGTTGATGAAGGTGGTCCTGGCTGCATCGCCGCCGGCGTAGCTGCCGTCCACGATGGAAAGGGCGATCTTGGCCTGTGCGGGATCGGCAAGGCTCGGGTTGGCCGGGTCACCGGAGGGCGGGAGCTGCGCGAACTGGTTGCCGAGCGTCGTGTACGGCGGATCTCCGGTGCCGTAGACCGATTGCTGTACCTTCTGCATCGCGGCGGTGACGTCAACCAGGTCGCTTCCTACCTGGGTGACGGTGATGCCGCTCTTCGCCTGGGAGGTGCTCAGAACGTAGGTGAGCTGATCGACGCTGAACCCGGACGCGGAGATCCTCCCGGCCCGCTGGACGAAAGCGAGCGTCGCGGCCGGCGTCGTGAACACGTCGGCGATCGGCTGGGGTGCGATGGTCAGCAGATCGGGGATGGCGAGCTTGAGGGACCGCGCCAACAGGACGATGCGGTAGATGAGGGACAGGTTGGCGAGTGTGCGGTGATTGTCGGTAAGTGCCAGCAGCGTTGCCGCATCGGTGGCCGAGAGCTGGAGCGCCGCCTGGATCGCGGGGGTGTGCGCGGCGAGGTCAGCCGTGCCGTCAAGGGTGCTCGGCGTGGCGTACGGGTTGAGAGCCGGGTCCTGCGGCCTGGCCGGATTGAGGAAGAGCGTGGCGTAGAGCGGGGTCGTGGTGGTGCCGTCGGGATCCCGGTGGCTCGCGATGTCGATGTCCTGGTAGAAGCCGAGGATTTGATCGACGGTCAGGCCCGTTGAGTCAAGCAGCAAGCGGATCGTGAACAGGCTATTCAGCGTCTGCGCGATGAGCGCAGGATCACCGATCGCCGGGGCCGAGAGCAAGAGGTCAAGCTCCCACATCTTCCAGCCGGTGCGCTCCCAGAGCCGAAGGAAGCGGTGCATCAGGTCAAGCCTGTTAGCGTCGAGCGGCGCCAAGGTCTCCGTGCTGGTGTCGCATTTGTCGTTGAGGTCCTGCAGGGTGGTTGCCGCGCCGCCGCCCCGTACCCACACCACGTTCAATAGTTCGAGGAGCTGCTCGTAGCTGAGGTCCGTGGCCGCGAGAAACGACTCGACCGGGACCAGGTCTGTCACCGGGTCCGCGGTGTTCCAGACCTGGGGGAGCAGGCCAGCGGTGGCCGGAGTGGTGATCAGGGTTCGCTCGGCGGCCGAGATCGAGAATCGTGCGCTGGAGACCGGCGCCATCTGCGCGGCGGTCGGCGTGCCGTGTAGCGGCAGGAATGCCTGGCGCAACTGCCAGAGCGCAACGTTGGATTGGGCGAGCACGCTGCTCAGGAGGTCCAGGGCAGCATCGTAAGGCAGGGCACGCGGATACACGGCCTGCAGCAGTTTGGCGTCCGCCGCGGGATTGGCATTCGCGGGATCAGGTGCTGCCCGCAGGATGTCAGCCGGGAGGGTGGTTTGCCGCCAGGCGGCTGGGGCTGGCGGGCTGACCGTGTCCGCGAGCAGTTCGTTGACTACATCGATGTAGGGCAAAGTCGTGTCGGTGTTCGGGCAGTTCAGGAGCAGGTTGCCGAGGTCGGGTCGGCGCGCGTTCAGAACGGCGAGTGCGTTGGCGTAGCCGGTGACGCCGCTGGTGCGGCGGGAGAGCCAGAGCAGAAGGTCAGTGAGGTACGCTGCCGGGCTCAGGATCGAAGTGCAGTCGTCGACCAGGCAATAGTCCTGTGAGCCGAAGAGAACGGCGAGCGAAGCGTCGGCGGCCACTGCATTGTTGACGATCTCGTAATAAGGGTCCCGCGGCCCGAATGCCTGCGGCCAGAGCCCGGTGACACCGTAGTTGAGCCGCGCGTAGAGGGAAAGTGTCGCAGCGTACCTGGTCCGTGCGAGCGCGTAGGTCTTGTACGCATCGTTCGGCGCCACGCCCGACGCGGCGAGCTTCGCCACGAACTGCTGCTTACCCGTCATCGTGATGGCGGCGGCTGAGGTGAGTCCCGTGGCCAGCAGCGTTTCGCAGATATCCACATGGGGAACGATGCGCAGCACACGTTGCATGGCGCCGAGATTGGCCTTTACGCCCTCTTGGTCGCCTGACGCGATGCCGTTAAAGGCGGCCGGCCCGGTGCTTGCCAAATAGACGTTGAGGTTCTGGCGGCGAAGATCGAGCGGGGCGTTGTTGGCGAAGAATGTGTTCAGCGGCGCCTGCTCAGCCGGTGGGACGAAACGAGCGGCGCGGGCTGAAAGCGCCGCAGTGGGGTAAGCAGCCGTGACACGATCGTAGATCTCGCGCGCGAAGGTCCCCACCGGATCGGGGCCCACGATGCTGGCGGGCACCGCGTCGGCACCGGCCGCGGAAATCAGGTCGTGCCAATCCTGCTCCGACAATTTCGCCATGTCAGGCAGCGCTTTGAAGGTACCCGCAGAGAAGCGCTGCTGCACGGCCGAGATCAGCGGCACGGTGTTCTTAACGAAGGCTCCGATGGAGAGCGTCTGCCGGATGGCGGCCACCTCGGCGGGAGTAAAGCCGTGCTGCCCGTCGGCGAGCGTTGCCCAGAATCTCGCCAGCGGCTCGGTGTTCGCGGCAAGCGCCTCAGCGAACGCCATCTGCTTGTCTCTGGCGAGCGCCGCCGCGTCAAGCAGCTGCGCGAGACTGGTCTTGCCCGCGAGATAAGGGACGTTCAGCAGACTGCCGATTCGCAGCGCTTGCAACTGTCTGACAATATCCGGGATCTGCGCTTTGATATCAGGACCGATGACGTTGTTCTCCACTGCCGCCGTGAGCGTGCTTGTCTGCTGAGAAGCATCGAGCCCCGCGATCAACGCTTCTACATGACTGATAAGTGCGTCGATTAGCGAGAAATTCTGTGACGCATCGAGCAGGGAAACGGGAAGCGAGGCGGGTACCTGAGCGGCGAGGAACGCGTACCACGCCTCGGCGGGCACGGAGAACATATGCGCAAGGCGGCTTGCCACGGCAAGCTGCATGATCTGCTCTTTGCCCTGACCGGTCGCGCTCGCCAGGAAGGAAATATCCTGGTGTCCAGCATTTTCTGTGACGTCGAGCAGTGGCATGCCGTTGAGGAGCGGGGTCACGCTTCTGAGGAGCGTGCCGTAGGCGGAGGGATCGTCGAGCGGAGCAGAGATGTTGATCACCAGGTCCGCGCTGACCGGCGTAGGCGCGGATTCAACCGGCGCGCTGAGCGGCCCGCCGCGCGCCTCCGCTACCACCAGCACGCGCCCCGGGGCATCGTCGGGCAGTGTAAACTCCAGCCGGTAGCGGCCGTCGTCTCTGCTTCTTCCCTCCGCGAGACGATGACGGGTTCGCAGCCTTTGCTGAAACAAAGCGACTTCCGCGCCCTCAACCGGCCCACCAGCGGCGTCAGTCACGATTCCATGGACGATGTTGCGCTGCCGTCCGTTGTCTTCGTCTTCCGCACTCATGACGTTCCCTAACTCCGGGGTTCCTATGAACGTGGACAGTCCCGCGGGACGGAGCTTGGCTCCGCACGGTTCGCCCTTCTCCATGAGACCGCCTGGGCTAGCCAGTGTCCAGATATCCGAAGTCAGTATTGGTGCGGCTGGCGGGCGCCACTCCGGAAGACCAGGCTTCGGCGTAGGCGCCTGGTTGGTTGGCCTCGGGCTTCGCCTGACAGCGGCTCAAGTTTGGTCATCCGAATAAGAAGGTGCCATGACCCCAGGGCCCTGGCATAGTGGCGTGAAGTCCGTTTGATGACCTGGTGCCCGTTCCGGCGTGTCAGGGAGCAGCACAGGCACGGCTCCCAAGATCATGTGGTTATCGACGCCCCATGATCGCGACGGAAGACCGTGCCTGCCCTGCCATCATCCCCGATCAGTCCTGCCCTGGAGCAGCTTCAGGGCCTGCCCGCCGGTGACCGCGCCGGGCTGGCTCTGGCCTGTTACTGCCCGGGCTTGCTGGAGCACCTGGCGCTGGTGCCCGATCCGCGGCGACCGCGTGGCGTCCGGCACACACTGACCTCGTTGTTACTGGCCGCGATCGCGGCCGTGCTGGCCGGGGCGCGGTCGGGCGCAATCCGGAATTGATGTATCAGAGCTGGCGCATAACGGATAATGAGCCATCGGCAATAGTTAACCTGCCAATAGCGTAGGAATTCATATTCGGCAGGGTGCTTACGCGCTGGCGGTGTGGGCGGGGCGTACCGGGCGCGGCCGGGCAGCAGGGCATGAGCGCGGTGGGCTGCGGTTCGCGTTCTATGGCCGGGTGTCCACCGAAGATCATCAGGATCCGGTGACATCCCTGCACGGCAGCAGGCGCAGGCGGCTGGGCTGGTGGCCGGGCACGGGCGGATCGTGGCCTCCTCCTTCGACATCGGGAATTCCGCGAAGTGTTCGCTGTTTGCCCCGCCACCTGCGCTTGTGCATGGCAGCTGCGGCAGGTGCGGGTGCGCCTGCTTGGCACCGCGGGCTTGACTGCACCGGGTGACTGCGCGGCCGGCGGCAGCAGTGTCCTGCGGGGTGCTCAACGGCCGGGCTGCACCAGCCTGGGCGGGCCGTCGTCCGTGATGGGCGTAGCGGCGCACGCGCAAGGAGCCGCCAGTGGGCGGTTGCCGGCACTCCGGCGATCGCCAGCCGGGGCAGACAGATCCGGTCGCAGTGTGCGACAGCGTCGCCCTGATCTGCATGATATGCAGGTGATCTTCATAAGGATCTTGGCAGGCGGGCAGGTTGTCCGGCTGACGCATCTGCTTCGGCTCAACCCGCCTGATGAATGCTCATCCCATATTGAATGGCAGCCTGAAGGACATCGACGTTTATAACTGCGAGGTGTCTGAACTTGATGCAATAGCCCGTAACACTGGCCTTGCCGATCGAGCCGCCATAGGTGCGCGCCAGGTAGGTCTTGTCGTCGAGGCCAAGCACATAGACCGAAATGCCAGCCGTGTTGGCGCTCAGGCCAATGCGATAAAACTCTCGCGACGACCCATCGGCGTAGGTGATGGTGTAGGCGCCGTAGCCAATGTTCGGGTTGGCCACAACTTTGCCGTCCGCGTTCGTGCCATCGGTGAACCACAGCCTGCATCCGGGAAATTCCGTAAGGATGTGCGCGTGCAGCCGTCGGAGGTCGGCCTGCTTGGGCTCGGTTTGACTGGCGAGGTACGCCTCGACTTGCTCAGGTACATCCATATCACGCCGCATGCTAGCAACGAACTATTCCATGCCGGGTCGGATGGACGCCTGTCCTGGTCGAGAATGCGGCCATCCAGTTTGACCTGGGCGATCGTGACGTCCGATGATCGGCGATCGTGTCCGTTCGTCTGGTCTACCGGCTCTTTGTTCAGGTGCTGTCCTGGCTTGCCCTGTTGGCTCGGTCGTCGGCGTGGAAGGACGCGGAGATACTCGCATTGCGGCACGAGGTCGCTGTGCTGCGCCGGAACAATCCGGGGCCTCACCTGTCCTGGCCTGATCGCGCGGTCCTGGCCGCGCTTGCCCGGAGGCTCCCGAAGGCGCTGCGCGCCCACCGGATTGTCACGCCGGGAACGTTGCTGCGCTGGCACCGCAGGCTGATCGCCGCGCGGTGGCGGCAGCCGAAGCCGCCGGGCCGCCCGCCGATCGGCGACGAGCTGGCCGCCCTGATCGTCCGCCTGGCGAGGGAGAACCGGACCTGGGGCGTGGTTCGCATCCAGGGCGAACTGCGCCGCCCCGGCCATCGGGTGGCCGCCCCGGCCATCCGCAAGATCCTGCGTGCCAGCAGGGTCCCGCCATCCACGCGCCGCGACGACACCTGGCGCACCTTCCTGCGCGCCCAGGCCGGCAGCCTGCTGGCGATCGGCTTGTTCCACGCCGGCACCGTGACGCTGAAGCGGTTGTATGTCGCGATCGTCATCGAGATCAAGACACGCAGGGTGCACCCGCTCGGCATTACCGAGCATCCGGCCGGGGACTGGGTGGTTCAGCTGGCCCGCAGTCTTGCCGGTGATCTGGAGGAAGCCGGGCACCGATTCAGGCACCTGATTCGCGACCGTGACGCGAAGTTCGGTGCCGCCTTCGACGCGGTCTTTGCCTCCACCGGCATCCAGATCGCGCTCACCGCACCGCAGGCCCCGCGGATGAACGCCTTCGCCGAGCGCTGGATCGGCTCCGTCCGCCGAGAATGCACCGACCGGATCCTCATCACCGGAGAACGCCACCTGCACCACGTCCTCGACGTCTACATCGCCCATCACAACGCCGGGCGCAGCCACCAAGGCGACGGAATGCTTCTGCGTGCCCCCGAAGACGAACCGAACATGATCCCGTTCCCTGCCCAGATCGACAGGATCCGACGCCGACAGGGTCTGGGCGGACTGCTCAACGAGTACCGGCCCACCGCGTGAAAGTCCAGGCCAGAACCGGTAACCGAGTTTTCGACCAGCACAGGCATGCCAAGTTTGTCAGGTAGGACAAGACGATTCTCGTTGGCAATAGGCACACTTCGGCGATCCGCTGTGGAAGCGAGCCCGGAAGCCGGTGACCGAACGGATGCGTCGCTGGCGAGCGCACCGACCCGCCATCAGGGGCGGCTACCGGTCCCGGCCGAGCCACAGTACTGGGACTCACCCACCGCAGCGGGGCGCCGGAACCCACGGCGCGGCGGCGCTCGCGGTCACCGGACCACCGTTATCTCGCTGGACTCAGCCCTGTGCCTGCCGCTTCGCGTTGTACTGGTTGAGGGCCGCGACGAGGGCAAGCCCGGCGGCCTCCACGACATCCGTGGACGACGCCCGGACCGCAACCCTGCGGCCTGGCAGCTCCACCTCGAGCTCGACCTCTCCGACCGCCTCGCTGCCCGGGCCGACTGAGTAGGCCCGGAACGCGACGACCCGCGCCGCCACGCCGGTCGCCTGCGAGATCGAGTGGCACACCGCGTCGATGAGCCCGGTGCCAGAACCCTCAGCGTGCACCTGTTCCTCAGCCCGGGAGAGCTTCACGTTGGCGCGCGGCCCGTCCTGCGTGCCCCCGGAGTACGTTATGTCGTCGAGATACCAGCCGGTGGACGGCTCCGTCATGCGATGCCCCTTGATGTCCAGCGAAGCCAGGGTCGGTACGGTCCTCGAAAGCATATTGCGCCCGGCGCCCTGAGCCGGAGCCTAATCGGTCCGACCTGCGAACGGACCCACCAAGCAGATCTCCGCCGCCGAACTACGGCCCATCACCGTGCCGACCGCGGAGTTGGCTATTCCTGCGCTCGATGCCCCTCTCAGCGGCCGCTGCCGGGCTGCGGGCCGGGCCGCTCTGGGGCGGTGCGAGCCCCTCGGTATGAGCCCCGGCGAGACAGAAACGGCACAGCAGGTGGCAGTCGCATCCCGCGAACGCTTATACACATGCACGTGGCCACGTATCTATCACTACGCCCGGATCTGCCGCGTGTAGTAGGGCAGCCTGCTCGCCTGGCCGGCGGCAGGGCGTGTAGTGCGGATTGGGGACTGCCGGCTGAGGCGCCTGCTGCAGCCCGAAGACTGGAGCAGCCAGGGCGGGGTGAAAGACCGCTGCAGTGGGCGCAGAGCCCGCAGGCCGCGGCCCCGGCGTTCTTGGATGATATGGGGGCGAAGCGGCCTGCGCCTGGGCCGGTGGTAACTGCTGGATATCCGGGTGCCGCGGCTGGTGATCGTGATCTGTGCCAGGGTGCGGATCGGGGCCTTGGGGTCTGGGCCGTACCGGTTGCCGCGGGCGGCATCATTGGGCGGCCATCGGTGGATCATGGTTGCGCGCTCCTCACCATGCCTGGGTGCGGTGTGGCTTGAAGAACGCGGTGGAGGCCGGGCGCCAGAGCAGCCACACCGCGGCCAGGCCGGTCAGGCAGGTCGCCGCGGGGATGATCCGCCAGGTCAGCACGGAGACGCTCCAGCTGAGTACCGGGCCGCCGATGCTGGCATGGACTGCCGGCTGCGACAGGATGCTGATCAGCTCCAGCGCCGCAAGGCCCGACAGCACGGTGGAGGTGATGCGCGCCCAGTCCCGGCCCCGGCCGTTCGCCCGCGCCATCCACAGCCACAGGGCGATCATGACCACGCCGGTCACCATCAGCATCGTGATGATGAGCGGTTGCAGCTGGCTGAGCAGGCCTGCGGTGAGGTTGTGGCCCAGCCATCGCCCGCGGGCGGCGGCGCCGACGTCGGCGATGGCGATGGCCAGCCAGAGGATCAGGGCGGCGGTGCTGACGGCGGCGCCGGCGTACATGAGCTTGACCGCGGCCTGCACCGTCGCGGGAGCAGGAGGCCGCGGCTCGGCCGGCTGGCCGGTGGGCGGGTAGGGCTGGTCCATGGTGATCTCTTCTAGGTAAGGAGTCCGGCTAAGGGGTCCGCACGGTCAGGTCGGCCGTTCGGGAGCCGGCTGCCCGGCCTGGCTGACGGCGCTGTCATGGGTGAGCAGGTCGCCGGGCTGGCAGCCGAGCGCTTGGCAGAGCCGGGTCAGGGTGGTGAACCGGATCGCCCGGGCGTGGCCGTTTTTGAGGATGGACAGGTTGACGATGCTGATGCCGACCCGCTCGGAGAGTTCGGTCAAGGTCATGCCCCGGTCGGCGAGGAGTTTGTCGAGGTGGATGGCGATGGCGTGGCCATCGCCATCGGGGGCGGTGGGCGGCACTACACCGTCCCCTCGAGGTCGGCGCGCATGCCGGCGCCGACTCGCATGACCCGGGCGAAGATGATCAGGCCCAGGCCGAACCAGAAGACCGGCCACGACACCGAGTAGGCCGCGGGCCACTGGCCCCAGTCGACGTGCCAGGTGACCAGTTGGCTCAGCAGGGTCATTCGGGCGAACGCTTCGGCCACGGTGGCCACCAGCCCGCCGGCCAGCAGCCAGCAGCCGAGGATCAGCAGCAGCCGGGCGAATTGGGCGGTGTAGACGCCGTCGGCCGCGGCGGTGCGGGCCAGCCGCATCACCAGGTAGAGCGCGCCCAAGCGCAGCAGGCCAAGGGGCAGCAGGGTGACCGCGAAGGCCAGGTACTGCCCGCCGGTGGGATGGGCGGTGCACAGGCTCGCGGTGTTCCAGGTGGCGCGAACGCCTGCGGACAGGCCCGGATGGCTGAGCCCGATGCCGGCGTGCTGCAGTAGTTGTTGCGCGGCGTTCAGGCAGACGAGCGCGTTGGGCTGAGAGTTCGGGGCGGAGATGAACAGAGCTCCGCTGCGGGTCACGGCAGGTATCAGCTGGAGCGCGGTGACGGCGACGGCGAGCCAGAGCACCCAGGTGAGCACGGTGGCCAGTGTCTGCAGCCGGTTGCGCGGCTTGACCGGCTTGAGGGTAGGTGCGGACATCGGAGAGCCTCGCTTACCGACTATCGTTATTATCGAGGATCGTAATTAACGACAATCGTTGTGTCAAGGGTGGGCCATCCGTGGCCAGGAGCGTGGCCCGGGGCGGCCCACGCCCAGCGCGCCCGCCACGGCGACAGCGCCACGCCCCGGTGTGTGGCACGGGCAGATCCCGGCCGGCACAACCCCCTCGGCACTCGAGCGGTGAGCAACGCCGTGCTCAGCGCCGCACGCGCAGAGCCGGATAATCTGCGTACGCTCACGGCAGTAAATGACCCGCCCGCCTAGCGCGCCGACTCGGCGATCCGCGCGCCGCGCCTCCCTGCGAGGCGGTAACTATTGGTGATCCTGCCTCGACATCCACGGCGCGCGCATCGCCGCCGATATGGTCGGCGGTGCAGCGAAGATCGACGAAGCTGGTGAGCGCGCTGATCGCGGCGTTCTGCGTGTAGCCGGCCGGTGTGCTGTTCCAAGGTCGGCTAGTTCTGCTCAGCCTGTCCGCATGAGCTTGTCACAATGTCCCAACTCCGGCCTGTCGGGTAGAGCTAGCGGAGGCGTGATGATGCCGGGCGGGTACCGGGGTTGCCAGGCGGCCCGGTGCGGACGGGCCGGCCGGGGCCGCCGTGCTTCACGCCGCGCGGGCCGCCGATCCTGACCCCCGGGCCCGGCCTGAGCTGGATCGTGCCGCCCGGCCCGTGCACCACCTGCAGCTGCGCCCCCATCGGGAACTGGTACATGTCATGGAAGGCCCAGCCGCCGAGCCCGAATAGCGCTGCGGCCACGGTGAGCGTGGTGATCGTGGCAAGCGGCTGCCCGCGCGGCACGCGGACCAGCAGCCAGGCGCCGAGCAGCGAGATCGCGCCCAGGGCCGGCACGTAGAACCGGACCGCTTGCAGCGTGCTCAGGAATGGGACCGCGGTCCACGCGTAGGTGGCGTACAAGGCCCAGACGGCAGCCCAGCAGGCGGCCAGCGCAACCGCGACCGCCAGGTCCCGCCTGGCCAGCGCGGTTCGTTCGCCACCCGCCCGGCGGGCGCGCAGCCAGACGACGGCAATGCCCACCAGCGCGCCCAGGCCGAGGACCAGCATGGGCATGGCCTGGATCAGGTGGGCCGGCATGTAGCGGAGGTTGTCGCCGATGGCGCTGAGGCTGAAGGTGATCTCCCCCGGCCGGTAGCCGGACCGCAGCGGGCCGCCGTAGATGAGCGTGTTGAAGATCGCGGCGCCGGTGCCGAACACGCAGGCCGACGCGAGCCACCAGGCGACCACGCGGCCGGGCAGCCGCGCGGCCCGCAGCCGCCACGCCGCCAGCACCGCGATGACCGCGCAGCCCAGCACCACGATGTTGGTGTACCTGCTGAACGTGGCCGCCTCCAGCGCCACGAAGCCAGCCAGCCCCACCCAGGTCCTGCGCCTCGCGCTCGCCCCGGCCGCGAGCACCGCCCACAGCAGGGCCCCGGTACCCGCCGCGATCAGCGACGCTTCGGTGAAGGTCGGCATGTAATCACGCCAGGCGAACAGGATCGCCGCGCCGGAGGAGCAGTACAGGCCGACCGCGGCCGCGCCGCCGAACCTGCCCAGCCAGCACCTGCCGCCGAAATACAAGCCCAGGCAGCCCAGCGCGGCATAGAAAAGCGGCGCCAGCCGGATCACGCCGAGCACCTGGAACACCACCGCGAGGTATGGGTACCCCGGGTCCTTCTCGCTGATCCACCCGCCGCCCGGCAACTGCACCCACTGGATGGGGCCGCCACCCGGGCCCGGGCTCAGCCTGTTGTGGCCAATCACGGGTGCCAGTTGCACGGCGAGCGCGTGTGCCTGCACCCCAGTCAAGGTGAAGAAGTGCCCGTCGGTCATCGCCACGATCGAGGCACGGTAGGCATAATCGTCCGGCTCGGGGAGATACGGCGAGGCCCTGAGCACCAGCACGCACAACACTGCGAAAGCGGCCACGGCCAGGCACGCCTCAACGACGTCCCACCCGGTCCTGGCCGTCGGCCGGCCAACATCGGGGGTCCGCGCGGGCGCTGTCATCGGTGCAGATCCTTCCAGCGTGAGCCTAGGCGGTTACGCGTATTACGTGTCCGTTCGGCGTGGAAGCAGCCACGGGCTCGTGGCGGCACGGTCCCAGCATGCCGAGCGGGCGCACCGGGGGTCATCAGCCTCAGGTCGTCTGTTGCCGTCGTTCTGCGGCATGACCGCCCCGGGGACCGCTCACACCCGGGATGGCCATCACCGGCCTGCGGCAAGCCCTCCGCCGTGACACTGTGCCGCTCAAGTCACCTTCCGTGATCAGCCCTGCTCTGGCTCACGCACCAACCCGCCGTTCGGAGCGGCCAGGGCTGTCTCGGCGGTCACCAGGTGAGCCGTGCAGATCCAGGCTGTTCTGTACGCCTACCCCTGGCTTGGGCGGCGACAGGCGTCGACTGCGGACGGGGCTCAGTCAGGTCTGACTGCTGCCCGTCTCGAGCCATCGGTAAAGACAGGTGCTGCGGAGGACCCTTCCGCCGGGCGCTGCAGAAACCGGGCGCTACAGAAGGAGCCCCCAGACGTCTGTCCGGTGTCCCGGATAGGGCACCTATGCGGGAATCTTCACCGGGCAGGTCTTACGGGACCGGCAGCCCGCGGTACCGCCGCCCGGCCCTAAATGTGGCTCAGCACATTGATCACATGTCCATCAGGGGTCGCGGGCGAAGAAGCGGCGAACGTCCCACGGCTCGAGGGTCAAAGGGCAGACAATCTCCGCGCCCGCCTGGACCGCTGCCGCGTGGCAGGCGTCCACGTCATCCACCTGAACCGAGACATCGGGGATGACAGGGGCGGTGGCGTCGTGGGTCATGAGGCTGATCTGGGCACCCGGCCGTTCGGGATCGGCCAGGGTGACGATCCAGCCGTGGTCCATCACCGGCCGCAGTCCCAGTAGGTCGCCGTAGAAACCCTTGGCCGCCTCCAGCGACGTACTGCTGAGATCAGGGACCACTCGGCGAACACCCATATTGTGATCCTCCCAGCCCGCTTCGACGCGGCAGGGGCGGCCGGGCGGATCGTCCCGGAGGCGGATGGGCGTGTGGTCTGTTCGCTGCGGCCCTGGCCTTCCCCGATCACGACAGAGACGGCGAACCGGTATGTGCGGGGGATGCAG
Organism: uncultured Actinomycetes bacterium; assembly: GCA_963707905.1. Lineage (GTDB taxonomy): Bacteria > Actinomycetota > Actinomycetes > Streptosporangiales > Streptosporangiaceae > DASXKD01. Next base: position 33,642 of record CAVPSA010000043.1, on the reverse strand, counting down.
TCGGGTGGGCTGTCAGATCCAGCCGCGGGAGCGGGCGAGCTGGACCGCTTCGTGGCGGTTGGCGGCGCCGAGCTTGGCGGCTGCGGAGGAGAGGTAGTTGCGGACTGTGCCGGGGGTCAGGGCCGCGCGTTTCGCGATTTCATCGACGGGGGCGCCGCCTGCCGCGAGTTCCAGGACGTCGGCTTCGCGGGGGGTGAGCGGGCTGTCGCCGGCGCTGATGGCGTCGGCGGCGAGTTCGGGGTCGACGTAGCGGCCGCCACGGTGGACGGTGCGTACCACGTCGGCCAGGACCTGGGCCGAGACGGTCTTCGGCAGGAACCCGCGGACGCCGGCGGCGAGGGCCCTTTTGAGATGCCCGGGCCGTCCGTAGCTGGTGAGGATGAGGCTGCCGCAGGCGGGCAGCTCGGTGACCAGCTTCTCGGCGACGGCGATCCCGTCCAGGCCGGGCATCTGCAGATCCAGCACGGCCACGTCCGGGCGGTGCCGGCGGGCCATCGCGAGGGCCTCGTCGCCGGAGGCGGCCTGGGCCACGACCTCCAGGTCTTCCTGGATCGCCAGCAGGGAGGCCAGCGCCGTGCGGATGAGGTTCTCGTCGTCGGCGAGGAGCACGCGGATCACGGCGCGGGCGTCTCTGGTGTGACACCGGTGCCGCGCTGGCCCGGGCCAGGCGGCACCGCTGCGGCGCCGCAGGCGGGCAGGCTGGCCTCCAGCCGGAAGTGGCCGTTGCGGGGATGCCCGGTCGTGATGCTGCCGCCCAGGCCGGCCAGCCGCTCGCCGAGCCCGGCCAGCCCGCTGCCGCCAGATCCGGCGTCCGGCGTGTGCACGCGGTCGTTGTCCATGCTGAGCGTCACCGCGCGGGGGGCGCCCGGGGAATCCAGGATGTGAAGCTCGATCGTGCAGGCGGTGGCGTCGCTGTGGCGGATGATGTTGGTGGTGCCCTCGCGGACCACCCAGCCCAGGGCGGCCTGCACGTCAGCAGGAAGGCCCGCCGCGTCGCCGATGACGCGGCAGCTCATCCCCGCAGAACGCAGGACATCCTGCGCGCCGGCCAGCTCGGTGCCGAGGTCGGCGGTGCGGTATCCGCTGACGACCGCGCGCATTTCCCGCAGCGACTCATGGGCCACGCTGGCGCACCTGGAGCATCTGCCCGGCGGCGTCCTGGTCGCCCCGGCGCGCCAGCTCCGCGGCGAGCTCGCTCTGGACGGCTATCAGGGACAGGTTCCGGCCGAGCACGTCGTGCAGGTCGCGGGCGAAACGCAGCCGCTCCTCGGCGACCGACAGGCGGGCGTGCGCGGTCCGCGACCGGTCAAGTTCCCACATGATCCGCAGCTGCCCCGCCGAGACGCGGCCGATGAGCACAGCGAAGGCGCCGATGAAGAAGGCATAGATCAGAAATGCCCCGGCGAGCGCCTGCCCGTGGGCGCCGACGCCGGCCGCCGCCGATGCTCGCGGACATGCCGCTGGCCGCGGCCGCGCCCACGAGCACCACGGCGAGCAGCGCGCGCGTCCTCAGCAGCGGCGCGAGCGCCACCGTCAGCGTGCCGCCGAAGAGCATGGCCACGAACATGCTCACCGGGAACGCGCCCACCGGGGGCCGGGTGAAGGCCGGGAATGCGGCAGCTCCCGCCAGCACGCCAGCCGCGGTCAGCGCGATGGCGGCGGCGACCAGCCATCGCCTCGGCGCTGGTCCCCTCGCCAGGTAGCGGGACACGCTAGCGTGCAGCAGCACGGCGCAGGCGCCCGCCTGCCCCACGGCCAGCAGCAGGAAGACGACCAGGCCGGGCACCCGCACCTGCTGCGCCCGGGCTAGGGTCAGGTCGAACAAGAGCGCCACAGCGAACGGCAGGTACAGGCCGGCCCGGGCCCAGAACTCGTATCGCTCGGGGCCGCTCAGCTCGTTCCACCGACGCCACATCACCGTCATCCCTCCAGCCTGTCACGCTTGCTTAGCGCCGTGGTTCCCAGCGGAACCAGCGTCGCGCAGCCCATGCGCCCGCGATGGTCCATGCCGCGAGCACGAGGACCGGGGCTGCTGCCGCGCCGAAGCTCGCGGCAAGGCCGAGGTGATGACCGCCGGCGGCAGTAGTTCCGGTCAGGCCGAGCCGCAGCAGTTCCACCACCGGCGTCAGCGGCAGCGCCTCCGCGACCCATCGCAGCGGCTCGGGCAGCATCGCCAGCGGGAACAGCAGGCCGCTGAACACCAGCGGCAGCCACAGTGCCGGCATCGTCGTGACCTGCGCCAGCTGCACGGTGCGGGTCACCGCAGCGGTGACCGCGGCCAGCAGCACGAACACCGCAGTCCCCAGGATGAGCGCAACCGGTACGAGCGCGGCGTTGGCGGGCGGGTTGAGGCCGAGCACCGCGACGGCGGCGACCGCGGCCACGGCGATCTGCGCCCAGGCGATCGCGATGGCGGGCGCGGCGGTCCCCGCGAGGATCTCGCCGTCGGTGGCCTCGCCCGTGCGCAGCCGCTTGAGCACGAGCTCCTCGCGGCGTGCCACCATCGCCGTCACCAGGTTGTAGTACACGGCAATCAGCAGCGCGAACGCCGTCAGCCCCGTCAGGAGCATTGCGCCGAAGTCATGGGCCCCGCTGGCGCCAAGACCACCGAAGGACTTCAGCGAGCCGACCAGGGCGGCGGGCAGGATGACGGCGTTCAGCAGCGCGAGGCGATTGCGCCACAGCAGTATCCCCTCCGCCCTGGCCAGGGCCGCGACCCGGTGCGACGGCTGCCTCGAACTGCTCACTGTCACTGTCCCGGCGCTCATGCCGCCACGTCCTTTGCGTTGTCGTCGTCTGCTGGACTGCCGGCTGAGGCAGCCACCGCGTGGAAGGCCTCCGCCAGCGAGGCCGGGCGGGCGTCCAGGGCGCCCAGCACGAGGTCCCGGGAGTTCGCCCACCCCAGCAGCGCGGTCAGCGTCGGCTGGAGGTCCGCTGTCTGTAGCAGCACGGTTCGCCCGGTGACGCTGGCCCGCGTCCCCGCTATGTCCGGAACTGGCTCGCGGGAGTCCTCGGGTAGCTCGAAGGAGATGCGGGCCGGCTGCGATGCCGCGACCTCCGCGGGGGTGCCCGTGCGCACGATCCGGCCCTGGTGCATGATCGCCAGGCGGTCCGCCAGCTCCTCAGCCTCTTCCAGGTAATGGGTTGTCAGCACGACGGTGGTACCCGCGCCCAGCAGCTCGCGGATCAGCAGCCACGTACGGCGGCGGCTCTCCGGGTCCAGCCCGGTGGTGGGCTCATCCAGGAACAAGACCTCCGGGCGGCCCAGGATCGCCATCGCCAGATCGAGGCGGCGCCGCTCACCGCCGGAAAGGGATCTCACCGCGACCCCCGCGCGGTGCCCGAGGCTGACCAGGCCCAGCGCCTCGGCAACCGGCCGGGGCGCACTGAGTGTCCCGGCCCACATCCGGCCGGTCTCCGCCACGGTCAGATCCGGCGGGAACCCGCCCTCCTGCAGCATGATCCCCATCCGGCGCCGGACCAGGGCCCGCTCCCGGCAGGGGTCACAGCCCAGCACCCGGACAGCGCCCTGGGCAGCGGGTGCCAGTCCCTCCAGCACCTCCATCGTCGAGGTCTTCCCGGCCCCGTTGGTGCCCAGCAACGCGAAGAGCTCCCCGCGGCGCACCGAGAAGGTGACCCCCCGGACCGCCTCAAAACCCCGGCCACCCGTGCCGCCGTAGCGCCGCCGCAGATCCCTGACCGTGATAACGCCGTTGTCGTCCATGCCAGCCAGCATCCCGCCGGACCAGCGCGCCCGCCGGTGCCCGCCATCACCAGTCCCGGTGACATCCGCCCAGGCCGCCCATGACAAACCTCACCGCCCGCCCCGACGCCGGACCAAGCCGCTGTTCCCCGCCGGCCCCCCGCATCACGACCGCGAAAACGCCGGCGCCGCCGCGGCCAGCAGCGCCAGCACCCGCAGCTCCCGAAACGGCGCGGTCAGCGGGTACGGACGGGCAGGCGGAACCATCGCCGGACGCAGCGACCGCGACCACCGCGACCCCCGCCCGCGCGATCGCGAGGGCTCGCCGCGGCCAGGCCGGCCGCAGGCCGGCAGATCCCGTCAACGGGATCGTGACATCCAAGACCGCCGCCTCCCGGAGGCCACTGCGCCGACGACGGCGATGGTCATCAGCACCGGGGACCACGTGGCATTCTGGCTAGCGGACGCGAACCACCCCGCCCACACCAGCGCCCCGGTCAGGACAAGAACGAACGCCACCGCGAACAGGCGCACGCTGAGCTTCTCCTCGGACCAGCGGCGCATCCGGGCAGTACCGGCACGATCATCCTGAGATCCAGCAAGTTGCGAGTTCTTCATGGCAGACTCCGTTTGGTCACGTCCCGGGATGAGCCCGGGCTCATAGGTCCAGCATCGCGGCGAACCGGGACTCCCGCCCGTGCCCGCCATCACCAGTCCCGGTGACATCCGCCCGGCCCGGCCATGACAAACCACACGTCCCGCGCCTGGATCCCGTAGCGGGACGGTCGCGTCCCATGATCGCGAAGGGAGAAACCGCGGCGGTGCCGCACGACTCCGCCGGTAGCGGATAGCGCTGAGGCCGCCCCGAACGGGCTGATCTGTGCTTAATAGGGCGACGACGGCCACCCTCGGAGAGATGTAAATATTCGGCAGGGCGTGAGTTTGTGGCGATAGTGCTACCGCTGCTGGTCGCTGTCAGTGGTGCCTGTCGTGCTGGCTGGCTGAGCGCGGTCGCTTCGTTCCTGGGGGCACGTGGACCGGCTTGGCTGGGTGGCGGTTGGCGTGCTGGTTCTTGTCTCGGGTGGTGACGGTTCGCTGGCGGAACGGGAGGGGTCTGAGGAGATTCAGAGTGTCTGGGGTGCCTGGTACCAGGTGGGTGCTGTGGGGTTGATGGCGGGAGGTGGCCGCCGTGACGGCAGCGCTGGAGGGGGACCGTGAAGCTGCCGCGGCTGGGGGCGGGGACGGGCTGGTGGCGTGGGCGGCGCGGTCAGGCCGCCCGGAGAGCAGGGGACCGGTGCGCGGCGGGTTGCGGTTCGTGTTTTACGGGCGGGTGTCGACGGAGGACTGGCAGGATCCGGTGACGTCGCGGGCGCGGCAGCGGGAGCAGGCCGGGGCGCTGGTCCGCGGGCACGGGGTAGTCGTGGCGGGGTTCTTCGACGTCGGCCAGAGCCGGACGGTGGCGTGGGGCCGCCGTCCAGAGGCCGCCGCGCTGGTCGCGCAGCTGGCGGACCCGGACCGGGGCTGGGACGCGATTGTGATCGGCGAGTACGAGCGGGCGTTCTGCGGCAGCCAGTACGCGGCGATGGCCCCGTTGTTTGAGCATTACGGGGTGCAGCTGTGGATGCCGGAGGCGGGCGGCCGGGTCGACTACGCCTCCGAGCATGACGAGCAGGCGATGACCGTACTGGGGCTGTCATCCAAGCGGGAGATCACCCGGACCAGCATCCGGGTCCGCACCGCGATGGCCGCCCAGACCCGGCAGGGCCGGTACCTGGGCGGCCGCCCGCCCTACGGGTACCGGCTCGCCGACGCGGGGCCGCACCCGAACAAGGCGCACGCCGCCTGGGGCAGGAGGGCGCACCGCCTGGAGCCCGACCCGGGAACCGCGCACGTCGTGTCGTGGATCTTCGCCCAGCGGCTGGCGGGGCATTCGGTGGCGCGGATCACCAGGGCGCTGAACGACGCGGGCATCCCGTGCCCGTCAGCGGCCGACCCGGACCGCAACCCGCACCGCACGGCCGCGGCGTGGACGCTCGGCACGGTGACGTCGATTCTGGGTAACCCGCGGTACACCGGCCGTCAGGTGTGGAACCGGCAGCGCACCGACTCCGAGCTCGCCGACCCCGCCAACACCAGCCTCGGGCACAAGAGCGTCCAGCGGTGGAACCTGCCCGGCGGGTGGGTCATCTCTGACCGGCCCGCGCACCCGGCGCTGGTCAGCGAGGCCGGTTTCATCGCCGCCCAGGACATCAGCGCCGCCCGCGGACCCGCGCCCGCGATCGCCCCGGCGGCGCCGGGCACGCGCAGGTACCTGCTAGCCGGGCTGCTGGCCTGCCGGACCTGCGGGCGGCGGATGGAATCAGCCTGGTCCAACGGGAAGGCCGCCTACCGGTGCCGCCACGGCCACACCAGCGCCGCCGCGCCCGATCCGGGCCGGCCGAAGAACGCCTACATCCGCGAGGACCGCATCCTGCCGCACCTGCACGCCCTGCACCTCCTGCTGACCGGCACCCAGCCCGCCAGGCGGCGGCGCACCCGCCGCGGAGCCGACACCCGGCCCCAGGCCAGCGCCGATGACGTGATCGGGTACCTGCGCGCCCGCGGGATCACCCTCACCTACGACCCGGCCGCAGGAACCCTGCAGGCAGGCACCTGCGAAGCCATCAAGACCATTATCAGGAAAGCAGGTTAACCCCCGGCTCACAGAGCCCCGCGCCGGAAGGGAGAAGAACAAAAACCGGCGGTCGCCCGGCACAGGCGCAAGCCAGCGCCCGGGTGACGCCCCCGCCTGCCACAAAATGGCTGGTTATGGGGATTTACTGTGTCCGAGGGGACTTGAACACGCAAACCGGTGAAATTTCCCTGGTCCGGGGAAATCATGCAAGTAAGGTAACAAGACCAGAGCCGGCGCGCACGGGTATTCCGCGAAGTGTTCGCTGTTTGCCCCGCCACCTGCGCTTGTGCATGGCAGCTGCGGCAGGTGCGGGTGCGCCTGCTTGGCACCGCGGGCTTGACTGCACCGGGTGACTGCGCGGCCGGCGGCAGCAGTGTCCTGCGGGGTGCTCAACGGCCGGGCTGCACCAGCCTGGGCGGGCCGTCGTCCGTGATGGGCGTCGCGGCGCGCGCGCAAGGAGCCGCCAGTGGGCGGTTGCCGGCACTCCGGCGATCGCCAGCCGAGGCAGACAGATCCGGTCGCAGTGTGCGACAGCGTCGCCCTGATCTAGCCGAATTGAGTGCGTTGCGTATGTGAATTTTTATGCGGTGATCGGCAGGGGAATTCGCTTTGCGCCCCTGTGCGGCACTTCGCGCCCTGCGCTGCAGAATGACGATGAGACCTGCCTGGTTGCTGCCCCCGATCGCGGATGCGATCCGGGGCACGGGATCTTTTCGCGGCCGGGGCATTCGGCGGCCCGGCCCATTCTCGCCATGAAAGTGATTAAAGGGCTCCCTCCGGATGCCGGTTAACTGGGTATACGATCAGCCGCAAATCGGCCAGCCCGGCCGGTGCATTGTGCCCGGCTGCTTTCTGCCGCCTAGGATTACCACTTGCCATAAAGCCAGCGAGAAAGGATGCGCAAACCAGCTATGTACGGGGAAAAGCCGAATTGCCACCGCAAGCGCCCGGCCGGGCCCGCCGCCCGGTCGCGCCAGGCAGCCCGCACCGTCACTGGCGCAGCTGCACTCGCCGCCTGCCTGCTCGCCACCACCGCCGCGATGCCCGCCGCCGTGCCCCGCGCCGGCCACGGCAGCCTGGCCAGCGCAGCCCGCCCGGCCGCGCGTGCCTCCCATGCCGCCGTGGCGGCCACTGCTGCCTCGCCGTGGATCCACATCGCTACGGGCGGAGACCACACCTGCGGCATCCGCGAGGGCAACACCCTGTGGTGCTGGGGCTACGCCGCTTACGGTGAGCTGGGCACCGGGGCGGCCACAGACCAGGAACAGCCGCAGCAGATCACCAAGCCGACAGCAGGCTGGACCAGCGTCACCGCCGGGTACCAGCACAGCTGCGCTACTCGCAACGACGGCAGCCTGTGGTGCTGGGGTTTGAACAACTACGGCCAGACGGGCATCGGGACCACCACCAACGTGGCCCGGCCGCACCAGGTCACCGACCCGGCGGGCACCGGCTGGGCCAGCGTCACGGCCGGCTGCTTCACACCTGCGGGACCGGCAGCGACGGCAGCCTGTGGTGCTGGGGCGACAACTACCAGGGCGATCTCGGCATCGGCAACACCACCAGCCAGGACCGGCCGCAGCAGGTCACCACCCCAGCCGCGACCGGCTGGGCCAGCGTGGCCGCCGGCAACAACCACACCTGCGCCACCCGCAGCGATGGCACCCTGTGGTGCTGGGGCGCGAACAACCACGGGCAACTCGGCATCGGCACCACCACGGCCCAGGACCTGCCCCAGCAGGTCACCACGCCCGCCCCGGGCGGCTGGGCCACCGTCGCCGGCGGCGGCGGCCACACCTGCGCGACCCGCAGCGATACCACCCTGTGGTGCTGGGGATTCAACTCCGCCGGCGAGCTTGGCATCGGCAACACCACGGAGCAGAACCTGCCGCAGCAGGTCACCATCCCGGCCGCGACCGGCTGGACCAGCGTGGCCGCCGGCGGCGGCGCCACCTGCGCCCTGCGCACGCACGCGCTGCGATGCTGGGGTTACAACGCCGGCGGCGAGCTTGGCATCGGCAACACCACCAGCCAGGACCTGCCACGGCGCGTCCTGGTGCCCACCCCAACCGGCTGGAGCCGCCTGGCCCTCGGCATCTCCCATACCTGCGCCATCCACACCGGCCCCACCCTGTGGTGCTGGGGCGACAACCAGCACGGCGACCTCGGCATCGGCAACACCACCCAGCAGAACCTGCCCCAGCAGGTGACCACATGACCAGGCCCGCGGACCCGCACGCCAGGCCCGCCACGGCCAGCGCCCGCCACAGCAGCCAGATGGAGACGACCGGCCGGCTCCCCCGTCCTTGCAGAAAACTCGGGCCGCCATGGGTGGTGATCGCCGCCATCAGCCTCCTCCGCCGAGAGGCAGCAGAGACTGATAAGCCCGGAATAATCACGCCGCACCCCGCAGGGGTTCCACGGGCGCCTGTGGCCGGCAGCCCGGGCCACGGTGACGTCAGATTACGCGCCCTGGCCTGGCTGCCGACAGAAAGCGGCCCAGGCCAGGTGGGCACCTGAGCAATGCCATGCCGCACACATGGTGGTGAGCGCGCCTAAGGGTTCATGAATCCGATATGAACTCGGGGTATTCGGCCCCAGAGGGCGGCGACGAAAAGGCCGGCGGAATTCCTAACCGGCGCGCAGCCCGCCCATGAACGGCTCCAAGCCGGGCACCCGCAGAGGCGGGTAGATGCCCGGGCGGCCAGCGGTCCACCATGCCGTTGGCGCCCAGTCGCCCAGCCCTCGGGACACGATCGGCGGCCCAGCCGGCATGACTATGCATGACCATCTGCTGCCAGCAACGTACGGATCTGCCGCCGACCGGGCGATGACTTGCCTGCCGTGCAGAACGCCTGCGCGGTGTGTCAGCGCCCGCCGCCCGCGGCGTGGTACTGCTCGACCACGCTGGCCGGGATGCGCCCGCGCTCACTGACTGCCAGCCCGTGCTCTTTCGCCCAGGCCCGGATATCGCCCGAGCGTTGCCGGGTGGATGCCGTCCGCCCGGCCCGGCGCCCTGGTGTCCGCCCGGCTTTGCGGGCGTGCTCGATATAGGGCGCGAGCAGCTTGCCGAACGCGGCGGCGTTCTTGGCGCTCAGGTCGATCTCATAGCCGGTGCCATCCACGGCGAACCGCACGGTCTCATCCGCCGGGCCGCCTGTGAGATCGTCTTCCAGCGCGACGGTCACCTTCTGCGCCATCTCTGCCTCCCCGGCGGCGACAATGCCTGCACGGTACCCAGGCCGGGGCCCGCCACCCAGCCGCAACGCCGCCGATCAGACGGACAATCCCTGACAGGCCGGGCGCCCGGGGCCAACGGGTAAGCCAAGGCAGCGCTAGCGACTCCTTACCAGCACGCCACGCTCTGTCATCAATCCCGGCGAGAGCGCGCACGTGTAACCGCCGATCTGCCGTTGAGCCCTCGGTCAATGACGCGCCGTAATGGGCTATCTGTGCCAATTGGGCGATCCGAGGTCAGCGAACGCGGCGACGGCCCCCTTTGCCGCTGCCGGGCAGCCGGACGGGGGCGCCCGGCGGGAGGCGGTTCGGGTGTGGGCGTCTTATTGCGTCAGCCCGTCGCGGCCGCGCGGCGCGCCTCCTCGAACGGCAGCCGGTCGAAGATGATCCGCATGTGGGTGATCTTGCCGTTTTGCACAGTGACGCACTCCGCGCCGGGAGCGTCCTTCACCGGGACCGTGTCGGTGTCGTATATCACCACCGCCTGCTGGTCATTGCCGAACGCGGCGATCAGGCTTGAGCTGGTCAGAATCTGCACGAACGGTCCCATGAACCCGCGGAACGCCGCAGCACCCTCCAGCCTGCCTGCGGGCGTCTGGCAGACGATGCCCTCAGCGATGTAGCTCATGGCGTGTTCGAAGTCGTGACTGGTCCAAGCCCGGTAGTAGGCCAGCGCGGTGTCGAGCGCCGCCTGGCCGCTGCCGGCCACAGATGTCCCGTGCTGCGGTGGCTGATCTTGATCTGGCATGCTGCGCTCCTCCTGCCCGTCAGGCTTGGTGCGGTCCCTCAACCGGAAAGGCTTGCTCCAGCCGCACCGCGATGAGTTTCTCGACCAGCGGCGCCGGAAGTGGCTCGCCGATACCAAAGCGGAGGGCCCCCGATGAGAACGAATAATCCCTGAGCTCGTCGCTGAGTTGCGGAAAGACAGCGCCGCTATGCGGCAGGTAGCTCAGATGGTTCCTAAACGCAGCGAACCCGGCGATTGTCTTCCCCCCGACCTTGAAGGCAGGCACGCCGTAGGAGATCCCCTGCTCGGCCTTGGGGACAATATCCAGGATCGTCTGCCGCAGCCGGGCAAGCGTCGCGCGCTTCGGCTCCGTCAGGGCATCGAGATACCGGTCGATCTCCTCCGCAGACACGACCCTATTCTGGTGATCGATCAGCCTCGCGAGCAAGGAACTGCAACGGCGGCCCTGGATTCTCTCCCCTGGCCGAGCGCTCCGCCTTCAGCATCGGCCTCGCAGACGCGCCGTCAGCTCGCCGGAGCCGGTAGAACCCGGTACCTCACACAGCGTCGCCACCCGCCGCTCTGTGCACCTGCGGGTGCCCCGCGCTGGGCAGCGGCGGCACCCAGATCAGGGCGGTTATGTGCGCCGACGGTTGTTCCGCTGGCCGGCGGTGGCACCCACATCGGTCACTCCGTTGTTGTGCATCTGGATCGGTTGATGAAGAATCTGGTGTCGCATCCGCCCAGTGGTGGATGTTCTGCGCCGCTGCTGGCCGATCCGCTGGGGATGTGCAGTGAACGGGCCCGGGCCACCTGACCGATCGTTTGGAGGAGTCGATGACGGCGGACCTGCCGGTGACCACCGGGGGGCAGCTCGGCCGCCGGTCCTGGGCCGAGCCCTGGAAGATCAAAATGGTCGAGCCGCTGCGGATGACCACACCCGGGGAACGCGCGGAGGCGGCCGCCGAGGTCGGCTACAACACGTTCCTGCTCCGCTCCGATGATGTCTACATCGACCTGCTCACCGACTCGGGCACGAATGCGATGAGCGACCGGCAGTGGGCCGGGCTGATGCTCGGCGACGAAGCCTACGCCGGCTCGCGGAACTTCTACGAGCTTGCGGAGGCGGTCCGCGAGTTCTACGGCTACCGGAATGTGGTGCCGACCCATCAGGGACGGGGGCTGAGCACCTCATCAGCCAGGTCGCCATCCGCCCCGGCCAGTTCGTGCCTGCCAACATGTACTTCACGACCACGCGGGTTCACCAGGAGCGGGCCGGCGGCGTGTTCGCGGACGTGATCATCGATGAGGCCCACGATCCGCTGAGCGAACATCCGTTCAAAGGGGATGTGGATCTCGGCAAGCTGGAGAGCCTGATCGCGCGCGAGGGCGCCGGGCAGATCGCCTACGTCAGCCTGGCCGGCACGGTCAACATGGCGGGCGGGCAGCCGGTGAGCATGGGATGCGTGCGCGCCGTCCGGGCGCTTTGCGACCGGCACGGGATACGGCTGTTCCTGGACGCGACCAGGATGGTCGAGAACGCCTTCTTCATCCAGGAGCGTGAACCTGGCTACGCGGACAAGACGATCGCCGAGATCCTCAAGGAGTTCTGCTCCTACACCGACGGCGCCTGGATGTCGGCCAAGAAGGACTCGCTGGTCAACATCGGCGGCTGGCTCGCCCTCAACGACCTCGAGCTGTTCGATGAGGCCCGCAACCTCGTTGTCGTCTTCGAGGGCCTGCACACCTACGGCGGGCTGGCCGGACGGGACATGGCAGCGATGGCGATCGGCATCGCCGAGTCCGTCCGGGAAGAACACATCCGAGCCCGGATCGGGCAGGTGCGCTACCTCGGCGAGCTGCTCAGCGCGGCTGGTGTCCCGTTCGTGAAGCCGGTGGGCGGTCACGCGATCTTCCTGGACGCGCGCCGGTTCTACCCGCATCTGAAGCAGGACCAGTTTCCTGCCCAGACGCTCGCCGCCGAACTCTACCTCGACTCCGGAATCCGCGGAATGGAACGAGGGATAGTGTCGGCAGGCCGCGATCTGAGGACCGGCGACCACAATCGCCCGAAGCTTGAGCTGACCCGGCTGGCGATCCCGCGCCGGGTCTACACCCAGGCACACATGGACATCGTGGCCGAGGCAGTGGAGGCGATCTACGCTCAGCGCGAGTCAGCGAAAGGGCTCGTCATGACATATGAGCCGCGCTACCTCAGGTTCTTCCAGGCCCGCTTCGACCGGCCGTAGCCGGGCGCTACGCTGCACTGCCCGTTTCGCCATCAAAGCGCGGAGGCGGGACCGAGCAGCGTCAGCTGCCTCCCCGGCGAACTCAAAACCGCGCTGTTCCCGGTGACCGTGACCCATCTGCCGGTCACCCGCTGCCAGATCTGCGACCGTACCCTCGCCTACCGGCCCGGCAACATCAGCGAGGTCCTGACCGAGCATTGCCGCCGGGCCCATCCCGAAGCGTTCGGCATCCCATCCCAATAACGGGATCAAGGCTCCGCCCGACCGGGGATTCCGCCACGGATGTCTGCCAGCCCGCAGCGCCACTTGCTGCCGGCCTTGGCCCGCCGGCGCGCCAGCGATCACACGGCGTGGTCGGTGCTCTGGTGGCGGACGCGCGCATCGCCGCCGTTCTGGTCGGAGTGCTGGGTTGTGCTGATCGGCAAGAGGTCCGCGCATATTGGGGCGATCTGGCGTACTGCCATTTACCGCGCCGCACGCAGGCCGGTGTGGTCGGCGAAGCTGGTGGTGACGAGTTCGGCGAATTCGGTGGTCAGGGGGCTGAGCAGGCTCCACTGGCGGGCGGCCCAGCCGACAGTGAGGGGGTCGAGGGCTGGGATGGGGATTGTGCGGATCGGGCCAGTTGAGTTATCTCTGATTCCGGGCAGGGCGGGCAGGATGGCGTGACCGACGCCGAGTTCGGCGAGCAGGATCGCGGTGTCCCAGTCGGCTATGCCGGTGGGAGCGGGGAGGCTGATCCCCTGGCGGATGAAGTTCTCCTCCAGCTGCTGCCGGGAGGTAGAGCTTTCGGGGTAGGCGAGGTATCGGATGGCCGCCAGGTCGGCGGGGCTGATGGAATCCAGTGCGGCCAGCGGGTCATCGGTGTGCACGGCCAGCACCCAGGGCAGGTCGAGAACGGGCCGCTGCTGGACGCCGGGCAGCGGCTGTCCGAGCGTGATCCAGGCTAGGTCTATCTGGCCGTCATGCAGCAGTTCGATGCACCGCCGGGTGGAGTAGGCCGACCGGAGCTCCAGGGTGACGGCGGGATGCCGACGGCGGAAGGTGGTGATCGCGCTGGCCATGAAGTGGCGCACCGTAACGCCACCCGTGGTGACGCTGACGGTACCGCCGTGCCCGTCGCGCACTTCACCCAGGTGGCGGAGCGCAGCGTCGAGGGAGGCGATGCCGGCGAGGGCTGCCTCATAGAGCACCCGCCCGGCCGGGGTCGGGACGACCCCGCGGGGCCGGCGCTCGATCAGAGCCAGGCCGGTCTGTTTCTCGAGGCGCTTGATGTGCTGGCTGACCGCCGACTGGGTGCACGACAGGGTCCGTGCGGCCGCGCTGAGGTTCCCGGCCTTGTACACGGTGACGAAAACGCGCAGGTCTTCCAGAGTCACTAGACCCAAGTTACACCTGGGGCTTTTTGGAGAAAACCCTGGAATTGACTTAAAGGTAGCCCGCCTTCAGGCTGTTGTCAGCGGCAACCCGCCCGCAGGCCGGGAAGACGCCATCCGGCGGCCCGGGACGTACGGCACTGGCACCGCAGCGCACGGCGGGCGGGTGCCGACCAAGCCTGGAGTGAGGAGGCGCAGCGTGACACCCGGCATCCACGAACCGGAGCATCTGGGCCAGGAACCGGCGATCGCGGCCGTATCCAGGGTGCTGGCCTCGCGCGGCGCGGCCGAGATCACGCATCCAGGCGGTACTTTGCTGACTCATCTGCAGCGCGTGGGCGCGCTGCTCGACCAGTGGGGCGCCCGGCCGGCGCTGCGGCTCACCGGGCTGTGCCACGCCTGGTATGGCACTGACGGCTTCGACGCCGTGCTGGGCGGCCTGGCCTTCCGGGATGAGCTGGCCGCGATCATCGGGACAGAGGCCGAACAGCTCGTCTACTTCTATGCCAGCTGCGACCGCCTTTTCTCCTACCCTCATCTCGCCCAGCCCGCAGGGTTGTTCAGGGACCGCTTCACCGGCGCAGTTGCCTGCCCGCCGCTCACGCTGCGCCGCGACTTCGCGGAACTCACGGTGGCCAACGAGCTGGACATCGCGGGCGTCAACCCCCGCGCCCGGGCCAAATACGGGGCAGGGCTCCTGGAGCTGTTCACCTCATGGAGGGACCTGCTCAGCCTCCCTGCCTGGCAGGACATCCACGCGACCCTGCCAATGACACCCGGGAACTGAGGAGAACTCCTACCCCCACGCCCGCCCCTCCAGACGAACTGGCCAATCTGTGCTCGCAAGACGCTGAGCCTGCTGGGCAGAAGAGAGACGAATATTCAGCAGGCGAAATCGGGCCAGGAATCGGGCGACGCTCGGTAATTAGCGCCGGTCTGCGCCAGCGCGCGTGTAACCGCCGATCTGCACGCCGATTGGCGCCTGACAGTGCGGCCCATGGTGACGACAGAACGGTTATTCGGTGTCGACGTTGGTGGGTGGCATGAGTTGCCCCGATTCAAAGGGCAGCCTGGTGTGGGCAGGTCGTGGGCGGGTTCACCACGATGAACCACGGGAGGGCCGCCGTGGGCTGAGGCGATTCGCGGCGGCAGCCCGGCGCGGGCCGGTTTGCTCCCTGGCGCCGAACTCGCAGGCAGGGTGTAGCTGTGGGAGTGGGTGGGCGATGGCGCAGCGAGGAGCTTCAGCTACTGGACCGCTTCGGGCTTCATCATGATCGCCACGTTCTGGCCGGACAGCCGGCAGCAGGGGCCGGCCCTCGCCGGTGAGGTCTGCAGGCACGCGCGTCACGTCCTTCGGCTAGCCTCGCCCGCCTGCGATGAGCCGGGCCTCGGGGGCGTGCAACAGCCTGGTCATGGCCGCGACGCCGAGCAGTGGCCCGGGAGCAAGGACAGTAAATGCCCAGGTCCATCCGACGGCGTGCTGCACGACCGGTATCAGCCAGATGGTCACTACGGTCAGCGTGAAGCCCGCCGCCAGCTGCAAGGTGACCGCGGTGCCCGCGTACCGTGGCTCGCTGGTCTCGGTCACGATGCTGGAGAACTGAGCCGAGTCGGCAACCACCCAGAAACCCCAGAACACCGCCACAGCGATCATCGGCGCGACGCCCAGGCGCGCGACCGGGCCGATCAGCACGCAGCACGTGCCCGACAGCGCCATCGCCAGCCGGGCCAGCCGGGTACGGCCCCACCGGTCCCCGAGTATGCCGCCGGCCCAGCAGCCGGCCGCGCCGCTGCCGATGATGGCGAACGCAGCGAACGCGGCGTCCCGCGTGGGATCCCCATCACCATGAACAACGAAGGCCGCACGGCTGAAGGCGAAGATCCAGGCCCACATGGCATACAGCTCCCACTGGTGCCCGAAGTAGCCAAGGGCCGCAAGGCGGACGGCACGGTTGCGCAGCACCGAGGCTGCCTGCCGGGGATCAAAGACCGCCTTCGGGAACGGGAATGGCCCATCGGCCACCAGATACCGGGCCGTCAGCCCGCCCAGGACCGTCAGCACCGACGTCGCGACGATGACGGCATGCCAGCCCGCACCTCCAATCCCGTTGAGCAACTGTGGCGCGGCCGAGCCCAGGGTCAGCGCCCCCACCATGATGCCCAGCGCGGTGCCGCGGCCGGCCCGGAACCACGTGGACATCGCCTTGAGCCCCGGCGGATACACCCCAGCCAGGAACGCCCCGGTGAGGAACCGCAAGCCGATGGCCGGGCCGGCCGAGTGCACCCCGGCCAGCAGCACGTTGACGGCTGCGGCGCCCAGCGCGCCGATCAGCATGAGCGTACGGGCCGCAACGATGTCGGCCAGATTGAACAACGCCGACACCAGGGCGCCGGCGACGAACCCCACCTGGACGGCAATCGTGAGGAAACTCGCCTGGACCGTCGTCAGCGCCCAGGCAGTACGCAGCTGCGGCAAGACCGCTGTCGCGGAGAACCAGGTGGTCATCGCGAGCAGCATCGCCGAGGCGAGCAGCAGGAGCGCATGCCTGCTGCCCGGCACCGGCCCCGGCCAAGCGGCCAGCGAGGCCGATCGCAGCCCGCCGCCGCCCGGCACCCTGACGGGATGCTCCTGGCCGGCGGACCTCACACCACCACTGATACCCCCATCAGATACAGCACCGGCCCGGCGTAACGGGCGCCAGATCGAAACGCCAAAACACGCACCCCCGCGATCACCCATGCCCACCCTTGCCAACAAAACCTTCGATGGCTGTCCAGGCTGGCTACATCGCCTCGTGGCAGCCATCCCCCGGCCAGCATCACAGGACCGCCGGAGGTAGTCACGCCAAAACCATCGATACAACACCCGCTCCCCCTGGAACTCCTGCCCCATACGGAGGCTCTCAGACGAACCTCTTTGATCGCGACCGCCTGCCCACCCACCGATGCGCCCAGAACCGGACGGCCTGCGCCCGGCAACCTGCGCCGCGACCCTCACACGGGCTGCGCGGAATCGGCGATCCGCTGCCCCGCGGGCTGATGACCGGATTTCACGCTCCGCGACCTGCGCTGGTCCGCGGTCGGTGCACAAGATCCGCCGTTCGGAGCGCCCAGGACTGCCTCGATGCTCATCGGCTCGGGCGCGCCGATCAGGTGGTTCTGCGCGCTGAGGCCGACCGGTAGCCGATGTGCGGGTGTTGTGAACCCGTACAGCCGCACTTCGTTATGAAAATCAGCATGGGCGTGAGATGAGGACGATTGCGTCACGCCCAGGCGGTGATCTTGTGGCCTGGCCGGAAGGTTCGGTGCTGAGCGGTAACGTTCCCGGAACGGTGCGGGCGTAGCATGCCGTTCGTGGTTGATGTGCGGCCATCGTTCCGGCTGGGGGCCTTGATCGGCGGGTGGGGAAACCGGATGAAACCCCAGACGGCCCGGTGGGTGGCGGGGTGCATGGCGGCGGTGTCGGTGGCGCTGACCATGGCCGGGCTGGTGCTGGCGTATGTGGACCGGCACCTGGTGCCTGCCAGCCAGACCGGCTGGACCTTCTCCAGCGTCTCCAGCCAGGTGGTGAACATGGCCGTCCCGGTGGCCGGGTTCGTCATTGCGTCCCGGCGGCCGGAGAACCGGATCGGCTGGCTGTTCCTGGTGGCGGGGCTGGCGTTGGGTCTGGGTGGCTTCTCGGACCAGTACGCGCTGCACGCACTGGTCGCCGGCCGGGGGGCCCTGCCAGCGGGCCGCCTGTTTGCCTGGCTTGGCGCCTGGCTCTGGGTGGTCGCGACCGCCATGCTCGCCTTGTTGTTCCTGCTCTTCCCGACCGGGCGGCTTCGCTCACGCCGGTGGCGCCCGGTCGCCTGGCTGGTGGCCGGTGCATTCGCAGTCACGGCGGCGGCGGTGCTGGTGATCGCCACCGACTTCTGGGCGGACCCGTTCACCTCGTCCAGTCCGGGGAGCCCGGCCGGTCTGGTCACGTCCCTCGACCTGATGAGTGCGGTCCTGACCAGCGCCGGGCTGCTGGTCAGTGTCGTGGCGATCGTCGTCAGATTCGCCAAGTCAGTAGGTGAGGAGCGGCTGCAGCTGAAGTGGTGCGCGTGGGCCGCGCTGGTGCTGGCGGTCGTGTTTGTCGCCTCGATCTGGCTGAACTCGGCGGTCGCGAACATCCTGCAGAGCCTGGCGTTCTTGTGCCTGTGGACGACCATCGCCATCGCGGTCTTGAAGTACCGGCTGTATGACATCGACCGGATCATCAGCCGCACCCTGGCGTATGCGATCGTGACCGGCCTGCTCGTCGGCGTGTACGCGGGCCTGGTGCTGCTGGCCACCCGGGTCCTGCCCATCTCCTCGCCGGTCGCGGTAGCCGGCTCCACCCTGGTCGCGGCGGCCCTGTTCAGCCCGCTGCGGCGGCGCGTGCAGCAGGTGGTAGACCGGCGGTTCAACCGGGCACGGTATGACGCGGACCAGACCGTGGCGGCGTTCGCCGGCCGCCTGCAGGACGCCACCGACCTGGGCGCGGTCCGGGACGACCTGGCCCGCATCGTCCACCGGACGCTGGAACCGGCCTATGTATCAGTTTGGATCAGCCAGCGCGACTAGGGACAACGTCAGTCGGCACTGCGGCCCGGCCCAGACCACAAAGTGATCTGGGCGCTATCGGCGACTTCCGCAGATGAAGAGCCCGCCGTGCCTATCGGGCAGGGACCGCGCAGATCGGCCTGATCGGATCACCCTCCGTGAAGAAGCCTGGTCAGCGCTGAAACGCGAATAGCCGCCGTTATCTCAAGTGCGTTTTCGGGTGTCCACGACGTAGCTGACGAGGGGCATTTGTCAGGTATGCGCCGGGTCGTAGACGCGTTATCTTAAGCGGTGTCCACGACGCAGCCAGAGGGATGTCACCGACGTGACCTGCGCCAATTCCCTTGTCGGTGCTGCTCTTAGGGTTTGCTCTCCCTCGAAGGACCTTCGTCAGTGACATGTCCACGACGCAAAGGCCCACGTCACACGGGGGATATTAGCGAGGACTTCAGATAACCGCCGTTCGGGGCGGGTGCGGAACCACGGTCGTTATCAGTTGGGGCATACCGAACGGGCTGATCTGTGCGCTCCCGGGACCTTGTCCCTCCCCGTCTGTGGCGGCCCGGACAGACTGGATTCGTAGGCACCGGCATAGTTGGTGAGGTGTTCGGGGTTGGCCGCCCGGCTGCCACGGCCTCACCCTGGGGAAAGCTGGGCCCCCGCTTTAAGCCCTCCTTACTGAGCTGAGAGGGAAAGCAGAGCCGTGAGGCGTTTGCTAGGGGCAGGCGTGGGCCAGGACCATTTCGATCCCACGGTTCTGGATGGCCGCCCCGGCTGGGTGTCAGCCCACGCAGCGGAAAGGGCTCGAGCGAAGCGGCCGGCGAAAGGGGGAGCGGAATGCAGGCTCCGAAGCAGGCACGCCTTGAGTGGACGGCGGTTTTGCGCCGCCAGGCCACCCTCACCAGCGCCGACCCTCCCGAGGACGGCTACTCCGCATTCGAGGTCATCTGCCGCAAGTGCGGTGATGACCCCAGCCTGGATTACCGCGAGGTCTCACCCATGCTCCAGCGGCTGCGCGGGCCGTATTGGCTGGCCCCCGGCATGGAAGCCTATGAAAACCACCTGGCGTGGCACCAGAAGCTCCCTCGTGAGGCGCGGCCGGAACAGTACTCGGTCACGAGGGCGGCCGCGGCAATAACCACCCAGGTACGGCTGGTCCCGCCATCGGCGGCGCGCCCAGATACGGGACGAAACGCTGCTGGCCGTTGAAGGGCTGCGCGGCATTGACTGCGATGCCTGCGCTCACCCGCCCCGGGCGTGCCGGTCCGCCTCCGCCTCGGCTTCCATCTTGGCAAGGCGGGTGTAGTAGTCCGGGAACTCGTTCAGGTGGGCCCGCGCGATCTTCGCCGTCATGATGACGTCATCGCCGGTGACATTCGTCTGCGGATCGCGCGCACCATGCTCGAGTTCCACGTCCATCCCCATCCGGAACTGCTCGAGATCAAACGGCGCGGAGCCCCAGTCGATGCCGATCCGCTCACCCGCAGCGCGGGCCTCGTCGGGGGTGAAGCCTGAGCGGGAAGTCATGCCTTTGATAGTAAAGGCCCCCGCAGCGTCCCGTGGCGGGCCCCGGAGCCCCGCGCCACCAGCCATACCCCCTGCAACTACGCTCAGTTACCAGTGCCGAAGGTCGCCTGTGCGCATGGAACCGCCGATATGGCGCACATGTTGGGCTTCTCGGACTGGGCCGTCGTCCGCCATATCGGAGCATTATGGGCGGCAGCTCACGGCCTTTGGTGGTAATGCCGCCGGTCGTGTCCCTGGGGGCTGGCAGCCGTGCCGGGCCAGATGCGCATTGGTGTTCTCGGCCGGGTCGCGCATGGCTCAGTCGGCTTCGACCGGCTCTCCGCATTCGGGGCAGAGATACGGCTTGCGCTTGGCCCTGGATCGCAGGAAGGCGTAGACGATGAACGGGAATCCCATCTTCGGGATTTCGCGTGTGGCCTGGACTGTTCCGTGGGTGGTGCATCGTCCGGTCTGGGTTTGGACCTCGGTGGCCATGATCTTCCTCCTGTGATCGCATTGGGCGGTGCCGGGCTAACGGCCGAGCGGCAGCCAGCTGAACTTGCGGACGGCGATGAGAAAGCCCGCGGCTCCCCACGCGGCCACGATCAGCAGATCCAGGCCGGCGAAGCCTAGCCCGGTGGTGTGTGGGTTGTAGGCGGCGAGCAGCGCATCGGCCAGGTGCCGGACGGGGAAGATCTCTCCCACGTCGGCGAGCCAGTGCGGCAGGATGCTGACGGCGACGAACACCCCGGAGATGAAGTAGAGCGGCAGCAGGAGCGCCTGGGTGACGGGCTGCGCGGTGTCCTCGTTGCGGATCAGGCAGGTGAGCGCGTAACCCATGCAGCAGAAGGAGGCGGCTCCGATCACCACGGTGACCACGAGCGCGAGAGCGGTGCGCCCAGGGAGGTGGACTCCGTAGGCGGCCCAGCCGATGCCCAGCAGCACCGCGGACATGACGACCGCGATGACGATGGCGGTGAGCACGCGGCCGGCGATGATGGCGGCCGCCGGGACCGGTGTCGCGCGGCGCCGCTTGAGCACGCCGCGTTCGCGCTGTGCGGTCACCGAGGCGACCAGGTTGCCGAAGCACGCCGCGATCACTCCGAGCGCCATGATTCCGGACACGTAGTACACCGAGGTGTGGATCCTGCCGCCGGAGGCCGCGGCGGTGTGGCTCCTGCCACCGAATAGCGAACCGAGGATGACCAGGAACAGCACCGGCAGCGCGAGGGTGAAGAACTGGGACTGGCGGTTGCGGAGGAAGGCGCGCAGGTCGTAGCTGGACTGGTGCAGGGCCATGCGGATCATCGCTAGTCCTTTGTGCTGGTGGAGCCGGTGAGGGAGAGGTAGACCTCTTCCAGGGTCGGCCGGTGGACGTCGAGGTCGGGCAGGTCGAACCCGCGGCCGAGCGCCCAATTGCCCAGCATCTGCAGGTGGACGAGCGGGCTCTCGCTGTGCAGGACGGTTGATCCTCCCGGGCCTGGATCGGCGAGCGGGCGCAGCCCGTCGGGCAGGTCACGCGCTTGCACGCGGGCCGGGAGCGTGAAGCTGACAGTGGTAGTCATGTGGTCGCGCCCGCCCAGCGTCCGCGGAGTGCCGCGAGCCACGACCTGCCCGGCTGCGAGCACCGCGATCCGGTCGGCCAGGTATTCCGCCTCGTCCATGTAATGGGTGGTGAGGAAGATCGTCTTGCCGAGCTGCCGCAGCCCGGCGATGACCTCCCAGGCGGCCCGCCGCGCGGAGGGGTCGAAACCGGTGGTGGGCTCGTCGAGGAAGATGAGCTCGGGGTCGCCAATCAGCGCGAGCGCGAAATCGAGCCGCCGCCGCTGGCCGCCGGACAGCCGGGTGGCGAGCGCACCTGCCTTTCCGGTGAGGCCGACCAGGGCGATGGTCTCGTCGATGTCGCGCGGCGCGTGGTAGAACCCCGCGTACATGGCCAGGCACTCGCGC
Organism: uncultured Actinomycetes bacterium; assembly: GCA_963707905.1. Lineage (GTDB taxonomy): Bacteria > Actinomycetota > Actinomycetes > Streptosporangiales > Streptosporangiaceae > DASXKD01. Next base: position 11,654 of record CAVPSA010000043.1, on the reverse strand, counting down.
ACCGACAGGCCGGGCTCAGGCTCTGACTCCTGCAAGACCACGCCCACCCGGTCGCGCCAGGCCCCGCCCGCGGTGGCCGGGTCGTGGCCCAGGACGGAGATCTCGCCATCGGTGCGCTGCCGGAAGCCTTCGAGGATCTCCACGGTGGTGGTCTTGCCGGCGCCGTTCGGGCCGAGGAAGGCAAAGATCTCCCCGTGCCGCACGTCCAGGTCGATGCCCGCGACCGCCTCGTGGCTGCCGTAGCGTTTCACCAGGCCGCGGACGCTGATCACTGGCTCCGCAGGGGCGGGGTCGGTGGGTGCCTGATCTGCGCCGCGTTCTTCGCCGATGCTGTCCATCCTGCTCCTCCAGCTGGGCGGTCTAACCGTCAAGCCTGGTGAGGGACGCGCTGGCCGTCTTCGCCCCACCGGTGGAGCCTGCCCGCCGACAGGACCCATCCGTGGGTGGCGGGGCCTCCACCCGTGGGTGGAAGCGGCCGGGGCGAATCCGCCCGGCGGGCACGCGACGGGCGCGCGATCACGCCGTACGGTTATGGGGTGAGTTCCAAGGCCGCCACCCCGGCCGGGACGTCTGAGCTGGCACGGGTGCGGGACCGTGAACGGGCGACCTACCTTGGGATCCGCCTGCTCGCCGTGGCCGCGATCGGGTTTGTGGTGATCACCTCGTTCCAGGCCCGGCCAGCTCCGGGCGGCCACGGCCAGGCGTTTGGTGTGGCCGTGGCCCTGCTGGTTTTCTGCGGCGCCACCATCGCTGCGGTGTGGCTGACCCGGGCAGGGTCGGCCGTGCAGCTAGCTGTGCTGCTGCTTGCGGTGGTCAGCGCGGCGGCGCTGATCGGCCTGCAGGGTAACGGCGCCGCCTTCCTTGGCGTCTTTCCCGCCGTCTGCATGGCCGCCCTGGCACTGCCGGTTCGCCTGAGCGCGCTGGTAGCCGGGGTGGCCGTTGTCGCGGTCTCGGCGGCCTGGCTGGCACACGGGGGCGCACCTGTCGCGGGCATCGTGTTGAACGATTTCGGGATACTCGCTTTCTACCTCCTGTCGCTGTTCGCCCGGCGGCTGCGGGAGAGCAACCAGCGGGCCGGGCTTCTGCTCGCCGAGCTGGAGCAGACCCGGGCCGCGCAAGCGCAGGGCGCCGCGCTGGCCGAGCGGCAGCGTCTGGCCCGCGAGATGCACGATGTGCTTGCCCACGCACTGTCCGGGCTGGTGCTGAACCTGGAGACCGCCAGGCTGCTCGCCGGCCAAACCGGCGCGGACCCGCAGGTCGGCAGCGCGATCGACCGGGCCCACCGGCTGGCCAAGACCGGGCTGGCAGAAGCACGGCGCGCGATCGGCATGCTCCACGACGACGCGCTGCCCGGCCCCGAACGGCTGCCCGGCCTGGCCGCCGAGTTCGAAGCCGACACCGGCGTCCCCTGCACGGTCGCCACGACCGGCGGCAGCGCGCGGGACCTCGGCGCCGACGGCCGGCTGACCTTGTACCGGGTCACCCAGGAAGCCCTCACCAACATCCGCAAACACGCCCGCGCCGGCCGGGTCGAGATCCGCCTGGCGTATGAGCCATCCGGCACCAGGCTGACCATCGAAGACTTCGGCACCTGCCGCGAACGCCCGGCTCCCGCGGGCGGGACCGGCTACGGGCTCAGCGGCATGAAAGAACGAGCCGAACTGCTCGGCGGCACCCTCACCGCCGCACCCACCACAGGCGGGTTCTGTGTCGAACTATGGGTGCCGGCATGAACCAGCCCATCCGCGTCCTGGTAGCTGATGACCAGCGCGTGGTCCGGGAAGGACTCGCCACCCTGCTCGCCCTGGTGGCCGGGGTCGAGGTGGTCGGCACCGCGGCCGACGGCGACGAAGCGCTCGCGCTCGCGATCCAGCAGCGGCCCGACGTCGTGCTGATGGACCTGCGGATGCCCCGCTGCGACGGCGTCGAGGCCACCCGCCGCCTCCTCGACCACGACGCCGGCATCAAAGTACTCGTGCTCACCACCTACACCGACGACCGCTCCGTCATCGACGCCCTGCGCGCCGGCGCCCGCGGTTACCTCACCAAAGACGCCGGCGCTGCAGAGATCAGGGACGCGCTTGAGCGGGTCATGAGCGGCCAGGCCGCCATCGACCCGGCCGTCCAGCACCACCTGCTCCACGCCATCACCAGCCCATCGGCCGCTCCCGCCGGGCGCACACCCCAGTACCCCGACGGGCTAACCCACCGCGAAGCCGAAGTACTCGCACTGATCGCACAGGGACTATCGAACGCCGAGATCGCCAGCCGGCTCGTGGTCAGCGAGACCACGGTCAAAAGCCACATCAATCACCTGTTCGCCAAAACAGGCGTCCGCGACCGCGCCCAAGCCGTCACCTACGCCTACCACCACGGGCTCACCTGAACCAGCACCGCACAGCCCAAAGACCCTGCCACACCCAGCCCTGGCACTTCTCATGCCCCCGAAAATGCCCCACCGGGGAACGATCCGCACAAGTCCATCCTCTGCCGACGCATAGCTCAAGACCCCTTCCACGCCATCGTCGCTCTTGTGTTCGATTCGTGTGCCGCGATATGCTGCTGAACGCTGGGCCTCCCGCGCGGTTGGTTAGCCCAAGATAAGAGCCCTCGCCCCGGAGTAGCGGGCGAGGGCTCTGCCATGACCGGCCTTTAGGTATCCCCAGCAAGATCAAGGCTACCGGGCGGAGAGGCTTCACGATACGTAACCGGCCCTCGACCCGGAGCTGCGCGCATACCCGCCGTCCGGCGCGGTTCGGCTTGATCAGCTTGCCGAGCTAGTCGCGACGTACGGCTGACCGAGGGCGCCTGGCCACGAGCCACACGATGATGATGACGGCCATGGCGATCAGCCCGATGATGAGAAACGTCTTGAGGGTTGCAACGATGCTGCCCACAGACGTGATGGCAAGCGATACGGCGACGATCGCGCCGACGATTGTCCCAATGATCCGGCGCATGTCCCCATTATGCGCCCCGGGGCCTTTGGCAGGCTACAGTCGTGCCGGCCCGTCCCGGATCTGGCGGTGGGCTCCACAGCGTCCGCTTGAGCAGCCACGATCCGCCCAGTGTAAGCCTCCCGCCATGCTCACCGGTGACAGCTCTCGCGCCGGAACAGTCGTTATGTGTGCTATGGCCGTGGTGCGAATATTTGTGTGGTTACTCGGTGTGGCGCCTGCAGGCTGCGCGGGGGGCCGCGGCGTGGTGGCGGTGGGTGGGTCTTTCGGCCGGTTGGAGGTGACGTTAGGCCCTGTGGGTGTGGGGCGGGCTGGCTGCAGCCTGCAGTGATGGCTGGTGAACTTACAGCTCAGCGTCATCGCCAGCACCAGGCACCCCACGGCGAGGGTGGGGACGGCCTGCTAGCGTGGGCCGAGCGCTCGGGCCAGCGGCGTCCTGGCGGCCCGGCGCGCGGGGGCTTGCGGTTTGTGTTCTACGGGCGGGTGTCGACCGAGGACTGGCAGGATCCGGTGACGTCGCGGGCGCGGCAGCGGGAGCAGGCGCAGGCGCTGGTGTGCGGGCACGGGCAGGTCGTGGCGGAGTTCTTCGACATAGGGGAGAGCCGGACCGTGGCATGGGGGCGCCGGCCGCAGGCCGCCGCCCTGGTCGCCCAGCTAGCAGACCCATGCCGGGGGTGGGACGCGATCGTGGTCGGGGAGTACGAGCGGGCGTTCTACGGCGCCCAGTACGCGGCGATGGCCCCGCTGTTCGAGCATTACGGAGTGCAGTTGTGGATGCCGGAGGCGGGCGGCCGGGTCGATTTCGCGTCCGAGCATGACGAGCGCGCGATGACGGTGCTGGGGCTGTCGTCGAAGCGGGAGGTGACCCGGACCAGCATCCGGGTGCGGACCGCGATGGCGGTCCAGGCGCGGGAGCAGGGCCGGTACCTGGGCGGCCGCCCGCCGTACGGGTACCGGCTGGGTGATGCCGGGCCGCACCCGAACAAGGCCCACGCCGCGTGGGGCCGCCGCGCGCACCGGCTCGAGCCCGACCCGGAGACCGCCCATGTGGTGCCGTGGATCTTCGCGCAGCGGCTGGCCGGGCATTCAGTGGCGCGGATCGCGCGGGCGCTCAACGATGCCGGGATCCCGTGCCCGTCCGCAGCCGACCCCATGAGGAACCCGCACCGCACGGGCGCGGCGTGGACGCTGGGCACGGTGACCACGATCCTGGGTAACCCGCGGTATACCGGACGTCAGGTGTGGAACCGGCAGCGCACCGACAAGGACCTGGCCGACCCGGCCAACACCAGCCTGGGGCATAAGAGCGTGCAGCGGTGGAACCTCCCCGACGGGTGGGTCATCTCCGCCCGCCCAGCCCACCCGGCGCTGGTCAGCGAGGCCGATTACATCGCCGCCCAGGACGTCAATGCCGCCCGCGGCCCGTCGCCCGAGGGTCATCTCACGGGGCCGGGGAGGCGGCGGTACCTGCTGGCCGGGCTGCTGGCCTGCGGCGTTTGCGGACGGCGGCTGGAATCGGCCTGGTCCAACGGCAAGCCCGCCTACCGGTGCCGCCACGGCTACACCAGCGCCACCCGCCCCGACCCCAACCGGCCGAAGAACGCCTATCTCCGCGAGGACCTCATCGTGCCGCACCTGCCCGGTCTCCATCTGCTGCTCACCGAGCCCGCCGCAGGACAGCGCAGGCGGCGCACCCGGCGCGGCATCGACGTCCGGTGCCAGGCCACCGCCGAGGCCGCGATCAGCTACCTGCGCGAAAACCAGGTAATGCTCACCTATAACCCGGCGTCCGGCACGCTGCACGCAGGCACCGGCAAGGCCGCCACGACCGTCACCCTGAAAGCAAGCTAACCCGGGCTCAGGCCCCGCACCCGAAGGAGAGCCAGCAAGAACAGCCGGTCGCCCGGCGCTGGCGGCAGCCTGCGCCACGGTGACGTTCCAGCATGCCCAGAAACAAATGGACATGGGGAATTAATGTGTCCGAGGGGGGACTTGAACCCCCATGCCCTTTACGGGCACTAGCACCTCAAGCTAGCGCGTCTGCCAATTCCGCCACCCGGACGCAAGGCCGGAGCACGGCAGCTTCCGTGTCGGCCGCATCACGATAGCAAATCCCTGTCCGGTACGGCGAGGCGTCGCGGACGCCCAGGTTGGGGTCACTGGGCACCGATCCGGTTCAAGGGCCGCGGGGCACCACCGGGATCAGGTCACCCGGAGCACCGGACCGTGGGACACCACGCGCCGCCTCTGGTCAAGGATCTCGCGCCGGGGGACAGGTCAAACCGTCAGCGGGAAGGGTGCGACGATGGCGTGGTGACGGAGAAGCCAGCCAGCCAGGTCGTTGCCGCAGCCGACGAGGTCGCGGCCATCTGCAGCGATCTGATCAGGATCGACACCAGTAACCGCGGCGACCACTCAGGCCCCGGCGAGCGTAAAGCAGCAGAACACGTCGCCGCGCTGCTCGGTGAAGTCGGCCTGGACGCCAAGATCTACGAATCGCACCCCGGCCGGGCCAGCGTCGCCGCCCGGGTGAGCGGCACGGACCCATCGCGCCCGGCCCTGCTCATCCACGGCCACCTCGACGTCGTGCCCGCAGACCCGGCCGACTGGCGAGTCCACCCGTTCTCCGGGGAGATCAGGGATGGCGAGGTCTGGGGCCGCGGCGCCGTCGACATGAAGGACATGGACGCGATGATCCTGGCGGTGATCCGCCAGCGCCTGCGCGAGGGGCGGCGGCCGCCCCGCGACGTGGTCCTCACCTTCCTGGCTGACGAGGAGGCGGGCGGCGTCTGGGGAGCGGGCTACCTGGCCAAAGAGCACCCCGGCCTGTTCGAGGGGGTCACCGAGGCGATCGGCGAGGTCGGCGGGTTCAGCGCGACGCTCGGCGGGCAGCGCCTCTACCTGCTGCAGACCGCCGAGAAGGGGATTGCCTGGCTGCGGCTCAGCCTGCGCGGCCCGGCCGGGCACGGATCTATGCGGGCCGAACGCAACGTGGTCGCCGAACTGGCCGAGACGGTTGCCAGGATCGGCCGGCACGAATGGCCGCTACGGCTCACCCCGGCGGCGCAGGCATTCCTTGAGGCCGCCGCCGAGGCGCTCGGCATGACCCCGGAAGCGGACCCGCGGCAGGTGCTGGAGAAGCTGGGCCCGCTCGCCCGGATGATCGGCGCGACCGTGTCCAACACCTCGAACCCCACGGTGCTCGACGCGGGTTACAAGGTGAACGTCATTCCCGGCCTGGCCACGGCCCAGGTGGACTGCCGTTTCGTGCCCGGGTACGGCGATGAGCTGCTGGCCGGGATCGACGGGCTGCTCGGTCCTGGTGTCCAGCGTGAGTTCATCCACCATGACATAGCGGTGGAGACAGAGTTTGACGGCCCGCTGTGTGCGGCCATGACGGCGGCGCTGCTCCAGGCGGATCCGTCAGCTAAGGTTGTTCCGTATTGTCTGTCCGGTGGCACGGATGCGAAGTCGTTCAGCAGACTGGGGATCCGCTGCTTCGGGTTCGCGCCCCTGCGCCTGCCCGCTGACCTGGACTTTTTCGGTATGTTTCATGGCGTGGACGAGCGGGTCCCCGTCGATGCGCTCAAGTTCGGCGTGCGCGTGCTCGACGACTTCCTTGACCGCTGCTGAGGGACTGGCTGAGGCCCGCAGCGAGGCGCAAGGCCGGGGAACGTTTCCCGATTTCACCGGACGTGCACATCAGCGGGTACGAACTGCGCGTATGATCTGGCGCCGCAGGGTGGCTTTCCTGCTCCCATCTGCGTAACGCCGCAGCCGGGCGAGTTCCCAGTCGCCGTGTTCGGCGTGTTCGGTAAGGATGCGCCGGGCAGTATCCCGTGACATGTCGCGGGATAGGTAGACCACGCGGTAGGAGTACTCGGGCATTAGTGTCCTTTGCGCACAGGGGGCACGGGGCGCTCGATCGTAGGAGGCTTCCCGGTGCAGGTCCGGGTACCTCCGGGGGGAGTATCAAATCCCGCCGGGAACACGGGTGGGGGCATAACAGTTGGAAACACGGACGCAGGGACCCTGAATTTTGGTCCAGCATGACACACGCTGGGTAAGGGTACCGGGGCTAGAGGGTGAGGGGCGTGCCAGCAAAAACTCCAACCGCCGCCAAGGGCGCGGCGGGACGGCGGAGTAGCCCACGAGGCGCTGCGCGGCAGGATGCTGCCGGGCGGAGTGGCGGCCATCGCCTGGTGATCGTCGAGTCCCCCGCCAAAGCGCGCACGATCGCCGGCTACCTGGGCAGTGACTATGTGGTGGAGTCGAGCATCGGCCACATCAGGGATATGCCCGACAAGGCCGCCGAGATTCCGGTCAAGTACCGCAAGGAGCCCTGGGCGCGGCTCGGGGTCGACGTGGACCATGACTTCGAGGCACTGTACGTGGTGCATGCGGACAAGAAGTCCCAGGTCACGAAGCTCAAGCAGGCGCTGAGCGGCGCCGACGAACTCCTGCTCGCGACGGACGAGGACCGCGAGGGCGAGGCAATCGCCTGGCACTTGCTGGAGGAGCTCAAGCCCCGGGTCCCCACCCGCCGCATGGTCTTCCACGAGATCACGCCCCAGGCGATCGCCGAAGCGGTGGCCCACCCCCGCGAACTGGACCGCGGCCTGGTGGACGCCTACCAGACCCGGCGGGTGCTTGACCGCCTGTACGGGTACGAGGTCTCTCCGGTGCTGTGGAAGAAGGTCATGCCGCGGCTGTCCGCGGGCCGGGTCCAGTCGGTCGCCACCCGCCTTGTGGTGGCCAGGGAGCGGGAGCGCATCGCTTTCCGCCCGGCCGAGTACTGGGATCTTGAGGCGGTCTTCACCACTGTCCCCGCAAACGCTGGCCGGTCCGGCGCACCAGCTGGAGATCGCGGCAATACGCCGGCCCAGGACGAGCCTTCCTCCTTCCCCGCACGGTTGTCGGCGCTGAACGGCCGCAGGATCGCGCAGGGGCGGGACTTCACCCCGGACGGCACCCTGCGTGCCGCGGCGGGCAGCCAGGCGGACCGGAACGGCGTTCCGCTGGTCCTGGACGGCGACAGCGCCGGGGCACTGGCCCGGCGCCTGGAGGGCGCGGCGTTCGCCGTCGCCAGCGTGGAGCGCAAGCCCTACCGGCGGGCGCCGTACGCACCGTTCCGCACCACCACGCTGCAGCAGGAGGCGTCCCGCAAGCTGGGCTTCTCCGCCAAGTACACGATGTCCACGGCGCAGCGGCTGTACGAGAACGGCTACATCACCTATATGCGGACCGACTCGGTGACCCTGTCGCAGACGGCCATCACCGCGGCCCGCGCCCAGGCCGGGGAACTCTACGGGGCCGAGTACGTGCCGGACGCGCCCCGCGTCTACACCAGCAAGGTGAAGAACGCCCAGGAGGCGCACGAGGCGATCAGGCCCGCTGGGGACCGGTTCCGCACCCCGGCGCGGACCGGGCTGAGTGGCGACGAGTTCCGGCTGTACGAACTGATCTGGAAGCGCACGGTCGCCTCCCAGATGAAGGACGCGACCGGGGAGTCGGTCAGCGTCCGCATCGCCGGGACGTCGTCGGATGGCGAAGAGGCCGAGTTCACCGCCACCGGCAAGATCATCTCGTTCCACGGGTTCCTGAAGGCCTACGTGGAGGACGTCGAGGACGACGCCGAGCGGGACGACCGGGAGCGCCGCCTGCCGACGCTCGCCGAGCGTGACCCGCTGACCGGGGAACTGACCCCGGCCAGCCACGTGACCAGGCCTCCGGCGCGCTACACCGAGGCGAGCCTGGTCAAGGAGCTGGAGGACCGGGAGATCGGGCGGCCGTCCACGTACGCCTCGATCCTCGGCACGATCCTCGACCGTGGCTATGTGTTCAAGAAGGGCACCGCGCTGGTCCCCTCGTTCCTGGCCTTCGCCGTGGTGACCCTGCTGGAGCGGCACTTCGGCCGCCTGGTCGACTACGACTTCACCGCGCGGATGGAGGAGGGCCTCGACGAGATTGCCCGCGGCGAGGCGGCCCGGGTTCCCTGGCTGCGCCGGTTCTACTTCGGCACGGACAGCGAAGAGGGCCTCAAGCAGCTCGTCAGCGACATCGAGGACATCGACGCCAGGGACGTGAGCTCGTTCCCGCTGGCCGGCACCGACATCGTGGTCCGGGTCGGGCGGTACGGGCCCTATCTGGAGCGGGATGGCCAGCGTGTGAACGTGCCGGAGGATATCGCGCCGGACGAGCTGACCCCGGAGCGGGCCGCCGAGCTGTTCGACCAGCCGAACAGCGACGTCGTGCTCGGCACCGACCCGGACAGCGGCCATCAGGTCGTGGCCAAGAGTGGCCGGTTCGGGCCGTACGTGACCGAGGTGCTGCCCGAGGGCGCGGCCGGCAAGCCGCGCACGTCCTCGTTGCTGAATTCGATGTCGCTGGACTCGGTGACGCTGGAGGACGCACTGCGCCTGTTCACGCTGCCGCGGTCGCTCGGCGAACTCGACGGCGAGCCGGTCACGGCACAGAACGGACGGTACGGCCCCTACGTGAAGAAGGGCACGGACAGCCGCTCGCTGGACAGCGAAGAGCAACTGTTCACCTTCTCGCTCGCCGAGGCCAAGGAACTGTTCGACCAGCCCAAGGCGCGTGGCCGGCGGGCCGCCGCCCCGCCGCTGCGGGAACTCGGCGAGGACCCGGCATCGAGCCGCCCGATCGTGATCAAGGAAGGCAGGTACGGCCCGTACGTGACCGACGGCGAGACCAACGCCTCGCTGCGCCGCGGCGACGAGGTGGAGTCGATCACGGTCCAGCGGGCGATCGAACTGCTGGCGGAGCGCCGGGCCGCGGGCCCCACGGCACCGCGCGGCCGGTCGTCCGGGACTGCGCGGCGGTCACCGGCCGGGGCCTCGGGAACCCGCCGGTCGGGGAGTTCGTCCCGGAGCCGTCCGTCGTCCACCGCAGCCGGTTGACGCCCCGCACGTGGCCCGGCTCCCGCCCCCCGGCTCAACGGTGCAGCCGGTCCACATGGCGCCCCGCAGGTGCCTCCCGCGCCCGTGTGCCAGCCGCGCGCAGCCGCCGGCCAGCCGCTCCGCGGCCCGTCATCGCGGCCTAGATCACCGTGAGCTAGTGCATTCCGTCCCAGGTAGCCCGCGTGGGCCAGGCGCGATCGGTACCCTAGCGCCGTGACCTTCCGATTCCCCGGGGATGCAGCGGGCATGAATGTGCTGTCCATCAGGCCTTTCCGGCGCCTGTGGATCGCCACGTCGCTGTCCAGCCTCGGGGACTGGCTGAGCCTGCTCGCCCTGACCGCGGAAGCGGCCATCCTGGCCAAGCGGGGCATCGCGGCCCAGACTTTGGTGGTCAGCGGGGTCTGGCTGACGGCGCTGCTGCCGGCCCTGCTGTTCGGCCCGCTGGCAGGAGCGGTGGCGGACCGGTTCGACCGCCGGACGAACATGATCATCGGCGACGTGTTCCGTGGCGTACTGTACGCGTCCATCCCGGTGAACCTCGCCTTCGGCGTCGTCAACAAGCTCACCTGGATCTACGTGGTGCTGTTCCTCGCGTCCTGCGCCTCGCTGTTCTGGACCCCGGCCAAGGACGCCTCGATACCGAACCTGGTCCCGCCGGACAAGCTGGAGGAGGCCAACCAGTACAGCCTGTTCACCACGTTCGGCACCGCCCCGGTGGCCGGGCTCGTCTTCGGGCTGCTTGCCCTGGTGGGCCGGTCGCTCGGCTCCGACCAGGTGAACCTCGCCCTGTACTTCAACGCGGTGACGTTCGCGGTGTCCGCGGTGACCATCTACGCGCTCAGGGAACTGCCCAAGCGCAAGGCGAGCGCGCACATCTCGGCGCCGTCGGTCGCCAAGGCCATCTGGGAGGGCTGGAAGTTCATCGGCCAGACCCCCGTGGTGCGGGGGATCGTGATCGGGATGGTCGGCGCCTTCGCGGCCGGTGGCGTGGTGGTGGGCCTTGGGCCTTCCTACATCAGGAACACCCTGAACGGCGGCAGCGCCGGGTGGGGGGCCGTGTTCACCGCGATCTTCGTCGGGCTCGCCGCGGGCATGTTCCTCGGCCTGCGCATCCTGCGCGGGTTCAGCAGGCGCCGCCTGTTCGGCCTGAGCATCGTTGGTGCGGGTGTGCCGCTGGTCCTGATCGGGCTGATCCCCAACCTGGTCATCGTGGTGTTCCTGGTGGTCCTGCTCGGCGCGTTCGCGGGCATCGCCTACGTGACCGGATACACAATCGTGGGCACCGAGGTGGACGACGAGACCCGGGGCCGGACGTTCGCCTTCCTCCAGTCGGGCATCAGGGTCATCCTGTTCGCGGTCATCGCCGTCGCGGGTCCCCTCGCCGCCGGTTTTACCGCGCTTGTGCATGCCGCCACCGGCGGCAACACGCTGCGGGTCGCGCACATCGACTACGAAGCGGTCGGCTACAACTTCGTGCTGCTGCTTGCCGCGGTGATCGCGGTATGGCTCGGGGTCGTCTCCTACCAGCAGATGGACGACCGCCGGGGGGTGCCGCTGCGGGCCGACGTGGTCGCCGCCCTCCGTGGCGAGCCGTTCATCCCGGTGCCGGGCCATCCCAACGGCACCGCCGCCGCGCAGCCCGCACCGCGCCGCGGCCTGCTGATCGCGTTCGAGGGCGGGGAGGGCGCGGGCAAGACCACCCAGGCCCGGCTGCTGGCCATCTGGCTGCGGGAACAGGGATATGACGTGCTCGCCACCCAGGAACCAGGTGCGACCA
>CAVPSA010000042.1:0-248848 GCA_963707905.1 uncultured Actinomycetes bacterium | reverse complement strand
AAATCCGGCCCTGGTGCCACTAGGACGGAGTTCGAATATCCGCCCGGTGATACATGAATCCGCAGCCGTCACACCTTCGTCAGGGCTTCCCAGGGTCGCCCGCGGCAGCGCGGCTCGTCCCGGAGCGTCTTGATTCCGGTGGCCTCGTCATCGCGGGCCGAAGCACACTCCGGAAACTCCGGGGCGGTTCAGGTCGTGACCTTGACGGCGGTTGACGCGGCGGTCAGGCCCGCGCCGTTTATCGTCACGACCTGGTAGGAGTAGCTGGTGCGGGCCTTGAGGCCGGTGTCGCTGAACACGGTTGACGTGGCTGGGACGGTTGCCACCCGGGTGCCGTTGCGCAGTATCGCGTAGTGCTTGACGCCGCTTTGCGGGTCGCTTCCGGGGGACCAGGTCACAACGACACGAGATGAGCTCGCGGCCGTGGCATTCAGGTTGGTCGCGGGACTGGGAGGGGTCGTGTCAGCCACCTTCGGCGTCGTGACGGTGACGGCCGCTGCGGAGCCCGGGACGCCGCCGGTGGCTACCGCCAGAACCTTGTAGGTGTATCTGGTGCTGGCTGCGGCCAAGCTGTCGGTGTAAGTGGTGCCACCGGGGGCAGCGATGGCTACGCCGCCGCGTTTCACCAGGTAGCTCGAGACGTTGCACCCGGCACCTGGCCCGGTGACGGCGTTCCAGACCAGGCTCACGGTAGTCCCGCTCTCCGCGGTGGCGGTCAAGCCGGTGGGTGCGGGCGGCGGGGGACACTTCTGGGTCGGTTGCGTGAAGGCTGCCGAGGGCTGAGAGGTGTTGCCGGCCGGGTCGGTCGCGGTGACCGTGTAGGGGTAGGCGGTGCCTGGGCTGAGGCCGGTGTCAGTAAACGACGTCGTGCCTGCGGGCACCGTCCCGGCAAGCTGCCCGTCACGGTAGACGGCGTAGCTAAGGTCGGCGGAAGTGTAGGCGGAGTCATATGCGGCGGCCCACGTGAGCGTGATGCTCGCGGTGGTCTGCTGTGGGGAGCCGAGGATCACTGGCGCGGTCGGTGCGGCAGCACCAGGAGATGGGAACGTGTCGAGGTAATCGTCGCGGAAGTCGTAGCCGCTGCCCGGGCTCGCCGTCCCGCACTGGGTCGGGTCGAGCGAGGTGTCGGCGATCAAACGGCCGGAGAAGATATCGAGCGCCTGGCCGAGCACGCCGACATTGACACTGCTCCTCATGTAATTGAGGAACACTGGTGCCAGTGTCTGCTTGGTGCGGCCGCAATCGCTGTCTCGGTAGTCCCACTCGGTGGCAATCAGCGCGTAGGAGCCCGCCAGGTATCCCCAGCGAGTATCCCATTGACTTTGACCGCCGGTGTAGTTGTACGGGTGCACGGCATAGGCGATCTGGTAGCTGCTTCCCGGGTCACTCAGGATAGGAATCCCGGCGAGGTTTTCGGCGTCGCTTGCCCCGTCGGCGATCAGGACATTGGCTACGTTCAGCGTGGTGCGGAGATAATCAACCAGTTCCTGATGGCCGACAGGCGTGTAGGGCGCCCAATTCTGCGTGGCGGAAGGCTCGATCTCCCTGCCCCCGGAAAGCCAGTCCGGCCACGTCTCCTGCTGCGGGTTGGTGGTCACGGACGCGACCGGTGAATTTTGCGGCTCGTTGAACAACTCGAACATGACGTATGGGTTGCTGCCGAGCGTGGTGTTGCTGATGAGGGTCGCCCAGGCGTCTTCCGTCTCCTGGCTGGGCAGCGGCTCAGCCGGGCCGCACGCCAGGTACTGGTCCTGCATGGACACGATGACCACGAAGCCGGCGGCCAGGGCCATGCCTACGCCGGCCTGGACCTGCTGCGCGTAGGCGGCGCCGTCCGGGCCGGCGAGGACGGGCTGGCTTACCTGAAAACGCAGGGTATTAGCGCTCCAGGAGCTCATCGCGGTGGCCAGTTCGGTGGAGGTGAAATTATTTGCTGCGGCCGCGGTTTCACTGCCGCTGCACCATGGGGAGTTCAGGAGGGCAATGGAGTTGAAACCGCGCGGCACGAATGGCTGGCCATTCAGGAGGAACTCATTGCCGGATATCGTAATGCCCGTGGTGGCGGCCGACGTGGCTGGGGCCACCGTTCCGCTCAACAGCAGGCCAATGCCAGTGAGCAGGCCCGCTCGTGCCAGCAGCCGCCGTACTGGGGCACGCTCACCAGATTTGCTGAAAGTCACAATTCCCCCCCATTGTTTCCGCGAGTATCCTCTGCTGAGGCTCCGCTGGCAAGCGGTCAGGCTTGCCTGGGATCGGGAATGCCGCCTGGAGGCGGGTTCTGCAGCAGCCACACCGGGTTGGACGTGGCGATGACGGCACCGCTGGCGGACAGGACCTGTGTGCGCAAGAAGCTGTCCGCCGAGGTGTCCACGGCCTGGGTGACCGACCCGCTGCCAAGCTGGCTCGCGGAGTAGGAGCCGATCAGCGCGGTGTTCGCGGTCAGCCCGTTCTGCCCGGCGTAGTCCACGGCGCCCTGCAAGATCTGGAGAGTGCTGCCAGCGGGCAGCCCCGTGGCTGCGGATACGAGCTGGCGGGAGGTCACGCTGGAAACGCTTACCGCGCCCATCGGGACCGAGCCGTCCACCAGCAGGTCCAGGGCTCCCCGGTAGGCGCTCAGCGACCCGCACCAGGTGCGGCCGGCCGCCAGCGCGGAGATCAGGTCGGCCATGCCGGTGCTCGCAGCCCACACGGACGTGATCCAGTTGTTGCCGATCCCGTACCAGTTGTCGCCGACGTGGTCGTCAGACACACCGGTGCCAGTGAGCAGCACCGCGTTGCGCGACATGATGTCCCACAGGGCCAGGTAGTGGTTGAGGTCCACGCCCGCGCGCAGGTTGTAACCCACCTCCAGCAGGTCCGTGCCGAGTGCCGCCGGGTTTCCGGCGCCGGGCAGCAGGGCGCCCGCGACCTGCGTCAACAGCGTGTCCTGCTGCGTCTGCGGCAAGGCCGCGCCGTTCGCGCTGCCGTATGGGTGGTTATAGGAAGCCAGCCCCCCGGCGGTGTGGATCTGCGGAATCACGGTGCTGGCAAGGAACGCCTGGTAGCTGGCGGGCGTCACGCCGGTGTAATCCGGCAGCGTCACGTTCGAGCCGAACCAGTTGACGTGCGGCAAATGCGGGCCGACCTCGATGCCCTGCTGCTGCGCCACGCCCGGGTACTTAGCGGCCAGGACGGACATCATGTCCCCCTGCTGGCTGAAGAACGCCTCACCGCTTACCGTGCGGTCCATCCGCAGGTAGTCGAAGTATCCCGAGACTGGATCCCCGGTGCTCACGGCCGAGAAAGTGAGCTGGAACAGGCCGAAGTCCCGGTAGTCCAGGTCTGGCCAGAGGGCGGCGATGTCGCTGGACGGCGTGAGGGTGCAGGTTTGCCACGGCGACGTGACCGGGACCGTGATAATCCCATTGTTGGCGCTGGCCGAAAGCGCGGACGTCCCGCCCGGGGCGAAGCGGTAGGACAAGCTGTAGCTACCCGCCGGCCTGCCGTTGGTGGCCGGGTGGTACGACGTGACGAGCAGCAGTTCCAGGTACCCCCGGGACCACCCGGTGCTCAGCAGCACGTCGATCAGCAGTGACTGGCCGGCCAGGTTGTCCCGGTAGTTCCAGTCGGAGGGCCCGCAGTTCGCGTAGTACCCAAACTTCGCTGGTCTGGTACTGCGGGACTGAGCCGCTACGTGCAGCGCCCCGCCGCTTACCGGGTCGTCCGGGGAGCATGGGGTGGACACGATCCCCCCGGTGGAAGCGCTGGTGTTCGGGCCGCTTTCCCGCTTCGACCACGACCACTTGCCACCCTGCCCGCTGGCCCCCGTTTCACGGAACGAGGTGAAGTGAGTCACGTCACGGTAGTTGACGCCCTCCATCCGCCAGTCGTGATCGGTCCACCAGACCACATCCACCGCGTTCAGGGCCGCCTGGGCAAGGTGGGTGTCCATGGAGCCGTTGTACTCACTGAACGAGGAGTGGATATGCATCGCCATCGAATAGGCGGACGTACCGTCCGCGGTGACGGCCCGGGCAGGCGAGCGCAGTGGCAGCCGCGCAAACTGTGGCAGAAAAGCCGCAGCCGCAGCCGATCCCGCAGACGCCTGCAGGAAACCTCGCCTGGACATCCCGGGCCGGCCGGCTGGAGATGCGCCAGCTCCCTGGTGATCGTCACACATCAGGTCCCCCCAACCGAACATTCTGGTGCGAATGTTCAATCTAGGTGGGTCCACCTCGCCGTATCCAGCAAAGCTAACTTATCGGGTAACGATAGAAGTATTTGTAACAAAAGACATCCGCCACAAGACGCACGCCGTCTCGATCGTCAAGTCGGCAGTTCGATGCGCGGCCCGTCCGGCCCGCGATGTCCAGCGCCCACCCGAGGTGGGCGTCGCGCGGGCCCGAGTGCTCGACGCCAAGCTCGGTCAGGCGCAGATCCCACAACATCAGGTCGTCCTTGCTGTCGCTGCGCGCACCAGGTCTGCCGACGGGCAGGCTGACGTGGTGGAGTCCGGTAATGGTCAGCATCGCCGGAGTCTCAGCCGGTCTCCGGTGTCGCCCGCCCGCTCACCGCGTTGGCCCGGATCCGGATCCAGAACGGGCGCTCCACGGCGGTCACCCATGGGTGCAGCCCGAGTTGGCTCAGCCGCTGGATCTCGGCGTCCTCATAGATCACCTCCGCGCGGCCGGTGACCACAACGCTCCACCCGGACCGCGTCTGCTCGTCGTACTCATCGGCTTCGAAGGTGACCAGGTTTCGCCCCTCGGCCGCAGAGAGCTTCGACCCGCGGGCCGTTCGGAAGACGGGGTCCTGCCCGTCAACAACGTGGTTCACCGGCAAGATCACCATCTCGCCGTCCGTGAAGAAGCCGACCCGTCCCACAGAAACCGAGGCCAGCAGCTGCAGGCACACGTCGAACGGCAATATCTCCAGCCCCGCGTGATCGGTCGGATGTCCTGGCATATCACGCCCCCACTGAGGTAGCCGTCAGCCCGGATGCCCCCGGGCGCGCCCTAGATGGTCAAGCTGTCCTCTGACCCTGGCGCGTCGCGGCGGGCATTCGCAGCGGCAAAGGTCCCGGGGCACCGGGTCTCTAGGCCTGCATCCCCCCAGCGGTTCAGGACATGTAGTGCTCGCGGGCCGAGCCCTTCGGGCTGACTAATGCGTGACCGAAAGGGCCGCTTCCAGGCATTCGGGGGACAGGGCATCCCGGTGTCATGACGCAAGCAGCTCCGGCAGTTCCTGCGGCTCCTCGATGTGCCATTCGAGGTGGGTCTGGCGGAGCGATGGGTTGGGCATCAGCTGCTTGCTGGCGAAATGGACCGTCATTTTTGGCTTCTTGACCTTGTAGATCAGGCCCACCATGGCCAGGAGCTGGATGAGCCGCCAGGTGGCGTCGGGGCGCCAGCCGCGGTCGGGCTTGGCTCCGGCTGCCAGGGCGTCGGCGTCCAGCATGATCTTGCGGCCGTGCCGTGGGCAGGCGGGGTCGGCGTGGTGCCAGCTGTGGTTGCCCTCGCCGCCGGCCACGACCGCCACGAACGCGTTGTTGCGGCTGTCGTCGGCGCGGAACTCGTGGCCGCGGCTGTCGGTGGCCCGGCTGCCCCATTTGTGGCAGACCGAGTTGACGAAACCGGTGGCCGTCATGAGCGCTGCTGTGCGCAGCGCTCCGGCTATCAGCACCGCGTTCCACCCGAACAGCGGGTAGAACGCCAGTGGCACGAGGAAGTTCGCCACGGCCAGGAAGGGGAACGCCCGGCGCTGCCACTGCACCAGCCGGTCCCCGGCCAGGTCGCGGTGCAGCGCGTACTCCGGGGGCCGCTCGTAGACGAAGAACAGCCAGACGCCCTGCGCCCACGCCAGGCCCTTGTAGCCCCGCCAGCCGGGGTATTCGTAGGGGGAGTGCGGGTCCTTGCCGACCACGTCGGCGAAGCGGTGGTGGGCGCGGTGGTTCATCACCCATTGCTGGATGTCGCCCTCCATCGACATGCCGCTCGCCACGGCCAGCACGGCCTGCAGCGGGAATCTGGCCTCAAACCCGCGGTGGGTCCAGTAACGGTGGTTCCCCAGCGTCACGCCGAACATCGTGAACAGATACATCGCTGCTGCCAGCGCCCACAGGCCGATGCCGGTTGGGGTCGTAAAGGCGCGGTAGAGCCCCCATATCGCGAAAGCCTGGCAGCAGTATTCCCAGGGTCACAATGTTGACCCATACCGGCTTGCGCCGTTTGCCGTGACGGTCCATGTTGAAGCCAAGCGACAGCACCGCCGGCCAGTCGCGCCTGCTCTTCAGGGGAGCCAGCATGATTATCAACTCTTTTCAAGAGCGGAAGGTCCGGGCGAGTCATATAGGGGTACTGAAGCTGCGAACCTGATCCATGGGCTACCGGCTGGCGAAGACGCCTTGGGACACGGACGTGCGCATCGGCCGGCCCGGATCTGGCCAGCGAACCCGTCGTGATAAGCACCTTTCGGCACGCCGCCCAGCCAGCCGCCGAGAGCCAGATTCCCGGGCCCGGCCCAGGCTGAGCGGAACCTGACCTCATTACCCGCGGGCATGCCCTCAGCAGACCCGCACGGCAGCCATCCGATCAGAGACCAAGGTCCTCACGTCGGTCCCGGACAGATCATCTTCCCGGCCCGCGATGGACAGCCCCGTGATCACCAGGCTCTGCGGGCCATGTCAATCGCTCGGGCCACCGCCACGGAGGGGATACCTGCGCTCGGCTACGGTGCGAGGGCAACCTCCATTTCAAGCACTCGCCGGGCCCCGATGGCCGGGCCGGCGGCGAGCCGCTGCTGCTGGGCTACTGTGCAACGAGGCGGTCGTGGAGGACGGCCACGCTGTGCCCGATATCTCTCGGCACCACCAGGACACGCTTCACTCCGCCGGGGTGAAACCCTGTCAGCACGGCCGAGACGGGCACACCGCGGACCGCGTGCAAGTTCCAGCAGCACCCAAACCGGGCCGAGACCAAAACGGCGTGCCGGTGGCTCGGAGCCGCCAACGGCGCCGGTCAGCTCTGCGGGGCCGTTCCCATGCCAGCCGCGGAGGCCCGGGGGCGGGCCGCGAGGATGTCGATGCTCAGCGCCAAGATCCAGGCCGGGAACAGCAACTCCACCCAGGCAGAGATGCCGATGCCAACCAGCAGCACCAGCGCAGCCGCGAGACCGGCAACCTCAAGCCATCGGGAAACAATATGAGTGCGGCGCGCGATGGTCACCGTGGTAAGCGTGAACACCGCCGCCATCCGCATCGAGTAGATGTTCAGCAGGATCGAGGTGACATTGCGGCCCAACACCAGGGTGTCTGCACCCGGCTGTCCCGACGACCCCGACGCCGCGGCGATGAGGCCACCGCCGACCGCCGCAGCCACGAACAGCATGCCCACGAACAAAAGGCCACTGCCCAAGAACACGCTCGCGAAGAACCGGTCCTCATGCGCACCGATCCGGTCCCGGATCACCCCGATGAACCACAAGAAGGCGATGCCAGCGAACGGGACAAGGTTCAGCCCGACCGCCACGGCGGTCCTACGCCCCGAATCGGTCAGCCACACGCCAGCGACCCGCGGATGGGCGGGGACCGACAGCCTGAGCAGCACCAGCGCTGAGATCAGCAACACGGCAAAAACGATCCCAGCGACCGCAGCCGCCCCAGGCGTCCTCAGCGGGCTCCCAGCCTGCAGCCCATCCTGGCCCATCGGTCCCTCGGTCACGGGGCCTCCCCCCTCCGCGGGCGGCGGCCGGCCGCCCGCACCTAATGAGAGTCAAATCGTGCCTCTACCATCGTCGTCGTCCAACGCCGGCTGCGATCATGGTCCGCTGCGGCCATAAAAAAGATGATCTGGGCACGGCTGCGCCGCTTGGTGTTCACGTTCGGGCGGACCACGGGTGGCGCCCCTGCCGCACGACCAGGCACTTCAAGATCGCGAGATGTTCGGATCACGTAGGGTCGCGCGCCGTACCGGGCAGCGCACCGCGCGGCGTGTCTCCCGCCGCAGGTAACGCCGCACAGCCAGCGATCCCAGCCGGGACCGCTGGCCCGCAGCAAGCGCTACCGGATCGTCAGACGCCCTCGACCGCTTCCAGGCGCCCGGACTTGACCGCGTTGACGAACTCGGTGTAGTCCTGCTCGTTCTGGTCGGCGTACCGCTGCGAGAAGTCGGTGATCGATGTGTCGAACGCGTCGCTGGCGCCCAGGTATTCGGCGATGGCGACCGGGTCGCCGGACCGGGCGTGCGCCCGCGCCAGCGTCCACCCGCAGATGCGCGCGTAGAACGTCAGCCCGAGCGGGATCATCGTCCTCGACCAAGGCTGAGCCCTTCATGTCGCGGAGCTGGCGCCAGTAGAAGTGGCGGTTGACGTCCAGTCCCTTGGTCCAGCCCAGGTAGATGTCGCTGGCTGCCTGCATCATCCGCTGTCCCTGCACCACCCGCTCGCCGTGCTGCCGGTACCGGCTCTTGCGCACGTACGGCTCAAGAACCGAGGACGTCGCCTCCTTGATCTGCAGGAACAGCGGATCCTGCGCGTCGCGTCCCTGGAGCAAGACGATGAACGCCCGGGTGCCGACGCTGCCGACGCCGACCACCTTGCGCGCCGCGTCCACGATCTCGAACCGCTCCAGCAGATGCCGCCGGTCGTCTTGCAGGGTGGCCCGGTAAGCGCGGAACTGAGCGCGGATCACCGGCACGACCTGGGCCGGGGACAGCCCGTAGGTGGCGGCCAGATCACGCGCCGGGACCACGACCGGCGGCTGGCTGACGATCCGGTATTTGCCGTCGGCCTGCTCGCAGAGCTTGGACAGCGCCTGCAGGCTGTCGCGGGTGTGCGCCTTCGCCAGGGTCTTCTCCGCCCGCTTCCCCGCCGCCTTCGCCGCCTTCTCCTCTTCCCGGTCCGCCTTCTCCTGCTTCGCCGCCCGCTTCTCCGGCCTTCTTGGGCGCCTTCGCCTGCTTGTCCGCCTGCTCGGCCTTCTTCGCCCCCTTCTCCTGCTTCGCCGTCCCGGCCACCAGGTTGCGGATCCCGGCCCGCAGCTCATCCTCGTCCAGGTGGGCGTACCAGATGTCCATCGTGCCCATCTGCGCGAAGGTGGCCATCGCCTCCCGGTAGGCCCGCACCGACTCCAGCACCGCCGCCCGCGTGTCCGCCGTGGAGAACCCGTTGTTGCGGGCCGCGATCTCAAAGCTCGCCGCCATCCGCTTCACGTCGTACTCGAACGGCCCCGGCAGCGTCTCATCGAAGTCGTTCAGGTCGAACAGCAGTTTCCGCTCGGGCGAGGCGAACGCGCCGAAATTCGACAGGTGGGCATCGCCGCACAACTGGGTGTCGAGCCCGGCTACCGGTGTCTCGGCGAGGTCGGCCGCCATAATCTTGGCCGCACCCCGGTAGAAGGTGAACGGCGAGACCATCATCCGGCCATGGCGGACCGGCACCAGGTCCGGCTCCCGGGTGGTGTCCTGCTCCTCAAGCAGCGCAACCGGGTCAGGGCGGTCCGCGGCCGGTCTCCACTTCGTATGGCTTGACAGCTCCGCCCGGTCCCGGGCCGCCAAGCCCTTGGCTTTCCGGTCCTCCACACTCTGATGCGCGATCTTCCGAACGGCCATCCGGCCCACCTCTCATTCTCAACGACGCCATCCGCGCCGGGCCGCGAGCGCGCTCCCGTACGCGGCCACAGCCAGATTGACCCCAGTCCCTTACTCACCTGCGCTATCGATCCCGCTATGCGCGGCTCTGGCTTTTCGGCCTTCGCCCGCAGTTAGGCACCAGTTCACCTCATGGCAGGGCGGATTCCACCCTCCCGGTAGGGTGATATACGGCCATCACCCTGCAAGACAGCTCTCAGGACGCCAGATTCAGCGGGGACCCTCTCGCTGAGCACGGACACGGCCTGCTGGGCGGCGCGGCGGGTCTTCGGGTTCATGCTGACCGCCTCGGGCGGCTGCTCGCTTCGCTCCTGCTGCGGTTGCGGGTCCGGGTCAGGGCGGCGCCCGGCGCGTCTGCCGCCGGGTGAGCAGTCAGGAATAGGCTCTCCCAGGGCCGGTCGGATACCGCCTGCCGAGCCCTGACCGGCTGGGCTGCCAGTGAGGAGCGGTTTGGGTGCGCGCCTGGGCTGGTGGCCGGTGGGACCCGGCCGGTTGTGCGCCGTCCGTGAGGCGGTAAGGCATGAGGTGAGACGATGAGCGCTTCTGACCTGGCGATCGTGGCAGCGCTTGTCTTTGCCTGGGGGACGCTGTCGGCGCGGCTGGAGCGGTTCGACGTCACCGCCCCGATCGTGTTCGTCGTGGCCGGGCTGATGCTGACCCACGGCCCGCTGGCGCCGCTGGGTTTCGTGCCTTCCACTGAGCTGGTCAAAGCACTGGCAGAGATCACCCTGGTGCTGGTGCTGTTCTCGGACGCGTCCCGGGTGGGGCTGCGGGACCTGCGCACTGACCTGGGCTTGTGCCTGCGGCTTCTGGGGATCGGGCTGCCGCTGGCTATCGGCCTGGGGACCCTGCTGGCGCTCGGGCTGTTCCACGGAATGAGTGTCTGGCTCGCCCTGCTGGTGGGCGCGGCGCTGGCGCCGACCGATGCGGCCCTGGGTGCGGGCGTGATGGTGAACCCGGCGGTCCCGGCGCGGATCCGCCGGCTGCTCAACGTCGAGAGCGGGCTCAACGACGGGATCGCCACGCCGGTGGTCCTGGTGGCGATAGCTGGAGCCGCGACCGCCGAGCACGCTGCCAGCATCGGTCCTGGCGCAGCGGCCGCGGAGTTGGCGCTTGGCGTGCTCGTGGGCGCCGTCGTGGGCGGCGCGGGCGGTTTTGTCGTGAACGTGGCGCGGCGCCGCGGGTGGGCCGAGGGTGGTTTCGCCGGCTCGGCGGTGCTGGCGCTGGCGGTTTGCGGTTATGCCTGTGCCCTGGCACTGCATGGAAATGGCTTTATCGCAGCCTTCGTGGGCGGTCTCGCCTACCGCGTCTGCGGGGGGCGGCGCGGCGAGCGGCTGGTGCCCTACGTGGAGGAGACGGGTGCCCTTGTGTCGCTGCTGGTCTGGCTAGCGTTCGGCGCTGTCGCGGTGGTGACTGCCCTGCGGGGCCTGACCTGGCAGACGGTGCTGTATGCGGGGCTCAGCCTCACACTGATCCGGATGGTGCCGGTAGCGCTGTCGCTGGCCGGTGCGGGACTCGGCCGCCCCGCCGTCGGATTCGTCGGCTGGTTCGGTCCCCGTGGCCTGGCGTCGGTCGTGTTTGCCCTGCTGGCGCTGGACGATCTGGGCAAGCCGGCCAGCGCCGCGGTCTCAGTGATCGCCTTGACCGTGCTGCTCAGCGTGGTCGCGCATGGCCTGACCGCCGACCCGCTGGCACGCCGCTACGGGCCGCGTCTGGCCAGCACCGCAGGCGGGCCCGATGAACCACCGATTTCCCAGGTGCCCGAGCGCAGGCTCATCCGTCGTGTCCCTTGACCAGCCATGCCTCGGCGTCGAGGTAGGCAGCCCGGGTTGACTCGCCGGCAATCGGGTCGCTTCGAAGGTGCGGATCGGCTCTACTGTGCGCGGGAAGGCGCGGCACTTGCCAGGCATGTGATCATTGAGGTCCCAGGCAGCCGACAGCCCGAGGCATCCATCTGTGCACGCAATCGCCGCGTCCTCATCAGCGGCCCAGTACGGCGGGTGGGCCTACCTAGCCGTCTTCGCGCTCATGGCGGTGTCGTTCGCCGGGATACCGGCGATCGGGGCGGCCGTTGTGGGCTGGGCCGCTGTTGTGGCCAGTCAGGGAAAACTCAACATCTTTGTGGTGCTGATCGTGGCAATGCTGGGCGCCGAGGCCGGCGGCCTGGCTGGATACCACATCGGCGACCGATGGGGCCGCAAGCTCCTGGACAGCCCTGGCCGCGGGCACGAGCGGCGGCAGAAAGCCGTCGCCACGGCGGAGGCGGTCTACGCGAAATGGGGACGCCTGGCCGTCTTCTTCACCTCGACCATCATCTCCGGCGTGCTCCGAATGAAGTACTCCCAGTTCGTGGTCTGGAATTTCGTCGTTGGCGCCGTGTACGTGCTGTCGGTCGGGCCTGCCGCCTACGGCGCCGGCAAGATCTCGGCCAGCGAGCAGGATGGGGGCAGCCTGGGCGCACTGGTGGCTGGGCTGGCGATCGCGGCCGGCTGCGCGGTGCTCGCGGCAAGGTACTACCACCGCCGCAAGGCCCGCAGGTTGCCAGCAGGTACCAACATTGACGAGGCCAGCCGCAACTAGCCGGCTTCCACCGGGTGCTCTAGCCACCGCGAAGACCGGTTGTTGCCGGACAGGGGCAGCTGTAGGACGATCTCACTCATGAGAGCGCTCGCCGTGCACGGCACATGGGAAGGCACCAGCGCCCGTGTGCGGGTGATCAGATGCGCCTTCTGCTGATCGGCGCGCCTGGCGCCGGCAAGGGAACACAGGCTGAGCTGCTGTCGAAGCGGTTCGGTATTGCGCACATCTCCAGCGGCGACCTGCTGCGTCAGCACGTCAGGGATCAGACATCGCTCGGGCAGACCGTCAAGTCCTACGTCGACAACGGCGACTTGGTCCCGGACGGCGTTGTGATGGACATGCTGCGCAAGCCTGTCGTCGCCGCTGCTAAGGCTGGCGGCTACGTCCTGGATGGATTCCCGCGCACCGTCGAACAGGCCAAGGCGTCCTTCCCCACAGCCCACGCGCTCGGCGCTGAGGTGCAGGCCGCGGTACACCTTGACGTCGCACGCGAGGAACTGGTGCGCCGGCTGCTCTCCCGGCGCCGGGGCTCGGACGACACCGAATCCGTCATCGAGAACCGCTTGCACGTGTACCGGGCAAAGACGGTGCCACTGCTGGAGTACTACGCAGGCCGGGAATGGATGTTCACCGTGGATGGGGCCCAGCCGCCAGACGCCGTCCACGAGGAAATCGTCGCGCGCCTCCAGAAGCTCGCGGCATTCGCCACATGGTCTCGGCAGGACACCCAGCCAGGACGGGGATCGGAGCGTACCTAGCCGACCCCTGTCCGGCAAGTCTCCCTAGAAGACACTTGGTCAGCCGCGATCGCTTTAGCGGCGGACCGCCTGTCACTCACCCTCCCGCCCGGGTGGGCCTGAGCGGTGTGCGCGCTGCGCCAGCCGCATTTCATGGTCCGCTGGCCGCAGTGGCCCGGCTGGGCCAGCTGCGGACGCGTGCCTGTGCTGGCTGAGCAGCCGCTGGCGGAGATAGCCGAGCGCGCGGGCGCTCAGCCGGGAGACTTGCATCTGGGAGATGCCGAGCTGCTGGCCGATCTGCGCCTGCGTCATGTCCTGGTGAAAGCGCATCAGCAGGATCTTCTGGTCCCGCGGGGGCAGCTCGCCCCAGTGCGCGGCGACGGCCCGCATGCCGAGCATGTGCTCCACGGCGCGGTCCTCCTCGCCGAGGACGTCCGCGAGGGTGTCCGCGCCGGCCTGGCCGGCCAGCAGCGCGTCCAGCGAAGATGGCCGGGAGGCTATTTCTGCTCGTTGCGCGTTCCGCAGATCGTCACCGCTGACCCCCAGGTGCCTGGCCATCTCGGACTGGGTTGGCGCCCGGCCCAGGTCCTGGGTCAGCTGGCTGGTTGCTTTGCGGGCCTTCAAGACCAGATCTTGCACGGAGCGGTTGACGTGGACCGGCCAGCACTTGTCCCGGAAGTGCCGCTTGATCTCGCCGCTGATGCATGCCTGCGCGTAAGCGGCCAGGTTGGTGCCGACCGCCGGATCGAAGCGGCTGATCGCATTCATCAGGCCGACATACCCCACCTGCATCAGGTCCTCGGCCGGCTCGGTACCGCCCCCGTACCGCCGCACGCACGAGCACACCAGGTTGCGGTGCCGGCTCACCAGCAGCTCACACGCCGCCGCGCGCGATCGGCTGCCGCCCGCCAGCGACCGGACCATGCCCAGCAGCTCCCAGTCATCCAGCCCGGCCAGATACTTCTGCAGCACGCGGCCACCCGGAACGGACGGCCGCCGCACAACGTCACCGGAAGGTACTGGCGGTGAAGAAATCGCTGCCATGCTCGCCTCGGCTCACAGAAGGCCACGAAGAACCGCCGAGGTCCAGGGCAGTCAGGCACGCCACCTTGCACAAGTGCGCAGGATGACGCGAATCTCCCGGTCACGCCAAGGCTAGGCCACAGCCACCGCGACGGCAACGCCGGCGATCTCTGCTGGCGCGGCTCCCCGGCGGCGGTACCGGAGTTAGGCGGGAAGCCGGCGGGTCTCCTACCGGCGGAACGCGGCTCGGACTGCAGCTGCGGTGGAGCTGAAGTACTCGGGTGGTTCGATGAAGCCCCACTCGTTGAATGTCGAGCCGTTGGTGAGGGCGCGCCGGTAGCCGAAACAGGCGAGATAGAGCGTCCGGATATACATGACCGCCTCGAGCCGGTCGAGTTCGTCGTCGGTCGGCTCGACATATCGGCGGTAGGCGTTGACGGCAGCGTCGATCCACTCCTGGTTCGGCCGGCGTGGGTTCCACGAACCCGTGCCCCAGATCAGGTAAGCGAAGTCGGCGAGGCGCGGCCCGCGCCCGGACGCCTTCCAGTTGATCGCGACTGGCCCTTGTTCGCTCAGGACGGC
The DNA here is from genome assembly GCA_963707905.1 of uncultured Actinomycetes bacterium. Taxonomy (GTDB): domain Bacteria; phylum Actinomycetota; class Actinomycetes; order Streptosporangiales; family Streptosporangiaceae; genus DASXKD01. The sequence continues at coordinate 234,306 of CAVPSA010000042.1, read as the reverse complement.
GTGATCGGGGGCATGGAGGAGGTTTCCGTGGAGCAAGCCCTCCGGAAGGCCGTGACCGTCGTCGGCCGAGCGCACCTGGTCGCGGAGCTGCTCGAATCTCTCGCGCTCGGCGGCCGCGACCAACGCGTCGACGGCGTCGAGAAACGACAGGGCCGCCAGCAGGTCCTGACGCGGCGCGCCCTCGCGGCGCGGGTCCTCACCACTCGCTCCACCCGGGCGCCCGGCGGAATCGTCGTACGGCAGCGCGTGCAGCCGTCCGAGCAGCTCACCCATCATGGCGAACTTCGCGGCGCCGTCGGGGAGCCGGACGCCTTCAACGAACCGGGTCACGAGGACCGCGCTGCCATCGAAGTCAGATACCGCATCGTCGGCCGCCAGGCGCTCCGCGGGATAGTCCTGCCGCTCCAGGAATCTGAGGATCGCGGCGTCGCCCTCAGCACCGGCGCGCGGCCGGGCGGGGGGAAACGCGCGGGCGACCCAGGGGCTGCCGTCATTGCGGTCGATGCGGAACACGTAGGTCTTGTGCACACTGAGCTTCGTCGCCGCGACCGGGTCAATGCCGTAGCGATCCCGCAGATGAGCGAGAAGCCGCTCAGGAGCCGGCTCGTGGTGCATTCGCACACCGAGACCCTTGAGATCCGTCAGCGCTTCGGTGTAGCGCTGCCCAGTCTCCCCGGCGTGGCGCCGGACAACCTTCTTGAAGCTGGCGTCCTTCGTCATGGACAAGCCTCCCCATGACACCCTCGTCCCCCAGCGACGCGGTGTTGGAAGATGGCCTGTGACATTGACGACCGAGAGGACGAATCCCCTTCGCCGATGGAACCCCGGCTGGGGCGGATGTTCCACAGCTCGGCGACCGGTCGCCGCCGTGAACAAACTCTTCCTGAGGTGCTCGTTCTTCGTCAAGCGCTGCACCCGCGAGATGACACTTCATGACCATCGTGATGGATGCTGCCCGTGGGGATGGTCTGTCGATGCCGTCAGCCATGGGCGGTCAGTGCGTTAGCTATCTCTTGTGTGGTCTGTTCCCAGCCGCGCAGGGTCGACCGCCGCTGTCGTGCGGCGGCCCGTAGCCGGTGCCGGTGGCGCTCGTCACCCAGCCAGTCTCCGAGCGCGGCGGCGAGGGCAGCCGGATCGCCGGGAGGGACCAGCTGGCCGGGGCGGGTGCCATCGGCGGTGGAGCCGAGCGCTTCGGGCAGCCCACCGACGGCGGCAGCTATGACGGGCAGGCCGTGGGCGAGCGCTTCGGTCACGGTCATGCCGTAGGTCTCCGAGCGGGACGGCGCGACGAGCAGGTCGGCGGTGGTGTACGCGTGGCTGAGTGCCGCGCCGGTCAGGACGCCGCTGAGCCGGACGCGGTGGCCGTACCCGAGGCGCGTGATACGGGCCTGCAATTGCTGGACGAAGTCCGGGTCGCGGTCGAGCGGCCCGGCCAGGACGCAATGCCAGTCCCGCTCAGCGAGGTCGGCCAGCGCCTCGACGAGAAGGTCCTGCCCCTTGTGGCGGCCGAGGACTCCGACGCAGATCAGGCGGCCGCGGACGGGCCGGGCCGGGGCAGCGACCCGATCGACGCCGGGCCGGGCGACGTGCACCCGGTGGGCCGGGATCGCGTATCGGGTCAGTATCTGCCGGCGGGTCCATTCGCTGGTAACGACCACGCCTGCGGCCGCACGCAGCACGACCCGTTCGGAGCGCTGCGCGCCGGCATCATGGTGTGTGCCGAAGACGGTGGCCAGTGGCATGTGCAGCAGCACTGTCATTCGTATCCGGCCAGTGTGTGGCAGTAGCTGCGCGGCGGCGGGCGAGGCGACGAGCCCGTCGATCAGGACGGTCTCACCGTCAGGGATGGCGGAAACGATGCGGGCCAGGTCGGCGCGGGCGCCCGAGCCGGGCACCGGCCACGCCTCGGCGACGGTCGTGACCAGCACATCCCATCCGGCTTCGGCCAGACCGGCGCAGACGCGCCGGTCGTAGATGTTGCCGCCGCTAGGCTGGCCGGGATTATCGAACCCCTCAGGGACTACTACGTGGACCCGCACGATGTTCCCGCCCTCCAGAGCGCCCGCCGCACCGAGCCAGCCTCCGTCCTGCGGCCCGGGGCTGAACCACACCCGCCGCCGATCCGTCATACCTGACACAGGGTGGCACGTAGCAGCGGTGGACGCGGTTCGACCCGGGACGATCTGACGTGAGACAGGACCAGCGAGCACCATTCCTGACGGCGCTGGAGCGGGCCCGGGCGACGGCCTACCCCGCGGGCGAGTATGTCGGCCAGGAGAGCTTCATGCGGGCGAGCGAGGTCCGGACGCTGGCACACCGGGCCCGGGTCGGCCCCCGCGTCTCAGTGCTCGACCTGTGCTGCGGGGTGGCCGGCCCCGGCCGGATGATCACGGCGGAGTCGGGATGCCACTACCTGGGTGTCGACTACTCCGCCAGTGCACTGGCCACCGCCCAAGAGCTGGCCGGGAATCTACCCTGCCGCTTCGAGCAAGCTCACCTCCCGCCGCTGCCCGATGGCCGCTTCGCGGTGGTACTCCTGCTGGAGACGATGCTGGCCTTCCCCGACAAGGAGGCCTTGGTGGGTGAGGTGGCGCGCGTGCTGGAGCCGGGCGGGCGTTTCGCTTTCACGGTCGAGGAAGGCCGGCCGCTCACCCAGCAGGAGCGGGCGCGGATGCCCGGCGCCGATACAGTCTGGCTCATCGAGCTGGCGGAATTGACGGGCGTGCTGAGCGAGGCGGGGTTGACCGTGATCTGGCGGCAGGTGTGCAGCGACTCCCATCACGCGATAGCGACGGCGCTGCTTCGCTGTTATCGAGCTGAGTCACCCCAGATCGCCGATCAGATCGGGACGCAGGCCACCGCCGAGCTGATCACAGCCCATCAGCTGTGGAGTGACTGGCTCGGCAGCGGGCGGGTGCGCAAGTTCGCGATGGTGGCCGAGAAGCAATGACTTGCTTCGATGAAGCCTCGACCCTCGACTATGCCCGCTACCTGGCCGCGAAGACGACCGTGGATGACCGGGCGCTTAACCGGCACGTGCTGGCCGAGCTGTGCCGCCTGATGCCCGCGGGTGCGCCGCAGGTGCTGGAGGTCGGCGCCGGCCTGGGGACGATGGTGGCCCGTCTGATGGACTGGGGCGCGGTCCGCGCCGGCGAGTACATCCTGCTGGATGCGGATCGGCAGCTGCTGGATTGTTCTCGCCGGTGGCTGTGCGACTGGGCGGCCGCGCGGGGCCTGCGCAGCGACCTGCTGCCGGATGGGCTGCGGGTGGGTGATCTCCGGGTGCGCCTGATGCACGCCGAGCTCGGCAGTTACCTGGAGGCCGCGCATGGGGCGCCGGCCGATGTGCTGATCGCCAACGCCGTCCTGGACCTGGTGGACGTGCCGGCCGTCCTGCCCGGATTGTTGCGGTTGCTTGTCCCCGGCGGCGTCTACTGGTTCACGATCAACTACGACGGCGAGAGCATCTTCGCGCCCGGTCACCCCCACGACGACCAGATCATGCAGGCCTACCACCGCGACATGGATGAGCGCTTTCGCTACGGCCGGCCTGCCGGGAAAGCCGAACGGGCCGCCGCCTGTTTCACTACCTGCGGGACGCGGGGGCGCCCGCGCTGGCGGCGGGGTCGTCGGACTGGGTGGTAAGCGCCGGCCCGGATGGGAACTACCCCGGCGATGAGGCTTACTTCCTGCGCAGCATCCTTAACACGGTCCAGAACGCGTTGCGGAATCGCCAGGACCGGGTTGAACCGGCGGACCTGGCCGACTGGCTGGCCGAGCGCGGGCGGCAACTGGCCGCGGGCGAGCTGGTCTACATCGCCCATCAGCTTGATTTTGTGGGCCGCTCGCCGGGCTAGCGCCCCGCCAGCGCCCGGCGACCCTTCCGTTCAGGAGGCTGATCGCCCTACCGGGCGACGCCGGGCGGGCGTGCCGCCCACACAGCATCGGGCTCGGGGGCCGACTGCGCGCGCTCGGGCCTGAGGCGACGGGTAAGCACCAGGGCGCATGCGGTGGCCGCGATAAACACGAGCAGGGTGAGCACGTAGTAGTTGCCGACGATCAAATCCAGCCCACGCCAGGTGAATTCGACTGTCCCGGAGTTGCCGCGGTTCGGCGCGAGGAGCAGCAACCCGCGCGGCAGCAGCGGGGCCTTAGGGTCGTAGCCGCCCTGGTTGCCAATGGGCACGGGCCACCAGCCAAACAAGCCCACCACCAGGGCGGCGCCGAGGATCCGGTAGCCGAGGCGCCGCGGCCCGTACGCGGCGAGGACAAGTGCCGGTACCACGTAAACGTAGTGGTGCGACCAGGTGACCGGGGACACCAGCAGGCCGGTCGCGGCGCACGCAACCAGGCCGAGTAGCTCGTGGCCACGCCGACTCGCCAGTGTCGAGGCGGCGAGCCCGGCGATGCCGACGACGACCGCCGCTACCAGCCAGTACGCGTGCGCGTTGGGCCCGGCGTGGGTAAGGCGCAGTATGACGCCGTTAAGGGACTGGTTGGCCAGGTGGAAGGGTCTGCTGCCCGGCCGGGTGAACTTCCCGCCCCAGTAGACCGCGGAGGCATGCGGCAGCAGCGCGAACCCAAGTCCCGCCGTGACCGCGAAGGTCAGCGCGCTGACCGCCGCAGCCTTTACTCGCCGTGTGAACAGCAGGTACGGAATGAAGATCAACGGCGTGAGCTTGATCCCCGCCGCCAGCCCGATTCCGATGCCCTTGCCCTTGATGCGGTCCGGCAGCGCGAGATCGCCCACCACCAGGGCCAGCAGTACGAGGTTGATCTGCCCGAAGAACAGCGTCATCGCAACTGGTTCGAGCCAGAGGCCCACCGCGGCGATCGCAAACGCCGCCGCCGCCCTGGTCAGGTCGGCGGGCCGCCCGGCGAGTCCCAGGGAAAGGTAGGCCACCACCGGCAGCAGCCCGATCGTGAGCACCGCCAGCCCGACCTGCCAGGTCGTGAACGACGCACCGCTCCCCGCAGCGAACAAGAGCGCGGCGAACGGCGTGTAGGTGAACGGCAGCTTCGCCGGGCCGAGTTCCAGCGCGTAAAGCATCGCCGGCTGGTTCCGCACAGCGATGCCGCCATCCCGGTAGACGGCCGTGTCGATCTGCGTCCAGTAGTACTGCGGGGACGCGTGGACGAGCAGGGCATAACCGGCCACGGCCAGCAGGAACAGTGCGATCGCGGCCATGAGCAAGGCGGCTGGCCGTATTCGAGTCACCGTTCCGTCTCCTCAGCCGGTTATCGGCGCCTAGCCCCGCCAGGTGGCGGATGCTCGCGGATGTCTGTCACCGGTCCGCGATCCCGGGATGTGCCGGGCCGGCGTGCCGGTGCGGCTCGGGCGGCGCGTCGAGCTTAGTCATACAGCCCGATGCCGCGCCCTTCTTGGCGCATATACAGCACATACCCGCCGTGCTTGGTGATCCGCTCGACCGCTTCACGCAGTTGCGGCCCGCAATCGCATCGCTTGATTCGAATACGCCGGCGTATCGCTGCCGCCTGGACCGCCCCGGTCAATCACGAACAGCCTCCAACGTCAGCGGCGCCGGATCAGGCCGTCCCGGCTCGCCCGAGTGTCCCGGGCCGCGCCGGCGGCGAACGGCGTCCCCGAGCAGCAGGCCCGCGCCTGGGGCAACCGCGGCCAGCATGAGTACCGCATAGAGGGTGGCGACCGTGACCCCGGTGGCCGCGCCGAGCCCGGCTGCGCCGAAGGCCCAGGCGGCGGCTCCTTCTCTCAGCCCCCACCCGCCGATACTCAAGGGGATCACCATGGCAGTCTGGACCACCATCAGCAGCGCGACCAGTTCGCCCAGGGGTGCGGTGCTGCCGGCGACCCGGGCCGCGATGACGAACGTGGCCGTGTGCCCGGCGACGACCAGCACCGAGGTCAGCGCGAGCTTGGGCCACACGCCCGGGGCCAGCAGGCCTGACCGAAGGTCAGCGGAAACGGCCCGGGCAGCGCGTGTCAGCCGCGACCGGCCGCGGCGAGCGGCGGCGCGGATGACCAGCGCAGCACACCCGGCTGCGCCCGCGACACCCGCCAGAACATACGGCAGCGCGGGCCGGACCGGCGAGGGCAGCGTCAGCAGCACGACGGCCGTCACCACGGCCTGGATGACCTGGCCGCACAGCCGTTCCCACCCCACGGCGCGCAGTCCCCGCACCACATCTCCAGCGCGCCGGCCGTGCGTGACCGCCCGGTGCACGTCGCCGAGAACCCCGCCGACGAGCACGGAGTTGAGGAACAGGGAGCGGTAGTAGGCGCAGACTGCGCCTGGCAGGCCGATGCCAACGCCGAGGGCCCGGGCAACGACCCGCCACCGCCAGGCCGAACACACCGTGGTCAGGACGGTGAGCGTGACGGCGGCCACGACCGCCTGCCAGGTGATCGCACGCAGCCCGTCCTTGAACGGCACCGCGCCCACCTGCCGCCAGAGAAACCACAGCACGGTGACGCCGGCCGCCAGGCGCAGCAACGACAGGCCGAAGCGGCGGACGGCCGGACCGATCCCGGCCGGAACTGAGTACAAGCCAGCCACACCGGTTACACGGGCCGGCTAGACACATAGTTCAACCGTCCGGCTGCGGCAGCATGGCAGGCCGGCGGCCGACCGCGGTGAACCAGCGTGACCGCGGACCCGTTGTCCCCATCAGGGACGGGGCAGATTGCTAGGGGGACGGAGGCGCGGTGCGGACGATTCAGCCTGCGGACGAAAGCGCGCCGGCTACGACTCGGGTCGCGGGCAAAGGTGTGCTGCCTGCGATCCGGCTCGCGACGATCCTGGGGTTGCTCACCACGGCCGCCCTGCTCGGCGTCGTGTCCGCCACGGCTGGTCTCGGTGTCGCCGGCTGGATCGCCGGGCTGGCCACCGGTTCGGGGGCAACCGCGCTGATTGTCACCGCCCGCATGCGCAGCGACCAGCCGGCGATACACCCGGCGGACTGGGTCACCCTGACCCGGGCGATACTGATCGCCGGGGTCGCTGGCCTGGTTGCCGACTCGTTCGGCCGGCCGGTGCCGGTCACGGCGCTGATCACCCTGTCCACCGTCGCGCTGGTCCTCGATGCGGTGGACGGGCAGGTGGCGCGCCGGACCGGCACCGCCACCCCGGTGGGCGCCCGCATCGACGGCGAGGTCGACGCGTTCCTCATCCTGCTGCTCAGCATCGTTGTGTCCCGGGACTACGGCGGCTGGGTGCTGCTCATCGGCGCCGCCCGCTACGCGCTGCTGCTAGCGGGCTGGCTGATCCCGTGGCTGGCCGCGCCGTTGCCACCCCGCTACTGGGGCAAGGTCGTGGCCGCGGTCCAGGGCATCGTGCTCACCGTCGCCGCATCCGGAGTGCTCGACCGCCGCGCCGGAATGATCGCGGTCGCCGCCGCGCTGCTGCTGCTGGCCGAGTCGTTCGGCCGCAACGTGATCTGGCTGTACCGCACCGGCGCCGGCCCGGGCACCCGCCGGGCGCTGCGGCTGGCCATCACCGTGCTTTCGGTCGTGCTGGTGTGGGGTGTTCTCGTCGCGCCCGACCGTCTCTTCCAGCTCACCCCGCCCGCCTTTGCCCGCATCCCCGTGGAGGGGCTGGTCCTGGCAGCCATCGCGCTGGTGCTGCCGGCCTGGCCGCGACGGGTCGTGGCCGCGGTCGCGGGAATCCTGTTCGGCCTGCTCACTCTCGTCAAGATCCTCAACATGGCGTTCTACCTGGAGATCGGGCGGGCGTTCAACCCGGTGTTCGGCTGGCTCGACATCCCCCCGGCCATTGGCGTGGTGCGCGACACGATCGGCCCCGCGCGCACGAACATCGCGCTCGCCGCGGTCTGCCTCGGTCTGATCGTGCTCGTCGGCGCGATCACCGCGGCAACGATTCACGTCACCACCGTGGCCGCCCGGCATCGCCGCGACGCGGTCCGCGGACTCGCCGCGCTCACAGCGGTCTGGGCGCTGTGCGCGGGCCTGTCACTGCAACTCGTCCAGGGATCCCCGGTCGCCTCCGCCAGCGCCGCCGGGCTGGCCGTCGCGCAGGTGCGCGACACCCAGGCAGCGCTCCGCGACCAGCGCCGTTTCGAGCAGGCCCTGCACCGCTCCGACCCTGAAGCCACCGTCCCCGCTTCGGACCTGCTTACCGGCTTGCGCGGCAAGGACGTCATCATCGACTTCGTCGAGAGCTACGGGCAGGTCGCCGTTCAGGGCACGAGTTTCTCCCGCGGCGTCGACGCCGTCCTGCGCCGGAGCACCGCCTCACTGGCCCGCGCCGGCTGGTCCGCGCGGAGCGCCTGGATCACCTCCCCGGGCTTCGGCGGGATCAGCCAGCTTTCCCACTCCACCCTGCAGTCGGGACTGTGGGTCAACACCGAACTGCGGTATGCCGACCTGGTCGCCAGCCACCGGTTCACCCTCAGCGACGCCTTCGACAAGGCCGGCTGGCGCACCGTGAGCGACAGCCCCGAGGACGACCCCGTCTGGCCGCCCGGTACGCGGTTCTACCACTTCGGCAAGCTCTACGACCGGTTCAACGTCGGCTACCACGGCCCGGCCTTCAGCTACGCCTCGATGCCCGACCAGTACACCTACGCCGAGTTCCAGCGGAACGAACTCACCCCGGGCCACAAGCCCGTGATGGCCGAGATCGATACGGTCTCCTCGCACACGCCCTGGGCCCCGTTGCCGACCATGGTGCCCTGGAACAAGGTCGGCAACGGCTCGATATTCGACTCCATGCCCGCGCGGAGCGAATCCCCGATCACGGTCTGGCGCAACGCCAGCACCGTGCGCCAGTTCTTCGGCCGGTCGCTCCAGTACTCGCTGGAGACCCTCACCTCATGGGTTACCGAGCTCCATGACCCGAACCTCGTGCTCATCCTGCTCGGCGACGAGCAGCCCGGTGGCCCTATCACCCGCCCCGGGGCCAGCCACGAGGTGCCGATCTCGATCGTCGCCCACGACCCTTCGGTGTTCCGGCGGATTGCTTCCTGGCACTGGCAGGACGGGCTGCTGCCCGGCCGCTCCGCTCCGCTCGAGCTCATGGACGCCTTCCGCAACCAGTTCCTCGGCGCCTTCAGCACGGCCTCGTCGCGAGCGGCGCCGGCCCGTGGGCCCGCAGCACCCGAACCACCGCGGTGAGCGGGGCCTCCGGGCGCTGACATCTTCTCCCGTGGTGCCGGCGCATATCGGGCGTTGGTGCCGGGCCGCCGGCTTCGGCGGCAACTCGCAGTACGATCGGTTCCTGTTGCGAGCCAGGTCACGCGATCCGGGACGGAGCAGATGCCGGTGAACCAATCGCAGCCGCCGTGCGATCACGCGCCAGGAGCGGCGGCGCAGATGGCAACGGAGCCCCGAGATCGTAACTGGCCGTCTCCCTGAGCAGCCGGCCGGCGACGCCAGCAAGCAGGTCGTGAACCGCCATCTGGTGGCCGCCGCGCTGGGCCGGCTGACGCAGGAGCACCGGGACGTGCTGCGGGAGTGCCACTTTCACGGCAGCTCGGTCGCACAGGCCACGCATGCCCTGGGGATCGCGCCCGGCACGGTGAAGTCCCGCGCCTACTATGCGCTGCGTGCGCTGCGGCTGGCCATCGAAGAACTACGAAATGCCGAATAACGGCCGTTCGCGGGGGGACCGGACGGGGCCCGGTGAGTCAGGGAAGGTGGCTGGTGTCGTTGACGCGATGGACGGCGGCAAATCCGCGGCCGTGCCATTGGATCTCGTTAATGCAGGCGGAGCCGAGATATAGCCGGTAAAGGGTGTCAAGCGGGACGCCGAGAGCCCGGCACAGCAGGATCTTTATCGGGGTGATGTGACTTACCACCAGGACGGTCTGGGCGCCGTGGTCTCGCAGTAGCCGGTCACAGGCCCGGTTTACCCGGTGTGCGGTGTCGGCGAAGCTCTCCCCGCCCGGCGGTGCCTGCTGCGGGTCGCGCCGCCAGGCTGCCGCGGCTGTGGGCCATCGCTGCTGGATTTCCGCCAGGGTAAAGCCATCCCAGTCACCGAAGTCGGTTTCACGGAGATCATCATCGATGACTGCGGCCAGGCCCAGTTCGCGGGCCGCAATGGCGGCGGTGGCGACAGCGCGCTGCAACGGCGAGCTGACCACGGCATCGATCGGGGCACCGGTGGCCAGGCGGCGGGCGGCGGCCTGGGCCTGCCGGGTTCCGTTGGCGCTGAGCGGGAGGTCGCGCAGCCCGCTGAAGCGGTGTTCGGGTGACAATCGGGTATCGCCGTGCCGCAGCAGGACGGTGGTGGTGGGATCTGCTGTGGGGTTTTCCCAGCCCAGTGTCATATGACTGTCCCGCGAGGATGACGAAAACGTTGTGCCGACTGTGCCCATGACAGCAATACGAACATGTCAGCAGGACGGTTCAGCCGCCAGCCCCTGCGCCTCGTCACAGTGCCTATGCCGACGACCTGGCCGGGCTGGTCACTGAGGTGGTGCCGGTACCCGCCATCAGGATGTCCAGGCCGCCTGGGGCAGTCAGGCAGAGCGTCAGCATCGTGCGCGGTATCCGCCGAACGCGACGGGAGTTTCCCACACCCGCACTGCCAGTGCCTCGCCGCCTGCGGCAATGACGGCGGGCGAGAGGCTGTCATGCACCCAGCGGGCGAACACCTCGACCGTGACCGCCCCGGCCCCGGCTGGGCGTATCTCCTCCAGGTTGCGGCCTTCGACCTGGCTGGTCAGCTCGGTCAGCGCCGCTTCCAGTACATCCAGATCACAGACCATGCCCCGGTCGTCGAGCTGCTCGCGGTCCACCACGATCTCTATCCGGTAGTCATGATCGTGCAGTTGCCCCTCTGGCCCCGGTAGTCCCGGCATGATGTGGAATGCACGGACGCTTCGGCTCAACCCGACCTCACAGGTCACCGGCAGCACTCCTCTCGTAGTCAAGAACGGCATGCATCAACCCGGGTATCCCCTGGTCCACGGCCCGGAACGCCTCGGCTGCGTGGCCGAAGGCGAAGACGTGAGTGCACAGCTGTGCCAACGGTAGTTCGGCCAGCAGCTCAACGGCCTCCCGGCGGCGCCGAGACCGGGTCCAGGTCCCGGACAGCCGGGCCGGCACCGTGGAAACTTGCGTGCTGCGGATGATCAGGCGCCGCCGGTGGAAGGCGCCGCCGAGCGGCAGCACCACTGGTTTGGTGCCGAACCACGACGCGATCAACAGGGTTCCCTCGTGGGCCAGCATGTTCAGCGCCATCGCTGGCGCATCCGGGTTACCGCTGGCGTCAATGACCAGCGGAACCTCCTCTTTCACCAGTTCCTCCGGTGCTGCGGCGGTGGCGCCGAGGCTGCTGGCCATGGCGCGGCGCCACGCCTGCGGCTCGGCGATCAGCGGCCGCCACCCGGAGCGCTGCAACAACAGGGCGGTCAGCAGCCCGAGCACGCCGGCGCCGAGCACGATGACCCGGTCGCGATAGCCGGTCCCGGCATCGAGCGTCACCTGCAACGCCGTCTCAACCAGCGGGAACAAGGTTGCGGACGCGGGATCGATGGCAGGCAGCGGAATCAGTTCACCAGCCCGCGCCGCGAATACGTCCTGGTGCGGATGGAACGCGAAAACCGCCTGGCCGGACTCCGCTACTTCGCCGACGCACGCATACCCATAGGCGAAGGGATAGGAGAAGGTACCGCCAAGCGCGTCGATCGTGTCGTCCAGCGCCAACTCGGCAGGGACCTCGCCGCGGTACACCAGCCGTTCGGTGCCACCGCTGATGCCAGAGCACAAGGTGCGGACGAGGACCTCACCGGCCGCAGGCCGCGGTGTGGGCACCTCCCTGATATCCACGCAGCGCGGAGCGGTATGAAATAGCGCGCGGGCAGGCACGCAGCCAACTTACCCGCGATCGATCTATACAAGACGGTTGATCTGCTGCCGGGGCCCGCGGCCGAAGGCCGCCTGGGCGACGTCGCGTACACTCCGGCGTAGCGCAAATTAGCTGCCGTGACGAGCAGGTAGATCGAGCATCGCCCACGGTCACTGATCGCCGCTCCCCCGCGGTGATGCACCGAAGGTTCCAGGGCCACGGGACCCGGCAGCCAGGAATGCGGTTCCGAAGAACAACTCGGTCCAGGAGAGATCGGCCAGTTCTTCCTCCATGGCTGCGCGAATCGCCTCCCACGGACGGCGCATGATCCACTGATCTATGGAGGCGAAAGGCCGCACAATTGCGGTCCCGAACTGCGCTAGCCACCCAGGCGTGTTGCCGGGAACCTTGAGATCCAGCACGACCCAGCGTCCGCCTCCGGAGAGGGCCGCGGCGCCGTGGGCGATCACCTCTGCGCACTCGGGCACCTGCGTCAGGGCGTACGTGGACAGGATCGCGTCGACCTCGGCTGGGAAGTCGAAGTCGGCCGCGTCGGCTTGCACGAGGCTGATATTGCTCCAGCCGTTCGTCGCTATCCGATCCTGGGCACGGGCGAGCATCGCGTCGGTCAGATCGACGCCGACGATCCGGCCGCCGGTACCGATCACCTCCTCAATCAGCGGGAAGTTCAGACCTGTGCCGCATGCGATGTCGATCACGGTGTCACCCGCGCGAAGGCCGAGCGCTTGCACGGCCCGGAGGCGTTGTGCCCGCTGGGGGTAGCCGGGCGCGGGGTAGAGCCGGGAGGTGACGTCGTAGTGCTTCGCCTTCTTGCGGTATGTCTCGATCAGGTGCTGTCGCCTACGGTCGATCTGGCTCACGGTGTGCTCCTCGATCTCGGTAGCGTCGCGGCAGAACCGCGCGCCACCCCATCTAGGACTCCGCGCCTCTCCGCGTAGCGGACTCGACCGCAGCCTTGATCGCCACCATCTCGCGATCGCTTACGCGCTGAATTCTGCCTTTGAGAAGGCGGCCGGGGACCGCGCGCATGATGCCCGCGAGGTCGACCTCAATCCACATCTTGGCGTCGGTCTGCCTATCGTCCACCGGCTCGAGTTCCATTCCCCAGCGCGCCGCGGAAGTACCCATGGGCCCGGCGAACGCCACGTACCGGGGCGCCTCGACAGTGGTCACCTCCTGGCTCCGGCCGTAACTCAACCGGAGGATCCCCTTCGCCCGCTGCTCCACCCGCGAGCCGGGCTGAAGCGGAGCTCCTCCGTGAACCCGGCATTCGAGAACCGTTGGCGCCCACTCCGGCCAGCGTCGGACGTCACAGACATACGCCCACACCTCACGGACGCTGCTGGCGATCTCTATGCGGCTCTCGGTTCTGATAGTCATCGGGCGGAGTTTGTGTTGATCACTTTCCGGTTGCGTAAGGTCTCCCGCGACGCTACATCCTGGACTGAGACGCCTGCAAGTGCGCTCCGATGGCGGGGAGGATCAGGCAAGATCTCGCCGTTTCACGTCGGGCGGCAAGCCGCGCGCCGCCCCACGGCCGATTGTGCTGAGGCCGCTGGTGGCCAGCAGTGCGCGCCCTTCTGTGCGCTCCAGGAAGAGGCCGAAAGTCACGAGCTACTGGGCTCACTACAGCGTTTCGGCCGCACGCCAAACAACCGCTGTCCCACACCCAGACCGGGCACGCGCCAGGGATCCAGTCGGCGGGAGAAGCCGCTTTCTGTTCAGCAGGCGGATATCTGGGCGCAACCAGGCTGTTGGTGCGCCAGCCGCGGACACGCTCTACTGTTAGGCCTCATGGGGAGGTTTGTGCACGTCGGCGGGCTTGCCCGCGCCGGGGCCCACCGCTGGCGTGTGAGCCTGGTGGTGCTGGCAGGCCTGGTGTTGCTGGCGGCAGCGGGCTGTTCGACCAAGCCGCTCTGGGTGGGCGCCGACAGCAGCATCGGCGTTCCCCCGGCGCCCGGATCGCCGGGGGCGGGCAGCCCGGCGAGCCCGGGCGGGACCACCGCGCCGGGTGGCGGGCTCGGTGGCACGACCGGCGGCGGCACGCCGGGCAGCACCGGCGGTTCCGGTGCCGGCCCGGGTGGTTCATCGGGTAACGTCCCCGGCGGGCCGCCGGGCCACACGCCGGGCGGCCCTTCCGGCACCGGGCGGGCCGTCCTGTTCGGCGGCGACGTCCCGCTTACCAAGGAGGAGCCGCAACTCGGCCGCAGGCTGGCGATCGTCCGCGTCTACGACCTCATCGGCCAGCACTTCCCCGACCGGCGCGCAGCCACCCTGATGTCCCAGGGCAGCACCATCCTGGTGAGCTTCGACACCTACCCGGGGCACGGGCCCAGCTACGCGTCCATCGCGGCCGGCCGCGAGGACGGCACCATCAGGGCGTTCCTCGATTCGGTTGAGCAGGCCGCGGTGAAGTACCGGCTCAGGGCCATCTACGTGACGTTCGAGCACGAGGCGAACAACGAGTCGCGGCACGCCGGGCTGGGCAGCCCGGCCGAGTTCGTCCGCGCCTGGGATCACGTGCACCAGCTGGCCGTGGACGGGCACCTGGACTGGAACCAGGGTGGCCGGCTGCACTGGGTGCTCATCCTGACCCACTGGGGCTACATCAACAAGTCCGCCTCGTCCTACTGGCCGGGAGCGGGAGAGGCCGACATCATCGCGGCCGACGGCTACAACACCGGCGGCTGCCGGCACCCGGGCCACGGCGGGCAGGACCCGCCGGTAAGCCCCGCGTCGCTGTTCTCCGACGTGGTCAGCTTCGCGGTGGCCCACGGGAGGATGCCGGTGTTCATCGCTGAGTGGGGAAGCGTCGCCTATCCCTCACCTAACGTGCGGGTCAGCTTCATCCGCCAGATGCAGGCGTTCGTCGACGCCAACCCGCTGATCGCCGCCGCGCTGTACTGGGACAGCGAGGTGCCGCATTGCAACTACGAGATCGACAACTCCTCGTCGTCCCTGGCCGCCCTGGCCAGCATGGGCCACGCGCCGGACATGCAGGGCCAGTAAGCGGCCATGCCGCCATCGGCGGGTTCATCCCGGCGGCCCGCCGGGATGGCAGGCCCGGCGGGGTTATCCAGCTCGGATGCCAAGGCGGCCGCCGGGATTCCCGGCGGCCGCCTTGGTCATACCGGCGGTTCAGGCGTGACCCTTGCGGGTTCAGCCCTTGCCGCACCATGCAGATTTCTGCCTGGTCAGGACCGTGGTTCAGTCCTTAAGCGGCTGCCCTGAGTCAGGGCACGACGTAGTTGACCGAGGTCCCCCAGTTGGTGAGACCGTTTCTGGTTCCGTCGCAGGTCGCGTTCGCCAGCGTGAACAGCGCCCCGGTGCAGTTCGGGTACTGGATGTACTCGTTAGCGAAGTAGATCCGCCCGCCGGAGCCTGGCAGGAAGATCCCCCAGCTGTAGTCTCCCCAGCGGGGGCGGATCGAGCCCGGCAGGCCCTGGTATTCGGTGAAGCCGTCCTGCGGGGACCTGCCCATGGCCGCGATGTTGACCGTGGAGCTGAGCAGGCCGTTGGAGGTGCTGGTCAGCCGGCCAAAGGCGGTGCTCGGGAAGAAGCCGCCGTGGTCGGCACCGGTCGGCCCGCCGTTGCCGGTCAGCGTGAACAGCATGATCGCCCTGCCGTTACCGCCGGCGCCTTCCCCGGCCATGGCCGGCATGGTCAGGTCTTCGTGCATCGGCGAGACGTACCCCTGGCCGGTCAGGGTGAACCTGCCGGTGCTGTCGAACGACCTGGTGCCGAGCACCCAGTACACCGCGCCCATGTGAATTTCCGCGTTGGCTCTGGTGTATGTCTGGGCGACCTGGGTGGAGGTGGCTGCCAAGATCTGGCCCTGCGCCTGCGAGACCTGCGTCAGGTTGTCACCGTTGGTGGCGAGCCCGCCCAATGGGCAGGAGGTCAGCGAGCTCAGGCCGGCCGCTCCGCACTGATCGCCGAGCGGTATCGGGCCGTTCCGCTGCGGGGCGAAGATCCCGCCGAAGTTGGCTGTCTCCGGATCGTAGTACTTGTTGACGCCGCGGAAGAGCTGGCCCTGGAAGCGGATGCTGGCGTTGCAGGTTGCGCAGCCAGCGCTGTTGAGGGCGGAGAGCCCGGTCCAGGCCCACGCCGCGATCCGGTTGTCACCGGAGGTGGCCAGCGGGAGGAACCCGTAGAAGTCCAGCGAGCCCAGCATGAACCCGGTGCCGCCACGGTTGTTGTCGAACTGGCCCGCGGGTGGCTGTGCCGGGATTACCGCCACCCAGCAGGTGATGCCGCCCTGGTGCAGCACGTTGTCGCGGGCACAGGTCCCGTCCGGGGTGGCGATATGGCCCATATTCTCGATGGCCACCGTGACCGCGGGGTTCGGCGTTCCATTGGACAGCATGGTGGGCAGGCCCTGCTCCAGCGCGCTCTTGCGGAACACGAGTTCCTGCGCGCCGTTGAAGAAACCGCCGCCGATGCCGGGCAGCGACCCGAGGAGCGGGAACTCGTCGTAGAACATCATGAAGGCGTCCCGGGTCACCGAGATCTTCGCGAAGTCGTTGAGCAGGGACGGGTAGCCCGGCTCAGCCGGGTTGTAGTCGGCGCTGGAGAAGTACACGTGGTACGGGCCGAACGGGTTGTTGCCGTCGGTTACCGCGATGCCCTCATAGCAGGAGTTGGACACGCCCGCGAAGCAGCCGGCGAAAGCACCGCCCTGGGACTCCGGGCTGGCCGAGACGATCTCGGTGAAGAACCAGTGCCCGCCATTGGCGGAGTCATACAGGCAGGAGGGGTCCCCGCCGCTGCTCCACCCCAAGCCGGTGAGCCCCATGATCGTGTCGAGCGAGATCGGCGCGGACTGGCGCTTCAAGGCGGTGTTGAAGACCAGGACCTCCCCGATGTTATTGGTCTCGACCACGGATCCGTTGCCAGCGCACAGGCCCTGGTCCGGGGGCTCGATGTTGTTGAAGATGTTGGTCGTGTTCTCGGCGCTGTCGACCGCGTTCAGGCCCTTGACGCTGGTGGCGCCACCCGTGGTCGTGTTGATGCGGTCACAGCCCGGGCCCAGCGGCCGGCAGCTCACCGACGGGACGGGGAAGGAGGAGCCGGTGAACAGGCGCCGTTGGGCGGCGGTGATGTGGATATTCTGGAGCCGCGGTTGCGGCATGGCATGCGCGCGGGGCTGTGTCCCTGCCTGGCCGGAGGCCTGGTGGCCCCGTGCGGCAGCCGCGGTGGAGGGGGTGTTGAGCGGGCCGGTGAGCAGCGAGCAAGCCCTGGCGCAGCCAGTGGCAGCGGTGCCCGCGAACGTCGGCTTGAACACCCCAAGGCCGGATGTGGTCACACCGCTCGACCGGGCCACGGTAGGACTGCCGGTGGCTGCCGTTGCCGCCCCGGCGGCGCTGAGCAGCACCACTGGAAGCGACAGCAGCGATACCAGCGCAACTGGTCTGCGCATGATCTTTAAGTGCATGCCTTCCCCTTACCGAGTGCTTGTTAATGCCCCGCCATCGCAGGCCCGGAACCAGGGAGATCTCCCGGAACGATACGCGCCTCCCCGCACCCCAGCCGGCACAGGCCCGGATGGTGCCTGTACCGGTCGCCGTGCGGCTACACCTCGACGCTGAGACTGCACATGACGCTAGGACGGACAATACATTTCCCCCCTTGAGCGAACAATAGGTGTTTTTCGAAGATAGCTTAGAATTATCAGTTGATTACATTAAGTTAATGGACTGCCTCGTTAAAATGGGCTATCTAGCTATAAATGGGCCGCCTAATTCGATGACGCGCCGACGTGCGGCTCTCGTGCTGGCCTGCTGGCCACAACCGTCCCCCGGGCTCGGGCGCGGCCTGGCAGCTTCCGTTCGTACAGTGGCAGGACTTCTCCTGCACGCGACCGAAGGGATGTGGGCGCCGGTGGGCCACACAGCTGCAGAACGAGCCGGTTCCGGCGGCATGACAGCGACCGAGCACCGTCTGGATAACGGCCTGCGCCTGGTGCTCTCCGAGGACCACCTGACTCCGGTCGCAGCGGTCTGCCTGTGGTATGACGTCGGCTCGCGGTACGAGGTCAAGGGCCGTACCGGGCTGGCTCACCTGTTTGAGCACCTCATGTTTCAGGGCTCGGCGCAGGTGCAGGGAAATGGCCATTTCGAGCTGGTCCAAGGTGCCGGCGGCTCCCTCAACGGGACGACGAGTTTCGAAAGCACCAAGTACTACGAGACCATGCCCGCGCACCAGCTGGAGCTGGCGCTGTGGCTGGAGGCGGACCGGATGGGCTCGCTGCTGGCCGCGCTCGATGAGGAGTCGCTGGAAAACCAGCGTGATGTGGTCAAGAACGAGCGCCGGCAGCGCTACGACAACGTGCCCTACGGCACGGCGTTCGAGCGGATGGCCGCGCTGGTTTACCCCGAGGGCCACCCGTACCATCACACGCCCATCGGCTCCATGGCCGATCTGGACGCGGCGACGCTGGACGACGCGCGGGCGTTCTTCCGTATGTACTACGCGCCGAACAACGCCGTGCTGGCGGTCGTCGGCGACATCGACCCGGAGCAGACGCTCGCGTGGGCCGGGAAATACTTCGGCTCCATCCCGGCGTACCACGGCAGGGTGCAGCCACGCGACGGCGCTCTTCCCGGCATCATCGGCACGGAGCTGCGTGCGGAGGTCCGGGAACAGGTCCCGGCGCGCGCGTTGATGGCCGCCTACCGGTTGCCGCACGACGGCACACCTGAGTGCGACGCGGCCGAACTGGCACTCACCGTCCTCGGTAAGGGCATGTCGTCCCGGCTGTACAACCGGCTGGTGCGCCGCGACCGCACCGCGATCGCGGCCGGCTTCTGGCTGCTGCGGCTCGCTGGCGCCCCCTCGCTGGGCTTGCTGGATGTGACGGCGTCTGGCGGCACCGGCATCCCGCAGATCGAGGCCGCGGTCGACGAGGAGCTGGCGCGGCTCGGCACGGAGGCGCCGGCCGCCGCGGAGCTGGAGCGGGCGCAGGCCCTGCTGGAACGCGAATGGCTGGACCGGCTCGGTACCGCGGCCGGCCGGGCCGACCAACTGTGCCGGCATGCGGTGCAGTTCGGCGACCCGCAGCTCGCGTTCACGGCCGTCAGCCGGATTCTCAGCGTCACCGCTGAGGAGGTCGCGGCGGTGGCCGCGGCGCGGCTGCGGCCCGACAACCGTGCGCTGCTGATATATGAGCCGGTGACCTCCGAAGACCCGGCCGGGCCGGACGCCGCCCAGGCCAGCGCCGCCGGCCGGAACGGCGAGCAGGAAGGAGCCGGCCGGTGGCCGATGCAGCCATGACCATGGACTTCTACCCACGGCCGGCCCCCGGGCAGGCAACGCCGTGGGCGTTCCCCATACCCGAGCGCGGCGCCCTCGCCAACGGGCTGACCGTGCTGCGCTGCCACCGGCCCGGGCAGCAGGTGGTGGCCGTGGAGATCTGCCTGGACACCCCGCTCGACGCCGAGCCCGACGGACTCGACGGGATCGCCACGATCATGGCAAAGGCGCTGTCCCAGGGCACTGGCGACCACACCGCCGAGGAGTTCGCCGCCGAGCTGGAGCGCTGCGGCGCGACGCTCGACGCGCGCGCCGACTACATGGGCGGGCGCGTTTCGCTGGCGGTTCCCGTCTCCCGCTTGCCCAAGGCGCTCGGGCTGCTAGCCCAGGCGGTGCGCGCGCCCACGTTCGCCGGCAGCGAGATCCAGCGACTGGTGCGCAACCGTCTCGACGGGATTCCGCTTGAGCTGGCCCACCCCGGACGGCGTGCCGCCAAGCAGCTGGCCCAGGAGCTGTTCCCGGCCTCCGCCCGGATGTCGCGGCCGCGCCAGGGCACCGAGGACACCGTCGCCCGGATCGACGCGCCGGGCGTGCGCGCGTTCTACCAGGCTCGGGTGCGGCCCACCACGGCGACCGCGGTCATCGTAGGCGACCTGACGGGTGTCGACCTGGACGCGGTACTCGCCGGCACGCTGGGCGGATGGGCCGGCGTCAGCGCCGAGCCGCTGGCCGTGCCGCCGGTGACCGCCGACGACAGCGGCCGTGTGGTGATCGTGGACCGGCCTGGCGCCGTCCAGACGCAGCTGCTCATCGGGCGGACTGGCCCGGACCGGCACGACCGGGCCTGGCCGGCCCTGGTGCTCGGCACGTACTGCCTGGGTGGCACGCTCACCTCCCGGCTGGACCGGGTGCTGCGCGAGGAGAAGGGCTACACCTACGGGGTACGGGCCTCGGGGCAGGTGCTCCGGTCGCCGGCGCAGCGCGCCGCGGACGGCGCGGCGGGTACGTCGGTGCTCGCCATCAGTGGTTCGGTGGACACGGCGTCCACCGGTCCCGCGCTGGAGGACCTGTGGACGGTACTGCGCACGCTCGCCGCGGAGGGGCTGACCGAAACCGAGCGTGACACGGCGGTGCAAAACCTGGTGGGTGTCGCGCCGCTCGAATACGAGACCGCGGCGCCGGTCGCCCGCACGCTGGCGGATCAGGTGCAACAGCACCTGCCGGACAACTACCAGGCCCAGCTATACGCGCGCCTGGCCGAGACAGGCGCGGACGAGGCAACAGCCACGGTAGCCGCGGCGTTCTCCCCGGGCCGCCTGGTCACGGTCCTGGTCGGCGACGCATCCCAAACCCGTGCCCCGGTGGAGGCCCTGGGAATCGGCGACGTCAAGGTAGTGCCAAGCTGACCCGGGCGCGGGCAGCACTGGCTACCGGGCAGCCTGGTGGACATCGAGGGCCGCCTCGTCGGTCCTCGATGTCGTGTGGCTGCGCAGGACGGTGCGTATGCCATCGACGATCAGGCACAGCCCGTACTCGAAAGTGCCCTCGCCGCTGGGTGATCCGATGTCGCGCATGGCGGCGTCCAGGTGCGGAACGGGCTGCGGGATGCGGGGGGCGGTGCGCTTGGCCCCCTGCTGGGCCTGCGGCTCGGGTTGTTCCTGAGCGCGGCGCAGTTCGGCCTCCTCATCGAGGACGAAGCCGCGGACGAACGCGATGAGCGTGGTCAGGCATTGCAGGGCCTGGCCGGGGCCGCAGCCGGCCGCCTGCTGGAAGGCGGCGATGCAGCCGTCCAGCAGCGGGAGGCCTTGCGGCAGCGGCCGGGTGCTGGCGACCAGCCGGGCGCCGTCGCGGTGGGACAGCAGCAGCGTCCGGTAGGTGCGCGCGACCTCGGTGAGCCAGTCCTCCCACCGCCGGCCGGCGGCGGGAACGCGGAACCAGCGACGCTACGGGTCATTGCCCCTTGAGGCTGCCGATGTTGAGCGACCCCGCGGCACGCGGCCGCAGATCTTGCTCCGCCTGACGGACGTAGCTTTCCGGATTCCTGTCGACAGCCGGGACGCCGGCGAAGTTCTGCGCCTCGAAGGTGGCGAAGGCGATGGCCAGGTCATGGCGCTGTTGCAGCCCGGCGAGGCGGCGGAAGTCGGTCAGGCCCTCGCGTTCTTCCTCGGCCATGTGATCGCCGTTGGCCAGGTTCGCCGCCGCGACGGCGGCGAGCCAGCCGTCGCTGCCGACCCGGTGGCGGGCGACCTCTGCGACCGCGTCTCTGATGTCGTTGTGGTCGCGGATGGCGTCCAGGGTCTCGCCCTCTGCCCCGGCCCGCCGGCCTGCGGCCAGGCCCACCTGCAGCAGCGCGGGATAGAAGATCGCCTCCTCCGCCGCCGCGTGCAGTTCCAGGAACGCACCCAGCCGCGCCCACACCACCGACAGGGCGGCGCTGTCCGTGCGCCCGACCTGCTCCAAGATCGCGAACAGCCGGCGCTGCTCGTGGTGGTCGTCAAGGATCAGCTGGGTGATGTCCACGGTCCCTCCGGCGAGCTAGGTTGCCGACCAGGTGATACGGGCCGGCTCGCTGCAGGACATCGCCTGTGCCAGGCCAGCTTCCAGCGCAGGCGCGGCGGTGGCGGCGTCGAGCAGGTTGGTGCCCATCACGGCGGCTGCCGTGATGTCTGGTGTGATCACCAGCGTGGCCGCGGTGCCGAGCGCGGCCAGCTCCTTTTCCAAGGGTTCAGGCGGGGTCAGGTGCCCAATGGCGTTGAGCACGATGACAGCCGAGGAGCCGGCCGCGAGGTCGGCGTTGGTAGCCGACCGGATGCCGCCATCCATGTACCGCCGCCCGCTGATCGTCACCGGCGGATAGACGGCGGGAACGGCGCAACTCGCCGCGACCGCCCGGTCCAGGCGGACGCCGGAGCCGTCGTGCCAGGCAACCGGCTCACCCGACTCGGTGTCCACAGCGGTCACCAGGAACCGGCGCCGCGGCCAGCGGTCAGTGGCGGGCAGCAAGGAGGCGATCCGCGCGATGTAGGGCTGCTCATCGCCGCCCGCCGCGCGGGCGGCGGCCCCCACCCGGCGGCGCGCCTCCGCGGGATCCAGCGCCTGGTCGAACAGCGGCGCGAGCGCGCTGAGGATGACCTCGAGGCTGACAGCCGGGACAGCGGTGGCCTCGGCGCCCGTGGGTGCGGGCGTCATCGCGGCCAGCGTCTGCAGGTCCGTGCCGAAAGCCAGGTGCGAACCAACAATCGACCCGGCCGATGTACCGACGATCACATCTGCCGACGACAGATCCACCCCCGCCCGCCGCAGGCCGATGACGATTCCAGCCTCCCAGGCGACACCCGCTATGCCGCCGCCGCCAAGCACCACACCCCGCGTCATGCACCCAGTCTGCCCTTAGCCGGCGCGCCGCACGCACTTAGGCCGGCTTGCGATTCCCCTGTGCCGGAACCTGGACCCTCGGCTTATCGTTGGAGCCGTCCAGCGCCAGCCCCACCCCGAGCAGGCTGGCGAGCGTCTTCATTATCTCCAGGTCAGGCTGCCCCAGCGAATCCGCTCGTGAGGCGTCGAGGGTCAGAATTCCGTATGGGGACTCGCCGGCCGTTACCGGGACTGCGATGATCGTCTGATAGCTCACGCAGCTGAGGAGTTCCACCGCAAGGTCGGCAGCGTTCACGTCCCGTATCAGCAATGTGCTGCCCTCGCCCAGGAGGCGGAACATATGCTGGCCGACCGGGTCGTCCGGGGTATTCCTGAAGACAATGCGCCCCACATCGTACTGTCCCTCATAACCGGCGTAACTGACGCACTCCATAAGGTCGCCCTTGACAGCGAAGAAGACACTCCTTCGGGTCTCTTCTGGATTACGGTGCTCAATCGCAGCGGCCACGATCGCCTGCCGCAGGCTTCCGATCAGCGGAGGCTCCGGCCTGCCCGGGGAAGCGGCGGCGAGCTTGCCCAGGCAGTAGAGCACCGGCGACAGCCGCGCCCGCAGTGCCATGACGACATGGATCTCGGTGTTGACCTGGGCCTCAGTGGTGTGCCGCTTGGCTTCCTCGCTGCTGAGCACGGCGCGATCACGCTCGTCGACTGCGCGTTCGCGGGCCAGGACTCCTGTCTGGAGAAGCCGCACGGCGATGAATCGGTTGGCAGCGGTAGCGCTGATCAGAATGGTTGCGCAGACGACACCGAGGAGGATGTTACGCAGATGATCCGTGCCGCCCTCGTTCGCCAGTACACCGAACACGGAGCCGCCAGCGGTGCCCAGAAGCGCGAGGGCACCCAAGGCGAGGGTCTCGGCACGGGTTGTCCGCGATACCATCCGCGTTGCTTCCCTTCGGGCAGCAAAGGAACTGGCAGCTCATTCGCCAGGAAACCGCAACCAGAACATTAGCTGAGACCGGAAGATCATTCCTGAGTTTCCGTTAACCGAGCAGGCAAACCACGCCACATGGCTATCTTCACCAGAGTCGGTGCGTGGTATTCCTGAGCAATTATTGCTATCTACTGTTCATCTAAACAATGATAAAAGCAGGCGGTACGGCGAGAGCCGGGCCAGGGCATTACCTAGCCTTCGGAAACGGCAACTCAGCCGGGCAGGCCCAGCCGGCGCGACCCGGCCAGCGCGACCCGGCCAGGGCGCAGGCCGCGGGTCCGCGGCGCCTGCCGCACGCGCACCTCCCAGCCGGAATGTGCCAGCATCGCAGTCATGCACCCAGAGGTCACCGGCCATCGGCCGCGCCGCGGGTCTCAGCTGTCACGATTGCCAGGAGGGGTGGCGATGCCGCATGCATGAAGGCCGCGATACTGCTCGTCTCGATTTCCCATTCGTAGGCATCCCCTCGTTCCTGCGCTCCCCCCTGGTACAGGATCTCGGGCAACTGGACGCGGACGTGGCCGTCCTCGGGGTGCCCACCGATGAGGGATCCCCGTTCATGCCCGGGTCCCGGTTCGGGCCGCGGGCGATCCGCGAACACTCGCTGCGGTTCGTCACCGATCCGCCCGGTTTCTTCGACCCGCAGGAACGCAGGCGGTATCTGGAGCGCGAGATGCGCGACAACCGGATCGCCGACGTGGGTGACGCCGACGTACTGCCCACCAACCCCGCGGACACGTTCGCGAACGTGACAAGCGCCACCCGGGCGATCCTCGCCCGGGGAGCGCTGCCCGTTGTCATAGGCGGGGATCATGCGGTCACGTTCCCCGTGGTGCGGGCGTTCGACGAGGCCGGGCTTGGGCCGCTGCACGTGGTGCACTTCGATGCCCACCTGGATTACATGCCGTTCGTGCACGGGCTCTCGATGACCAATCAGCATGCGTTCCGGCACATCCGGCGGATGGCGAACGTGGCCACCATCACCCAGGTGGGGATCCGCAGTATCCGCGGCACCGAGACCATGCTCGCGGACGCGCTGCGGGACGGAAACCGGGTGGTCACCATGGCGGAGCTGCGCGACGTGACGGTCGCCGGAATCGTCGCGGCCCTGCCGGAGAACGCCCGGGTGTACGTGAGCATTGACATCGACGCGCTGGACCTGCCGCTCGTGCCCGGCTGCGTGTCCGCGGAACCGGGCGGCCTGCACTACGAGGAGCTGCGCGCGGCCCTCTTCGCCCTGGCGGAACATACCGATGTCATCGGCTTCGACCTCGTCGAGGTGAACCCCATGCTGGACGTGGGGACCGGCGTGACGTCCTATCTCGCCGCGCACACGATCATTGAATTCCTGGCACGGATCTGCGCCCAGCCGAGATGGACCGCGAGGACGCAAGGATGAGCGGGCCGCTGAAGGTCGACACGCACCTCCACCTGTATCCGTCGCGCGCGGAAGGGGGGTGGTGGAAGACGGGCTACGAAATCTGGGAGTACGGCGAGCGCGGCGGTGTCCGCTTCAGCGAGGACACCGGCACGCTGGAGGAGACGGCCGCGGCGCTGCACCGGGGCGGGTTCGCCCATGGGGTCGTGCTGAACCTCTTCGCGGCCGGCCCGTTCCGGCAGCAGTACGAATCCACGCTGCCGCCGGACGTGGACGCGGCGGAACGGGCCCGGGCCCTGGCCGAGTTCGACGCCACCATCGGCGAGCGGTACGTGGCGTTCAACCGGTGGCTGATGGACACGCTCGCCGGCGTGCCCGCCCTCACCGGGTTCGTCGCGATGGATCCGTGGGCGCTCCCCGCTGAGCGCAACGTGGCACACCTGCGCGAGATGGCCGAGCGCGGCGCGCGGGGCGTGAAGCTGCACCCGGTGCTGCAGAAATTTGAGCCGAACGAAACACGCCTGCAGCCCGTGTACCGGGCGTGCAACGAGTTGGGACTGGCCGTGCTGTCGCATACCGGGCCCGCCAGGGACGGGCTGCCGTTCGCCGAGGCCGCTGCGTTCGCGCCCGTGCTTGCGGAGTTCCCCGGGCTCACCGTGGTGCTGGCGCACCTGGGCGGCGGGAAGTGGCCGGACACACTCGCCATGGCCCGGGCGTTCCCGCAGGTCGCGTTCGACCTGTGCGAGATCATCGAATGGGCGGGTGCCCCGGGCGCACCGACCCCGGCGGAGCTGGCCACGCTGATCCGTGAGATCGGGCCGGAGCGCGTCGTGCTCGGCTCCGACTATCCGTGGTATGAGCCCGCGCACACCGCGGAACTCGTGCTGTCGCTGCCGGTGCTTTCCCAGGCAGAGAAGAACGCCATCCTCGGCGAGAACGCGGCCAGAATCCTCCGCCTGCCGTGCTGACGCCATGACTCCCGGGGCGGTGCGCGCCGCGGCCAGCGGTGCGGGGAGGATGAGGGCATGATCGAATCTGTGCTGGTGCCACCTGGCGAGGGGCGGGCCGTCCTGGTCCGGGAGGGCCACCACGTCCGCGCCGTGGATGTCGCGGGCCGCCAGGTGGGTGACCTGTTCGCCGTGGCCGCCGCCGACCCGGGCGAGTACGCCAGCGCCGGGCACACCAGGGTTGCGATCGCGAAGCTGTTTCCGCGTCCTGGTGACCCCGTACTGACGAACCGGCGGCGCCCGATCCTGTCCGTGACAGCGGACACTTCACCCGGCCGGCACGACATGCTGTACGCCGCCTGCGATCCGGCGCGTTATGCGCTGCTCGGCGCGGAACCGTCACACCGATCCTGCGCGGAGAACCTGCGGCAGGCGCTGGACGGGCACGGGTTCGCCCTTCCCGCGGTTCCGCAGCCGCTCAATGTCTTCATGGACGTCAGGGCCGCCGCGGACGGCACCCTCACCTCGCACACGGCCTCCTCAGGCCCCGGCGACTACATCGCATTCCAGGCGCACATGGATTGCCTCGTGGTCCTGTCGAGCTGCCCGATGGACATCGTGCCGATCAGCGCCGGCGGCATCACGCCGCTTGAGCTTCAGGTGCACCAGGGCCCGTAACGCCGCCGCGACCACCGGCCGGCCAGGCCATCGGCGGCATCCGCCAGCCCGGCACCTAGCGGGCTGACCTAGGCGTTTTGCCAGTTTTGCCTTGACCTGTCCGGGTGAAACTCCATACTTTGTCAACTGTTGACAGTCGGCGAAGCTCCTGCCGGGAGGCCGCTTGTACCCGCATGAGACCGAGATGCTCGAGCGATTGTGGTTCCCGGTCGCGCGCGAGGCCGATGTGGGACCCGGCCCTCTTGCCGCCGAACTGCTCGGCCACCGGATCGTCCTCTACCGGACCTCGCGCGGAATCGCCGCGGCACGGGACCGGTGCCCGCACCGGTGGGCCCGGCTCTCGCTGGGCCGGACCGTCGGCGACGAACTGGAATGCCCCTACCATGGCTGGCGCTTCGACCGCGACGGCAGGTGCCGGCTCGTGCCCTCGCAGCCCGGCGCTCACCCCGCCGCGAAGCTGGAAACCTTTCCCGTCCATACCAGCTTCGGGTTCGCCTGGATATCGATTCGTGAGCCATTCCTGGAGCCGCCGGACATCATCGAGATGGCCGACCCGTCCGATGCCTGGGAGATCGGTCACGGTGATCCGTTCGATGTCGGCTGCGGCCTGCGCAGCATCACCGAGAATTTCCGCGACTCGAGTCACTTCGCGTTCGTGCACAAGGAGACATTCGGGAACGTGTCGCCGCTCATCCCCGGCTATACCGTGCGCCGGGATGGCTGGCGGCTGGCCTGGGAATTCGTGCTGCGGTACGCGGACGAATGGCAGGTGGACGGCGGCGCTGACGCGGGCTCGAAATACCGCTTCGGCGGCACCGACGCCGACCCGCTGGACGCAGGCGTGACCTCGGCGCAGCTCATCCACTACCGGTTCTGCGCGGGCAGCCTGTCCTACGTCTACACCGAGCACCCGGGCGGCGGTAAGCGAATCGTGTGCCAGATAGCCGCGCCGCTGGCCGCCGACGGTCCCGGCTGCCGCGTGTTCTTCTTCGTGGCGGCCAACGCCTCGTTCCGGGCACAGTACGGCGCCGTCGCGGAGCAGGTCGCGCTGGAGAGCCGGGTGTTCGCCGAGGACATCCCGATCGTCGCGGCCCTGGACCCGCCGGAATCCCCGCTGGAACTCGACGGCCAGGCGCATGTGCGCGCCGACCGTTACGCCGTGGCCTACCGCCAGCTCTACCGTGAGCTGCTGGACCAGTTCGCCGCGCGGCACGCCGGCGCGGATGCCGGCGCCCGCAGCCGCCGGTGATCCTCGCCCTCGCTGCGGCGCTGTGCTGGGGCCTTGCCGACTTCATGGGCGCGGTCAGCACCCGCAGGGTTGGCCTGCTGCTCACCATGTGCACCGGCCAGGTGGTCACCCTCGCCGTGCTTGGCATCGTCGCCGCCAGGACGGGCAGTGGCGGCATTCACCTGCCGCGGGCCGATCTTGCCGCCCTGGTGCTGAGCGGCATCCTGGGCGCGGCGTCCTATGCGGGCTTCTACCGGGCCCTGCAACTCGGGCCGGTATCGCTGGTCAGCCCCATCTTCTCCGCCTATGCCGTGATCACCGTGCTGCTGGCGGTCCTGCTCGGCCAGGAGACGGTGCCGCCGGCCGCCGCGGCCGGCATAGTGCTCACCGTCGGTGGCGTGGTCCTGGCGTCGGTATCCGGCCAGCCCGGCCAGGACCGCCCCGGCCAGGACCACCCGGGGCAGCGGGCCGGGCCGCGCACGGGCATCTGGCTGGCGCTCGCCGCGATGGTCTGCTGGGGGGTGACGACCTACATCCTTGGCCGGTCGGCGCAGCAACTCGGCTGGTTCGTGCCGGTGGCCGCCTCGCGTGTGGTCACGTTCGCGATCCTGCTCGGCGTCACCGCCGCGGCAGCGCTGGGCCACCGGGTGCACCGGCCGCGGCCGCGTGACCTTGCCCTGCCGGCCGTCGCCGGGCTGTTCGACGTGCTGGCCTTCCTGGCTTACACCAGGGCCAGCCAGGGCGGCTCCGTGTCCGTGACGGCGGCGGCCTCGGCCTGTTTCCCGCTGGTCGTCATCGCCGGCGGCGTCCTGGTGCTCGGCGAGCGGATGCGGCGGATCCAGGTCCTGGGCGTCAGCCTGACGATCGTCGGCCTGTTCGTTCTCGGCGTGGGCCGGTGACGGCGGCCCGCTTGACGCTACGGGTCATTGCCCCTTGAGGCTGCCGATGTTGAGCGACCCCGCGGCACGCGGCCGCAGATCTTGCTCCGCCTGACGGACGTAGCTTTCCGGATTCCTGTCGACAGCCGGGACGCCGGCGAAGTTCTGCGCCTCGAAGGTGGCGAAGGCGATGGCCAGGTCATGGCGCTGTTGCAGCCCGGCGAGGCGGCGAAAGTCGGTCAGGCCCTCGCGTTCTTCCTCGGCCATGTGATCGCCGTTGGCCAGGTTCGCCGCCGCGACGGCGGCGAGCCAGCCGTCGCTGCCGACCCGGTGGCGGGCGACCTCTGCGACCGCGTCTCTGATGTCGTTGTGGTCGCGGATGGCGTCCAGGGTCTCGCCCTCTGCCCCGGCCTGCCGGCCTGCGGCCAGGCCCACCTGCAGCAGCGCGGGATAGAAGATCGCCTCCTCCGCCGCCGCGTGCAGTTCCAGGAACGCACCCAGCCGCGCCCACACCACCGACAGGGCGGCGCTGTCCGTGCGCCCGACCTGCTCCAAGATCGCGAACAGCCGCGCTGCTCGTGGTGGTCGTCAAGGATCAGCTGGGTGATGTCCACGGTTCCTCCGGCGAGCTAGGTTGCCGACCAGGTGATACGGGCCGGCTCGCTGCAGGACATCGCCTGTGCCAGGCCAGCTTCCAGCGCAGGCGCGGCGGTGGCGGCGTCGAGCAGGTTGGTGCCCATCACGGCGGCTGCCGTGATGTCTGGTGTGATCACCAGCGTGGCCGCGGTGCCGAGCGCGGCCAGCTCCTTTCCCAAGGGTTCAGGCGGGGTCAGGTGCCCAATGGCGTTGAGCACGATGACAGCCGAGGAGCCGGCCGCGAGGTCGGCGTTGGTAGCCGACCGGATGCCGCCATCCATGTACCGCCGCCCGCTGATCGTCACCGGCGGATAGACGGCGGGAACGGCGCAACTCGCCGCGACCGCCCGGTCCAGGGGGACGCCGGAGCCGTCGTGCCAGGCAACCGGCTCACCCGACTCGGTGTCCACAGCCGTCACCAGGAACCGGCGCCGCGGCCAGCGGTCAGTGGCCGGCAGCAAGGAGCCGATCCGCGCGATGTAGGGCTGCTCATCGCCGCCCGCCGCACGGGCGGCGGCCCCCACCCGGCGGCGCGCCTCCGCGGGATCCAGCGCCTGGTCGAACAGCGGCGCGAGCGCGCTGAGGATGACCTCGAGGCTGACAGCCGGGACAGCGGTGGCGTCGGCGCCCGTGGGTGCGGGCGTCATCGCGGCCAGCGTCTGCAGGTCCGTGCCGAAAGCCAGGTGCGAACCAACAATCGACCCGGCCGATGTACCGACGATCACATCTGCCGACGACAGATCCACCCCCGCCCGCCGCAGGCCGATGACGATTCCAGCCTCCCAGGCGACACCCGCTATGCCGCCGCCGCCAAGCACCACACCCCGCGTCATGCACCCAGTCTGCCGTTAGCCGGCGCGCCGCACGCACTTAGGCCGGCTTGCGATTCCCCTGTGCCGGAACCTGGACTCTCGGTTTATCGTTGGAGCCGTCCAGCGCCAGCCCCACCCCGAGCAGGCTGGCGAGCGTCTTCATTATCTCTACGTCAGGCTGCCCCAGCGAATCCGCTCGTGAGGCGTCGAGGGTCAGAATTCCGTATGGGGACTCGCCGGCCGTTACCGGGACTGCGATGATCGTCTGATAGCTCATGCAGCTGAGGAGTTCCACCGCAAGTTCGGCAGCGTTCACGTCCCGTATCAGCAATGTGCTGCCCTCGCCCAGGAGGCGGAACATATGCTGGCCGACCGGGTCGTCCGGGGTATTCCTGAAGACAATGCGCCCCACATCGTACTGTCCCTCATAACCGGCGTAACTGACGCACTCCATAAGGTCGCCCTTGACAGCGAAGAAGACACTCCTTCGGGTCTCTTCTGGATTACGGTGCTCAATCGCAGCGGCCACGATCGCCTGCCGCAGGCTTCCGATCAGCGGAGGCTCCGGCCTGCCCGGGGAAGCCGCGGCGAGCTTGCCCAGGCAGTAGAGCACCGGCGACAGTCGCGCCCGCAGTGCCATGACGACATGGATCTCGGTGTTGACCTGGGCCTCAGTGGTGTGCCGCTTGGCATCCTCGCTGCTGAGCACGACGCGATCACGCTCGTCGACTGCGCGTTCGCGGGCCAGGACTCCTGACTGGAGAAGCCGCACGGCGATGAATCGGTTGGCAGCGGTAGCGCTGATCAGAATGGTTGCGCAGACGACACCGAGGAGGATGTTACGCAGATGATCCGTGCCGCCCTCGTTCGCCAGTACACCGAACACGGAGCCGCCAGCGGTGCCCAGAAGCGCGAGGGCACCCAAGGCGAGGGTCTCGGCACGGGTTGTCCGCGATACCATCCGCGTTGCTTCCCTTCGGGCAGCCAAGGAACTGGCAGCTCATTCGCCAGGAAACCGCAACCAGAACATTAGCTGATACAGGAAGATCATTCCTGAGTTTCCGTTAACCGAGCAGGCAAACCACGCCTCGCGGCTATCTTCACCAGAGTCGGCAGTGTGGTATTCCTGAGCAATTACTGCTATCTACTGTTAATATAAACAATGATAAAAGCACGTGGTGCGGCGAGAGCCGGGCCAGGGCATTACCTAGCCTTCGGAAACGGCAAACTCAGCCGGGCAAACTCAGCCGACCCAGCCCAGGCGCGACCCCGGCCAACCCGACCCGGCCAGGGCGCAGGCCGCGGGTCCGCGGCGCCTGCCGCACGCGCACCTCCCAGCCGGAATGTGCCAGCATCGCAGTCATGCACCCAGAGGTCACGGGCCATCGGCCGCGCCGCGGGTCTCAGCTGTCACGATTGCCAGGAGGGGTGGCGATGCCGCATGCATGAAGGCCGCGATACTGCTCGTCTCGATTTCCCATTCGTAGGCATCCCCTCGTTCCTGCGCTCCCCCCTGGTGCAGGATCTCGGGCAACTGGACGCGGACGTGGCCGTCCTGGGGGTGCCCACCGATGAGGGATCTCCGTTCATGCCCGGGTCCCGGTTCGGGCCGCGGGCGATCCGCGAACACTCGCTGCGGTTCGTCACCGATCCGCCCGGTTTCTTCGACCCGCAGGAACGCAGGCGGTATCTGGAGCGCGAGATGCGCGACAACCGGATCGCCGACGTGGGTGACGCCGACGTACTGCCCACCAACCCCGCGGACACGTTCGCGAACGTGACAAGCGCCACCCGGGCGATCCTCGCCCGGGGAGCGCTGCCCGTTGTCATAGGCGGGGATCATGCGGTCACGTTCCCCGTGGTGCGGGCGTTCGACGAGGCCGGCCTTGGGCCGCTGCACGTGGTGCACTTCGATGCCCACCTGGATTACATGCCGTTCGTGCACGGGCTCTCGATGACCAATCAGCATGCGTTCCGGCACATCCGGCGGATGGCGAACGTGGCCACCATCACCCAGGTGGGGATCCGCAGTATCCGCGGCACCGAGACCATGCTCGCGGACGCGCTGCGGGACGGAAACCGGGTGGTCACCATGGCGGAGCTGCGCGACGTGACGGTCGCCGGAATCGTCGCGGCCCTGCCGGAGAATGCCCGGGTGTACGTGAGCATTGACATCGACGCGCTGGACCTGCCGCTCGTGCCCGGCTGCGTGTCCGCGGAACCGGGCGGCCTGCACTACGAGGAGCTGCGCGCGGCCCTCTTCGCCCTGGCGGAACATACCGATGTCATCGGCTTCGACCTCGTCGAGGTGAACCCCATGCTGGACGTGGGGACCGGCGTGACGTCCTATCTCGCCGCGCACACCATCATTGAATTCCTGGCACGGATCTGCGCCCAGCCGAGATGGACCGCGAGGACGCAAGGATGAGCGGGCCGCTGAAGGTCGACACGCACCTCCACCTGTATCCGTCGCGCGCGGAAGGGGGGTGGTGGAAGACGGGCTACGAAATCTGGGAGTACGGCGAGCGCGGCGGTGTCCGCTTCAGCGAGGACACCGGCACGCTGGAGGAGACGGCCGTGGCGCTGCACCGGGGCGGGTTCGCCCATGGGGTCGTGCTGAACCTCTTCGCGGCCGGCCCGTTCCGGCAGCAGTACGAATCCACGCTGCCGCCGGACGTGGACGCGGCGGAACGGGCCCGGGCCCTGGCCGAGTTCGACGCCACCATCGGCGAACGGTACGTGGCGTTCAACCGGTGGCTGATGGACACGCTCGCCGGCGTGCCCACCCTCACCGGGTTCGTCGCGATGGATCCGTGGGCGCTCCCCGCTGAGCGCAACGTGGCCCACCTGCGCGAGATGGCCGAGCGCGGCGCGCGGGGCGTGAAGCTGCACCCGGTGCTGCAGAAATTTGAGCCGAACGAAACACGCCTGCAGCCCGTGTACCGGGCGTGCAACGAGTTGGGACTGGCTGTGCTGTCGCATACCGGGCCCGCCAGGGACGGGTTGCCGTTCGCCGAGGTCGCTGCGTTCGCGCCCGTGCTTGCGGAGTTCCCCGGGCTCACCGTGGTGCTGGCGCACCTGGGCGGCGGGAAGTGGCCGGACACACTCGCCATGGCCCGGGCGTTCCCGCAGGTCGCGTTCGACCTGTGCGAGATCATCGAATGGGCGGGTGCCCCGGGCGCACCGACCCCGGCGGAGCTGGCCACGCTGATCCGTGAGATCGGGCCGGAGCGCGTCGTGCTCGGCTCCGACTATCCGTGGTATGAGCCCGCGCACACCGCGGAACTCGTGCTGTCGCTGCCGGTGCTTTCCCAGGCAGAGAAGAACGCCATCCTCGGCGAGAACGCGGCCAGAATCCTCCGGCTGCCGTGCTGACGCCACGACTCCCGGGGCGGTGCGCGCCGCGGCCAGCGGTGCGGGGAGGATGAGCGCATGATCGAATCTGTGCTGGTGCCACCTGGCGAGGGGCGGGCCGTCCTGGTCAGGGAGGGCCACCACGTCCGCGTCGTGGATGTCGCAGGCCGCCAGGTGGGTGACCTGTTCGCCGTGGCCGCCGCCGACCCGGGCGAGTACGCCAGCGCCGGGCACACCAGGGTTGCGATCGCGAAGCTGTTTCCGCAGCCTGGTGACCCCGTACTGACGAACCGGCGGCGCCCGATCCTGTCCGTGACAGCGGACACTTCACCCGGCCGGCACGACATGCTGTACGCCGCCTGCGATCCGGCGCGTTATGCGCTGCTCGGCGCGGAACCGTCACACCGATCCTGCGCGGAGAACCTGCGGCAGGCGCTGGACGGGCACGGGTTCGCCCTTCCCGCGGTTCCGCAGCCGCTCAATGTCTTCATGGACGTCAGGGCCGCCGCGGACGGCACCCTCACCTCGCACACGGCCTCCTCAGGCCCCGGCGACTACATCGCATTCCAGGCGCACATGGATTGCCTCGTGGTGCTGTCGAGCTGCCCGATGGACATCGTGCCGATCAGCGCCGGCGGCATCACGCCGCTTGAGCTTCAGGTGCACCAGGGCCCGTAACGGCGCCGCGACCACCGGCCGGCCAGGCCATCGGCATCCGCCAGCCCGGCACCCTAGCGGGCTGACCTAGGCGTTTTGCCGGCTTTGCCTTGACCTGTCCGGGTGAAACTCCCTACTTTGTCAACTGTTGACAGTCGGCAAAGCTCCTGCCGGGAGGCCGCTTGTACCCGCATGAGACCGAGATGCTCGAGCGATTGTGGTTCCCGGTCGCGCGCGAGGCCGATGTGGGACCCGGCCCTCTTGCCGCCGAACTGCTCGGCCACCGGATCGTCCTCTACCGGACCTCGCGCGGCATCGCCGCGGCACGGGACCGGTGCCCGCACCGGTGGGCCCGGCTCTCGCTGGGCCGGACCGTCGGCGACGAACTGGAATGCCCCTACCATGGCTGGCGCTTCGACCGCGACGGCAGGTGCCGGCTCGTGCCCTCGCAGCCCGGCGCTCACCCCGCCGCGAAGCTGGAAACCTTTCCCGTCCATACCAGCTTCGGGTTCGCCTGGATATCGATTCGTGAGCCATTCCTGGAGCCGCCGGGCATTATCGAGATGGCCGACCCGTCCGATGCCTGGGAGATCGGTCACGGTGATCCGTTCGATGTCGGCTGCGGCCTGCGCAGCATCACCGAGAATTTCCGCGACTCGAGTCACTTCGCGTTCGTGCACAAGGAGACATTCGGGAACGTGTCGCCGCTCATCCCCGGCTATACCGTGCGCCGGGATGGCTGGCGGCTGGCCTGGGAATTCGTGCTGCGGTACGCAGACGAATGGCAGGTGGACGGCGGCGCTGACGCGGGCCCGAAATACCGCTTCGGCGGCACCGACGCCGACCCGCTGGACGCCGGCGTGGCCTCGGCGCAGCTCATCCACTACCGGTTCTGCGCGGGCAGCCTGTCCTACGTCTACACCGAGCACCCGGGCGGCGGTAAGCGAATCGTGTGCCAGGTAGCCGCGCCGCTGGCCGCCGACGGTCCCGGCTGCCGCGTGTTCTTCTTCGTGGCGGCCAACGCCTCGTTCCGGGCACAGTACGGCGCCGTCGCGGAGCAGGTCGCGCTGGAGAGCCGGGTGTTCGCCGAGGACATCCCGATCGTCGCGGCCCTGGACCCGCCGGAATCCCCGCTGGAACTCGGCGGCCAGGCGCATGTGCGCGCCGACCGTTACGCCGTGGCCTACCGCCAGCTCTACCGTGAGCTGCTGGACCAGTTCGCCGCGCGGCACGCCGGCGCGGATGCCGGCGCCCGCAGCCGCCGGTGATCGTCGCCCTCGCTGCGGCGCTGTGCTGGGGCCTTGCCGACTTCATGGGCGCGGTCAGCACTCGCAGGGTTGGCCTGCTGCTCACCATGTGCACCGGCCAGGTGGTCACCCTCGCCGTGCTTGGCATCGTCGCTGCCAGGACAGGCAGTGGCGGCATTCACCTGCCGCGGGCCGATCTTGCCGCCCTGGTGCTGAGCGGCATCCTGGGCGCGGCGTCCTATGCGGGCTTCTACCGGGCCCTGCAACTCGGGCCGGTATCGCTGGTCAGCCCCATTTTCTCCGCCTATGCCGTGATCACCGTGCTGCTGGCGGTCCTGCTCGGCCAGGAGACGGTGGCACCGGCCGCCGCGGCCGGCATCGGGCTCACCATCGGTGGCGTGGTCCTGGCGTCGGCATCCGGCCAGCCCGGCCAGCGCCCCGGCCAGGACCACCCGGGGCAGCAGGCCGGGCGGCGCACGGGCATCTGGTTCGCGCTCGCCGCAATGGTCTGCTGGGGGGTGACGACCTACATCCTTGGCCGGTCGGCGGAGCACCTGGGCTGGTTCGTGCCGGTGGCCGCCTCGCGGGTGGTCACGTTCGCGATCCTGCTCGGCGCCACCGCCGCGGCAGCGCTGGGCCGCCGGGTGCACCGGCCGCGGCCGGTTGACCTTGCCCTGCCGGCCGTCGCCGGGCTGTTCGACGTGCTGGCCTTCCTGGCTTACACCAGGGCCAGCCAGGGCGGCTCCGTGTCCGTGACGGCGGCGGCCTCGGCCTGTTTCCCGCTGGTCGTCATCGCCGGCGGCGTCCTGGTGCTCGGCGAGCGGATGCGGCGGATCCAGGTCCTGGGCGTCAGCCTGACGATCGTCGGCCTGTTCGTTCTCGGCGTGGGCCGGTGACGGCGGCCCGCTCGGAAGGAGGCCCCAGCGATCATCGGCGAAGCGGGCGAGGGCGTCAGCCAGCTTGCCCTGTACCGCCCAGGCCCGCCGTGACGGCGGGTCCCCGCCGCGGGTCAGGGCAGCGCGATCGTCGTCCCGGCATCGACGCTCAGCACCGAGCCCGTCATCGACTCCAGGCCGGCCAGGAAGCACACCGCCCTGGCGACCTCGTCCGGCTCGATGATCCGGCGCAGCGGCAGGGTCTGCGTGACGGCCTGCACGGCGTCGGCGGCACCTTCGAAACCGCCGTACGATGCGGCGGACAGGTCGGCGTACAGGTGCTCGGTGCCGACCGGCCCCGGTGCCACCGCGTTCACCCGGACCTCCGGTGCCAGGTCGGCGGCAAGCTGCCGGGTCAGGTTCACCACCCCGCCCATCGCCGCGCAGTAGGCCGCCCACCCGCCACGGAAGCCGAGCAGGCCGGCGTCCGAGGCCATGGTCACCACACATCCCCGCGCTGCCCGCAGTGCCCCGGCGGCCGCCTGCACGCAGAAGAAGGTGCCCTTCAGATGCGTATCGACGGTGCGGTCCCACATGTCTTCCGTGACCTCGCCCAGCGGCGCGGACTCGTAGCCGCCGGCGTTGGTGAACAGCACGTCGAGCCGGCCGAAGGCGGTGACCGCGTGATCCACCACGGCGTAGCAGCCCGCCACCGTGCCCACGTCGGCGGCGACGGTGCCGACCCGCCCGTCGTGGCCCAGGCCTGCCGCCGCGGACGCCAGGGCTTCCTCGCTGCGGCCGGCGATCACGACGCGGGCGCCACCGTCGCGGAACCGCTTCGCCGTGGCAAGCCCGATGCCACGCGAACCTCCGGTGACGAGCACCACGCGGCCGTCCCAGTCCATCGCAGCCTCCCTGCCTGCCAGGCCATTTGGGCTGGTGAATGCTACCGTTCCCGCGCTGATTGGAGAAGGCCGTGAGCCGGCTCAGCATCTACATGGACTTCCGCGCCCGGCCCGGCGTACCGCCGCGGGCCGCCGACTTCGAGGACGGCATCACCCTGGTGCAGGCCGCGGAGCGCCTCGGGTTCGCGCATGCCTGGACCACCGAGCAGCACGGCGTCGACGACGGCTACCTCCCGGCCCAGTTGCCGATGCTCGCCGCGCTGGCCAGGGAGACCAGCCGGATCCGCCTCGGCACCGCCGTCATCCTGCTGCCGCTCACCCATCCCCGCCGGGTGGTGGAGGAGGCGTGCCTGGTGGACGTGCTGTCCCAGGGCCGGCTCACGCTGGGCCTCGGCGCCGGGAACTACCCGGACGAGTTCCGCGTGTTCGGCGCCGACCTGGCCGAACGGGCCCGGGCGATGGACGAAGGCGTCGCCTTCATCAAGGCGGGCCTGTCCGGCGGGCTGCTCCCGGACGGCGCCTGGGTCAACGTGCCGCCGGTGCAGCGCCCCATCCCGCTGGTGCTCGGCGGCATGCGCCGGCCGCCGGTGGAGCGCGCCGCGCGGTACGCGGATGGTCATTTCGCCTACGCCTACCTCGCCCCGGAGCGCGAACTGCCCCGGCTCTACCGCGAGGTGATCCGGCCCGCCCTGGACCGCCACGGCCGCGGCCCGGAGGACTTCCGCCTCATCTTCGCCACGGTGCTCTGGGCCAGCGAGGACGCCGGCCGGGAGTGGGCGGAGACGGTCGGCCCCGCGTTTGCCTACCAGCAGCGCAAGTACCAGGAGTGGGAGGGCGGCGTCGCCTCGGCGGGCGGCTACGCCTTCTCGGATGATCTGGATGACCTGCGCCGGCAGATGCTGATCGGCCGGCCCGGCGAGGTTGCCGAGCGGCTGCTGGCACTGCGCCAGGCCTACCCGTTCGACGAGGCGGTGATCTGGCCGCGGCTGCCCGGTGTGCCGCTCGGCATGGCACTGGCACACCTGGAGGCTCTTGCGGCCGAGGTGGCCCCCGCGCTCGCCGAATCCTTGCGATAAGTCCGTATTTGCCGTCTTGACGGTGATTACGGTGCACGGTTACCGTTCGTTGACGGTCGACAGTCGACCAGATGTGCCCGCACCTGGCGGCGGGCCACCCCGATTCCGGCTGGCAGTTGGGGGGATAGTGACGGACAGGCTCGATGGCCGGGTGGCGGTCATCACGGGAGGCAGTTCCGGCCTGGGCCGG
This sequence comes from uncultured Actinomycetes bacterium, assembly GCA_963707905.1. Taxonomy (GTDB): domain Bacteria; phylum Actinomycetota; class Actinomycetes; order Streptosporangiales; family Streptosporangiaceae; genus DASXKD01. The sequence continues at coordinate 196,015 of CAVPSA010000042.1, read as the reverse complement.
GCGGGCGCGAAACGGTTCAGCGCCGCGGGCGCGAAGGTCGCGATCGGCTCCCCGCAACCGGCCGAGGGGGCCGAGGTCGCCGCGGAGATCACCGCGGGCGGCGGCGAAGCTTTCCACCTCGACACCGATGTCCGCAGGCCCGCTGACGTGGCAGCGCTCGTGACGGCCGCCGAGCAGCGCTGGGGACGTATTGACGTGCTCTACGCAAGCGCGGGGGTGATGCCCGTCGGTGCCGCACCCGATACCTCAGAAGAGGACTACCAGCTGGCTGTCGACGTCAACCTGGGCGGCTGTTTCCGGCTGGCCAAGTACGGCATCCCCGCGCTGGCCCGGGCCGGCGGCGGCGCGGTGGTGCTCACCGGATCCGAGATCGGCATCAGGGGCGCCAGCCGTGCCGCGGCGTACTGCGCCGCCAAGGGCGGTGTGGTGAACCTGACCCGGGCCCTGGCGATCGACTCGGCGCCGCTCGGGATCCGGGTCAACTGCCTGTGCCCGGGGCCCATCGACACGCCGATGCTGCGCGGCTGGTTTCAGACCGGCGACCCGGCCGAACTGGAGCGGATCCAGGTCGCGCCGCTTCCCCTCGGCCGGCTCGGGCGCCCCGAGGAGATCGCCGAGGCGGCGTTCTTCCTGGCCAGCGATGCGTCGTCGTTCATGACCGGCGCCATGCTCGTCGTCGACGGCGGTGCCACCTGCTGGTACGGATTGTGAGGCGCTGAGCATGGGACTTCCGGCCGGGCCGCGGCCCATGGAACAGATGACCTGGCTCGAGGTGCGTGCGGAGATCGAGGCGGGCACGCCCATCGTGCTTCCGGTGGGGGCGATCGAACAGCACGGCCCGCATCTGCCGCTCGGCACCGACGGTTTCATCCCGGCCTACATCGCCGCTCAGGTGGCGGCGCGGCGCAGGCTGGTCGTCGCGCCGACGATGTTCTACGCGGCCTACTCCCGGCCGCGCAGCGGCGGCGGCCGGCACTTCCCCGGCTCGGTGGGGCTGCCCGGCCGGGTGCTCGAGCAGGTGGTGCGGTCCGTGGTCGATGACTTCCTGCGCCAGGGCTTCCGCAAGGTCGTCATCCTCAACGGGCACTTCGAGAACGCGTGGACCTTGCTCGAGGCCGCGGAACAGGCGAGTGAGCCCTACCACGGGACGTCCAAGGTGCTCCTGGTCAACTGGTGGGACCAGGTGAGCGCCGACGACGTGCAGCGCATCTTCGGCGACGCTTTCCCCGGGTGGGCGGCCGAGCACGCCTCGATCACGGAAACGTCCATGCTGGAGGTCATCGCGCCGGAACTCGTCCGCACCGAGCACAAGCAGGCCGGGGGTGCCGAGCGGATGATCACCTACGACATCTTCCCGGCGCCCGCCGACATCCTGTGGCCCAACGGCATCGGCTACAGCGCCCTGCCAGCCAGCCCCGAGATCGGGACGGCCCTCACCGGCCTCCTGATCGACCGGCTTACCGCGATCCTGGACCAGGAATTCCCCGAGGGGCAGGGATCTTGATGCGGATCTACTTCTGCTCCGACATTCACGCCTCCCGTAAATGCTGGAAGAAGTTCCTGGCTTCCGCCAAGTACTACAACGCCGACATCATCGTGGTCGGCGGGGACATCACCGGGAAGTTCGTGGTCCCGATCGTCACGCAGGCTGGCGGGTACTCGACGGCCAGGTTCCTGGGCGTCACGCGCCGGGTCGAATCGGCCGAGGAACTGGCCAAGCTCAAGATCCGCATCGCGGACACCGGCCAGTATTCGCGCGAGATGACCCCGGATGAGCAGGCCTGGTACGCGGAAGACCAGAGCCGGGTCGATCAGCTTTTCCATGAGCTGGTGATCGAGCGGGTCGAGGAGTGGCTGGCCGAGGCGGACGAAAAACTCCGGGGCACCGGTATCCGGTGCATGGTGAGCGGCGCCAACGACGACTTCTTCGAGGTCGATGACGCATTGCGCAAGTCGGAGGTGATCGAGGACCCCAACGGGCGGGTCATCGAACTCGGGCACGGATACGAGATCCTCGGCATGGGCTATGGCAACCCCACCCCGTGGCCGTGCCCCCGCGACATTCCCGAGGACCAGCTCGCCGCCCGGATCGATCAGGCCGCCGCTGGCGTCAAAGACCCCGGCAAGACCATCTTCAGCCTGCACGTGCCGCCCCTTGGCAGCGGTCTCGACCTGGCACCGCGGCTCGATGAGGAGCTGCGGATGGTCATGACCGGCGCCGGGCCGGAGATGATCCCGGTGGGCAGCACGGCGACCCGCGACGCGATCTCCAAGTACCGCCCGCTGATCGGCCTGCACGGCCATATCCACGAGTCCAAGGGCATCAAGAAGCTCGACGGCGTCCCGATCGCCAACCCCGGCAGCGAATATGGCGAAGGAATTCTGGACGGGGTACTTGTGGAGATTCACCCGAAGAAAGGCCTGCGCGGCATCCAACTGGTAACCGGCTAGGCCAGGAGCTAGTAAAGAAGGACGACATGGCTGAGAAAAGTATCCCATCCAGCATGCCGGCTCCTGTCGGCGTATTCACCCGTGCGAGTTCCGGCCTGGTCCGCAACGTCAAGACCGATGACGTCATGTTCTATGGCTGGCAGCAGATCGCGCTGAGCTACCTCATTTTCATCGTCCTCGCCTGGAGTGCCTATCCAGGGGCGTCGATGGAATGGGCGGCCGCACTGGCCACCATCGGCGGCGTTGCCATGGGCATCTGCTATGCGATGCTCGCCACCGTGTACCCGAGGTCCGGCGGGGAGTATGTCTTCATCTCCCGGATCATCCATCCCGGGGTCGGGTTCGCGGTCAGTTTCTCATTCGCCTTCTGGCAGATGTTCTATTACGGCGTCAACGGCGCCTTCCTGGCCATCTACGCACTGGCTCCCTTCTTCGGGGTGCTCGGGGTGCAGGCCCACAGTTCCGCGCTACTCAGCGTGTCCACCTGGTTCGGTAGTGAGTGGGGCATCTTCCTGACCGGCAGCTTCATGATCATCTTCTTTGCCATCCTGCAGGCCCGGGGCATCGGCCGGTATTTCCGCTGGCAGCGGTACGCCTCCTACATCGCGCTGGTCAGCCTGATCATCACCGTCATCGTGCTGACGCTCGCCGTGACCGGCGTGTTCGACTTCCAGTCGAACTTCAACAGCCTCGCGGGGAGCGGCGCCTACCAGCAGATCGTGGCGCACACCCACATTCCCGCCGGTTCGGTCTCCGAGACGCTGAAGTTCATGATCTGGCCCGCGTTCTCCATCTGGTTCGCGGTCATCGCGGTGTCGTTCAGCGGCGAGGTCAAGAACGTCCAGCGCGGGCAGATGATCGGCATCAACGGGGCCATGATCACCATGGGTGCCGCCACCATCGTGCTGTGCTTCCTGTACCGGCACGTGTTCGGCACCGCCTTCCTGCTTTCCGCCCCGTCCTCGCCGCACTACAAGCTGGCGGCGCCGCCGTTCGTCAACGTGTTCACGGCGATCGCCGGCGGGAATGTCGTGCTCACGATCCTGACCTTCGGCTGGGTGCTCGTGATCGCGTTCTTCGTGGGGGCGACCACGCTGGTGTACTCCACCCGGGCCATGCTCGCGTGGAGCATCGACGGCATCGCCCCCGAACGGCTGGGCGACGTCAACGACCGGTACCACTCGCCGCACTGGGCGATCCTGGTGTCCGCCGTCATCGCCGAGATCTGGCTCGGGCTTTTCGCCTTCACCAAGCTGCTTGGCCCGATCTCCGGCTTCCTCGGGTTCACCTTCTCCTTCCTCGCGGTGAGCCTGACCGCGATCGTCTTCCCGTTCATCAAGCGGGATGTGTTCGAGAACTCGCCGATCGCCTGGCGGATCGGCCGCATTCCGGTCATCAGCCTTATCGGTGTCGTGTCCACCGTGTTCGTGGTCTACGCGATCTCGCGGATCCTCGTCGACAACGCCTATACGCCCAACCTCGCCTTCGGCGACATCGGCGCCCTCGTGGTGCTGGTCGTGGGGGCGATCGTGTTCTACGTGGTCCGCAGCTACCGCCGCAGCCGGGGCGTCAACATCGACCAGCGCTACAAGGAGATCCCGATCGAGTAGCGGCAAACGGGGCCGGCCCCTGGCGCCTGGGGGCCGGCCCGCTCTGGCGGGCCCGGAGATCTTCGCAAGGAGTCAGCAATGCCACGCTATGTCCCTGAGGACTCGCTCAAGTCACCCCGGTTTACCGGCATTCCGACCTTCGCGCGGCTGCCTTACGTACGGACGCTGGACGATGTGGACCTGGCTGTTATCGGAGTTCCCTTTGATACCGCGACCACGTACCGGACCGGGGGCAGGTTCGGCCCGAACGCGGTGCGGTCAGCGTCTGTCATGATCCGGCCCTACAACCCCGCGCAGGACGTGAATCCGTTCGAGATCCTCTCCTGCGTCGATTACGGCGACATCGCGATCGTGCCGGGGTTCATCGAGCGGTCCTATGGCGCGATCGAGCGGGACCTGCTCCCTGTGGTCGAGGCGGGGGTCATCCCGCTGCTCATCGGTGGCGACCACTCCTGCACGCTGCCGCACCTGCGGGCGACCCGGTCGCGCGGGCCGATCGCGGTCGTCATGTTCGACTCGCACACCGACGCCTGGGACAACCACTTCGGCGAGAAGTACACCCACGGCACGTGGATGCGGCGGGCCATCGAGGAAGGGCTGGTGGACGCCGCGCACTCGATCGAGGTCGGCCTGCGCGGGCAGCTGTACGACTCGGCCGACTGGACCTCGCTGTCGGACGAACTGGGCCTGGACTACGTTCCCTGCCGCGAGCTGATGCGCGACGGCGTCGACGCGGTGTGCGCGCGGATCCGGGACCGGGTCGGCGACAGGCAGGCCTTCATCAGCTTCGACATCGACGTCGTCGACCCGGCGTTCGCGCCGGGCACCGGGACGCCCGAAGCCGGCGGGCTGTCGTCCCATCAGGCACTGGAACTCATCCGCGGGCTCCACGACATCGACTTCATCGGATTCGATGTCGTGGAGGTGATCCCCTCCTATGACCCCGCCGGGGTGACCGCGACGCTTGCCGCTAATCTGGCCTTCGAAATGATGAGCCTGTCGGCGGTTCGCCGCCGGGGGCGGGTGTGAGTCTGGCGATGCCGGGCGAGGAGGAAATGCCTCGAAACGAGGGCATGGCCACGCTTGAGCCGCTGCGTGGCCGGACGCTGGGCATGCAGGCGGCCGATGCCATCCGCAGGCTTATCGCGACCGGCCAGCTGGCCGGCGGCGACCATCTGATCGAATCGCGCATCGCCGAGCAGCTGGGCATCAGCCGGGGGTCCGTCCGTGACGCGCTCTGGCTGCTGCGCGGCGAGGGCCTGGTCCGCGACGAGCCGAGGCGCGGCACCTTTGTCGCGCAGCTCACCGCGAAGGATGTCCGCGACCTCTACGACCTGCGCATCGCTGTGGAGATAGCGGCCGTCCGCCTCATCAAACAGCGCCCCGGAGTGGAGTCGTTCCGGCAGCTTCAGCAGGCGATCGACGATATGCGGGCCGGCGAAGGGGACGCCGCGCGGGCCGCCGAGGCGGACCTGGGTTTTCACAGCGCGGTATGTGCGGCCAGCGGGAACTCCCGGCTGCACGACGTCTTCATGCGCCAGGCCACGGAACTGCTCACGTTGCTGCGGCTCGATGAGGAGAAACTCGGCCACCAGCCGGATTCCATCGCCGGGGAGCACAGGCAACTGTTCGACGCGCTGCGCTGGGGCGATCTCGGCACCGCCGAGGCCGCGTTCCGCGAGCACCTCGAGGATGCCAGGAACAGGATGACGGCATATGTCGAGCGAGCCGGCGGCGGCCGTTAGCGGTTGACGTCCTCGACGTCCTCGTACCACTTGACCCGGCTGCCGACCCGCGCGCGCAGCTTCCACCGCTGTGTCTTCGGCGCCTGCTCGATCGCCTCATCGAGCTGGCCGAGCCGGCCGCGGACATGGCCGGCCACATCCGCGGGAAGCGCCGGCTGGCCGGTGAGCGAGTCCGTGAGCTTCTTGAGATTCGCCCGCGTGGTGTAGCAGAAACCCCAGTCCTTGCGCATGATGTCAGCGACGTAACCGCCGTCGATCATGCGCGGCCCGCCCGTTCCCAGGTCATGCTCGGCCAGCAGGACGATGCAGTCGATGAGGTCGTTGGCCGTGAACTCATGAATCTGCAGCTTGGTGAGCAGCAGGTCGGTGACCGTGATGGTGGGCTTGTCCAGCTCCAGGCGGCGGTGGAAGTCCACGGTGTGGGCCATCACCAGCTCGTCGAAGAAGACGTCGGCCTTGAGACCGGTGCCGGGCTGCTCGTAGACGAACCGCTTGATGCCGAACTCCTGCGCCGCCCGGATCGCCGGGTCCAGGACATACCCCCGCTCCTCGAACAGCGCGGCGATCTCGCGCTTTTGCTTGGAGTAGGCCATCAGGTCGATATCCCGGTACGGCCGGCGGCCGAGTGCCGCCAGCAGTGGCGCATGGTTCGGGCAGAGAACCCGTATCGCCAGCGACCCGGTCAGCCGCACGGTCAGCGACCGCTCGGTGGTGAGGCGCATCAGTTCCCCGGACTCGGCCAGCACCGCCTCGGCCAGCACCGCCTCGGCCCGGGCAAGCTCATCCGCCGGTTCAGCCGCGTTCATCGTCCCGGGCCCTCCACCGGATTGGCGTCGCCGGCCGGCTGGCCCGCATCGTGCCCGGCCTCATCGAGCCCGGCCTCATCGCCGCTCAGGGCGAGATGCGCGAGCAGGTCGAACGATGACACGACACCGATGACGTCGCCGTCCCTGGTGACGGGAGCATGCTGGATCCCGTGGTTGATCATCCGGGTGGCCACCTGCCGGGCGGTCCACTGAACCGGCACCACCCAGGGATCGGGGGTCATGTACTCGCTCACGCGGGCCCGGCTGATGTCCGGCACCCGCACTGCCGCCCGGACAATGTCACGCTCGGTGATCACGCCGACCAGATCAGCGGCGTCGAAAACGAGCATGCTGCCGACGTCGTTCGCGACCATGGCCTCCGCCACCTCGGCGAGCGTCGTATCTTGCGTCGTGCGCAGAATCTCGGCTGAAAAGAGGCTCTCAATACTCATTAGCTGCCCCGTGTCCGTGCGGGCCGGTGATTTGAACATATCGTGGCGCGGTGCCTAACATGCTAAGTCATAATCATGACCGGGGTGGCGTTTCGGCGTCGCCAAGCAGAACTCCTGACGGGAGGCCGGGCATGCACGGTTCGGGTTCGTGCGTGGTGGCAGTTGTCGGTGCCTCAGCTGACGAGCCGCCACCCGGGCTGGAACGGCGCCCCGAGGGATGCGGCCTGCGCTTCATACCGGACCGGGAAAGCCTGGCTCGCGAAGCGGCGGATGCGGACGTCGCTTTCGTATGGCAGCCGCGGCTGGATTGGCTGGCCACGGAATGGGGATGGAGCAAGAGGCTCCGCTGGGTGGCAGCGGCGACTGTTGGCGTTGACTCGCTGCTCTTTCCCGCTCTTGTGGACAGCGATATAGTCGTTACTAATAGTGCTGGCGTCTTCGATGAGCCCATGGCGGAATATGCGCTCACTTTGGTCTCTGCCATTTGTTCCGACCTGCACACCACGATGCGCCTGCAATACGAGCGCAGGTGGCTGCACCGGGAAACGACCCGCCTGGCCGGCCGCGAGGTCCTGATCGCCGGCGCCGGTGGCATCGGCCGGGCCATAGCGAGGACACTGACTCGCGCCGGCGCTCACGTCAGATCCCTCGGCCGCCGTGGCCGGATGGATACCGAGCTTGGCTGGATCGCGCCCGTATCCGAACTGGGCTCCCTGCTGCCAGCCGCCGACTACCTCATCCTGGCGCTGCCGCTTACCAATGACACGCATCTGCTCGTCGGGGCCGGAGAACTCGCGCAGATGCGGCACGACGCCTGGCTCATCAACCTCGGCCGGGGCACCCTCGTGGACGAGCCCGCCCTCGTCTCGGCCCTGCTCCGCGGCACGATCGGAGGCGCGGCTCTCGATGTCTTCGCCGACGAGCCGCTGCCCGCTGACTCGCCGCTCTGGGCGCTTCCCAATGTCATCGTCTCGCCGCACATGTCGGCGGATTTCCGCGGCTGGGAGGACGCCCTGGTGGGCCTCTTCCTGCGCCAGCTCCGGCGCTACCGGTCCGGGAAGCCGCTGGCCAATGTCGTCGACAAGAGGCTCGGCTTCATTCCAGGAACCTAGTGCGCCATCGCATGCGCAGGGCGCCCGTGACACCTGCCGCGAGCGCCTCCCGGACGGGGCCCTTCACTCCCCGCCGCTGAACTGCGTGGGTGATCGCGTGTCCGATCGCGTGTGGTGATCGGGCCGCTCCGGAACCAGAGTCGAGGCAGGCGCTGCCAACGGGCTCCGGCACACCCTCAGCCCGCCGGCGACCGTCACCAGCCCTTGATCAATACATAACGATCACCCCGGCCCGGGCCTGGTCCCGCCCGGGCTGCGGGGCCGCCGTCCTCGAGGGGGGGACGGCGGCCCCGCGGCCATGCCCTGCCCGTCAGGGCGGCGGGATGTGCTGCGGCGTGCCGCACGCGCTCAGCAGCGGGACGCGGCGCGATTTCGGGGGCCAGGGCAGTGTCTGGAACCCGTAGCTCTTGATGTCTTTCCCGCCGGTGGCGGTACAGGTGAATCCGGGCGGGCTGGCCGACGTGGGGTCGAAGATCGGCTGCAGGTAGGCAGGGATGTGGGTGGCGGTTGCGGCCTCACGGACCACCACGAAGACGTCGTGCAGGAACAGCGGCGGGAACTTCGAGCTGATCGCGCACGTGGCGCAGGGCGCCGCGGGCGGCGGCCAGGGCAGCATCGGCGCGTCGCCATCGATCTCGCCGAGGCCGAGCACGCCGTGCTCATCGCAGCCGAACAGGTTCTGCGAGCCGGTGGGCGCGCAGGCTGGCGAGCCGGTGCACGAGGACTTGGTGCACGGGGCGTCGTGGTAGGCCTGGGCAATGTAGGCGGCGACGGAGTAGGGGACGAGCACGCCGGGGCTGTCGAGCACGGCGCTGATGCCCTGGTTGTCCTGCAGCGTGCCGCCCGCGTCCTTGACGCAGGCACCCGGGGTGATCGGGGTTTTGCCGCCGCCGAGCGCGGTGAGCCAGGCAGCCGTGAGACCCGAGGCCGCCTGCGGCAGGAAAGGCTTGATGGGCGCGCTCTTACCGCCGACCTTGGCCCAGTTGGTGACCTTGCACAGGTAGATGTCCTTGAGCTGGGCCACGGTCAGGCTCGCCGGGGCGTCGGTCCCGCCGCTCGCGGTATCACGGGCGGCCCAGGTGACCGCGTCGGCGGCCAGCCGGATGAAGCAGACCCCGCCGGTGACGCAGCCCGGATCACCGGCCTGCGGCGCCCGTGACGAGCCGGCGTAGTCAATGCAGAAGTCGCCGGGGCTGGACGGGTCGGTGGTGTTGGCCTCCAGCGCCGAGATGCCCGCCGAGGAGCCGTCCGGGCGCGCGATGCTGGCGCAGGTGGCCTTCGTCTCGATCGGGCCACCGGCCTTGCCGGTAGCCGGGTCCACGGCATCCCAGCTGTACAGCAGCGTCGCTGCCTTCGGGTGGGCCTTGTTGTAATCGCGGGAAAGCTGGTCGAGCAGGTATCCGACGGTGTCCGAGCCGGCCCCCACCGCGTCTGCCGCGCGCGGCACCACCCCTTTTGGCGGGTCGGCCAAGGCGGGCGCCGCGGCGACGGCAATAAATGCGAAGGCAGCACAGCCGGCCAGCAATTTACTGGTTAGGCGCATCCCCCACCGTCCCCCGAAACCACCGCGAGGGCAAGGGCCCCCCGCCCGGCGCTGCCGGGCGGAACCGGGGTGGAACCCAACGCGTGACGGTAAGGAATCGCCCGGGCACTCCCGCGCCGCCTGCGTACCCTTGCGGTGACGGGACACCCCGGGGGCGGCCCCGGGGCGGTGAGGGAGCGGTGGGGACAGTGACCGGGCAGCCGCCATCAGATTTCGCTGACCTGCTACGGCAGCTGAGGAAGGACGCCCGGCTTACGCAGGAGGAACTTGCCGAAGACGCCGCGGTGAGCCTGCGGACGATCCAGGATCTGGAGGGGCGCCGCCACCGGACCGCGCACAAGCCCACCGCGGAGCGGCTGGCGGGCGCACTGCAGCTGACCGGGACGGCGCGCGCCGTTTTCGTCAAGGCTGCCGCAGGCCGGGCCGCCGCCGCCGAGGTGCTGGCCGCTGCCGGGGCGGCGGACGTTCCCGCCGGGGCCATGAGGGTGGGCCTCGGCCCTCCGGCCGCTGCGCCGGTGCCGCGGGAGCTGCCGGCCGACGTCACCGCCTTCACCGGCCGGGCCAGCGAACTGGCGCAGCTGGATAACCTGCTGCCCGCTGCCGCGGAGCAGGACGGCACGCCGCGCCCGGTAACGATCGCGGCAGTGTCGGGAACGGCCGGAGCAGGCAAGACCGCGCTGGCCGTGCACTGGGCGCACCGGGTGGCCGCGCGCTTCCCTGACGGCCAGCTCTATGTCAACCTGCGCGGTTTCGACCCCGGGCAGCCGCTGGCGGCGCAGGAGGCGCTGGCCGGGTTCCTCACCGCGCTGGGCGCCGCCATCCCGCCAGGCGAGGTGGCGCAGGCCGCGCGGTACCGGTCGCTGCTGGCCGGCAAGCGGCTGCTGATCCTGCTGGACAACGCCGCCGCCGAGGAACAGGTGCGGCCGCTGCTGCCCGGCAGCTCCTCGGTGATGGTGCTGGTGACCAGCCGCACGGCGCTCCCGGGCCTGGTGGCCCGGGACGGCGCCCGCCGCCTGGACCTGGACCTGCTGCCGGACGGGGACGCGGTTGCGCTGCTGCGGGCGCTGATCGGGGACCGGGTGGGCGCCGACGCCGCTGCGGCGCTGACGCTGGCCAGCCTCTGCGCCCGGCTGCCGCTGGCGTTGCGGGTGGCGGCCGAACTGGCGGTGGCACGCCCGGGCATGCCGCTGGACGCGCTGGCGGCCGAGCTGGCCGGCGAGCGGAACCGGCTGGACCTGCTGGACGCGGGCGGGGATCCGCGCAGCGCGGTGGCCAGCGTGCTTTCCTGGTCCTACCGCCACCTGCCGGACGATGCCGCGATGATGTTCCGGCTGCTTGGCCTGCATCCCGGCCCGGACTGGGAAGATCACGCGGCCGCCGCGCTCGCTGCCACGACGGTGAGCCGGGCCGGTCAGCTCCTGGGCGTGCTGGCCAGGGGGCACCTGATCCAGCCCGCTGGCAAGGGCCGCTACGGCATGCATGACCTGCTGCGCGCCTACGCGGCCGGCCAGGCCGCCGCCTGCGACCGCAGCGAGGCGCGCCGCGAGGCGCTGACCAGGCTCTTCGGTTACTACCTGGCCGCGTGCGCCGCGGCGATGGACTGCCTGGCGCTGGCCGAGCGGCATCACCGGCCAGAGCCCCCGCCGCCGGGCACGCCGATCCCCCGCTTCGATGACCCGGACGCCGCCAGGTCCTGGCTGGACGCCGAGCTGGCCACCCTGGTCACGGTCGCCGGGCACGCCGCCAGCAATGGCCGGCCGCAATTCGCCGTCGGGCTGGCCCAGACGTTGCACCGCTACTTCGACGGCGTGCACGACACCGCGGGGATGGCGATCTGCCAGCACGCCCTTGATGCCGCCCGCCAGTCTGGCGACCAGGGTGCGCAGGCCCGCACGCTGACCACCCTGGGTGTCATCTACGGCCGGCAGGGCCGGTACGCCGAGGCCGGCGAATGCCACAAGCAAGCCATCGCCCTGGCACGTGCGGCAGGCGACCGGCTCACCGAAGGATGGGCGCTGGGCAACCTCGCGCTCATCCACGATCAGCAGGGCCGCTATCAGCAGGCAGCCCGGTGTCATCGCCAGGCCCTCGCCCTGTGCCGGGAACTCGGCGACGTCACCGGCGAGGCCGTCGCCCTGTCCAACCTGGGCCTTGTCTATCTCAGGCAGGGCCGGTACCAGCGGGCGGCCAGCCAGATGCGGCAGGCCATCGGCGTCTACCGCAAGGTCGATCACCGGTTCGGTGAGGTCATCGCGCTGACCAACCTGGGTGACGTCTACTACCGGCAAGGCGAGTACCAGCAGGCCGCCGAGCACCAGGCGCAGGCCCTCGCGCTGTCGCGGGAACTCGGCAGCCGCCGTGTCGAGGCGTGGGCGCTGGCCAGGCTCGGCGCGGTCTGCAACCGCCGGGGCCAGTATGACCAGGCAATCGACAGCTACCGCAAGGCACTGGAAGTGTTCCAGGAGGCGGCCGACCGCGATGGCGAAGCCGAGGCGCTCAACGGCTCCGGGGAAACCATGCTCGCGGTCGGCCAGCATGACAGGGCTCGCCGCTTCCACCTCACCGCGGTCACCCTCACCCGCCAGACCGGCGGCAAGCGGGAACAGGCCCGTGCGCTGACCGGGCTCGGCGCGGTCTGTTACCGGCAGGGGCAGCTTGACCGGGCCGCGGGCTTCCATCAGGACGCGCTGGCCCTCTATCAGGACATCGGCGATCCGGGCGGGCAGGCGCCGCACTCAACGGAAGCGGGGAAACCCAGCTGGCCGCCGGCCGGCCCGGCCAGGCACTCACCTGTCATCACGGTGCGCTGACGCTGGCCCGCCAGACGGGGGACCGCTATGAGCAAGGCCGTGCCCACCACGGGCTTGCCAATGCCTGCCAGGCCACCGGCCAGCACGACGCCGGACGCAAGCACTGGGAACAGGCCCTGGACATCTACACCAGCCTGGGTGTCCCTGAAGCCGGGCAACTGCGCGCCGTCGCCGACCTGCCCGCCGTCCCCGAGTGAACTCGGGACGGCGGTACCACGGAGATCACCCGTGGCGGGGGGCGAGGCCGGGGCGCCCGAGCCGTAGCGTCCTAGGCATACCTGGCTGACCTGCCCACGGGCACTGGAGGTACCACGATGGCTGTCGACACGTTCATCGCCTACGTCGGCGTGTATAACAACCCGGCCGACGCTAACGCGGACTATGAGCTGGTCAAGGACCTGCATACCAAGGAAAACCTGATCGACTCCTACGACGCCGCGGTGATCGAGCGCCGCGCCGACGGAAAGGTCAAGATCACCAAGAAGCACGAGACGCCGACCCGGGTCGGCGGCGTGCTCGGCGGCGGGGTGGGCCTGGCGACCGGCCTGGTGGTGGTGCTGTTCCCGTTCGCGGCGATCGGCGGCGGCCTGCTGCTGGCCACGACCGCTGGCGGTGCGGTGCTCGGTTCGGTGGCCGGACACGCGGCCGCCGGGATGAGCCGCCACGATCTCAAGGAACTCGGTGAGCACCTTGACGCCGGGCAGGCGGGCCTGGTGGTGGTCGGCGTGTCCGACATGGGGGCGAAGATCGAGCGGTCGATGAAGAAGGCCGAGAAGGTGGAGGCCAGGGAACTGAAGGCGGACACCGCCGAGATCGAGGCGGACGCCAAGGCTGCCCAGGGGTAGCGGCAGGGGCGGTCGCGCCGCGCGCTGCACATCTTCGCGATATTCACCGGCTAGCTGGCTCGCCCCGGGGCCGTCCTTACCGGCGAGCCCAGCGGAGCCGCCGGAGGCGCCACCGCAACCGTTTCCCTTGCCCGGAAAGCCCACGATCCGGCTCGTGCTCACGCGTGACCACGATAACGAGATGCGCGGCCCAGGTCGGCATTTCCGCGTTGGGCGGGCGCGGGCTGAGACGCTGATTCGAGGGCCGGGCGCCCGCGATCCCGTGGATGAACCGGGGGGTTTCGTTTGGCATGTCATTCCCCTCCTTCAGCACGCTGTCCGGCTGCCATCGACTACGCCTCGCGCTAGGCCCGGGAGACCCGCGAGGCATGGCTCAGGCCCGGGGAGAAGGTCAGAAATAGGCCGTCTTATATGAAGCCGCAATGAGCTTGCTGACCAGCCGTCCTGAGGTCGCGAAAACTCGATGATGAACCCGTCAGCTATGGAGATGACTCTCAGGTAGCCGCCCGAGATACCTTGCGCCTCGCCGTTACCAGTTGACATTGAATCGTCAACCGCTTGCCGGTAGCTAAGGATATGGTAATCGTTCTTGATGTCAATCCAGTCATCGGCCTTCAGGTCAACGGGCCAATGACAGCGCAGTGTCACTTGATCGTTGCTGGCGACGAACTCGAGATAGCCGCCTGCCGGATGATGCTGCGATAGCATCTTGCATACCTCCGAATGGTAGGCTGGTACATGAGGTTCTCCCGGCCGAGCTAATGGGCCTGACGTTAGCCGCTAGGTGCCAGCGCAGCAAGACTCGTGTTTATGCAGGGAGAGCGCACCGCTAAGATTCATTCATAGCCAGCCGGTATGAACACTGGGCCGATACTCGAATATTTGCATCGGGAACCCGCGAATATGCATCGCCGTGGCCTGGCCCGGACCCTTGTGATCTTGGCCGGGTGCCTTGCCGCGCTGGCCGGGGCTGCTGCCTGGGCAACTGTGCCAGCCGCCGGCCCGAAGCGTCCTTGAGAGTGGAACGCGAGGGCCGTGCCGTCCGCCCGTTGCCCGCGGGACCGGCTGCCATGCCGAGGTGGCAGGTCAGAGCCCGCCCTCCGATGAGCCCCCGGAAGGGCGAGGGGGGTATATTCACCGATCCGATATCAGACTATGCAAGCTAGGGGCACTTCGACCATGCGGCCGCCCGGCAAGATCGGTATGCAGATCAACCAAACTGGAATATTCTGGGCCAATCGGGGAACCGTTGTGATCATGCATACTCACCAGTAACGTCTGCTGCCGATCACGCCACCAGCATCGGGAGGCGACCGCTATGCCCTCGAAGCGCAGCCTTGACCTGTTGAAGGCCGCGTACTACTCGGTCTACGGTCCGGCCCTCACCCAAGACCAGATCGCCACCCGGGTCGGCCTCACGCAGGTGCAGGTGTCACGCCTCCTCAAAGAGGCACGTGACCAGAAGATTCTCCGGGAGGTGTTCCGGTTTCCCGCAGATCTGTCACTGGAAGACCGCCTGGAGATTGTGAACTCGTTCTACCCCCGGCACGGGCAGCTTGAGGAGGCGCTGTCCGAGCGCTCCCGGAAGCTCAGCCGCAAACAGTCAGGCGGCGGCTCGCCGTTCAAGCAGTTGTACGTGGTAGCCGCCCCAGGCATCGATAACGAAAAAGACGCCCGTGCGCGCGCCTTCCGTTCTTTCGGCGCGAGCGCAGCAGGGATCGTCGCCAGCTATATCGACGGAGTCGACATGTGCTGCGTGGCATGGGGCAGAACCATTGCCGCCACAGTCGATTACATGCCCAATAGCGGCGCACCGGACGAGAACAAGAAGAAGCAGTTCATTCCGATCGCAGGTGAGCCGACGAATCACGAGCCCAACGGGATCGCGCCGAGCGATGCGGCCCGGCGGCTTTCGCAGGCCTGGCCTGGCTCCACGTCCCTCTCGCTGAGAGGTGTCCAAGCGCGGATTCCCAAGTCGGTTCATGACCAGGACGGTGGCCGGGCCGCACGCGAGCTTATCCGCTACTCAAACCATTACAAGCGGATCTTCGGGGCTCCTGACTCCGATGAGACCCCACTCATCGCTGAGGTGCCCATGATATTGACTGGTCTCGGGAACGTCGATACCAGCAAGCGAGACATAGCCGGCGTCTCTGACCCGTGGTACACGGAGACGGAAGAGGCGGAAGGACCAAATGTTCTGGACCTTGCCGTCGGCAACATAGGCGGGGTGTGGATTGCCAAGAACGAAATCAGCGACGAGAACAAAGAATGGGTCGCGAAAGTCAACGAGCGCTGGCTCGGGGCTCAATATGGCGACTTCAGGGGCTGCGCACTCAACGCTGATCTGCAAAAACGACGCCCGGGAGTCGTGGTTGTAGCAGTGGAGTCGGACAAGGCGGACATCGTCCTTGAGACGCTTCACCTCATCAACGTCCTGATCGTGAGCAGGCAGCTCGCCGACGAACTCGCCGAACGGCTGCTCTAGGGCTACGCCCTGACCGCGGGTCGGAGCGCCCAGGAGCGGGGCGCCCTGGCATCCTCGGGTTATGAACAAGGCGTTGTTGCCCGTGCGCGACCTCACGGACTCTGATCAGAACCAGGCGGTGCTCGACGTGGCCTCCGCCCTGGTCGAGGACCCCGCGGCGGCGGTGCGCGCCGCGGCCAGCCACGGTCCGGCGGTGGCGGCCGAAGCGAATGCTGCGGCCCGGTCCCGGCGGCGGCTGGGCGAGCTGACCGGGCCGATCCACCTGACCGTGGTGTGGGCCATGTACGGCGAGACGGGCCGCATGGTCCCCCGTGCGGCGCACCCGCACGGGGAGGACTTCGTGCGGGCCAAGGTCCGCCAGCTCGACTGGCTGACCGGCGGCCTGCCCGGCGTCACGTGGAGCATCATCGCCTGCGACGACGGCTGCCAGGACCAGCCCTCCAGTGCCGATCTCATGACGCACATCGCGGCAGCCGAGGGTTACCCGAGGGAAGGGCACCGCAGCGTGACGGTGCTCAGGCTGGCTGATGTGATCGGGCGCGACCTCCCGATCAGCCCCGCATTCGACCGGCTGACCTCGACCGGGCAGTCCCGCAAGGGCGGATCGATACTGGTTGGGATGGCCGCCGCGGTCGGGGCCGGTCCGGCGGGGGCGGACGGCGGCCGGCATGTGGTCTGCTACACCGACGCGGACCTGTCCGCGAACCTGGCCCAGCTGGGCTCGCTGGCGGCGCCGGTAGTGGCCGGTGACAAGGTGGCCGGCGCGCTCGGCCAGCGTTACGGGATCGAGGGGGCGGTACTGGTCCGGGCCGACGGGCCGGTCACCGAGCCGCACAGCACCGGCGGCAAGCCGGACAAGATCATCATCCTGTTCCGCCATTTCGTCCGGGCCCTGCTCATCCCATCCCTGGCCCACGTGCTCGATACCCAGGCCGGCTTCAAGGCCTTCGACGGGGCCGCGCTCGGCCCGGCCCTCCGGCCGATGACTTCCTTCAACGAGACCTTCGACGTCGAATTGCTTATCCATCTCGCTCAGCACTACGGACCACAGGCCCTGGCACTCGAGCCCATCGTCTTCACCGAAGACTTCGCCGCGACCAATTTCCCCTCCGTCAAGCCCGGATCGCGCCACCTAGCGATGATTCACCAGGTCGTGGAGCTCTACGACCGGCTCGTGGCACCAACCGCCCCCGTCACCGGCGAGGCCGCCGACCTGCTCACGCTGATCAGGACGCTCGACCTCGACGAGTACGTGACCTTGATCGAGCACCTCCGCGCCGAGGACCACGACGACCCGACGCTGTTCGACCGGCGATGGCCCGTGCAGCACCTTCGCGACATCCTCCGCCGCTGACACCCGCCGTGCGCTCGTTCACACAGGGGCCGGCCCGCCCCCGTGGCCACGAGGCGCCCCGCGCCGGCCACCTCGTGCTCCCGGGCGCAACCGGCGCATCTCGGCCGGCGTGCTGACCGCCCAGCGCGGGTGCGCTGGGCGTAATCTGGACAATCGTCAGCATGCGTACACCGTGACGGCGGGCGCGCTGCCGCGGCTGGCCGGTCCAAGCCTTCGAAAGGTCCTGGCCTACGGGGTACTTCGAGGAGGCCGCAGCAGCATGGGCGACGCCGACGCGCGCCCGCGGGACAGCAAGCCGCGGGACAGCAAGCCGCGGGCAAGCAAGCCGCGGGCAAGCAAGTCGCGGGCGACCAAGCCGGGGGCGGGCAAGCCGCGGGCCAGCCGGCCGCACGCCCGCTCGCAGCGGCGAACCAGCAGCACAGCCATCGTGCTCGTCACCACCAAGCTCCGGCCTCCGGTGCTGCGGCCAGGGACGGTCAGCCGGCCGCGGCTGACCGACCTGCTCGAGCCCGGCAGCCTGCGCCCGGTCGTCTCGGTGGTGGCACCGCCAGGTTTCGGGAAGACGACGCTGCTTGCGCAGTGGGCCGAGCGGAGCGGCCGGGAGTTCGCCTGGGTGTCGGTGGAGGAGCCGGACAACGACCCGAAGGTGCTGCTCAGCTACATCGCCGAAGCCCTCAACATGGTGGCGCCGATCGGCACGGAGGTGTTCGCGGCGCTCGCCTCGCCGGGAAGCTCGGTGCCAGGGACCGTGATGCCGCGGCTGGTGGCGGCGTTCTCCGCGATGCCCACACCGGTGGTACTGGTCCTCGACGACGTGCACGTGCTGCACAACCGGGAATGCCAGGCGGCGTTGTCAGCGCTGGCCGATCATGTCCCGCCCGGCTCGAACCTGGTACTGGCGGGCCGGGCCCAGCCGCCGCTGCGGCTCGCGCGGCTGCGCGCCGAAGCCAGGCTCACCGAGATCGGCCACGCGGATCTCGTGCTCAGCGCCGCAGAGGCAGGGTCGCTGCTGCACGCGGCGGGCGTCGCCCTCGGCGAGTACGAGGCGGCGGAGTTGCACCAGCACACCGAAGGCTGGCCTGCGGCGCTCTACCTCGCCGCGCTGCACCTGCGAGAGGGCGGCTCGCTGCCGCGCGCGGCCGTCACCTTCGGCGGTGCCAACCGGCTGGTGAGCGACTACCTGGAAGCGGAGTTGCTCTCCCGGGTCTCACCATCGCAGCGGCTGTTCCTGACCAGGACGGCGGTGCTGGAGCGGCTGTCGGAATCGCTGTGCGAGGCGGTCCTCGAAGCCCCCGGCAGCGGTGCCACGCTGGCAGAACTGTCCCGGTCGAACCTGCTGCTCGTCCCGCTCGGCGGCCAGGACGGCTGGCACCGCTACCACCACCTGTTCCGCGACATGCTGCTGGCGGGCCTGCACCGCGCAGAACCGGAACTGGTCCCGGTACTGCGGCGCAGGGCCGCGCACTGGTGCGCGCAGAACGGGCTGCCGGAAGAAGCCCTGGAGTACTCGATCGCGGCCGGTGATGTCTCCGCTGCCGCGGGGCTGATGGAAAAACTCGCCGTACCGGTCCGGCGCCAGGGCCGGGCCGTGACCCTGCAACGGTGGCTCCGGTGGCTGTACGACCAGGGCGCAATCGAGGATTACCCGGCGGTGACCGCGCTTGGCGCGCTCATCTTCTCGTGGACGGGATGGCCGGCCGAGGCGGACAGGTGGGCCGACGTAGCCGAGCGCGGGTCGGCACGGGAGGCGCCCGGCCCGGGCAACCCGGCCGGGGCCTGGGCCGCGCTGCTCCGGGCCTTCATGTGCCGGCACGGGATCGCGCAGATGCAGGCCGACGCGCGGGAGGCCGCGCGGCGATTCGCCGGGGCAGGCATCGTCACGCCAGGCGCTGCACTGCTGCTGGGGATTGCGCAGCTGCTTTCCGGCGACCCCGGCGCCGGCGACGCCACCCTGGCGGACGCGGTCCGGATCGGCGAGGACGCCGGCGCGCACGAGGTCACCGCGGCAGCGCTGAGCGAGCGGTCGCTGCTGGCAGCGGCGCGGGCACACTGGACCGCGGCCGATGCCCTGGCCGCGCAGGCACATGACGTGCTGCGCCAGGCGGGCGTGACGGAAAGCTATGTGAGCCCGCTGATCTGCGCGACCGCGGCCCGGGCGGCGCTGCGCCGGGGGGACATCACAGAAACCCGCAGCGAACTGGTTCATGCCCAGCGTTCGCGGCCACTGCTGACCTACACGGTGCCCCATATCGCGGTGCAGGCCCGCATCGAACTCGCTCGCGTGCACCTTGACCTCGCCGACCTGCCGGGTGCCAGGACGCTGCTGCGGGAGATCGATGAGGTGCTCCGGCGGCGCCCTGGCCTCGGCACCCTGACCGGACAGGCCCGGGCGCTGCGGACGCGGCTGCCGGGCAGGCACGGCCCGGCAGCCGCGGGTGCCTCCGCGCTGACCGCCGCCGAACTTCGCCTGCTGCCACTGCTTGCCACGCACCTGTCGCTGGCGGAGATCGCGGCCGAACTGGCCATCTCACACAACACCGTCAAGTCGCAGACCGCGTCGCTGTACCGGAAGCTCATGGCGACGTCCCGCGAGCAGGCGGTCGCCCGGTCACGCGAGCTTTCGCTCCTGGACGGCTGACCGCCTGCCGTAGATGGCGAGCCCGAAGAGCACGACCATGTCCACGGCGGTGACCACCAGGAACCAGGGCGGGTACCCGGGGAGGCCGGATATCTGCCCGAACCCGTTCACCAGTGCCAGCCCGGCCCCGAACCAGCGGGCCCGCTGACTGCCGGCGACCAGGCCGGCGGCCACGGCGAACTGGCCGATCGCGATGACCATCGTGACGAACCCCCAGGCGCGGAGGTTGCCGAACACGTATTGCGGGGTGGCCGTGTAGCTGGCGGAACGTGCGATCTGGTAGACGGCGGCCCAGAAGTTGACGCAGCCAGCGAAGGCCAGCGAGGCGGCCATGAAGCGGACCAGGCCCCGCATGCGCCGCTCCGACGCGGTGTCAGAGGTGATTGAACCCGCTGGATTCCTCCTTGGACATGGGCACGGTCACCGGGTGCTTGCTGAAGTGCGCCACCGCGTCGCGGAAGTCGTCGAGAAGCAACGAGGCCATGTCCCGGCTCACCCCCAGACGGACCAGAATGCGCTGCACGGCGATGTCGGACGCCGTCCCAGTAAGAGTGTAGGCCGGCACCTGCCAGCCGCGGTTGCGCAGCCGGTCGGCGAGGTCGAACAGGGTGTACCCGGGATCCTCGCCCTCGGCGATGCGCCAGGTGACTGTCGGTATCCCGGTGCCGGGATTGCTGTTGCAGAGCAGCTCGAACGGGCCCATCTTGACGATCTCGGTGGCGAGGTACTGGCCTATCTCATAGGAGGCCTGGTGGATGCGCCGGTAGCCGTCGAAGCCCAGGCGCAGGAAGTTGTAGTAACTGGCGATGATCTGCCCCGCCGGGCGGGAGAAGTTGATCTGGAACACCGGCATGTCCCCGCCGAGGTAGTTGACGTGGAACACCAGGTCGTCGGGCAGTTCCGCGGCATCACGGAAGATCACCCAGCCGGCCCCCAGCGGGGCCAGCCCGAACTTGTGCCCCGAAGCGCTGATCGACTTCACCCGGGGCAGGCGGAAGTCGAAGACCACCTCGGGTGCGCAGAACGGGGCGAGGAAGCCGCCGCTCGCCGCGTCCACGTGGATGTCGATATCCAGGCCGGTGTCGGCCTGCAGCTTGTCAAGGGCTGCCGCCATCTCCGCCACCGGCTCGTAGGCGCCGGTGTAGGTGACGCCGAGGGTCGGCACCACCATGATCGTGTTTTCGTCCACCCGTTCCAGCATCGTGGCCGGATCCATGGCGTAACGGCCGGGGGCCATCGGGACCTCACGCATCTCGATGTCCCAGTAGCGGGCGAACTTGTGCCACACCACCTGCACCGGGCCACAGACCATGTTCGGGTTGTCCACGCTCTTGCCCGCGGCCCGCCGCTTGGCCCGCCACCGCCACTTGGCCGCCATCCCGGCCAGCATGCACGCCTCCGACGAGCCGATGGCCGAGGCGCCGATGGTGTTGGCCGCCTCGGGCGCATTCCACAGGTCGGCCATCATGTGCACGCACCGCCGTTCTATCTCGGCGCTCTGCGGGTACTCGTCCCTGTCGATCATGTTCTTGTTGACCGACAACGTCATCAGGGCGAGAACCTCCGGTTCCTCCCAGGTCTGGCAGAACGTGGCCAGGTTCTGCCGCGCGTTGCCGTCGAGCATCAGCTCGTCGAACACCACCTGGAACGCCTCCGCGGGCCGGGTCCCGTCGCTGGGGAATCTTGTACTTCGGTACCGGCCTGGTCAGGTCGCGCCCGACGAACACGCAGTCCGTCAGCTGGTCGCGAACGGTGTCACGCTCGTGCAACGGCATGGTCCGCACCCCTTGTGCTCGCAGCCCGCGCTGGCGCCGCCCCGGGAAGCGCCGGTGTCCGGCGGCCAGCACGCCATATCGGCCTTAGGCTCTCATGCTTGCCGCTGGCGGGCCTGGCCAGCATCCCCTGCTACGGGTGGTTGGCCGGCTGGCTGGCGTCGAGTTCCACCCAGACCGCCTTGCCGGCCTCCGTCTGGCGGACACCCCACTTACCCGCCAGGGCCTCGATGAGCACGAACCCGAACCCGGACTCGTCGAGTGTTCCTGGTGTGCGCGGGCGCGGCTCGTGTGGGTCGGTGTCGTGCACCTCGATCAGCAGCGACGCCACCCCAAGGTCCAGGCACAGCGCCATGGCGAGCGCCCTGGCCCGCGCGTGCCGCAGCACGTTGCCGACCAGTTCGGAGACCAGCAGTACCGCGGTCTCCTCCAGGTGTGCCACCTGCCACGCCGCCAGGGCGTCGCGGGTCGCCTGCCGAGCCAGACCTGCCGCCCGCCCGGTCGCGGGCAGGGTCACAGTCATCTGCCTGGCCACGTCTTGCCCCCATCCCATAAGTCCGCCGGATAGAGGGTCGCCGCTGGAACTGAACGGAATCTCCGGAAATGCTTATGCCCAGCCGGGCATCTGCTGGTGGCAAGCTGACCATTAGCTGACCTTTCGCAGTACGCATGCCACTGGCCTGCGCCGCATCGCCCCACGTCACCCGCCCGGGGTGAACCGGCGGCCGCGCCGCGACGCGACCCTTTGTGCATGCCACCATCCGGAGGAACCTGGGGATGAGCGCCGAGGCCTCGCCGCCAGGCAGCCGCGGCGCGGCTCCGTGCGGCGCCTCGGCCACCTTCGCCTGGGCAGCGCCGCACGCGACAACGCCGAGAGGTACCTCCGGGACACGGTGCTGTTCGCTACGGTGCTGTTCGTGGTGGCGATAGCGCAGCGATTCAAGGTCCGCGCGGTGCGGGTCACGACCACCGCGGTCGCCCTGGGCCCGGCCGGCTACCCGACGGTGGCCATGCTGGCCCTGCCGAGGGCCTAGCGGCATGGCAGCCGGCAAGCTCTTGCCCTCGACCGCCGACGAGCCCGGCCGGTACGCGGCGCTGCTGGTCGTGCTGGTGGCCAGCTATCTGCTGTCCGCGTTCCTCCACCAGCATTGGGTCGAGGCGCTGCAGGTGGTGCTGTTCACCGTGGCCATGCTGCTGGCGCTGCGGAGTTCTTCGGTGTCGCGGCGCGGGGTACGCCTCCTGCTGACCACCGCGGTCGTGGGCGTGCCGGTCATGTTCTTCCTCTCGGTCAGCACGGAAACGGGCGACGCAGGTACCGGGATCGCCGACATCTGGACCAGCCTGGTGCTGCTCATCGCGGCCGTGATGATCATCCACCGGGTGCTGTCCTTCGGCACGGTGACGTTGCAGAGCATCTTCGGCTCGTTCAGCGCGTATCTCGTCATCGGCTTCATGTTCGCGTCCTTGTTCGCGGCGATCTACCACCTGAGCGGCGACAAGTTCTTCGTCCCCGGTGAGGTGGCCAGCACGCAGACCTTCCAGTACTTCAGCTTCACCACACTGACCACCCTGGGCTACGGCGACTACACCGCTTACTACAGTGACGGCCAGGCGGTGGCCGTCCTGGAGGCACTGACCGGGCAGATATTCCTGGCCACGCTGGTGGCCCGGCTGGTCTCGGCGTTCCGTGGCCCGGCGGGCCGGAAGGACTGAGCTACCCGGGCAGCCCCGCCGCAGCGCGCTGCCGGCGGTAGGGCCCATCGGCGCGGGCGAGCTGGTCATGGGTGCCGCGCTGCACGACCTTGCCGCGGTCCAGGACGATGATCTCATCCAGGCACTCCAGCCCGGCCATGTCGTGGGTGATGAGCAGCGTGGTCCGGCCCGCGGTCAGGCCGAGCAGGTCGGCGGTCAGCGCGGCGCTGGTTTCGGCGTCCAGGTGGGCGGTGGGCTCGTCGAGGATCAGTACGGCGGGGTCGGCGAGCAGCGCCCTGGCCAGGATGAGCCGCTGCCGCTCCCCGCCGGACATGGCCGTGCCGTGCGCTCCCACCCGGGTGTCCCAGCCAGCTGGCAGGGCGCGAATCCAGGGCAGCAGGCGGGCCCGGGCGGCGGCGTCCGCCAGTTCCTCGTCGGAGGCGCCCGGCCGGGCCAGGCGCAGATTGTCCCGTACCGTGCCGGCGAAGATGTGCGAGTCCTGCGGGCACCCGCCGATAACGGCCCGCACGTCGTCGGCACGGTAGCTGGCCAGGCCGGCGCCGCCCAGGGTGACGGTGCCGCCGGCCGGCTCGCAGAACCGCAGCAGCACCGCCGCCACCGTGGACTTGCCCGCACCGACCGGGCCGACGAGCCCGACCCGCCGCCCCGGCGTCAGGTCGAGATCCAGCCCGTCGAGCGCCAGCGGGCCGTCCGCCGCGTACCTGACCCGCACTCCGCGCAGCCGCACCGCGGCAGGGCCGGCCGGCAGCGGCCGGGGCACCGCGGGCTCGGTCACCGGGCTCGGCGCGTCCTGGATCGCCGCGAGCCGGCGAGCGGAGGCGCGGGCCGAGCCGAGCTGCAGCGCCGCCGCTGGCATCGCCGTGACCGCTTCGAAGGAGGCAAGTGCGGTGAGCGTGATCACCGCCAGCGGCACCCGGCCGAGCGTGCCACCGGAGACGGCGGCCACACCAAGCACCAGCACACCCCACACGGTGAGTCCGGACACCAGCGCCAGCAGGCCGGCGCCGATGCTGGCCGCCACGGCGGAACGCCGTTCCAGGCCGGTCAGCCGCGCGTCGGCGGCGGCCACGGCGGCAAGCGCGTCGTCCTGCGCGCCGAACGCATGCAGGTCGGCGGCGCCGGAGAGGGTCTCGGCCAGGGCCGCGCCCAGTTCGCCGCGCGCGGGCGCCGCGTACCGGGCCGACCTGCGGGAGACCGCCACCGCCACGGCAGGCACCACGATGCCGCCGGTCAGCAAACCCAGGGCGAGCACCGCACCGGCCGGCGCCAGGATCAGCAGGCAGGCCGCCACCGCGGCCCCGCCGGCCACGGCCGCGGCCAGCGGTGGGCCGATGCCGCGCAGGAACAGGTCCTGGGTGGCGTCCACGTCGCTGATCAGCCGGGCAAGCAGGTCACCTGAGCGGAACGCGGGGAGGCCGGCCGGTGCCAGCCGCTCGGCGCCCCGGTACACCGCCGTCCGGACGTCGGCGAGGATCCGGAACGCCACGTCGTGCGAGGCCAGCCGGTCGAGGTAGCGGAACACCCCGCGCCCGGCGCTCAGCCCACGGACCGCGACCACCGCGACGGAGATGGCCACGATGCTGGGGTGCTGCGACGCACGGGCGAGCAGGAACCCCGACACCGCCAGCAGCGCCACGCCGCAGCCGGTCGCCGCCGCACCGGCCAGCACCGACAACAGAAGCCGGCCTCGTAGCGGACGCGCCAGCCGCAGCAGCCACAGCAACGGACGGCGGCTGTGCTGGCCGTTCACCGGAGCACCGCCTCGGCGGCCTGGCCGGCCGGGTCAGCCGGGCCGGCGGGCGCAAGCAGCCGGCCGGCGTCGAAGCGGACGACGCGGCCGGCGCCGGCGGCCCAGCCCCGGCCGTGAGTGATCACGATGACGGTCCGGCCGGGCGGCACCGCCTGCAGGGTCTCGCCAAGCCGTTCCGCGCTGGCCGGATCCAGGTGCGCGGCCGGCTCGTCGAGCAGCAGCAGCGGTGCGTCCCGCAGGAACGCCCGCGCCAGCGCGACCTGCTGCCGCTGGCCCGCCGACAGCGCCGTCGCGCGCTCGCCGAGGGCCGTGTGGTAGCCGGCCGGCCAGGACTCGATGAACTCGGCGGCCCCGGCGAGGCGCGCGGCCCGGCGGATCGCGCCGTCGCTCGCGCCGCGCTGGCCCAGGGCGATGTTCTCCGCGACCGTGCCGGGGAACAGATAGGGCCGCTGCGGCACCCAGGCGATCTGGGCACGCCATGCGGGCAGATCAAGCGCGGCCAGCTCGGTGCCGCCCACCGTGACCGTTCCCGAGGACTGCTGGACCAGCCGGAGCAGCAGGGCGAACAGCGTGCTCTTACCCGCGCCGCTCGGCCCGGTCACCACGATCCGCTCCCCCGGTGAGACCGACAGGCAGACGCGGTCCAGGGCCGGGCGGCGGCCACCGGGATAGGTCACGGTGATCTCGTCCAGCCTGATCTCCGCGGCCAGCACATCGGCGCGCCGGCCGCGGCCAGCAGGGCCGGCCCGCTCGCCGGCAGCTGCCACCGCCGGCTCGGTGTCAAGGATCTCCAGCACCCGGCCGGCCGCGGCCGTGCCTTCCATGCTGGCGTGAAACTGAGCGCTGACCGCCCGCAGCGGGACGTAGGCCTCCGGGGTGAGCAGCAGCACCAGCAGCGCGGTCTGGTATCCCAGGTGGCCGGACAGCAGCCGCAGGCCGGCCTTGACCGCGACCAGTGCGGTGGCCAGCGCCGCGGCCAGTTCCAGCACCAGGGCGGACAGGAAGGCCACCCGCAGCGCCGACATGGTGGCGGCGCGGTAGGCGTCGGTGACCTTGCCGATGACCTGTTCCTGCGCCTTGGCCCTGCGGAACACCTTGAGGGTGGGCAGGCCCTCCACCACGTCGAGGAAATGCCCGGCGAGCAGGGCCAGCAGCCGCCACTGCTGCCGGGTCCGCGCCTTCGTGCGCGAGCCCACCAGCACCGCGAACAGCGGGATCAGCGGCAGGGTGGCCACGATGATCGCCGCGGAGATCCAGTCCGCGGCCGCCACCCGGGCCAGCACGGCCACGGGTACCACCGCCGCCAGCACCAGTTGCGGCAGGTAGCGGGCGAAATAGGAGTCCAGCCCGTCAAGGCCCCTGGTGGCCAGCGCGGTGATCTCGCCGGTCTGCTGGCCAGCCAGCCACGCCGGGCCCAGCCGCAGCGCGCGGGCCGCCAGGCTCCGCCGCAACTGTGACTTCACGGTGGCCGCGGCCCGCAACGCCACCGCCTCACCGGTGCCGCTCAGTACCGCCCGCCCCGCTACCACGGCCAGCAACAGCAGCACCGGTACCCGCATGGCGGCCAGGCCGCCGCCACGGACCGCGGTCGCGAGCACGGTCGCGAGCAGCCCCGCCTGCGCGATGATCAGCGCCGCCGCGGCAAGCCCGAGCCCGGCGGCGGCCAGCAGATAGTGGCGGGCCGCCGTGGCGTGCCGGAGCAGCCGCCGATCCACCGCCCGCACCGGCACGGCCTTGCCGGGATCGCCCCCGGCGCCGGGCCGGGGCGGCCCGGCCACACCGGTCACGCAGGCGGCTCGGTGTAGCGGCGCTCCTCGTACACCTGTGCCCCGGCCCGGCCGCGCCGCCGCGAGATCAGCAGCGCAACCGACACGCAGAGACCGGCCACGCCCGCGATTATCAAGATCACGCCAATGGCCTGAAGGTCGATGTATTTGCCCTTCCAGGTCACCGCGAAACGCAAGATGGCACCGACGACGATCAGTGCGATGCTCCCGCCAATGGTCATGACACCGTTCTCTCACCGACCTCAGCCTGCCGATTCACCCTGGCCGGGTGAGGCACCGCACGGCGGTCAAGGAACAGCGTGAACTGATACACGAATACAAGGCCACACCTTCACGGCGGCGGCACGGTAGCGCCAGCGCCAGGTCTGGAGGAAAGGACCCATGGCTGCGACCGACAGCGAACCGGAGAGCGCGGCGCAGGCCGCGGGTCTCAGCCAGGACGAGCGGGCCGAACTGGAACGCCTGCGCACCGAGGTGACCGCACTGCGGCGCAAGCAGTCTGACCAGCCACGACGGCACCGCTTCTCCTGGCGGACCCCCGTCGCCGCGCTGCTCATCGTGATCGGCTGCGTGCTCGCCCCGGTGTCGGTGGTGGCGGTCTGGACCGCCAACCAGGTCTCCGACACCAACCGGTACATCGCGAACATCGAGCCGCTGATCCATGAGCCGGCCGTGCAGAACGCGCTGACCGACAAGATCACCACTCAGATCACCAGCCACCTCAACGTGACCGGTTACGCGAATCAGGCCGCGGCCCTGCTGACCAGCAAGGGCCTGCCCCGTGTCGGCACCCTGCTCAGGACGTTCGGCCCGGCGATCTCCAGCGCCGTCACCGGGTTCGTGCACAACACCGTGCACAAGATCGTGACCAGCGACAGGTTCGCGAACACCTGGATCAAGGTCAACACCGTGGCCCACCAGACCCTGGTGCAGGCCCTGTCAGGGAGCAACGGCGCGGTCAGCGTCAGCAACGGCCAGGTCACCATCGACCTTGCCCCGTTCATCGCGATCGTCAAGCAGAACCTCGCCGCGCGCGGGTTCACGCTGGTGAACAGCCTCCCGCCGATCCACCCCACGCTGGCGCTGTTCTCCGCCAAGACCCTGGTCCAGGCGCAGACCCTCTACCGGCTGATCAACGACCTGAAGTTCGTGCTGCCGATCCTGTCGCTGGTACTGATCGCCGCGGGGGTGTACATCGCCCGGGGCCACCGGCGTGCCCTGATCGGAGCCGGTCTTGGCTTCGCCGCGTCCATGCTGGTCCTCGGCGCCTGCCTGCTTGTCTTCCGCGGCGTCTACCTCAACTCGGTCCCGAACAGCGTGCTGCCCAGCGACGCCGCCGCCGTCATGTTCGACACGCTGGTCCGGTTCATCAAGACCGCACTGCGCGCGCTGCTGGTGCTTGGCCTGGTGGTGGCGATCGGCGCGTTCTTCACCGGGCCGTCGGTGACCGCGGCACGGACGAGGGCGGGCTTCGCCTCGGCCTTCGCCTGGATCCGGTCGAGCGGCGAGCGCAAGGGCCTGACCACCGGGCCCGCGGGACGGTGGACCTTCGCACACCGGCAAGCACTGCGCATCTGCGCGGTGGGCCTCGCCGCTATCATCTTCGTGTTCGAGGGCCGCCCCACGGCCGCGAGCGTTATCGTGCTTGTCATCCTCCTGCTGGTGGTCCTCGGGATTATCGAGCTGATCGGCAGGCCCCCCGCGAAACCAGAGATCGCCAGCCAGGCTTGAGAACGACCAGTGTCCCCGCCGAAGCGGCCGCGCCGGATCCAGCGGTAGCGGCCCGATGCTGATACAGGCCGCCGGGCTCGCACTGCTGGCAGCACTGTCGCCGACCGCGCTGCTGGTCGCCGCGGTCTACCTCGGTTCCGCCCGGCCGCGGGTGGTCACCGTGTTCTATCTCGCCGGTGCGCTCCTGATGAGCCTGGTCATGGCCGTGGTGCTGCTGGAGATCCTGCGCGGTGTCAACCTGCAGCGTCCCGCGGAGCACACGCCCAGGTACGGCCTGCGGCTTGTCCTTGGCCTTCTGCTGCTTGCGGCGACCGTGGTGGTCGCCCGGCGCAAGCCGCGGCCGCCCGACCCGGCCAAGCCAAACCAGGGGTTCGTGTCGAGGATGGTGGCCGAGCCGGCACCGCTGAGCGCGTTCTTCGTCGGCATCCTGGTCTTCGCCCCGGGAGTCAGCTTCCTCGCCGCGGTGCAGGTGATCGCGACGTCGCGGGCCAGCTTCGATCTCACTGTCATCGCCTTGATCATCGTCGTGGTCATCAACGTGCTGCTTGTGTGGCTGCCCATCGTGCTCCACCTGATCTTCCCCGGAGCTACGAGCCGGTATCTGACGGCCTTCAACGGCTGGCTGCGAGCGCATGGCAAGCTCATTCTCATCTGCGTGCTTGTCGCGGTGGGAGGGATCATGGTCTTCAACGGGATCTACGGGCTCGCGGTGGTCCGATGACGGCGCACCGCCGCGCGCTGGCGTCCCGCGCTCCCGGCGGTGGGACCTCGGCATCCTGGTGCAGCGGGAGCGGCGTGCCCTGCACGACCTCATCGCCGGCACCGCGGTGGTCTACGCGTGGGATGCGCGGGCCGCCCGGCTCAGGTTCCTCGCCCGCGAGGCGGAACTGGCCGCCCGGCCGGGGCCCCGGCGATCCCCCCTGACGGGTGACGCCGAGCGCCGCTCCCGAGCGGTAACTGTGGCCCTGTGGACCGGGCACGGGTCCATCGCTGCCTATCAACCAGGAGGAACCTGTCCATGAACACGCCCACCAAGATCGAAGTCGATGCCGCCACCGAGGAAACGCTGGCCAGGCTGGCGATGAGCGACCCGGAACTGCTGCTGGCGGGCCTGGAAGCCAGGGCCGACTGGCAGGCGACAAGCGGCCTGGACGCGCGCACCTTCGCCTTGGTCAAGGTCGCCACCCTGATCGCGCTCGACGCGCCCCCGGCCTCCTACCTGTGGCAGGTGGGCAACGCCGTGGCGGCCGGCTGCACGGCAGCGGACCTCCTCGGCGTCCTCATCGCGGTGGCGCCTCAGGTCGGCGGCCCGCGAGCCGTTGCCGCCGCGCCGGAACTGATGGTGGCCCTCGGCCTCACCCTGCCCGCCGAGGTGGACGGGTAGCAGGACCGGTCCCTGACAGCACAACGACGAAGGGAGACATCTCATGTTGAGGAGACGACGCCCATTGCTGCGCGCGGCCGCGGTCGGCGGTACCGCATACGCGGTGGGCAGGCGCGGGGGCCGGCAGAGGGAGCAGGCCCAGTCCGCGGAGGACGAGCAGAACCAGCGCATCGCGGACCTGGAGCAGCAACAGCAGCCCCCGCCGCAGGCACCGCCGCCGCCACCGGCGCCGGCCCCGGCAGCGGGGCCGTCCATGATCGACCAGCTCAACCAGCTCAACGAACTGCATCAGCAGGGCGCGCTGAACGACGCGGAGTTCGCCGCGGCCAAGGCCAAGCTGCTCGGCGGCTGAACCGGGGTGCCCGGCTGAGCCACGGGCACCCCGGTTCCGGCCGGACGCACCGGAACCGGTACCACGCAGATCGCCGAACGGAGCAGGGCGGACGGGCATAAAGGCGTGTCCAGGGGACCATCAACTCGATATCAGGGACCCGGCGCCGGACTCGGCTCCCCGTCGAGCGCCCAAGGCACCGAAGGCACGCACCCGACGACCCGCTGGAGGTACTCAACACGCCCCGGCCGCGAGCTCACCAGCCCGCGCGCCAGCGCGGCGGAGAAGCCGGTAAGACCGGGAGAACTCAGTAGGGCCGGCCGTCGTCCGGCTCGCGGAGTTCCTGCAGCGCCGCCCCGAAGGCCGCGAGCCGGCTGCGGACCTGCTCCGGCGGTGGCACGGCGGAGACATCCGTACCGCGCTCGGCGGCCATCACCGAGCGGACCGACTGGAGTGCGGCCAGCACGTCGGCGGTGCGCATGCGCTTGTCCTCGTCGGGCGCGGCCTCGCGCATCGCGTACAGCGCCTGCCCCAGGTCGTCCGCGCGGCGCTGGATGTCGGCCCAGCGGGCGGCGGCGTCCTGGGCGATGAGCGCGCCGGGCGCTTCTGCCATCCGCATCGCGTCATGCAGCGCCGACCCCTTCGCGTAGGCGTCGAGGGCCCGGGACTGCCAGACCTCGGCGGGCTTGGGCCCACGGCGGCGCCCCGAGCGGGCGATCAGCACGATCAAGAGGATCAGCACTATCGCACCGAGCACCACCCACAGCCAGATCAGGTCAGACCCGGAACTGCTGCTCGCTGCCGGGGACGTCGCGGCGGCTGGGGTTTCCTTGGGGCTTCGGCTCGGCAGGTTGATCGGCGTGCTGATCGAGCCACCACTGAGGGTTCCATTGCATCCCGTGATCAGCAAACCGGCCATCAGGGCCGTGACCAGGGGAACCACACGCCTTGTCCAGTCGCGCGGGCTACGGCCGTCCGGGGATCGTTCTGCAAGAAATGCACCGGTGAACACGGCGCAAGCATTGTCCGGGCGCAACCGGCGGTCGTCACCCGTCGCGGGGGATCTGTGCCGTGCTCAGGACGGGCCGTCCAGCGGATCCCGGTCGGCCTCGCCGGTGAAGGTTGCCGTGACCACCTGCTCGGGCCGGCGGGTTTCCATCTGGGCGAGCCGGACCAGCGTGAGCCGGTCGGCCCGGGTCAGCGGGGGCTGGGTCACCGATCGGGGCCACAGCCGGTACCGCAGCACCACGTTGATCTCCGCGGCCAGCAGGGTGAGCTGGGAGCCCAGGTACAGCCAGGACAGCAGGGTGATGACGATGGCGAAGACGCCGTAGGTGGGGCTGGCGTTGGCCAGCCCCCTGGCCACATACCAGGTGCCGATGAGCTGCAGCGTCTGCCAGAAGACCGTGGCGCAGACCACGCCGACCGCCACATCCCTGGGCCGCAGCGGCTCCGCGGTGAGCACCATGAACGCGAGCAGGAACAGCCCCAGGTTGACCAGGACCGAGCCGGCCACGCCCAGCACCGTGGCGGCCACCCCGTTGGCGATCGTGGTCGCGAACGCGGCGAGCGCGGTGGACGAGAGCAGCCCGATGCCGAGCAGGCCGATGACGCCGAACGTGCGCAGGTACCGCTTAAAGATGTTCGGCCACCGGACGTAGGGAATGTTCCACACGGTGTTCATCGCGTTCTGCGCGGCGAAGCCGATGCCGAGGCTGCCGTAAATGGTGCCGACGATGCCGACGACCAGGGCGACCGAGTTGCCTTCAAGCGGGTGTACCTCGGAACTGATCTGCTCGCCGATCACCGGGATGCGCCCCACCGCGGATTTGATCACCTGATCGCGCAGCGCGGGGTTACTCGCCAGTGCGAAGCCGAGGATGGTGGCCAGCAGCAACAGCAGCGGGAACAGCGCGAACAGGCCGTAGTAGGCCATCAGCGCGGCCTTGCCCCCCGCCTGGTCGTTGCCGAACTTCTGCATCACCGCCCACGGGAACGCGAGCACGGTATGGCGCTGCTGGAACCGGTCGAGGCGGCGAATCTGCCGCTCGGCCCAGCCCAGCTCCGGCGCCGTCATACGTACTCGCGGCGCCGCATCCAGGCGAGGGTGAACCATCCCCAGATCGGCGGCAGGTAGGCGGCGAACAGCCGCTGGATGAACACGGCGGCGACGGCCTGGCTCTGCGGCACGCCCGCGCTGGTGAGCCCGGCGATGAGACCGGCCTCGACGACCCCGGCGCCGCCGGGGACCGGGATCGCAGCGCCGATCAGCCCGGCCGCCATGTTCACCACGAACAGCGTGGCGAGGCTCACGTGCTCGTCCACCGCGTGCAGGGACGCGCCGAGGGCCAGCACGATGACAAGCTGGCTCAGCACCGAACCAGCGAGCACGTAGACGATCTTCCGCGGCTCGGTGGCGATGGCCTTGAGGTCGGCCCAGATCTGCACCAGGTGCGGGCGAACCCGCGCACTGGCCAGCCGCCGCAGCCGTGGGACCACGGTGAGCAGCATGGCCGCGACCCCTGCCGCGACCACCACGACGATGATGATCCATACGGCCGTCTGGCGGTCACCCGAGGCCTCGGGCACGTGGAAGGACCCGGCGGCGAAGAACAGCGAGACGACGAGCAGCAGCCCCTTGGCCACCCAGCCGGCCGTGGTGGCGATCGCCCCGGAACTGAGTGCCGTCGCCGCGTCGTAGCCCTGGCGCTGGAAGAACCGCACCCGCACCGCGAACACGGCAACGTCACCACCGACCAGCGCGACGAACTCGTCCGCGGTCTCCAGCGCGAGGCACCGGCCGAAGGGGAGCTGCCCGGGCACCGCCCCGATGACCGCCCAGGCCTGGCCCACGATGGGAAGCTGCGCGAGCACGAACGCCAGCGCGACCCACCCCCAGCTTGCGCCCTTGATGACGTCGAGGGACCCGGAGGCGTCGGAGAGCACCCCGATGATCGCCCACAGGCCGATCAGCGACCCGACGCCGAAGACCAGGTTGACCCAGCTGATCCTTTTCGGCTCGGCGAGCTTGGGCACCTCGATGCCGGCCGCGGCGGCCACCGCGGCCCGCAGTTCGGTGAGCAGGCCCTTGTGCTCTTTGAGGGCGCCGACCGTGACCGGGTCCAGTGCCGCGCGCTGCAGGTGGACCAGGGCGCCACGTGCGGTGCCCTCGTCCAGCACCCGGGCGGCCGCGGCGGCGGTGCGGTCCACCCCGGCACGCACCGCCATGGCGGCCAGCACCGCGGCCAGGTCGGCATCGAGGCGCCCGGCCGGTGCCGACGACGACGCCGACCGGAACGCCCTGATGCAGACGCCCTGGCCGGCCAGCAGGATCGTGTCCTGCCCGAGCGCACCGTGGGCGATGCCCGCCGCGCGCAGCCGGAGCGCGGCAGCCAGGATCTCGTCGAGCATGCCGTCGGGAACGGTGGCGGAGTCGGCGTCGGCGAAGAGCGTGCCGCTGGGCAGCCTGGTGACGATCGCGGTGTCCCCGCTGGCCCCGAACCGGCCCACCGCAAGCACCTCGGGCACCAGCACACCGGCCCGGCCGGCCGTGAGTGTCAGGTAGGCCTCGTGCTCGACCAGCAGGTCACGGTTGAGGATGAGGGTGGGCCCGGAGTCACGGTAGAAGCAGAATCGCCAGAGCTTGGCCAGCACCCGGGCATCGGTGGCGTCGCGGCCGTAGACCGACAATTCGACCGTGTCGCCGGTGCCGTCCTGGCCGGTGAATTTCTCCAGCCCCCAGGCCTGGCGCGGTGCCCGGACGACGCCGGTGAGCCGCACGCCGAGGTCGGCGATCCCGCCGGCCACCTCCGCCGCGGAGGGCAGCCCGAGCGGGGACCCGAGGGCCAGGTGGAGCGCCGCGGCGACGCCCCAGCCGATGGCCACGCTGGACAGTACGTTGACCGGAAGCGCCGCGCCGGCCGCGACGCTGGTGAGTACCGCCACCGCGATCAGGAACGACACCAGGCGGTGCAGCGCGCGGCGCAGGTAGGGCAGCGCGGTCCCGGCCACGGCGATGGCGACCGCGAAGGAGACCAGGGGATAGCTGGTGTCCACCCCGGCCAGCGCCGTGGTGCCCGGCCTGCCCGCGGCAGGCCCGAGAGCCGCGCCGAGCAGCGCGCAGACGGCCCAGGCCGCCAGCCCCGCCACGACGACCCGGCGGACGGCGGCCAGCCGCGGCACCAGCAGGGCCAGGATGGCCAGTCCGGCCACCACGCCCACGGAGCCGAGCCAGAACAGCCCGGTGACCAGCCAGCTGATCGCGGCTGGGGGCGGGTTCAAGGCATGCACGATGGCGAGTTCGGTGGCCGAATTGGCGCGCATGACCGGGATGGACACGGCCACCACGAGGATGGCGAACCCGAGCCGGAAGGCATCGGAGGCACGCCGGCGCAGCGTGCCGCCGCCCCGTGGGCCGAGGAACACCCTGCGCAGGTGGCCTGTGCTGGCTGGGCTCTCCGCTACCGGCGTGACGGCATCGCCGCCCGCCGCCGTGACGGGCTGCCGCCCGCGGGGCTCACCGGCCGGCCGGCGAGGTGCCACGGACGACGCACCGGAAGCCAAGGTGACAGGTGGCGGAGTCGATCGCCTCGCCCTGCCGGGCCGCGGGCCGGTAGCGCAGGCAGTAGCTGGGCGCGCACAGGTGCGAGCCGCCCTTGATGACCCGGCGGGGCAGGTGCGCCCCGGGCCCGGCGAAGACCCCGCTGGCCGCCGGTGAGTCCACCCTCGGGTTGCGCGGCGCGCAGCAGGCATCCGCGGCCTGTCCCGGATGACGCGGGGTGAAGTAGTCACACGTCCATTCCCAGACGTTGCCGGTCATGTCGAACAGGCCGTAGCCGTTGGCGGGGAAGGATCCGGCCGGGGACGTTCCCTCATAGCCGTCGGTGAGCAGATTCTGCCAGGGGAACTGGCCCTGCCAGGTGTTGGCCATCATCCGGCCGTCCGGCGCGAACTCATCGCCCCATGCGTACACCGTCCGGTCGAGGCCGCCCCGGGCGGCGAATTCCCATTCCGCCTCGGTGGGCAGTTCCTTGCCGGCCCATGCCGCGTAGGCTTCGGCGTCTTCGTAGGCCACATGGGTCACCGGGTGCCGCGCGCGGCCGCGGGCGTCACTGCGCGGCCCGCTGGGCCGCCGCCAGCTGGCCCCAGGCACGTACGCCCACCAGTTGCGGTAATCCCGCAGGTCAACCGGGCCCTTGGTGCGGTGGAAGACCAGCGACCCCGGCACCAGCAGCGCAGGGTCGGCTTCGGGGTAGCCGGCCGGGTCGAGCGGGCGCTCGGCGACGGTCAGGTACCCGGTGGCGGTCACGAAGCGCCGGTATTCGGCCACGGTCACCGGGCACTCGTCCATCCAGAAGCCGTCCACCGTGACCTGGTGCACCGGGCGTTCCTCCGGATAGAAGCTGGTCGAGCCCATCCAGAACGTGCCCCCCGAGATCCATTTCATCGGGCGAAGCTGGTGCCGTGTCGTGGACATTGCGCGCATGCTCCCGGGTTCTGGCGCCTTAACCGTGACCATAGGGACCGCCGAATGGGTCCGGCACCACCCCGCGGGGGTGAGCCAGCGGCGATGCGCAGCCGCTGGAAGGTAGCTCTCACCCAGGGCGGGTGACGACACGCACGGGGTGCCTGGCCAGCATTTCGATGAGAGCATCGGGGCGCACTGGGCGCAAAGGAGACAGCCATGGTTGACGGCAGCGGCACACAGCCTTCACCCAATGAAGTGCTGACCAGCTCATGGCAGGCGGCACTGTTCATCGGTGCGGCGACCCTGATCCTCGGGCTTATCGTGACCGTGCACCCGACCACCTCGGTGAATGTGATCGCGGTGCTGCTCGGCATCCTGATGATCCTCTCGGGCATCTTCCACCTGATCCGGGTCTTCGACACGGCGGAGCCGCACCGGGTCTGGCTGGGCATCGCCGGGCTGCTGTTCGTCGTCATCGGCGTCGTCCTGATCCGGCACCTCCACCTGACCCGGTCGCTCATCGGCCTGATCATCGGCATCACCTGGATAGTCCAAGGGCTTGCCGCGCTCATCGGGGGAATCGGCGGCGGCGTCCGCGAGGGCCGCGCCTGGTGGATCATCTTCGGCGCGGCGAGCCTCATCGCGGGTATCGCCGTGGCGGCCACTCCCGCCTCGTCACTGGACGTCCTGGCCCTGCTGCTGGGTATCTGGTTCATGGTGATGGGCGTATTCGAGATCATCGGCGGGCTGCTGCTCCGGCACGCCGTCCGGGCCAGGGAGATGACCCACGCTTAACCAGCCACAGCCCGGGGGAGGAGCCAACGATGCCTGAACCGACGACCGAGGCTCCGCCCCGGCGCACCCTGCGGTACCAGCTGGACACCGGCTCGGTCCGGCTCACCCCGGCGGAGCGGGCCGCCAGGGGCAAGGCGGCGCGGGCGGCGGTACCCCGCACCAGCCACGCGGTATTCGAGCCGGCCCCGGACCGGCCGGACCCGGTCGCCCTGCTGGCGGAGCAGGCCGTCACCCGGGTGCCCGAACTGGTGCCGGTCCGCTGGGGCCGGATGCTGGTCTCCCCGTTCACCTACTACCGTGGGGCCGCCCTGCCGATGGCCAGCGACCTGGCCACCACGCCGGTCTCCGGGCTGCCGGTGCAGGCGTGCGGTGACGCGCACCTGTCCAACTTCGGCATCTTCGGCTCCGCCGAGCGCCGCCTGGTGTTCGACGTCAACGACTTCGACGAGACCCTGCCGGGCCCGTGGGAGTGGGATGTCAAGCGGCTGGCCGCCAGCCTGGAGGTGGCGGCGCGGGACAACGGGTTCGCGGCCAAGGAGCGCCGCGACATCGTCACGACGGCGGTCGCCGCCTACCGGCTTGCCATGCGCAGCTTCGCGGCCATGACCAACCTGGACGTCTGGTACGCCCACGTCGATGTGGATCAGTTGCGGGCCGACCTCGACGCCCAGCTCACGCTGCGCCAGCGCAAGCGGCTGGACCAGGGCATAGCCAAGGCACGGACCAGGGACAGCATGCGGGAAGTGACCAAGCTCACCCAGGTCGTGGACGGGCGCCCGCGGATCATCTCCGACCCGCCGCTGCTCGTCCCTGTCGATGAGCTGCTGCCCGGCGATGCGGACCGGACTGCCTTCATCGGGCAGCTTGGCAGCCTCATCTCGCAGTACCGGCGCACGCTGGAAACCGACCGCCGGTACCTGCTCGAGCAGTTCGAGCCGTGCGACATGGCCCGCAAGGTCGTCGGGGTGGGCAGCGTCGGCACCAGGTGCTGGATCATCCTGATGCTCGGCCGTGACGCCGCCGACCCGCTGTTCCTCCAGATCAAGGAGGCGGAGAAGTCCGTGCTCAGCCGTTTCGTCGGCGCGAGCAAGTTCACCAACCAGGGCCAGCGGGTGGTCGCGGGCCAGCGGCTGATGCAGGCGGCCAGCGACATCTTCCTCGGCTGGCAGCGGACCCAGGCCGGGTTCGACGGCAAGGTCCGCGACTTCTACGTGCGCCAGCTCAGGGACTGGAAGTTCTCCCTCGACATCGCGACCATGATCCCGGCCGGCGTGCGCGCCTACGGCCAGGTGTGCGGCTGGACCCTGGCCCGGGCCCACGCCCGCTCCGGCGACCGCATCGCCATCGCCGCCTACCTCGGCGCCTCGGATGTGTTCGACCGGGCCGTCGCGCAGTTCGCCAGTTTGTACGCCGACCAGAACGAGCGCGACTACCAGGCACTGGCCGAGGCCGCCGCATCGGGACGGATCACCGCCGAGCACGGTTTGTGACCCGGCCGGAGGAACCGTGACGACACCGACGCCCGATCCTGCCGCGCTACTGCGCTCGCGCAGCTATCTGGTGCTGCTGGCGCTGGCGGCGATCATCGGCGTGCCCATCTCGGCGGTGGCTTACGGCTTCCTCGCGCTGGTCGCCAAGCTGCAGCAGTGGGTGTTCACCGACCTGCCCAAGGGCCTGGGTTTCCACGGGACGCCGCTGTGGTGGCCGGTCCCGTTTCTCGCGCTGGCCGGGCTCCTGGTCGGGCTCACCCTTCGGCACCTGCCGGGAACCGGGGGGCATTCACCGGCCGACGGACTCAAGACAGGAGGGCCGCCGCCGGGGCCGGCCGACCTCCCTGGCGTAGCCCTCGCGGCGCTCGCCACGCTCAGCCTGGGCGCGGTACTCGGGCCCGAGGCGCCGCTGATCGCGCTCGGTGCCGGCCTGGGCGCATGCGCGGTCCGGCTGGCAAGGAAAGACGCTCCACCGCAGGTCATCACCATGGTGGCCGCCGCCGGCAGTTTCACCGCCATCAGCACGCTCTTCGGTTCACCGCTGCTCGGCGCCTTCCTGCTGATGGAGGCCGCCGGCCTCGCCGGGGCAACGCTGGAACTTGTGCTGCTGCCCGGCCTGCTGGCCGCGGGGATCGGCTCGCTCATCTTCATCGGCCTGGACAACTGGACCGGGCTCGGCACCTTCTCGCTGTCGATACCTGGCCTGCCGCACACCGGGCCGCCGACCGGCGCCGACTTCGGCTGGGCCCTGGTCATCGGGGTGGCCGCCGCCCTCGTCGGCTCCGCGATCCGGCGGCTCGCCCTGCTGCTCCGGCCGCACGTGGAGTACAAGGTCCTCGCCACGGTGGTGGCCGGCCTGGCCGTGGCCGGGCTTGCCGTCGGGTACGCGGCGGCGACCGGCAAGCAGGCGAGCGATGTCCTGTTCTCCGGGCAGGACGCGCTCGGCCCGTTGATCGTCCACAGCGCCAGCTACACGGCGGGCGCGGTCGTGCTGCTGGTGGTCTGCAAGGGCCTTGCCTATTCGGTGTCGATGAGCGGCTTCCGCGGCGGCCCGGTCTTCCCCGCCATGTTCATCGGGGCCGCCGGCGGGATCGCGCTGTCGCACCTGCCCGGGCTTGAGCCGATACCCGCCGCGGCGATGGGGATCGGTGCCATGTGCGCGGTGATGCTCCGGCTGCCGATGACATCCGTCCTGCTGGCCACCGTGCTGCTCACCTCGGACGGCCTGGCCGTCATGCCGGTGGTGATCGTCGCGGTCGTGGTGGCCTATCTGGCGTCGGCGTGGCTCATCCCGCCACCCCGGCCGGCCGCGGCCGGGCCGGCCGGGACCGGGTCAATGCCGGCCGCGGTGCGCGCTCGGCAGGACCGCGCCGATAAGCCACAGGATGGGGAAGATGAAGCCGATCAGGCCGAGAATCCAGTGACCCTTGCGGAAGGTCATGACCGCCAGGGTGGCTATCAGGACAAGATACAGGATTCCTAGACCCCAGAACCAACCGTTCATTGTTGTAACATCCGTCCGTATTTGGGCCCGTAAACCGGGGCAGCGGATCGCTTAACTGCAGAGCGGGTTTGTGATCAGTGGTGCACACCGCGAAAGTGAGTGGTGCACACAGGGCAGCCCGGGCGCGCATCGCGGAAACCACCGCGAGTGCGCGCCACCGAAGGCACATTCCGGAGAAAATGGGCTTAGGTAACCCTGGTTCTTACCCGGCGCCACCACCGTGCAGGGCCTCCTGGAGTTCGGCCTCGCCCTCCTTGGACAGCGAGGTCTTCAGCACGGTGCCGCCGTACTTGCTCATCGCCTCGACGGCCTTGTCCGGTGTGACCTTCTCCACCATCAGGAACAGCGCCGACGTTCCCGGCTGCAGCATGCCGCGCACCTGGTCCTGGAACTCCCGGTCGATCCCCGTCTTGGTGACCTTGCCCATGAGGGCACCAAGGCCCGCGCCCACGGCCAGGCCGAACACCGGGATGAAGAACAGCAGGCCGAACAGCAGGCCCCACCACATGCCCCACGTCGCACCGGCGCCCACCGGGTGGTGGCTGGTGTGTACGTGGTACCTGCCCTCCTTGTCCCTGACGATCGCCGCGATCGCATCTGGCTCGATGATGAGATCCCGCGCGAGCCTGCGCGCCTCCTCGGCGGCGGCCTCGGCCGTGGCCTCATCGGGGTAGCCGATGGCAATCAAGTCAGACATAATGCCTCTTTCTCCTTCTTCTTGGATGGATTCCGGCCCAGTTCATCAAGCTGGGGGCGGCCGTGCTCCACCCCCGGAGGGTGATACCGCCGGGCCGGCAACGCCCAGGTGACCGGCCGTGCCGGGCGCTACGGTCACATCGGAGGCTCGTTGTAGCGGCGCTCCTCATACACCTGCGCCGAGCGGCGGTCGTTGCGCCTGAGCACCATGAAGAGCACGGAGAGAATCAGGCCGAGCACTCCGGCGACCATGAGGATC
The DNA here is from genome assembly GCA_963707905.1 of uncultured Actinomycetes bacterium. GTDB lineage: Bacteria > Actinomycetota > Actinomycetes > Streptosporangiales > Streptosporangiaceae > DASXKD01. The sequence goes on along the minus strand of CAVPSA010000042.1, from coordinate 155,482 downwards.
ACCCCGATGACTTGGAGATCCACATGCGCGGGCTTCCAGGTCACGCCGAACCGGAGAATCGCGCCGACAACGATGAGGGCGACGCTGGCACCGATCGTCACGGCAATTGCCACCTCCTCGCGCACCTTCCACAGTGACGGCTGAATCCGCGAAACGCCTCGCCCGGCACGGGTGACCTTTGCCCGCCAGTCAGGTAGCTGAAAGCAACGATACTTTAACAATCCGTTATATAACTCGCGTATCGGGCGGGTGGCGCCGTGTCATGCCGCGCGGAATGGCCAGAACGGACACGGGACGTTATTCCTAGCCAAACCCGGTTTCGTTGATTAGTCTCGACGGAGTGCACCATGGCGGTCGGCTCGGCACAGGAGGGCAACCGGGGCAAGGCCTTGGCGCTGTTCCTGCGATGACCTCTGCCCTGCCCGGGCTGGATGCGCCGATCGAGACCAAGCTCTACCCGCCGGGGGCCCGGGCCGAATGGGTGGCGCGGTCCGCGCTCATCGCCGAACTGGCACAGACCACCGCGAAGCTCGTGCTGGTGGACGCACCGGCCGGGTTCGGCAAGACCACCCTCGTGGCACAGTGGCGGTCCAGCGCAGCGGAGACAAGGCCGTTCGCCTGGGTCTCGCTCGACCGCGGCGACAGCGACCCAGGCAGGCTGTGGTGGTATGTGGTCAGCGCGCTGACCAGGGCCTGCCCGGAGATCGACGGCGAGGCGATCCTGGCCGAACTGCGGGCGCAGGCCCCGGGTTTCCCGAAGTCGGTACTGCCGATGCTGGCGAACGAGCTTGCCGCGCTTCCGGCGCCGGTGGTCCTGGTGCTCGACGACTACCACGTGATCAGGGACCGCAGCTGTCACGAGCAGGTCGCGTTCCTGCTGCTCCACCTGCCACCAACCGCGCAGCTCGTGCTCATCACGAGGGCAGATCCGCCGCTGCCGCTGGCCCGGCTGCGGGCGGCCGGGGAGATGACCGAGGTGCGGGCCCGCGAGCTGCGGTTCACCCCCGGGGAGGCCGCGGAGCTGCTACTCGCCGTGGCCGGGATCCAGCTGAGCGAGCCTGACCTGAATCAGCTGATCGAACGGACCGAGGGATGGCCGGCCGGGGTGTACCTGGCCGCCATCTCGCTGCGCGGCCACCCGTCGCCACACGCCTTCATCAGGCAGTTCACCGGCAACAACCGGTTCATCGTGGACTTCCTGGCCGAAGAGGTGCTCAGCCGCCAGCCCGCCGGGATCCAGGAGTTCCTGGCCAGGACCTCGGTGCTGACCAGGTTCTGCGCCCCCCTCTGCGACGTGGTCACCGGGTCGGCGGGGGCGGCGGGGATCATCGAGATGCTCGAACGGGAGAACCTGTTCCTGGTGCCGCTCGATGACAACAGGCAGTGGTACCGGTACCACCACCTGTTCGCGCAGTTGCTGCGGAGCCGGCTTGCCCGGACCGAGCCGGCCCTGGTGACGACCCTGCATGTGCGGGCCAGCGCCTGGCACGAGCAGGCCGGGTCGGCGGAGGAGGCGGTGCACCACGCGCTCGCCGCGGGCGACGCCACCCGGGCCGTCGCGCTCATCGCCCGCTACTGGCACGTCTACGTCGACAAGGGCAGGACGGCAACGGTGTGCGGCTGGATGCGCGCGCTCGGCGACGACCGGATCGACGGTGATCCGCTCGCGGCGCACTGCGCGGCCTGGGCGGCGGCTCTTTCCGGCGACCAGAAGGGCGTCCGGCGCTGGCTGCCGGTCGTCGAGACGGGCCATTACGACGGCCCGCTTCCGGACGGCATGCGCTCGCTCCAATCCTCCGCGGCGCTGCTGCGGGCCTCCTTCGGTTTCGACGGCCTGCCGGTGATGCTCGAGGCGGCGCGGACCGCGGCCACGATCGAGAATGACCCGGCCTCGCCGTACTACGCCCTGGCCAGAGGCGCCCTGGGTTTCTGCCGCTTCCTGACCGGTGACCACCAGGCCGCGGTGCGCCCCCTGGAGGAGGCGGTGGACAGCGAGGCGTCCCTGCAGCTGATCCGCATGTTCGCCGCCGCCGTGCTGGCCATGGTCCTGGTCGCGCAGGGCAGGCTGCCGAAGGCCCGGGAGTGCGCGCACACCGCCCGCGACCTCGCCATCAAGGGCGATCTCGGCAGGCTGCCGCAGACCGTCATGGCCTATGCCGCGACCGCGGCGGTATATGCCGCCGAGGACCGGTTCGAAGAGGCCCGGCGGGAGCTTGAGCCGGTCCTCGACCTGCGCAGGAAGAACTCCGGCCTCGGCCCCTGGAGCACGATCGTGCCGATGCTGCTGCTGGCCCGGGTCCGGCTGGCGCTGGGCGATGTCGCCGGGGCCGCGGACCTGGCCGCCGAGGTGCGAGAGGTGCTGGCCGCCCTGCCCGGAGGCACCGAGGCGCTCCAGGCACACCTGGCCGATATCCACGGCCACCTGGTCCGCCCCTCGCGCGAGGCGGACAGCGCCGAGCCGTTGACCGAGCGCGAGGTGGCGGTGCTGCGCATGCTCGGGGGGACGCTCTCGCTTCGCGAGATCGGGCACGAGCTGTACGTGTCGGCGAACACGGTCAAGACGCACACCCAGGCGATCTACCGCAAGCTCGGCGTCTCCTCGCGGCCCGACGCCGTGGCGCGTGGCAAACGGCTGGGAATCTAAAGCCGCCAGATCACCCGGGTGAAACATAAGATCGAGTGGATATTCTCACCCAGACAATGTGTAAAAAGGTGTAAGTGCATACGCCCGGGGAAGCGCTGGCAAACAGTCAGTGCACCTCGTGCATCGGAGGAACAGGCCATGACTGGCTCCGCGAACCACCGCCAGCGGTACCGGATCATACTCCGGGGTGAATGCCAGCAGTTGCTCTCGGGCATCCTGGACGGGTTCGCGGTCGAGTCCGGCAGGGGCTGGACCTGCATTATGGCCTCGGTGCGCGATGAGTCAGAACTATATGGCCTGATCGACCGGCTTCAGGAATTTGCACTGCATATTGTCAGTTTGAACGAACTCGGCCCGGAAGTGCTGCGCCCGGAGACCGCCCTGGGCGGCACCCTGTGAGGTGCCCGCCGGGCTGAACCGGTTCCGCGGGCCGGCCCCGCGGGCCCGGACGCGGCTCAGCGCAGCCCAAGCCATCTCCGCGCCCGGCCTATCGGCCCCGCGCCGGCGCCCGTGCGGCGCGAGGACGAATCAGAGCAGGCCGAGTTTCTTTGCCCGGCGAACGGCTTCACCGCGGTGCGTCACCGCGAGCTTGCGGTAGATGCTCTTGAGATGCGTCTTGACGGTGTTCACCGAGATGTACATCTCGGTGGCGATCTCGGCCGTGCTCTCCATGGCCGACACGTGTTCAAGCACCTCGCGCTCGCGCTCGCTCAGCGGCTCGACGATCACTGGCGCCTCCCTGTTCCCTGGCTGCCTGACCTCCATCCAGCCGGGCCTGACCAGGTCGGGCTCCAGCACGCGGCGGTAGGCCTGAGCCAGTTCGGGATCCCGCTGCAGCACCGGCCGGAGCCAGTCACGTTCCATCGCGAAGGGCAGCCGGCACAGCTCGGGTTCGCCCAGCCGCAGCGCATGCTCCAGGGACCGGCGGCCGCGCGCGGCGTCCCCGGTGCCGTAGTTCAGCCGCGCGTCGACCAGCCATGCCGCCATGCGCACCCCGGTGGCGGCTGCTGCGCCGGAAGGCGCGGCGGCCAGCACGCGCGCGGCGGCCTGCCGGTCCCCGGCGGCCAGCAGCGCGCGCGCGAGCGCGACCGCGGCGCCAAGCGAGGATTCCGGGCCCGCGCGCATGGCCACCTCGATGGCCGACTGGCAGTCATCGGCGGTGGTATGTGCCCACGACTCGAGGAGCAGCATCTGCTGATCGATCCAGGCAGGCGGTGACCAGCCCTCCCGGGCCCGGCTCACGATGTCCAGAACAGCCCGGCCGCGGCCTTCCGCCAGGCTGTACCTGGCTGCCACGAGGCTTGCCAGCACGCCGATCAGCTTGTCCGGCCGGGCCCGCAGGGCGTCCTCGGCCCGCTTGTGCCAGCGGCGGGCGGACGGCAGTTCGTTCCGGTCCACGTGTACCGAGGCGAGCGCCACCTCTGCCGCGGCGCCGCATACGCTTACCTGGCGGTCGGGCCCGTCCGCTGGCCTGCTGGCCGACTCGCCGGCCAGTTCCTCGGCACGGCTCAGCCTGCCCCGCAGCGCCTCGATCAGGGCAAGGTGGCCGAGGAAGTCGGCCCGCCCGGTCGCGCTCTGCGAGGCACGGCCGGGGACCACGCCCGACGCGAAGACAGCCACGGCCTCGTCGAAGCGGCCCGACCACAGTTCCACGGCACCGCGGCCCGCGAGCACCTGCGCCCGGTTCCAGGGACGCCGGGCGAGCTGCTGCCGGGGAACGGCGTCGATCAGGAGTTCCGCGCTGTCGGCCGCGGCCGCGGCCGCCCCGACGTCGTCGGTACTCCGGGCCAGGGCGATGCGGATCAGCGAGGCCGCGAGCCGGGACGGTGTTTCCGCCTCGGCGGGAAGCTTGTCGATCAGGCCTTCGGCGGCACGGGTGAAGGCGCCGCTCGTGGCGTTCTCGCCGCGGGCAAGGTCGATCGCCGCGGCGACGAGCAGCGGCTGTGGCGCCGCCCACCGGACGTCGCGTGGCATCTGCCTGAATCCGTCGGCAAGTACCTCGTTGCCCTGGGGGTCGATGAGCTCACCCACGGCAAGCTCGTCCACCACGGTGCTCGCCGCGAACTGCCAGTCACCGGCGTCGGCGGCGTGCCGGACCGCCTCGGGGAGGTACCCGTGCCGGCGGAACCACCTCGCCGCGCGCAGATGCAGGTCCTGCAGCCCGCCAGGGTCGTCGCGCCGCAGCTTCAGCCGCAGCACCGCCGCGAACAGGGAGTGGTACCGGTACCAGCCGCCGTCGTCCCGCTGGACGAGCGCGTTCACCTGCGCCAGGTCGGGAAGCATGGTGGCACCGCTGTCCCCACCGGCGACCTCGCTGGCAAGCTCCTCGTTGATCCGGTCGAGGATGCTGGTGCGCAGCAGGAAGTTCCTGATGTGCGGTGGCTGGGCGTTGAGCACCTCCTCCACCAGGTAACTGGCGACGGCGCTGTCCTCCGCGACAAGCTCCTTGACGAACTGATCGGGGTCGGTGTGCCCGTCCATCGAGATGGCGGCCAGGCGCAGGATCGCCGCCCAGCCCTCGGCCCGCCTGGTGAGCCGGTCCAGCGAGTCCTCCGACAGCTCGATGCCGTGCTGGGCCATCAGCAGGCGGGCTTCGGCGGTGGTGAAGGCGAGATCGCCCGCCCGGATCTCGGTGAGTTCCCCGGTGAGCCGGTACCGGTGCAGCGGCAGCAGCGGATCCATCCGCGAGGCGACCACCAGCCGCAGCCCCGGGCTACCGTGCTTCAGCACGTAGGCCAGCCCGTCCAGCACCTTGGCGCTGGTCAGCAGGTGGACATCGTCGAGGACCAGGGTGACCGGAGGATCCTGGTCCGCCATCAGCGAGGCGAACCGGAGCAGGAACTCATGGTCGACCGGATACCGGCGCACCGCCGCGGACAGTGGCCTGGGGACGTGCACGCCGGCCCGCCGCAGCGCCTCCAGGACGTAGGACCAGAACACTCTTGGCTGGTTGTCGTGGTCGTCGATGGTGACCCACGCGGCGTTTCCGCCCGCGGCCCACAGCGCGACGGCCATCGTCTTGCCTGCCCCTGGCGGCCCGGTCAACGCGGTCACCGGGCCATGGGCGCCCTGGGCGATGAGCGCCTGGATGCGGGGCCGCGGTATCAGCCATTCGGGCACGCCGGGCACCGTGACCTTGGACGTCAGGAGTGGATCGCCAGCCCCCGCTGTCTGCCGTCCGGAGCCGGCGGTCTCGGGAATGATCACACTGGTCACCCTCGTCACCGTTTCAGCACCTCGGCGAGCGGCGGTCGCCGGCCGACCCCGTTCGCGTAGCGGGCTAGCCCGCCTGATACCCGTTCTCGCATGGACCCGGGTGACCAGTCATCACCCTCTGGTGATCTCACCAGGGTGAGGCCACCCGGCTCCCGGGCGCCGTGCCGTATCACCCGTGCCGAGTGGGGTGTCACCGGCCCGGCCGGAGCAGTGTGGATGACTGTGGCGTTTTCCCACGAACCTTGGGGGCCGGCGGTGCCGTCCGTGTATTACGAGATCCGGATAGCCGGAGTCCTGCCTGCCGAAGCACTGCTCGACTTCGAGCGGCTCAGCGCCTCGGTGCACCAGGTCGAAACGGTGGTGCACGGCCCACTCCAGGATCAGGCGGCGCTGCACGGGCTCCTGGCCAGGCTGGAGACCTTCGGGGTCCAGGTCCTTGAGGTGCGCCGCCTGCAGGACGAAACCTGACGAGTGTCGTCAGCAGGCCGTCAGTCCGCCTCACCCGCGACGGATGAGCCCGGCGCGAACTCCTGGGCGCTGATGCGCCGCCGGAACACGTAGTAGGACCAGGCCTGGTAGCCGAGCACGAACGGCAGCAGGACCACGGCGACCACAGTCATGATCTTGAGCGCGTACCCGTTGGACGCGGTGTTGTGCACGGTCAGGTCGTAGGCCGCGCTGGTGCTGGAGATCATCACGTTCGGGTACAGGCCGACGAAGATCGAAACGATGCAGGCCGCCATGGTGACGGTGGTGGCCGCGAAGGCGAAACCTTCCCGGCGCTCATGCACCAGCCAGGCGGCGGCCAGCGCGGCGAGGATGGCCAGCAGCTCCACCGGGTTGAGGAAGAAGGTGGTGCTTGCGGTCACGTGGGTCCAGATGGCGAAGCCGGTGACGACCGCGGCGGCGGCCGGGGCGAGGCGGCGGCTCAGCAGGCCGGCCCGGTCGCGCAGGTCGCCGGTGGTCCGCAGGGTCAGGAACGTGGCACCGTGCAGGGCACAGAGCAGCACCAGGGTTACCCCGGTGAACAGTGCGTACGGCTGGAACAGGTCCCAGAACGACCCGGTGTAGTCCTGGTGGGAGTTGATCGGCAGACCGGCCAGCAGGTCACCGAGTGCCAGGCCGATGAGCAGCGGCGCAGCCACACTGCCGGTGGTCATCATGCCGTCATAGCTGCGGCGCCAGCGCACCGCGTCCCGCTTGCCCCGGTACTCGAACGATATGCCGCGGATGATCAGCGCCACGAGCAGCAGCACCAGGCCGAGGTACAGGCCGGAAAACATGGTCGCGTACCAGCCGGGGAACGCGGCGAAGATGGCGGCGGCGGCCACGATCAGCCACACCTCGTTGCCGTCCCACAGCGGCCCGATCGTGTTGATCGCGGCCCGGCGGCCGGCCTCGTCCCGGCCGGCCACGCCGTGCAGCATGCCCACGCCGAAGTCGAAGCCCTCAAGGACGAAGAAACCCGTCCACAAGACCGTGATGACGATGAACCAGAACGGGACAAGTCGCATCGCAGGCCCCCTAATACTGGACGGCGGGCAGCGGCACGTCCGCGCCAGCGCTGGATGCGAGCGGCGGTTCCCGGCGTGAGTACCTGATCATCAGCATCGCGTCGACCGTGCCGAGCACCCCGTAGAGCAGGATGAAGATCACCAGGCTGATGGCGATCCAGGAGGTACTGACCGTCGGGGAGATCCCGTTCTTGGTCAGCATGATGCCTTGCACGAGCCAGGGCTGCCGGCCGCTCTCGGTCAGCAGCCACCCGCCGGTGTTCATCGCGAACGGCAGCACCACGGCCCAGGTCGCCAGCCACAGGAACCGCCGGGAGAGCTCCAGTTTCTTCCGGCGGATCAGCCACAGTCCCCACGCGGCGATGAGCAGCGTGAGCACCCCCGCGTAGGCCATCACCCGCATCCCCCAGTACTGGATGAACACGTCCGGCACGTAGTACCCGGGCCCGTACTGCTTGCTGTACTGCGACTGCAGCGGGTCCAGGCCGACGACCTTGCCGTCCCAGTGGTTGGTGGCCAGCAGTGACAGCAGGTGCGGGATGGCGATGATCTGGGTCGGGGTGTGGTCGTTGTTGCCGCCGCCGATCTGGAACAGCGAGAACGAGCATGGCTGGCAGGTGGCCCACTGCGCCTCGGCCGCCGCGATCTTCATCGGCTGGTAGCGGGCCTCGATCACGCCCAGCTCGTCACCCACCAGCATGGTGAACAGGATCGCCGGGAGCAGGACCACGAGCGCGAGCCGTGCCGAGCGGCCGAACACACCCGCGTCGCCGCCCCGGCGAAGCTGCCACGCGGACACCGCCAGCATCACCGCGGCGCCGGTGACCAGCGAGGCGAGCAGGACCTTGGCGTATCCCCAGATGAACACCGGGTTGGTGAACAGTGCCCAGATGTCGTTGAGCTGGGGTTTGCCGTTGACCATCTGGTAGCCGACCGGGTGCTGCATCCAGGAGTTCGCGGCCATGATGAACGCCGCCGACAGGGCCGTGCCGAGCGACACCGCCCAGATCGTGGCCAGGTGCACCCGGCGGGGCAGCTTGTCCCAGCCGAACAGCCACAAGCCCAGGAACGTGGACTCCAGGAAGAACGCGGCCAGTCCCTCCATGGCCAGCGGGGCACCGAAGATGTTGCCGACCAGCCGCGAGTAGGCGCCCCAGTTCATGCCGAACTGGAACTCCTGCACCAGCCCGGTCACCACGCCGATCGCGACGTTGATGACCAGCAGCGTGCCGAAGAACCGGGTCAGCCGCAGGTACTCCTCCCGCCTGCTGCGGTGCCACGCCGTCTGCAGCAGCGCGGTGAGGAAGGCCAGCCCGATCGTGACAGGCACGAACAGGAAATGGTTGACCGAGGTGAAGGCGAACTGCCACCGCGCCAGGTCAACGTTCATCGGCTAGCTGCCGACGCGGGCCGTGGATCCATCCTGCCAAGCGCTGCTGCCCGCGGCCGCCGCGGCCTTGGCGCGCGCCCAGTGCTGCCGGACCTGCTCGGACGGCGGCACCTCCATCTCAGCGACCCATCGCCGGGTGGCTGCGAACAGGTGCGCGCTGCCGATGGCCATGCCCGCGACCATGAGCATGGCGCCGGTCCCAGCGAGAATCCCCCCGACGATCAGCGGTCCGGACCTTACCTGTGGCAGGTTGCGGCGGTTCGTAGCGTCAGTCATGGCGACCGTCCTAAAGCGCGAGGCCAACGACGTGATTACGCTCGCCCGCGGCCGGCCGCCGGGCATCCCCCGCTGGGGGTGATTGCCGCTGGCCCGGATCCGCGAACAGTAGGCCGTGACCGAATTGGGCAGCGGACAGGAGAGGGCATGGACCGCTATCCCAGCATCAGCGACCACGGGCTGATCGGCGACCTGCAGACGGCCGCACTCGTCTGCGCGGACGGCACGATCGACTGGTTCTGCTGTCCCCGGTTCGACTCCCCCAGCATCTTCGCGTCCCTGCTTGACGCGGATCATGGCGGCCATTTCCGGATGGCGCCGGACCGGGACGACTATGTGAGCAAGCAGCTCTACTTCCCGGACACCGCGATACTGATCACCCGGTTCATGACCCCGGACGGTGTCGGGGAGCTCCACGACTTCATGCCGGTCACGCACGGCGCGGCGACCGGCCGGCACCGGCTGGTGCGCCAGCTCCGGGTGGTGCGCGGCACCATGCGGTTCGCGATGGACCTGCAGCCGAGGTTCGGCTACGGCCGCGATCCGCACACGCTGGAGCTGACGGACAGCGGAGCGCTGTTCTCCTCCGGCGACATGCAGCTCGCCGTGCACCCGGTCGGCCAGCCCGGGACCTCCGCCAGCGACGTCGGGGTCACCTTGGAGCGGCACGTCGACGGGGTGCGCTGGACCCGGACGCTGCGCGAGGGCCAGACCGGCGGCGTGGTGCTCGAGTCGATGGGCGGGCCGCCCCACTCGGTGACGCCGGAGGAGGTGCAGCGGCTCCTCGCGGAGACGGCGCAGTTCTGGCGTGGCTGGCTGAGCCGGTCCAGCTACACCGGGCGGTGGCGGGAGATGGTGATGCGGTCGGCGATGACGCTCAAGCTGATGACCTACGCCCCGACCGGCGGGATCGTCGCGGCGCCCACCGCCGGCCTGCCCGAACAGGCCGGCGGGGAGCGCAACTGGGACTACCGCTACACCTGGATCAGGGACGGCTCGTTTTCCGTCTACGCCCTGCTTGGCCTGGGCTACGTGGACGAGGCCGCCGCGTTCGCCAACTGGCTGCGGGACCGGGGTGCCGAGAGCCCGGCGGACGGCGGCCGCCCGCTGAAGATCATGTACCGGGTGGACGGCAGCTCCGACCTCACCGAGGAGACGCTCGACCACTTCGAAGGCTGGCGCGGCTCCCGCCCGGTGCGGATCGGGAACGGCGCCGCCGACCAGTTGCAGCTCGACATCTACGGCGAGGCCATGGACTCGATATACCTGGCCGACGCCCACGGCCTGTACGCGAGCCACCAGGGCTGGACCGAGCTGGCCGCCATGATCGACTGGCTGTGCGACAACTGGGATCAGCCCGACGAGGGCATCTGGGAGACCCGCGGCGGCCAGAAGAACTTCACCTACGGCAGGTTCCAGACCTGGGTGGCGCTGGACCGCGCCCTCAGGATGGCCGCCCGGCGGGGGCGCCCCGGCAACATCACCCGGTGGACCACCGAACGGGACCGCGTCTACCGCCAGATCATGGAGCGGGGCTGGAACCCGAAGCTCGGCGCGTTCACCCAGCACTACGACACCGAGGTGCTGGACTCCTCCCTGCTGCTGATGCCCCTGCAGGGGTTCATCGCCCCCCGCGACCCCATGTGGCTGTCCACATTGGCGGCGATGGACCGCGAACTGGTCTCCGACAGCCTGGTCTACCGGTACAACCCGAGCGCCTCCCCCGACGGGCTGGCCGGCGATGAGGGCACATTCTCGCTGTGCACGTTCTGGTACGTCGACGCCCTCGCCCGTGCCGGGCGGCTGGATGAGGCACGGCTGACCTTCGAGAAGATGCACACTTACGCCAACCACCTCGGCCTGTACTCCGAGGAGATCGGCAGTACCGGCGAACAGCTCGGCAACTTTCCGCAGGCCTTCAGCCACCTGTCACTGATCAGCGCCGCGATCAACCTCGACCATCAGCTCGACTACGGCACCGTTCGCGCAGCGTCCGGGTAGCGCGGGCGCGCCGCCGGCGCCGCCGATGCCGCAAACCTCCGGTGCTGCCCCGGGGCGGCGGTACGCTATGCAGGCAAATGGAACGGTGCCGGAGGCGGGCGGTCAATGGCGGGCGAAAGCCACGAGGAGATGGTCAACGGTAGCCCTGCGCTGCCGTTCGACACGAGCGTGGCGCACGTCGCCCGGGTATACAACTACTGGCTCGGCGGGAAGGACAACTTCGCCGCCGACCGGGCCGCGGGCGAGCAGGCGATCAAGGCCTTCCCGGAGATCGGGCTGTCCGCACGGTCCAACCGGGCGTTCCTGGCCCGTGCGGTTCGCTTCCTGGCCGGGGAATGCGACGTCCGCCAGTTCCTGGACATCGGCACCGGGATCCCGTCGGGGAACAACACCCACGAGGTCGCCCAGTCGGTGGCGCCGACGGCCCGGATCGTCTACGTGGACAACGACCCCGTCGTGCTCACCCACGCCCGTGCGCTGCTGACCAGCGACCCGGCGGGTGCCACCGACTACATCGACGCCGACCTGCGGGATCCACGCGGGATCCTGGCCGATGCGGCACGGCTGCTGGATTTCAGCCGCCCGGTCGCGGTGATGCTGATGGCCGTGCTGCAGCACCTCGACGGCGAGGACCACCCGTACCGGATCGTCGAAACGCTGCTTCAGCCCCTGCCGCCGGGCAGTTACCTCGCGTTGTCCCATCCGGCCAAGGACATCAACGCCGAGGCCATGGCCAGGATGGCGGAGAGCCTCAACAAGATGATGGCCGAAAAGGTCACTTTCCGCGACAACTCGGCCGTGGCCAGGTTCTTCGACGGGCTGGAACTGGTGGACCCGGGGATGGTGCAGGCGTCGAAGTGGCGGCCGATCAGCGATACCGAGGCGGCCAGCCCGGCGGCCCTGTGGGCCGGCGTGGCACGCAAGCCCTGACCTGTGCTAGCCGGGCCGGCGAAGCCGCCCGGGACCCCGCTAGGTTCGCTGGAAACCCCAGGTCAGCAGCTCCTTGGCCGCGGTGAACAGGGCGGCACCGTTGCTGGTCGGGTTCACGTGCAGGAGCACGCCGACCAGGGTGCGCCGCCCCCGGCGCGTCGCGAAGAGGAAGCAGTTGCCCGCGGCGTTGGTGTTGCCGGTCTTGATGCCCAGCATGCCCCGGTAGGAGCCGAGCAGCCCGTTGGTGGTCTGCCACAGGTAACCGTGATGCCCGGGCGCGGCGGCCAGGTGGTAGCTGCGCTGGGCCACGATCCGGCGGAACAGTGGCAGGCGCATGGCCTGCTCGCCCAGCCGGATCAGATCGGCCGGGGAAGAGTAGGTGGAATGCTCTGTCGGGTAGGGCATGCCGTCGTAGTGCGAGAAATGGGTAGCGGTCAGCCCCATCGCTTGCGCCGCGGCGTTCATCTTCGCGATGAACGCGTTCCGGCCGGGGCCGTAGCTGGTGGCCAGCAGGTAGGCCGCGTCGCAGCCGGAGGGAAGCAGCATCGCCTCGAGCAGCTGGCCCGCGGTCAGCACATCCCCGGCGATCAGCCCGGCGCTGCTGGCACCGCGCTTGTGCACATAACGGATGGCTCCCCTGGTGACCTTGATCTCCCGGCTCAGGTCACCGGCCCGGATCACCAGCAGCGCGGTCATCACCTTGGTGATGCTGCCCATCGGCCGGGCGAGGCCGAAGTCCCGGCCCCACACCACCACGCCGGTGCCCGCGTCCACCAGTCCCCCGCCCCAGGCGTTCACCCGCAGCGCCCCGGCGTCCCGCACCGTGGCGGGCACCGCGGAAAGCCCGGGTGACGGCGCCAGTCCCGCCGCGGCGGGAGATGCCGTCATGACGGCGGCCGTCAGCACGGGCAGCACGATCAGGCTGGCCGCCAGGACTCTGGCGCGCCCTCCCCGCCGCCGCGCTCGCACAGTGAGATTCAACCAGGTCCGACCGGTCGGCGGGGAACCGCAGGAACGGGGAACACCGCGAAACGGCCCGGCTGGACCGCTGGCGCGTCAGTCGTCGTAACGCGTCGGCGGGTACGGGTCCCGCTCCCCTTCGACGGTCAGTTCGTCCTTGTCGTACTCGCGGCGGATCTCCGCCCGCGCTTCCTGGTAGGTGTCCGACTCGGTAACGTCCGGGTCCGGTGGGGCGTCGGTCGCCGGGGGAACCTCGTCCGGATCGTAGTCGTCCACCCCCGCCGCCACCCGTTCCTCCTCGGTCAGGCGGGCAAGCTGGTCATCGTCGAGGTGCGCCGGCGTGCCGCCGTGCTCACGGCGGTCGCGGTGGAACTGCTCGGCCGGCTGTTCCGGGTCCTGCTCAGTCATCACACCTCCATGGGGTCTGCGGCGAGATTGCCCCGCGAGGTGAAACCTTAATCCCGGCGGATGAGCCCGGATGTACGCGCCCCGCGGCCGGGCCCCCCGTGGGAGACCCGGCCACGTTCGCGTTGATCAGGAAACGACCACGGTCTTGACGACCCGGACCTGGTCGCCATGGTTGTCGAAGATGACCAGCGTCACCGTGTAGGTGCCGGCGGCCGCATAGGTGTGCGTCGTCGCTGCGGTGCTGACCAGCGTGGTGGTGCCGTCGCCGAAGTTCCAGCCGTAAGTGAACGCCGTGTCATCGGTGTCAGTCGCGGACGCGGTGAACTTCTCGGCGTGCGTGCCGGTGCCGGCCGCCGCGGTGAACGAGCCCTTGGGCTGGACGTAGGTGTTGGTGCCCACGCAGTTGTTCTTCCGGTTGCTCCACTCGAACTGCATCAGGTACTCGTCGCCGTTGATCGTCTGCGAGTAGTCCCCGATGCCGTTGTATTTCGTGGGCAGCGTGAGCCAGGCGCACTCGTCGCCGTTCTCGTACCCGCTGCTGTCGAACCAGGCGTTCCCCAGCGGGTCGGTCATGGTCTCGTTCTGCTCGTGGCTGGTCACGTTGATGACCGTGTCGGCGCCGTCGTCGTTCGGGTACGCGCCGTCCGTGGTCGAGTACTGGCAGCCGTTGATGTCCGCCCACGGCATGTTGGCGTACAGCGTGGTGCCGCCGATGTTGGAGTGGTAGGCGCAGTACCCGGCGGTTGTCGACGGGTCGTAGCAGCCGTCGGCCGGGTTGCTGTCGAAGCAACTGCCCAGGCCGGGCGGCGTGAACAGGAAGTACTCGACCCCGAGCCCGGTCGGCAGGTGCTGCGCCGAGATCACGTTGCTGACCTCGGTCTGCAACTGCGAGTCGAGCAGGCAGGCGAACGTCGTCGTGGAGAAGTCGCCCAGGGTGTAGTTCGTGCACCCACTGGCCGGCACGGCATCGGTGTCGACGATCGAGCCGGCGTAGTTCACGTTGTAGGAGACCCAGTTCTTCTTCCCGGCCGGGCCGGTGTTGTCGTAGTACTGCGTGGACGCCGCGTACACGTTGCCGGTCCCGTAACTGTCGTGGGCGACGTCGCCGAAGTACTGGGCGACCGTCGAACGGTAGGAACCCGGCAGGTAGTGACCGGCGGGCGCCCAGAAGATCGCGTACACCGTCTCCGAGTGCTGCACCGGGCCACCGTGGTAGACCAGCGGCGGCGTGCCGTTGGCCGTGCCCGCGACGTTCTTGAACCGGGCGCTGCCGCTCGGCAGGATGCCGAGGAAGCGGCCATGCCGGGGCCCCAGCCGGGCCGCTGCCGACCGGGCCGGCGCCGCGTTATGCAGCGTCTTCGCCGCGATGCCCGCGCCGCGGGGCGCCCCGGCCACCGCCGCCGATCCGGTCAGCGCCACCGTCGCCGGCCACCAGGCCGGTCGCGGCCACACCGGCCACCGCCGCCCGCAGCCGCCATCCGGCCGCCCAGCGCCGTGACCCATTCCTGCTTTCTTGCACGTGCCACTGCCTCTCCCGCCGTCAACCCAGGCAGGGGGGATGAACAACACAGAGAACAACCCCGTACCCCGAGCTTCCGGCCGCCTTGAAGGTGCCCCCATCCGCGCCCACCTCGCGGCCGGGGCAGGCCAATCCTTGACCTGCCGATGGGGAACTTATTGAAGATGATGCGGTGCCGCGTGTTTTGCCGTCAAGCCCCAAGCTGACCGGACACTCACGGCTACCATCCCGGCATGGGCCTGTTCCGTAAGCGTCCTGCGGCCCCGCCGCCGACCGTCGCCGAATCGCTGGACACAGCGGGACCCACCGTCTCTGGCACCCACCGTCTCTAGCCAGGCGCGCAAAACGGCCCAGCCGGCGGGACACGCCGGCTGGGCCGTCGTAACGCAGCGAAAGCAGTTACCACTGCTGGCTGGTGGCGCCGGAAGTGCGGCGCACGGAACCCGAGCCTTCGGGCCGCTCGAACACCGAGCCGACGGCTATCCGGCCCGGGCCCTCCAGCGTCAGCCAGGTCGACTTGGCCTGGTAGCGCGCGGAGCTGAACCAGTACTGGCCGTGCGGGTACTCGAAATGCAGGAACATCCGGACCGAGGTGTCCTTCCAGATCAGCCCGCCCGGCTGGACCAGGATGCGCTGGCGCGGCGCCAGGTCGCGGATGAAGGTGTTGCCCGGGGCGTGCAGCAGCAGCAGGCCGTTGCCGCCGGCCGCCGCGAACTGGTCAAGGGTCCGGCCTACCGGGTAGTGCCATTCCTCCTCGTCGCCGTCCTGGGTGGTGAACCAGACGTTGGAGTTCTGCCAGTTGTAGTTGACGTTCCCTGTTGCCACGAGGAAGCGGTGCTCGGCCACGTCGACGGCCCGGCCCGGGGCGAGCGGCACGGCAATCGTCTCCCCCGGCTCGTCGGCGCTGAACGCGATGTGCCCGGGGCCCTGCGCGGTCATCATGATCAGCGGCATCCCGGCCCGCATCCGCTTCCAGCCGCCCTTCAGCGGCAGGGTGCCGAGGCGGATGTTCGCGTCGGTGTGCAGCAGCTGGTGGTGGGAGAAATAGACCCAGTCCTGGTCGTGCAGCGCCATCTCGGCAACCGGCACGTACATGCCGCTGATCTGGCAGGTGGAGTGGCCGAACCGGATGTGGGCCATGTCCCTGATCGGCGGCTGCTCGACCCAGCCGGAGTCCGACACCTTGAGCCGGACGTCCACGGGCGCGCCGCAGTGCGGGCAGGTGCCCCCGCCGCCGTCGCTGGCCATCCGGCAGTACGGGCAGGTGTAGGCCCCTTGGGCAGGTGGCATCGTCATGTCGGCCCCCTACTCGGAGCCGTGGTGGACGTACATGGACTGGATGCCGACCCGGCCGGGACCTGTCATCTCGGCCAGGTACATGCTGTGCCCGCCCATCAGCCCGGTCTTGACGTTCTGCTTGACCGCGTTCATGGTCACCGACGAGTCCTTGTACAGGAAGCCGCCCGGCTCGACCATGATCTTCTCGCCCGGCTGCAGCGTCTTCTGGAACACGTTGCCGTAGCCGTGCAGGAGCAGCAGCCCGGGCTCGTTCTGGGTGACGAAGCGGTCCATGTACATGCCGCCGCCGCCGTGCAGCACGTTCACCAGGCCCTTGATCCGCACGAACGAGTAGGTCAGCGAGTGCGTCCCGGCGAGGAAGGCGTGCTCGCGCACGTCGAGTTCCATCGACGGGTGCAGTGGCAGCACGACCACCTCGCCCGAGGCGTCGCGGGAGAACGCGACCCGGCCCGGGCCGTGGGCCACGCTCAGGATGTGCGGCATGCCGCCGACCATCCGCTTCATGCCGCCGCCGGTGTTCAGCGCCGACATCGGCACCTGGGGCTCCTTCCAGAGCATCACGTGATGCTCGAAGAACACCGAGTCCCCCTGGGCGAGGGCGATCTCGGCCACCGGGACGATCTCACCCTCGATCTGGCAGGTGGAGCTGGAGAACCGGAACTCCGTCATGTCCCGCAGCCGCGGCGCCTCGGCCCAGCCCGAGTCGGTGACGAGGTCCTTCTTGTCGAGCGGCGCGCCGCAGGTTGTGCAGTTGGTGCGGCCCGTCTCGTTCTGGGCCTTGCACCACTGGCATTCGATACGGTCCATGAGGACAGCCCTTCACTAGTTTCATGCCATACGCCCCCCGGGGCGCATGGGTGTGCAAGGCGGGCCGGCCACGGGGCCAGCCCCCGCCGGCTTGCGTGCGAGCCAGGCGTACCGGCCGTTGCCCGGTTACGCCGGGGGCGGGTTGGCCGGGGTACCGCACTCCGCGCAGAACTTAGCGGTGGCGCTCAGGTCGGCATTGCAGTTGGTGCAGTGTTTGGCCATGGGC
This sequence comes from uncultured Actinomycetes bacterium, assembly GCA_963707905.1. Taxonomy (GTDB): domain Bacteria; phylum Actinomycetota; class Actinomycetes; order Streptosporangiales; family Streptosporangiaceae; genus DASXKD01. Next base: position 138,292 of record CAVPSA010000042.1, on the reverse strand, counting down.
GTGCCGCACTCCGCGCAGAACTTCGAGCCTGCCCGCACCGAACTGTGGCACTGCGGGCACTCGATCGTGGCCTCCGCTGGCGGGGCTGCCGGAGCGGGTGCCGGGGCTGCCGCCTCGGGCGCCGGGGCCGCGGGCGGGGCCTGCGGCGGCTGCTGCACGAAGCCGCCGCCGCCGCCCGCGAAGCCGGGACCTGGCGGCGGGGCGACCGGGGCCTGCGCCGGCGCCTGCATCATGTTGCCGGCCATGCCGAGGCCGGCGCCAAGGAACATGGGGGCCACCGCGCCGCCGCCCTGGGCCATGCCCTCACCGGCGCCCTGCAGCGCCTCGGCCTGCGCGGCCTGGAGGAAGCCACCGGCCAGCCGGCTGTAGGAGGTGTCGGCGGCCAGCTTCTTCAGCCGGGCGTTGTCGTCGTCGTCGAGGTTGACGTCGAGGTTACCGAACCGGGCGATGGCCAGCCCGTAGTCCGCCAGCTGCTCGTTGGCCGCGGGCATGGTGGCCGCCTCGATTTCCGGGCTGTGCATGGACATGCCGAGGATCGGCCAGGCGCCGGTCATGAGCTGGGTGGTGATCGCGGTCCTGGTGACCTTCAGCAGTTGCTGCGCGACCCAGCCGGTGATGGCCTCGTTGTTCGTCACGTCCACGGTGCCGACCAGGTTGACGATCAGCTTGACCGGGTCGAGGACACGCAGCGCGTACTCGCCGAACGCCCGGAGGGTGACGATCAGCCCGGTCTGCGGGTCCTGCACCTCGTCGAGCCGGCCGCCGAACCGGCAGTGCGGGTATTCCCGCGCGCCGACGAAGTAGATCTCGGCCTTGAAGGCGTTGCTGCTGCTCGCCCAGTCCACGAACATGCCGAGGAACGGCAGTTCCGAGGCGTCCAGGGTGTGCTGGCCCGGGTTGAGGACGCCCATGACCTGGCCCTGGTTCATGAATACGGCGAGCGCGTCGGGCTCCACAATGGCCCGGGCGAACTTGCGGATGTTCTGGTCGGGCCACTTGTAGACGATCTGGCCCTTCGAGCTGTCCGGTGCTGCGATGAACTCGCGGCGAGCTTCGTTGAGAAGGCCCATGGAACCGCTCCTGACGTTATTGGGCGACCCCCGTTACGCTCGGCCGCTTTGCACGGATAATACTTCGGCGCGGCTCTTCGCGCGCCCCTTGCCCGAGTCCCGTTTTGTCGGGTTATGCAGGAAGGTTGCCGGACAGCACCGCGGCGATGACGCCCTTGGTCGCCCGGGCGTCCTCTGGGTCGTCCCGCAACGCGTCCACCAGCACAATCATGGCCTTCCACAGCGCCCAGCCGCGGCCACGGGCCCAGGTGGCCCCGTCCACTCCAAGCCCGCCGGAGAATACCTTTCTGCTCTCGCCGGAAAAGTAGGTCCAGGCGATGACCGTGTCACAGGCGGGATCCCCCACGGCGCAGCAGCCGAAATCGATGACGGCGGCCAGCCGGCCGTCTTGGACAAGCAGGTTGCCGTCGGCGACGTCACCGTGCACCCAGACCGGTGGGCCGTGCCACGTCGCGGCCAGGGCCTCCTGCCACACCCGCGCCGCGAGGGCGGTGTCGATCTCACCGTCGAGGGCCTTCAGCGCCTGCCTGGCCTCGCCGTCGTAGACGGTCAGCGGCGCGCCGCGGTGGCAGCTGTGCGGCCCGGGCAGCGGCCCGCCCGTGGGATCTATCTTGTACAGCGCGGCCAGGAAGCCGGCCAGGTCAGCCGCGAGGGCGGCCGGGTCTTTGATGTGACTGGCGGCCAGCGGGGTGCCTGGCAGCCAGCGATAGACCGACCACGGCCACGGGAAACCGCATCCGGGGACGCCCCTGGCCAGCGGCTGCGGGATCCGCAGCGGCAACCGGCCCGCCAGCACGGGCAGCCACCGGTGCTCCTTGTCCACCTGCTGCGCGTAGCCGGGCCCGCTGGGCAGCCGCACCGACAGGTCCGCGCCGAGGCGGAAGGTGACGTTGTCCCAGCCGCCCGGCTCGACCCGCCGCACCGGAAGCCCGGCCCACTGCGGGAACTGTTCCGCGACCAGCCGCGCCGCGAGTTCCGCCGTGATGGCCGTCTTCTCCACGGACGGCATCATCCCCCAGCCGGCGCCGGGGCCGGCACGCATTTTCGCCGGGGTGCCGCTGGACAGGGTTCGGCCCGGCTGGAGGGGAGACTCCAGCCGGGCCGAACGCGCCCCCGGTCAGCCAGCCCGCTTCCGGCCAGCCGGCGCGCTCGGAGATCTAGCCGGGCAAACTGGTCGGGCTCACGAACGTGTAGCCCAGTGCCTTGATCCCGGCAACGATCTGCTCCAGATCGCTGAGGGGATAGGTGGGGTGGAAGAAGAAGCTCGCCACCCCCTGCGTCACGGCCAGGTTCACCTGGGCGTTGTGGATGATGTCGGCCGGCAGCCGCGGCGGGTTGTTGTTGACCGCGACCGGCTCGTAGTTGCCCAGGTTCTCCGGGATCACCTTCTCGCCGTACACGTCGTGCACCGCGTACGGGAAGAACTGGCCGAAGATGTGGGTGTAGTCCAGCGAGCCGCCGAGCAGGCCACTTGGGAAGATCTCCCGCTCGTAGCGGGTGCTGTAGACGGTGTCGATCCCCGCGTAGTCCGCTGCCGAGGCGAAGTAGTGCGGCGTCTCCCAGATCGTCGGCTGGCTCAGGCCCGCCTTGCTGAACAGGCTTCGGCCGGCCTGCACCCGGCTCGCCGCCCAGGCGGCCGAGTCGCCCGGCAGTGGCCCGGTCCAGACGATGTAGTCGCTGTTCTGGCACGGGCTGTCGAAGTTGTACGGCGGCTGCTGGGTGGTCGAGCACTGGGCACGGTAGAACTCGGCGTCGTCACCGGTTACCCCGTTGTACGGGTTGGCGACGTTCGAGTACTGGTGGGTGAAGCCGTGCTCGATGATCGTCCCGCCCTTGGACTGCATGTACTTCAGCGCGGCGACCAGCGCGGGCTCCTGCGCCAGCGTGATCGTCTGCTTCTTGCCGCCGTTGTAGTAGCCGTTGGGGTCGGTGTACTCCGGGATCACCCCGACGCTGAACGGCACGTGCTGGCTGGACAGGTAGTCGGCGAACTGCCGCAGCGCGGCCGGGTCGGCGGTCGGGTCCACGTCCTCGAGCCGGACCAGCGCCAGGTGCGACGGGGTGGCCGCCGGCGCCAGGGCCGGGAACAGCAGGTCGGAGAACGCGACGTAGCGGTCGGTCTCGGAGATGTAGGAGAACGGCACCTCACCGACGTAGGTCAGGTTGGCGCTGCGGATGGCCCACGGGAAGCTGGTCCCTGTGGTCTGCGCGATCGGCGCGCAGGCGGCCGGGTTGCCGCTGGCGTCGGTGCAGTTCGCCGTGCCGAGGACGGTCACCGCGGACGGGTTGGTGATGTCCGGTGCCAGGATGCTGGCGCCGTTGGCGCTGTTGCGGGTGAACGTCTGGCCCTTATAGGCGATCGTGGCCGGGTTGTCGGTCGTGTCGAAGTAGGACTGGGACGGGTCCCAGCCGTACTTGGCCATGAACGCGGCGTCGGCGGTGCTGCCCTCGGTGCCGGTGAGCTGCCAGATGTTGTCGGCGGCCCAGATCACCGGGTGGCTGGTGGACAGCACGTCGTTGAGGAACGCCAGCGGCAGCGGCTCGTCGTAGGTCGAGCCGATGTAGATGGTCGTGGTGTAGTTGCTGACCTGCCCGGAGGAGTAGTTTGCCACCGGCTCGGCGGTCACCTTGCCGAAGTGGCTGGCCAGGTTGCCGGCCGCGATCGCGTAGAGCTGGCCCAGGTAGCCCCACGAGTTGGTGGTGTCGTAGACCACCAGGGTGGTGGCCGCACCTGACCCGCCCCACGTCTTGGCCTGCGCCGGGACGGCGGCCCCGCGGGCCGCGTTGGCCACGTGCCCCTTGTGGGTCAGCGCGGTCGGCGCCTGGTACCTGGCCGGCAGGCGCGGGTGGCTGCGCGGCGGCCGGGGCGGTGCGGGCAGCGCGGGTGTCTGGGTCGCCGACTGGCCGTGTTTGTGGCCCGCCCGGGCGACCGTGCCCGGGGCCTGCCGGGCGGCGCTGGCCGGCAGGCTGACCGCGAGCAGCGGTGTGATCAAGGCAGCCGCCGCGACGGACGCGGCGAATGCGCGGTGATAACGCATGAATTCTCCCCCATTGCGGCTGCACGCCGCGGATCTATCCCCGTGGACCTTTGATGGTCTTGGGGTGACGTTAGGTCCGGCGGCCGCGCCGTCACTCGGCTGAACAGGGGACCGCCGGTACCCCGTTGGCGGGAGGGCGATGCCGGTCCGCTGGGGGATTCGCAAAGTCGGCGCAGCGGGAGGCCGATCTGGGCCCCGGCCACCGGGCTGGCTGAGTCGCCGGCCCCGGGGACCGGGAGGCCGTCGAGCTGCGCAGCGGGGCACGGTGTTCGTCACCGGATACAGTTCCGGATCCTTCACGGCAAATGACTACGCAACGATCGCCTACAACGGCTGACCTCGGTATCGGACAGCTAATAAAGCCCGCGGGCTATTCATGACCGCACGGTGCCGAAAGCGCAGGGATCTGGTCACCTGCCCGCAGGCGTGCGTCATACGGCAAGGTCACTCCGGCGGGCTGGCATCATAGAGATTGATGAGCAATTCAAGTTCCCGCCGCTTCCCTGTGACCACCACCCAGCTTCCGGTCACGCGCTGCCAGATCTGCCACCGTACCGTTGCCTACCGGCCCGGCAGCCTCAGCGCGGTCCTGACCGAGCACTACCGCCGCGCTCACCCCGAAGCGCTCGATATCCCTTCCCGGTAGCGGCCCCGAGGACGTACCAGCCTGGTCCCGGATCAAGCGCACAACAGGACGGCCAGAGCCTGCCGACCCGGAGCGTTAGCACTAGCTGGCCCTCGATCGTCCCGACCTGCGCGGTGGGCATGCCGGCACGGTAGCAGCCCCGCAGCGGGCCTGGTCTTAGCTGATGGGAGCTGGCGGGGGTGGCGTGAGGGCCCAGCGGATGGCATGAACCAGGGCGTGGCCTGCTGGGCGGACGACTGCGGCTTCGGTCACCGGCAGGCGGGGCAGGCGAAGCGGCCGGCGGCCCCATCCTGGCAGCAAGGACACCGCTGCCGCCGCCAGCACGGCGTAGGGCGGCCGGGCAGCCGCTGGAAGCGGCGGGGTGAGCAGCAGAAACCGGGCAGCCTCACGGGCCTGGGCGGTACCGGCCAGCTCGGCACGGTAGCAGGCGATGCGCGCGGTGAGGTCGGCTTCGGTGCGCGGCGGGTCGGGCACGCCCAGCTCGGCGCCGATCCGGGCCAGGTCGGCGACGTAACCGTCGCGCCCGGCCTGGTCCAGCGGGTGGGCGCCAAAGCGGGCATGCGCGCGCAGGAAGCTGTCGGCTTCGGCGATATGGACCCAGGTCAACAGGTGCGGATCGGACGCCGCGTACGGGCGGCCGTCCGGCGCGGTCCCGGTGATTTTCTGATGGATAGCCCGGACTTTCGCGATCGCTTCGCGGGCATCGTCAGCCCGGCCGAAGGTGGTGACGGCCAGGAAGTAGCTGGTCCGCTGCAACCGCCCCCACGGGTCGCCGCGGTATCCCGAATGCCCGGCCACCGCCGCCATGGCAAGCGGATGCAAGGACTGCAGCAGCAAAGCCGTGATCCCACCGATGAACATCGAGGAATCCCCGTGTACCCGGCGGACCGGGCGGTCCTCGGCGAACCAGCGCTCGCCCGGGGCGTTGATCAGCCGGCGGCGCTCCAGACCCTGCGGCCCCGCCACCCGCTGGAAGATCATCTCACCCAGACGGTCCCGAACCAGATCAGTGGCGCTAGAGGCTTTCACTCTCCCATTGTCACCTCGCCTCGGCACCACCTGCCGACCTGGGTGCTCCGCCGTAGGCGGCGAGCAGTCGCTTGGGCAGGCAGCGCGCGGAGCGCGGAAGTGATCCGAAGCGGCCAGCGGTGGCGAACTACAGGGTGAGTGCCACATCTTGGGCGCAGCTGAGGGGGAGCCATGACCAGCACGAGCCCGGTCACGGACAATGGGCGCACCGTCGCCGGCATGTATGAGGCCTTCGGCCGGGGCGACGTCGGACATGTCCTGGCGCAGATGGCGCCAGACGTCGACTGGATCGAAACCGAGGCCGGGAACATCCCTACCCATGGCAGATTCACCAGCCCCGACGAAGTACTCAAGAATGTCTTCGCCAAGGTCCCCGAATACTTCGAGCGATTTGAGCTTCATCCCGAGCTATGGATTGAAGCCGGAGAAGATGTGGTCGTGACTGGCCGCGTTGCCGCGCGCACCCATGCTGGCCGGGAACTGAACGCACCGTACGCTCACGTGTTCTCGTTCCGGGACGGGCAAGTGATCCGCAACGACAACTTCCACGACACCGCGCTCTGGGTGGCCGCGCTGTCGCCCTGAGGTATCGGGATGCGCGATTTCGCGCTGCTTGACCGTGTCGCTCGCGCCCTTGTACCGTCCGGCTTGCCCGATTTGGTGCGCCCAGGGCGGCTGGCGGTGGCTGCCCCAACACGAATAGGCGGCCGGTATGAACGGCAGACCCCATTTCCTGGCCACGCCCACCGGCGTGCGCAGGGGGCAGGCTGGCTCCCGCTGCGGATCCTGGCGGCACCGCCTGGCCGTGCTGGCTGTCTGGTCTGCCGGTTTCTCGGTGCTGGTGATCGGTGTTCCCGCCGTTGTCTTCGCCGTGCAGGCTGGCTCGGCTTCGGCGAAGCAGGCTGCCGGGACGGCAACCCGTCTCGGTATCGTGCCGAAGCCGGTGTCGGCGCGGATCGGCAGCGGCCATTTCACGCTCACCCGGCACGCCCGGATTGTCTCGGCACCGGGCGCCAACGCCACGGCCGAGTTGGCGGTTGCCGGTGACCTGGCTGCCTACCTGCGGCCTTCGACCGGGTACCGGCTGCGGACCGTTATCGGCACGCCGCGCCCAGGTGACATTGCCCTGGCGATCGGCGATCCCGGAACCTTGCGGCCAAGTCACCGGGCCGAGGGTTATCAGCTCGTCACCACCACCTCCGGCGTGAAGATCGAGGCACCGGCCGCACACGGCCTCTACAACGGCATTCAGACGTTCCGGCAACTCCTGCCGGCGTGGGTCAACGGCCCGGCGGTCCTGCCCGGGCCATGGACAACGCCTGTGGTCGCCATCACCGACTATCCGCGCTACGCCTACCGCGGCCTGCTGCTTGATATCGCCCGGCACTACGAGCCTGCGTCGGCGGTCGAGCAACTGATCAATCAGATCGCCGCCTACAAGATCGACGTGCTGCACCTGCACCTCAGCGACGACCAGGGCTTCCGTCTGGCGATCAAGGGCTTCCCCCGGCTGACAACCATCGGCAGCCGGGGCTCGGTCGGCACCGGAGGCAGGCTGGTAGACCCGGGCGGGTTCTGGACACCGGCACAATACAAAGCCGTCGTCGCCGATGCTGCCGCGCACTTCATCACCGTCGTGCCCGAGGTCGATTCCCCTGGCCACAACAACGCGATCATCATGTCCGAGTACAACGACACCGGCAATCCTGCGCTGCCGGCCAGCCCGCACGCGATCGACTGCGGCGCGTTCAAGCCGCCGCACTGGGACTACACCGAGAACGTCGGCTACAGCGCGCTGTGCCCGGGCAGCCGGGACACCTGGGCGATCATGACGGCGATCATCGGCCAGCTCGCCGCCATCACCCCTGGCCCCTACTACGACCTCGGCGGGGACGAGGTGCCGGCCTCGCTGCTCACCCCCGCGAAGTACGCCGCCTTCATCAACAAGGAAGCAGGCATCGTCACCCAGCGCGGTAAGACGGTCATGGGCTGGGCCGACATCGCCGGCAAGGGAACCAGCCCGCCCGCCGGCTCCATCGCCGAGTACTGGCAGCCCGCCGGGGGCACGTCGCCGGGAACGATCACCGGTCGCGAGGCGGTGGCCAAGCACATGAAGATCGTGATGGCGCCGGCGAACCACACTTACCTTGATCAGAAATACATCGTGGGCGCCCGGTCCAGCGTGCCGCCCGCACTGGGCATGAACTGGGCTTGCCCCCGCGGATGCGATGTCTCGGCCGCCTACAACTGGAACCCTGGCGGGTTTGTCAGCGGTGTCACCGACCGGAACGTCATCGGCGTGGAAGGCGCCATGTGGGGTGAGACCGTCGCGAACCTGGCCAACGCCGATTACATGGTGTTCCCGCGGTTGCTCGCAATTGCGGAAATTGCCTGGTCACCGAGCGCCCGGCGGACCGCGACCAGCCCCGCCTACCACGACTTCCTGCGGCGCCTCGGGGGTCAGGGAGCCCGGCTGCAGGTGGCGGGGGTGAACTTCTATCCCTCGGCCCAAGTGCCCTGGCCGCTGGCAGTCATCGGGGCCACCGAGACCGCCAACGCCCACGGCCAGGTCCATGGCGCGATCGCGACGCTGTCCGCACCGGGCTTTCCGGCCAGCACGCTCACCATGTGCGATTCCTCGCTCGGCATCGGCTGCACGATCAAGTGGGGCGATGGCAGCACCTCAACCGGCGACGTGACCGGCACCAATGCCACCAGCTCCAGGGCGAACGGCCGCTACACCATTTTCGGCAAGCACACCTACCCGCACCCCGGCACCTACCGCGGCTTGGTCGTCGTCAGCGCCGGCAACAGCGGGCCGGTCCGGGCACACTTCACCGTGATCTGGCCCTGACAGGAAGCAACGGAGCGACTGTCCGGTGGGAGCAGCGCAGCGCCGGAACCGAGGGGCGCGGGTATGGTCTGGGCATGGCCTTGAGCGGGCCGGCGTCCGGCCCGGAACTCCCCGCTACGACCGGTAGTTCGCCGCCCTGCCTGCCGCGCGGCTGGCATGCCACGACCGGGCCGGCCGCGGCCGGCGGCCAGGCACTGCTGCTGTGGCAGCGGCCCGGGCGGCGGCGGGCCCAGGCCGCCGGGATCGGCGTCGCCGCGATCGCGGTCTGGGCGTGGACCATCGCGCTCGCGATCGGCGACCACGCGGCGCAGGACAAGCCGTGGATCTGGCTCATGGGCCTGTTTTCCGCGGGCTGTACCTGGGCCGCGGTGCGCCGTGCCCGGCTGGCCGAGGCATGGGAAATCGGCCCGGGAGTCCTTTGGATCGGCGAGGTCCGGGCTCGCAATGGCCGGTGGCGCCGGCCCCCCTCCGGCGCCGCCGCCCTGACGATGACCGTCCACGAGGGCGACGGCTCGCGGCACCACCGGCTCAGTGCGATCATGCCCACGGGCCGCTGGGAGACCATGTTCGACGGGCCCAGCGACGGCGACTCGGTCCGGTTGCTCGGTTCCTGGCTGGCCGTGCAGGCCGACATCCCGTTCACCGACCAGACCAGGCCCGCGGGCTAACGCTCCAGCGGCCGGCCGAACGGGGCCGCGGCCGACGGGCCGCGGCCGCTGGAGGCCGGGCATGCCCGCCGCCCGGCCAGGCATGCCCTGGCGGGCCTCAGCGGTGCACGTGCGACAGCGGTCCCGCGGCTACCGGGAACTCCGCGGTGTTCAGCACCTGGATGCCCGCGTGCTGGTTGCCGTTGAAGGGCGTGACGGTCGGCGCGGTTGCCCCCGGCTCACAGCCCAGGTTGAACGGGACCTTCGGGCTGTCGAACCACAGGCCCAGGTGGTACTGGTGCGTGGGAGCGAAGGTGGTGGTGCCGCCCGGTGACACCGAGAAGGTCTCCGCGTCGAACACACCACGGACCGTGGCGCTGCCGGTGCCGCTGCTGTTGGCGTGGATGTCGGTCTGGTACCAGGAGACGCCGAAGGGCGCACCAGGCTGCTGGATAACGAAAAGGTCGAAGCCCGTGCCCGCGGGCATGCCCTGGATCGTCACCGTCATGACGTCGTTGAGCGCCCCGGTGGTGATCGTGACATGACCCGAGGCGTTGGGCAGGCACGCGCTGATGGCGGACGAGGATGGCTGGAGCGCGAACGAGAACGAAGAGTCGGTCGCGGTGGCGCCGGTGGCGGTGGCAAGGGTGATCGCCAAGGCGACCATTCCCGTCGTGGCCAGCGCGACTAGTTTGGCGGAGGCCGAGGCCAGAAGGCTACGGGACCGATACATGACTGTCCCCTCCAGTTCCTTGGTATTCCGTAGCAGCCAGAGAGGGTAATGCTACGGTAATGTCAAGCTCAGTGGAAGTTAAAGAGCCTTGCCGCCTCGCGGTTTCTGGAGGCGGGGGCCATGACAGATCCGGAAACAGCTCACCATCCCGGCGGCATAACCGTGACCCGGCTGCCGGGCAGATTCACCGGGCGGCCGGGCCCTGGCCCGCTTCGAGCAGCGGCAGGAGCAACTCCGGTGGCCACGCCACCACGGTACCGGCCTGATCCGGGCCTATCGCATGGACCAAGCCGTGCCGTTCCAGTGCAGGATCAGCGCGTCGCGCACGCTCTTGCTGACGTAGTACCCGACGGCCCAGGCGTCGGTGGCCGAGTCCGCGCTCACCCCGTTGAGCACGTTGCTGGCCGGGCCGGGACTGGGGCTGCTCACCGGTGACCACGCGGTGCCGTCCCAGTGCAGGATCAGCGTGCGCAGCGGGCCGCTGCCGACGCCGAGTTGCGAGTCGCCGACCGCCCAGGCGTCGGTGCCGGACACGGCGCTCACCCCGGTGAGCACGTTGGCGCCCGCGCCCGGATCCGGGCTGGGCACCCGCGGCCAGGAGGTGCCGTTCCATTGCAGGACCAGCGTCTGGCCCGGCCCGGTGGTGAGGTCGGGGTTGTTGCCGACCGCCCAGGCGTGGCCTTGCCCGATAGCGCTGACCCCGTCGAGCAGGTTGTACCGGCCGGGTGGCGCCGGGCTGGCGCTCTTCACCTGGGCCCAGGCCGTGCCACTCCACTTCAGCACCAGCGTGCGCAGGGTGCTGCCACGGGAGAAACTGCCCACCGCCCAGGCACCGCCGCTCGCGGTGGCGCTCACACCCTGGAGAAAGTTGTCCGTCTTGCCGGGATCGGGGCTGGCCACCGGCGACCAGCCCGCGCCGTTCCAGTGCAGCAGCAGCGTGTCGAACAGGCCCGCGGCGGGCTTGCCGGCGAAGCCCGGCCGCCCAGGCGTCCCGGCCAGACACCGCGCTCACCCCGTTGAGCTCGGTTTGCGGCATGCCCGAGGCCGGGGCGCTCACCTGCGACCACGAGGTGCCATTCCAGTGCAGGATCAGCGGGAGGGCACCGGCGGTCTGGTTGCGGTAGAAGCCGACCGCCCAGGCGTTCTTTGTCCCGCCCGCGCTGACGCTGCTGAGCACGCTGAACCGCGTGCCCGGGCTGGGGCTGGCCACCCGTGACCAGGCCGTGCCGTTCCAGTGCAGGATCAGCGTGTCGCGGACACCGGTGGTATCGCTGATATAGGAGCCAACCGCCCAGGCGTCACTGGCCGAGTCGGCGCTCACGCTGGTGAGCGTGTTGTAGGTCGAACTTGGGCCGACGGGCCCGGCGGGCACAAGCCGCCCGGCCGCCGGCCGTGGCTGTGCCGCCGCACCGGCCCCCGCGGCCGGCAGCCCGGCACCGAGGGCGCACAGGACGGCCGCCGCGGCTACGACCACCGTCCGGCCGCCTGCAGTAGTCACGAAAGCCGAGCATGTCACAGCCTGGGCGGAGTTGCCCGTCCGTTGCCAGCAGCGGGCGCCGTGACCAGCCGCACGCTTGTCCTGGCGGCCCCCTGGAGAAAATCCCGTGACCCCACGGCGCTGCCCGGGAAAGAGCGGGCACCGACCCCGGTCACGCGCTGAGAGAGCTGGTCGTGGCGGGGGTGGGTGCGGCGGTCGTGGCACCCGAGGCAGAGCTACGGCGCTGGTTCTCCTGGCCGTGGTACTGGTCGGAGACGCTCATCGACGGCCTGGTCGGTGAGGGCCGGCTGCGCCGGGTGGACGGTTACCTCACGGCGCCGTGACGCCTCGGCATCCGGGTGAGCGGCCGCACATGCCACGGCCGTAGTCCAGGCTCTGCATCGCCACGGCATCCGTCAAGGCCCGGCCGGGAACCATCCGGTTTACCACCATTCACATGAGGCCGCTTTCGCACCACAAAGCGGCCGCCCGGCATCGACCGGTGTGCATTCCGCACAACACTGGCCGAAGCCATGTGCATCCAATACCTGATGCCCATTGCTGCAGGATCTCTACGATGTCGGGGTCGAGAAGGCGTACAGAATCAGGGACCGCGCAGGTGTGCCAGATCTGCACACGGAGTGAGCGTATCCCCCGCGATTCGGCCGACCGGCAGAGTCTTGGGCTGGCTGCTGATGGGCCCGGGCATCTGGGAGGGGTGTTCGGCCATCAGCAGCTAGCTGGGGGGCGCATCGCCGGGGCGGTCGGCCCGTTTTCCGGAAGCCTTGATGAAAGGGCGGCCGGAGATAATCCGGCCGCCCGGCGGCGTGCCCGGCGCGGCGCGCCGGTCTGCAGTTAGTAGGCGTCGGGCGATGCCACGGCCTCGGCAATGATTATCTCCGGCGGAGCCGGGGCAGCGCCCACAGAGCCGATGAACGCCTGCAGCTCAGGGTTGCCAAAGAACTGCTGGAAGTGCTCGACGCTCTCCCATTCGTCGACGACCACCACGTAGCCGTCACCAATGCCGAACCGGTGATGAATGCCACCCGCCGCGCGGGCCGTGTCGGCGATCTTCTCGAACTCACCGGCACGTTCGGTGAGCGCCTGGCGGAACATGGCGGTATCGCCCTGGAATTTCGCAATGATGTGCACGCTCATGGTTACGTACCCCCTCGACGATTCCTTTCCGCGCGCGGTAACGCGCACGGGCTACGGGAGGGATACGTCACCACGGCCGGGCCCGGATCACCCCGGCGGCGCTAGTCGAGCGCGAGCGCCGACGCGGCGGCGAGTATCCCGGCCGCCCGGCCCGCGTCGCCGGTGATGTGCAGGTCCAGTTCCCCGGGAGTGGCCCGGTTCGCGACCAGCTGGCAGAACCCGACCGCGCCGGTGACGATGCCGACCGGGGCCGGGGCCTGCTGGTCCGCGTCGCCGATCACGACGTCCCAGGTGCCGCCGCCGGGCCCGGTCAGCACCAGGTGCAATCGCGTGGGCTCGCGCAGCCCGGCCCGGGCCGCGCCGTAGGGCAGCAGCCGCGCGGCAAGCCCGGTCATCAGCCGCAGCGTCGAGGCATCAGGCACCGCGGGCGGCAACCCGGTGGCCCGGCGGATGTCGTTGTCATGGGTCCACAGCTCGAACGCCCGGACGATCAGCAGTGCGCCCAGCGGCAGCCGCATCCCGTGCAATGCCACCTCGGCGTGCAGATCCCCGTGCTCCCGTGCCAGCGCGAGACCGCGGTCAGCCGCGCCGCGCCACTCGGCGCGCGTGCTGGCCGGTGGCTGCCCGGCCTGGCGGGCGGCGCAGGGCTGCGTCGAAGCGACATGGTCGGCCTCGGCCACTGCCGGGTCGCCGGACAAGCAGCGCCGCATGTCCTCCTCGACCCCGGTCAGATGCCCGATCAGGTGCTGCACATCCAGGCCGCGCAGCACGGTGCGCTGCCAGTCCGCGTCGTCCAGCGCGCACAGCAACCCGTAAAGAGCATCGGCCGCCCGGCTGAACGCCTCCAGCGGGGAGATCTCCGGAACGTCCGGAACCGGCCGGCCGGCCGACCGCGCCCGCCACGAAGCCGCCAGCACCCGGTCCCGCAGGCCCTCGGGCAGCACCACCGGTTCCCGCTCCGCCGTCATGACCACTCCAGCAACTGCCGGTCCAGCATTGTTTCCAGCTTGGCCAGGGCCAGCCGGAGCCGCGACTTGGCGGTGCCCTCAGGGATGCCGGCCACGAGCGCGACCTCACGGTAGGTGAGCCCTTCGAAGTAGGCAAGCTCGACCACCCGCCGCTGCCCGTCGGGCAGCGTCCGCACCGCGTCCCGTATCGCCGCGGCCATGGCGGCGGCCACCACCTGGTCGCCTGGCGCCTCGGGATGCTGCCCCGGCGTCAGCCGGTGATGCCGCTCCTGCCGGGCGATCCGCCGCAGTTCGCTGCGCACCAGGTCCACCGCGCGGTGCCGGGCCAGCACGATCAGGTAGGTGCGCAACGGGCCGGCCGCGGGGTCGTACCGGTCGGGATGGCGCCACAGTTCGACGAACACGTCCTGGACGACATCCTGCGCGCTCGCGCCGTCCCCGACCACGCGCAGGGCCGCGCCGTACACCGCCCGCCCGAACCGGTCAAACGCCTCGGCCAAGGCGAGGTCGTCTCCTGCCGCCAGGCGCGACGCCAAGAACGCGTCGGTCCCCCCCACACCGGGGACGTTAGCGCAGGGCCCAGCCGTCGGCAATGGGCAGGTAATAATCTCGCCGCTGCCCTGGCTGGCCACCTGGTAGAGCGTCGCCGGCACCATGCCTCCCGTGCCCGGTCCACTGTCACTGTGGCTACGTCACCGCACGCCTTCGCGGATCATTCCGGCCGCACATCGCGGAAAGTTGCTGTCGGCGGGCGGCTTCGTACCCGGTTCCTGACGACCAGGCCCGGACGGGAACAGCCCGCCCCGCCGGGTGGCGCAGCACCGCACCGCCGGTCTCACCGGCCCCCATGGCGTACCCGGTAGGCGGCGACGTTGGTGCGGTTGGCGCAGGCAAGGCTGCAGAACCGCCGCGACCGGTTCTTCGACAGGTCCACGTGAAGGTTCTCGCAGTGGTCCGCGGCGCACACCCGGAGCCGGCCGAGCTGCCCGGAGCGGATGACGTCGGTGAAGGCCATCGCCGCCTCGACGGCCATCCGGTCGGCCAGCGGCGCGTCCGGCGGCGTGGCGTGCAGGTGATAGTCCCACTGGTCGTGCCTGACCAGTTGCGGCAGGGCGCTCGCCTCCCGCAGCAGCGTGTTGACCAGCCCGGCGGCGGCGTCTTCGGACATGCCCCACAGCCGTTCGAGCCGGGGACGCAGCCGCCGGACCGCGTCGAGCTCGGCCCGGTCGTGCGCGCGCCCACCGGTCCAGCCCCAGTCCTTGACGAAGCGGTCCAGGGCATCGGTGTCCGGCAGCAGTTCCTTGCCGCCGCGGCCGGTGTTGACGAGGGCGGCGGCCGAGGTCAGCGCCACCTCGGTGTCATGGGCAAAAATCATCTTGACCCCTTTCACCGCCTCTCGGTAGCGTCATTAGCGTAACTTACCTTTGCCCATTACAGGGAGCGCCATGGGGACCGAGCCCGGCAAGCATGCCCAGGGCGGCGCGGGACTGGCTCTCGCCCTGCTGTCCGCGGCCGCGTTCGGCACGTCGGGAACGTTCGCCGCGGCCCTGATCGCGGCCGGCTGGAGCCCGGGCGCGGCCGTGCTGGCCCGGATAGCCGTGGCGGCGCTGATCCTCACCGTCCCCGCGGTGCTGCGGTTGCGCGGCCAGTGGGCCCTGCTGCGGCGCAGCGCGGGCCGGATAGCTGCCTACGGCCTGCTCGCGGTCGCCGCCGCCCAGTGGTGCTACTTCAATGCTGTCGCCCGGATCCCGGTGGGCGTCGCGGTGCTGCTTGAGTTTCTCGGCGTGGTGCTGGTGGTGGGCTGGCTGTGGCTGCGGCACGGCCAGCGGCCGCGGCGGCTGACCATCACCGGGGGCGTCGTGGCGATCGCGGGGCTGGCCATGGTGGTCAACCTGGCCGGCCCGGCGGGGATCAACCCGGCCGGGGTGATCTGGGCACTGCTGGGCGCCGTGGGCCTGGCGGCCTTCTTCGTGCTCTCGGCTGGCGGCGAGGAGGAGCCGTTGCCACCGCTGGTGATGACGTGGGCCGGGATGTGCGTCGGCGCGGCCGCCCTGGCCGCGATGGCCGGGACCGGGCTGATGCCGCTGACCGCCAGCCTTGGTTACGTGCACGCTCTGGGTCACCAGGTGAGCTGGATCGTGCCGGTGCTCGGGCTGTCGCTGGTGGCCGCGGTGATCTCGTACATCACGGGCATTGGCGCCGTCCGCCGGCTGGGGGCCCGGCTCGCGTCGTTCGTCGGCCTGGCCGAAGTCATCTTCGCGGTCGGTTTCGCCTGGCTGCTGCTCGGCCAGTTGCCCACCCGGGTGCAGTTCCTCGGCGGCGGGTTCATCCTGGCCGGCGTGGCCATGGTCCGCCTCGGCGAACTGCGGGCGCAGCAGTCCGCCGCCGATGCCGCGCAACCGCGGCCCCATCCGCCCGGGCTGGCCCCCTCGCAAGCCGCAGGACACTGATCCGAGCGGGTTCAGCGGCCGGCCCGGGCAAGCTCGAGCAGCGCGTGCAGGTCTCTGGCGGCCTGCAGTGCGGACGCGCCGGCGAGCACGACGATCAGCACGGCGACGGCCACAAGCAGGACCCGCGAGCGGGGCGGCGGGCCGAGCAGGGCAGCCACCCGGCGGGGCACCGGCCCGGCCCAGGCCACCGAGACCCGGCGGGAGCCCGCCCGGGCCATGCCGAGGGTGGCCGCGGGCCACCGGGCAGGAGTGGCCATCATGGCCACCTGGCCGATGGTGACGGCCACCAGGCGGCGGTCGCCGGTGACCCGGGCGGCGTGCTCGTCGGCCCAGCGCTCCACCGTGTAGTCCACCGTGCGGGCGAGCGGCACGAGGACCGGGTTGGCCGCGGCGGCCAGGTGCGCCACCGTGGTGAACAGATGGTGCCTGCCCGCGAGGTGGGCACGCTCGTGCGCGAGCAGCGCCGTGCGGCCGGGCTCGTCGAGTGCCTCAAGCAGGCGGCCGGAGACCACGATCCTGCCCGGCCAGCCGGGCAGGGCGTACGCCTCGACGGCGGTGCCGCGGACGACCACGATGGTGCCGTCGTCGTGCAGGCGCGCGGCGCGCCGGTAGGACTCGGCCAGGGCGCGGGCGCGGTGCCGGAACGCGACCGCGACGGCCACCGCGGCCACGGTCAGCACCAGGGCGGCCACCGCGCCGGTGACGGCGGGGGTGGGATCGGCGCGGTGCACCACGCTCTGGGAGTAGTGCCCCAGCGAGGCCATGGCCGGTACGCGAGCGGCGAAGGAGGCCGCGAGCAGCGCCAGCGCCACCGTGCTGCACCCGGCCAGGACCACCGCGGCCACGGTGAGCAGCCAGGTAGCCTCCCGGGGTTCCAGCCGGGCGGCGAGTGGCCGGGCCGCGACGGCCGCGAGCACGGGGATCAGCAACGGCAGGTAGACAAGCAGCCGCACCTGGCTACCGCCGGTCCTGGCCGGTGCCGTCGCCGCCGGACAGCAGCCGGCGCAGCAGCCCGGCGTCCCGGCCGGACAGGCCGGATACGAACCTGGTCAGCACGGCGCCGTGGTCCACGCCGGCATCCAGTGCGCGGCTCATCTGGCCGGCCGCTAGGCTTGCCGGGTCCACCGGCGTGTAGGCGAACCCGCGCCCGGCACGCTCGCGAGCCAGCAGGCCCTTGGCGTGCAGCCGGGACACGATGGTGACCACCGTGCTGTAGGACAGTTCACCGCTCGGCGGGACAGTGAGGCGCTCGCGGACCTGGCCAGGGCTGAGCGGCGCGTCCGCGGCCCGCAGCACGGCCATCACCTCGGCCTCCAGTGCCCCGGCGGGGCGCCGCAGGGACTCCGTGGACGGCGCGGGCTCCGCAGGCGGGCGGTGGGGCGGTGCATCGGGCACGGCACGCCTCCTTTACCCGATTTGTATCTACAAGCCCTGTAAATGTTCTACAGTGCCTGTAGAACACCGGCGGGTCCGAGTATGCCACCTCGCCTCGCCGGGCGCAGCGTATCCGGACGGGTCCCGGCGGCTGCCCAGCTCACGGCGAAGGGCCTGGCATGACAGATCTGACCTACCTGCAAGCCGCGGTCATCGGCCTGGTCCAGGGCGTTTCCGAGCTGTTCCCGATTTCCAGCCTCGGCCATGCCGTGCTTATCCCCGCGGTGATCGGCGGTCAGTGGGCGCAGAACCTCAACGTCGCCGCGGAGTCCTCGCCCTACCTGGCCTTTATCGTCGGGCTGCACGTGGCCACCGCGGCCGCCCTGCTCATCTACTTCCGGCGGGACTGGGTCAGGATCATCCGCGGCCTGGTCACCTCGATCCGCTACCGCGAGGTGTACACCGCCGACGAGCGGCTCGCCTGGATGATCGTGCTGGCCACGATACCCGTCGGCATCGCGGGACTGGCGCTGCAGAAGACCTTCCAGACCGTGTTCGGCCAGCCGAAGTACGCGGCGGTGTTCCTGACCATCAACGGCCTCATCCTGATCGCCGGGGAGCACTTCCGGCGGCACTCCTCCCGCGAGGCCGACGAGGAGAGCGCGCGGCAGCGGGAGTACGCCGAGCTGGCCGCCGTGGGCCGGCACTCGGCCGGTGCCCGCGCCGACCGCCAGCGTGAGCACACCGCGGTCGCCATGTCCGACGGGCGGCTGGCCAGCCTCAGCTACCCTCAGGCCGTCCTCATCGGCTCGGCACAGATCCTCGCCCTGATCGCCGGCATCAGCAGGGACGGGGTCACCATGGTCGCGGGCATGACGCGCGGGCTGTCCCGTGAGGACGCCGGCCGGTTCGCCTTCCTGCTCGCCACGCCGGCCATCCTCGCCGCCGGAGTGCTCAAGCTGCCCGAGCTGTTCGGCACGGCAGGCGCCGGAATCGGCGGCCAGATCCTGGTCGGGAGCCTGCTGGCCGGCCTGGGCGCCTACATGTCGGTCCGGTTCCTTGTCAGGTACCTGCAGACCCGCACGCTCATCCCGTTCGGCATCTACTGCATCGTGGCCGGCCTGGGCAGCCTCGCCTACCTGACGCTGATCAAGTAGCGGCGCGGCCGGGGCGCGCCGGGCCTGCCGGGGCAGCGCCGGGCAGGCGCTGCATGCGGCCGGGGCGGTGCGGGGCGTGGTGGCGGCCCTGCCAACGGCGAACGCGGACCGTCCCACGGTCAGCGCGGCGGCCGCCGCACTTGCCAGCACCACGGCCGCGGCGGGCTTGCGCAGCGTGTGGTCGATCATGATCGCTCCTTGCGGGTCGGAGTACCGCAAGTAGACACGAGCCGACGGCCGATTGTTACTTACGAGTAACACAAGGTTCCGCCGCGGGTTCGCACCTGCGGGCGAGAGAACCGCAGGAGAACCTGCCGACCTCCCGGGAACGCTGTATAACAATACGAAGTCGAGTAGTAACACTGTGTAGGAACTGGAGATGGCATGAGAGCGCGTGCGCGCGGCCTGTTCGCAGGGATGCTGCCCGCGGCGGTGGCCGTGGTGGCAATCGTGTCCGGAGCGCCGCCGGCCGCGGGGGCGGCCTCGCCCGGGATCATCTCCACGCAGGTGGGCGGGCCCGGCAGGGGCCTGGTCCACAACGTGGCACAGGAAGCGAACTGGGTCGCCACGGGACCGGACGGCTCGGTGTACGTGAGCGACGTGCAGGGCGTCGTCCGGCAGTTCAACGACACTTCGACCTGGGAAAAGGCAATCGCGGGCCTCGGCCAGGTCATCGGCTACGGCGGGGACCGCGGCCTGGCGACCAGGGCGAGACTCGGCCTGCTCGGTGGGCTGGCCCTGGACCAGGACCAGAACGTGCTCGTCGCGGACACCTCCAACAACCGGGTCCGGATGATCGCGGCCACGTCCGGCACCTTCTACGGCATCGCCATGACCGCGGGCGACATCTACACCGTGGCCGGCACCGGCACCGGCGGCTTCGCCGGGGACGGCGGCCTGGCGGCCACGGCGGAGCTGAGCGGCCCGGAGGCGGTGGCGGTCGACGGATCCGGGAACCTGGTGATCTCCGACAGTGGCAACGAGCGCATCCGGGTCGTCGCGGCCACCTCGGGCACCTTCTACGGCATCGCCATGACCGCGGGGGACATCTACACCGTGGCGGGCAGCGGCAGGTTCGGCTTCGGCGGCGACCGCGGCCCGGCGACCGCGGCCGGGCTGGCCGATCCCCAGGGAGTGACCGTAGACGGATCCGGGAACCTGGTCATCGCCGACAGCTTCGACAACCGGATCCGGGTGGTCACAGCTACCTCGGGCACCTTCTACGGCATCGCCATGACCGCGGGCGACATCTACACCGTGGCCGGCACCGGCACCGCGGCCTTCGCCGGCGACGGCGGCCCCGCCACCGCCGCGGAGCTGTACTTCCCGAACGCGACCGCCGTGGACGGCGCGGGGAACCTGGTCATCGCCGATTTCTACAACAACCGGATCCGGGTGATCGCGGCCACCTCGGGCACCTTCTACGGCATCGCCATGACCGCGGGGGACATCTACACCGTGGCCGGCACCGGCACGCCCGGCTATTCCGGCGACGGCGGCCCCGCCACCGCCGCCAACGTGGGCTTTCCCTCGGCGGTCGCGGTGGACCAGTGGGGGAACCTGGTCATCAGCCTCCCTTACGCCGAGCGGGTGCGGGTGGTGGCGGTCAAGTCCGGCACGTTCTACGACCAGGCCATGACCGCGGGCAGCATCTATACCGTGGCCGGCAATGGCCTGGTGTTCGAGTCGGGCAACACGGGCAAGGCCGGCAACGCCGAGCTGTCCGGTCCCGGCGCCATCGCGGTGGACGGCCAGGGCAGCGGCGCCGGCAACTACGCGCTGTTCGACTACGGCGAAGTCCGGCTGGTGGCGGCCAATTCGGGCACGTTCTTCGGCCAGGCCATGTCGGCCGGCCGGATCTACGGCATCGCCGGGAACGGCCGGCCCGGCTACACCGGCGACGGTGGGCCGGCGACCGCAGCCAGGGTCGGGCAGCCGGCCGGCGGCCTGGCGTTCGACGGATCCGGGAACCTGGTGCTCGCCGACACCGGCAACAACCGGATCCGGGTGGTCGCAGCTTCGTCAGGCACCTTCTACGGGCAGGACATGACCGCCGGGGACATCTACACCGTGGCCGGCACCGGCACCGCCGGGTACTCCGCCGACGGCGGCCCGGCCAGTGCCGCAGAACTGAACGGGCCCGCTGCAGTGACGGTGGACACGGCGGGCAACCTGGTGCTCGCCGACACCGGCAACAACCGGATCCGGATGATCGCGGCCACCTCAGGCACCTTCTACGGCATCGCCATGACCGCCGGGGACATCTACACCGTGGCCGGCACCGGCACCGCCGGGTACTCCGGCGACGGCGGGCCCGCGACCGCCGCGAAGCTCCGGGCGCCGGCCTCGGTGGTCACCGACGGGGCGGGCAACCTGGTGCTCGCCGACACCGGCAACAACCGGATCCGGATGATCGCGGCCACCTCAGGCACCTTCTACGGCATCGCCATGACCGCCGGGGACATCTACACCGTGGCCGGCACCGGCACCGCCGGGTACTCCGGCGACGGCGGCCCGGCCACCTCGGCCGAGCTGCGGGACCCGCTGGGGATCTCCGTCGACAGCTCGGGGAACCTGCTCATCGCCGACACCGGCAACCAGCGGGTGCGGCTGGTCGCGGCTACCTCGGGCACGTACTACGGCGAGGCCGTGACCGGGGGGGACATCGCCACCGTGGCAGGGAGCGGCGTGGCGGGCTTCCTCGGCGACAGCGGCCAGGCGACCTCCGCCCGGCTGAACAGCCCCCAGGCGACCGGGGTGGACGGATCAGGGAACCTGCTCATCGTGGATACCGGCAGCGGCCGGGTGCGGGAGGTCAACGGCTCGGCGCAGCAGTTGAACCGGTAGCCGCGGCGCGTATCGGCGAGTGGGTCGCCTCGAGCCTGGCCAGTGCCCGCAGCGTGCCCGGGGCCATCCTGGACAGCGCATAGAGCACCCTGGCCTCGGCGTTCACCGGTACCACCGGCTGATTGCGGAGCACGGCCCGCATCACCGCCAGCGCGACCTTCTCCGGCGGGAACCGGCGGCGGCGCAGGGCACGGACGGCGTTCTCGCGCACCTCGTCCGCTGCGCCGGGGGGAGCACCGACATAGCGGGCGGACCGGGCGATGGGCGTGCTGGTGAACCCCGGGCAGATCGCCGTCACCCCGATGCCGGCGCCGGCAAGCTCGGCGCGCAGGCACTCGCTGAGCATCCGCACCGCCGCCTTGGTGGTCGCGTACGCCGGCAGCGAGGCCGACGGCGCGAACGCGGCGGCCGAGGCGATGTTCACCAGATGACCTCCGGTCCCCCGCTCGGCCATCTGCGTGCCGAAGAGCCGGCAGCCACGGGCCACACCGAGCAGGTTCACGCCGATGACCCGCTGCCAGTCCTCCTCGGTGTGCGCGAGCAGTGGGCCCACCACGGCGATCCCCGCGTTGTTCACCACCACGTCGGGGACATCCACCTCGGTGCGCACCCAGTTGGCGAACCGCTCCATGTCGGCCGCGACCGCGACATCCACCTGCCGTGCGTGCGCCACACCGCCGCGGCCGGCGATCAGTTCGCTGACCGAGGTGGCAGCGGCCAGGTCCAGGTCCGCGGCGACGACCCGGGCGCCGTTGGCGGCGAATCCCAGCGCGGTCGCCCGGCCGATCCCGCTCCCGGCGCCGGTCACCACGACCAGCTTGTTTCCGAACGGCTTCCCAGCGTTGCTCATAGCTTCTCCGTGGTAGCTGCCAGGCCCTTCCGTACCGCCCTACTGCGCGGTAATTTAGGGCGGATCCCACGTTACTCGCGAGTAGCCAGCTCGGGTGACGCTGCCCGCGAGTTGCCCTCGCCAGATTCGAGCTGGAGATCCCGCTGCGGGCCCGGCGGCTGCTCGGCCCGGCGGGCCGGGACGAGGGACCCGCTATGCTCCCCAGGCGTGACGATGCCAGCAGATAGCGGCCCGGCCCGGAACGGCGGCACGCCGCGCATCACGCCCGCCGCGGCGCAAGGCAACCCAGAAGAACTCCAGTCCTTGCTGGACAGCCTGGGCCGGCCGCCCAGGCCAGCGGCGAACCTGTTCCTGACGCTCGCCCGTCACCCGGTGCTGCTGCGCGACTGGCTGCCGCTGGGCTCCCGGCTGCTGCTCGGCGGGACGCTGCCACCGCGGGACCGGGAACTGGTGATCCTGCGAACCGCCTGGCTGTGCGGCTGCGAGTACGAATGGGGGCACCATGTGCGGATCGGCGGCCGGGCCGGTCTGAGCGTTGACGAGATCGCCGACGTGCGGGACCCGGCGGCGGCCCGGTGGAGCGGGCACGACGCCGCGGTGCTGCGCGCCACCGGGGAGCTGGTGCGCGACCACACAGTGAGCCAGGCCAGCTGGGACGCGCTGGCGGAGACCTATGACGACTCCGCGCTGATCGAGTTCACCATGCTGGCCGGGCACTACGTCATGCTCGCCGGGCTGCTCAACGCGGCGCGGGTGGCCGGGGACTCCGGGACCGAGGGCTTCCCCCCCGGTCCCGGCCCGGCCTGAGCGTCACCTTCCCGCGGTGGTCATTGCCAACGCCGGCAAGAGCCCGCATGAAAGTTGCCGCACCCCTTGCCATGGCAGTTGGATCGGCGCCACCCTATTGCTTATGATCCGGTGGGTTGCGCTCACGCTCGGTTCCGCGCTGCTCGGCCGGGGAAACCTGTTGCTGTCAGCGCTGCTCTTCGCCGGTGGCACGGTGGTCTTCTACGTGGTGTCCCTGCAACGGCATCCCCGGCGGGTATGCCGGGCATGCGGCGGCACGGGGCGGCACCGGGGCGCGATGTTCTGGTGGGGCGACCGGGCGTGCACCAGGTGCGGTGGAGCGCCACGGCACCGCAGGTGGGGCGCCCAGGCGCTGTACGGGGCCACGGGGCAGCGCACCTGGGCCGAGCGGGCGGCGAAGGACGCGGGGCGGCGGCGGGGCGCGCCCCGCTAGAGCCACCCCCCGGCTACCGGTGCCCGGCGAGCGTGGTCAGCGTGCCCGCGTCCCCGGGCAGGATGGTATTGCCGACCGGATGAACTCGTTGCCACGCGGAGGCACGTTGAGCGCCGAGCCTGCTGCCCTGCCCGGCCTCAGGGCCGCCAGGACGTTGTATGCGGCCCTGCATGGCGAGTTTGCGCCGCACCCGCACCCGGCACTCTCCCAAGACGCATACAGCCTGTTCTACGCCAGGTCGGCGGCGATGGGATGGCTCACCCCGGCGAGTGAGGGCGCCGTGGGCGGGTTGTGGGGGATGAACGACGCGGAAGCGGGCCCGGGGCCGCCGCCGTCCCTTGCCGCCTTCTTCCAGGTCACGCTCACCGAGCCCGCCGAGGGGAGGCTGCTCCCTGTCCATCCGTTCCTGGCCTGCGCGGGAGATGTGGTGGCCCGCCTGGGCACACTGCGGCTGGACGCGGTCAAGTTGCTGCTGCCCGAGCACGACGCCGACGCCGACGCGCACTTCGCCTCGCCATCGAGCATGCTGGTGTCACGGGCCTTGCAGGACGCGCTCAACTGGTTCGGCGACTGCGGCCCGTGGCAGCGGGTACCGGTCAGGATCACCCTGGACGGCCTGGCCGATCCTTCGATCCGGGTGGCAGCGCCGGCGCTCTGCCAGTGGGTGCGGGAGATCAGCCAGGAGGTTTTCGACTGCGAGTCGTGGTCCGAAGACGATCATCTGGTCCTGCCGCCCGCGGCCACCTTCGAGGGGGGCCCGGACGGCGACCATCACC
Organism: uncultured Actinomycetes bacterium; assembly: GCA_963707905.1. Lineage (GTDB taxonomy): Bacteria > Actinomycetota > Actinomycetes > Streptosporangiales > Streptosporangiaceae > DASXKD01. The sequence continues at coordinate 113,978 of CAVPSA010000042.1, read as the reverse complement.
GGGTGACCTTCCGTGGCACGCTGGCCGAGTGGTCGCTGGACGCGCTGGGATGGCTGGCCGCCTTCCTCGCCGACGTGAGCGCCCGGCATGGCGTGCGCACCCCGCTGATACTGACCGCCGACCGGGCCGCGGGCTGACGTGACGGCGTCGCGGTTCGTCGTGCAGCTTCACGACGCGACCACGCTGCACTTCGACCTGCGAGTCCAGGCAGGCACCGTACTGCGCTCGTGGGCCGTGCCCAAGGGTCCTTCGCTCGACCCGGCGGTCCGGCGGCTGGCCGTGCCGGTCGAGGACCACTCGCTGGAGGCCGGTGAGTTCGAGGGCGTGTACCCAGAAGCCCGGCGCGGCACCGGGGCGGTGATCATCTGGGACGAGGGCCCGGCCGACGTCACCAGGGACGAGCCTGGGCACCTGTCCTTCGTCGCGCATGGCAGCAAGCTGGCCGGCGGGTTCGCGCTGACCCGCACCGGGCCACGGCGCTGGGTGCTGGTCAAGGTCAGGGACGAGCACGCGCGGGACGGCTCGGACATCGCCGCCGAGCGCCCCGCGAGCGTACGCAGCGGCCGTACCTGGGAGGAACTGGCCCGCGAGCAGCCCGGCGGCCGGCCCGGCTAGGACCCGCAGGAGCAGCGACCGGGGTTTTGGCGTTGGTCACGGTCTGCGGCAGATCCCATCGGTCGGGTACGGTCGGGCAACCCGCGCATCCCTTCCCCGGCCAGCGGAACCCACGCATGTCACGCGCTGCCGCGGCCGTACAGTGTGTGCCATGGCGGGCGAGATAACGCCGCGCGGGAGCGGCGATGAGCAACTGCCAGTGCGCGAGTTGCGCGCGTCGCACGAGGACAGGGACCGGGTCGTCGAACTGCTCCGGATGGCCGCCGGGGACGGGCGGCTGAATGCCGATGAGCTTGACCAGCGGCTCGAGGTGGCGCTGAGCGCGCGCACGTACGGCGAGCTTGCGGCACTGACCAGGGACCTGCCGGCCGCTCCCGGCCTCGCCACGGCGGCGGAGCCGAAGGACCTGATCCGCATCGAGGCCCGCAGCGGCAGCGCCCGGCGGGACGGTCGCTGGGTGGTGCCCAGGCGGATGGAGATCCGGGTCAGCAGCGGTTCCGTCCGGCTCGACTTCACCGAGGCGGTAATCACCCAGGGCACGCTGGCGATCGGCGTCGAGGTGAACAGCGGTTCCGTGACCCTGATCACCAGGCCAGGCATCGTGGTCGACACCGACGACATCTCGGTGGGCAGCGGTTCCGTCAAGGTCCGGCCGCCGGAGGACGCCGGAACGCCCGCCCTGCTGAGCATCCAGGTGTCCGGGAAGATCGGCAGCGGCAGCGTCACGGCGCGGCCGCCGCGCCTGCCCCGGCGGACCTTCTGGCAGTGGCTGCTGCGCCGGCCGAAGCCGCGCCCTGCGCTCCCCTCCCGCTGATCTCACGGGCGGGGTTCAGCGGAAGTCGCGGCTGGGCGCGGCGGCGGCCACCCGCATCCGCCGCAGCCGGGTGGCGAGCAGGCTGACCGAGCCGTCCAGGCGCTCCACCCGGCCGTAGACCAGCAGGGCGCTGGCGTCCATGGCGATCCGGCGGTAGCGCTGCCACACCCCGGGCGGGCAGATCACGTTCGCCATCCCCGTCTCGTCCTCCAGGCTCAGGAACACCACGCCGCGCGCGGTCCCCGGCTGCTGCCGGTGCGTGACCAGCCCGGCCACCACCACGGCCGCACCCGGCCGGGCGGCCCGCAGCGCGGCGGCGGGGATCACCCCGTCCTGCGTGAGCCGCTGCCGGACGTGCGCCAGGGGATGGGTGCCGTAGGTCCCGGTGGCCCACAGGTCGGCGAACGTCTCCTGGGCCGCGGTCATCGCGGGCAGCGGCGGCGCGTCCAGGCCGACGGTGGTGCCGGGCAGCTGGCCGGCCCGGATGGTGGCGGCCGCCCCCGCCGCCCACAGCGCCTCCCGCCGCGGCACCCCGAAGCAGCCGAACGCGCCCGCCATGGCCAGCGCCTCCAGTGCCCGGGCGGGGAGGCCGGTGCGGCGGGCGAAGTCCTCAAGACCGGTGTACGGCTGGCCGGACACGATGCGGGCGGCCGGCTCGGTGCCCAGGTTCCGTACCGCGGCCAGGCCGAGCCTGATCGCGGGCTGCCCCGGCACCGGGCGCCCGCCGGACGGCGGCCGCTGCGCGCCCGCCTGCTCCTGGGTGCCCCGGGGCCCGTCAGCGCCGGGGACGGGGGGCCTGGCGGGCCGATCGTATTGCCGCATATCCGGGTGGCCCGGGCCGTGGGGCCCGGGGGCTTGCCCCCGGGGAGGCGGAGTGCCCCCCCGGGCTGGCAGCGGCTCGAGAGTGGCGAGGATCCCGCTGGCGTTCACGTCCACGCCGCGCACCACCACACCATGCCTGCGCACATCGCCGATCAGGCTGGCCGGCGAGTAGAAGCCCATCGGCTGGGCACGCAGTAGCGCCGCGGTGAACGCCGCCGGGTAGTAGCACTTCAGCCACGCGCTCGCGTAGACCAGGTAGGCGAAGCTGATCGCGTGCGACTCGGGGAAGCCGTAGCTGGAGAAGGCCAGGACCTTGGCGTAGATGTCCCTGGCGACCTCGCCGGGGATGCCACGGGCCGCCATCCCGGTCAGCATCGCCTCGCGCAGTTCCTCGATCCGCTCCGGGCCGCGCTTGGAGCTCATCGCCTGGCGCAGCCGGTCGGCGCCGGCCGGGCTGAACCCGGCGCAGTCGATCGCGAGCTGCATCATCTGTTCCTGGAACAGCGGGACCCCGAGCGTCTTGCCCAGGGCACGGCGCATCGACGGATGCGGCAGCGTGGCTTCCTCGGCTCCGCTTTTACGGCGCATGTACGGGTGCACCGAGCCGCCCTGGATCGGGCCGGGCCGGATCAGCGCGACCTCCACCACCAGGTCGTAGAACTTCCTCGGCCGCAGCCGGGGCAGCGTGGCCATCTGCGCACGGGACTCGACCTGGAACACCCCGACGGTGTCCGCCGCGCACAGCATGTCGTAGACACCGGGGTCCTCCTGAGGGAGCGAGTGCAGGTTCCAGCGCATCCCGTGATGCGCCGCCACCAGCTCGAAACAGTCCCGCAGTGCGGTCAGCATGCCCAGGCCGAGCAGGTCGAACTTGACCAGCCCGGCGAACGCGCAGTCGTCCTTGTCCCACTGCAGCACCGACCGGCCCGGCATCCGTGCCCACTCCACCGGGCACACCTCCCCCACCGGCCGGTCGCAGATCACCATGCCGCCCGAGTGGATGCCCAGGTGCCGGGGCAGCCGTTGCATCCGCGCGGCGAGCGCGGCGACCGGCTCGGGGACCTCCGCGTCCGGCGGGATCGGCTGGCCCGGCCCGTACTCCCTTGGCCCGGCCTGTTTGGCCCACCGGTCCTGCTGCGCGCTGTCGTAGCCGAGGGCGCGGCCCGCGTCCCGCAGCGCCATCCGCGGCCGGTAGGTGATCACGTTGGCCACCTGGGCCGCCTTGTCCCTGCCGTACTTGCCGTAGACGTACTGGATCACCTCCTCGCGGCGGCGATGCTCGATGTCCAGGTCGATGTCGGGCGGCCCGTCCCGGCCCGCCGAGAGGAACCGCTCGAAAAGCAGTTCATGCAATACGGGATCGACGCTGGTGATCCCCAGCGCGTAACAGACGGCCGAGTTCGCGGCCGAGCCACGGCCCTGGCACAGGATGCCCGCTTCCTCGCAGAACCTGACGATGTCGTGGACGATCAGGAAGTAACCGGGGAATCCCAGGTCCTCGATCACCTTGAGTTCGCGGGCGACCTGGGCGTAGGCGCCCTTTACCCGCTCGGCGCGCTGCGGGCCGTAGCGGTGCAGGGCCTTCCTGGCGACCAGTTCGCGCAGCCAGGTCCCCTCGGTGTGGCGGCCAGGGACCGGAAAGTCGGGCAGCTTGGGCGCGATCACGCCGAACTCGAATGCGCAGTCGCGGGCCAGCCTTGTGGTGTTTTCCACGACGCCGGGGTAGCGGCGCAGCCGGTGCGCCATCTCCGCGCCGGACCTGAGGTACGCGCCGCCGGAGGCGGCCAGCCAGCCGTCCATCTCGTCCAGGCTGCGCCGGGCCCGGACGGCGGCCAGCGCCTCGGCAAGGCGGGCGTCCCCCGGGGCGGCGTAGTGCACGTTGCCGGTGGCGATCGCCGTGGTGCCCGTGGCCCGCGCCAGTTCGTACAGCGCGTCGTTGCGCTCGTCGTCCTCGGGCAGGTCGTGGCTGGTCAGCTCGACCACGACGTTGTCACGGCCGAAGGCCTCGCGGAGTGTTCCGAGTTCCTCGCGTGCCGCCCCGGCGCCGTGGGCGGTGAGCGCGGCGCGGACCGCGCCCTTGCGGCAGCCGGTCAGGATCACCCAGTGACCACCGTGATTTCCGGCGAGTTGCGCCAGGTCGTAGACGGGGCGGCCCTTCTCGCCCCCGGCGAGCTGCGCGACGCTGATGGCCCAGCACAGCCGCCGGTACCCGGCCGGATCCCTGGCGAGCACGAGCAAATGCCGGCCCGCGGGGTCGGGAGCGCCTGCCCGCTCGATTCCAGCATTCACGCTCAGCTCGGCACCGAAGACCGTGCCAAGCTTGACGCCCGTCTGCTCGGTGAGCTTGGCGGCCGCCTGGGCGAACTGGGGTACCCCGTACATGCCGTTGTGGTCGGTGATGGCCAGGGCTTCGAGGCCGAGCCTGGCCGCCTCGGCCACCAGTTCGGCAGGGCTGGAGGCGCCGTCGAGGAAGCTGTACGACGAGTGGCAGTGCAGCTCGGCCCAGGGCGGGACGCCTGGATCGCCGGCCCGGGGGGCGGGGAGGTGGATGACCCGGCGCGGCCGGTCCGGTCCGGCGTCCTGTGCCGGCTCGCCCGTGCCCCAGGAAAGCCGCCGTTCCAGCTCCCGCCACGGGACGGCCGGGTTATCCCACCCCATGACCCGTCTCTCTCGCCGTGATCATGACTTTGGTGTTGCTGGAGGACCAGCAGGGTCATGATCACGAAGCCGAGCCGGGCGAGAATAGTCGTGATCATGGGGATGTGGCCGCCGATGGGCTGGGCCAAGCCCCATGATCACGAACGGGGGGCGGACATCGGGGCCGCTGGCTCAGTCATATCTGGCTTCGATCTGCCAGTGGCCGTCCTGGACCGCGGCCAGCCAGGCGGTCCCGTCCTCGGTGACCAGCTGGAACCTGGCCCGCCTGCGCGCGGCCTGCGGCCGCCACCACCGTTCGGCAACGGGCCACGGGCCGGCCCAGGCAGTGATCGCCAGCCACGGCCCGCCGCTGGCTGACATCCGCGCCGGGGGAGCGGAGAGGCGGGCGCGCCCGGTGACGGTCACCGGGGCCCCGGTGCCGTCGGTGACCCTGGCGGGCAGCGGGTCCTGGCACACGGTGGCCGGGACCGGCACGGGAATCCGTCCCGGCCAGGGCCGGTCGGGCGGGCGTTCCGGATCGCGGGCGTCCCCGAACGGGACCAGCGTTGCCTGCTCGTCCGGGCCCCGGCCGCCGGCCGCCACGGGCCGCGTCACCGCGCCGTGGCCGAGCATGGCCTGCACCCGCAAGGCGGCACGGGCGACCCGGTCACTGACGACCGCGTCGCCCCATAGGCCCAGCTGGCGGCCGTGAGCGCGGACCAGGAGGTCGGGGGTCAGCCGGAGCAGGACGATCCCGCCTGGATGCGCCTCGTCCCCGGGGCCGTCCGGAAGCCCGCCGTCCGGAAGCCCGCCGTCCGGAAGCCGGCCGTCCGGGCGCCAGCCGGCCAGTTGCCAGCGGACCCGCTCGGCCACCGCCAGGGCGGACAGCAGCCCGTCGTGCCGCCACAGCCTTGCCTGCTCCCGTCCGTCTTCGCTGATCACCTGCACCTGGACGCGCACGCAGGCAAGGCCCCGTGCGGCGAGGCCGGCGTGCATCCGCTCGGCGAGGGCCTTGGCGGCGAACACCACGGGTTCGGCCAGCGGGGCGGGCGGATCGAACTCGGCGCTGACCGACAGGTCGGCCGAGGGCGGCCGGGCTGCCAGCGGACGGGGGTCCAGGCCGCGGGCCAGCCGGTGTGCGATGCCTCCCGCTACCCCGAATCTGTTCACCGCCTGGCTGGCGGGCAGCCGGGCGAGGTCCCCCAGCGTGACGATGCCCAGCCGGGGCAGCAGTTCCGTCATCCCCGCGCCGTCCAGCCGGGGCAGGAGTTCGGCCATCTCCGCACCGTCCAGCACGCCGACCGGGTACGGGGCAAGGAACTCCCGTGCCTGCCCGGGGGGGACCACCGTGACCGGCGCCGCGGCGCGGGCGGCGAGCTGCGCGGCGAACAGCCCATCGGCGACGCCCGCCTGGCAGGCGAAGCCGCCGTCGGTGACTGCCTCGATGATCTTTCCGGCGAGGGCTTCCTCCCCGCCGAAGTACCGGGCTGGCCCGCGAGCACCGATCGCGCAGGCACCCGGCCACAGCACCTCCACCCGCGGGCAGAGTTCCTCGACCAGGGACACCACCTGCTCGAAGGCCCGTCCCGGGTCCGGCGGCACCGGCCACTCCGGGCACCGCACCACCAGCACCCGGGCGGGCGGAATCCCGGCCGCCGTCAGGTGCGCTGCCATCGCTGCACTGTCATCCGGTGCGCGGTCGTCCGGTGCGCGGTGTCCGTGCGCTGTCGTCGTGCGCGGTCATCCGGTGCGCGGTTGTCCGTGCGCTGTCGTCCCGTGCGCGGTCGTCCGGTGCGCGGTCGTCCGGTGCGCTGTCGTCCGGTGCGCGGTCATCCGGTGCGCGGTCGTCCGATGCGCTGTCGTCCCGTGCGCGGTCGTCCGGTGCGCGGTCGTCCGGTGCGCGGTCAACCGGTGTCCTGAATTTCCGTGACCACCTGGTCCGCAAGGCCGACCGAGCCGTCCGGGCCCGGCAGCCACAGCCACTGCGTCCGTGGCCGGGCCGCGGCACCCCGGCCGTCCGCCACCACCAGCACCCGCCGGGCACGCAGCCGCCCGTGACCTGCCTCGATCCCGGCCCATTCCTGGCGGGTGACGAGCAGCCGCGCCTGGGCACCGTCCCAGTCCCCGGCCACCACGAGAACGCCGCCGCAGCGGCGCAGGACAGCCTCCAGCCGCCGCCGCACCCGGGCGGGCGCGGGGCCAGGGGGGCGCAGCAGCACCAGTTCACAACCGTCCAGCAGCGAGGCCACCACCTGCGGCCAGGCCGTGCCCGGCTCCGCGACCAGCAGCATCCGGGCGGGATCCAGGCCCACGCCTGCCGCCGCGCTGACCCCGAGTTGCGGCACCCCGGCCACCGCGCACCAGGCCCCGGCCACCGATGCGCCGGCGGCCAGGGCCAGGCAGAGCAGGCTCCAGCGCCCGGCCGCCACCACCGAACCGCGGGCCAGCCCGCCCGGCAGCAGTTCACCCAGGGCCGGCAGCACCGGCAGCGCCCCGGCCGGCAGGTTCCCGGCGGCCAGATTGCCGGCCCACGGATTCCCCGCCCACGGATTCCCCGCCCACGGATTGCCTGGCGGATTACCGGCCGCCAGCACGCTGGCCGCATTTCCATGTGCTGATAGCCGTGTGACTTGTGTGATCCCCGCTTTCACCTTGACACTATCGAACATAAATTCGATATATGTCAAGGTCACAGCGCTGTTGCGGGCGGTCAACGCGATGTAACCGTGGCCGTGGCCCGGGCAATGCAAAGCCGGTAAAGAATCTCCGGAAATTAGGGATAATGCGGCACGATCACGCTTTCGTGATCGATCACCGCCGCGGGAGCGACACCGAGGTCATGATGAACGCCAGCACCTCGGCCTCGTAGCGGAGCCGGTCGTAGCGTCCCGCCGGGCCGACGTGTGCCCCGGCGCCGAGTTCCGGGCGGAAGAGCAGACGGCCGCCAGTGCCGCCGTCGCCGTTACCGCCATCGCTGGTGTTTCCGTTGCCGGCGCCGCCGTCGCCCGTGCCGCCGATGCCGGTGCCGCCGTCGCCCGTGCCGCCGATGCCGGTGCCGCCGTCGCCCGTGCCGCCGATGCCGGTGCCGCCGTCGCCCGTGCCGCCGTCGCCGGTGCCGCCGTCGCCGGTGCCGCCGTCGCCGGTGGCCCGCAGCCTGGCCACCCACTTGGCCGGCTCATGGATCAGCACCCGGGGGTCGTGCAGGCTCCCGGTGACCAGCAGGTCCGGCCGGGTGCCCGTCGGCACGTTGTCGTACGGGCTGTAGGACTCCATGTAGGCGCGGATGCGCGGATCCCTGGGATCGCCCCATTCGTCCCACTCGTTGATGGTGAGCGGGATGTCCGGGTCCAGCATGGTGGTCACGCAGTCCACGAACGGGACCTCGGCCACCACCGCGCGCCAGCGCCGCGGCGCCATCGAGAACACCGCGCCCTGCAGCAGGCCGCCCGCGGAAAGCCCGCGCGAGACGATCCGGTCCGGCGCCGCCCAGCCCCGGTCGGCGAGCATGTCGGCGGCGGCGATGAAGTCGGTGAAGGTGTTGCGCTTGCGGTCCAGCCGCCCGTCCAGCCACCAGGCGCGGCCGCACTCACCGCCGCCCCGGACGTGCGCCATCGCGTACACGAACCCCCGGTCGAGCAGGCTCGGCGTCGCCACGCTGAACTCCGGCCAGTCGCAATCCTCGTAAGCCCCGTAGCCGTAGAGCAGGCATGGTGCCGTGCCGTCCGGGCGGGCACCACGGCGGTAAGCGATCGTGACGGGGACCTGCACGCCGTCCGCCGCGGGTGCGGAGATGCGCTCGGTGACGTACCTCGCCGGATCGTGGCCCGGTACGTCCTGCCGCTTGCGCAGCTCCCAGCGGCCGCTGGCCAGATCCACGTCGTGCCAGGCCGGTGGGTCGATGAGCGACTGTGTGCACACGGTCACCGCCGGGGCGCCGTAGTCCTCGTTGGTCGCCAGGGCGAGCGAGATCTGCGGGCCACCGGCCTCGATGAGCCGCTGCTCGCCGGTGTGGCGGTCCAGGATGCGCAACTGGGTCGCGGCGCCGTGCCGCTGCTCCACCACCAGGTAGCGCCCGAACACATCGGCCGACACCAGGCGCGTGTCCGGCGACCCGGCGATGACCTCGGTCCAGGCAGCGCTGCCTGGCGCTCGCGCCGGCGCTCGCACCAACCGGAACTCCGCCGCCTGGTCGTTGGTGACCAGGTAGAACTCCCCGCCGTCCGGTCCGTCGCCGTGATCGGCGCGGTATTCGACGCCGGCCCTTCTCGGTTCCAGGACGGCTGCCGCTGCGGTGGCGTCGGCCGCCGGGATGATGAGCGTCTCCGTGGTGTCCCGCGATGCCGACTCGATCAGCACGTATGCCCTGCTGCGAGTGGCTCGCACGGTCAGATCGAACCGCTCGTCCCGCTCGCCGAAGACCAGGACGTCCTGGTCGGTGGGGGTACCCAGGTGGTGCCGCCAGACCTCGTGCGGCCGGTAGCGGGCGTCGGGGACGATGTAGCAGAACGACTGCGAGTCGGCCGCCCAGGCCAGCTCGTAGTAGGTCCCGTCGATGCGGTCCGCCAGGTCGGTACCGCTGACCAGGTCGCGCACCCGAAGCTGGTAGATCTCGCCCCCGTCGAAATCGACCGAGTAGGCGAGCAACCGGCCGTCCGGGCTGACCTCGCGGACGCCAAGCTCCACATAGCCGCCGGTACAGGCCGGGTCGGCGAGCAGCAGGTTGACGTCAAGGAGCACCTGCGCGGGGGCGCCGCCGGCCCCGGCCCGGCAGAACTGCTCGAACTCCTGCCCCGGGACCGTCCTGGTGAAGTAGGTGTGACCGTCGCTGCGCCAGCTCACCGAGTCCTCCGCGGCGGCGACCCTCGCGATCAGCTCCCCCGCCAGTTCCCCGGACAACCCGGCATCCAGTTGCTGGTCGTAGTAGGCGCGTTCGGCCGCGAGATAGTCGCGCATGGCGGGCAGGTCACGGTCGCGCATCCACGCGTACGGGTCCCCCCCGGGAAGCGGGCCGCCGGGCAGGAACCGGGGCGCAACGGGTGGCGCGGGCGTGCCAGGATCGGTGACGTGCGGCATCCCGTGATGCTAACCCCGCAACCTGCGCGGAAGCCGCCAAGGGGGATGAATGGCCCTGCCGGTGCCGGTGGTGTGGAGTGAGGACTGCCTGCGGCATGAGCCGGGCGGTGAGATCTGGCTGGGCGTCCGGGATGACGGCACGGAGGTCCCGGCCCGGGCCCTGGTCCTGCGCGAGGCGCTGGCCGCGGCCGGGGCGCCGATGGTGGCTGCGGTCCGGCACGGTGACGAGATCGTCCGCACGGTCCACGCCCCGGAACTGGTCGACCACCTGGCCAGGGTGTGGGAGGACTGGGCGGCGGCGGGGCTGCCCGCGGAGTACGGCCGCGACCGGGTGGTCCCCTACGTCTTCCCGACAGCGGGCATGCTGGCTGGGCTGCCGGAGCGCTCTCCGCCTGCCGTGCATGGGCGGGCCGGGCTGTTCTGTTACGACACGATGACGCTGGTCGGCCCCGGTAGCTGGGCTGCGATCAGGGGCGCCGTGGACGCCGCACTGACCGCCGCCGGCCTGGTCAGCTCGGGCGAGCGCCTCGCATATGCGCTATGCCGGCCACCAGGTCACCACGTGACCCGCGACGCGTACGGCGGGTCCTGCTACCTCAACAACGCCGCGATCGCGGCGCAGGCGCTGCTGGCCGCCGGGGCGCGGCGGATCGCGGTACTCGACATCGACGCCCACCACGGCAACGGCACCCAGATGATCTTCTATGACCGGGCCGACGTCTGGTACGGCTCGCTCCACGTCGATCCTGGCGCGGGGTGGTTCCCGCACTATGCCGGTTACGCGGCGGAACGCGGCCGCGGTGCGGGCATGGGCTTCAACCGCAACCTGCCGCTGGCACCCGGAACCGGGGACGACGACTGGCTCGCCGCTCTGCGCACCCTGTGTGACGAGGCACGCGCCCTGGAGCCCGATGCCATCGTGGTATCGCTCGGTGTGGACGCTGCTGCCACCGACCCGGAGAGCCCGTTGTGCGTTACCGAGGCTGGCTACCACGCCGCGGGGCGCATGGTCGCGGCGCTGGGGCCGGCGGTCCTGATCCAGGAGGGCGGCTACGACCTGGCCTCGCTCGGCCGGCTCGCGGTGGCGGCTCTTTCTGGCGCGGCGAAGGGCGCGGGCCTTCGTGCGTCATGATGAGGTCATGCGCACACTCTCGGCGGCTCGCGAGCCGGACTCGTCACGGTGGTCCCTGTGGTCACAGGACTCGTTCCTGTCGATCGGATCGCGGGGTTCGGTGCTGTCCATCGGCTCGGTGGGCTCCGCGTTGTCGGTAGGGTCTGCCGGCTCCTTCGCCTCGCTGTTCTCCGTGGGCTCGGTGTTCTCGGTCCTCTCCCTGCTGTCGGCACGCTCCTGCCTTGCGGTCATGTCGTACCGCTCCGCCCGCGCGCTGATGTCAGCACCACAGGAGGCAACCGGGGCAGACCGGCACCCCGGCGCGCCGGGGTAGCCGGTACCCGGTCTCTGCGCGGTGCCCGGCCAGGCACCGCGCTCCATGCAGGGTTCATCGAGACCGGCACCGCCTCCTACCGCCTCGCTCGGCTGCGAGCTGGACCGTTTCACCCGCGCGGATCAGCGTGCGGTGCACGATTGGCTGAATCCGGCGGCGCCCAGGGCGGTGATGGACGGGTCGCTTGCCGCGGACTTCTGCTCGGCGTCGATCTCGCGCTGATACGCGGCAGTACCCTGCCGGGCGGCCCGCAGTCGCGCCGCGTCGAGTTTGCTGGCGAATGCGATGTAGGCGGCAAGTGCCCGCTCCTTGGCGGCCGCAGCCTGGGGTACGACGATCGCGGCGAGCTGGCGATCGAAGTCGTCGCGCAGCTTGGTGTGCCGGGGGAGCTGGGCGAGAAAGGCCTTCAACGGGATGTCGAACCGGCCGCCGTTCAGCGCGATGATCTTCTGCTCCAGCCCATCGCAGAGCGCCTTGACCGCAGTGAGGTACTGCTGGACCGCGTCGCTGCTGCCCGGCGACGACACCGGGACCGGTCCGGGGACCGCCGAGTGTCCGGTCGACGAGCAGGCCCCGACGAGGACGCAGCTGCTCGCGGCGATTGCGATTGCGCGCACCCGGCCCATATCGCACATGATCGACGCAACGGAGCTAAGCTCCGGCGCCCCCCGATCCCGCATCACCTTTGCCGGTCCTGATTGGGCCGGCTAATGGATGAAGCTGAGCTGGTGTTCGGTGACGGTGAAGCCGACGGAGCGGTAGACGCGGATGGCGGCGTCATCGGGTTCGGCGACCATGACCAGAGTCGTTGTGCCGCCGGTGAGCGCGGTCGCACCGGCGTGCCAGACCAGGGTGCGGCGAGGCCACGGCGGCGGGCGGCGGGATGCGTCTCGACGCTCTGGTAGCGTGCGAGCCTTGATTCAACGGTGATGAGGCCCAGTTGCGAGACCAGTGTGCCGTCGAGGAAAGCGCCGGACCACGCTCCGTGGCCCGCCTCGGTCAGCGCCCGCTTCGCGGCTAGCTGCGTGGTCAGGAACCTGACGTCGCCGCCGGGCTCACCAGCGTAGACCGCTGCCGTGAGCTTGAGCGACTGCTGCCAGTCGGCGTCGCCCTCCAGCGTCCGGAAGACCGCCTCCGTATTCGGGTGCGGCGGCGCGTGCACCGACGTCGCGGTCATGACCGCGTTCCGCTCCATCGTCATCCCGGCGAGCTCACCGGGGTCCACGGCGCGGACGTCCGGCTCGTCCAGCCCTAGCGCCGTGTGTTGCGCGTCGGGGAACTCGGCGGCGAATCTGGCCATCCAGCCGCCGCCCGAGCCGGGCTTGAGGTCCCGCAGGAGCAGAAAGTTACCCCACCAGTAGTCCGGATTGCTGAGGGTATGGATGACGAGGTGATCACCGCGATCGGTGACCTGGCTGCCTTCGAGCGCCAGGATCGCCAAGTCGGTGCGATACCCGAGGGACCGAACGTCCACCCGCCGACGATAGCGCCGACGCGATGGCCCGGGGTGGTACTGACCGAGGTCAGGCCGCCTGGCTAGGTGGGTCGTGTCCGGGCGGGCCGTGGCTGTGCACGGTGCGGCCCTCGGGGCTGGTGACGGTGGTGCTGCCGTCGGCATTCAGTACCAGCCGCCAGCCCCAGCGGTGGATCACGACCAGATGATGGAACCTGCACAGCAGGACCAGATTGGGCAGGGCGGTTGGTCCTCCGCGGGATCGGGGAACGATGTGGTGCACCTCGCACACGCTCACTGGCTGGTCGCACCCGGGAAAGGCGCAGGCCGGATGGCGGATGGTCACCGCGCGGCGCAGGTGGGCGGGAATGGTCTCGGTGGCGGCGCCGATGTCCAGCGGGAGGCTGGCTGAGGTGAGTGGCTTGCCGTCGAGGGCGGCCCGCAGCCGGGCGGCGAGCCCGGCGGGACCGGACAGGGCATCAGCGGCGAGGCCGAGCAGTGCCTGGCTCAGCCGCTGGCGGGTAGCCGGGCTGAGAGGCTGGGGTGCTCGGCGCTGGCGGGAGCCCAGAGCACGGCCGGAGTCCGGGACGCGGGTGGAGGCCGGGTCACGAGCGGCCAGATAGACGTCGGTCAGCCGGTCCAGGGCAGCAGCATCGACGTGACCGGTCACCACGGGCACGATGGTGGCGTCGCACGCGGCGGCATCAGCCCCGGGACCCGCGAGCCAGCCGAACTGGGCTGCCCGAGCGGCCATCCAGGCACTTTCGGCCGTGGCAGCGCCAGAAGTACCGCGAAGCTGCGACAAGGTCATGTCACTGCCGTTGAGCCCGCGCGGCCGCTAGCCGCTCCTGCCAGCCCGGGATGGCTTCATCAGCTGGTGTCGTCCGCGCGGCGCCATTCCGTACCGCCGAGAGTTCCTCGTCATCGCCGGCCCGGCCGACCGCTATGGCAATCAGCCGCCAGGCACGCAAAAGCCGCCGCAGCCGCCGGTAGCCCGCGAGATCGTGCGCGGCGTCAACGGCTCCCGCCGCCGCTCCGGTGGTGATCCGGGCCTGCCATTTCAGCCAGGTACGGGCGCTGCCATGCCCGTCATCTTCAAAGGTGGCCTGGGAGGCGAAGGCGGCCAGGATCCGGGCCCGGGCAACGGTGTGCTTGGACTGGGCGCGTTCCAGTGCCCGTAACGCCTCGGCCTGGATGTCCCCGGGCAGGGATGCGGCGTCGGTGTCGGCCAGGTAATCCAGGGCATGGTCGAGCATGGCCAGCGCTTCGGTCACGCTGGCGGCCCGGCCTGGCCCGTTGCACATCCCGGCCACCTCCTGCTTGCACCCACAGCATTTATCGAAATCGAGTTCTATAATAGCATGATGAACTGGTATTTTGTGCCACAATGACCAGAGAGGGGCCAGGTACTTCTATAGGAGTTATCCGGGTCTAGCATCTGGACATGATGTTCTGGCAGTTGACCATCGACGCGAATGACCCGGCCCTGCTGGCGCGGTTCTGGTCGCAGGCGCTGGGGTCATGCACGACCCGTAAGGCAACGAGTTCTGCTCAGCTGAACTCACGGGACGCAGGCCCCGTCCGCCCGACGCACGCACGACATCGAGACCGTTCCGCCGCGCGTCGACCGGCGCAAACGTGGCCTGACGCGGCATCCGGCACTGCCGCGCTCTGCAGGGGGAAGTGGCAGGCGGCGACGTGGCCGGGGCCGAACGAGCGCAACTGCGGCTCCTCCTGCGCACACAGGTCCTGCGCGAACGGGCACCGGGTCCGGAACCGGCAGCCCGATGGCGGGGTGACCGCACTGGGCAGCTCACCCTTGATCCCCGCGCCCTGCCGCGCCCGCGCCTCCTCCGGATCCGGGACCGGGATGGTCGCGATGAGCCCGCCGGTGTAGGGGTGCGCCGCACGCTGGTAGATGTCCTCCGCCGAGCCCATCTCGACCAGCTTGCCCAGGTACATGACGCCGATCCGGTCGGCCATGTACTTGACCACGGCGAGGTCGTGGGAGATGACGATGTAGGTCAGGCCATGGTCCGCCTGGAGCCGCTTCATCAGGTTGAGCACCTGTGCCCTGATGGAGACGTCCAGGGCGCTGACCGGTTCGTCCGCGACGATGACCTTGGGGCTCAGGGTGAGCGCCCTGGCCAGCCCGATCCGCTGCCGCTGCCCGCCGGAGAACTCGTGCGGGTAGCGCTCGACCGAGCTACGCGGCAGGCCCACCTCATCGAGCAGTTCGAAAACGCGCTGCTGCTGCTCATGGCGGGTCCCGACGCTCTGGATGCTGAGCGGCTCACGGATGATGGAGCCGACCCGCATTCTCGGATCCAGCGACGAATAGGGATCCTGGAACATCAACTGCAGGTCGCGCCGCTGGCGGCGCAGCTCGCCCCCGCTGAGCGCGGAAATGTCCTGGCCGTTCAGCAGCACCGAGCCGGAGTCCGGGCGCTCGAGCGCCACCACCACCCGGCCGATGGTGGTCTTCCCGCAGCCCGACTCGCCCACCAGGCCGAACGTCTCCCCCGTGGCAACGGTGAACGAGACGCTGGAGACCGCGTGCACGGCCGCGACCTTGCGCTGCAGGATCGCCCCGGCGGTGACCGGGAACTCCTTGACCAGATCGCGCACCTCAAGCAGCGGGGCATCCGGCCCCACGGCCGCTTCACCGTCGGGCCCGGCCGGGCCCGACGCCACCTGAGCGAGAGCCGTCGCGCCGTTTCCCGTCCCCGCATCGGCGGGCCCGTCGACCGGGTGCCAGCACGAGAACAGGTGATCCGCGGTCTCCCCGGTCAGCGCGGGCTCTTGGTCAAGGCACTTATCGGTGGCCCGGTTGCACCGCGGCGCGAACCGGCAGCCGGCCGGTGGCTGGGACAGGTCCGGTGGCAGCCCGCCGATCGTCAGCAGCCGCCGGTTGCCGTCCTGGCTCAGCCGGGGAATGGAGGCCAGCAGGGCACGGGTGTAGGGGTGGCGCATGTGCTGGAACAGCTTCGGCGTGCTGGTGACCTCGACCATCCGGCCCGCGTACATGACCTGGACCCGGTCCGCGTGCCCGGCGATCACGCCCATGTCGTGCGTGATCAGCAGCATCGCCATGCCGAGGCGGTCCTTGAGATCGTGCAGCAGGGCGAGGATCTGCGCCTGGATGGTGACGTCCAGTGCGGTCGTGGGTTCGTCGGCGATCAGCAGCTTGGGCTCACAACTGAGCGCCATCGCGATCATCACCCGCTGGCGCATGCCGCCGGAAAGCTGGTGCGGGTAGTCGCCGAGCCGCTCGGCCGGCCGTGGCAGCCCGACCAGGCCGAGCACCTCGGTCGCCTGGGCCCTGGCCGCAGCCTTGCTCGCCCCCTTGTGCAGCCGGACCGGCTCGGCCACCTGGTAGCCGATCGTTTTCGTGGGGTCCAGCGAGGTGAGCGGGTCCTGGAAGATCATGGCGATGTCGTTGCCGCGGATCGTGCGCAGCTCGGCATCGCTCAGGCCGACCAGTTCCCTGCCGTCCAGCTTGATCGAGCCGCTGACGATCGCCCCGCCCGGCGGCAGCAGCCCCATGATCGACAGGCCCGTCATCGACTTCCCGCAGCCCGACTCGCCCACCAGGCCGAGCGCCTCTCCCGGCTCGATGGACAGATCCACGTTGCCGACGGCGTGGACGACCGACTTGGTGAGCTGGATGTGCGTAGACAGGTCGCTGATCTGGAGGACTGGGGGCATCCGGTTACTCCTGGGCCGTCGGCCTGGCGGGCGAATCGTATGGCATGAAAAGGGCGGTCACCGGCGGCGCAGCCTGACGTCCAGCGCGTCGCGGAGCGCGTCGCCGAGCAGGTTGCAGGCCATCACCACCACGATGATGGCGATCCCTACGGGGTAGACCTGCCACCAGTAGCCGTCCTGCAGGTAGGTGATCCCGTTGTTGAGCATGTCGCCCCAGTCGAAGGTGGGGTACTGCAGGCCGAAGCCGAGGAAGCCGAGGGTGGCGACGGCCAGGATCGCGTCGGCCACGCTGAACGTGGCGGTGACGATGATCACCCCGAGCGAGTTGGGCAGCAGGTGCCGGTTGATGAGCCGGGACCGGCCGGAGCCTGCGGCGCGGGCCGCGGCGACGAAGTCCCGCACCCGCAGGGTGAGCACCTCGCCGCGGACCAGCCGCGCGGGGACCTGCCAGGTGAAGATCCCGATGATCACGCTGAGCCCGAGCACGGTCGCTCCGTAGCGGACCGCGACGATCAGTATGACGAACAGGAACGGGATGGACAGCAGGACGTCCACGATCCGCATCAGGAACCCGTCGAGCAGCCCTCCGGCCAGGCCGGCCACCGCGCCCCAGACCGCACCGATGACCATCCCGATGAGCGCGGAGAGGAAGCCGATCTCCAGTGCGTTACGCCCCCCGACCATCAGTTCCTCGAGCACGTCGAAGCCCTGGTTGTCGGTGCCGAGCGGGTGCCCGATGGACGGCTGCACGTTGGTGGCGGTGAGGTCGGAGGTGAGCCCGCCGTGGTAGAAGTACGGCCCCAGGTAGCAGAAGATCACGAAGAAGATCAGTGCGCCGAGCCCGAGTACGGCGAGCCTGTTCCGGGCGAACTCGCGGGCCGCCAGGCGCCAGCCGCTCTGCACCGGGCCGACGGCACCACCCTCGGGCACGTGCTCCAGGCCCGGCGGCGGAAGTTCGGGGGCGATGTTAGTCACGAGGTCTCCCAGGCGCTGTCAGACAAGCCGGATCCGCGGGTCGGCGACGGTCAGGGCGACGTCCGCGACGAAGTTCCCCACGACGACCAGGACGGCGCCCACCAGCGTGTAGGCGAGCATGATGGGGTAGTCGGCGGTGCCCAGCGCGTCGTAGAACAGCAGCCCTAGGCCGGGGAAGTTGAACACCGCCTCACAGACCAGGTTGCCGGCCAGCAGCGCCGGTATGGACAGGCCGATCAGGGTGATCATCGGCAGGAACGCGTTGCGGACCAGGTGCCGCCACAGGACCAGCCGCTCCGGCAGGCCCTTGGCCCTGGCCGCCTTGATGTAGTCCTGGGCGAGCGTGTCGATCGCCGCCGACCGCATGTACCGGGAGTACCCGGCCAGCTCAAGCAGCGTGAGGCAGACGATCGGCAGGGTCATCGCGCGCCAGTCGAAGATGATCGACCACATCGACGTGGTCTGCGGGCCTTCGTAGCTGAATATCGGGATCGTGATCGCGAACACCTGGATCGCGATCAGGTAGAGGAAGAAGTCCGGCATCGCGTAGGTCACGAACGCGCCCGTGGTCACCACGCCGTCGCCGACGGTGTTCCGCCGGACCGCCTGGTAGATACCGAGCGGGACGGCGATCACCACCGAGAGAAACAGTGTGATGCCGGACAGGTACGCGCTGCGCATCCAGCGTTCCTGGAACAGCGCGGCCACGCTCTGGTTCAGCTTGTAGGAGTACCCCAGGTTGCCGTGCAGCAACTGGTTCAGGTAGTGGAGGTACTGCACGATCCACGGGTCGTCGAAGCCGTGCTGCTGGTTCCACTGCGCGATGGAGAACTTGTTCGCGTGCGCGCCGAGCACGTCGATGGCTGGCGTGGGGTAGATCACGTGCAGCATGAAGAAGATGAAGATCGAGACGCCAAAGAGCACCACGATCGCCGTCGCGGCGCGGCGGATCAGATAAGCCGTCATACCTCAGCCAAAGCTACTTGGTCAGGTACATCAGCTCCGGGTTGAAGAAGTACTGGGTCGTCGCCTCGATCGCGGCCGGCTGGCCGGAGACGTTGTTCTTCCACACGGTGATCCAGTCGTAGTTGGGCTGGAACAGGCTGGGCTGCTGCTGGGTGAGGTAGGACGCCTCCTCCTTCACAGCGTCGGGGTTGTTGCTGGTGACCGATGCGTTGATCAGCTTGTCCGCCTGTTGGTCCTCGTAGAACCCGCCGTTGAAGGACCCGCCGGTGGTGAAGATGCCCATGGTGGTCGGGTAGTACGCGTCGGTGAAGCCGCCGTAGACCGCGACCGCCCAGTCGTTGATGGTCTTCGGCGAGCCCGGGTCGTCGGCGACGGTGATGACGTGGTTGGACGTGCCGCTCTGCAGCGCGATGTTGATGCCGACCTTCTTGGCGTCCGACGCCCAGGCGGTCAGCTGCTCGCCAAAGATCACCGGGTCGCTGGCGTAGAGCACGTTGAACGCCAGCTTGGTGCCGGCCGGGATCCCCGCGCCGCACTCACCCGGGCCCGTGCCCGGCTTGGCACAGGTGCTCTGGCCGCCGGGCACCACGTTCCAGCCATGCGACTTCAGCAGGCTGGCCGCGGCGCTGACGCTGTACGGATACGGGTTCTTTAGCGCGTTCTCGGGGGCGTACGGCGAGGTGGGCACCGAGGGGACCGGCCCGTACGCGAGCCCGCCGGCACCGTGGAAGAAGGCCTTGATGTAGCCCACCTGGTCTTCCAGGTGCGCCAGGGCCTGCCGGACGTACAGCTGGTTGATGATGTTGTTGAAGTCGCCGGTCTTGTCGGCGAAGTTGTAGTTCGCGTAGGCGAATCCCCAGCCGGGGTAGCCGAAGACGTGGTACCCGGCCGCCTTGACGGCGCCCATCTGCGGCACGTCGTTCAGCGGCATGTAGCCGAGGTCGATGCTGTGCGACAGGACCGCGTTGAACTCGGCGGTGTCGGAGGTGTACGGGATCGCCTGCACGCTCGGGAAGATCTTCGAATGCGGGCCGTTGTACTTCGGGTTCGGCGTCAGCGTGTAGCCACCGGTGGTGTTGTTGAACACGGTCAGCCGGTAAGGGCCGTCCACGACCTGCCACAGCGGGTTGGTCGCATAGGTGCCGGTGGAGCCGGATGCCTTGGCCAGGTAGTCGTAGATCTTCTTCGCGTTCGCTGGGTTGGTGAAGTCAAGGACCGGGCCGTTCGGCGAGGTCTTGGCCCAGGCGTGCACCGGTATCGGCTGGATGTAATACAGCCCGTCGGCGGTGAACCAGACCGGGTTGACCGGCTTGTTCAGGTTGAGCACCAGCGTCGTGGCGTTCGGCGTGCTGGCGCTGGCCACCTGGTCCGGGATGCCGAGGTGCGGGGTGTAGAGCCCCCAGTTCGCCCCGCTCTCCTTCACGGCGGCCCGCAATATGTCGAGGAAGAACAGCGCGTCCCTCGAAGTCACCGGCTGGCCGTCCGACCACCGGTAGTTCGCCTTCATATGGATCGTCACGGTTTTGTCGCCGTTGGAGTACACCGGCGTGTCGGCGAGGCTCATGGACGGCACCAGGACCGGCCTGACTCCGTTGCCGTACCAGTACAGCGGCCGCCACATCTCGTACTGGAAGCTGTCGACAGTGGTGACCGTGAAGTTGGCGCCCGGTGTCACCGGGAAGATCCAGGTCGGCGCGGACCCGGGTGACTCTGCCCAGGTGAGCGTGCCGGCGTGCGGCGTGCCACTGGCCGCCGGCACCGCGCCGAACGCGCCGGTCGTGGAGGTGACTGACCCGCTGGAGGGGGCCTTGCTGCAGGCGGCCAGGCCCATGGCCGCGGCGACCGCGCCCACCGCCAGCAGTGTCACCGGGCGTGAGGCGCATCGTCGTGCTGCCCTGTGGGCGGCTCGCGTTCCGTGCCCCGGTTTGGTTGCTTTGGGTGTGTGCGGGCGAGTCATACGGCCGCCTTCCATCGTGGACATTGTCGCGCAACGGCCCCGGCAGCCTGGCGTATGACCTGGCTGAGAGCCCGTGGCCAAGCTAGGGGCCCCGGCGTGAGCTTATTGAACAGCCATATAAAGTCAGGCGCGAGAATTATCACAAATTGTTATCGATGTGTAGGTGGGGCCGAGGTTGCGCACGATCGAGCACACGTGGATACCGATGCCCGACGGGACCAGGCTGGCCGCGCGGGTCTGGCTGCCGGAGGACGCGGCATTGAGCGGGGGCGGCGCGAAGCGGGGGGCGGGACTAGCCGAGTCCCGGCGATCCTGGACTTCCTGCCCTACCGGCAGGGTGACCTGATGGCCGCGCGGGACGCGGCGATCTACCCCTACCTCGCCGCGCGCGGCTACGCCTGCGCCCGGGTGGACCTCCGCGGCACCGGCAACTCCGAGGGCATCATCGATGACGAGTACACCCCACAGGAGCTGCAGGACGGCTGCGATGTGATCGCCTGGCTGGCCGCACAGCCGTGGTGCGACGGGAACGTCGGCATGACCGGCATCTCCTGGGGCGGCTTCAACAGCCTCCAGGTGGCGGCGCTGCGCCCGGCCGCCCTGCGGGCGGTGCTCACCCTGTGCGCCAGCGACGACCGCTACGCCGACGACGTCCACTACCGGGGTGGCTGCGTGCTGGCCGTGGACATGCTGCAGTGGGCGGTGTCGATGCTCGTCTGGAACGCGCTGCCACCGGATCCGGCGGTCGCGGGTGACGCCTGGCGCTCGCGGTGGCTTGACCGCCTGACGCAGACGCCTGCGTTCATCGAGCCGTGGCTGTCGCACCAGCTCAGGGACGACTACTGGCGGCACGGCTCGGTACGGGAGGACTACGCCGCGATCGAGGTGCCGGTCTACGCCGTCGGCGGCTGGTCCGACGGCTACACCGACGCCATCCCGCGCCTGCTGGCCGGGCTCAGTGGCCCGCGCAAGGGCCTGATCGGGCCGTGGTCGCACGCGTTCCCCAACGACTCGGTGCCCGGGCCGGAGATCGGGTTCCTCGAGGAGTCGCTGCGCTGGTGGGACCACTGGCTCAAGGGGATCGACACCGGGATCATGGACGAGCCGATGCTCCGGGCCTGGATGCAGGACTACACGCCGCCCGCGCCGCACCACCGGGACTGGCCGGGCCGCTGGGTGGCCGAACCGTGCTGGCCGCCGGCCGGCGCCCCCGCACGGCGCCTGTTCCTGCGGGCCGGCGGGGAACTGTCGGGCGGTCCCGGTGACGGGGCGCCGCGCACGCACCGCGGCGAAGATACGGCCGGCCTGGACGCCGGGGCGCTCACCGCCGATGGCGGCTTCGGCGACTGGCCGGGCGACCAGCGCGCCGAGGACGGCCGCTCGCTCAGCTTCACCTCGCCGCCGCTGGAGGCGCCGGTGGAGATCCTCGGCAACCCGCGGGTGGTTTTGCGGGTCACCAGCGACCGCCCCGGGGCGAGCCTGGTAGCCCGGCTCTGCGACGTCGCGCCCACCGGGGAATCGCTGCTGGTCACCCGGGATCTGTTCAACCTCACCCACCGGGCGGGGCACGACCGCGCGGTACCGCTGGTGCCCGGCGAGGCCGTCGTCGCCGAGTTCGGCCTGAAGGTGATCGCGCACCGGTTCGAGGCCGGCCACCGGATCCGGCTGTCGGTGTCCACCACTTACTGGCCGTGGATGTGGCCGCATCCCGAGCCGGTGACGCTGGGCCTGCGCTGCGGCCCGGACAGCTTCCTGGAACTCCCGGTGCGCGAGCCGCGGGCCGAGGACGGCAGCCTGGCTCCGTTCGGGCCACCGGAGCGGCCGCCGGGCATCGCGACCGAGGTGCTTTCCCGGCGGCCCACCCAGCGGACCATCAGCCACGACCTGACGGACGGGTCCGCCGAGGTGATCTTCGACTGGGACGTCGGCGGTAACTTCCGCCTGACCGACGCGGGGATCGAGGCCGACGGGTCCAACCTGACCAGCTACCGGATTGTGGCCGGCGACCCGCTGTCCGCCGAGGTGCGCACCGAGCAGTCGGCGTCGCTGCGCTCGGCGCGGCACGATGTGGCCGTCGAGGCGACCGGGCACATGACGGCGGGCCCGGCTGCGTTCCTGGTGACGCTCGGCCTGGACGCCCGGGAGAACGGCCACCGGGTGCACTCCCGCCAGTGGCACCTGGAGTTCCCCAGGAACGGGACCTGACATGCGCAGTGTGCTTCCGTGGGACTGGTACACCGATCCCCGGGTGCTGGAAGTCGAGGAGCGGCGGCTGTTCAGGCCGAGCTGGCAGTATGTCGGGCCGCTGGAGTGCGTGGCGCGGCCGGGCGACCAGCTGGTCGGCCGCCTGCTGCGCGTCCCCGTGGTGGTGGTGCGGGACGGCGACGGCGAACTGCGCGGCTTCCTCAACGTGTGCCGGCACCGGGGCAGCGTGGTCGTCCCGGCCGACGGGAACGCGCCGCGGCTGCGCTGCCCCTACCACGCATGGACCTACGGCCTCGACGGCACGCTGCGGTCCGCGCCACAGTGCGGCCCCGAGATCGCCGCCGAGTACGGCGACCTTGGCCTGCTGCCGGTGCGGGTCGCGACGTTCGGGCCGTTCGTGTTCGCCAGCGCCGCCTTGGATGGGCCGCCGCTTGACGTGGTCACCGGCGACCTGGCCGAGGTCGTCGCCGGGGTCGGCCTCGATCTAAGCGGCCTGCGCCGCCGCCAGCGATTCGGCTACGCGCTGGCCGCGAACTGGAAGATTCACCTGGAGAACTACCTGGAGTGCTATCACTGCCCGGTCGCCCACCCGGGGTTCTCCGCGGTCATGGAGGTCGGCCCCGGCCACTACGAACTGACGGCGGGCACGCACCGGCTGAGCCACCGGGCACCGGTGCGCCGGGGCGCTGGCTTCGCCGCCGGCAGCGTCACCGCGGGCAGCTATCACCTGCTGCTGCCCAACGTGAAGATCAACATCAATCCCGGCAGGCAGAACCTGTCCATCGGGCCGGTCTACCCGGACGGCGTGGGCCGGACAGCAGGGTTCCTCGATTACTACTTCGGCGCGGACGCCGACGAAGCGTGGATCGAGCAGATGATGGCGTTCGACACCGACGTGGGCGACCAGGACGCGGTCCTGGTGGCCGCCACCCAGGAGGGCGTGGCCGGGAGCTGGATCGGCCGGGGCCGGATCCTGCCGCAGGAACGGCTGCTCGCCGACTTCCAGCGTTACGTGCATGCCGCCTGCGCCGGCGAGGTGCCGGGCCCGGCTGAGTGACCCTCAGGCGATCTTGCGGGCGCCCGGCCCGGGCAGCGGGGTCACCTCGCGTGGCGAGTCAAGCACGTGCCCGTCGGTGCAGGCGAGCTGGAGCTTGATGCCGGCCCCGCAGTCGCGGTGGGTGAGCTGCACCTGCGGGCCGGGCCCGGCCGCGTACGTGTCCCCCCACTCCATCAGCGCGACGAGAACCGGGTACAGGTCAAGCCCCTTCTGGGTCAGCCGGTACTCGTGCCGCGCGCGCTGGCCGCGCTCCTGATACGGCACCCGGCGCAGCATGCCGTCGGCAACCAGGCGGGAGAGCCGGTCGCTGAGCACCTGCCGCGGCGCCTGGGTACGGCGCCGCATGTCGTCGAACCGGCGGACCCCGTTGAACGCCTCGCGCAGCACAAGGAAGGTCCACTTCTCGCCGATCGCGCTCACCGCCGCGCCGATCGTGCAGTTGGCCGTGTCGTACTCCAGGATCCAGGGCCGCGCCATGGCTGCATGCTAAATCTAGTTGACAGACTCAGCAACCTTGATGAACGCTGGGTTCGTGAGGCGAACCCAGGTAAGCGCACAGCGAATCGGGAATTTTGCGATACGGCGGCCGTGCGTCGCTGACCGCGAGGCGCTCGGGGAGTTCCTCGCCGGCCTGTCGGCACGTGCCCGCTACCTGAGGTTCTTCTCCGGTGCCCCGTCGGCCAGCCAGGCCATGCTGCGCATCCTGGCAGGCGGAGGCGCCCATACCGACGTGCTGGTGGCCACCGGCGATGGCGTGATCATCGGCCACGCCATGGCCGCCGACCGTACCGGGACCGGCGGTACCCGGCTGACCGAGATCGGCGTGGTGGTGGCGGATGCCTACCGGGGCCTGGGCGTGGGTTCGGCGCTGGTGCGGCAGTTGGTCGCGCGGGCCCAGATCCGGGGCGCGATCGCCGTGGTCATGGAGGTGCTGGCCGAGAACCGGCAGGTGCTCACCATGATCTCCGACCACTGGCCGGTCGCCAGCCAGGAGCGGTCTGGTGCCTACATCACCATCAGCGCCCGGATCCAGCCCGAGGTGCCGTCGTGGCCGGGACCCGGGCCGGGCGCTGAGCTCGCTGCCCGGCCCCGGGCCGCAACCGGACGCTGAGCCGTGGCAAGATCCGGGGTCGTGGCTGCCGGTATTCGGAAAGGAAACCGTGGCTGCCGGGATCGCGGGAGGGACGGCACGGTGAACGACTCCGACGGCAGGCGGCGCACGTACGAGTGGGCGGATCCCACGGCGTCGGCGGCCGCGGCGCGCGAACTGGACGGGATCTCGTTCTTCCGGGAGATGATCGCGGGCCGGATCCCGCCGCCGCCGATCACCGCCACGCTCGGCTTCGGCTGGGTGTCCGTCGAGCCGGGGCAGGTCGTCTTCGAGATCACCCCGGCCGAGTACCACTACAACCCGATCGGCTCCGTGCACGGCGGCGTGTACGCGACACTGTGCGACTCGGCGTGCGGCTGTGCCGTGCACAGCATGCTGCCGGCCGGCGCCTACTACACCTCGCTGGACCTGTCGGTCAGGTTCCTCAGGCAGATCACCGCCCGCACCGGGCGGATGCTGTGCGAGGGAAAGGTCGAGCACCTCGGCTCGCGCACCGCCCTGGCCACCGCCCGGCTCACCGATGCGGGCGGCAAGCTCTACGCGCAGGCGACGAGCAGTTGCATGATCTTCCGTCCCGGGGGATAAGCCCGGGGCCTCCCCTGCCGCCGGCCGGGTGCCCACCGCCCGGGGCGCCCGGCCGGACGGCTCAGCGGTATCTGTGGTCCCGCCAGGGATCATCGGGACCCATGGCTCAGGGGAGCGGTGATCGGCTGGTACCCGTACCCGTTCCTCGACGTGACCCGGCTGGGCTACGCCAAGGCCGTGCTGAACTGCGTGTGGGTGGCGCTGCTGCTGCTCGCCCTGGCCGCCGCCGCTGTCGCGGCGGACCGCCGGCTGCCGGGGCCGACCGTATAGTGACGCCCATGCCCCCAGGCAACCCGACTCCCCCCGAGCCGGTCACCACGGTCGCGGAGGCGATCGCGCGCATGGCGGCGATCGGCGCCGGGCTGCCCGCCGGCGACGGCCTGGCCTGCTTCAACCGGATGTACCTCGCGGTGACCCAGACCGTGGGCGCGGACCTGGGCCAGGGATTCTTCGCCGATCCCGCGTTCATGACCAGGCTCGACGTGACGTTCGCCAACCTGTACTTCGCCGCGGCGCAGGCGGCAGGCACCCCGGCCGCCGTGCCGGTGGCCTGGCGCCCGCTGGTGGAGCGGCGCGGCACGGCCGGGATCGAGCCGGTCCAGTTCGCCCTGGCTGGCATGAACGCGCACATCAACCACGACCTGCCGATAGCGGTGGTCAGCACCTGCGCCGAGCAGGGCACGGCGCCGTCCGACGGCTCGCACCTCGCGGACTTCCAGAAGGTGGACGCGCTGCTCGACGCGGCGGAGGAGGACATCAGGAGATCCTTCGAGTCCGCGCCTGAACTGGCCCTCGACCGGCATCTGCAGGCCGTGGACAATCTGGTCGCGTGCTGGACGATCAACTCGGCCAGGGATCTCGCCTGGCACAACGCGGCCGTGCTGTGGGAACTGCGCGGCGACCCGATAGCCCACGCGCTGTTCCTCGACGGCCTGGCCGCAGCCACGGCGCTGGCCAGCCGCCTGCTGCTGACCGCCGTCTAGCCACCGTCCGCGGGCTCCACCCCTAGGCTGGGCCGGTGGACGAATTGCACTACGACCTGGAACGGGACGCGGTGCGCGTGGTGCTCACCGACGGCGGCGGGCGGGTCCTGCTGTTCCACGTGCTGACCCCGGACCAGGCACCGGACGGCTGGTGGGAACTGCCGGGCGGAGGGCTCGGCCCCGGCGAGTCGTACCTGGAGGCCGCGATCAGGGAGATCCGCGAGGAGACCGGCCTGCTCCTGCACCCCGCGCAGGTGAACCCGCCGTCGTGGCGGCGCGACACCACCTGGGTGTCGCGCGGCAAGCGGCGGCTGCAGCACGAGGTGGTGGTGCACGCCCGCATCACGGCGGACCAGCCAGCGATCATCGACGGTGGCCGGACGCCGCAGGAGGTGGAGGACTTCGTCACGTTCCGCTGGTGGCAGGTGCCCGAGATCACCGGGAGCCGGCAGCGTTTCTACCCCGGCCGCCTGCCGGAACTGCTGCCCGCGTTCCTGGCCGGAGAGGCTATCGACGAGCCCTTCGAGCTGTGGAACTAGAGCGGCCGGGCGGAAACCGGATCGACCCGCGGTCAGGCCGGCGCGAGGATGGCTGTCGTGGCTGAACTGCGCACGGCACATACCGCCGACCTGGATCCGGCCGATCTCACAGCGGCGCGCGCCCTCCTCGACGAGGTCTTCAACGGGGAGGTGACCGAGCCCGACTGGGAGCACGCCCTGGGCGGGGTGCACGCCCTGGTCTGGGACGGGCCCGCGCTGATCGGGCACGGTTCGGTGATCCAGCGCCGCCTGCTGCACCAGGGCCGGGCGCTGCGGGCCGGTTACGTCGAGGCGGTCGCGGTGCGCGCGGACCGTCAGCGGGAGGGGCACGGCGCGGCCCTGATGGGCGCGCTGGAACGGGTGCTGCGCGGTGCCTACGACCTGGGCGCGCTGGGATCCACCGACGAGGGCGCGGGCTTCTACGCGGCGCGTGGCTGGCAGTTGTGGCGTGGGCCGTCCTCGGCACTCACCCCGGCGGGCCTCCGGCGGACCGCGGACGACGACGGCTGCCTGTACGTATTCGAGCTTGCCGTACCGCTGGACCTGGATGGCGAGCTGACCTGCGACTGGCGGGACGGGGACGTCTGGTAGCTCAGGACTGCAGCCGCTCGGCGAAAAAGGCCATCACCCGGTCCAGCGCGGCCCGGGTCGGGTGACCGGGCGTGTCCACCAGGTCCTCGGTGAGCACCGAATGCGCCCGCTGCGGGATGCCGTACTGGTTCCCCGGCGAAGAGTCGATCTCGATGGCCTCGAAGTTCTCGCCGAGTTCGGCGCGCAGGGTGGCGAAACGCTCCGGCGGGGAGCCACGGTCCGCCGAGAAGCGCAGCCCGAGCACGCACAGCCCGTCGCTGGTGCGCGCCTTCACGCTGGCCAGGTCCGCCGGGTCGAGACCGAGCGCGGCCCGCTTGCGCGCGGTCAGCGGCGCGGGCAGCCCGGGCTGGCTGAGCACCGGTGCGAGCACGGCCGGCTCTACCGCCATGGCCAGGGCGAACCCGCCGGTGAAGCACATGCCTACCGCGCCCACACCGGGCCCGCCACACTCCGTGTGCGCTTGCGCGGCGAGCGCCCGCAGCCACGTCACCACCGGGGGAGTCCGGTCGGCCAGCAGCACGAACTCGCGGGACACGCACACCTGCCGCAAGGCGCGGCGCATTTCGCTGCCGCCGAACGGCGCGCCAGGGCGCCCGAAAAGGGACGGCAGGTACACGCGGTAGCCGGCGTCGACGAGCCGCTGCCCGAACTTGGTCACGCCCGGATGCAGCCCCGGCATTTCGTGCACTACGACGACCGCCGAACCGGCACCCGCCCGATACACCTCGTGCGTGCGTCCCCCGTGAGTGAACGTGGTGACGTCGAACCCTGGCACCGCATCGGTCATGGCCTGCTCCCGGTGGTCGTGAGGCGGGGCTCGGCGGACGGCCCGCCCCCACTGTGCCAGAGCCACCACGGCCCGCCGGAGCGGAAACGGCGCGGGAAAGATATCCGATTGGCAACGGATGAGTGTGCGCAGAGATGTATCAGGGCGCGGTGGAACGCATCATAATTGCGGGATTAACGGGGACTGGGCGGCCAGGAGCAGGCCGCCCGATGAGTAAGGGGAGCCGATCATGTCGGAGAACTCTTTCGTGCCACTGCCCGGCAGCGAGCGGGGGGCCGTGCCCGGCGCACAGCCAGCCGGCGATCTGGACGACGCCACCCGCATCGAGGTGACGCTGGTCACCCGCCGCCGGGAAGCGCTGCCGGCCGAGGTGGTCACCGGCCCGGCGACGCTCAGCCGGGACGAGCTGGCGGCAAGGCACGGCACCGACCCGTCGGACCTGGCGCTGATCAGCGACGTGCTCGGCCGGTTCGGCCTGACGGTCACCGGGGCGGATGCCGGGGCCCGCCGGGTCACCGTGGCCGGTCCGATCTCCGCCTTCTCGCAGGCCTTCGGCGCGACGCTGCGCCAGGTCAGCGCGCCGCACCCGGCGGCCAGCGGAGGCATGGCACAGCACCGTTACCGGGTCGGCGGCCTGCACGTGCCCGCCGAACTGGACGGCGTGGTACTCGCCGTGCTCGGCCTGGACGACCGTCCCCAGGCCTCGCCGCAGATCAGGCGGACTCCCGGCCTCGAAGCCGCCGCGGCTGGGGCGGCCGCCCCGACCTCCTACACGCCCGTACAGGTCGCGCAGGCCTACAGCTTCCCCGCGGGCACCGACGGGACCGGGCAGACCATCGCCATCATCGAGCTTGGCGGCGGATTCGGCAGCACGGACCTCGACACCTACTTCTCCGGCCTGGGCATCACCGCTCCGCCGGTGACCGCGGTCGGGGTGGACGGCGGATCGAACGTGGCGGGGAAGGACCCGCAGGGCGCCGACGGGGAGGTGCTGCTTGACATCGAGGTCGCCGGGGCGGCGGCACCGGGCGCCAGCCAGATCGTCTACTTCGCGCCGAACAGCGACCGCGGTTTCGTGGACGCGGTCACCACGGCGGTGCACGCCAGCCCCACCCCGACAGTGGTGAGCATCAGCTGGGGCCAGTCCGAGGATTCCTGGACCGGCCAGGCGCGCACCGCGCTGGACCAGGCGTTCGCCGATGCCGCCGCGCTCGGCGTCACGGTGACCGCGGCCGCGGGTGACAACGGCAGCGGCGACCGGGGCACCGACGGGAAGGCCCACGCCGACTTCCCCGCGTCCAGCCCGCACGCGCTCGCCTGTGGTGGCACCAGCCTGCGGGTGAACACGGCCACCGGCGCGGTGTCCGCGGAGACCGTCTGGAACGACGGGTCCAGCGGCGGGGCGACCGGAGGCGGGGTCAGCGACACGTTCGGCCTGCCCGGCTGGCAGGCTGCGGCCGGGGTTCCTGGCCAGGCCGGGACCGGTCAGGCCGGCCGGGGCGTGCCCGACGTCGCGGGCAACGCCGACCCGGGGACGGGGTACCAGGTGCTGGTGGACGGGCACTCCACGGTGGTCGGCGGGACCAGCGCGGTGGCACCGCTGTGGGCGGCGCTCATCTGCCGGCTGGCACAGGCCACGGGCAAATCGTTTGGACTGATGCAGCCCTTGCTGTACGCGGGGGTCAGCGCCGGGTCCACCGCGGCCGGATTCCGCGACATCACCCAGGGCAACAACGGGGCCTACACGGCGGGACCCGGCTGGGACGCCTGCACCGGCCTCGGCGTACCGGACGGCTCGGCCCTGGTGACCAGGCTCGGCGGCTGAGGCCGGCCTCAAGGCCAGCGGGGGTTCCGGGCCATGGTGTCCGGGGCTTGCCCCCGGGGAGGCGGAGTGCTTCCCCGGGCCAGCAGGGCCGCCGCCTCAGCCGAGGTGGTCGCGGCCGGGCGGGGAGTCCCAGTCGGCCAGGCGCGGCTCGACCTGGAGCCGCCATGACGCGTCGTTGAGGAACGACGGCTTGGGCCCGCGGACCAGGCCGCCGAACGAGGAGAAGTCGGTGGTCTGCCGGAATGCGGGCAGCCGGTACAGGTCACGGGCGTAGGCCCAGAGGCTGCCGAACTCGGTGAGCCGCCGCTCGGTGACGCCGGCCAGCGGGTTGTACCCGGTGTCGAAGCGCGCCAGGGTCGGCCACAGCCGGACGTCGGCCTCGGTGATCCCGGCGCCGAACAGGTACCTGCGGCCGGCCAGCCGGCCGTCGAGTTCCTCCAGCATCGCGATCATCGCCTGCCTGAGTTCCGCATAGTCCTGCTGTGTCGTCGCCCCGGCCACCCGGTAGGGGCCGTTGTTCACGTTGGTGTACACGCGCTCGTTCAGCGCGTCGATCTCAGCGCGCAGTGGCTCCGGGTAGAGGTCGGGCGACGGCGCGGCCAGGGTGCCGAACTGGGTGCCGAGGTCGATCGTGATGTCGGGGAAGTTGTTGCTGACGATCTTGCCGGTCTCCCGGTCCCAGAGCACGGGAACAGAGACGTGACCGTCGTAACCGGGCTCGGTCGCCTCGTAGGCCTCGGCGAGCAGGGTGAAGCCGTTGACCGGGTCCGGGCCGCGGTGCTCACGGAACGCCCAGCCGCGGCCGTCCCGCACGTCGTCCACGTAGGACAGCGAGACGACGTCGTCCAGGCCCTTGAGCTTGCGCACGATCGCGGTGCGCTGGGCCCACGGGCAGCCCCACGAGATGTA
The DNA here is from genome assembly GCA_963707905.1 of uncultured Actinomycetes bacterium. GTDB lineage: Bacteria > Actinomycetota > Actinomycetes > Streptosporangiales > Streptosporangiaceae > DASXKD01. The sequence goes on along the minus strand of CAVPSA010000042.1, from coordinate 82,921 downwards.
GAGGTGGTACCGGCCGGGCACGGCCGGGTAGCCGCTGGACCCGTCGGCGGTGATCCGGCCCTGGAACCGGTACACCGGGCGCTGGAACGAGCTGCCCTTGTTGAACCCGCGGCCTGGCCCGTACGCGCCGTAACTTTCGTAGTCCACCGGGCTGGCGTACCTCGGTACCGACGTCTGGGTCATCTGGGCCTCCCGGTTCGTACTGGCGCGCTCGTTATCTATTCTGCGCCGCCTCCGCCGATCGTGGCCGGGGCGCCGAACTGGCGCAGCACCCCGGGCACCGCTACCGTGCCCCCCTCGTCCTGGAAGTTCTCCATGATCGAAAGCAGCGCCCTGGCGGTGGCCCCGGTCCCGTTCAGCGTGTGCGCGAACTCCAGGGCACCCCCGCGCCGGAACCGGATGTTCAGCCGCCGCGCCTGGTAGTCCGTGGTGTTCGAGCAGGAGGTGATCTCCCGGTACCGCTGCTGCACCGGGAACCAGGCCTCGATGTCGTACTTCTTCGCGGCGGGTGCGCCGAGGTCGCCCACGGCGATGTTCATCACCCGGTACGGGAGGCCGAGAGCCTGGACGATCTCCTCCTCGTAGCCGAGCAGCCGCTCGTGGAACTCCGCGGACTGCTCGGGCAGGCAGTAGACGTACATCTCCACCTTGTCGAACTGGTGCACCCGGAACATGCCCTTGGTGTCCTTGCCCGCGGCCCCCGCCTCGCGGCGGAAGTTCGTGGTGTACCCCGCGTACAGGGCAGGCAGGTCGGCCTCGTCCAGGCGCTCGTCGGCGTGGATGCCGGCCAGCGCGACCTCGGAGGTGCCGGTCAGGTACAGGTCGTCCTTTTCCAGGTGGTAGAGGTTGGACTCCTCGGTGGGCAGGAACCCGGTGCCGTACATGGCCTGCTCACCCGCCAGCACCGGCGGGAGCACCGGCAGGAACCCGAGGCCGGCCAGCTTGTCCAGGACGAACCGGTACAGCGCCAGCTCGGTCATGGCCACGTCGCCGATCCGGTAGGCGAACCGGGACCCGGACAGCCGGGCGCCCCGCTTCATGTCGATCCAGCCGCGCTTGGAGCCGAGTTCGGTCGCGTCGCGGGGGGTGAAGCCGAACGACGGCCGCTCCCCGACCTCGCGCAGGACCTGCGAGTCCTCCTCGGCCATGCCGTCGGCCGCGGTGGGATCGGGCAGGTTGGGGATGCGGGCGAGCAGCGCGTTCCGCTCGTGGTCGGCGACCGCCAGGTCGGCCTGGGCCTGGTTCAGCTCGGCGGCGAGCCGCTTCAGCTCGGCGAGCTGCTCGGGCCCTGGCGGCCCGGCCCTGGAGGACCTCTTCTGCGCCGCGCGCAGCGACTCGGCGCGCTCGGTCAGCTCGCGCCACTGGGCGTCCGCGGCGAGCAGCGCGTCGAAGTCGGCCGCGGCCCCGCGCCGGTCCAGCGCGGCCCGGTAACGGTCCAGTTCCTGCCGCGCAGCCTTGAGATCTATCACCGTCGTAATCCTAGTCGGGCACGGCGGGCCGGTCGGCCGATCGAAGCTGCCGCGGGGACAGGTCCGGTGCAGGCCGGGACAGGTCCGGCGCGGTCTGGGACAGGTCCGGCGCGGTCTGGGACAGGTCCGGCGCAGTCCGGCCGGAGCCAGGCGCGGGCCGCGCCCGTGGCAGGCCGGACCTGGTCGCCAGCACCGAGCCGGAAAGGATCAGCACGAACGCGGCCACGATCGCCGGGGTGAGCGGCTCGCCAAGCACGCTCACCCCCAGGGCCACCGCGACGGCGGGGTTCACGTAGGTGATCACCGTGGCCCTGGCCGGGCCTGCCTCGGCGATGAGCTGGAAGAACAGCACGAACGCCAGGGCCGTGCAGAGCACGCCAAGCCCGGCCAGCGAGGCGAGCACCGCGGCCGAGGGCAGCCGGGACGGCCAGGTCAGCGCCGCGGGCGTGGCGTACACCAGCGCGGCGGCGGCCAGGCAGACGGCGGTCATGCCGAGGCCGGGCAGGTCGCCGAGCTTCCTGTTGGCGATCAGCGGCCCGGTGGCGTAGCACAGCGCGACGAGCATCACCTCGGCGATCGGCCAGGCACCGCCGCCTGCCAGGTGCGGGCCGGCCAGCAGCGCGACGCCACCCAGGCCGGCCAGCAGCCCGGCCCAGCGGACGGCGGTGAGCTGCTCCGGGCCGCCGGTCAGCCGGGCCAGCACCAGCCCGATGATCGGGACCGCCGCGATCAGCAGGCCGGTCAGCGAACTGGACAGGTGCCGCTCCGCGTCCGACAGCAGCGCCCAGGGCAGCATGATCTCCACCACCGCGAACAGCGCGAGCCACCGCCAGCGGCCGGCCAGCACGCGGATCTGGCCGCGCCGGATCGCCAATGGCAGCAGCACCGCCGAGCCGATGGCCACCCGGGCGAACACAAGGACGGGCACCGACACGCCACCGTCCGCCACCTTGATGAGCAGATAGGGCACGCCCCAGATGACACTCATCAGCCCGAACAGCACCCAGCCCCGGCGGCTCACCTGCGGCCCCTTTCCTACGGCACGTCCCGGTGCAGGCTACCGGGGCTCTGCCGGGCGCACCCACGGTGCGGGCCGGTGCTACAGGCACACGCCCACCGGGCCCACCGTGACGCAGACGCCGGGGCTTTGGGCGCTCGGGCTCGGCGAGGGCGACGGGGTGGCCGCCGGCGAGGGGGAGGGCGGCGGGGCCTGGCCCGTCGCGCCCGGGCCAGGTGCACGCCGGTCGTGCTCTGCGGCAACCCGCGGGGTTACCCGGCGACCGTGCGGTTGCCGCCGCGCGCGGACCGCCGGCCCGGGCACGGCGGCGCCGCGCTGGCCAGGCGCCGGGGTGGCGGGCAGGCTCCGGGCCGGGAGCGGGCTCCGGGCCGGGAAGGGGTCCCGGGCCGCGGCAGGCACCTGGGCCGGATGCAGCATCAGCCGGACGGACACCGTGACGAACAGCGCATAACACAGCATCAGCCCCGCGACTCCCGCGGACAGCAGCGTGAACCCGATCGGGTGCCTGCGCACCGCCGCGCCCAGGTTGCGCAGCGTTCCGGCGCTGACGTGCCGGGCCACGGCCAGCGCCACGCCGGAGCCGGGCAGCCGGGGTCCGTAGCCCATCCTGGCGGACTGCCTGGCCCGGCGCAGGCTCAGCCGCCGCTGCTCGACGGTCAGCCCGGGGCGCAGGTAGATGACCGTGCGCCTGCCGCGTGCCTCCGCACGGGCGTGTAAGCCTTCCGGCAGGTCGGCATACCGAATCGTGATCATGTCCGCCCCTGTGCGGATGCCGCCTGCGGCGGCACCGTTCCCACCCCTGAATACAGAAGGTGACGACATTATCACGGACGATCACATCATGGGTGCCAAAACCAGGCCCCAGCCCGGGGAGCGTCCCCGGGACCCCGCCGACCTGGCCCGCTCCTCCGTCCCGCGGGCTTCGCCGTGGCCTCTTATCACGCGAAAAGTTCGCCTTCGCGCCCGATTTACCCGGTTTGTCCGCACGTCTTGCGTGATATCACGCGAACCAGCCCCCCAGACGGCGCGCTGCCGGCTGGGGGGAGGGGCGAGGGAGGGAGGGAGGGAGGGAGGGAGGGAGGGAGGCGGAGGGAGGGCTGGGGAGAGATGCGCCGCAGGGGTGTGGCGCGGATACGCTCATGGTTGTCGGGGCTACCGCACGGCAGGCGGGGAGGGTGATCACGCTGACCGGCCCGGAGAGTACGCCCGCTGGCCTGCCCACGGCCCCGCCGGCCCCGGCGGCGGGTGGGGAGAGCGGCGGGCCAGGGCACTCGGGCGGACCCGTCCCTGCCGGGGCACTTGCTGCGGCCGGCGTACCTGCCGGGGCCGGCTCGCCCGCCGCGTCCGGGGCTCCGCCGTCCGGGGCTCCGCCGTCCGGGGCTCCGCCGTCCGGGGACCGGCCGTCCGGGGACCGGCCGTCCGGGGACCGACCGTCCGGGGCCGCGTCCGGGGACCGGCCGTCCGGGGCTCCGCCGTCTGGGAGCCCGGCTGTCTGGGAGCCGGCCGGCCGGCGGACGCGGGCTGCCCGGTGAGCCGCGTCTCGCGCTCAGCTGGGCCTTGCTGGCCGCCGCGGCCGGCGGACTGGCCCTCACCGCCGCCTTCCCCCCGGTCGGGGCGTGGCCGCTGGCCCCGCTCGGCCCGGCGCTGCTTGTGGTGGCGCTGCAAGGCCGGAGCCTGCGGGCGAGTTCCGCGGTCGGGCTGCTGTTCGGCCTCGCGCTCTTCGTTCCGCTGTTGTCCTGGCTGATCAACCTGGCCTGGTACGCCTGGGCCGCGCTGGCCATCGCCGAGGCGGTCATCTTCGCCCTGCTCACCGTGGGCCAGCGGGTACTGCTGTCGCTGCGGGCCTGGCCGGTAGCCGTGGCGGGCTGGTGGGTCGCCGCCGAGGCGCTGCGTGGCCGGTGGCCGTATGCGTTCCCGTGGGGCCGGCTGGCCATGAGCCAGGCGGGCACGCCGACCGCCCCCTGGGCCGCCATCGGCGGTGCGCCGCTGCTCTCCTTCCTGCTCGCACTCGTCGGCAGCACGCTCGCCTGGCTGCTGCTGGCACCCGGCCCGGCGGGCAGCCTGCGCCGCCGCCTGGTCCCTGCGCTCGCGTTCGCCGCAGCGGGGGGGCTCGCCCTGGCGGGCAGCCTGCTGCCGGTGGACCCGGTACCGGCCGGCACCCCGGCCGCCACGGTCGCCGCCATCCAGGGCGACGTGCCGCACGCCAGGAACCTGCCCGACCTGCTCCGGGCCACCACGGTGACCGCGAATCACGCGGCGGCCACAGAAAAGCTGGCCGCGCAGGTGCGCGCGGGCCGCCGGCCCGCGCCGGACCTGGTGATCTGGCCGGAGAACTCCACCGATCTGGATCCCCGGCAGTATCCCCCCGTGTACGGCACGATCACCGCGGCGGTGCAGGCCATCGACCGGCCGGTGCTGGTCGGTGAGGTGCTCAGGAACCCGTTGCGCAACGCCGGGCAGCTGTGGACCCCGGGCCGTGGCCCCGGCCCGCTGTACGTGAAACGGCAGCTTGTCCCGTTCGGGGAGTACATCCCGTTCCGCGGCCTGCTGTCGCACATCACCTCGCTGGTGGCGCTGCAGCCGGAAAACTTCACCGCGGGGCGGCGCGCCGTGGTCTTCCATGTGGGGCCAATCCGCCTCGGCGACGTCATCTGCTACGAGGTCGGCTTCGATGGCCTGGTCTCTTCCGAGGTCAGGGCCGGGGCGAACCTGCTGGCCGTGCAGACCAACGACGCGTCCTTCGAGGTGGACGGGCAACTCGGGGAGAGCCTGCAGCAACTGGCCATGGCCCGGATCCGGGCGGTGGAATCGGACCGGGCCGTGGTGGTCGCCTCGACGACCGGGGTGAGTGCGATCATCGCGCCTGACGGCACCCTGGTGGCCCGCACCGGCACCTGGCGGCAGGCCATCCTCGAGTCGCGGGTGCCGCTGCTGCACACGATCACCCTGGCCGACCGGGTCGGCGCCGGGCCGGAATACCTGATCACCGCGCTCACCGTCGGCGCATTCGGCTGGGCGGCATACGGCTGGGCCGTGGCATGGCGCCGGCGGCGAACGGCAACACATGCCCTAATCGCTACTGACGCGTGACCTGGCGCGGGCGCGTCCCCCCGTGCGCGGCAGCACAATGGGAGCATGTCGTTCTGGCGGCGGCTGGGCAGTGGCCTTGTCAGGCCTGCCCGCTGGGGTTCGCTCGTGGCCGGGGCCCTGCCCGTCCTCGCCTTCCCCGCGCCCAGCCTCGGGTTCCTGGCGTGGTTCGCCCTGGTGCCCGGCCTGCTGCTGATGCGCGGCGCGCCCTCGGCGCGCGAGGCCGCGGTCCGTGCCTGGTGGTTCGGTGCCGGGTTCATCATGGCCGCGCATTACTGGCTGATCCCCAACATCGGTCCTGCCCTGCTGCTGGTGGCCATCGTCCTCGGTGCCTGCTGGGCCGGGGTCGGGGTGAGTGCCTGGGCGCTGCTGCGGCCGCCTATGACGGCCGGGCGCTGCCTCGCCGCACTGGTGGTGGTGCCGAGCTTCTGGCTGCTTGTCGAGTGGATTCGGTCCTGGCAGGCGCTGGGCGGCCCGTGGGCACTGCTCGGTGCGAGCCAGTGGCAGCACCCGGCGATGCTCGCGCTGGCGTCGGTGGGCGGCGTGTGGCTGGTCAGCTTTGCCCTGGTGGCGGCCAACACCGGCCTGGTCATCCTGATCACCGCGCCACGGGCTGCGCTGCGGGTGCTCGGCGCGGCGACCGCGGCCGTCGCGGCCGGGGCGGGCCCGCTGGCGTTCGTGCTCACGCCGCCGGTGCAGCCGGCCGGATATGTGACCGTGGCCCTGGTCCAGCCGGGCTTCCAGCCGCATCCTTCACCGCTGGGCACCGCCAGCCAGGCGCTGACCGCGCGGCTGGGCCCGCTGCACCCGGACCTGATCGTGTGGGGAGAGAGCAGCATCGGCCTCGACCTGCGGTTCCACCACCCGCTCCTGGACCAGCTCCGGCGGCTGTCCGCCACCGCCGGCGCCCCGATCCTGGTGAACCAGGACTCCTACACCCCGGTGGGGAAATCCAAGGTCGCGGTGCTGATCGACAGCGGCGGGGTCGTGGCCACCTACACCAAGACCCGGCTCGTCCCGTTCGGGGAGTACATCCCGTTCCGCCAGCAACTGGGCTGGCTTACGAAGATCAGCAAGGCGGCACCGAGCAACATGATCCCCGGCGACGGGGCGCGGGTGATGACCGCGACGCTGCCCGGCGGGCGGCCGCTCAAGCTCGGCGTGCTGATCTGCTTCGAGGCCGCCTTCCCCGACATGTCCCGTGTGGATACGCTGCACGGCGCCCAGGTGATCGTGTACCAGACCTCGGACTCCACGTTCCAGGGGAGCTGGGCACCCGCGCAGCACGCCGCACTGTCCGCGGTGCGGGCGGCCGAGACCGGCCGGCCGGTGGTGCAGGCCGCGCTGACCGGGGTCACCGCCGCGTTCGACGCCCAGGGGCGGCAGCTGGCCTGGCTCGGTACCGCACAGCGCGGGACGGCCCTGGTCCGGCTTGCCCTGGTTACGCCGTCGTATCTCACCCTGTTTGACCGTATTGGTGATACCGTCCCGTGGGCGGCAATCGCGATCTGTGTCCTTGCTGCCCTCGTCGCGGTGAACCGGACGCATCGCCCGCAACGTCTAGTGGGCATAATGGTAGATGGCAACCGCAAGCCCGGCTCGTCCGTCTCTCTATCGGAGGCTATCGACCGAGATCGGGTACCGCGTTCCCCAGCACCCGGGGAGAGCGGCAGCGATATCCGCGCTGGCGGCCCAGCACACCGCATCGAGGAGAGGCCGTAGCCATGGGGCGTGGCCGTGTGGCTTTCGGATTTGGTACCACAGGAGGGACCAGAGTGCGGGATAACGAGCGGACACTGACAGGCCGGCATGTTCTGAGGGGCCGGCGGGCCGGGCTGGCCGTCACCGGTGTCATCGGTGCGATGTGCCTGCTCGCGACCGCCTGCTCGGGCTCATCGTCGCCGGGCACGTCCACGGGCCAGCACGGGTCGACAGGCGGTACGAGTACGCTGGCCAAGTCGGGCGCGGTGGTTTCCATCAGCCCGGCGAACGGCAGCGCGCGCGTGAAGACCGACCGCGGCGTCACGGTGACCGTGGCGCACGGCAAGATCCAGAACGTCAGCGTGGCCGCCGGGCACGCGACGGCCGCGGGCACGCTCCAGGGCCAGACGGCCTGGCACACGGTGTGGCCGCTGCACGCGTCGACCCGGTACACGGTGACCGTCACCGCGGTCGGCACCGACGGCAAGACCACGACCGCCACGAGCACGTTCAGGACCGAGCACCCGGCGGGGACGTTCAGCGCCAGCACCATCATGGGCCACCAGGCCTACGGTGTCGGCATCCCCATCATGATCAACTTCAGCCAGGCGGTGGACCCCAGGTTCCGGGCCGGCATCGAGAAGGCGATCAACATCAAGAGCTCCAAGCCGGTGGTCGGCGCCTGGTACTGGGACGGCGGCCAGACTCTCGACTTCCGGACCAGGAACTACTGGCCGCAGTACACCAAGGTGAGCTTCGACGCGCACTTCAACGGGGCGCAGATCGCCCCCGGCGTGTTCGGCACCACCAACCTGAGCCAGTCGTTCACGATCGGCAAGTCGCTGATCGGCGTGACCAGCACGCGCACCCACAAGACCCAGATCTACTGGGGCCACAAGCTGTACGCGACCTGGCCGGACAGCAGCGGCATGCCGGGTGACGACACCGCCAACGGGACCTACCTGACCATCGAGAAGGCCAACCCGACGCTGATGAGCGGGCCCGGCTACAAGAACGTCCCGGTGTACTGGTCGGTCCGGTTCACCTGGAGCGGCAACTACTACCACTCCGCGCCCTGGTCGGTGGGCGAGCAGGGGTTCAGCAACGTCAGCCACGGCTGCGTGAACCTGTCCCCGACGAACGCCGAGTGGTGGTACGCCCGGTCCAACCCCGGCGACCCGATCACGATCACCGGCAGCCCGGTGTCGGGCCGGTGGGACGACGGTTACACCGAGTGGTTCCTGACCTGGAAGCATCTGCTCAACGGCAGCGCGACCCACGAGGCCGTGGAGGTGAGCCCGACGGGCAGCACCTTTGTCAACCCGGACACGCTGCCGGCCACCGTGTCGCACTCCAGGCTGCACGGGTCCAAGTCGCACAACTACCTCGCCGGCCCCGGCTGAGGGCTCAGCGGCCCCGGTGACCCGGCTCGCGCGCGAGCCGGGTCACCGCCGCTTCCAGCCCCCGGGCGGCCCACGCGGCGGGGCGGGGCGCGGCGCCATCGGCCAGGCCGTTCCAGTAGATCGACCAGGTGCTGGCTACCAGCTGGCGGACGACCGGGGCGGTGACCAGGCGCATGCTGGCGGACGCCGCCCACGGCCGGTTCAGCAGTGCGCGCTGCAGCGCGCTGGCGCCGGGCAGGTAGTGCCCGAAGGCCGCGTCCAGGGCACGGGCGTAGGCCTGGCCCGCCGCTCGCGGATCCGCGAGCACCGCCTCCGCCGCCAGCCGGGCACTGATCATGGCGGGCGCGATGCCCTCTCCCTGCAGCGGGTTGATCAGGCCCGCCGCATCCCCCACCAGCAGGACGTTGCCCGCCGCCGCGGGCGTACCTGTCCCGCCCATGCGCAGCCAGCCGCCGATGACCGGGCCAGGCTCCGCGGCGTGCCGCAGGTCCCCCCGCGATCGCAGCAGTGCGGTGAAGCGGTCCAGGTCCCCGCGGAGCGGCGCGGAGTGCCTGGTGCCGCCCATGCCGATCCCGATGCCCACGTTGGCCTGCCCATCAGCGCCGGGGAACAGCCAGCCGTAGCCGGGGTAGATCCGCCACGGTGCCGACTCCAGCAGGACCAGCAGCGGCAACGGGACCTCGCCCGGGATATAGGCCCGGACCGCGAACCCCCACAGCGCCGCGGCCGAGTCCAGCATCCCGGTCAGCCGGGCGACCGTGCTCAGCGCCCCGTCGGCGCCGATGATCACGTCCCCGGCCAGGCGCTGGCCGCCGGCCAGCACCGCATGCACCGTCTGGCCCGGGCCCTTTTCCACGGCCGAGATGCGCGCCCGCACCCCGGTCGCCCCGGCGGCCAGCGCGGCCTCGCGCAGCGCGTTGTCGAAGGCCACCCTGGGCACCACGATCCCGTGGCCGGGGTAGCCGCGCCCGGGGAAGGCCGGCAGCCGGCTGCGGTGGCCGGACGGGCCGACCGCGAGCAGGTCGGAGCCGTGGCCGACGTCCGGCACGGTCAGCCCGAGGTCGGCGAGCAGTTGCACGCCCCGCGGCCCGATCAGGTCGCCGCAGGCCTTGTCCCTGGGGAAGACCGCCTTGTCGGCGAGGGCGACCCGGGCGCCGCCGCGGGCGAGCACCAGGGCGGCGATGCTGCCCGCGGGCCCGGCGCCGACCACGACGGCGTCATACCCGGAGCGGGTCACCGGGCCAGCACCATGGCCACCGCGACGGCGCTGGTCGCGCAGACGAAGTAGCGCAGCGCCCGCTCTATCGGGGCCAGCAGGTCGGCGCGGCCGAGTTCGGCCGTGGTGCCGTCGGTGAACGTCAGCCGCACCGCGACCCCGCTGACCCGGCGGCGCAGCATCCGGGCGGGCGTGCTCAGCGCGCGCTGGCCCAGGGACAGGAAGAAGGCGGCCACCGCCGCCGCCCCCGCGGCCACCGACAGGGTCCAGTGCTGTGCGTAGGCCCCGACCAGCACGGGGAACGCCCCCCAGGCCACCGCGAACCAGACATCGCTGTGCAGCACCCCGCCGAAAAGCTCCAGGTTGTACCCGTACACCAGCACTCCCCCGGCGACCACGAACGGCAGCAGCTTCCAGCCGCCCTCGACCAGGCCGAGCACCATCGCCGCGGTGATCGCCGCCACCGCCGTGCCGATGAGCAGGGTGGTGCTGATGCCGGTGCCCAGCGGCCGGCCGTGCAGTTCGTCCAGTGCGTGCGCGCCGATACCGACCGCCAGGAAGAACGCGACCAGCGTGCCGGCCAGCCGCCACAGCACCAGCGGCGGCATGACCGCGGCGCCGATCGCCACGTAGGAAAGGTGCCACAGTGTGTAGGGCGGGTGCAGCAGCGTCACCCAGTCGCCAGGCCCGCCGGTGCCCCGGCCGACCGCGTAAAAGGCCGTCCGTTCCCCGGGTGCCCTCATGAGGCGGATCCCTTGCGCCCCCACATGACCAGGCCGCCACCCAGGCTCATCAGCTCGGTCCGTACCTCGGTCAGGCCCGCCGCCTGCCAGGCGGCGACGTGCCAGGCCAGCGGATGCTGCCGGTAGTGCACCGAGATGCTCGGGCCGAGGAACCTGCCCACCCGGTACCAGGCCGCGCCCCCGGTGAGACCGCCGAGCACCGGCAGCGCCATCCGGGTGTAGCACCACCAGGCGGCCCGCCAGGCCGGCCGCGGCGGGACGCTGAACTCAAGGCAGGCCAGCGTGCCGCCGGGGCGCAGGCAGCGGGCCATCTCGGCGACCGTGGCCGCCGGGTCGTCCACGTAGCGCAGCAGGTAGGAGAAGGTCACCGCGTCGAACGTCGCGTCGGCGAACGGCAGCTGGTCGGCGCGGCCCGCGGCGACCCGGACCTGGCCCCGCGGCAGGCGCCGCCGGATCCGCGGCAGGCCGGCCCGCAGCATCGGCTCGTTGAGGTCCACGCCCGCCACGTTCGCACCGGTCGCATCCGCCACGGCCAGCGCGATCCCGGCGGGGCCGGTCGCGACGTCGAGCACCAGCCGCGGTGCCGCCGCCGCGGTGCGGGCGACCACCGCCCGGCGCCAGCGCCGGTCCTGGCCGAACGAGAGCAGGTAGGCGAGCCGGTCGTAACGGCCGGGCAGGCCGGTGAACACGTCACGGGCCACCGGATCGCCGCGCAACGGCCGGTCGCTGGAGGCCCGGTCGGGCGGGACGGTTACCGGGTTGGGAGCCACTGAAGCAGGTTCGCATGCCCGATCATTCCGGGCAAGACCGGCGCGGCCAAGGCCTCGTGACGAAGGAACGGGGCCTTGAGCCAGCGGGGGGTTTCCGGGGGGTCGTCCCCCCGGGCCAGCACGCCGCGTCACTCCTCCTTCTTCTCGAACCGGCTGACCGCGATGAGCCCGGCCACGAACGCGACGACCATGGCGATGAGCAGCCAGAGCTGGGTGGTGTTCACCTTGGTCTCGCTGGTCTCGCTGCTCAGCACGAGCAGGATCTTCCTGATCACCGCGACCAGGCCGACGACGATGAACGGCTGCGCGACCAGGCGGTGCGCACGCAGCGACAGCACCACGGTGTGCACGATCTCGGCCACGATCAGCACCAGCAGCAGCCGGTCAAGCAGCCCGGTCGCGGCGGCCAGGACGTTCTCGGTGACCAGGTCCTGGACGAAGCCGATCAGCCCGGACACGATCAGGACCGCGGCCAGCAGGATCAGCGCGACGCCGACCACGCCAGCCACGTAGTCCTGGGCGTGCTCAAGCACCCAGATCGTGCCGCTCAGCCCGCGCGGCCGTGCCAGGCCGCCCGGCCGTCCCGGCCGCTCGGGCGCGGGAGGCGGTGACGGCTCCGGCACCTGCGGCAGGGCCTTCGTCTCGTCGACGCCGGGTTCCGCCATGGCGGTATTAGACCAGAGACGGCCGCCGCCGGCCTCCCGCCCCAGGGTCGTGCGAAAGGGGTAATGCCGCTCCCCCGGCTGGCCGACCCCATGGCCCGGGCGCCCGCCTAGTGTCGTGCCTGAGCCAGATGCTGGCCACCGAGGGAGGCACCAGAACCATGCGCGGGGAGGCCCGGACCGGCGGGCGCACCGCGGCGCTGCCCGCGCGGGCGGCCGCCGGTGCGCTGACGGCTCTGCTGACGACGGTGCTGATGACCGTGCTCGCGTGGTTCCCCGCACCCGCCCAGGGGGCGGACCTCCGGCCAGCGGCCACCGCAACCGCGCCCCGCCCGACGGTGGTCTCCCTCACCTTCGACGACGGGACCGCCGGCCAGTTTTCGGCCGCGCGGGTGATGCACCGCTACGGCGTTGCCGGGACCTTCTTCATCATCACCGGCGCGGTCGGCGCCCCGAACTACATGTCCCTGCCGGAACTGCACCGCCTCGCCGCGTACGGCGACGAGATCGGCGCCCACACGGTCTCCCACCTCGACCTGGTCGCCACTACCACGGCCGAGGCCCGGCGCCAGGCCTGCGCGGGCCGGGACATCCTGACCCGGTGGGGGTTCCGGGTCACGTCGTTCGCCTACCCGGACGGTGCCGCGAACCCACGGGTGGAGGCCATTGTCCGGAGTTGCGGCTTCGACGCCGCCCGGATCGTCACGGGGCTGGCGGGCCCGGACTGCCCGGGCTGCGCGACGGTGCAGACGGTCCCGCCCGCGGATCCGTTCGCGATCCACACCCCTGGCCAGGTGGGTTCCGGCACGACGCTGGCGGACCTGGAGCAGGCGGTGCTGCGGGCGCAACGGGCCGGCGGCGGCTGGCTGCCGCTGGTGTTCCACCACATCTGCCCCGCTGCCTGCGGGGTGCTGTCCACCTCCGACACCACGTTCACGTCCTTCGTGCGGTGGCTGGCCGGCCAGCGGTCACACGGCATCACCGTGCAGACGGTGCACCAGGTGCTCGGCGGGCCGGTGCGGCCGATCGTCACGGTCCCGGCCGTGCACGCGCACGGCATCGTGAACGCGTCCATGGCCAAGGCAGGGGCGAAGGCGGCGGTCAACCTGGACATGGCGACCCCGGACCGCTCCGGCGCCCCGTTCTGCTGGATGGAGGGCGGCTACGGGCAGAACACGGCCCGCTGGCAGCGGATCCGGGATGCCGGGCGCTGGGCGGAACAGCTGACCGTGACCGGCTATCGCAGCGGCGGCGCGGAGTTCCTCCAGCTCTTCGACCTCGGCGAGTGCGCACTGCCGGTCCGGCCTGGCCGGGCCTACGAGCTCAGCGCCTCCTACCGGGGCACGGTCACCACCCAGTTCTCCGTCTACTACAGGAACGCGGCGGGCCGGTGGCAGTACTGGACCTCAAGCCCGTACTTCTCCCCCTCGGGGCAGTGGGCCAAGGCGGACTGGCGGACACCACCGGTCCCGGCCGGCATCACCGGGCTGACCTTCGGCCTGTCCGCGTTCGCCAACGGCACGCTGATCACCGACGACTACCGCTTCGGCCCGGCGCCCGCGCAGACCACCCAGGTAACCGTGGCCAGGGTGGCGCTGCTTGCGGTGCTATTGGCTCTGGCCGCCGTGATCGCGCGGTGGCTGATCAGGCGCCGCCGCGGCCGGCACCTGGTTCCGGCTGGCCCGGGGCACGCCGTCCCGGCGGGCGGTCAGGCGCGGGAGCGCCCGGCGGGCTCGTCGAGCAGCCGGTAGCGCACGGCGAACGACGCGGCTTCCAGCCGCGAGTGCACCCCCAGCTTGGTCAGCACCGACTGGACATGAGTCCGGACGGTGGTGCGGGACACGCCCAGCTTGCGTGCGATCGCGGTCGTGTCGAGCCCCTCCACCAGCAGCGCCAGGCATTCGCGCTCCCGGTCGGTCAGGTGCGAAGCGAGCCGGAGCGCGTCGTTGTGGCCAGCCGGTCTCGGCCGGCCGCCGCCGCGCGGCACGTCGACCACGACCTCGCCGCGCAGCACCCGGGTGATCGCCGCGGTGAGGGCGGTCACGCCGCGGGTCTTGTGCAGGTACCCGGACGCGCCCGCGTTCAGCGCCGCGAGGATCCCCTCGGTGTCCGGATCCGCGCTGAGCACCAGAACCTTGGTGCCCGGGCTGGACACGAGCATCTCCCCGATCGCCTCAACGCTGTCCACCCCGGCGAAGTGGCGGTCGATCAGGCACAGATCCGGCTGGTTCGCGGCGACTGCCGCGACGGTCTCCGCCACGGTGCCGGCGATCGTGATCGCGTAGTCCTGCTGGGCCAGCACGCTGGCCAGGGCGTCCAGGAACACCACGTGGTCATCGCCCACCACCAGGCTGGTCACTGGTTCACCGGCCCGCCTGCGCCTGGGCCGCGCCCGGGGCGGTGACCGGCGCGGGCAGCGCCACAAGCACGGTGGTGCCGCCCTGCGGGGGCGCCTGGACCGCCAGCGCCCCGCCGCAGGACTCCAGCAGTGCCGTGACCACCTCAAGGCCGAGCGACGCGGATCCCGGCGGCCCGGCGCCGAAGCCAGGCCCGTCGTCGGTCACATCGATGACCGTGGTCCCGGCCTGCCGGATCGCCAGGGTGACCGTGCCGGTGCGGCCGGCCGCGCGGGCGCCGTTCTCCACCACGTTGGACAGCACCCGCCACAGCAGCACCGGGCTGACGGTGACCACCGCCGCGGGCCCCGGCACCAGCGTGATGTCCGCCGCATAGGCGGCCTGGGCCAGGTTGGTGAGCTGGGCGGCCAGGTCCCGCACGTTGACCGGCCCGGCATCGCCGGCCCCGTCCCCGCCCAGCCCGTGCCGGATGATGTCACGCAGCCTGGACATTTCCAGGGACAGCAGTTCCAGCCGGTACCCCGAGTCGGCCGGCAGGGCGGTGTCCCCGCGGACCGCCTCGACCAGGTACGACAGCGTCGTCACCTCGTGCCCGAGATCGTGCAGCAGGCCGCGCAGGGCGCGCACGTCCCGGCTGTCCGACACCCGCCGGCCCCCGGTCCGGCGCCGTTCCAGCGGCGACCCCATCGGCTTCCCCCATCCCCGTCCGGGCCGCAGTTGCAGCGCAAACTGCGCACATATAGCGCCAGTGGAAGCCCCCGCCACCTGCGCCTATGTCATGGATCTTACCTCAGGCGACCAAACGACTACCATCCGTGTCATTGCTCTCAGGGATGGTGTAGGCCGCTTCCAGCGCGTCCCTCAGGGCGGGCACGGTGTACCGGGTGCCCAGCCGGGCGTGCGCCGCGGCGGCCATCCGGGCCGCATCCGCGGGCGAGTCGAGCAGCGAGCGGATCGCGCCGGCCAGCAGGTCGGGGCGCTGCGGCGGCACCAGCAGGCCGGTCTCCCCCGGCACCACCAGATCGCCGACAGCGTTGACCGCCGTCGCGACCACCGGCACCCCACACAGCATGGCTTCGACCACGGCCGTGGGCAGGCCCTCGTACCAGCTGGGCAGCGTGAACACGTCGAATGCGGGCAGCAGCGCGGGCACGTCATTGCGCTCCC
Organism: uncultured Actinomycetes bacterium; assembly: GCA_963707905.1. Lineage (GTDB taxonomy): Bacteria > Actinomycetota > Actinomycetes > Streptosporangiales > Streptosporangiaceae > DASXKD01. Next base: position 67,328 of record CAVPSA010000042.1, on the reverse strand, counting down.
CGGTGAGCAGCACCGGAGCGTGCGGCTGCGCGGCGGCCAGGCGGGCCACCCGCCCGGCGAGCTCGCCGCCGCCCACCCATACGCCGATCACGCCGGGACGGCGCAGCGCGCGCAGGGCGGCAAGAAAGTCCTCCGGCGCCTTCTGGTAGGCCAGCCGCCCAACTGCCCCCACCACCGTGGCGTGTTCGGGCAGGCCAAGTAGCCTGCGGGCGCGCTTGCGCGCACTCGCGTCGGCGGCCATGGCCAGCGGAGCGTCCACCGCCACACCGATGACCCGGATCCGGTCGGGCGGGATGAGGCCGCGCCGGGCCGCTTCCACCGCCACCCCGCTCCCGACGCACAGCGCCAGGCCGGTGATCCTGCCCAGCCGCCGTTCCAGCGCCACGTACGCACCCCGGCGGCCCGGCGACTGGAACTCGTGAAAAGGAAACCCGTGATAGGTGTGGATGATCCGGCCTGCCCCGGCCCTGCGGGCGGCGAGCCTGCCCACCGCCCCCGCCTTGGCCGTGTGCGTGTGCACCACGTCGAACCTGCGCTGGCGCAGCAGCGCGCTCAGCCGCCGCAGCGCGGTGAGGTCGGCGACCGGGTGGATCGGCGTGCGCAACGATGGCTCCACCACCACCTCGAGCCCGGCGTCCCGGGCCCGTGCGATCAGTGCGGTGCCGCTGCCGGTGATGACGGTCATCTGGAACCGCGCCGGATCCAGCGCCGTCGCCCCGCGCAGGGCCAGGATGCCCGCACCGCCCTCCAGCCTGGTGATCACGACGGCCACCCGGGCCGGGCCGCCGCCCATGGCCCGCTCGCTCATGCGAACTGGGCCGGCGCGCGAAGCCCTGCCATCCGGCCCACCCGCACCGCCTCCAGGCGGCTATGCACATCGAGCTTGGCGAAGATGTTGCGGATGTGGGTGCGCACGGTGTCGGCCGAGATGGTGAGGTCGGTGGCGATCTGGCCACCGGGCTTGCCGTCCATCATGGCGAGCAGCACCTCACGCTCCCGCTTGCTGAGCACGCCCAGCGAGTCGGGCTGCCTGGCGCGGCCCGCGTCCGCGCGCAGTTCCCGCAGGATTTCACCCAGCATGTGCGGCGGGAACCAGGATTCACCCTTGATCACCCCGCGCAGCGCCACCTCGAACTCGGCGGCGCCCTGCTCTTTCGCCACCCATGCGGCAACCCCGGCGCGTGCGGCCTCGACAGCGTGGGCGACATCGCGGTCGGAGGTCAGCACCATCACCCTGGCCTGCGGACGGGCCGCCATCAGCTTGCCCAGGACGTCGGCTATCTCGTGGCCGAACGGCGCGACCTCGATCACGATGACGTCCGGCCGCAGTCCCCGGACGATGTCGATCAAGTTGGGATCGGCTGTGGTGCACCGGCCGGCCACCCACAGGTCCATCGCGGCGGACAGGCGCGAGGCCAGCGCCTCAGTGATCATCAGGTGGTCATCGACAAGCATCAGGCGGGTTGGGCTCATGTTCAAACTCTGCCCGGTCGCCAGCCCGAAGTCGTCATCCCGATGCATGAGCACCCTCTCCTGCAAATGCATGAGCTGCCTGGACCGCGGCCGTCCCGCTCCGGCCGGTGCTGCCCGGGATGCTCCGCTGCCCGGGTGCGGCGGGCGAGACCGCGCGCCGTGCCGGGCTGCGCCAGCGTCCGTTCGCGCGGGTCAGCCAGGCGATGGGGATCGCCGACAGGCCGATCGCGGCGTCCACCAGCCGCATGACGGGATAGAACGGGGCGAACAGCAGCAGCCGGGGCTGGCGCTCGGCGGCCGCCGCTACGCACGTCAGCGCCAGGTCCGGGATCAGGATGCCGAACAGCACGCTGGAGAGCCGGACATGCAAGGTGACCACGGTGTACACCTGCGCGAACATCGGCCACGCGGGCGCGCCGCCGGCCACGTCCGGGATGAGCAGGACGGTGAGCAGCAGCGGCAGCAGCAGGAACAGCATGCTGGAGGTGACCAGTTCGAGGAGCAGCACGGTCAGCATGGCGGTGAACAGGTTCGCCCGGGGCGGGTGGCGGCGGACGGTCTGCCAGAGCCCCACGGCCCACCTTCTGGTCTGCCGGACGTAGTCACCGAAGTTGTCCGGGTCCTGGGTCACGGCCACGGCCCCGAGGGTGAAGCCGACCTTGCCGAGCTTCTTCTGGTAGACCTCGAACGTCATGTTGAAGTCCTCGATCACCAGGCCGGGCGGATTCATATCGATGTACGGCAGGACCTCGGTACGGTACATGCTCGCGAACCCGGGCACGATGGGGGTCGCGTTGGTGCGGGCCCAGGTCTGCCCGAACTTGAGCACCCGCTGGCCGATGGCATAGATCCGCTGCCGATGGCTCACCAGCACGTTCCCGGCGAAGCCCAGCTTGCGGCCGCGGGCCGTCCGCACGCAGCCGGCGACGGCCACCACATCGGGATCGTCGAACATCGCCAGCCCGGCCTCGAAGTACCCGGGCTTCACCCTGGTGTCCGCGTCGAGCAGCATGATGACGCGGAACCGTTTGATCAGGCCGAGCCGGTCGATCGCCTCGGCCAGGGCGCCCGCCTTGCCGACGTTCTCCCGCGTCTGGATCACCTTCGCCCCGGTGCGGCGGGCGATCCGCACCGTCTCGTCGGTGGACCCGTCCGACACCACGTGCACGTTCGCCCGCGGCGCCAGCGCCATGATCGCGGTCAGGGTGTCCCCGATCACGACGGCCTCGTTGTGCGCCGGAATGAGCACCGCGACGTCCTTGACCGTCAGCCGGGCATGGAGCGCGGCCGGGGCGCTGCGGGCACGGCCCGGCCGGGGCATGGTCCCGGCCAGCCGGCACAGGCTCGCCAGCCCCCACAGCGCGAAGTTGACGCCGAGGACCCCCACTGCCAGCCCCCACCAGGGGATCACCGGGCCCTGCCCGGCACGGGCAGCGCGGCGTGCAGCGCGCCCCAGGTCCTGGTGTCCTCGTAACCGAACATCCATAGGAAGATCCCGCCTGCCCCGGAGCCGCTGGCCGCCTCGAACTTCGCCCGCGAGCTGGCCTGGTTCTCGAACCAGACGACGTGCCGGTGGCCGGCCGCGGTGTAGCTGAACCACGGCTCCTGGGCGGCGGTGTCGTAGGACGGGCGGGCGTGGTAGCGGGTGCCGAGCTGGAAGGCGCGCAGCCAGCTCACCGCTCTCCCCCGGCCACCGGACCAGTCGTAGCCGTAGAGCGGGATCCCAAGAATGATCTTGTTAGCCGGCATCTGGGTCTTGGCGTAGCGCAGCACCGCGCGCACCCAGCCGATCGGCGCCACCGGCCCCGGCGGGGATGTCGCCCAGTGGTAGTTGTAGGCCATGATCCGCACCTGGTCGGCGGCGCGGCCGATGGCGGCGTAGTCCTGGGCCAGGTTGGCCCCGCCGTAGCCGGCGTTGGCGGTCTTGGCGAACACGGCGACCGAGAGTGTCTTGCCGTGGGCGTGCAGTGCGGCGGCCAGGTCGGTGATGAACACGGTGAAGACGTGCCGGTCCGCGGCATGCAGGTTCTCGTAGTCGATGTCGATGCCCGCGTAATGGTGCGCAAGCACCAGCGCCACGATGGCCGAGACGTGCTGCTTCAGCAGGGCCGGATGGTGCAGCATGCGTGCCACCGGTGGGTAGGACCAATTGCCCTTGGTGATGTTGGCCAGGGTCGGGACGACGGCCAGGCCGGCCTGCCGCAGCCGGGTGATGTCGGCGTTGATTGCGGTCGCCTGCGCCTGGCCGTACTGGGTCTCGATCCGCCCGCTGGCGGCCAGCCCGTAGATCCACGGCGACACCTCGGTGAAGTCCCCGCGGTGGGCCAGGACCGTCTGCGTGCCGTTCCTGATGTCCCAGTAGGGCAGGGCGGCCACCACGGCCCGGGCCGGGCGGGCCGGGGCGGAGCCCGGCAGCAACGTCAGCCCGGCCACCACGGCGCCGGCCAGCACCACGGCCAGCCACGGCGCCCCGGCGAACAGGCGGGGCCGCCGCCGGGGGCGGCCGGTGCTGGCCCGCTCGGGTGCCGGCCAGCACCGGCGTGTTCCGGCAGCCCGGGGGGCACCCTGTGGGGAGGTGCCAGTGCGGGCCCGCCGGGCTGCCGAGTCTGGTTTCGCATGGTCGTGCGACCCGCCGTCACCTGCTGACGGCCGCAGCCGTCAGCTGGTCTTCGATGACCGCGCCGATGATGTCGTCGAGCGTGCGGGCGGACTCGAAGCCCACCAGGCTGCGGGCCAGCGTGCAGTCGGGCACCCGGCGCTGCATGTCCTCATAACCGGCCCCGTAGGCATCCAGGTAGGAACTGCGCACGATCCCGCCGCTGGATCCGGTCGCCGCGATGACCCGCTCCGCGAGCCCGGCGACAGAGACCTGCTCGGAGCTGCCGATGTTCACCGCGCGGCCGCAGGCGTCCTGCGTTTCGAGTAGTGCGATCAGCGCCGGGATCACGTCGTGCACGTGGCAGAAGCAGCGCACCTGGTCCCCCGTGCCGAACACGGTCAGCGGCTCTCCGCTCAGCCCCTGCCGGACGAACCGCGGTATCACCATCCCGTACCGGCCGGTCTGCCGCGGGCCGACCGTGTTGAACAGCCGTGCGATGACCGCCCACAGGCCGCGCTCGGCGACGTAGGCGGAGACCAGGCTCTCGTCAATCGCCTTGGCCTCGGAGTAGCTCCACCGCGACTTCAGTGGCGAGCCGGCGATCCTGTCGTCGTCCTCGGTGAGGCCGACCTTGGTGTTCTTGCCGTAGATCTCGCTGGTGGAGGCGACGAGGATGCGTGCCCCGTTGCGGTGCGCTGCCTCGACGACGTTCTCCGTGCCGTGGATGTTGGTGCGCAGGCTCTCCAGGGTCTGGTCCATGATGACGAAGGCGCCGACCGCGGCGGCCAGGTGGAACACCCGGTCCGCGCCATCGCACAGGTCGTCCACCAGGTCGGCGTCCAGGATCGAGCCGAGGACCAGCCGGAACCGCGGGTGCGGCGTGACCGCGCCCAGGTTCTCCAGCCGGCCCGTGCTCAGGTCGTCCAGGCCGGTCACCTCGTGGCCGGCGTCCAGCAGAGCCTCGGTCAGGTGCGAGCCGATGAACCCGGCGGCGCCGGTGACGAAATACCTCATGACCGTTCTCCTTCCAGCACCGGTTGCGGTGTCGCCGCCACGGTGTCGTGGCTGCCCCAGATCGCCGCCGCGCGCGCCTGCCGGCGACCGCGCCAGACCCGGCTGCGGGAGGCCGCGAGCCGCTCGTAGAAGTCGTCGATGCGGCAGGTGACCCCGTCGATTCCGTAGGCCTCGCGAACGGCCGGAACGCTCACCCGCTGCCGGGGCCCGGACCGCCGCTCGGCGGCCATGGCCTCGCGCAGGCCGGTCACCGTGGACGGCACCTGGCGGGCCCGGTCCACGCCCAGGCCATCCAGCGCCGGGCAGGTCGTGTAGAGCACCGGCGCCCCGTTGGCGAGTGCCTCGAGGACGGACAGGCCGAACGTCTCCTGTTTCGAGGAGGCGACGAACATGTCCATGGCCGAGAGCATCGCGGCCACGTCATGGCGCTCGCCGGCGAAGACGACCCGGTCGGACACGCCGCACATCCGGGCCACCTCCTCCAGGCGTGCGCCCTCGTCTCCCTTGCCGACGATCAGCAGCCGGGTGGATGCGTCGAGCAGCGGGGCCGCCGCCTCGATCACCATGTCGAACTGCTTGTTCGGGTCGAGCCGGCCCAGCACGCCAATGACGTACTCGTTCTCGCCCAGCCCGAACTCCGCCCGGACGCTGGCCCGCGCGGCGGGGTCGAATGCCACCCGGCCCAGGTCCACGCCGTTGGGAATGACGATCATCCGGCGCGGCCGTACCCCCCATTTCGCCATCCGGTCCCGCACCGTCCCGGACACCGCGATCGTGGCGTCCGAGAACCGCTCGGTGGCCAGGTACAGGGCGCGCACCCCGAGCGTCATCTTGCGCCGCTCCAGGTGCGTCTCGCCGATGGAGTGCTCGGTGCTCACCACCACCGGGGTCCCGGCGAGCCAGGCGGCGGGCCGGCCGTAGATCTGCGACCGGTACAGGTGGGCGTGCACTACGTCGTAGCCACCGTCACGGATCATGCGGTGCAGCCGCACCAGGGCACCCAGTTGGGTGTTGCGGGTCATGCCGAGGCTGCGGACCTCGCGGCCGTCGGAACGGATCATGTCCGCGACCGGCCCGGGATTGTAGAGGGTGATGACGTCGGCGTCGTGCCTGGTGTGCTGCAGAATCGACCGGAGCTGTAGTTCGGCGCCACCGACGCCGAGCCCGGTGATGAGGTGAAGGACCTTCATTGCTGACCTCCTCGGCCAGGGATGGACGGTGAAATGGGAACCAGGGCGCGCGCCGCCGTGGGATGAGCGGCCGCCGGACGGCGGCGCAGTTGGCCGGCCAGCTCCGCGGCGGTGAGCCATGCGGTGCGGGCCAGGATGACCAGGTCCAGCCAGAGCGACCAGTTGTCGATGTAGCTGTTGTCCAGCGCTGCCCGGTCGGCCAGCGAGGTGTCGCCGGTGAGCCCGTTCACCTGGGCCCAGCCGGTAAGGCCCGCCTTCATCCGGGTCCGGCCGGCGTAGCCGGGGACCTCGGCGGTGAACCGGGCGGCGAAGTGGGGCCGTTCGGGCCGCGGGCCGACCAGTGACATCTCCCCGCGCAGCACGTTGACGAGCTGCGGCAGTTCGTCGAGATGGCTGGCCCGCAGCACCCAGCCCAGCCCGGTGGACTGGCCGGGTGCCGGCGCCCAGCAGCCGTCGGAGTCGGTGTCGGCGCACAGCGTGCGCAGCTTCAGCACCACGGCCCGGCGGCCGGGCCCGGTGACCCGGACCTGGCGGAACAGGGCCGGGCAGCCGAGTTGCCAGCGCATGCAGGCGCCGAGCAGGAGCATCGGCAGGCCGAACACGGCCAGGCCGGTCAGCGCACCGAGGATATCGACGGCCCGCTTGGCGGCCAGCCCGGCCCGGCCGGCCCGGGCTGGCCAGGCGGCCGGCCTGTCCGGGCTGGCTCGGGCCGGAGTCCTGTTCACCGTGCCGCACCTGCCGTCACGGTGTTCCGCCGCCAGGCGGTCGCGATCAGCGCGGGAGCGATCGCGCGGGCGGCATGGTCCGCGCCGTACACGAAGCGCATGACCGGCCCGAAAGTGGGCGCCACCGCGGGGCCCATGAAGTACAGCCCGGGCACCGAGGACTGATAGTCCTTGCCGACCACCGGCGTGCTGGCCACCGTCTGGACGCCGGCCCGCAGGTGCTCGTCGAGGAAGGTCAGCCGGGACACGTCCGGCCGGTACCCGGTGGCCGCGATGACGTGGTCCGCGGACAGTTCCTCGCGGCTCCCGTCCGCACCGGCCAGGCCGAGCGTGATCCCGTCCGTGGTGCCCTTGGCCCAGAGCAGCTCACGGCCGCTGCGGATCGGGACCACACCCTCCACTCGCGGCCGCAGCCAGCTCGCGCCGGCCGGGCCGAGCGCGGTGCGGGCCCGGTAGATGCGGGTGACCTCGGGCAGGTGCCGGTACAAGCGCGGGTGCCGCGAGTAGAACCAGGTGCTCCAGCCGGACCCAAGGCCGGCCTCGGGCTCCTTGAGCCGCTGCGGCAGCGGCCGGTCCAGGGCCAGCGGCGGCCCGTTCCACACCGGCTGCTCTTCGCGCATCACGATCTGGACGTCGGTGCCCTGCTCGTGCAGCAGCGCGGCGGTCTCCAGCGCGGACTGGCCGGCGCCGAGCACCACGACCTTCTTGCCACCGAAGATGGACAGGTCCACGTGCGCGCTGGCGTGCGTGCAGATGTCGGTGGGCAGGCCGATCAGCTCACCGGGCAGCCAGGCGAAGTGCTCGACGCCGGCGGCGACGACCACCCGGCGGGCGCGGCACCGCTCCCCGGTGTCCAGGGTCAGCTCGAAGCAGCCGGGCTCGGCGGTGATGCCGGTGACCAGAGTCTCCTCAACGTCCGGCGAGAGCTGCGCGGCGAACCACTGGCCGTAGGCGATGAACGTGTCCAGCGGGACCGGCAGGCCGTAGCCGGCGTAGGGACGGCCGGCCGCCGCGCAGAACGCGGCCAGGGTGTGCGTGCCGTCCGGGTCGGAGAGGTTGGACGCGAATCCTTGCGACTTAAGGAACATGCCGGCCGGCATGGCGGTCCGCCACAGGTGCATGACGTGCCCGAACTGGCGCATGCTCACGCCGGCCTTGCGCAGGTGCGCGGCGAGCGAGAGCCCGTACGGGCCCGCACCCACGATCGCGACGTCGACGGCTTCGTTCATGGTGTTTCCTCTTTCGGCAATGAGCGGGCCAGCCGGACGGCCGGCTCGGTGGGGCGCCGGGCACCGGCAGATCGCCGGCCCGGCGCACGGGCGAACACGCGGCCCGCGCGCGCCGCCATGCGCACGCTCATCAGGCCGAAGGGGAGCAGGTCGTCCCAGGCGAACCAGGCGGTCTCCTGCACGCCATACAGGGAGCGAAGCCAGGAGGCCGGGCCCAGTTCCCCGGCGCGCCAGTAGGCCAGCGCGCCGAGCGGGTCGTAGTTCTCCACCACGAAGCGGCGGCCGCTGACCTGGCCCCGGACGACGTAGGGCTGCCCTGTCTGATCCAGGTAGGCGGCGGTCACCACGTCCAGGCCGGCCCAGTCGCGGAACAGCCGGAACTGGGCGCCCAGCCGCGGGTTGAAGTCCAGCAGCTTGTAGCTGCCGTCCCTGGGGTCCTGGCGCAGGTCGAGGTCGGCGATACCGCGGTATCCCAGCCGGACGAATAGCCTGGAGATCTCGTCGCTCAGCCGCTGGTTGGCCGCCGCGAGGCCGAAGCTGGTCAGCCCGGCATATGCCGGGTAGGACCTGATCTTCACGCCGGTGAACACGGGCCGGCCCGCGCCGCTGGCGTCGCAGTAGGCGTGCACGAACCAGTCCCCGCCCGGCTGGGCCGGGATGAACTCCTGCAGCATCAGGCTCGCGCCGGCCTGCTCGGCGGACGTCCACAGCGCGGTCAGGTCCGCTTCACAACGGACGACCGTGGTGGGCCGCAGCCCGGTGCCTGCCGCGGTCCACGGTGTGGCGAGCTTGACGATCAGCGGGAAGCCCACCTCGGCGGCGAAGCTGTGCGCCTTTTCCGCGGAGTCGCTCACCAGCACCCTGGGCGAGGCCACGCCAAGGTCGGCGCAGAGCTGGGCCAGGGTGTGCTTGCCGGCGAGCCGCCGTGGCAGCGCCGGAGGCTGGGCCGGGAAGAGGAATCGGTCCCGCAGGCTGTCGCCCTGCTCGGCGAGGAAGATCGCGCCCGCGTCGTCGGTGGGGATGAGCACCGCGCGGCGGCCGATCCGCTCGGCGAGCCGGTTCAGCCCCGCCCGGGTCCGTTCTGCCTGGTCCGGGTCGGGCCGCCAGGCGAGCCGCCCGGCAAGGTAGCGCGACCGGGCCGCGGGAGCCCAGGGCCCTTCCACCACCGCGTACACCGGGACGCCCCGGCGGCCGAGGCTGCGGATGGCGCCCAGCGCGCCGTGGTGCATCACGTTAGGGTCGAACTTCAGCACCACCGCGGGGGTACTGGTGTCGATCCCGGTCAGCTCACTGATCATCACGGGTCACACCACTTCACGGTGCGGGGCGCCGTCGAACCGGTAGGTGCCGTCGAGGACCTGCTTGCACGCGGCGACCCAGCCGTAGCTGACGCCGGGGTGCACCGTGTGCACGATGGCGAGGTCGAAGTCCTCCCCGCGCGGTGCCTGGACGGTGCGCATCTCCTGGCCGGAAGGCAGTCGGAGGATGGGCACCAGCGGGTCGTAGAAGGACACAACGGCGCCGCGCGCGGCCAGCCCGGTGATGATCGGGATGGCCGGCGACTCCCGTACGTCCGCCACGCCGGTCTTATAGCTGATACCGACGACGACCACCTTCGCGCCGGCCAGGCCGCCCCCCGCGGCCATCTCGGCCGCGCGGTCCACGACCCGGGCCGGGCGCAGCGCGATCGAGCGCATGGCCTGCTCGATCAGCGGCGAGCGGCGGCCCCGCTTGTCCAGTTGCCACAGCAGGTAGTACGGGTCACACGGGATGCAGTGACCACCCACCCCGGGCCCGGGGAACACGCCGAGGAAGCCGTAGGGCTTGGTGCCCGCAGCGAGCGTGACCTCGATCGGGTCGAGGCCGAGCGCGGTGCATGCGTCGGCGAACTCGTTGGCCAGCGCCAGTGAGACCGCGCGGAAGATGTTCTCGTACAGCTTGGTGGCCTCGGCCGCTTCGGGGGAGCTGAGCACATAGACCTGGCCGGTGAGCAGGCTGATCACGGCTGCCGCCCGCTCGGCGCAGGCCGCGGTGACCCCGCCGGCCACCCTTGGCGTCTCCCGGTGCTCGTGGTCGGGGTTGCCGGGGTCGATCCGCTCCGGGCTGAACGCGACGAACACGTCCTGGCCGGCCCGCAGCCCGCGGGCGGCCAGCGGTTCGGTCAGCAGTTCCTGGGTGGTGCCGACGTAGCTGGTGGAGGTGAGGATGATGGTCTGCCCGGGCCGCGCCGCGGCGACCACGGACGCGCACGCACCGCGCAGCGCGGTGAGGTCGGGAACGTAGGACTCGTCCACCGGAGTGGGGACACAGATGATGACGGTGTCCGCAGCGCTGAGCGCGCCGAGGTCGCTGGTGAGTTCCAGGGCGCCGCTGGACAGCGCCGCGTCGAGCACCAGCCGGTCGGCGCCGGTGAGGTCGGCGTCACGGGCGGCGATGACGCCCAGGCGCTCCTCGCTGATGTCGATGCCGAGGATCCGCGGGCACCGGCCGTGCAGCGCCAGCGCGGTCGGCAGGCCCACGTAGCCGAGCCCGAGAATCGCCGCGGTCCCGATGCCAGCACCGTTCCCGATGCCGGCGCCGTGCCCGTTGCCGTTGTGGGCGGCAGGCGGCTGGTAGGCGACCAGGTTGCCGGAAAGCTTCCGCTCCCGGCCGTTGATGGCCAGTGAAAGCGTATCTCCTGTCACGGTGCCGTTCCCCCTCGGCCAACAGGCGTTTAACCCCGTTGTGGTAGTGGTGCGAGCCTTGACTCTGCCAGCGGCTTCCCCCTGCCTGCCTCGGGCATTAGGGGTAGGCGGTCTACGCAGAGTGAGGGAAAGATGACGCCGTGGGCGTCTTCCGCGGCCCGGGTGCCGGCGGGTGCGCCGGCCATCCCACGGGAACGGCGTAGTCCCAGGTCAACCGGTGCTTGGCCGCTTTCGCCCAGAGCCGCCAGGGGGAGTCGGCATCCCCGACGTAGGTCCGCGGCAGGGCGTGCTGGCTCGTGTGCGGGCCGCGCCAGATGGCGCAGCCGTAGGAGTAGCCGGCCGTCCGCACGGCCGCCACCACGCGCATGTCGGCGTCCCCGTACGGGTAGCAGAACCCGGCTACCGGCTGGCCGCTGGCCGCCTGGAGCACGGCGCGGCTGTTTTCGAGTTCCGCGGTCAGCGCCGCCCCGCTGGCACTGGGCAGCGAGATGTGGCGCAGCCCGTGCGAGCCGATCTCCATGCCCGCCTCCGCGGCCTGGCGCACCTGGCGGGCGGTCATCAACGGCTTGCGCGGACCAGCCGGGTCCCAGGTGTTCACCCCACCGAGGCGGGCCGCGAGCGGAAACACGGTCGCGGCGAAGCCATACCTGGCCAGCACCGGCAGGGCGTAATGCATGAAGTCGGCGTAGCCGTCGTCGAACGTGAGGCCGACGAGGCCGCCCGCGCCGTCGCCGGCGCGGGCGCCGAGCAGTTCAGCGACGCCGACGCCGCGCAGGCCGCGCGCGTGCAGCCAGCCCATCTGCTGCCGGAACCGAACCGGGCTGACCGTGACCAGGTAGGGGTCGTGGGTGTAGGGACTGACCGAGTGATACATGAGGACAGCTGGCATCATGCCGCCGCCCCACCCGACGTGCCGGGTGACGAATTTCGCGGTGCGCTCTGCCATGGTGGACCCCCAGTTGCCGTGCCCGGACTGCGGCAGGCTACGGGGGGAAGGGCAGCGGGCTGCTCCGCCCTTTGGGCGGTTTGTGCTACCTCATCGGCAGGTCAGAGGTCGACCGAGGCACCGGGCTCCAGCCTGGTGTACTTGGCGTCGTGCGGCCCTGCGGCGAGGCCGATGAACATGTCGAGCACGGCCAGCCCGGTCTCGGACAGCAGCGCCTCGTGGATGATGAACCCGCGGCGCGGGGCCACCGCACGGGCGTAGTCGATCATTGCCGACGTGCTGTGCCACGGCCCACTGCCCGGCAGCAGCAGCGTGCCGGCGCTTTCCTCGGGCACCGTGTAGGAGTCGCCGGGATGGAAGACCTCGCCGTCGACGAGGAAGCCCACGTTCGCGCAGGTGGGGATGTCGGGGTGGATCACCGCGTGCTCGGAGCCGTAGACGTGCACGCCGAACCCGGCGGCGGTGAACTCAGCACCGTGCGCGGTCGCCTTGACCCGGTCGCCGAACTCGGCGAACTGCTCGGCCACCGGGGCCGGCGCCCACAGCCGCAGGCCCGGCCGCGCCGCCAGCGCGGCGCGCATGCTGTCCGGGACCACGTGGTCGAAGTGCTCGTGGGTGACGAGCACCGCATCGGCACCGTCCAGGGCATTGTCACCGCTGAACGCCCCGGGGTCGATGACCAGGACCCCGCCGTCCTTCTCCAGCCGCACACAGGCGTGCCCCAGCTTGGTCAGCCGCATCGTTCCTCCTCGCTACCGGCGCCAGGCAAACCTACTCCTGCCCGCGCCCGGCCCCGCTAGCCGGGGGAGCGACCCCCCGAACCCCCCGCTGGCCGCCTCAGGTCAGGCCGAGCACGCTGGCCAGAGTGCGGGCGGGCGCGCCGCCCGCCTCGGCGGCCAGGTCAAGCGCGGCAGGGACGTTCAGGTCGGTGGCCAGCAGGCGGCGCAACTCGGCCACGGCGGCGAGGTCGTCCGGCACCTGCCGCGCGGCCGCCTGGTACAGCGTTTCGAGCCGGGCGGCGGCGGGCCCGAGCAGTTCCGGCCGGTAGTCCCAGCCCTGCGCCCAGGGCCGGTCCAGGATCATCAGCCGCACCGCTCCCGCGGGATGCTCCTTCAGCAGTTCGCCGAGCAGCACCAGGTTGCCCGCCGACTTGGCCATCTTGGCGCCGTCGATGGTGACCACGCCGGTGTGGAACCAGGCCCGCGCGTACGGGCGCACGCCGGTGAACGCCTCGGCCATCGCTGCGTGGTAGGCGTGATGCGGGAAACGCAGTTCGGCGCCGCCCGCATGCACGTCCACCGCGGGGCCGAACACCGACATCGCCATCGCCACGCACTCGGCGTGCCACCCGGGGCGCCCGGGCCCCCACGGCGAGTCCCACGCGGGGTGGCCGGGCTCGGCGACCTGCCATACCGCCACGTCCAGCGGGTCGTCCTTGGCCGGGTCGCCGGGGCGGCCGCCGAACTCCCCGGACAGGGCCAGCGCCGCCGGCCGGCCAAGACCCACACGCTCGGCCACGCCCGCGCCGCGGAAGTAGACCCCGCCCCCGCGCTGGTAGGCGGCACCGGCTTCGAGCAGCCCCGCGGCCAGCCTGATGACGTGCGCCACGTACCGGTGCGCCCGGGGCTCGTGTTCCGGCGAGCGGACCCCGATCGCGGCCATGTCGCGGTCGAAACCGAACTGCTGTATCGCGGCGAACTCGTCGTAGGCCGCGCCCGCCCGGCCCGCCGCCACGTCGAGCACGTCGTCCACGTCGGTGATGTTGCGGCACACCTCCGGCTGGACGCCGAGCAGGCGCAGCACCCGGCCGAGCGTGTCGATCCACACGAACGTGGCCGCATGCCCGAGATGGGTCACGTCGTAAGGGGTGATGCCGCAGGCGTAGACGCGGGCCCGGTCCAGCAGTTCCACCCGCTGTCCCGCGATCACCGCCCCGGCCGCGCCCGTGGCTGTGTTGATTGTCATGGTCTCAGTCTGGATCACCGGACCTGGCCGCCGTCACCTGGCGTGCCCGGTGTGCCGTAGCCGCCCCCGCCGGGGGTCTCGATGACGAACAGGTCCCCGGCGCCGACCGCCACGCTGTCGCAGCCGCGCATCGGGACCACGCTCCCGTCCGGCCGCTGCACCCAGTGCCGGCCGAGCGCGCCCGGCTGGCCGCCGGCCATCCCATAGGGCGGCACCCGCCGGTGGCTGGCCAGCGTGGTCACCGTCATCGGTTCGAGCAGGCGCAGTTCCCGCCGGCCCCCGTCGCCGCCGGCCCAGTGCCCGGCGCCGCCGCTGCCGCGGCGGATCGCATAGCTTTCCACCCGCACCGGGTAGCGCCACTCCAGCACCTCGGGGTCGGTGAGCCGGGAGTTGGTCATATGGGTCTGCACCACGTCGGCGCCTGCGAACCCGTTTCCGGCGCCAGAGCCGCTGGCCACGGTCTCGTAGTACTGGTGCCGCGCGTTGCCCAGCGTGACGTTGTTCATCGTCCCCGAGCCCTCGGCCTGCACCCCGAGCGCCGCGTACAGCGCCCCGGTGATCGCCTGGGAGGTCTCCACGTTGCCCGCGGCCACCGCGGCCGGGTAGCCGGGGGCCAGCATCGACCCCGGCGGGATGATCACCCTGACCGGTTTCAGGCAGCCGGAGTTCAGCGGGATCTCGTCGGCCACCAGCGTGCGCAGCACGTAGAGCACCGCGGCCATGGCCACCGAGGACGGGGCGTTGAAGTTGCCGGGCAACTGTGGCGCGGTGCCGGTGAAATCGATCTCGGCGGACCTTGCCGCCGGGTCCACCCGGACCGCCACGCTGATCACCGCGCCGCCATCGGTTTCGTACCGGCACTGCCCATCGCGCAGCGTGCAGAGCACCCGGCGGACCGCCTCCTCGGCGTTGTCCTGCACGTGCCCCATATAGGCGTGCACCACGTCCAGGCCGAAATGCTGCACCATCCGCCGCAGCTCAGACACCCCGCGCTCGTTGGCGGCGATCTGCGCGCGCAGGTCCGCCAGGTTCACCTCGGGGTTGCGCGACGGGTAGGGCGCATCGGCCAGCAGCCGCCTTGTCTCCGCCTCCCTGATCACCCCGTCCCGCACCAGCAGCCAGTTGTCGATCACCACGCCTTCCTCGTTCACCTCGGTGCTGAACGCGGGCATCGACCCGGGCGTGATCCCGCCGATCTCGGCGTGGTGCCCCCGCGACGCGACGTAGAACAGCAGGCGGGCGCCTGCCTCGCCGAACACCGGGGTGACCACGGTGACGTCGGGCAGGTGGGTGCCGCCGTGGTAGGGGTCGTTCAGCATGTACACGTCGCCTGGGCGCATGGTGCCGGCGTTGCGGGCGGCGACCATCGCGATGGACTCCCCCATCGACCCCAGGTGCACCGGCATGTGCGGGGCGTTGGCGATGAGGCCGCCTTGTGCGTCGAACACGGCGCAGGAGAAGTCGAGCCGCTCCTTGATGTTGACCGAGTGCGCGGTGGCCCGCAGCCGGGCGCCCATCTGCTCGGCCACCGACATGAACAGGTTGTTGAAGATCTCCAGCAGCACCGGGTCCACCTTGGTGCCCGCCTCGCTGCGCCCCGGCCGTGGGGCCACCCGGGTCAGCAGCAGGTCCAGGTCCGGCGTGACCTCGGCGCGCCAGCCCGGCTCCACCACCGTGGTCGCGAAGTCCTCGGCGATCAGCGCGGGCCCGTCGACGCCCGCTCCCGGCGGCAGGTCCCGCCGCCGGGCGAGCGGCACGTCCGCCCACCTTCCGTCCACATACATCGAAACGGCCGGTCCCCGGTCGCCCGCCGTGCCTGACGGCAGCGGCCGCCCACGGGAAACCTCCCCGCTGGCCGCCGCCCAAGGCGACGTGGCGAAGTCACGGGGCCTTGTGGCCATCGGGGGGTTCCGGGGGGCCGGGCCCCCGGGCAGCATCGCCTCGACCGACACGGCCTCCACCAGAATCGTCTTGTCCGGCATCAGGAACGAGAACTGCTGCCGGTAGGCATGCTCGAACGCGGCGATCATCTCCTGGGCCGGGCCGAGCGCTACCGGCAGCGCGGTGTCGGTGCCCGCGTAACGCAGGTGCGCCCGCCGCACCGTGGTCACCTGGGCCGGATCGGCACCGCCGTCGGCCAGTTCCGCCCGGGCACCGGCCGCCAGCGCCGCGGCTGTGGTGGCTAGTTCCGGCAGCAGGCTCCCGCCCCCCTCCCCGTCCCCCTTCACCAGCGGCGCCTCGACCGCCTGCTCCCGCATGGCGGTCAGGTCGGCCAGGCCCATCCCGTAGGCGGAAAGCACCCCGGCGAGCGGGTGGATCAGCACGGTTTCGATGGCGAGCGCGTCGGCGACCGCGCAGGCGTGCTGGCCGCCGGCGCCGCCGAACGTGGCGAGCACATACCTGGTCACGTCGTAGCCGCGCTGCACCGAGATCTTCTTGATCGCGTTGGCCATGTTCGCCACCGCGATGGCCAGGAACCCGGCGGCCACCTCTTCGGGGCGCTGCGGCTGGCCGGTCGCGCCTTCGATCTCGGCGGCCAGGGTGGCGAACTCCGCCTTGACGACCGCGGTGTCCAGTGGCTGGTCGCCGCCGGGGCCGAACACCGCGGGGAAGTGCCCCGCCTGGATCCGGCCCAGCATGATGTTGGCATCGGTGACCGTGAGCGGGCCGCCACGCCGGTAAGCCGCCGGGCCGGGCACCGCCCCGGCCGAGCCTGGGCCGACACGGTACCTGCTGCCGTCGAAGGCCAGGATGGACCCGCCGCCCGCGGCCACGGTGTGGATGGCCAGCATGGGCGCGCGCATCCGCACCCCGGCGACCTGGGTCTCGTACTGCCGCTCGAACTCGCCGGCGAAGTGGGACACGTCGGTCGAGGTGCCGCCCATGTCGAACCCGATCACCCGGCCGAACCCGGCCGCCTGGGCGGTGCGGGCCATGCCCACGATGCCCCCGGCGGGCCCGGACAGGATGGAGTCCTTGCCGCGGAACGACTGCGCGCTGGCCAGGCCGCCGTGGGACTGCATGAACTGCACCCGGACCCCGGGAAGTTCTCTGGTGACGCTGGCTACGTAACGGGCCAGGACCGGGGAGAGGTAGGCGTCCACAACCGTGGTGTCGCCACGGGAGACCAGCTTCATCAGCGGGCTTGTCGCGTGGGACAGCGACACCTGGGTGAACCCCGTTTCCGTGGCGATCTCGCCGATCCGGGCCTCGTGCCGGGGGTAGCGGTAGCCGTGCAGGCAGACGACCGCGGCCGAGCGGAACCCGTCATCGTAGGCGGCTTTCAGGCCCGCGGCCACGGCGCCGGTGTCCAGCGGAACCAGCACCTCGCCGTGCGGGCCGACGCGCTCGGTGGCCTCGATCACCCGGTCGTAGAGCAGGTCCGGCCGGATGATCTGCCGGTCGAAGATCTTCGGCCGGTCCTGGTAGGCGATGCGCAGGGCGTCGGCGAAGCCCTCGGTGATGACCAGGACGCACGGCTCGCCGTTGCGCTCAAGCAGGGCGTTCGTCGCCACCGTGGTGCCCAGGCGGACCACGGCGATCCGTTCGGCCGGAATCTGCTGCCCCGGCGCGATGCCGAGCAGGTGCCGGATGCCGGCCACCGCCGGATCGTCGTAGGCGCCCGGGTTTTCCGACAGCAGCTTGTGCACGGCGAGCGTGCCGTCCGGACGGCGGGCCACCACGTCGGTGAACGTGCCGCCCCGGTCGATCCAGAACTCCCAGCGCCCGTCCATGGGACTATCCTCCGCCCGCGCCGCTGGCTGGCGGGCCCGCAGCCCCCGCACCCCCGGTACGCCCGCTTCACGGCGTTTCGGTATATGACAAACCGTTAGCCCGGCATTACTTCCGGATTGGTACGATCCGGCCGTCATGTGCTGATACCGGCCCCGCTGGAAGGTTGGATAGCTCAATGACTGTTGGAACTGACGCCAAGAACCGCTCGCGTGCTGGGCCCGCGGGCCGGGTAGCGGTGCTTGTCACCGTCGCCGCGGTGACCGCACTGCTGCCGGTGGCCGCGCTGGCCCCGGCGGCCGCTGCCGGCCAGGCGCGGCCGGCAGGCGACCGCACCCTGGTGGCCGGCGATATCTCGACCGTCGCCGGTGGCAAGGGCCCGGGGCCGGCCCCGGGCACCAGCGTGGCATTCTCCCCCTGCGGCGTGTCGGTCACGGCGGGCACGGTGTACGCGGCCGCCGGTGAGACGGTGCGGCAGGTGAGCCCGCAAGGGGTGCTGACCACGCCCGCCGGCACCGGCAGCTTCGGGCCGCTCGGCGATGGCGGCCCGGCGGCCCGGGCCAACCTGGCAAGCGCGTGCGGGACCGCGGTCGACGGCTCAGGCAACCTGATCATCGCCGACGACGGCGACTTCCGGGTCCGGGCGGTGGCCGCCACCACCGGCACCTTCTACGGGCAGGCGATGACCGCCGGCGACATCTACACGATCGCGGGCAGCGGCAGGATCGGGCTGTCTGGTGACGACGGCCCGGCCACCTCCGCCGAGTTCTTCGATCCGCGCGGAGTGGTGGCGGACGCGGCGGGCAACCTGGTGATCGCCGATACGGAAAACGACCGGATCCGGGTGCTGGCCGCCAGCACGGGCACCTTCTACGGGCTGCCGATGACCGCCGGGGACGTGTACACCGTGGCGGGCGTGGGCGGCAGCAGTGGCCTGGGTGACGGCGGCCCGGCCATCACCGCCAGGCTCACTCAGCCAGCCGGGGTGGCGCTCGACAGGGCGGGCAACGTGGTGATCGCCGACACCAGCGACCACCGGATCCGGGTGGTGGCGGTCAGGACGGGAACGTTCTACGACGTTTCGATGACCGCCGGGGACATCTACACCGTGGCCGGCGGGGGCACCAGCGGCCTGGGTGACGGCGGCCCGGCAACCGCAGCCGAACTCGACAGCCCGATCGGCGTGGCCGTGGACGGGCATGGCAACCTGGTCATCGGCGACGCAGGCCAGCCGGACGGGAGCGAGGCTCGCATCCGGGTCGCGGCCGCTGCCACGGGCACGTTCTACGGCGTTCCGATGACCGCCGGGGACATCTACACCGTGGCCGGCGGGAGCACGGCCGGGTTCGCCGGCGACGGCGGGCCCGCGACCAGCGCCGAGCTCAACAGCCCCCGGGCCGTGGCCGTGAACGCGGCGGGCGACCTGTGATCGCCGACACGAACAACAACCGGATCCGGGAGGTGGCTGGGTAGCCGCCCGCGCTGGCCAAGCGCCGCTGCCCCTCGTGAATGTGAGTCTGGTGTTGCTCTATTGCCGTATGGCCTGAAATCACCGCGCGGGGCTGGGCGGCGCCGTCGAGTCAGTGGCCGTCGGGTGCGCCGCGGGCCTGGCTTCGCCGGCGCGTCCTAGCTCGTGGCGTTGGCGGGGTGCCCGGGTCTCCTCGATGCCTGGGGAGGGGGGTGGCTTCCCGGCGCTGGATGCCGATGCACTGGACCTGACCCGAAGGGGGAGCCGACGGGCTTGTTTAGATCTTCACGAAGAGGCCGCCTGAGCGGGAGCCGTCCGGCCGTGGCTCGCTTGGTGGTTCAGGCGGCGGTGGCCGCCGTGACGGCTGGCTGGGCGGCGGGGCTGGGATGATCACGGCCGCGCTGCCCATGGCAAGGCCGAGTATGGGCCCGGCGACGAGGAAGAACATCCATAGCGACGGTGCGGCGGTGCAGTGGAAATGCTGTGTCACCGGGCAGGCGGCGGCGACGCGGACCGCGTGGCTGACCCGGAACAGGGGGAGCATCAGCGCGGCGCTGGCGGCGGTCAGCGGGCCGGCCGCCAGGTACTGCTGGGCCCGTGCCTTCCACGCCAGCGGGCTCTTCAGGCCGCCCGCGCGCCGTACCGCGAGCGCTCCCGCGGCGGCCGTTCCCCCGACGATCACCCCTACCAGCAGCATGAAGAGGGCTATGGGCCGGCCTGTGGTGGAGCTGTTCGGGCCAGGCTGGAGCGGGTTCCACAGCGCGACCATGAGCAGGCCGCCGCCGGCGCCGATGGTGGTACTGAGGGCGAGGGTGGCGGGGGTGGCGGGGGAGCGGCGTGCGGTCACCGCGAGCAGGCCGGCCGCGTAGACGGTGATGAGCACTTGCATGGGGGCGAGGGTGAAGAACAGGATCAGCGTGGCGGCGACGGCGCACCAGGCCACCAGTACCGGGTGGACCTTTGGCCGCCGCACCGGAATGATCAGGATGGCCGCCAGGCCGACGGCGATCAGTATCAGGGCCACGGCCTCCCGTGCCCAGTTCCAGCCTCCGGTGCCGTTGAGGACCCCGCCCATGGCCGGTTCGGGGAAGTGCTCGATCCGGGCGAAGTCCAGCACCAGGGCCACGATCGCGGCGCTGCCGCCGGCCCGCACCGCCCGCGCCGCGATGCTGGGGCCGACCGGGCCGAACACCTGACGCCGCCGGGCCACCCACGGCAGCCCGGCCAGCAGCACCACCAGCAACACGATCCGTGCCTTGTCCCACCCGGCATCCCGGCCAGCGTACGCGCCGGCCCACAAATACCGCACCACCAGGGCAGCGGCCACCGCCACCGCCGCGACGCCCAGCCCGTAGCCGATCCTGCGGATCATCTTGGCCTCCCTCGCCACCAGCCACAGCCCCCCGGCCAGCCAGCCCGCCCTGGCCGGGCCGGCCGGCACCTCCCCGGCCTCGGCGCGCACCGCCTCGACCCAGCCCCGCCGACCCGGCGGCACCAGCCCCGCGCACCGGCCCAGCAACCGCCCCAGCACCCCCGCCACCCGCTCCATCACAGCCCCTCCCCCACCAGCCCTCGCCGCGGCACTGCCGCCGGCCGCGGCACCCGCGGCGCCGGCAGCGCGGTGGGGGTGGCGGCCAGCGCCGCCTGCGCCCGGTCCAGGCCCTCGCTGCTGAGCCGGTACAGGTGCCGCGGCGGCCGGCCGCCTGCCTGGTGCTCCTCCCAGCGCGCCTCCACCATCCCCCGGTCCGCCAGCCGCACCAAGATCGGGTACAGCGTCCCGGACTTCAGCCCGGTCTGCTTGGCCAGGTCATAGCCATGCCGCCAGTCCACCGGCCGCCCGGACAGCGCGGCCAGCACCAGCAGCGTCTGCACAGAAAACCCCGAACCCCGCGGCATCCGATTACTCTACATAGGTAGACCAGTCAGCGGAAGGCCCCTTCCGCAAGATCCCCACAAGCCCACCAGCGCGCAACGCGAACTGCGGCCCAAGGGAGCTGGCGCGTCTGCTTTCGCTAGCCCTGCGGGAGCGGGGCTGCTGGGACGGCCGCCAGGTCGGCTGTCCATTCAATGACCAGCCGTCGGCCCTGGTCATCGGTTGTGCGGTTGTCCCCTTCGCCGTAACACCTTCTAAGGGCACCGGGCCCACATTCACGTCGCCTGGGACCACCAGCCGACGTTGCGGAGGGCGGCTACGGTGTGGCGGAGGCCGGGGATCGTGTAGCCGATGCCGGCCTGGGCCATCACCTCGCGGGTGTAAGCCGTGATGGGCTGCATCGCCTGGCTCACGCAGACCACGGGCGTTTCCGCCCGGGCCGCCCCGATCGCGTCGGCGAGCGCCTGGCCCGGCCACGGCCGCCCGTCGCGCTGCCAGGGCAGGCCGTTGATGACCGCGACCACGCCGACCGACGGGTCGGCGGACATCACCTCGATGCACCGGGTGAACAGGCCCGGGTCGATGACCGCCGCCCCGGTGATGTCCAGCGGGTTCTGCACGGTGGCGTAGCCGGGAAGCACCTGCGCCAGCGCGGCCCGGGTGACCGGGGCCAGATCAGGCAGCGGTGCACCCAGGCTGGCGGCGTGGTCGCCGAGCATGTCGCATGCGCCGCCGGAGATCGACACCACCCCGATGCCGGGCCGGGCCAGCCGGCCTAGCTGCGCGGCCGCACCCGCGGTGAGGATCAGGTCCTCGATCTCCTCCACCCGGATCACACCCAGGTCGCGCAGGAACTCCCCGACATGGCGGTCGTCGCCGACCGCGGCGCCGCTGTGCGCGGCGGCCGCCCGGGCGGACAGTTCGGACCGGCCGGACTTGAGCACCACCACCGCCTTGCCGGCGGCGGCGGCACGCCTGGCCGCCCTGGCGAACGCCACCGGGTCGCGGATGGTCTCAAGGAACAGCGCCACGGCCCGCGTGTGCGGGTCCCCGGCCAGGTAGTCGAGCACGTGCCCGGCGGCGACCATCGCCTCGTTGCCGAGGGTCACCAGGTAGGAGACCCCGACGCCGGTCATGGTGGCGAAGTCGAGCATCGCGCTGGCGGCCATCCCGCTCTGCGACACCAGGGCGACCGGCCCGGCCGCGCGGGGCAGCCCGGGGATCGCGGTGACCGGGACCTGGTCGACGAAGTTGGCGAACCCCAGGTGGTTGGGCCCGACCAGGAGCATGCCCAGCGCTTCGGCGTGGGCGACCAGGTCCGCCTGGGCCCGCTGCCCGGCCTCCCCGGCGTCTGCGTACCCCGAGGACAGCACCAGTGCGTGCCTGATGCCCGCCGCGGCCGCATCGCTGAGCGCGTCCAGGGTGGCGGCCCGCGGCACCATCATGAACGCGAGGTCCACCGGCTCGGTGATCTGCGTGCAGGAGGTCACCGTGGCCCGCCCGTGCGCCGTCGCGCCGCGCCGGTTCACCAGGTGGGTGTGCTCGGCCAGGCCGAAGTCCACCAGGTTGCGGTACGCCATCCGGGAGAACCCCGACTTGTCCGCGGCGCCGACCAGCGCCACGCTGCGCGGCCGCAGCAGCGTTCCCAGCCGCTGCGGGGTGACCTGTATGGTCATGCCGGCCTCCCGCTGTGCGCCCGGACCGCGGCGGCCAGCGCGGTGACGTATTCCCGGCGGGGGACAAAGCCCTGGTGCACCTTGGCCGATACACAGGCCAGCCAGCACTGCCAGGCGGACAGCCACAGGATGCGGATCCACAGGACGCCCTCGAGGCGGTCGAGTTCGCCGGAGGTGAGCTCGACGTGCTCGCGGTAGCCGGCCAGAGCAGCGGCGGCGTGCCGCGGCCCCGCGCTGTGCAGCAGGCCGGCCAGGCAGGCCAGGCGCGGGCCTGTTCCGGCGCCGGCCCAGTCCACCAGCACCGGGCCCGCGGGCGTGACCACCACGTTGTTCCGGACCGGGTCGGGGTGCACGAACGCCTCGGGCAGGCCCCTGGCGTCGTCACCCTCGGGCAGCAGTTCGACGATCAGCTCGTAGAGCTGCCGGTGCTCGGCCGGGACGCGCCCGTCAAGGTCGGCAAGCAGGGCGGCGGCGGCGGCGAGGTCCGCGCCCGGGCCGCCCTCGTACTGCGGCAGGTGGTGCAGCGAGCCGGCCGGGCGCTGCGCCGGGCCTGGCTCGGTAGGCAGGGTGTGCAGCCGCCCGAGCAGGCCGCCGAGCTTGCGCCACACGGGCGGGCTGCCGGACGGGCGCTTGCCCGGCAGGTATCCGGTGACCAGGACCGCGCGGCCGCCAAGCTCGGTGACCGGGCTTGGGTGCGCGCAGCGTTCGGCGGGGAAGTCCCTGCGCCGCAGGAAGCGGAGCACCTCGGCGTCCGCTTCGGTCCTGGCCACCGGGCGGCCGGCCAGGAATACGCGGGCCACCCAGGGGGGCCGGCGTCGTGGTCCACCCGGAACACGCCCTCCGTCAGCTTGGCCGTGCCAGTGACCCGGATGCCATAGTGATCCTCCAGGTGGGCCGGCAGGGCGACGGCGCCCGGCCGGTGGTACACCTCCCTGATCACCGTGCCGATCCGTGCCATCCCCGGCCCTTCCGCCCGTCACCCAGAACCCCAAGGTAGCGATACCCCGGACCCGCCGCGCGCCTTGAACGAAAGTACGAATGACCGTACATTTAAGGCTCTGGCAAGGGGGCTGGGGAGGGCAGACATGGCCGAGGTACTGCCGATCGAGACACCGGGCCTTGGTGACCGCAGCTACCTGGTCCATGACGGCAGCACCGCCCTGGTTATCGACCCGCAGCGGGATACCGACCGGGTCACCGCGCTGGCGGCGGAGCACGGGGTGCGGATCACCCACATCGCCGAGACGCACATCCACAACGACTACCTCACCGGCGGGCCCGCCCTCGCCGCCGCCACCGGCGCGGCGTACCTGGTCAACGCCGCCGACCCGGTCGCCTTCACCCGGACGCCGGTCTGCGACGGCGACACGGTCGAGGCCGGCGATGCGCTGCGGCTGCGGGTGCTGGCCACCCCGGGCCACACCTTCACCCACCTGAGCTACGTGCTGGAATCCGGGGGCCAGGTGGCCGGGGTGTTCACCGGCGGGTCGCTGCTCTACGGCACGACCGGGCGGCCCGACCTGCTCGGTCCTGAGCACACCGATGCGCTCGCCCGGGCGCAGTACGCCTCCGCGCACCGGCTCGCCGCCGAACTGCCCGGCACCACCCCGGTCTTCCCGACGCACGGTTTCGGCAGCTTCTGCTCGGCCGGGCAGTCCGGTGGCCGGTCCGCCACGATCGGCGGCGAGACACTGGTGAACCCGGTGCTGACGCTGACCGAGCGGGAGTACCTGGACGGCCTGCTGGCTGGCCTGGACACCTGGCCCACCTACTACGCCCACATGGGCCCGGCGAACCTGGCCGGGCCGCCGGGCCCGGACCTGTCCCCGCCGCGCGAGGCCAGCGCCGACGAGGTGCGGCGCCGCTTGGCGGCCGGTGAGTGGGTGGTCGACCTGCGGGACCGGATCGCATTCGCGGCGGGTTTCCTGCCCGGTTCGGTGAGCTTCCCGCTGGAGGGCAGTTTCGCGAGCTACGTGGGCTGGGCCGTGCCGTGGGGCGCACCGCTCACGCTGCTGGGCGAGACGCCGGAGCAGGTGGCGCAGGCACAGCGGGAACTGGCCAGGATCTGGGCCGACCGTCCTGCCGCGGCGGCCAGCGGGGGCCCGCCGCGGTGGGCGGCCGGCACCCCGCTGGCGTCGCTGCGGCTGGCCAAGCTCGGCGACCTGGCCGCAGCTCTCGCCGGGCCGGGGCCGGCCCCTATGGTGCTCGACGTCCGCCGCCCGAAGGAGTGGGCCGAGGGCCACATCGACGGCGCGGTGCATATCCCCTTCGACGAACTCGCCCGCCGGGCCGGTGAACTGCCCCCCGGGGAGGTGTGGGTGCACTGCCAGGGCGGTTACCGCGCGATGGTTGCCGCGTCGATGCTGGCCGGGCGGGGCCGCCGGGCCGTCGCCGTGGACGACGACTTCGGCAACGCCGCCGCGGCCGGCCTGCCGCTCCGGCCAGCCTGACCGCAGGCCTGGCCGGCCCGGTCCCGGACGTGCGCCCATCACCCGTCGTGGGTGACGCGCGCCACGGTCCCGTCGGCCGCACACTGAGCGGATGGAGCAGGAATCCATCACCGTCTCCGGTATGGTCGACACCTTTCTCGTGCTGCTGATCGGCATCGGGCCCAAGCTCGCACTGGTCCCGTTTCTCGGCATCACGGCTTCCCTCGACACGGCGACGAAGCGGCGCGTGCAGCGCAAGATGCTGGTCACCGCGGCCACGGTCGCCCTGGCCCTGATCGTGCTCGGCGAACTGCTCCGCACCCTGCTGCATTTCACGATCGGCTCGCTGTCGATCGCGGGCGGTGTGATCCTGCTCGTGCTCGCGGTGTGGATGGTGCTCGGGCAGAACAGCGATGGCCACTCCACCGCCGGGAAAGACCCGATGCAGCTGGCTCAGTTCCCGCTGGCCGTGCCCTACCTGCTCAACCCGGTGGGCATCGTCGGCCTGGTCACGATCTCCGCGGAAGCGGAATCGCTCGCGGTGCTGGCCGCGGCCATCGGCATCCTCGCCATTGTCCTGCTGATCGACGTTGCGGTCTTCCGCTGGTCGAACCAGGTCAGCGCCAGGCTGGACGAGAACCGCATGCTGGTCACCGAGAAGGTGTTCGGCTTCCTGATCGCCGCGATCGCCGTGCAGCTGGTGCTGGACGGCCTGGCTTCGGCCGGGGTGATCGCCCCGGTCCCGCACTGACGGCGGCATTCGTGCTCGGACGGCGGTAACCACCGCCGCCGCAAGGCCCGCCGGGCCGGAGCGGCCCACGGCGGGGCATGACCACCTGCGGGCTACTCGTCGGCGACGATCGAGCCCACCCGGCCGGCCAGTTCCGGATCCCGCCGGTTGAGCACGAACGCGATCACGGCCGCGACCGCCACGACGATCAGGGCCGCGTAGGGGAACCAGTCGTACGGCGTGGGCTGGCCGGGCTTGGCCAGGTAATACAGCGGCACGATGATCGCTATCGCACCCAGCACCGGGAGCACGGCGTGCTTGACCGGGTGGAACTCCTGGGGCCGGTACTTGCGGTAGTAGACCGGCAGCGCCAGGTTGGACAGCAGGTAGACCACCAGCACCAGGATCGTCCCCATGGTGGAGGATTCGGCGAAGAAGGCGATCGGGTCCAGCGACCCGGTGGTGCCGGCGAACAGGTGCAGCAGCGCCCAGCCGCCGATGATCGCCCCGGAGATGCCGATGAACGTGTAGATGGCGTTCATCGGGGCTGAGGCGGGTGCTGTGCACCCGGCCGATCCAGCTCGGGATCAGACCCTCCCGCGCTGAGCGACTTCTCAACCGGCCGGGACCATAACGGGTTGATCGCACCGATCGCTGGGCCTTCCCATGGGACCTACCGCGCCGGACAATTCAGGCAGTGCCGCTGACCCGGCGGTCTGAGGTGAGGGGTGGACATGAGCGTTCCATTCTCCGAGACCAAGGCACCGGAATCACCAGACCGGCTGCACCGGGGCGCGCTGGGGCTGATCGACATCTCGGCGTCGACGATGGCGAACATCGGCCCGGCGTACAGCTTCTATTTCGGGTTCGCCTTCCTGGTAGCCACCGCGGGCGTCGCGGCGCCGCTGACGATCATCGCGGCCGCCATCGCGATCGCCCTGCTGGGCAACACGCTGGCACAGTTCTCCCGCGCCCGGCCCTCCACCGGCGGGTTCATCTCGTTCGTCGGCAAGACATTCGGCGGGACCAGCGCGGTGACGACGGCACTGCTGTGCGGCGCGGGGTACATCATCGCGATCTCGTCGGTCCTCGCAGTCTCCGGCGGGTTCGTGAGCATCGTTCTGCAGTACTACTTCAGCTGGAACGTGCCCTGGATCATCTTCTCGGTGCTGCTGACCGGCGGGGCGGTGTGGATGACGATCCGGGGAGTGGCGGTATCGACGAAGCTGGCCGGGTTCTTCTTCGCCTTCGAGATGCTGGTGCTCGTCGTGGTCTCGGTCGCCGCCATCATCAAGAACAGCGCGCACCTGAGCACCGTGCCGTTCCAGCCCAGCCACATCACCAACGGGTTCCGCGGCCTGGCGGCCGGGTTCCCGCTGGCCATCTACCTGTTCATCGGCTGGGAGAACTCCGCGGCACTGGCCGAGGAGACCGGCAACCCGCGGCGCAACGTGCCGCGGGCGGTGTTCCTGTCCATCGCGATGATGGGCCTGGGCTACGTGCTGTTCGCCTACGCCACCGTCACCGGCTTCAACTACAACGGGGCCGCGCTCGCGGCCGCGCCGATCCCGTTCATCCCGGTCGCCCACAACGTCCTGGCAGGGTTCGCCGCGTTCGCCTACCTGGCGGGGCTGACCTCCACCCTGGGCGTACTCATCTCGGCGATCAACTCCCAGGCCCGGCTGATCTTCAACGCCGGCCGGGAGCGGCTGCTGCCGTCCTGGCTCGGCAAGGTGCACCCGACCCGCCAGACCCCGGTGAACGCCCTGCTGGCGTTCACCGCCATCGGGGGCGCCATCATCGTCGTGTGGCTGCTCGGTCACCTCATCGGCGGCGACAGCGGCAGCATGAACCCGCTGAACTTCTTCGTCGAGTCCTCCACCATGGGCACGATCCTGATCCTGGTCGTCTACTTCCTGGCGAACCTGGCGCTGCCGTTCTACTACCGCAAATACGAGCCGCAGGATTTCAGCATCGTCAAGCACGTCGTCCTGCCCGCCCTGGGCATGATCGCGATCGCCGTGCCCGTGTACTACCTCACCAAGCCCGGCCAGCCCCAGCCCTACAACTGGTTCCCGTGGGCCGCCCTGGCCATCGTCGTGGTCTCCGCCGTCTACGCCTACATCCTCAACAGCCGCGACCCCGGCCTGGGCGAACGGGCCGGCTCGATCGTCGCCGACGAGTAGGCCACGGCGGCCCGGGTCAGGACACGATGTCTTTGGCCCGGAAATGCCGGAACGCCAAGGCGAACAGGATCAGGGCGTAGCTGACCGAGACCGAGGCACCTTCGAGCATGCCGCCCCAGGAGATCTGCGGCTGCATGGCGTCCAGCCAGGCGAACTGCCAGTGGGTGGGCAGCACCTCGCGCCAGCCGTGCAGCGCGGTCACCGCGTCCAGGATGTCGCTGACGATGACCAGGCCGACCGCGCCGCCGACCGCGCCGAGCGGTGAGTCGGTGGACACCGAGAGGCCGAACGCGAGCCCGGCCACGACCAGTTCGGTGACCAGCACATAGACCAGGACGATGACCATCCGGCCCAGTGCCGCGCCCGGGCCGAGCTCCGCCCCGGTGCCGGGCAGCCGCAGCGGATGCCAGCCGAACGCCACCGTGCCCGCCACCAGCGACATGAGCGGGAAGCTGGTCACCGCGACCGTCGCATAGGCAAGCGCCACGGCGAGCTTCTGCCGCAGCAGCCGGGACCGGGGCACCGGCGCGGCGAGCAGGTACCGCAGCGACCCCCACCCTGCCTCGCTGGCCACGGTGTCCCCGCAGAACAGGGCCACCGCCACGACGAGCAGGAAGCCCACGGAGGCGAAGAAGCTGAACGCGGCGAAGTTCAGCCCGCCGGTGGTGGCGAGATCGACGAGCCCGGGGGCACCGCTGCCCGGCTGTGCCGGGCCGCCAAGCTCGAACGCGCCGACCAGGATCCAGGGCAGCGCCAGCAGGATCAGCGCGGCCACCATGGTCCGCCTGCGGCGCAACTGCCGTATCGCCTCGACCCGCAGCGGCAGGGTCTGCCGCGGCTGGTAGCCCGGTGCGGCGGGCAGGTCCGTGGCCGTCATGGCGTCGCCTCCTCCTGGCCTGCTGCCCCGGGCGGGCTCTCCTGGCCGTCGATCAGCGCCAGGAACGCGTCCTCCAGCCGGCGGCTCGGGCCGACCCGGTCCACCGGTATCCCGGCACCGACCAGCGCCGCGACCACGGCCGAGGCAGGCACGCCGTTCGGCTGCACCTGCACGCCGTCAGCATGCAGCTGCACCGAGTCGATCCCGCTCAGGCCGCGCAGTACCGACACGGCGCGGTCCGCCTCCGTGGTGCCGACCAGCAGGGCCGCCCCGTCGCCGACGATGTCCGCCACCGGCCCCGCGGCAACGCGCCGGCCCTGGTTCATCACCACCACGTGGCTGCAGGTCTGCTCGACCTCGGCGAGCAGGTGGCTGGACAGGATGACGGTGCGGCCGGCGGCCGCGTACCCAAGCAGCGCGTCGCGCATCTCCCTGATCTGCGGTGGGTCGAGGCCGTTCATCGGCTCGTCAAGCACCAGCAGGTCCGGGAGGCCGAGCATGGCCTGGGCGATGGCCAGCCGCTGGCACATCCCCCGGGAGTAGCTGCGGACCGGGCGGTCGATGGCGGTGCCAAGGCCGGCCAGGGCCAGCACCTCGTCCAGGTGCCAGCCGCCCGCGGGACGGCCGGTCGCCCGCCAGTACAGCTCCAGGTTGGCCCGGCCGGACAGGTGCGGCAGGAAGCCAGGCCCCTCGACGAACGAGCCGAGCCGCGACAGCGCCGCGGAACCCGGGTGCACCCGGTGGCCGAAGATGGTGATCGTGCCCTCGTCCGGGTGCAGCAGGCCCATCAGCGCCCGCAGTGTGGTCGTCTTGCCCGCCCCGTTCGGCCCGAGCAGCCCGAGTATCTGGCCGCGCTCCACCCGCAGCGACAGGCCGTCCACCGCGAGCTGGCCGTCGCGGTAGCGCTTGACCAGCTCGGAGATCTCCAGCGGGACCCGGGCCAGCCCGGTGACCAGCGTGTCCCGCCGGCGCCGCCGGCCAAGCACCAGGATGAGCATCGCGGCGGCCAGCGCGCACAGCGGGGCCGCCCAGACCCACCCGGGCGCGCCGCCGCCGGTGACGGTCAGCGCCGGGTCGCCGGGCACCGTGAGCCCGGCTCCGGCCAGCGCCACCTGGTAGACGGCGGGCGCGGGCTGGGTCGCGTAGCCGAAGTCGGTGGTGGTCAGCACCAGCCGCAGCCGGTGGCCGGCGGAGAAGCTGTAGTCGATGGCGGGCAGCGTGACGGTGACGATACGGCCGGCCTGGGCGCCGGTGACCCGCAACGGCGCCACCAGTTCGTCGGGCAGGGTGGCGTGCCCGGCCTGGTCCACGTCGTAGACCTTGGCGAACAGGGTCACCTGCGGTGCGCCGCCGACCCGGATGCGGACCGTGGGTGACCCGGTGACCTGCAGCGCGGCGGCCAGCGGGGCGGAGGTGAAGGCGGCACTCTGCCCCGGCATGTCGAAGGTGACACCGCTCGTGCCGCCGCCGGCCAGCGCGCCGAGGGCGCCGAGGCCGGGGAAGCCGGACAGCGACGGGGGCGCACCGCCGGGCGGGTGGTCGATCGCCTGCGGCCGCCCGGTCAGCCGCACGGCCGTGCGGGTGGTGCCGGCCAGCCCCGGATACGACCCGGCCGTGGCGGTGCCCAGCGTCACCCCATCGGTGGACGGGTCGAAGCCGAGCACCCGGGTCACCGCGAAGCCCGGGCGGCCGGTCCCCGCTGTGAAGGGGGCAAGTGAAGGGGGAACGGGGAGGCGGGTGGGGGGTGGGGCGTGCCCCGGCGCGAGCCAGCGGGTGAACCACGCCGCGGTGAGCGAGTCCACGTAGCCGGTCTGCTGGTCGCCACCGTCGTGGCCGCCGGCGAACCAGACCATGGCGGCGGGGGCGGCGTTGCGGCGGATCGCCTGGTAGTTCGCGTTGGCCTGGTCCAGGCCGAACAGCGAGTCGTGCTCGCCCTGGATCAGCAGCGTGGGAGCGTCCATCCGGCCCGCGACGCTCGCCGGGCTGGACCGCTGCAGCAGCGAGATCGCCGCCGGTGTCGCCTGCCCGGCCTGGGCGACCTGCTGGTACATCGCGCAGATGCTGGGCAGGAACCGCCCGCAGAGCACGTGCTGGCGGACCGCGGCCGCCTGGCTGGCCGGCCCGGCCGCCTGGCCGGCCGGCTCCGGCACCGGGGTGCCGAACCCGGCCGAGCCCTGGGTGAACAGCAGCCCGGCCCACTGCCTGGCGAACACGCCGGTTGCCGGCCCGCCGCCCACCGCGTTCGGGAACAGCGCGGTGGCCAGGTTGTGCCACGCGCTCTGCGCCACGACGGCGTTGATCCGGTGGTCGTAGGCGGCGGCCAGCAGCGCCAGGCCGCCCCCGTAGGAGGTGCCGGTGATACCTACCCGCGGGTCACCGGGCCGGTCGAGCAGCACCCGGGGCTGGCGGGCCAGCCAGGTGACGAGCTGGCTGGTGTCCCTGACCTCGTAGTCCGGCGAGTCGAGCCCGATCCGGCCGCCGCTGGCGCCGGTGCCGCGCGGGGACCAGGTGAGCACGGCGAAACCGGCCCTGGCCAGGTATTCGGCTTCCGGGGCGACCGCGTACTTGGTTTCACCGAACCCCGGTGCGAGCAGGATCGCCGGGAGCCGGCCCTGGCCGGCCGGGGTGAAGAAGCTCGCGTCGAGCACCACGTGCTGGTTGCCCCGCGGGCCGTCCACCACGCCGATCCGCACGGCGCGGACGGTGACACCTACCGGCTGGCGCAGCACGGCCGCCAGCGTGATCGCGCCCGCCAGCAGCGCCACCACGGCCATGGCCACGACCAGGAACCGCCGCCGCGGGCGCCGCCACACGTTCATGGGAGGGACGCTAGCAACGCGGACGGCCGATCCCTGGCCGCTCTCAGCCGCCTCTCAGCGAAAATGGCCCTGATCTTCACCGAATTGGCCTTTGTCACGGCCCGATGCACGGTCGTCGTCCAGTTCTGCTGAGAGGCTGGCCGGGTGAACACCGCACTGCTCGCGGCCAGGCTGGTCCTGGCGGCGGTGTTCTGCGCGTCGGGCATCGCCAAGCTCTTCGGCCGTGCGGGCACCCGGGCCACGGCTGCCGCGTTCGGCGTGCCGGGCCCGCTGGCCGGCCCGGTGGCGCTCGCGGTGCCCGCGGCCGAACTGCTTGTGGCCGCGGCGCTGATCCCGGCGTCGAGCGCGGCGCTGGCGGGCTGGGCCGCGCTCGCCCTGCTCGCGGTCTTCTCCGTGGTGGTGACCATCAGCCTGGCGCGCGGACGGCGCCCCGGCTGCCACTGCTTCGGCCAGCTCACCGCGGCGCCCACCGGGTGGCGGACGCTGGCCCGCAACGGGGTGCTCGCCGCCGTCGCCGCGTTCATCGCCATCGGCGGCTGGCCGGACGGCGGCACCAGCCTGGGTGCGGTGGGCGCGACCAGGACGGCCACCGTGGTGGCGATCGCGGCGCTTGCCCTGGCCGTGGTGGTGGACACCGCCCTGGTGCTGCTCCTGCTCGGCCGCTACGGCACCGCTGCTGCGCCTGGTGGACCAGCGACCCCGAGTGCGGGCCCTGCCAGTCGCTGCTGCCGGACCTCGCCTCCTGGCAGGCCGAGCACGCCGAGCGGTTCACCGCCGCGCTCATCAGCCGCGGCAGCATGGCGGCGAACGCGGCCAGGGCGGGCCGGTACGGGCTGTCCCACCTCGGGGTGCAGCGCGACCGGGAGGTAGCGGTCGCCTACGCCTACGCCGGGACCCCGTCAGCGGTGACGGTTTCCGCGGACGGCCGGATCGCCAGCCAGATGGCCGCCGGGCCGGACGGGGTCCGCGCACTGGTCACGGCCCTGCTGACCAGCATCGCCGCGGGCAATCCGGCCTGACCAGGCCCGCTCCCGGTCAGTTGCGGCTGGCCGCCTCGGCGAGCGCCCGGGCGGTGAGCACCCGGGCCAGGTGCTCCCGGTAGGCCGTGCTGGCGCCGAGGTCGGCGACCGGGCTGGTGCCCTCGGCGGCGTGTGCCGCCGCGTCGGCCGGCCCTGCACCGGCGGCCAGGGCACGCTCCACCGCGGCGGCCCGCATCGGCACCGAGCCCATGTTCACCAGGGCGACCTGCCCGCCCTGCACGGCAACTCCCACGATCGCCCAGTCGATGGCGCGCTTGGTGAACTTCTGGAACGACCAGCCCCGCTGCGCCGGTTTGGGTATCCGGATCTCGGTGAGCAGTTCGACGGGCTCCAGCGCGGTCTCGAACAGCCCGCTGAAGAACTCCGTCGCGGCGATCTCCCGGCTGCCCGACGGCCCGCGGGCGACCAACGTCGCGTCCAGGGCCAGGGCCACCGCGGGCAGGTCGGAGGCGGCGTCGCCGTGCGCGAGCGACCCGCCGATCGTGCCCCGGTGCCGCACCTGCGGGTCGCCGACCAGCCCGGCGGCATGCGCGAGCAGCGGCAGCTGGGCGGCCAGCAGCGCGGAGTGCTCCAGGTCGTGGTGCCGGGTCAGTGCCCCGATCGCGATGTGGCCGTCCTCCTCGCGGATGTAGGAAAGCTCCGCGAGCCGGCCGATGTCGATGAGCACCTCGGGCACCGCGAACCGCAGCTTCATCAGCGGCAGCAGGGAGTGCCCGCCCGCCAGGTACTTGCCGTCGTCGCCGGCGCCTGCGGCGAGGTCGAGTGCTTCCTCGACGGTGCCTGCCCGCCGGTAGGCGAACGGTGCCGGGATCATGACGCCTCCTGCGCTGGCTGGCCGTCCCTGGCCGCGGCGAGCACGGCCCGGACGATGTTGTGGTAACCGGTGCACCGGCAGATGTTGCCCTCGAGCCCGGTCCTGACCTCTTCCTCGGTGGGGTCAGGGTTCTCCGCGAGCAGCGAAACGGCGGCCATCATCATGCCTGGCGTGCAGAACCCGCACTGCAGGCCGTGCTCGGCGTGGAAGCCCTGCTGCACCGCGTGCCACCGGCCGTCGGAATCGGCCAGACCTTCGCAGGTGGTGACCTCCTGCCCGTCCGCCTGCGCGGCGAGCACCGTGCAGGACTTCACCGACTCCCCGTCGAGCAGCACGGTGCACGCGCCACAGGAGGTCGTGTCGCAGCCGATGTTCGTAGCGGTCAAGCCGGCCACCTCACGCACGAAGTGCGCGAGCAGCAGCCGGTCCTCGATGTCCGCCTCTACCTGCCTGCCGTTGACGCTGATCGCGACCTTCACCGGCCAGTCCTCGCTTCGTTGATCGCGGCCCACACCTTTTCCGGTGTGGCTGGCATGTCGATGTGCCGTACACCCAGGTGGGATACGGCGTCGATGACGGCGTTCAGTACCGCCGGGGTCGATCCGATGGTCCCCGCCTCGCCGATGCCCTTGGCGCCCAGCGGGTTGATCGGAGTCGGGGTCTCGCTGGCGACCAGTTCGAACGAGGGAAGCTCGGTCGCGGTGATCGCCGCGTAGTCCACCAGCGTGCTGGTCAGCGGGTTGCCGTCGGGGTCGTAACGCACCTCTTCCAGCAGCGCCTGCGCAACACCCTGTGCTATTCCGCCGTGCCGCTGGCCCTCGGCGAGCACCGGGTTGAGGATCCTCCCCGCGTCGTCCACGGTCACGTGCCGCACCAGGGTCGCCTTGCCGGTCTCGGTGTCCACCTCCACCACGGCCAGGTGCGCACCGAAGGGGAATGTCGGCGCGCTGGCATTGAAGCGGGCGTCGGCGGCCAGGCCGTCCGGCCCGGCCCGCTCGGCGATCTGGCCCCAGCCCAGCGCCGACGCCGGGTCGCCGCGCACCTGCCAGGTGCCGCGCACCGTGTCGAGCTCCAGGTCCGCCTCGGCGGCCTCGATCATCTCCGCGGCCAGGCGCCGTGCCTGCTCCTTGACCCCGCCGGCGGCCTGGACCACCGCGGTCCCGCCGAGCTGCAGCGACCGGGATCCGAAGGTGCCGATCGCCTCGGGTATCGCATCGGTGTCGCCGTGCACGACGGTGATCGACTCCATCGGGATGCCCAGCTCGTTCTGGACCAGCATCGCCCAGGCGGTGTGGTGCCCCTGCCCGTGCGCGGAACTGCCGGTGAACACGGTGGCCGCGCCGGTGTCGTCGACCACCACCCGGGCCGTCTCCCCGCCCATGTCCCCGGCGGTGATCTCCACATAGACCGAGATCCCGAGGCCGAGCTGTACGGTGTCCCCGCTGTCGCGGCGGCGGGCCTGCTCGGCCCGCAGCTTCGGGTAGCCGGCGGCGGCCAGCACCCGGTCCAGCCCGGCCGCGTACTCGCCGGTGTCATAGGTGGCGCCGGTCGCCGTGGTGAACGGGAACTTGTCCGGGGCCACCACATTGATCCGGCGCACCTCCGCCGGGTCCATGCCGATCTCGGCGGCGAAGTCGTCCATCGCCCGCTCGACCGCGGCGGCTGCCTCTGGCCGGCCGGCCCCCCGGTAGGCGGCGATCGGCGTGGTGGTGGTCACCACGGCGGAAAACGACGCGGCCGCGTGCGGGAGGTCGTATACCCCGGCCGCCATCAGGACCGTGAGCTGCGCCAGGAACGCACCAAGGCGGTTGAAGGCGCCGCAGTCCTGTACGACATCGAGGCGGTAGGCGAGCACCTGGCCGTCCCGGTTCCCGCCGATCTTGTAGGTCTGCCGCTGGCCCCGGCCGTGCACCATGCCCACCATGTTCTCGCTGCGGGACTCGATCCAGCGGACCGCGTGCCCGGTGTGCTTGGCCGCCCAGGCGATGCAGATGGCGTCCCGGTCCACCGCGACCTTGGCGCCGAACCCGCCGCCGACATCCGGCGTGATCACCCGCACCGTCGCCGGGTCCATGCCCAGGGTCCCCGCGATGGCCCCGCGCGCGAGCTGCGCGTTCTGGGTGCTTGACCAGATCGTCAGCCGGTCACCGGTCCAGGCCGCCGCCATCGCCCGCGGCTCCAGCGGCACCGGGGCGAGCCGCTGGTTCACGATCGTCCGCTCGAGCACGACCTCGCAGCCCTCGAAGCTGGCGTCGTCAAACTCCCCCGCGGTCCCGGTGGCGATGATGTTGTTCTCCGTGCCGGGGAACAGCAGCGTCTCGCCTGCCAGGGCCTCCTCGATACCGGGGACGGCGGGCAGCGGGTCATAGTCGACGCTGACCAGTTCCGCCGCGTCCTCGCCCTGGTAGCGGCCCTCGGTGAGGACAAGGGCCACCGGTTCGCCGACATAGCGCACCCGGTCGGCCGCGAGCAGCGGCTCAGCCGTGGCGTCGCCGCCCTCCGGCGGGGCGGGCATGTCGGCAGCGGTGAGCACGGCGACCACCCCGGGCAGTTCGGCTGCAGCGGTGGCGTCGATGCCGGTGATCAGCGCGTGCGCGACCGGGCTGCGGACGATGGTGACGTGGGCCGCGCCGGTCAGCTCCGGCAGCCGCAGGTCGTCGGTGTACACGCCACCTTCGGTCAGCAGCCGTGGGTCCTCGGTCCGCAGCACCCGCGTGCCCATGATGCTCATCGGCTCTCCGTCGTCTCTGGCAGTCCCCCGGCCGCGCGGATCGCGCTGCCGGCTGGGGGAAGACTAGCCTGCCCACAGCCTGCCATGGCCGGGGCGCCAGCGTCTCATCGGCACGTCATCAGTCATGGCCGCGTGGGTCGTCGGCCCGCCGCCGGCCGGGCGCCGGCGCGGCCAGTCACGTTCGGTGAGGTCGACCACGTGGTGGCGCCCACCCCGGCAACTGCCAGCCCCAGGCAGGCCCGCTCCCCGGGACTTTCCCGGCCGTCTCCATGGCGCTAACTTGTGCAGGTGAGCCGCGCTGCCCCGGGCCCGGAGGACCGGCACGCCCAGAACCAGGGCACCGGCAGCGGTGGTGCGTCCACCGGATGCGCCGAGGCGGTCGTTCCGGCCAGGCCGCCCGGGCGGGCCAGGGCCGCCCTGGCCGGGCTTCGCGCGCCGGTCGTCTGGGTGCTGCTCGCCATCGCATACTTCACCGCCATTTCCGGCAAGCCGGTGGACGGTGTGCTGATGCTCATCGTGGCGGCGGGGCTGGCCTGGGACGCGGGCCGCCGCGCGCTGCGCCACCCAGAAGCGGAGAGCACCCCGGTGGCCCGGCCGGGCCACCAGCCAGGCAGCCGCCGGCGACTTCTGATCGTGAGCGCGCTACTGGCCGGTGGCGCTGTCTACGCCGGGGTGCTGGGCTCGTTCAGCCGCTACTCCTGGCCCACCACGGCGGGCATCATCGGCCTCGGCACGATCGTGGTGGCGATCGGCTGGCACGGCCCGCTCCGGGACCGCCCGGCCGGCGGGCGGCTGCCGGTGGCCGGCACGCTGGCCTGGGCCGTAGTTCTCGTCGTGGGCTGCCTGTGGGAACTCGGTGCCCTGCTGCAGCAGCCGTCCCTCACCACGGACTCCTACACCCACCCGACGATCAGCACCCTGACCGACCCGGTGCTGGCCACTTCGCCCGGCCGCTCGATACTGCTGCTCGCCTGGCTCGCCCTCGGCTGGTACCTGGTGGAGCGATGACTTCCCACGAGGTGACGATTGCCGGGTACCTGGTGGTGCTGGCCGGGATCGTGCTGCTGCAGGTGCTGGCGACCAGGACCCGCGCCCCGGTGCCCTCCCTCGGGGACCTGCTCACCAGGGCCATGCGCAGCCGGACCGGGCGGGTGGGCGTGCTGGTCGCGTGGGCCTGGGTCGGCCTGCACTTCTTCGCCAGGTAGCAGATGGGGCCCTGCACGGCGCTGTGGGGCCCCTTCACATGGCTCCCCGCCGGCTTTCCGGCCACCGGCAGGGAGCCCTCGGCTACCTCTGGTCCCCGCTGGCCTGTGCCTCGTCCGCGGGGCGCTGCTGTGCCGCGACGAGCAGCGGCATGATCGAAATGACATCTTCGCGGCCGGACTGGCAGCCCGCCTTGAATGCCTCAGCCTCACGGGCAACCCGTGCCGCCTCGGCGTTGGCGCGGGCCGCCGCCTCCTGCCAGTGGATGACTTCCCGGCGCATCTCCGCCCGGGCCCGGGCCAGTTGGCGGCGCATCGCCGCCCGGGCCCGGAATCTGGTGGCCCGCCAGCTGATCATGGGGCCGGCGGCCAGCCCGATGGCCAGAACAGGGACGATCATCTGGCCACCGCCTTCGCGGAAGGGGCGGCCCACTTCCCGATGCTGGACGTGATTCCGCAGGTGAAACGGGCCGTATGGCCCTTGCGTCTAGCGCCGTTAAGAGTAATCCTGATCATTATCAAGACTCCTTGGTCTGCTGGTTTCAGGATGGGGAGCTTGGTTTCCGCTGGGCTGGCGGGGTCCGACCGCTGGCCCAGCAGCATGTCCGGGACGGAATGGTGGGCCGTCCCAGCGACGTCTGTTGCATCGCGATCATCATCTGCGCTGCCCGCGGCGGCGCTCGCGCGCGGTGGCGCGGTCCTGGCGCTGGCCCAGTGGCGACGGCGGGACCGATGCGCCGGGCCGATGGCCCGGCCGGGGCAAAAGGCGGTGGCACTCTCCGCCTTCGCCCCCTGGCGATCATGTGGCCCCCTGCGTATTACTGGCCGCAACTCCATTGAACGACAGTGTTTTGCTGTATGCAATGGGTAAAAGTGCAAACTGCAGTGCAGATCCCTGTGCAGTTAGCCCACTGGACCTTCACCGCAGGCCACTCCAGGCACTACGCTGCAATGAAGTCACACCCTCCCGGGGCCCCCGATGAGACCGAGAGAAGGTCGTGCACGTGCCTGAGCAGGGCACTTCCGTTGGCGGCCGCCGGCTCGCCGCAGAGCTACGGCGCCTGCGTGAGCGCACGGGCCTCACCGGCGAGGAGGTATCCCAGCGCCTCGGCT
This sequence comes from uncultured Actinomycetes bacterium, assembly GCA_963707905.1. Lineage (GTDB taxonomy): Bacteria > Actinomycetota > Actinomycetes > Streptosporangiales > Streptosporangiaceae > DASXKD01. The sequence continues at coordinate 28,813 of CAVPSA010000042.1, read as the reverse complement.
GGTCGGGATCCAAGCTCAGCCGCATAGAGCGGCATCAGATCGGTGTGAAGCAGACCGACCTGCGCAAGCTGCTGGATCTCTACGGCGTTGACGAGACCTATCGCGACGAACTGCTCGCCCTCGCCCGCGAGTCCAGACAGAAGGGCCTGCAACAGCGGGTAGCGGCGAGATTTCCGCAGGTTGCGACGTATGTCTACGCCGAGGCCGAAGCTGAAGCCGTATGGAACTGGGAGCCTCAGATCATTCCCGGGTTGCTCCAGACGCGCGGCTACGCCCGTGCGGTGACGCAGCTGTGGCTGGGAATGTTTCCCGGCCCGCCGAGCGAGATCGATCGCTGGGTCGAGACCAGGCTGCTGCGCCAGCAGGTTCTCACCAGAGACCCACCACTGCAGTTGTCCGTGGTCATGGACGAATCTGTGCTGCGCCGGAAGTTCGGGGACGAGACGATCATGCGCCAGCAGTTGGAGCGTCTGGCAGAGGCCTCCGACATGCCGAACGTAGCGGTGCGGATCTATCCGATCGACGGCGATTACCCGCCACTGGCAACCGGCGCGTTCTCCTACATGCAGTTTCCGCAAGTCCACGACGTCCCGCTGCATGACATCGTCTCTGTGGAGCACCTCGAAGGCTCTTACGATCTCGAAGACGAAGAACAGACCTACAAGTACCGGGTGGCATTCGAATACCTGATGAGGCGATCCCTGGACCGAGCACAATCACGCTCACTCATGTCTGCTATCTGCAGCCGAACTCTGGGCATAAAAGAACCCGGGCCAGCGCCTTCGAAAGCTGGCCCGGGTGATGGAGTTCAGACCGTCAGGGTGCCCCGTTCTTCACGTTATTGATGAACGAGCCCCACGCCTCGGCATCGAAGATCAGATTTGGCCCGCAGCCTTCATCCTTTGTGTCACGAACAGCGACTACCCCAGCACCTAGAGTCGCCACCTCTACACAATTGCCGTTGTAAGCACTCCAAGAACTCTTACGCCACGTGGCGGTAGTAAGGTCGGCCAATCCTCCTTCATTGTGCACATGCGCGTCATATCGGACTGCGCCAGCCGGCCGACCCTGCTCCTCAAACGCGATCACAGCGACCTCGTCTCGGACATTGATACTGGATAATAGGGACCTGCCTCAGAACCGGGGGAGGGCCCCCGATAGCAGGTTCGCGATCTTTATAGCACCCGCCGGGTCGTCGCGCCCTCGTATCGTTCGATGCCGCGTGTGGCTGTCACCCGACCATGACCAGGCCCGGCCCGGGATATCCCCGGGCCGGGCCTGGCACTTCGGCTCAGCGGGGCAACGGCATTTCGGCGAACTTCACTGAATGTGTCGTGGTGACAGCGAAAAGCCGAGCGGCGGCCCTTGGGAGGCCGCCACCCGGCTGGCTACTGCGCAGGCTTACGAGTTGGGGATGGCCGCCTTGAAGTTGGCGCCGGGGGCGGCGCCGAAGAAGCGGTGGAAGCCCTGCTGGAGCAGGGACAGGTCGATCACACGGACCGCGGTGTCGGTGCTGCCACTGACGGTGGCGTCCACCATTACCTGGTTGCCGGTCTTGATGGAGCCGATGCCGTCGCGCTGGGCGTTCACCATGGTCGAGCTGGTCACCTGGTAGGTGTGGCTGTAGCCGTCGGCGCTGCGCAGCGTGATGGACGTGCTGGAGACGGCGGTGACCTTGCCGTTCTGGAACGCCACGGTCTGGTAGCCGCCGCCGGGCTTGGGCACCACGACCGTGCCGTGCACGGCACCGAACAGCCCGCCACCGAGCAGGCCGGGGCCGGCGAAGGCGGGGCCGAACGGGCCGGGGGCACCGTGGATGCGCCACGCACCCTTGGGTGGCTGCGCGGGCAGCGGCAGCCTTGCGGATGCCGAGGGTGATGTGGCGGGAGTGGGGGTCGGCGAGGACGAACTGGTCGCGGCGACCGCGACCCCGGCACCGGCGAGCACGCCCACGGTGATGACACCCGCCAGGACCGCGACCCGGCGGGAGCCGAGCCAGGCGGCCCGCAGGCCGGGCTTGTCCGGTTGGGTGTGGTGATCGTGTTCTGGGCCTGCCGACATGCGACGCCAACTCCTTCGGGCGGTCGAACGTGCCCGCACGGGCACAGTCAGTGGCAGGGTCCTATGCCAACTTGAAAGCAAGCTAAGCGGCAGCGCAAAGTTCCGTGTCAGGGCGGCGCCCGGCCTGCCTGCCGTGCGTCAGGCCGCCCGCGACGTCTGGCTTCGCGTGGTGGCACGTGACGCCAGGGTCTTCACCACCGCGCCGCTGATGCCTCCGCCCGGCGCCCGGCGGACCACCTGCTCGGCGAGGACCATCGCATCGGACGCCATCTTGCGCACCTCGGGCGAGGACCTGATGGCGTTCACCGACGTCTTCAGCCGTTCCAGGCCGGCCTTTCCTTCACGGGACCCGACCAGGTATCCGGCCAGGAACCCAATGATCGTCTCCATAAGTCGCTCACCACCTGATGCGTACCTGAGCCTGTGCGCGACCACGCACGGGTGTTCCTCTGCCGGGCGCGGGAGCGCCCGGCGCCTCACGCTTCGTTACATCTCGCGGAGTTCGAGATACCGCTTGATGTCGGGCAGCGACTGCACGATCAACGCCAGCACCGCCGCGATCAGCGCAGCCTTGATGAGGTTGCCGATCATCGTGTTTCCTCCTTCCGGTACTCGCCGTCGTCACCGTTTCCGCCTCCGCCAGCCGCGGGGACGGGCTCTATCTCGTCGGGGGCGAAGTAGAGGAACCTGCCGTGGTTGCGCTGCAGGTCGGCGAGGGGGTCACTGACCGGGCTGACCGCGACATGCACCTGGCCGTCCACGTCGTGCAGGACCGCCTCGACCAGCGCCTCACGCCCGGTGAGGAAGATGTCCTGGGCGTCAGCACGCCGGGCGCCCGGCCGCATCCTGACCCTGCTCCCGCGGGCGACCCGGACCCCGGCGACCAGCACATGGTCGGTCTCCGGGGAGACCGAGGTGTCCGCCCCCGGATCCCACCAGGGCTGGGCCGGCGGGGAAACCTCGCCCGGCTCGCCGAACGCTGGCGGTTCGGTGAACTTGGGCGGGGCGGTGAACTTGGGCGGGGCGGTGGGGTCAGGACCAGCCTTGGGCGGGGCGGTGGGGTCAGGACCAGCAGAGCGCGGCTCACCGGCCGCCTTGCCGGGGCCCGGTGACAGGTAGCGGATGGCGCCGTGCATCCGCTCCAGCATCTCGGGGGACAGGCCGTCCAAACGGTCGATCAGGTCGGCGGCGCGCTGGTCGGTCGCCCGTGCCTCCTGCCGTTCCGCATCGGTCAGGGCCAGCGTGCGCAGGGTGAGGATCTCGTCGATCTCGGTGGCGTCGAACAGGTCGCCGGCGCTTTCCGGTGCCACCTCGGGGTGGTCGTAAAGGATGACCGGCGAGGACAGTATCAGGTCACGGCAGTCCGCCGGGCCGGCCAGCACCGGCCAGGTGCCGGCGTTCTCGCACCCGGCCACCTCGCCCGCGGCCCACTCCGGGGGATCTGTCATGGACAGGAAGGTGCCGCCGGTGACGCCGACCAGCAGGTGCGCGGCGATCAGTGAGTGCTTCAGGCCGTCGTCGCGGGTGTGCAGCGGCACCTGCGGGCTTGTCCGGTTCTCCACCCGTATGTGCAGCTTGAGGGCACCGTAGGGCCCGGCGGTGCGCTCGGCCCTGGCCACGACGGCGCCGGCCAGCGCCTCGCAGCGGCGGATCAGCCGGCCCGCCGGTACCCCGTCCGGGCCGGTGAGTTCCTCGGCCTGCTGCGACTCCCCGATGTCGAAACGCAGTTCGGTGCCCCCATCGAGCAGTTCGGCGACGCGGCAGTGCAGATGCTGCTCCCGCTCCACCGCCTCGTCGAAAGAGGCGTACTCGGTGCCGTCCACCGACAGCGTGTCCACGTCGCTGGCCGTGCCGGTGCCCGGGTCGACCCGCTGCGCGGTGCGGCGCTGCAGGTGCAGGAAGCGCAGGCCGATGTCGATCCCGGCATCGGCGGGGCATTCGACCAGGCATTCGGTCTGGCTGGCCGACGGCTCATGCTCGTCAACGGCGTGGTAGGGCGGCGGCATCAGGACGCCGAACTGGAACCTGGTGCGGTTCTTCTGCGCCGAGCGCCGGTACGGGTAGAGCAGGTACCCCTCGTACAGCACCGCATCCGCCACCTTGCGGGCATGCTCGGTGTGCGCCGGGTCCGCGGTCATGGCGTGCGCCGGGTCCGCGGTCATGGCTGGTCCGTGTTATCGGCGGCAGCCTGCGCGAGCAGCGCTTCCAGCGTCAGGTCCCAGGTGGGCAGCGCGTGGGCGGACTTGAAGCGCTGCAACTCCTCCAGGGTCTGCCTGCTCATCTTGATCCAGGCGCTGTTCGGGAAGTGGGAGTCGATGGCCTCGCGCCAGACCGGGACCGGCAGCCGGTAGGCGGCTTCCTTGCTCCAGGGCACCTGCTGCACCTGCATGCGTCCGTCGGTAACGATGAACACGGTGCCGCTGAACAGCAGCAGCAGCGGAATCTCGCCCGCTTCCAGGCTGTCGAAGTACCGGGCGGAGCCCACCTCCAGGTCATAGGTGAACGGCACCGGCAGGTCGATCTCGATCGCGCCGGAAAACCCCGGCACCATCGTGGCCACGGTGCTGAACTGCATGGGCTTCAAGGTGTCCGCCCAGCGTTCGGTATCGCCGAAGAGATCGTTCAGCCGTTCCGCTTCCACGGCCGAATAGCGGCGCCTGGCCGGCTCGATCCTGATCTGGCACCGCAGCGCGATCGCTTCCACCTGCTGGCCGGTGGTCTCGCTGATCCGCAGGATCAGGGAGAGGGAGGGCACGACCGCATACCGGTCCACCCGGGCCCCGATGCAGTCGAAGGCAAGCTCGGCCACGTCAGGACTCCTGCGCCGGTGCTGGTCCTGACCCCGCCGCCCCACGCTCTGCTGGTCCTGACCCCGCCGCCCCACGCTCTGCTGGTCCTGACCCCGCCGCCCCACCCAAGGGCCGCGCCAGGGACCGCACCCGGTCGAGGAACTCGGCGATGCTCTGCCGCGCCTGTTCCCCGCCGTCGAAGCCGCGCCAGTACAGGCGCATCCGCCCGGCAAGCTCGTAGCAGGTGTCGATGGGCACGAGGAAGTGCTCCACGCTGCTGTTGGTGCGGCAGATCAGGGCCGCCTCCACGTCCGGTGCCATGGCCGCCAGCAGCGGGTGGGCGGCGGCGAGCCGGTCCCAGGCCGCCAGGTCGAGCCGGCATTCGGTGGCACCCGCGGGGCTCGGGTAAAAGCCGGTCACCTGGCCCGCCGCCGAACTGTGCAGGAAGAAGGCCAGCCCGACCGGGATCTCCAGCACGTCCCACTCGGCGGCGGTCATCGGCCGGGCCGGGTCCACCAGGTATCTGTCGGGCACCGAACGGTACCGCCCGCGGCCCGCCTGCCCATGCGTGAACAGCAGATAACACGGGCGGCAGGCGCACATCAGGCTGGACTGCTCCAGGTCCGCGACGTGGCCGTGCTCGGCGGCGATGCCCGCCGCGCAGAACTCGCACTTTTCCTCGGCGGCCGGGGATGCCCAGGCACGGCCCCCCTCCATGCCCACGCCGGGGCTCTCTGCCCGGGCGCCCGCTGAGGCGCCGCCCGGCCCAGGCTGGACCGGTAGTTCGGTGACGAACCGGCGCAGGCCCGCGGGCCCGCTCACGAGGGCACCGCCGCCGGCACCGCCACGCGCACGCCCTGGCTGTCGGCCAGCAACGGCAGCGGGTCGAGGTGGGCGGCCAGGCCGTCAAGGCCCGCGCCCGCCCGGCAGACGTCGTACCTGCTGCCGCACGGGCAGGCCAGCACCTCACGGTCGAGCGTCCCCACGCCCAGCGAGGAACCGCAGGACGCGCACTGGTCGCGGTAGGCGTACAAGGTCCCGCGGACCGAGCAGACGAGCACCGCCAGGTCCCCCACGGCTGCCGTCACCGGCCGCGAACTGGGCGGGCCGATGTCCGGCAGCGTGAGCCACTCGCCGCCGGGCGCACTGGCCGGCGGACCGGCGCCGGGCGCGCTGCCCGGGCGCGGCCCGATCTGCAGCAGCTTCGGCTCGGGTAGCGCGGTCATCCCCTCCACGAGCACTTCGGTCACCTCGGGCGCCGCATCCTGCACGGCTCCCTCGATCGCCAGCCGGACCGTGACCGTCGAGGAGGGACAGCCATGACAGCTGCCTTCAAGCCGGAGCCGGGCGATACCGTCGGTCACGCCGAGGTACTGCACCCCGCCGGCATGCGAGCCCAGGTAGGGCCGGACCTGGTCGAGAGCGCGCTGGATCCGGGTGTCCACATCCAGCGGATGCAGCCCGTGCAGCAGCAGCAGGCCCTCCACGAGGGGGTCGGCGGTGAGCCGGTCCATGATCGCCCGGCCCGGCTCACCCTCCTCGGCCAGGGCGGCCATGATGGCGGCCAGGCCGTCCCCATACATGCCGACCAGCAGGCGGACAAGCTCCTCCGCGGTGTCGGCGGCGGCGCCACCGCGGGACCGCAGCGAGGCCAGCAGCTCCTCGATCCGCTCACCCGCCTGCGTGATGCTGGTCATCGGGCCTCCTCGGCAGTCGCGGTGCCGCCGCCGCACGGCACCGCACGTCCTCGGGCGTCAGGTTGCCAGGGTGACCGACATCGGCGTATGCACCTTCTCCAGCTTCTTCCCATCGCCGAGGTACATGTGCACGCCGCACGGCAGGCACGGGTCGAAGCTGCGGACCGCCCGCATGATGTCGATGCCCTTGAACCTGTCCGGCGGGTTCTCCTCGAAGATGGGCGTGTTCTGCACCGCGTCCTCATACGGCCCGGGTGTGCCGTAGACGTCGCGGACGCTGGCGTTCCATGGCGTTGGCGGGTACGGATGGTAGTTCGCGATCTTCCCGCCACGGATCACCATGTGGTGGGACAGCACGCCGCGGACCGCCTCGGTGAACCCGCAGCTGTTGGCCTCGTCGGGGACGCTGAACGGCTCCCAGGTCTTGGTCCGCCCGGCCCGGATCTCGGCCAGGGCCTTCTCGGTGAAGTACAGCGCGCACGCCGCCGCGTAGGCCTGGAAGTAGGTACGGGCCCGGTCGCGCTCGATCGCGTTGGACAGCGGCGCACCGGTCTTGTCGGTGGGTATCTTCCATTCGTACGTGACCTCGGGCCTGCTGACCGTGCGGGGCAGGTTGATCAGCACGCTGTGGCCGGTGGACTTGACGTAGCCGAAGTCGACAAGACCACCGAGGGCCGTTGCCCAGAGCCGGGCGATCGGGCCGCCGCCGGTGTCGGCGGCGAGGTGGTTGGTGCCGTCGAACCAGCGCGGGGACATGACCCAGCTGTACTTGCCACCGAAGTCCCGCTTGGCCGGCTTGGGAATCGTGTGCTGGTTCCACGGGTGCCTGCGGTCCACCGGGTTGCCCAGCGGATCGCGGGTGACGAACATCTCCTGGTCTTCCCAGTCCTCGTAGTACGAACTGCCGAGCAGGATGCGGATTCCGAGGTTGATCTCCACCAGATCGTTGGTGAGCAACTGGCCGTCCCTGATGACGCCGGGGCTGACGAACATCTTGCGGCCCCAGTCGGTCATGTGGTCGTACCGGAAGTCGCAGACCTCGGGGTCGTTCAGGCTGCCCCAGCAGACCATGTCCGCGCGGCGCCGGCCGACCTCCTCATACCCGGGCAGGGCCTCGTAGAAGAAGTCGAACAGGTCATCGTGCATCGGCACCACGCGCTTCATGAACTCCACGTAACGCATGAGCCGGGTGAGGTAATCGGTGAAGAGCTGGACCGTCGCGGTCGTCCCGACGCCGCCGGGGTAGAGCGTGGACGGGTGTACGTGGCGGCCCTCCATCAGGCAGAACATCTCCCTGGTGGACCTGGAGACCTGCAGCGCCTCGCGGTAGAACTCGCCTTCGAGCGGGTTCAGCGACCGCATGATGTCGCCGATGGTCCGGTAACCGTGGTCGGCCGCGTGCGGTGCCTCGGTACGGTTCGCCAGTTCCAGCACGCCGGGGTTGGTCTCGGACGACCATCCGCTCGCAGAAGTCCACCCCGACCAGGTTCTCCTGGAAGATGTTGTGGTCGAACATGTACTCCGCGGACTCGCCCAGGTTGATGATCCACTCACCGAGGTGCGGCGGGCGTACCCCGTAGGCCATGTTCTGGTTGTACACCGAGCAGGTCGCGTGGTTGTCACCGCAGATGCCGCAGATGCGGCTGGTGATGAAGTGCGCGTCCCTGGGGTCCTTGCCCTTCATGAAAATGCTGTATCCGCGGAAGATCGACGAGGTGCTGTGGCACTCGACGACCTTCTTCTGCTTGAAGTCAATCTTGGTGTAGATGCCGAGGCTGCCGACGATCCGGGTGATCGGATCCCAGGCCATCTCCACCAGGCCGGTGTCTTCGGCCGTCGTCATGGCACTCCCCTTTCCTCACGGGCAGGGCCGCGCGGGCGCCTGCCCGGCTGAGTCAGTCGATCACCAGGTCTTCTTGAAGCCGGTCAGGAGCTCATCGCCCCTCTTGCGCCACTTGGGCTCCTCGTCGGCGGTCCTCGCGGTGAAGCCGCGGAGAGTGCGGATCACGGTGCCGTACATCGTGCTCGCGGTGGTGGAGACCCTCGACCCGGGCGGCTCGTCCATGAACGGCATGAACTTGTCCGGGAAGCCGGGCATGGTGCAGGCAATGCAGATGCCGCCCACGTTCGGGCAGCCGCCCACGCCGTTGATCCAGCCGCGCTTGGGCACGTTGCACTTGACCACCGGGCCCCAGCAGCCCAGCTTGACCAGGCACTTGGGCGAGCCATATTCGTTGGCGAAGTCGCCCTGCTCGTAGTAGCCGGCCCGGTCGCAGCCCTCGTGGACGGTCGCCCCGAACAGCCAGGTGGGCCGCAGCGCCTCGTCCAGCGGGATCATCGGCGCCTGGCCCGCCACCTGGTAGAGCAGGTAGAGGATGGTCTCCGACAGGTTGTCCGGGTGAATGGGGCAGCCGGGCACGCAGACGATGGGCAGGCCTGCCTTGGACCGCCAGTCCCAGCCCAGGTAGTCAGGGACGCCCATGGCACCGGTCGGGTTGCCCGCCATGGCGTGGATTCCGCCGTAGGTGGCGCAGGTGCCGACCGCGAGGATCGCGGTGGCCTTGGGCGCGAGGCGGTCCAGCCATTCGTTGGTGGTCATCGGCTGCCCGGTCGCCGGGTTGTTGCCGAAGCCGCACCAGTAGCCCTCGTCCTTGATCGCCTCGTTCGGGATCGAGCCCTCCACTACCAGGACGAAAGGATCCAGCTCACCGCGATCGGCCTTGTGCCACCATTCGATGAAATTGTCGGCCCCGGTTTCCGGGCCGCATTCGTAGTCGATCAGGGGCCAGTGCACCGCGATCTTCGGCAGGCCCGGCAGGGCGCCGAGTGCGATCTCCTCGATGCTCGGCTGGGTGGCCGCGGTCAGCGCGACCGAGTCCCCGTCACAGCCGAGCCCTCCGTTCATCCAGAGGATGTGCACCACCGGCTCGTCCCGGCCGCCTGCGCTTGACTCCGCTTCACTCGATGTGGCTGTGGCCATCCGCGGCCACCTCCTGACTTCTGATTCGAGGTTCGTGATGCGCGGACGTCGTCATGCTAAACCCGGCCGGACCTGCCTTCAAGACCAAGCGGACAGTTGACCGGACAGAAATGTCCAGATGCTTGTCACCGGACAGCTACGATCCGCCGTGGAGCGATCACGACCTGCCACACAAGATGTCCATAAGACCGGCCATCTCACCCGTCAGCACTGGCTTGAGCAGGCGGGATGGAATAGCCTGGCGTGAGCCTGGACCGCCCTGCTGGGCGAGGCAGAACCACGAAGGAGAAGTCCGGTGACCGAGTTCATGACGGGTCCAGGTGAAGACCCGATCCAGGTCACGCCGGTCGTGGTGCTCGTACAGGTGTTCCCGGCACGGCCGTCCTCGATCCCGGACATCCGTGACTTCGTCCGCCGCTGCCTCGCCGAGTCACCGCTCAACGAGGAGGGCACCCGCGAGGTCGGCGAGACCGTGTTCCGCGCACTGCTGGACGCGGCCGGGCCGACCGGGTCGATCCAGGTGGCGTTCCGCATCTTCCCCGAGCACGTCGAGGTGGACGTGCTGCACTCGGACAACCAGATCCAGCCGCTCAAGGCGGCGCCGAACGGGTCGCAGGGCGGCCAGGCCGCAGACCGCGGCGGGGCCGACCGCACCGTGACCACCACGGCCGCCCCGATGACCGGGACCGGAGCGGCCGCGGACACATCTGTTGCCAGCAACGCCGGCGTGGCCCCCGGCCAGCTCGCGGGCGCGGTACCAGGGACGTCCGGCCACGCCGACACGTTCGCGGACTGGATGTCCACCGCGCTGCGCCGTGAGGGCCTGACCCAGGAGGCTGCCGCCAGGATGCTCGGCGTGTCCGTCAAGACGGTCAGCCGCTGGGTGGGCGGTGCGACCGAACCGCGCATGCGCGACCTGCGGCGTATCCAGGAAGTGTTCGGCGAAGTGCCTATCTCCTGACAATCGCGCGGGCGTCCGCACGGCTCCCGCGCACCCCCGGCCGCCGGGTGGCGGCCGGTACCAACAGCCCGGGGGGGACCAGTAATGAACCAGACTTCTCTGTCCAGTTCACTGGACGTCCCCCCAGAACTGTCCTAGCGTGCTGCCATGGCGGTACTTGCGGGTCGCCACCAACTTGGCCCTGACCGAGGTCGCATCACCCTGCGCACTTTCCGTGACGGGCTGGCCGCGCAAGCAGGTCATGACCTCACCATCGAGGCCATCCGCTGGTCGGGGGTGCTCGATGTGAACGAGGACCTCAGCCCAGCCGATCTCGATGTCCGCATCGATATGGGCGCCCTGGTGGTGCGCGACGGGACCGGTGGCATCAAGCCGCTCAGTGACCGGGACCGTCGCGAGATAGCCGTCACGGCGCGCAAGGTGCTGGCCTCCGACCGCCACCCGGAAGCTGTTTTCGCCGCGGCCGGCTTCGAACCCGTAGCCGGGGGGGGCGGCGAAATCAGCGGGACGCTGACGATTCGCGGCCAGGCACGGCCGGTCAAGGTACGCGTCACCCAGACCGGCGACGACCGTTACCACGCGGAGGCGCAGGTCGTTCAGTCCGACTACGGGATCAAGCCCTACACGGCGTTCCTCGGCGCGCTGCGCGTCCGCGACGCCGTCGATATCGTGGTGGAGGTCGACCTGTCGGAGCAGGCCGCGGATTCGGGGGCAGGTTCATGACCAGCGGCTACGACGCGCAGACCGCGGCCAGGCTGGCCGCGGCCGGCGACGGGGCCGCCGTGGCGTTTGCCCGGCGTACCGAGCCCACGGCCGGCCTGGCCGCGCAGACGGACGCGGTGGCGCAGGCGTGCCATGCCATGGCGGTGCGGTTCCATCAGGGCGGCAAGCTGCTGGTGTTCGGCACCGGCGCGGCCAGCACCGACGCGCAGCACGTCGCGGTGGAATTCGTGCACCCGGTCATCGTCGGCAAGCGCGCGCTGCCGGCCATCTCGCTGACCACCGACGTCGCCACGGTGACCGGGATAGCCGAGCGGGAGGGCATGGACGCGATCTTCTCCCATCAGCTCCGCTACCTGGCCGCGCCCGGCGACATCGCGCTCGGCATCTGCGCCACCGGGCACTGCGGCAGCGTGCTGGCCGGGCTGGCCGCGGCCAGGGACCTGGGCCTGCTGACGATCGCGCTCACCGGCCGCGGGGGCCAGGCGATTGCCGGCAGCCCGGCCGCGGACCACGTGCTGGTGGCGGACTCGGACGACCCCCGGGTGGTCAAAGAGATCCATGTCACCATGTACCACCTGCTGTGGGAGCTGGTGCATGTGTTCCTCGAACAGCCAGGCACCCTGAGTCCAGGGGTGTTCGCATGACCGCCCCGCAGGGGAGGGTGCTGACATGACTGCCGACAGTGGCCAGTCGGCCACCCGGGCCAGCATGGCCGCGGAGTGCTACGGCGACGTCTGCATCACCTGCTCCGACACTGCCGTCGAGGTCACCGTGCTGCGGCTGCTCGGCGACGCCCTGGCCGTGGTGGACACCGGCCAGGGCGAGGAGGAGGTCAGCGTGGCGCTCGTCCAGGCCCGGCCCGGCGACACCATCCTGGTGCACGCCAAGGAAGCCATCGCGATCGTGGGAAGGTGACATCGCGTGTCACATGATGTCGAGCACGGCACGAGCGCGATGGAAGCGCTCTACCCGTTCCTGTATTCCGACGCCACGGACCTGGCCGACCTGATGGCCGAGGTGCGCGAGTCAACGCTGGCGAAGACGAGGGAAATCGCCGACCTGCGCAACGTCGTGGCCGCACGTGAGTCGACCAGGCTGGCCAACTGTGCCGAGGACATGGCCGCCCGGTTCGCCGCGGGCGGCCGGCTGTTCACCTTCGGCAACGGAGGGAGCGCCACCGACGCCCAGGAGCTGGCCGCCCTGTTCCTGTCGCCCGGCGGCGACTCCCCCGCGCTGCCCGCCTTCGGGCTGGCCAGCGACACCTCCGTGGTGACCGCGCTGTGCAACGACGTGGGTGTCGACGTGGTGTTCGCGCGGCAGCTCGCGGCGTTCGGACGACGGGAGGACATCGCGGTCGGGATGTCCACCAGCGGCAACTCGGAGAACCTGGTGCGCGCGTTCGCCGAGGCCAGCCGGTACGGAATGCTCACCGTGGGCCTGGCCGGTTACGAGGGCGGGGCCATGGCCGAGCTGGACAGCATCGACTACCTGTTCGTCGCGCCGTCCACCTCGGTGCACCGGATCCAGGAAGCCCAGACCACGATCTACCACGTGCTGTGGGAGCTCACCCTGGCCGCCCTGGCACCCCGCCGGGCCGGCCCGTGACCCGGCCGCGGCGCACATGACCGACCGGGGAAGCAGCCCACCGGGCCGGATGCTCATCGCCGGCGTCGGCAACATCTTCCTCGGTGACGACGCCTTCGGCCCCGCGGTCGCCCGGCGGCTCGCTGCCGAGAACCTGCCCGGCTGGGTCCGGGCCGCCGACTACGGGATCAGCGGCATGCACCTCGCCTACGACCTTGCCGATGGTTACGAGACGGCCATTCTCGTTGACGCCGCCCCCCGCGGGGGCGAGCCTGGCACTGTGACCGTGCTCGAGGTGGCGGCGGAACACCGGCGGGACCTGGCTGCGGCGGCCGGCCCGCTGGCCGCGAGCCGGCTGTTCGACTCCCACGGCATGCAGCCCGACGTGGTCCTCGGCGTGCTGGACATGCTTGGTGCCGGTGGCCCGGTGCGCACTCTCGTCGTGGGCTGCGAGCCGGCCAACGTCGACTACAGCATGGAACTGAGCGAGCCGGTCGCCGGTGCGGTGGACGAGGCGGTCCAGGTGATCCTGGGCCTGGTGGCCGAGGCCGGGCGCGCCCGCGAGGGAGCCGGGAACCCCGGAGCCGCAAGCCTCGGGACCCCTGGAGCGGAAGATACCGAAGTCCCCGAGACCACTGGTGAAGGAGTGTCACATGTGCCTTGGCATTCCCGGTGAGGTGATCGAGTTCCTGCCGGAACAACCTGACCTGGCACGCGTGGACGTCAGCGGGGTGCGCCGGGTCATCAACGTCGGCCTGCTCTCCGACGAGCCTCCCGAGCCCGGCGAGTGGGTGCTGATCCACGTCGGCTTCGCCCTCTCCAAGATCGATGAGGCCGAGGCCGCCGCTGCCCTGGAGTTCCTGGAGGGGATCGGCCAGGCCTACGAAGACGAGCTCGCGGCGCTGCGGGACTCCCAAATCGAGTAGGAGCTGGTGACATGCGGTTCGTCGACGAGTTCCGTGACGCAGACAAGGCGCACGCACTGGCCGCCCGCATCGCGGCCCTGTGCGAGCCGGGGCGCCAGTACAAGCTGATGGAGGTGTGCGGCGGGCACACCCACACCATCTACAAACACGGGCTCGAGGACTACCTGCCGGAGTCCGTCACCCTGGTGCACGGCCCGGGCTGCCCGGTATGCGTGATCCCGATGGGGCGGGTGGACGACGCCATCCACCTGGCATCAGAGCCCGACGTGATCATGACCTCGTTCGGTGACATGATGCGGGTTCCCGGCAGCAACGGGGCGTTCTTCGACGCCAATGCGCGCGGCACCAACATCAAGATGGTCTACTCGCCGCTGGACTCACTGAAGATCGCCAAGGCCAACCCCGGCAAGCGGGTGGTGTTCATGGCGATCGGATTCGAGACCACCGCGCCGTCCACGGCGATGACCGTGCTCCGGGCCCGGGCGCAGGGGATCACGAACTTCTCGGTGTTCTGCAACCACGTCACGATCATCCCGGCCATCAAGGCCATCCTGGACTCCCCCGATCTGCGGCTCGACGGGTTCATCGGCCCCGGGCACGTGTCCACGGTGATCGGCTGCCGGCCGTACGAGTTCATCGCTCGCAGCTACGGCAAGCCTGTCGTGGTGGCCGGGTTCGAGCCGCTGGACATCCTGCAGTCCATCTACATGCTCATGCTGCAACTGCACGAGGGCCGCTGCGAGGTGGAGAACCAGTACGCGCGCGTGGTGCCCTGGGACGGCAACCCGGTGGCACTCAAGGCCATCGGGGAGACCATGGAACTGCGGCCCTACTTCGAGTGGCGCGGGCTCGGCTTCATCTCCCACTCCGCGCTGAAGATGCGCGCGGCCTACGCGGACTTCGACGCCGAGTTGCTGTTCGAGGTGCCCGGCGTGCGGGTCGCCGATCCGAAGGCGTGCCAGTGCGGCGAGGTGCTCAAGGGCGTGCTCAAGCCCTGGGAGTGCAAGGTGTTCGGCACCGCGTGCACCCCGGAAACCCCGATCGGCACCTGCATGGTGTCGCCGGAAGGCGCCTGCGCCGCGTACTACAACTACGGCCGGCTGAACCGGCAGCGAGTGCCCGAGGCGATCTCCATAGAGCTGAGCAGGCCATGACGGAGCAGCGGGTGCTGCCCACCGGCGACCGTGAGCAGCAGGTGCTCGACCGCATCGAGCGGGCCCGCCGGCGACGGCCCAAGCTCAGGGAAGAGCGCATCACGATGTCGCACGGAGCCGGCGGCAAGGCGACCCAGACCCTGATCGAAGCGATCTTTCTCGACGCGTTCCGCAACCCGCTGCTCGAACCGCTCGAGGACGCCGCGCGGCTGCCGATGAAGGGGTTCGGGGAAGCGGGTGGCGTGGCCTCGGTGGCGCTGACCACCGACTCCTTCGTGGTGTCACCGCTGTTCTTCCCCGGCGGCAACATCGGCGACCTCGCGGTCAACGGCACGGTCAACGACCTTGCGGTGGCGGGCGCGACGCCGCTCTACCTGTCGGCCGGCTTCATCCTCGAGGAGGGCTTTCCCGTCGCCGACCTGACCCGCATCGCCGAGTCCATGCGCGACGCGGCCGCGGTGGCCGGGGTTGCCGTGGTCACCGGGGACACCAAGGTGGTGGAGAAGGGCAAGGCGGACGGCTGCTACATCAACACCGCTGGCGTCGGCGCCGTCGCGGCGGGCGTGGACCTGGGCGTGGCCAACGCCCGGCCCGGTGACAAGGTCCTCGTCTCCGGGCCGATCGGCGACCACGGCGTGACCATCATGCTGGCCCGGGGCGAACTGGACATCGAGGCGGACGTGGCGTCCGACACCGCGCCCCTGGCGGGACTGGTGGCCGGCCTGATCGGCGCGGTGCCCGGGCTGCGCGCGCTGCGCGACGCGACCCGCGGCGGCGTCGCGACGATCCTCAACGAGATCGCCAAGGCCGCGGACGTCGGCGTGTTCATTTCTGAGAAGGCCATCCCGGTGCGGGACCAGGTCCGCGGCGCGGCGGAACTGCTCGGCATCGATCCCCTCTACGTGGCCTGCGAAGGCCGCCTGGTCGCCGTGGTGGACGGCGGCCAGGCGGAGCAGGCCCTCGCCGTCCTGCGCGCCCACCCGCTCGGCGCACAGGCGGCGATCATCGGCGAGGTGACCGCCGAACCGGTCGGCCTGGTCACGATCAAGACCGCGTTCGGCGGCACCCGCATCGTCGACCTGCTGGTCGGCGACCCGCTGCCGCGTATCTGCTGACCGCGCCGGGGAGGGCCGCGTGCACGAGCTGGCGATCGCAGAGGGCGTGGTCGACACGGTGACGCAGCGGCTGCCCGGGGCCAGGATCACCAGCGTGCACCTGGAGATCGGGGCGCTGTCGGGCGTGGTGGCCGACTCGGTCAGGTTCTGCTTCGACCTCGCCACCGAGGGCACCGGCCTGGAAGGAGCCACGCTGGAGATCACCGAGCCACCCGCGCGGTGCCGGTGCCGCTCCTGCGGCACCGAGCTTCCAGCCGGACCCGCCGTTCGTCCTTTGCCCCTGCGGGAGCGCGGATGTGGCCGTGCTCGGCGGGGAAGAACTCAAGATCCTTTCGGTCAAGGTGGCGTGAGATGTGCGCGACCTGCGGCTGCGCCGGCGACGAACTGGCCGGGCACGAGCACGAGGACGGCACCTGGCACGAGGACGCCACCGGGCACGAGGACGGCACCGGGCACGAGGACGGCACCTGGCACGAGCACGAGCACAGTGGCGGGCACGAGCACGGTCCGCACGGCACGAGCAGCAGCACGACGAGCAGCGACCACGACGAGCAGCACCACGACGAGCAGCACCACGACGACGGGCAGCACACGCACGGCCGGACCGTCACGCTGGCGGAAAAGGTGCTGGCCCGCAACGACGCGCTCGCCCGGCAGAACCGGGACTGGCTGCGCGAGCGGGGCATTCTCGCGCTCAACCTGATGAGCTCGCCCGGGGCCGGCAAGACCACGCTGCTCGAGCGCACCGCCGCCGACCTGGCCGGGGAGCTTGTCGTCGGCGTCATCGAGGGGGACCAGGAGACCTCGCTTGACGCGGACCGGATGCGCGCGGCCGGCTGCCAGGTGGTCCAGGTCAACACCGGGACCGGCTGCCATCTCGACGCCATGATGGTGCGCGGCGCGCTCACCAAACTCGACCCGCCCGGCGGGTCCGTCGTGGTGATCGAGAACGTGGGAAACCTGGTCTGCCCGGCCCTGTTCGACCTCGGCGAGGCGCACCGCGTGGTACTCGCCTCGGTCACCGAGGGGGCCGACAAGCCGGTCAAGTACCCGCACATGTTCCGCAGCGCCGACCTGGTCCTGGTCACCAAGACCGACCTGCTGCCCTACCTGGACTTCGACCTGGCCAGGTGCACGGCCGACCTGGCGATGATCAGCCCCGGCGCGACGGTGCTGCCGGTCTCGGCGCGGGCCGGGGACGGCATCGGCCGGTGGTACGACTGGCTGCGCCTGGCTGCCCCGGCCGGGCGCGGGTGAGCCGGGGGCGCGGGTGAGCCGGGGGCGCGGGTGAGCCGGGGGCGCGGGCCTGCGGGCCCTGCGGCTCCGTCGCGGGGGCCGTGGCGCTAGCCTCGGCAGGGTGACAGCCTGGGAAGAGGTGGCTGCCGGGATCTTCCGCCGCCGGTACCAGCCCCATGACGTGAGCGTCTGCGTGGTGCGCGGCACCGGCGGGCTGCTCGTCTGCGACACCCGATCCTCGCACCGCCAGGCCGACGAGATCCGCGCCGACCTCGCTGAACTCGGCACGCTGCCGGTGCGCTGGGTGGTCAACACGCACGCGCACTTCGACCACAGCTTCGGCAACGCCAGGTTCGGCCCGGCCAGCGACCTGGGCGCACCGATCTACGGGCACGAACGGGTGCCCGCGCATCTCGACACCTACGAGCGGCCGATGCTCGCCAGGCTGATCGCGGCCGGCGAGGAGCCGGCCGGCGAGTGGCGCGAGATCGTCATCACCCCGCCCACGGTGCTGGTCGGCGAGCAGATGACGCTCGATCTCGGCGGCACCGGGGCGGAGTTGCGGCACCTGGGCCGCGGCCACACCGACAACGACCTGCTTGTGCACCTGCCGGCCAGTGGCGTGTGGCTCGTCGGCGACCTGGTCGAGGAGTCCGGCCCGCCGGTGTACGGGTCCGGCAGCTTCCCGCTGGACTGGCCGGCCACCATCGGCCGGCTCCGGGCGGCGCTGCGCGAGGGGGACGTCCTCGTGCCCGGGCACGGGGCGGTGGTCGACGCGGCGTTCCTGGCCGCACAGCACGAGCAGCTTGCCGCCGCGGCCGCGCTCATCGCCGAACTGCACGCGGCCGGCGTGCCCGCCGAGCACGCCGAGGCCGAGGCCGGCGACCGCTGGCCGTTCCCGGAAGGGCTCCCCGGCGCAGGCCTGGCCGCCGCCATCCGTGATGGCTATGCCCAGCTGGCTGGCTAACCCGCCCGGTCCCTGGCCCCGGCGACTACTGCCTGGCCGAGGCTGATGCCGCCGTCGTTGCAGGGCACCCGCGAGTGCAGCAGCACCCGGAAGCCGCGCGCCGCAAGCCGCGTGGCCGCGCGCTCGGTCACCAGCAGGTTCTGGAAGACCCCGCCGGACAGCGCCACCGTGTCCAGCCCGTGCCGCTCCCGCGCAAGCACACACCCCTCCTCGATCAGCGCGGCGATCCCGTTGTGGAACCTGGCCGCGATGACCGGCGCCGGCGCCCCCTCCGTCAGCTCGCCGGTGACCGCCCGCACCAGGCTGGCGCCTTGGATACGAAACGGATCTCCCTCGCTGATCGCCGCCCGGTAGCCGCCCGTCTCGCCGGGGTCGGCCAGTTGCTCGAGTTCCACGGCGGCCTGGCCCTCGTAGTTGATCGCATCCCGGACCGACAGCAGCGCCGCGACCGCGTCGAACAGCCGCCCGGCGCTGGACGAGAGTGGCGCGTTCACACTCCGCTCGGCCAGCGAGATGATCGCCGCCCAGTTCCGCTCGTTGCGCTTGACCACGTCGAGCCCGGACGGCGGCCCGCCGGGAAAGGCGGCACGCAGGTAGGCGGCGGCCATCCGCCACGGCTGCCGGATCGCGGCGGCGCCGCCCGGCATCGGCACCGGTTCGAGGTGCCCGGCCCGCTCGAAGCCGGCCAGGTCGGCGACGAGGAACTCGCCGCCCCACAGGGTGCCGTCGGTGCCGTACCCGGTGCCGTCGAAGGCCACCCCGATGACCGCGCCTTCGTGGCCGTTGTCGGCCAGGCAGGAGGCGATGTGCGCGTGGTGGTGCTGCACGCCGCAGGAGTCCAGGTCGAGGTCAAGCGCGTACTTGGTGGACAGGTACTCGGGGTGCAGGTCGTAGGCGACGACCTGCGGCTCGATGCCGAACAGCCGGCCGAAATGCTCGATGCCCTCGGTGAACGAGCGCAGCGTCGCCGCGTTCTCCAGGTCCCCGATGTGGTGGGACACGAACGCGCGGTCGTCCTTGGCCAGGCAGAACGTGTTTTTCAGCTCGGCGCCGCAGGCCAGCACGGGCCGCCGGAACCTGGACCGGACGGTGACCGGTTCGGGCACGTGGCCCCGGGAGCGCCGGATGAGCATCTCCCGGCCGCGCAGCGCTAGCCCTGACCCCGCCGCCCCACCCAGCGCTAGCTCTGACCCCGCCGCCCCACCCAGCGCTAGCTCTGGCCCCGCCGCCCCACCCCATACCCGCACCACCGAGTCGTCGGTCCTGATGTGGATGGCCCGGTCGTGGGTGAGGAATGCGTCCGCGACCGCCGCCAGCCGCTCGAAGGCATCCTCGTCGCGGTAGGCGATGGGCTCATCCGAGAGGTTGCCGCTGGTCAGCACGATCGGGCCGCCGGTCGCTTCGAGCAGCAGCTGGTGCAGCGGGGTATACGGCAGCATGACGCCAAGCGTCCGGTTCCCCGGCGCGACCGCCGCTGCAACCGTGCCGGGGCGCCGCGGCAGCAGCACGATCGGCCGCCGCGGGCTGGCCAGCAGCGCGGCGGCGGTCCCGTCCAGCTCGCCAAGTTCGGCCGCCGCCGCCAGGCCGGCCGCCATCACCGCGAATGGCTTGTCCTCCCGGTGCTTGCGCGCCCGCAGCGCGGCGGCCGCCTCCTCGCTGCGCGCGTCCACGGCGAGGTGGTAGCCGCCGAGCCCCTTCACCGCCAGCACCTGCCCGTCCCGCAGCAGCGCGGCCGCCGCCGCCAGCGGGTCGCCGGTCTCCAGCAGGCTGCCGTCGGCCGAACGCAGGCTCAGCCGGGGCCCGCAGGCGGGGCAGCAGACCGGCTGCGCATGGAACCTGCGGTTCGCCGGGTCGTGGTACTCCGCCGCACACGGCTCGCACATGGCGAAGGGGGCCATCGTCGTGTTGGGCCGGTCGTAGGGCACGTCAGTCACGATGGTGAACCGCGGCCCGCAGTTGGTGCAGTTGATGAACGGGTACGCATACCGCCGGTCCGCGGGATCGCGGAGCTCGGCCAGGCAGCCGGCGCACATGGCGCTGTCGGCCGACACCAGGGCGGTCCGCTGGGCCCCCGGTGCGCTCGGCGCAATCGTGAACCCCGCACTGCCGTATGGCCGCAGGTTTGTGGACACGACCTGGTCGATCCGCGCCAGCGGCGGGGCATCACGTTCCACCGCGGCCAGGAACTCCGCCACCGCGGCGGCGGACCCTTCGATCTCCGCGAACACGCCCTCGGAGTCGTTGCCGACGAAACCGGCCAGGCCAAGCCGCGTCGCCAGCGAGTAGACGAACGGGCGGAAGCCAACCCCCTGCACCGTCCCGGTGACCCGCACAGATACCCGGGCCAGCTCAGTGTTCACCGTCCCAGTGTGGCGCGGCCGTGCCCTAAGCTCCCAGACGATGAGCACACAAGCCACGGCCAGCCACGAACTGCGGGACCGGGGCGGCCTGCGGGTGCTGGGCTGGCCGGCCCTGGACCGTCGGCCCGTCGATGCGCTGGTCACCACCCGGCACGGCGGCGTCTCCATGGGCGACTACGCGACGCTGAACCTGAGCTTCGGCGTGGGTGACCGGCCGGAGGACGTGCTGGAGAACCGCCGCCGCGCGGCCGCGGCGCTGGGCGCCGGCCTGGCCGACTTCGTTTTCGGCAAGCAGGTGCATGGCAGCGTCACACGCGTGGTGGGCCGGGCGGACCGGGGCGCAGGCGCCGCCGTCGCCGATGCCGGGGTGGGCGAGGCCGACGCCCTGGTCACCAGCGACCCCGGAACGGTCCTGGGAGTGCTGGTCGCCGACTGCGTGCCGATCGTCCTCTACGACCCCGGGGCGCACGTGCTCGGCTGCGTGCACGCGGGCTGGCGCGGCACCGTGGCCGGGGTGACCGGCGCCGCGGTGGCCGCGATGGTCGCCCTGGGCACCCGGCCGGGCGACGTCATCGCCGGGATCGGGCCAGCGATCGGCCCGGATCGCTACCAGGTGGGCGCGGACGTGGCCGAGGCGGCGCAGCAGTGTTTCGGCGAACGTGCCCCTCTGGTCATCCGGCCCGACGGCACCGGCCGGTGGCTGTTCGACCTGTGGACGGCCAACCGCGTCCTGCTCCGCGCGGCGGGCGTAGCCGGCCAGCACATCCACGTCGCCGCCGTCCCCACCGGCGCGGACTTCTTCAGCAATCGCACGGCCCGGCCGTGCGGCCGGTTCGGGCTGATCGCCCGGCTGCACCCGCGGGACGGCGCGCCGTGACGGCCGGGCCGCGGCCCGCGCTCTCCTGGTCGGACCTGCGCGGGATGCGCGCGGGAGTCTGGGGGCTCGGCGTCGAGGGCAGGGCCAGCCTGCGCAAGCTCGCCACGCTTGGCGCGCGCCCGGTGCTGGTGGACGACCGTCCGTCCGGGCCTGGCCCTGACGGGCAGCCGGTCCTCGCCACCGCCGAAGGCGGGCTGGAAGCGCTGGCCGCCTGCGACGTCGTGATCAAGTCACCCGGCATCAGCCGGTACCGCCCCGAGGTCACCGAACTGGCGAGCCGGGGCATCCCGGTGGCCGGCGGCCTCGGCCTGTGGCTGGCCGAGGCGGACCGCAGCCGGGTCGCCTGCATCACCGGGACCAAGGGCAAGAGCAGCACGACGGCGATCGCGGGGCACCTGCTGCGGCAGTGGCGCTACCCGTGCGTGGTCGGCGGCAACATCGGCCAGCCGCCGTGGGACCCTGCGCTCGATGGGGGCGCCCGGTACTGGGTGATCGAGACGTCCAGCTACCAGGCCACCGATCTGGCCTGCTCGCCCGTGGTGGTCGCGGTGACCTCGCTGCACCCCGACCACCTGGACTGGCACGGCGACGTGGCGACGTACTACGCCGACAAACTGTCCGCCTGCTCGCAGCCTGGCGCGGACCTCACCGTCGCCAACGGGGACAGCGATCTGCTGCGCGCGCGAGCCGGCCTGCTCGGCCCGCGGGTGGAGTGGGTCCTGGCCGGCGACGACCCCGGCGCCGGCTGGATGGCACCGCTTGGCCTGCTTGGCGCGCACGGCCGCCGGAACGCGCTGATCGCCCGGGCCTGCCTGCGCGCGCTGGGGGTTCCCGAGGCGTCCGACGAGGCCGCGCTGGCGCGGGCCGCGGCGGGCTTCGTGCCGCTGGCGCACCGGCTCCAGGTGATCGGCGAGGTTGGCGGGGTGACGTTCGTGGACGACAGCCTGTCCACCAACGTGCTGCCCACCCTGGCCGCGCTTGACGCCTTCCCCGGCCGCCGGGTCGCGCTCATCGCGGGCGGCCATGACCGCGGCATCGACTACGCGCCGCTGGCCACCGGCCTGGCCGCCCGGGAGGCGCCCACGCTTGTGCTCGCCGTGCCGGACAGCGGGCCCCGGATCCAGGCCGCGATCGAGGCGGCGGGGCCCGCCAAGGTGGACGTGGTCCCGTGTGCGGACCTGGACGCGGCGGTGGAGCGCGGCTACGGCTGGGCGCTGCCGGACGGGGTCGTGCTGCTGTCGCCCGCCGCGCCCAGCTTCGGCGCCTTCCGCGACTACGCCGACCGCGGTGCGGCCTTCGCCCGCGCCATGCACGCCTGCCGGGGTTAGCCCGCACGGCTGTCAGCCAGCCGTCGCGCCCGTCACCCGGCGCCGCAGCGCCCTGCTCCGTCTGCGTTTGTGGTCGTTGGCACAACGACCACATTCTGGCGAGCTACTGGGCAAGGAGCGATGAAGCCACGGCTAGAAGGGCCTCCGGTGGTAGTGCGTTCCTGCGCAGCGGTATGGTCCATGACCCAACAGATAGCGCCTCGGCAACCAGGTACTGCGCAGCGTCGGTTCGCCCTATGGCCTGCAGGATCTCCGCAACACAAACTAGCGCTTCCGCCTGTGCGTCTGGGTCGGCGATGGAGCGGGCGGCGGCTTCGGCCTGATCCTGCAGCCCAGCCTCGGCCAGGGCCTGCGCCACCGCCGCGAGTGCCCATGCCCGCGCGCTTGGGCTGGTGATGGAACGGGCGGCGACCTCAGCCTGGCCAGCCACCTGCCGGGCCTGATC
This sequence comes from uncultured Actinomycetes bacterium, assembly GCA_963707905.1. Taxonomy (GTDB): domain Bacteria; phylum Actinomycetota; class Actinomycetes; order Streptosporangiales; family Streptosporangiaceae; genus DASXKD01. The sequence continues at coordinate 5,610 of CAVPSA010000042.1, read as the reverse complement.
ACGCAATCCCGCCCCGGCCAGCGCCCGGGCCACCGTCGCCAGTGCCTGTGCCCGCGCGCTTGGGCTGGTGATGGAACGGGCGGCGACCTCAGCCTGGCCAGCCACCTGCCGGGCCTGATCACGCAATCCCGCCCCGGCCAGCGCCCGGGCCACCGTCGCCAGTGCCTGTGCCCGCGCGCTTGGGCTGGTGATGGAACGGGCGGCGACCTCAGCCTGGCCAGCCACCTGCCGGGCCTGATCACGCAATCCCGCCCCGGCCAGCGCCCGGGCCACCGCCGCCAGTGCCTGTGCCCGCGCGCCTGGGTCGGTGATGGAACGGGCGGCGACCTCGGCCCGATCGTGCAGCCCAGCCCCGGCCAGCCCTTCCGCCACCGCCGCCAGCCCTCGCGCCTGCGCGTATGGGCGGGTGATAGAGCGGGCGGCTGCCTCGGCCCGATCGTGCCGCCCAGTCCCAGCCAGTGCCTGCGCCACCGCTGCCAGCGCCTGCGTCTGCGCGTCTGGGCTGGTGATGGAACGGGCGGCGACCTCGGCCTGGCCAGCCACCTGCCGGGCCTGATCGAGCAGCCCCGCCCCGGCTCCGGCCTCGGCTAGCGCCCGGGCCACTGCCGCCAGCGCCTGCGTCTGCGCGTCTGGGCTGGTGATGGAACGGGCGGCGGCCTCGGCCTGCCCAGCCACCTGCCGGGCCTGATCGAGCAGCCCGGCCTTGGCGAGTGCCCGGGCCACCGCTGCCAGCATCCGCGCCTCCGCGTCTGGGCTGGTGATGGAACGGGCGGCGACCTCGGCCTGGCCAGCCACCTGCCGGGCCTGATCGAGCAGCCCGGCCTTGGCGAGTGCCCGGGCCACCGCTGCCAGCGCCGGTGCCCGCGCGTTTGGGCTGGTGATGGAACGGGCGGCGACCTCGGCCCGATCGTGCAGCCCAGCCTCAGCCAGTGCCTTCACCACCGCCGCCAGCGCCTGTGCCTGTGCGTTTGGGCTGGTGATGGAGCGGGCGGCGGCCTCGGCCCGATCGTGCAGCCCGGCCTCAGCCAGTGCCTGCGCCACTTCGGCTAGCCCTCGCGCCTGCATATCTGGGTCGGTGATGGAGCGAGGGCGACCTCGGCCTGGCTAGCCGCCTGCCGGGCCTGATCATGCAGCCCGGCCTCAGCCATCGCCTGCGCCACCGCCGCCAGCGCCCATGCACGCGCGTCTGGGTCGGTGATGGAGCGAGCGGCGACCTCGGCCTGGCTAGCCGCCTGCCGGGCCTGATCACGCAACTCCGCCCCGGCTCCGACCCCAGCCATCGCCTGCGCCACCGCCGCCAGCGCCCATGCGCGCGCGTCTGGACTGGTGATGGAGCGGGCGGTGACCGCGGCCTCGCTAGCTATCTCCTGGGCCTGATCATGTAGCCCGGCCTCAGCCATCGCCTGCGCCACCGCCGCCAGCGCCCATGCGCGCGCGTCTGGGTCAGTGTTGAAGCGGGCGGCGGCCTCGGCCTGGCTAGTTATCTCCTGGGCCTGATCATGTAGCCCGGCCTCAGCCATCGCCCGGGCCACCGCCGCCAGCGCCTGGGCCTGCATGTATGGGCTGCTGATGGAGTGGGCGGTGACCTCGGCCTGGCTAGCTACTTGCTGGGCCTGGTCATGTAGCCCGGCCTCAGCAAGCGCCCGCGCCACTTCAGCCAGCGCCCGTGTCTGCGCGTCTGGATCGGTGATGGAGCGGGCTAGGGCTTCAGCGCGGGTGGGGCTGCCAAGTGTTGCCCAGATAGCAGGCAGGCTGGCAGGCATGTGCTGGTTGCGGTTGGTGATTTTGTCACGGTGGTAGGCCAGGCGGGTCATGGTAGCCACGTCGCGGCGGGGTTGGGCGAGAGCGGAGTCGATGGCTGCACCGATTTCGGCTAGCGCGGCTGTGTCGCCGCCGCTTCGGGCGAGCAGTCGGTCGTGGCGGGCGGGGTCAGTGGCGCAGGCGATGATCCGGGTGGTGTCGTGGGTGGCTTGGAGTATCCGGAAGTAGCCGCGCAGCAGGTAGACGGGTGTGTCTGGAGGCCAGTCTGGGCCTGGTAGGTATCAGCCCATGCGTGGATTTGGTCACGGTAAGCGGCTAGCTGCTTCGGGCCTAGAGCAGCAGTTGCCTCGGCTTGAAGGGTTTTATGGGCGAGCATGTAGACCAGGCCCTCATAGTCATTCATTTGGCTTCATCCAGTAGGCGGCACGCGTGGTGAAGGTGCGGCCAGTCACGCCACGCAAGGTGCGGCGGATTCGGTAGGGCGGCTGCCCGGTGAGTTCGGCCAGGTCGGCTAGGGTCAAGCCACCACCAGCCGCAGTGAGCAGGCCGAGGAGGTTCGCTGACCGGGGGGGCCAGTGAGCAAGCCGTGCAGTTCTTGTTCAGCGCTATCACGGATCACCTGGGCGTGTGGTGAAGGAGTGAGGGTGTGTACCGCGCGGGGATCGCGGAGAGGGTGGTCGGCGGCGACATCAGGGGGGATCTGAGGGTGGGGACGGCTGGCGACGATGACCTTAAGGCCGTGCTCGCAGTGCTTGGGCAGCAAGGAGGCGATGCTGAACCGTCCCCTCTCCGATCCTCGGTCTTCATCCAAGCCATCAACTACCAAGATCAGCCGCCTGCCCCGGCACTGGAAATGCTGGGCGGCTTGGCGGAGCAGCAGCCTGTAGGAGGAATACAACTCGCCGGTCGCTAAGTAATGAGGCAGATCCTGGCCAAGCAATTCTTCGAGTTGGCGCAGCACCGTGACGGTGAATGCTTCGCTGTCATCCTGGGAGGCGTCGCGGGCGGTGACAAAAAATGAGACGACGGCTACGCCCGGTGGAGGATTGAGAACAAACCAGGACATGAGAGCGGACTTCCCTCCCCACGGTTCAGCTCGCCACCACCAATACGGATCTGACCCCATGCAGAATGCCCCCAACGTGGCGAGTTCGTCTTCACGACCTACCAGGCCGCCTCGGGGGGGCGATGTCGCGGACCTGTTCGAAGTATTGCTGCCAGCCGGAACGCATCGCCGGAGCCGCAGCATCGTCGTAGGACGGTGTGGCGGACGACTCGGGGGCAAGGTTGCTTGCTCGCACCGGTACGCTTGCACACTTGCCGGGGATGAGCGCACCGGAGCGGATCTGCTCCGGTTCAGCCGATGGGTGGAGATCCGCAGGCAATCGCGGCACTGGAGCGCCACGGCGCAATGGTCGACCGGCAGGCCAAGTGCTGGATAGGGATGCGAAGCACATGTAGAGCCCAGCCATCCCCACCACGGTGAAGGAGCACGCGGCGATCAGCACAGCGGGCGATCCATCCGGGACCGCTAGCCAAGCTGCGATCGCACCGGCGCCGATATGCCTGCCGCAACTCCCCAGGCGGCTGAGCGGGCGGCACGTCCCTCGTCAGCCATCCATTTAGGCTATCGGGATCGGTGGATAACGAAGCGACGTGTGGCACTTGGCGAAGCTCCGTAACTGACGGCGACCAGTTGATGTCGGCCTCTTCCACTGCCTGTGTGAACCAGATGGCTGCGGATTCCATGGTCATTGTTGCTGGGCGTCCGGCTAGCCAGGTGTCGTAGCCCGGTCGCATTGACTCGGCGTTCTTCAGGTGGTTCTTGTGCAGGGTTGGGGGAGTTGTTCGGATGGCCGCCAGCGGAAGGAGACACCGAAGGCGTTTGGGAGGCAAGGGGAGTCTCAGGCCGTCCTCAAGCGCCATGAGAGCGGGTTGGTGACCGCAGCGATCACGTGCGTAGCGCAGTCCACGAGGACGCGCCCGGATCGGTCTGCGTTCCTGGTGTCCTGGTAGTGCTTCCTGGTGGGCGAGCCCTGGAGTTCCCGGTGTTCGCCAGTTCCTCGAAGCCGGTGTCCACGATTACAGCCCACCACAGCGCTTCGGCTAGGGGCACGTAGACGGCTTCCGCGGTGCGCCGGGCACGGCGGCAGTATTGAGGCGGTGCCGGGCGCCGTCGAACCGGTAAGCACCGCGCGCAGCATCAGCCTGGATCCGATCCGTTCGCCCCTATCATCGGTTCGGTTCCTGCTGGCCTGTCTTGGGCCGCTGTGCTCATGAGTCCTCCTGCCCGGCCTTGCCAGTAGTCCGACGTCGGGCAGGTTGGTCCCGGCGTCGGGAGCGAAGGAAGGACCTCTTCGCCCAGTTCGGTTGGGGACCAGGTAGGTTCCGGCACCATCCTTCCGGCGGCGGTCCCTGTAGGTGCCCCGGTGGGGCGGAAACCGCAGGCGCGGGAGTCCTGCCGGTACTGCCGGGCCATTGCTCCTTCAAGCTGCTGCTGGTACCGCTCGATGGCCTGGGGTGTGTTGTCGTTCTCCACGGCCAGGCCGTGCGCTGCAAGGTCCCAGCAGGCTGGGGGCGACCGGGCGAGGCGGGGCCGCTCCGAGCGGGGATCTCTCCAACAGTCAGGCAGGCACTGGACGATCCACTGGCCATGGAAAGAAGGCTATGGGAGTAGGCGGGGATGTCTAGCCGCCGATCGACGGCTGGGCGGCTGACGTTCCGGCCGGGCTCCCAGCACACAAGGAACTCCAGCAGTGTCAGGTGCGGGGCTTCAATGTCGGCTATCGCGCTGATGATGAGTTGCTCGGTGTCGATCTGCGCGTCATCGTCGGCCAGCAGGCCAGAGGCCAGCGACCGGCCGAGGGTCCGGATCTTGTCCTTCCACGCGGTGCGGCTGGCAGCAGACAGGGCATACCCCGCTAGCGACTGCCTGCGGTCGGATGCGTTGACCGCTCCGTAGCTCGTCCTGGGTATCCCGGCGTCACAGGCAGACGCGAGGGCTTTGCCGACGCGCCGCCGCCCGGCTGCGGATAGCCCCTCCCAGACCTTCTGCGCGCACGGCTCCAGGAGCGGTCCGCGCCGCGCCGGCGATAGCCCCGGCTGGGCCGCCAATGAAACTGCCCATCAGCGCGCCGCCAGCGGCGGCACCGGCGCGCTGATAGCGATCCCGGCTTTCCCCTGAGTCGCCGAAGGTCATGGCGCCAAAGCTACCCATGGAACAGCGTGGTGAGAGCGGCTGCGCGCCCGTTGGGCGCACTTTTTTGGCCTTGCCATGGCTGCGGGGCTTTGGCGCCAACGGGTGTGGCGCTGGGCTTGGGCGGGTGGGTGGGCCGCTGGCGCGGGCAGACATGGTTCCGCGTGCCGGGGCTGTGTGGGTGCTTCGTGAGCAGCCCGCACGCCCGGCGGTTTGTTGCTGGTGTCCTCCTTGCCGCTAGCCGGGGTGGGGCTGGCTTGACGGCGGTTACAGGTCGGCGGTCCACTCGATGATCAAGCCTCGGCCCTGGTCGGAGGCGGCCGAGTTGTCCCATTCTTCACAACACATTCTCTGTGCCGCGGTGTCCCACTCCCCCCGGCGCTCCACCACCTGCCCTTGTCGGCCCATATCGCTATGGTCGCGCCATGCCTCGCTCTCTGTGGGTCGCCAAGCTGATCATCAGTGAGGCGACTGCCGGGAAGTTATCGACCAAGCACGGGTTTGACCCCCGTGAGGTTCGTGACGCGGTCGTCGGCGTGGCGGGTCTGAGGTATGTCTGGCATGACCATCCTGACCGAGGCCGCCGCGCCCTGGTCGAGGTCAGGATCAGCGACCGGCGCTGTGTGGTCGTGCTGTACCCGGTCGATGACCCG
>CAVPSA010000041.1:0-71208 GCA_963707905.1 uncultured Actinomycetes bacterium | reverse complement strand
CTGGGCCGCAGATCGGCTGCGCATGCCGGGCCGGCCTCGGGGCAGCCCGGTCAATGGGTGGACGGCGACGGGGCGAAGGGCTGGACGTTGCCGCGGCAGTGCGTGATCTTCGGCGCCGGGGCCAGCGGCTGGATCAGGTAGTCCCAGAGCGTGTCGTCGACGCACGCGGACGTCCCCACAGCCTCATGGCCCCAGCTGTCGCTGGCGACCAGGCGGCTGTTGGGCAGCAGCCGCGCAACTTTCACGGCGCTGTCGTAGCTGGTGGCCGGATCCCACAAGTCGCCGATCACCAGGACGGGCGCGGCGGTGCGGTGGTCGAACGGGCCCCGGTAGACGTCCTGGTCCTGCGCGGTCCACGTATCCCGCGCGCACTGGACGGTGACCCAGGCGTAGTACGCGCCGAAGTACTTGGCGCGGCGGTCGGCGGCAGCGGCGGCCGCGGGCCACGAGGCGGCGTCCGCGGCCGACAGGCCGTCAGTGCACAGCACCCCGGACTCGGCTTCGAGGAGGTTGTCGTAACCCGGCCCGGGCTGTAGCGCGAGGTGGAGGCGCAGCAAGCGCCGCACCACGGCGGCGCGGCCGGGGCCTGCCCCGCCGGGTCCGGTGAGCCGCGCCAGGTCGGTCAGCTCGGCGAACAGGCCCCGGTATCCGCTGGGGTCGTGCAGCCAGTGTTCGGTGTCCGCGATCAGGTTCGCGTACGTGAAGGTGGTCGCTTTGACACCAGGGGCGGCAAGGCGCAGCGGGTGTGCCTGGAGCCGGGCGGCCAGCCGGCCGAACCGGGCCGGGGTGTCCGGGCCGGCGAAGGAGCACCGGGACCGGCCGGCCCGCTGGCAGAGCTTCAGCAGTTCGTGCAGCGCGCGGTAGCTGGCGGCGGCGGAGCCCATCCGGTCGAAGACGGGCACGTCCGCGGTGGCGGGCGTACCGACCAGTGCCTGCGGGTCGACGATGCCGTCGATCGCTATCGCCCGGACCCGGCCGGGGAACAGGTTCGCGTACACCAGCCCGAGGTAGGAGCCGTATGACTCGCCGAAGTAGGTCAGCTTGCGGTCGCCCACGGCGCGCCGCAGGACGTCCATGTCGAGGGCGTCCCGCGTGGTCGACATCGCCGGCGCGACTGACCGCGCCGTGGTGGAGCAGGCCCGGCCGAGGGCTCGAGCCGCGCGGATCCAGGGGCGCCGCTGCGCCGGCGTGCCGGGGAAGGGGGTGGCGGTGAACGGGGCCAGCGTACGGATGGGGGGGGGGGCCTGCCCCAGCCACGGGCACCGAAGGGCCGCCGTCAGGAGGCATAGTCTGAACTACTATTGTAGTGACAGGAACTACTATTGTAGTCTACCGGCATGGCAAACCGGCGCGACGACCTGCTCGATGCCGCCATCGGCGTGCTCGGCGAGTCCGGCATCCATGCGCTGACCCACCGGGCCGTGGACGCCGCTGCGGGGCTCCCGCCCGGATCAGCGTCCAACCATTTCCGCACCCGGGATGCGCTGCTGGGCGCCGTGGTGGAGCGGTTCGCCGCCCGGGAGCGCGCCAACTGGGAAGACATCGCGGCGCGGGTGTGCCCGGCCACGCCACGGGAACTGGCTCAGGCGCTGGCCGAGTTCGCGCAGCAGGCGACCGGCCCGCAGCGGGCGCTGACCATGGCCCGGTACGCGATCCTCCTCGAAGCCGCCCTGCACCCGCCGTTGCGGGCCCAGCTGGCCGTCACCGGCGCCCGGGTCAGCGCCTGGTTCACCAACTGGGTGCGCATCGCCGGCTCCGCCGACCCACCGCGGGACGCCCCGATCGTGATGAACCACTGGACCGGCCTCGTGCTGCACCAGCTCGCTAACCCCGACCCGGCGTTCGACCCCACCGCGCAGCTCACCGCGCTCGTCACCGCCGTCCTGCGGCCGCACCCCGCGCAGGCACCGGCATGACCAGCCAGCCGCCGCCCGGCCCGGCCATCCTGGACCAAGACCAGGTCTGGCAGGTCATCGGCGCACAGCGGGTCAAACTGGCCGCCCTGCTCGGCCAGCTGTCACCCGGCGACTGGGCACAGCCGTCGCTGTGCGCGGGCTGGACCGTCCGGGACGTGGCCGCGCACCTGACCCTGCAGCAACTCGGCCTGCCCGGTGCCATCGCCATGATGGCCCGATGGCGCGGCAGCCTGGACCGGACCATCCACGCCGCCGCCTGCCGCCGCGCCGCCGCCTGGCCAGCGGACCAGATCATTGCCGGCATCCGCGGCACGGCCGGCTCCCGCCGCCACAACATCGGCGTCACCTACCTGGAGACGCTCACCGACATACTCGTCCACGCGCAAGACATCGCCATCCCACTCGGCCGCCGCCACGACATGCCACCCCCAGCCGCGGCCACCGCCGCCACCAGGGTCCTGTCCATGCGCTGGCCGCCGCCCCTCCCCGCGGCCCGCCAGGCAGCAGGATTCCGGTTCACCGCCACCGACATCTGCTGGTCCATCGGCGACGGCCCGCAAGTCAGCGGCCCGGTCCACGCCATCCTCCTGGTATGCACCGGCCGCCGCACCGCCCTGCCACAACTATCCGGCGAAGGCGCCCGCGATCTCACCGCCCGCCTATCCCCGCCCCAGCGCCGGTAAGGGCAGCGCCGTCCAGCACCCGGCCCTGGCCGCCTCCAGGCGAGGAGCCCGCTATCGCTTTTGAGCTATTCGATTATATAATCGATTTATGGGCCAGAAACTGGTCTCCCCTGCCACATACTGGCGTCGCCGGGTGGTCGTTCTCGCGGCCTGCGTGGCGGTGCTCGGTCTCCCCATCTGGGCGGTGAACGAGGCGCTCGGCGGCAGCCAGGCCACGGGCCAGGTGCCACCGCGCTCCGGCGCCGGCCACCTGGCCGGTCTCAGCGCACGCTCGCGGGCCGAGCACGGGCAGGCGGCTACCCGGGAGACCGCGGACCTGGGCTCCCGGCCGCGGCCGTCCGCAGTTCCCCGGGGTGCGAGTACCCCACCCTCTCCCCAGGCCCGGGCGGCAGACCTGCGCCAGGCCGGCTGTGCTGCTGACCCTCCGCTCTGCCCGGCACCGGTACGGGCCGGGCGAGCAGGTCACCTTCGTGGTCGGCGCGGTCTCCACCCGGAGCCGGCCGTGCCGCATCGACCTGGGCTCCAGGTTCACCTCGGTGGTGGTGGCCGCCAGCGGCACGCCGCTGTGGGACTCGTCCAGCTGCCTGCGCGGCACTGGCTCCCGTGCGGTCATGCTGAGGCGGGGCGCTCCGGCGTTCCTCCGGATCACCTGGGACCGGAGAACCTCACTTTCCGGCTGCCCGGGTCAGGGGACTGGGGTGGCGGCCGGCACCTATACCGCCGCGGCGTTCAACGGCCAGCTCCGAAGCCAGGCCACGGCCTTCGTGCTCAGCGGCCGGGGTGCGGCTGGGCCCTGACCGGCCACACCGGGCCCGGTTGCCATACACCCAGATCTTCGGGGTTGTGCTGCCGCCGTGGTGTGCCGCGAAGAAAGTATTGGCCGCGCTCCGCCAGGCATCCTGGGGCGGGGCAGTTGCTTTGGGGTACAACTCCCAATGGCCCTGCGGGCAGCCAGCCCTGGCAGAGCCACCGAGCGAGTGACATGAAAAGACTGCTCTGGCCCCTGGCGGTGGTCATCGTGCCGGCCATCCTTGGCGCGGCTGGGCTGCTCGTCGCCCATGCGGCCCCGGCTGCGCCGGCGTCGCCACCGGCTGAGATCGCGACCCTTAGGCCGGCGGCCTCACCCACAGCCAGCACCAGTACGGCCAGCGGCACACCACGGGCAACCCCTGCCCCTCGTCACGCAGCCCGGCCGAGGCGACACCGCACCGATCCCTGGGCCGTGGTCAGCGCCTACTACCGGGACATCGACTCCCACAGGTACGCCAGGGCATGGGCGCTGATCAGCTCGGGCCTGGTGACCGGTCAGACCTACCAGCAGTTCGTGGCCGGGTACTCCTGCACGGGCAATGAGCAGCCCACCAAGCTGAGCCAGTCCGGTCACCAGGTCAGTTTCAGCCTGGCGGTAGTCAACGATTGCACCGGCGCGGCCCAGAGCTACACCGGGACCGACACAGTCCGCGGCGGCAAGATCGTCGCAGCCGACGTCACCCGCACCGGCTGACCCGCGACGGCACCCACGGCTCATCGCGGGCGCCTGCGGTTCTGGATGGCGGCCGGTGCCCGGGCGCAGGTAACGTCGGCCCCGGAGGCGTCCGGGTGCCTGGTGGCCCCCCCGGTCTTCAAAACCGGTGGGCGGCGCGTCGCGTCGCCGGCGGGTTCGATTCCCGTCCGCCTCCGCTGACCTGGGCAGACATCGCTGGAGATGCGGCCTGGCAGGCTGCTGCGGAGGCCCTGGAGCAGCCCTCGGGCGGTGCCGATTAGAACATCCCTAGAACATCCGTTCACGATCCGGCTCCTTCCACCAGGGCAGCGACCGCCTCTGCGGCAGCGCGGTGGGCCTGTGCCTCGATGTGGGTGTAGTGGCTCGTCATCGCCTGGTCAGCGTGGCCGAGGGTCTTGCGCCGGATCTCCGGGTCTACTGCCGCGTCCCGCGCGAGGCTGGCCGCTGAGTGCCTGCCCTCGTGCAGCTTGATCACTGGCAGCCCTGCGGCCCTGGCGATCGTCTTAAACCGCCTGGACACGGCGTCCGGTTTCCACGGCGTGCCATCGTCTTTGCAGAACACCAGGTCATCGTCCTGCCACGCGGACCCAGCCTGCATCCGTACCCGGAGCTGCGCCCTGCGGTGCTCGCGCAGCAGCCTGACGGTCTCGGCGTCGAGCCAGATCTTCCGCGCACCGGCCTGGCTCTTGGGTCGTCCCTCGATCACGTCAGCGCCCACTAGGAGAATGGGCCGTTCCACGGATAGATACCCAGCGTCCAGGTCTGCGCCGGACCAGCGGAACCCGCACGCCTCAGCGCGCCGTGCCCCGCGCAGCAAGACGACCCTGAACAGCAGCCCGAGCGGGTCATCAGCGCTGGCAGCAAGGAACGTGGCCGCCTGGGCTGCACTCCACCACTGGGCCTCGGGCGTGACCTCCGGCTCTAGCTCGACCGCGTAAACCGGGTTGAACGCCAGCCTCCGGGTCTTGCGGACCTCGAAGTTGCAGAACTCCCGCAGGGCCGCATACACGCGGTGCTGGCTGGCGATGCTCACCGGCCGGGGCCGTGAGCGGACATCGCCATCTACCTTGACGAATGCCCGGCTGTCTCCGCGCTGGGCGGCGATCTCCGCGTTGATGTGCTCGATGCGGCTGAAGACCTCGGCAACGTGCGCGCCGTTCAGCCGCTCCAGCGGCACATCGGCAGAAGTGGCAGCAGCCAGTGCTCGCCAATCTGCTCCAGCCGCTCCCGCGATGACCGGCCCAGCCGCTTCTTTCCCGCCAGCCAGGCCGTCCACGCCTGGCCGAAGGTGGCACCGGTACTGGCCGGATCGAGCCCGAGCCGAGACGGCGCGCCACGTCTTCCGCCGAAGGCAGGGGCGCTCCCCGCCTCGCCGCAGCGATCAGGTCGCCGACCTTGGCTCGGGTGGCCTCATCGGCACCGGCCAGGTCCAGCAGCTTGCTGGCGTGCTGGGCATCAGCCCCGGCCGCGGCCTTGCTCGGGTACCCGTATCTCTTGACCAGCTTCGTGCCACCGCTGGTGGGGATGTGGGCAGCCCAGCCGGCCGACCCGTGCCGCGGGTTCCAGCTCCCGTCCGGCCGGTGCAGCTTCGGGCAATGCGCCCCGTGGGCACAGAGCACCGGAGTGCAAGATCGGCACTTACCGGAGGACGGGTCCGAATGAGGAGGCCCCAGCCAGTGGCCCACATCATGTCTACCAGCCACGCCATCGCGGCAAGATATCGTAGTAAGTCGTCTGTAACATAGCCGATATCCATCAAGGAATTCCCATGAGTGAGATAAGTCCCGGAACAACACCGCAGTCTAAGAATTCGGATCAGTTCTGGGGGACATATTGGACAAGCGCCCTGGATAAGTGGCGAGATGCAGATCGGAAAATTTCTCGATCGACGACGCTTATGCTTGGGGCAGCGGTGCTCTTTGAGCTGATAAACAGGAACCTGGTAAACGGGATTAATCTTGATTTTACAAAAATCTCTAAACCGACCTTCGTGCTGGCGATCATTCCGATAGTCATCAGTTATCTGTACTTCTCGACGGCGTCCGCTACGGCAAGCCTGGACTGGACTTCACATGCTTACTGGAAGGCGTTCGATAAAGCTTGCACGGGAATCATCCCGGATCCTAAAGCCTGGTATAGAAATGCACTAGTCCCTAGCGGCGGAATCTACGAAGCATGGCTGAGAATGGATCATAGGGCAACAAATGTACAAGGAAGACTCGCATCTTTCGGAGGCAGTTTCAAGGCCATAATCGCTATTCTGTGGCCACCGATATTCGAGGTCTATATATTCGTTGAGCTTCTACGCAGGTTTAAGGATTCGAAGCTTCTAATTTGGGGTATTATCGTGGTGTCAGCTCTGCTATTGACATTTTCTGTTTTTACATTTTTTTCAGCACCTAGTACCCCCGGAGAAGAAGCTACGCCGTAACAGACGAGCGTAGACGAGCCTGACAAGGAAGAGGTCACGGCGGGGAGTGTGTCAACCTGTGCTTGATGCTTATCGACCTCCCAGCGCGGCTGAGCCATCTCGCTACGCTGGCCCGCATTTTGGCCGCACAAAGGCACTCAGCGTTTGCTCACCAGTGCGTATGGATGAACAGCATTTCAGCATGTCAGCGAGCATATGAGCCGGTAGGGGAGAGACGCGAAACACTCTACGGATCAGATGACTTTCGCCAACCTCCTTCTGACGGTCTGCCTGTTCGGTGCAGTCCGCACGTCGGCTGGCCCTGGCGTGAGCGGCTGCCACCGGCCGAAGCGACGGCGCTGGTCGTAGGCCGCCGCGCGGTCTATGGGGACCAGCCGGAGGAAGCGGGCACCTGTAGCGCGAACCCGCGTAGGGCGGACCCGACGCAGGCCGCCGCGGTGGGAGACTGCGGGGGCATGCCCGATGACATTCAGGACCTGTCCCGCACGCCACCCGTCGCAGTGCGGCGTGAGCTACGCCGCGAGGTTGGCTTTGGTTGCCCGGTGAGTGGGTGCGGCAACCCGTATCTCCAGTACCACCACTTCAACCCGCCCTGGGAGAAGGAGCACCACCACGACCCGGCCCGAATGATCGCACTGTGCGCGGAACATCACGCGAAAGCCGCCGCCTGGACCGTGGAAGACTGCCGGGCGATGAAGGCTGCCTCTGCCAACCGGCCAGAAGTGCGCGGGAGATTCGAGTGGATGCGCGAGGACGTCCTCGCGGTGATCGGCGGCGGCCTCTATTACGAGACGCCAAACATGGTCGTGTTTCGCGGCGCGCCCATGATCTGGTTCGAGAGGGACGACCGGCGGCGGCTGCTGCTGAACTTCCGCATGCCCACCGCCTCTGGCCAGCCCCGCGCCAGCCTGGACAACAACGACTGGATCATCCGTGGCGATCCTGCCGATGTCGAGAGCCCGCCCAGCGGAAGCCGGCTCCGGGTGCACTACGGCAACGGTGATGACCTGTCCATCCGGTTCCGCGAGTGGGCAGACGGTGCGGCGCTCGGCCACGTCTATCCGAGAGCGCTTGGTCTTGGTCAAGCCCTGCGGTTCCCGCTGGTCACTGCTGAGATCACATTCGACGTCGGGGGGACCAACATCAGTTTTGGCCCGACTAGTACCCGGCTCGGGGGCAACGTTATGAACCTCGTCATCGCTCACTGCGCTAACGGGCTGGTCTTCGGGTAGCTGCACGTCACTCCGCGTGCCTTGACAGGCGATTCAGGTAAACCGCTTCGCCGAGCTATCCCATCCCCATCTGGTGCTCGACTACCTTGGTGGCCACGTCAACGGCGATTTGATAGCCCGCGCCGCCGAGCATGCCCGCGATGCTGCGGAGGCGGCTTTTCTTCTCCGGGTCCGGCTCCTGCTCGGCGGCGGCACTGGAACTCGCCGCGGCGTTTTGCCGCCGGCCGTCGAGATGGCCGCAGCGGAGGCCGCCCGCGTGGGCCGGCCCGACCCGCCGCGCCGGCACGCGATGCAAGTGTGGTGCGGGCTCGCTGACTCCAGGGAAGCCGCCCGCGCCTGCCTCGCGCCGGCGATGGAGGCCTTCTACCAGCTCCCGTTCGAGCGCTTCGAGCGCTACTGCCCCTACGGCACCGCCGACGACGTCGCCGAGTTCCTCGCGCCCTACGCCGCCGCGGGCTGCACCGAGTTCAACCTCATCCCGCAGTCACCCGACCTTGACCACGCCATCGCCGGCCCGGCGGCGGTGAAGAGACTGCTGGTGCCGGCCTGACGGAGTCCCTGGTTATTCCGTCCCGCTGCTGCGGCCCCGGCCGGGACGGACACCCACGGCTGCGGCTGTTACCCGCCGTGCTGCGGGGCGGGGAACGGTGTCGGCCGTTCCCCGCCCCGTGCGCTTGTGCAGGTCAGCGAGATCTGGTGCCGTCTTGGTTCATGACCTGCTCGACCGGGTAGACGGCGGGCCTGGCATCCAGGCCCGCGTTCTGTACCGCCGGGCCGAGGGCCTGGCCGAAGGCGGCAAAGGATTGCTCGTCGGCCCAGATGTCGATGACGGTGAAGCCGTCCTGCGTGCGGTAGCAGGCGTGGTAGAGGCGGCTGGGCTGGTCGACGATGGCCGGCCCGGCCTCAAACACCTTGTGGTACTTCTCGATCGGCTCGCCGGGGAACTCGAATACTGCGGCGATAGCCATGGCCCCTCCCTTGTCAGGCAGATTGACTGCGTGACCTCATCGTCTGGCACAAGGCGCGGCGGCACATGGGTGGAAGCTACCCATTGTGGGTTCAGCGCAGGCCGCGGGCCAGCCGGGTAAGAGCGTTGCGGTCCGCACCGCCGAGCTTGGCGAGCAGGGCGGCGACGTGCTTTTCTACCGTGCGCGGTGAGAGGAACAACAGTTCGGCGATTTCCCGGTTGGACAGGCGGTCGGCCAGCAGGTCGAGCACCTCGGCCTCGCGGGTGGTGACTCCCGCGGTGATCAGGGAGCCGGGCAGCCCGGCGTCGGCTGCCCGCCTGCGCGGTGCGGTATGGCCCGCGGATTTGAGCAGGGCCCGGCAGGCGGCCGCGGGACGGCCCAGCCGGAGCCGAGTGAAGGTGGTTTCCGCCTGGCGGAGCAGCGCGGCGGGGTCTCCCCAGCCGTCCCTGATGGCTGCTTCCGCGGCCAGGCGCATCGTCAGGGCGGAGAAAACCGGGTAACGGTCGCCGGCCCGGAGAGCACCGGTGAGCGCCGCCACCGCGCCGGGCGCGTCTCCCGACGCGCCGGCGGCGACCGCCCGGGCGGCGCCGAACCACAGCTCTGGCCAGCGGGCGGCCTTGACGACTCCAGTGGACGCTGCCTCAACGTCGGCCGGGCCAGCCTCGCCGGCCAGCACCCGGAGCAGGAGTTCCGGTCCCTCGTAGGGGTTGAGGATGCGGGCGTGCTGGCCGGGGGCCTTTGCGCGGGCGCGGGCAAAGGCCTGCCGCGCCGTGATGCGGTCTTCGGACAGCAGGGCGCCGATGCCGCGGCCGATGCCCCAGGCGCCCGCGGCCAGGTCGGGGTCGTCGGGGGCGGCGGCTTCGGCGGCGGCCAGGCAGCGTTCCATGTCCGGTGAGCGGCCCTGGTGGGCCATGGCGAAACCCTGCATGAGCAGCGCGGCCGCCCGCAACGGGACCAGGCCGAGCCGCCCGGCGGTGTGCTCGGCTTCCCGCGCCACGGCCCGGGCTTCGTCGAATTGGGCGGTCATCGCCAGCAGCGCCGCGATGTTGATGCTGATCCCGGCGGCCAGGCCCACCGCACCCGCGCGGGAGGCTTCGCTGTGAGCCTGCTCCAGCCGGTCGCCGCGGGCATCACGGAGCATCTCCACGGTGCCGAGCTCATTGAGAATCCTCAGCCGATGTACCCCCAGGCCCGCCGCGGCCGTAACGCCGAGAGCGCGGGTGAGAGCGGCGTGCGCCGCGTCCAGGTCGCGCAGCCGGGCAGCCAGGCCCGCCACCTCCAATGCTTCGCAGGCCAGGTCCGGCCGGCCGACGTTCTGGGCGGTGGCCACCGCCCTTTCCGCCAGTTGCTCGGCCTGCTCCCGGGACCCGGGGCGGGCATCGCCCAGCGCCACCTGGGCCTCGATGACCTCGAGTTCGGCACGGGTCATGTGGTTCACCTGGCCGCCCCGGCGGATGTCGGCAAGGTGGGTTCGGGCGTCTTCCCAGGCACCAGTCATCACGGCAGCCCGGGCCAGCAGCAGGCGCATGGCAGTGGCGGCCGTTGCGTCCTGGCCGTCGGTGATGGTCACTATGCGCAAGGCCGCGCTGGCCGCCTCGGCTGGGCGGCCGGCCTGCAGCAGCACCTGGGCGCGCCGGCCCGAGATCGCCGTCTGCAGATCCTCGCTGCCTGCCGCCGCCCGGCCGGCCTCGGTCAGCAGCAGCTCGGCCGAGGACAGCGACCCGGCCGCGAGCGCCCGTTCTGCCGCGTCGAGCAAGACCCGCGCCGCCCGCAGCGGCTCGCCGCCCTCGGCCAGCAACCGCCCGGCCCGCAGCATCTGATCGTCACCGGGGCCGTCGGCAGCCAGCAGCGCCGCGGCCGCCGACAGGGAAAGCAGGCACCGCTGCGGTACGGGCAGCTCGGCAAGGATCACGTCCCTGGTCATCGCGTGCCGGAAGGCGAACCCGTCACCGTCAGCCAGCACCAGTTGCAGTGCCGCACACCGGTGCAACGCCTCGGCAACATCCCCGCTGCCGACTGCCGCGGCGCGTTCCAGCAGCCGCCAGTCGAACCGGCGGCCCAGCACGGCCGCGGCGCTCACCACGGCCCGGTGACGCGCATCCAGCCGGGCCAGCCGGGCGCGAACGGTCCCAGCGAACCTGGGCGGGAACCCGCCCAGGTTCCCGGTTGCCAGCAGATCCTCCACCAGCAACGGCAGGCCTTCTGCGTGCCGGACCACCGCGGCGATCGAATCCGTCCGGGGTGACCCGGGCCCGGCACATGCCAGCGCCATCACCCGAGCCTGCTCATCGGTGAGCCGGCCGATGGGGCATACCCGAGCACCCCCCGCCGCAAGCAGCGCCTGGACATCGTCACGGCCGTCACCCGTCCGCACCGTGGCGCACAGCAGCACCGGCACATCATCCGCATGATCAACCAGGTACCGGGCCACCGACAGCGTCGCGTCATCGGCCCACTGCAGATCCTCCAAGATCAGAGCCACGCCCGCGCCACCGGTGCCCCACCGCAGTACCCGCAGCACCGCCTCGGCCATGACCACCACCGGCTCACCCGGGACCGACCAGCCGGGCGCCCGCCAGTGGGGCACCAGCGAGGACAGCACGGCAGCGTAGGGAGCCAGATCGGCATCCCTCGGCGCGGGACGGCCGCGGGTGAGCTGCAGCAGCGCCTCAGCCAAAGGGCGCAACGGGCCGCCGCCCTCCTCCGGCAAAGCCCGCCCCGTGAGGGCCGCGAGACCCGCCCCGGCGGCCTGCTCCGCCAGATGCTCGGCCAGCCGGGTGGCCAAGGCGGGAGCCCACCTCATGGGCCGCGCGACCTACCTGGAGATGGCGGCCTACTGGCCGCACTCGACGGAACCGTACGCGGCGGCGATGAACGACATCGCCAAGATCGTGTTCTCCAAGACGCTCCGCGAGGCTTCCTGGCCCACCACCCGGATAGCCCGTGGCGACCTGGCCGCGGAGATCGCCGCGATCAAGGACGAACCAGGGCCGGACGTCATCGTCCACGGTGGCGCCAGCTTCGCCGCGGCCCTCGCCGCGCGCGGGCTCATCGACGAGTACTGCCTGGTCATCCAGCCGGTAGCCGTTGGCCGCGGGCAGGGACTGTTCGCAGAACTGCCCGCGGCGCTGCACCTGGAACTCATCGAGGCCAGAAGCTTCGAATGCGGCGTCGCCGTGCACATCTACCGGCCGCGGAACAGCTAGCTTCCTCCTCACATCACCGCGAGCTGGCCACCGTCGATGACCAGCGCGGTGCCGTGGATGAACGAGGCGTCGTCGGACGCGAGGAACGCGTAGGCGGCGGCCACCTCCCCGGCCTGGCCGGCCCGCCCGAGCGGGATCCGCTCGCGGGCGTAGGCCGTTTCGAACTCAGCCCCGCCGATCGAAGCGGAAAGGGCCTCGTTCAGGGGGGTGCGGATATAGCCGGGGCACAGCGCGTTCACCCGGATGCCGTGGCTGCCCAGCTCCACCGCCATGGTCTTGGTGAGCAGGAGAACGCCCCCTTTGGAGGCGTTGTAGTGCGCGTAGTCCTGCTCCCCGGCCAGCCCGTTTGTGGATGACATGTTGATGATCACACCGCCGCCGCCCCGCTCCACCATGTGGCGGCTCACGCTCTGTGCCACCAGGAACATGCCGCGCAGGTTCACCGCGACGATCCGGTCCCAGTCACCCGCGGCAATAGCCAGGAACGGGTCGCGCCGCGCGGTGCCGGCGTTGTTGATCAGGACGTCGATCCCGCCGAGGGCCCGGTGCGCGGCCGCCACCATCCGTGCCACGTCGCCCTCGAGGCTCACGTCGCAGGCCAGGCCGTGCACCTCGCCGCTGGATCTCAGCCCGGCCAGGGCACTGTCCACCTCCCGCCGGTCCAGGCCGGCCAGGAAGACCCGTGCGCCCTCTTCCAGGAACCGCTGCGCGGTGGCCAGCCCGATCCCGCTGCTGCCACCACTGATCAGCACTCGCTTACCCCGCAGTCCGCGCATTCCGGCCGTCCCTGCCCTGGCCAGCTATCCCCGGCTGGCTGGGTAGCCGGCCGGGAGAAGCCCGTGCGGGGGCTGGGCGCGGTTGGGCGCGCCGGGCACCCCCAGCGACTGGAGCAGTTCGTCGAAGTTGACCCCGATCCTGGTCGGGAACGGGCCGAGTCCGCCGATGGCGCCGGCTTGCGGGAGTTCCGATTCGGCGGACAGGCCGCTCGGCTGCGCCCAGCCGGTTTCGATGCCGTCGCCGCCGTCGAACATGGTGCCGAGCACGGTGGCGGCCGACACACGCTGGCCGGCCACGACGGCCGGGATGATGTCCTCTGCCACGTAGACCATCAGCCCCGCCCCCGGTCCGCTGGTAAGCCGGTAGGTGATCCATCCGCCGCCGGGCCAGCCGAAGTTGTCCCCGGCGGCGCCGGTGACGACCGCGTCGCCGAGGGCAAAGACCGGTCCTGTCCCGGCGAAGTCGACGCCGTCGTCGATGCGCTCGGCAACCAGCCCGCTGACCCCGCGCAGCGGGTCACGGTAGCTGCCCCCGGGGCGGTCGGCGACGGCGGCGCTGACGATCTGGGGCCGGCCGGCCCAGGTTGCCGGCCACGCCGCCACCCCGCCGACGGCCTTCGCCAGCCACATCCCCGCCCAGGGTGGCGCCTGCGCCCGCATCTCAGCCGCGCCAGCCCAGGTGCAGGCCACCGCGACCACGCTCGCCACACCCATCGCCGCGACCAGGGCGAAGGTGCCCCGCCCCGCGGGCCTGGCGGGTGACCGCGTACGGCGCTGAGCCGCCACGCCGGACCGCGCCGGGGAAGACTTGGAGTGCCGCACGCGCGCGGTGGACACGATCGCCCCCCTCGTCTGGCACTGGGGCCGGGTGCTGTTGGTGCACAAGGCTGCACCACACCCACCCGCCACCGGGCCGGAATTACTCAACAGACAGGTACGGCTACGCCACGTCGATCTCCCGCGCTGGCCGCCCCAGCGCCCCGTGATATGCCCTTGCCTGGCATCGATCGCCCCTTCGGCCGCGCGGCGCGCGGGTGCCGCTGACAGCCAGCCGCAGCGCTTGTGGTGGACTTGGCGTAGATAGCCTGCCGGATCGAAGGGCCGCTGATGAAACTGCCTCTTGTGGACTATGAGGCGCCCAAGACCGTTTCCGAAGCCGTGGAATTGCTGGCTGAGCACCAGGACGAGGCGAGCGTGCTGGCCGGCGGCCAGAGCCTGATCCCGCTGCTGGCGCTGCGGCTGGCGAACCCGGCGGTGCTCATCGACATCAACGGCATAGCTGAGCTGTCCGGGGTGTCGGCCGCAGACGGCTGGGTGGCGGTAGGCGCCATGACGCGGGATTACGTTGCCGAGGAATCCGGCACCGTCACCGATGCCGTGCCGTTGCTGGCGGCTGCGCTGCCATTGATCGGTCATGAGGCAATCCGCAGCCGCGGCACGATAGGAGGCAGCCTGGCGCATGCCGACCCGGCGGCCGAGCTGCCGGCCGTCGCCCGGGCGCTCGATGCCGAGTTCGTGGTGCGTGGCCCGTCGGGCGAACGGGTTGTCCCGGCGGCGGAGTGGTTCGAGGGATACCTCACGACGTCACGCGGCCCCGACGAGCTGCTCGTGGAGGTGCGCTTCCCGGCCGCGGCACCGGGCACGGGGGTCAGCTTCCAGGAGGTCGCCCGCCGCCACGGTGACTTCGCCATTGTTGGCCTGGCGGCATCACTGACGCTTTCCGGGGGCGCGATCAGCGATGCCCGGCTGGCGTTTGCGGGACTTTCCGATGTGCCGGTCCGGGCAGTCGACGCGGAGGATCTCCTGGTCGGCGAGAGCCCGTCGGCCGAGTTGTTCGATGCGGCAGCCCGCCGTGCGACCGGCGATATCGACCCGCCAGCCGACCTGCACGGGTCGGCGGACTACCGGAAGAAGGTCGCGGCCGCTTTGGTGCGCCGCGGCCTGCGAGCGGCCGCGGACAACGCCGGCGAGAGGCAGTGAGGCGATGGTGGACATCACCCTGAGGGTCAATGGCGCGGCGTGCACGGGCTCGCCGGAGGCGCGCAAGACGCTGGCGGACTTCCTGCGGGACGACCTCAATCTCACCGGCACCCATCTCGGCTGCGAGCACGGGGTCTGCGGTGCGTGCACGGTCATCGTCGACGGCCGGGCGGTGCGCTCGTGCCTGATGCTGGCGGTCCAGGCCGCCGGCAGCGAGGTCACGACGATCGAGGGCCTGGCACCTGACGGCGGGCTCGGCACACTGCAGCAGGCGATGTGGGATTCGCACAGCTTCCAGTGCGGTTTCTGCACCCCCGGGATGGTCATGCAGGCTTTCGCGTTCCTCAGCGATCACCCTGACGCCGGCGAGCAGCAGATCCGCGAAGCGCTGTCCGGCAACATCTGCCGGTGCACCGGCTACCAGAGCATCATCGATGGCGTCCTGCTGGCCGCCGAACGCAGTGCTAGCCCCGACCCCGCCGCCCCGCCCAACCGTGAGCCTTGAGCAAGGGAGCAACCTTGGCAGCAATTGCGGCTGAGCGCTACACCGGCGCCAGCATCAAGCGTTCGGAGGACCCGCGCATCCTTACCGGCGCGGGCCGGTACGTCGACGACATCAAGCTGCCGGGGATGCTGCACGCCGCGTTCGTGCGCTCGCCGCTGGCTCACGCCAGGGTGCTCTCGGTCGATGTCTCGGCGGCACGGGCGCTGCCCGGAGTCGCCGCGGTGCTCACCGGAGCGGAACTGGAAGCGATGACGGTCCCGGGGCCGGATGCGCTGATGGCGCTGCTGGGCTGGTCGGGGCCAACCCCGGAGTTCACCCTGCTTGCGACCGACAAGGTGCGGTTCGCGGGCGATCCAGTCGCGGTCGTCATCGCCGAGAGCCGTTACCTCGCCGAGGACGGCTGCGAGCTTGTCGAGGTGGAGTACGACGACCTGCCTCCGGTCACGAACGCGTCCTTCGCACTCGACCCGGGCAGCCCGCCGCTGTTCACCAATCTGGGTGACAACATCGCCCTCCCGCACTCGCGCAGCGAGTTCGGTGACGTCGCAGCTACGTTCGCGGGCGCTGACCGGATCTTCGACGTCCGCATCGACGTGCACCGCCACCAGAACGTGCCCATGGAGGGACGCGGCTGCGTCGCGAGCTACAACGCCGACCTTGGCGTCATGACGGTACACGCGGCAACGCAGAGCGTCCACGTCAGCAAGATCGCCATCGCCATGCGCCTCGGCATGGAGCAGGACAAGGTGCGCGTCCTGGCCGGCGATATCGGCGGCTCGTTCGGCCTGAAGATCGGCGCATCACGCGAAGAGCTCGCGGTTGCGGGCGCGTCGCGCCATCTCGGCCGGCCGGTCAAGTGGGTAGAGGACCGCAGCGAAAACCTCACCTCGTCAGGGCAGGCACGCGAGGAGAGCTTCGACGTCCGGGCTGCCGTCAGCAACGACGGTGATCTGCTCGGGCTGGACGTGAAGATGGTCATCGATACCGGCGCATACCCAGGCTTGGGCGTGACGGTTCCGGAAACCGTCAGGGCGATGCTGCCGGGCCCGTACAAGCTCGCGGCCCTGGGCTTCGAGTCGACCGCGGTGACGACGAACAAGGCATCGTACGTCGCCTATCGCGGCCCGTGGGCATCCGAGACGTTCATGCGGGAACGCGTCCTCGATCTCATCGCGAAGGATCTTGGCCTCGATCCGCTCGAGATCCGGCTGCGTAACGTCGCCCCGCGCACCGATCCGCCAGCCGTCATGATTACCGGGCGTCCGCTGGCTGGAGTCACCACGAGAGAGTCACTGGAGCGGATCGCCCAGCTCGTGGACTTTCCCGCGTTCCGGCGCCGGCAGGCCGACGCACGAGTCCGGGGTCGTTACCTCGGCATCGGCGTGGCAACGTTCATCGAGGCCGCTCCCGGCCCGCGCGAACCGGGGGGGCCCAGCGGCCCGCTGGGCATCGAGTCCATGCGCCTGCGGCTCGAAGAAGACGGCATCGTTGCGCTGTTCACCGGCCAGATGCCGCACGGCCAGAGCCATCAGACGACCCTTGCCCAGATCGCCGCCGACGAGTTCGGCGTGCCGTTCGAGCAGGTCCGCGTTGTGGTCGGCGACACCGACGTCGTCCCGTTCGGACTGACCGGCGGCAGCCGGTCGGCCACCATGACCGGAGGCGTGGCCCTGCACGGCGCGCGGCAGCTCAAGGCCAAGGTGCTCGATTTCGCGGCACATCTCATGGAAGCCAGCGCCCGGGACCTCCAGATCATCGATGGCCAGGTCGGGGTGCGCGGTGACCCGGCGAGTGCCATCGCGGTGGGCGAGGTCGCGCGGCGTGCGGCAGCGGGCCAGTTCGGTTCCGGCGTGGACGCTGATCTCGAAGTCGAGGCCGCGTTCGACGGCGGCGAAGGAGGATGGTCCGGCGGCAGTCACTGCGCCATCGTCGAAGTCGACGTCGAGACCGGCATTGTGACGGTGGAGCGGTACGTCGTCGCCGAGGATTGCGGAGCGCTCATCAACCCCGCCATCGTCGAGGGTCAGATCCGGGGCGGAGTCGCCCAGGGCATCGGCGCGGTGCTGCTCGAACGATCGGCGTATGACGAGGACGGCAACTGCCAGTCAGCCACGTTCATGGACTACCTGGTGCCGACCGCCTGTGATGTTCCCCGCATCGAGATAGCGCACCTCGAGACCGTGCCCCTCGACGCCGACGTCAACTTCCGCGGCGTGGGCGAGGGTGGCATGATCGTCGCGCCGCCCACGGTGGTGAACGCGATCGAGGACGCGCTCTCGCCCTTCGGCGTGCGGATCTATGAGCAGCACCTGCCGCCCGCTCGCATCCTGGAACTCGTTGCCGCGGTGGACCCGGGCCAATAGGCCGCGGGGCGGCCCAGGCGGTCCGCGATCAGGGCAGCCGCCATTCGGCGGCGGTCCCAGGGAACACCGTGTTGCCATACCGCACCGTGGTGACCTTGTCGCCGTTGGGTACCTGGAAAGTCACGCATCCGGTGCTTGACTTGCCGCTCGCCAGCTTGATCTGCCCGTTGTCGAAGTTGGCGCAGCCGGCGATGGGGTTGTAGTCGGCGTCTCGGGTCTTCCCGTTCGACAGAACGATCGCCGCCTCGTTGTTGGCGTTGTTCTGGTAGGTGGCCGTCGCGGCGTTCTTCACCCGCAACTGGACGCCGACGAAATGCTTACCCGAAGCCGGTTTGCTGTATTTATTGGCGCCGCTGGCCGGGTCGATCACCTTCTGGACGGTGACGTCGACCTTGGTGCCGCTGCTGTCACTCACGGAGAAGGTCGTTCCCACCGGGCCAGGACCTGAGCTCGTGAAGGCTGGCTGGGTCTTGCCTGGCTGCGCCTGTGACGAGGAGCAGCCCGCCAGCGCGGCCAGCACCAGCCCCGTGGTGATGATCGCCACGCTCCTGCCGGGCGCCATCCGGCCGGCCGCCGCTGCGATCGCTGCCCTCGTGCTGCTGTTCGAGGCACCGCGCCGCATCATTGAGCATCCCTTTCGCGGCTCTCGGCCGGCGAGGCCGGCGCCTCCGCACGCGGCGCCTCCGCACGCGGCGCCTCCGCACGCGGCGCCTCCGCCTGGGCCGGGACAGGTACCTCGGCTGGCTCCCGCAGCGCGCTTTCACCTTCGACGTCGACGTGGGGGATCACCCGCGCCAGCCATCGTGGCAATGCCCACGTCCAGCGCCCGAAGAGCACCAGAAGTGCGGGCGCGAGCAGCAGCACCATGGTCCCCGCGAGCAGGACCGCGACCGACAGCCCGACGCCAAACTGCTTGATGGTGGGATCGGCGTTGATGATGAAGCTGCCGAACACCGCAATCATGATGATGGCGGCGGCGGCGATAACCTTCGCCGCCGCGGTGACCCCGGAACGGATGGCCTGCCTGGGCTCCTCACCGGCGGCGTGGTGCTGGGCGATCTGGCTGACGAGGAACACCTCGTAGTCCATCGACAGCCCGAACAGCGCGGCGAACATCATCAGCGGCACATAGCTGGCGATGGGCACCGTGCCATAGGGGCTCGGCAGGCCGATCAGGCTCAGTCCCCAGCCCCACTGGAAGGTCGCGGTCAGCACGCCGAACGCGGCACCCACGCACAGCAGGTTGGTGACGGCGGCTTGCAGCGGAATGAGCAGCGAGCGGAAGGCGATGAGCAGCAGCAGGAAGCTCAGCGCCAGGACCACGGCGATGACCTCGAAGAGCTTGGCGGAGATCTTGCTGGCCAGGTCGACGTTGCCTGCCGTGACACCGCCGACGTAGGCGGTGATGCTGGCGTGGGCGGGGTCGCTGGTCGCGGGCGGGACGACCGAGGTGCGCAGTTGCTGGACCAGGCTGGCGGTCGCGATGTCGGCGGGCCGGGTGGTGGGGATCACGGTGAACGTGACCGCGTCGCCCTTCTTGTTGATCGTTGGCGGCGAGACCTTCAGCGTGCCGGACGGCGTGCCAAGCGCGTTCTGGAGTTTGACCAGCCGCGGGTCGGTACCGCGGGCATCACCGCCCGCATAGGTGAGCTCGTCGGTGAGCTGCTGCTGTAGTGCCAGGGCCTGTTTCTGCTCGTTCTGCGCCTGCTGCTGCTGAGCCTTCAGGCTGTCACCCTGGGCCTGCAGCGAATTGGCCTGTTGCTGCAAGGACGCGCCCTGGGCTTGCAGCGAATCGGCCTGCTGCTGCAGCGACGTGCCCTGGGCGCCGAGCGCGTCGGCCTGCTGCTGCAGCGCCGTTCCCTTGGCCTGCAGTGCGGCCGCCTGACGTTGCAGCTCAGCGGCCTGAGCCTGGAGTTGCTGTGCCTGCCGCGCCAGTGCGGCCGCCTGCCCCTTGAGGCGCGCCAGTTGGGCCTCGTTGGCCGCCAGTGCGCCGCGGACGGCCGTCTCCCGCTGCTTCGCCGCCACGAGCAGCTTCTGCAGCAGCGGGCAGGGCGGCTCGTCCGGGTCGGCGGCGCAGTCGTGCGCGGCGAGCTGCGCCTCGATCCGCTGCTCGGCGGCGAGGATCACCCGCAGTTCGGCCATGAGGCGGGCCCGTTCGATCAGGTTTTGCCTGATCCCCGCGGCGACGGCCGCGCCTTGCTGCTCCAGCGCGGCCTTCTCCCGCTCAAGCTGTGCCTGCTGCTGCCGGAGCGCCGCCTCTTGGGCCAGCAGTTGGCTCTCCTCGGCGAGAAGCTCTTCCTTTTGCGCGAGCAGCGCCGCCTGCTGCTGGGTGAGCTGTCCCTTCTGGTTCTCCAGTTGCTGCTGCTGCTGCTCGAGCGCGGTCTGCTGGGCCTTCAGCGAATTGGACTGGCCGGTCAGCGACGTCTGCTTGGCCTGAAGGTCCGACTGCAGTGACTTGGCCTGGCCGTACTCATCTTGGTACTGCTGGCTTTCCTTCGCTGGCGGCGACAGTTTCACCGCGACGAGCAGTGGGCCGTTGTACCCCGGGCCGAACGCCTGAGACATCAGGTCGAAGGCTTGCCGCTCGGTGCTGCCCTGCGGCGTCACACCGATGTCTTCCATGCCCAGGTGCAGCGAGAACAGCGGAATGATCAGGGGAAGGAGGATCGCCAGCGCGATGGCGCCGCAGGCCCACGGATGCCGGGTCACCGTGGCTGCCCAGCGGCTCCAGAAGCCGGTGCCGTCGCCCTTGTGACGAGGACGGAGGAAGGCGGGCAGCCTGGCACCGAACACGTGTCTTCCGAGCAGCGACAGCACGGCCGGAAGCAGCGAGATGGCAGCGGCAACGGCCGTGAACACGGCGATGGCGGTGACGTATCCCAGCGTCGCCACGAGCGGGATGCCCGCGACCGACAGCGCCACCAGCGCGATCATGACGGTGGTGCCGGCGAACACGATGGCGCTGCCCGACGTCGCGACGGCCCGGGCGATCGACTCGTGCCGGTCAAGCCCGTGGCCGAGGTTCTCCCGGTACTTGTTGACCAGGAACAGCGAATAGTCGATGCCGACGCCAAGCCCGATCATGGTGGCAAGGGTGGGCCCCACCACCGGGACCGTGAACACATGGGTGAGCAGGCCGATGGTGCCCAGCGCGGTAGCCAGGCCGAGGACCGCGGTGAGGATTGGCAGGCCCATCGCGACGAAGCTTCCGAAGGTGAGCGCGAGGATGAGCATCGCCGTGAGCAGGCCCACGACCTCGCTGCTCTCCGTCGGGGAGGGCGACAGCGCGCTGCCGATGGTTCCCCCCGCGGCGACTTCGATGCCCTGCTTCTGGGCCGGCGCGGTGGCATCGAAGATGCGCTGGGCGAGGGCCTCGGTGACCTGGCCGTTGCTGATCTTCAAGAGCACGGGGATGAAGGTGGTGCGGCCGTCGGTGCTGATCAGCGCCGAGGAGGAAGAGCCGAACGGGTCGGTGGCCGAGTAGACGGTGGGCGACTTGAGCAGCGCCTTGTAGGAGGCCTCCACCGCGTTCTTGTTAGCCGTGTCGGTGATCTTGCCGTTGCGGGCGTGAAACACGATCGGGTTGGAGCCGTTCTGCTGCGGCGGGAAGTTCTCCGCGAGCAGGTCGGAGGCCTGCTGGCTCTGGGTGCCCGGCAGAGTCAGGTCGTTGGTGGTCATGCTGCCGGCCTTCGACATGGCGCCGACGAGCCCGACGGCCAGCACGATCCAGGCGAGCAGAACGATCAGAGGGTGCGCCGCGCAGGAGTGACCGATCCGGTACAAGGCACGCCCCATGGCCCCCCCTCACGGCCCCCCCACGCTGCGCCGCGGCCTGTGGCTGCCTAGACGGCGCGCGCCTCGATCAGGGTTGCTGTGCTTCGGCGGCCAGCGCGGTGCCTTCCTCGCGGTAGAACAGCCGGTGCAGGCCCGCGGCGAGCACCCCTCCCACCAGGGGGGCCACGATGAACAGCCACACCTGGCTCAGGGCCGTGCCGCCGACGACGAGGGCGGGGCCGAGGCTGCGCGCTGGGTTCACCGAGGTGCCGGTGATCGGTATGCCGACGAGATGAACAACCGCGAGGGTCAGCCCGATGGCTATCGCAGCCGTTGCCGCGTTGGCCGTCGCCGAAGTCACCCGCAGGACGACGAAGACGAAGATGGCGGTCAGAACGGTCTCGAAGATGAATGCCCCGCCAACCCCGATGTGGATCATCGATGCGCTGCCGTAGCCGTCGGTGCCCAGGCCGGTGACTGTCCTGTGGTACATGGGCGACGTGCTGAACGTTCCCCACAGCGCCAGCGCACCGGCGATCCCGCCAGCGAACTGGGCGATCCAGTAACCCACCGCCTCGGTGAGCGGGATGCGGCCGGTGAGGAGCGCACCGATCGTCACCGCCGGGTTGACATGGCTGCCGGATACCGGCCCGATCAGGTACACCAGCGCTAGCAGCGTCAGGCCGAACGCCAAGGCGGTGGCCACTACCCCCGCTGCCTCGCTGGCGCCGGCGAACTTGAAGCCGAACATCAGCGTGGCCACCCCGACGGCGAAGAACACCAGGATCGCCGTGCCAAGGAACTCCGCCGCGAACTTCCGGATCATGCATTCCCCCGATCCACCCGGCACCGGTGCTTCTGCGCCCCCTTACCCGCAAGCGGCCCTACCCCTGCGGAAGGCTTACTACACTCCGGGCTTCCCGTGACGCCGGCGTGGCACTTCGATCATCGCTTGCCTTGACCCTTGTCAGCCTGCGCCTTACAGTGTCAGGCGTAACCTGACAAGGAGGCCGCGTGATGCCTGCTGCGGCAGCACCGCCCGTCATGGCCGCGTGCTCGTTCTGCCTGAAGCCAAACACCGAGGTGAGGAGGCTGGTGGCGGGGCCTGGCGTGTACATCTGTGATGGCTGCGTGGCGCTGTGCGCGCAGTTGGTCGACGGCCCGCCCAGCCCGACGCCCCACCTTGCGGCCTGGGAGCATGCGGTCAGCGTCGATGAGGCGCTGGCGAACCTGCCGCGGATAGCGGCCGCGGGCGCACAAGTGGAGCAGCATCTGGTGGGGTGGGTGCGCCGGGCCCGGGCGCTGGGCGCGACCTGGGCGCGGATCGGGGAGGCCCTCGGGATGACCCGCCAGTCGGCGTGGGAGCGGTTTTCCGGCGAAGAGTAGGGTGACCCGCCGCGTCAGCCGAGAGCGGTGACGACGGCCAGGATGGCGATCAGCGCGATCAGCATGTAGGCGAGATAGGCATCGAGCCGTCCCGACTGGAGCCGTTTGACGGTACGGACCACGGCCATCAGCGGGCGGGCGAGGGGCCGGTAGAGGTACTCCTCGACGAGCTCCACCACATCCGAGGTGTAGCCGAGGTGCGGCACCTGGGGTGCCCCGGGCTCGCCGCCGGTATCGGCAGGCTCCTCGATCCGGTGCAGTTCGGCGCGGGTGAGCAGGACACCGGCCAGCACGCGGCGGGTGGGGTTGGCGTAGCCGAACGCCGTGTACTGGTCGGTGCCCGCCACGTCTGCGGTCGCGGACCGCCAGGCCGGCACGCGCCGCACGCGGAACATCCGGTTCCCGGCAGCCAGCCAGCTAACCAGGAAGACCCCGGCGAGCAGCGCGGGCATCACGATCCACAGCCACGACGGGGACAGCACAGAGAAGCCGGGGAACACCGGCCCGAGCACCCACGGGTGGGCGAGGGCGCCAAGGGTCACCCGTGCGGGGACCAGCGGAGACAGCCCGGATCCGATGAGCCGTATTTCCAGCGGGGTCAGCGCGGCCGCGCCAAGGCAGGTGACCGCCAGGGAGGTCACCCCGGCGCGGCCGAGCCAGCCGTACTCCCGGCTGCCGCCGGGCCCCCGCGACGGCCCCGCCCCGGGCTCCCGCGCCGGGCTCGGGGCAGGGCCGAGGACGACCAGGCCGGTCAGCCGCACGAAGGTCACCCCGGCGAAGCCGACGGTGAGCGCGACCGCGGCGCCGGCCACCGCGAGTACCAGGCGGTAGCCGAGCCCGGGAACCCGGAACTGCTGCATCAGCGATTCGAGCAGGAACCACTCCGACACGAAGCCGGCGGTCAGCGGCAGGCCGGCCAGGGTCAGCGCGCCGATGGCGAACCCGGTGCCGCTCCACGGGGTGCGCCGGGCGGCGCCCCGCAGGCCGTCGAGGTCACTGGTGCCCCCCGCCGCCTCGACCGTGGCACCGCAGGTGAACAGCAGTGACTTCGCGATGGTGTGCGCGATCACCTGCAGTGTCGCCGCGAGCAGCCCGGCCGCGACCAGGCGCTGGTCGTGCACGGCCGCACCGGTCAGCGCCACGCCGAACCCGGTGACGATGAGCCCGGTGTTCTCCACGCTGGAGTAGGCGATGACGCGGGGCAGGCTGGTCTGCACGGCGGCGTGCGCGATGCCGGTGACCGCGGTGAGCGCGGCGAGGATGAGCAGGATCCCGGTCAGCCAGCCGGGCGGGCTGCCCAGCAGGGCGAACGTGCGCCACAGCCCGTAGAAGCCGACGTTGACCGCCACGCCGGCCATCACCGCGCGGGCAGCCGGCGGCGCGGCGGCGTAACCGCGGGGCAGCCACACCTGCACCGGCACGACGCCGGCCTTGACCGCGAACCCGAAAACCAGCAGCGCATAGGCGGTGGTGCGGGCCGCTCCCCCGGGTACGCCAGCGAAGCTCGCGAGCATGAGCGAGTGGGACCGCGCCGCGAGCAGCAGCAGCCCGGCGAGCAGCGAGGCACCGCTGACCTTGCCGAAGACGAAGGTGATGACCGCTCCGGCCGGGCGCCCCTGGCTGGCCCTGTCGAACCCGGCCAGGAGATAGAACGCCACGGTGAGCGCTTCCCAGCCGAACAGCAGCGTGAATGCGTCGCGGGCGGTGATGATCACCCCGAGCGCGGCCAGCGTCAGGGCGCAGCCCGCGCCGAGCCTGCCCCGGCGGCGGCCGTGCGGGCCCGGGAACCGGCTGCCTGCCAGCAGTGTCACCGGCACCGCGGCGCCGAAGACGATGACCAGGAACAGCCCGGACAGCCGGTCCGCGGCCAGCACGGTGCCGGCTCCGGCCCCACCGCCGGCGCCACCACCACCCGGCCCGAGGTGGCCGGAACCGAGCAGGCTGCCGAGCCCGAGCGCCACGCGTTCCCCGGCCAGCGCCCCGGCTCCCGCGGCCAGCAGGCACGCGGATCCGGCCGCCGCCACCAGGTACGGCAGGAAGCCCAGCCAGCCCGGCGCCCGCCAGCGCGGTGCCGGTGCGTCCGGCTCCGCGGCGGGCCCCTGCGGGTATGCGTAGCCGGCCACCACGGCGGCCAGCAGCAGCGCCAGCCCGGTGGCAAGGACGGCAGTCACGATGGCACCCCCGTCACCCCGGCGTCGCCGCGCAGCCGCCCGAGGCCGAGCAGCAGTGCGTGGAGCAGCTGGAACGGGCTGGGTGGTGAGCCCGGCACCCACACGTCCACCGGCACCACCGCACCGACGCCGCCGAGCGTCGCGTAGGACGGGCTGATCAGGCCGCCGCTCACCGCGTCGGTCCCGGCCGCGATCACCACCTTCGGATCCGGCATCGCGTCGTAGGTCCGGCGCAGCGGTGCGGCCATCCCGTGCGCGCCCGCTCCGGTCACGAGCAGCACGTCGGCGTGCCGGGGGCTGGCGGTGAAGAAGATGCCGAGCCGGTGCACGTCGTACACCGGGTTGAGCAGGGCGAGGATCTCCCATTCCTCGCTGCCGTCCGAGCCCGCGTCCACGTGCCGGATGTGCACCGAGCGGCCGAATGCGCGGGTCCGCTGGCTCAGGTCCGCGCGGACCCGGGCCAGTTCCTCCCCGGTCTCGGCGGCCTCGGGCGTGACCAGCGCTCCCCGGGCCAGCGAGGCTACGGCGGGCCCGGCAGACCAGGCGAACGCGTCCGGGCGGGCGGCCACGCACCGGCCGCACAGAATGCACCGCCCCTGGTCCAGCCGGATTCCCTGGCCGGCCGAGTAACTGATCGCCCCGGCCGGGCACAGCCCCGGCAGGCCGGCCGCACCGTCGGGGGCGGCATCAAGCACCCGCGCCGGGCCGCGCAGCCCGTCGGCGTAGCTGTCAGCGCGACGCGGCCACCGAGTGGTCACCACGCCGTTGCGAAGTCCCCGCAGCACCCACATCTACAGCGCCACCCCCGCCGCTGACAGCCCGAAGCTCGCCTCGATGAACGGGAAGTCCGTCAGGATGTCACCGGCGAAGACCTCGTGGAACAGCACCAGGTTGTGGAACGAGGCGGAGCGTGGCCAGCACCGCACGATCCGCCCGCCCTCGGCGCGGACGTCGTAGAGCACCTCCCCCTGGGGGGCTTCCGCCCAGCCTGCCGCCCGGCCGCCGGTGACCGCGCACGGCACGGCAAGAGCGCCCGCCGCGGCCCCGGACAGTTCGTCGGCCGCCTGCCTGATCAGGTGGAAGGACCCGGCCACTTCCTGCCAGCGGACCCGCAGCCGGGCCAGTGCATCGCCCGCCGTGTGCGGCTCACCGGGCAGCAGGCCCAGACCCGTGTAGGCGTCGTAGGGCCGGGTGCGCCGCACGTCCTCGCCGGCGGCGGACGCCCGCCCCACCGGCCCGAGTGCGCCGTGCTCGCGAGCCCGCTCAGGCCGCAGCGGCCCGGTGCGGCGCAGCCGGTCCAGGAAGGACGCGGTGCCCATCAGCAGCCGCGAGTCGGCGGTGATGTCCCGTTCCAGGCCGCCGATCTGGGCGAAGATGTCGGCCGGTCCCAGCCCGGGCAGCGCGCTGACCCCGCCGGGCAGCACCACGCCGCGGCCATAACGGCTGCCGCAGAGCCTGCCCACCAGCCGCAGCACGCGTTCCTTGTGCCAGCCGAACCGGGCGGTGGCGACGGCGAGGCCGGCGGCGTCGGCCAGCCGCGTCGCTGTGTCCAGGTGGTTGGCCACCCGCTCCAGTTCGGCGTAAAGGACCCTGACCAGCCGGGCCGGCCACGGCGGCGCGCACCCGGCGATCCGCTCGACCGCATGGCTGTAGGCCAGCGCGTGCGCCACCGAGCAGACGCCCTCCACGCGCTCGGCAAGCAGGACACCGTCGGCCACGCTCAGCCCCTCGAACCGTTTCTCGATCCCGCGGTGCTTGTAGAAGAGCCGCATGTTCAAGTGCGGAATGTCCTCACCTGGCGTCTCCACCAGGTACTCGATGGACTCGACCACGCCCGAGCGGACCGGGCCGTGCGGGATCGTGAACATTCCTTTCCCGGTCACATGCCGGGCCAGTACCTGCTCGTCCGGTTCCAGCCGGCCGAGCGTTTGACCGTCGCCCGGACGGGGCCGCCGCGGCGCACCCGGCCCAAGTGGCAGGGTCAGCGGCTCCAGCCGCGGATGCCCCTCGGGGACCACGCCGAACAGGTCATGCACCTCGCGCTCGTACCAGAACGCGGCCCCCACCCGCGGCGTCACCGCCGGGTACCCGGGCGCGCCTTCGGGGACGACAGCCTCCACTGTGTCCAGGGCACCGTCGCCGGCCAGGTAGGCGGAAAGAAGCAGGGCGCCAGTTGTCGGCTGGCCTGTTTGGCTGCCATACGACGGCCCCTGGCCGGCCGGGTGCCCGGTGATATCCGTGGTTGCGGGGCTAGCCAGCACCGCGGTGCCGAACAGCCCGGCGAACCTTGCGCCCGCGGCCACCCCGGCCGCGACGGCCTCGGCCAGTGACGGCGCGGGCGCCTGGCCATCCGCGGCGGCCCCCGCCGTCATCGCAGCCCCCGAAGCTCGGCGGCGCCCCGGGCCAGCAACTCGGCCAGGTGGGCGGGCGGGTGTACGCCCAGCACGACCAGCACTGCGACACCGGCCACGACCGGCGCCACCATCCAGGCGCTCGGTTCTCCTCGCGGCAGCCGTTTGGCCGGAGGATTCATCAGCATCCGGTTGGCCGTGAGCGATAGGCCGAGGAAGGCCAGCGTGACCGCGACGATCAGCACGGCCGCCGCGACGTTCCTGGATGCGGAGAAACCGCCCGCCACGATCTCGAACTCACTGCGGAAGATCCCGAACGGCGGCATGGCCGCCAGCGCAAGCACGGCCACCAGCAGCAGTGGGCCGCTCCACGGCAGCAGGTCAAGGCCGCCATTGATCGCCGCGACGTTCTTGGTCTGGTACTTGCGGACCAGCACGCCCGCGCCCATGAAGGCGTTGCCCTTGGCGGCGGCGTGCGCCAGCACGTGCAAGAGCACGCCGGCCAGCGCGATCGGCGCGCCGAAGCTCACCCCGATCGCCAGGATGCCCATGTGCTCCACGCTGGAGTAGGCGAGCAGCCGCTTGACGTCGCCCTGGTTGACCAGGTACAGCGCCGCCAGCAGCAGCGACGCGACACCGAATGCGAGCAGGACGCCTTGCGGGAAGGAGGGGCCGAGCGCGGCCAGGCTCACCTGGTAGTAACGCAGGATCGCGTAGAAGCTGACCGCGAGCAGCGACCCGGACAACATCGCCGACACCGGCGTCGGCGCCTCCGCGTGGGCGTCGGGCAGCCAGGTGTGCACCGGGAACAGGCCCACCTTGGTGCCGAAGCCAAGCACGGCCAGGCCGTAGGCAAGCCGGACCACGGTGTGCGGCAGCCGCGGCCCGGCGCGCAGCAACTCGGTGAACGTGAGGTCGTAGGACTGGCCGAGGACGTGCACGCCCGCCGCGTACATGAAGATGGTCGCCAGCAGCGCCAGGCCGAGGCCGGCCGAGGCGATCAGCACGTATTTCCAGGCCGCCTCCACCGCCCGGTCGGTGTCCTCGATCGCCACCAGCAGCGCCGAGATCACCGTCGTCACCTCGACCGCGATCCACAGCAGGGCCAGGCTGCTCATCAGCGGCGCGGCGAGCATCGACCAGGCGAACAGGTTCAGGCCCACGTAGAACCGCCGGGCGTAGCGGCCGTCCGGGGATTCCTCGCCGGCGAAGTAGCCGACCGAGTAGGCGGACACCGCCGCGTACAGGAAGCTGGTCGCCAGCAGGAAGACCACCGAGATGGCATCGGCCCGCAGGTACCGGCCGAGTGTCAGGTCGTGGTGCGCCGCCGCCGGCACGAGGACCAGAACCGTGGCGAAGCTCACCACTCCCGCGGTGATCGTGACCGCCTGGCAGGCCCGGGCCGGCGACCACACGCAGGCCAGCGCGGCCAGCAGCGGGGCGGCCAGCAGGATGATGAACGTCGCGGTCACCGGCTCAGCCCCGCAGCCTGGTCAGCCCGGCGGTGGACAGCGACTCCGCCCGGCCGTGATGCACCCGGATCAGCACCCCGAACACGACCACCGCGACCAGCAGGTCGAACAGGAACGCGACCTCCAGGATCAGCGGCATGTGCGCCGCGATCACCAGGGCCGCGAGCGAGACGCCGTTCTCCAGCGAGAAGAACCCGATCGCCTGGGACACCACGTCCCGGCGCACGATCATCAGCACGAACGCCACCAGGACCACGGCCATGGCCAGGCCCAGCGCCGTCTGCGGCAGCGTCACCCCGGCGATGCCCAGCGTGCCCACGGCGAAGAACCCGAACGCTCCCACCGCGATGGCCAGCAGTATGGTGCTGGCCATGCCCAGCGCGCCGCTCCCGGCGATCTCCTCCCCGGCGCCGCGCAGCAGCCTGCGCAGCACGAGTGGCACGATCACGACCTTCAGCCCCGCCGACAGCACCGCCAGGATGTACAACTCCGGCACGTGCCGCGCCGCCGCGACGATCACCGCCAGCACCGACACCGCTGCCGACTGCGCCGCGTAGATGCGGATCTGGTCGCGGAGCAGCGCCTGCCGGAACATGCCGAACTCCAGCAGCAGCACCACCACGGCAACGACGTTGGCGCTGCCGACGAACACGCTGGGTGCGCCCTGGGCGGCGGTCAGAGCCGCGGCACCGTGCGACGCTGCCAGCCACGCACCGGCCATCAGCCACCTCCCAGGTAGAGCGTGAAGACACCCAGCACGGAGAGCAGGAATGCCGCGGCCACATATTCGGTGATCTTGAAGAGCCGGAGCTTGGCGAACGAGTTGTCGATCACCGCGATCACCACGCCGATGGCGAGCGCCTTGGCCAGCAGCGCGACGATTGCCAGGCCGACAGCCGCCGGCTGGGCGCTGGCGGCCAGGCCCCAGGGCACCAGGAAGACGTTCAGCAAGATCGTGAACAGGATGAGCTGTTTCATCGCCGAGCCCCATTTCAGCAGCGCGAAATAGGGCCCGGAGTGCTCGAACGGCCTGGCCTCCTCGATCATGCCGAACTCGTTCGTGCCGGTGTGGGTCTCCACCGGGATCCGGCCGGTCTCGTACAGAATCACCATGAACAGCGCGGCGGTGGCCAGCAGGTGAGCGGGCCGCACGATCTGCCCGGCCGAGGAACGGACGGTCGCGGCCAGCGCGTAGGGCAGGTCTGTCCCGGTGACCAGCGCGACCGTGAACACCACGAACAGCACCACCGGCTCGGTGATGGCCGCGAACGTCTTCGCCCGGCTCGACCCGAGCTGGGCGTAGGGGCTGCCGGTCTCCAGCGCGGCCACCGCGACCACGAAGCTGGCCAGCGACAAGATGAAGCCACCGCCGAGGATGTCGCCCATGTACCCCAGCGGCAGCGGGTAACTGGTCAGCACCGGGATCAGCAGCGGCACGGTCAGGTAACAGGTGACCGCGACCAGCGGCGCCGCCAGGAAGAACCAGCTCGCCCCCTCCGGCGCCAGCGCCTCCTTGCGGCACAGCTTCGCCAGATCGAAGTACGGCTGCAGAACCCGGGGGCCGCGCCGGCCCTGCAGCCGCGCTTCCACCCGCGCGATCACACCGGACACACCAGGTGCGGCCGCGGCAATGGTCAGTACCTGAAGCGCCTGGATAGCAGGGAATGGGCAGAGCCGCGCTCGCCACGATGGCCTCCTCATGCCAGCTGACGACTGAAGTCGGTCAGGTGGTAGAGGCCATCAGCGGGATGTTCTTCCCGCGGTTAACGGCGAGCCTCATCGCCGAGATCACAGTGTGCCCACGACACGGCCGTTCAGGCAAATCGGCGAGCACGCGCCCGGCCCTCGCCGTGCTGGGTCAGTCCTGCTCGTCAGCTTCGTCCGGGATGTAGAACATCCGTAGTTGCATTGGCCGTGCCCCGGGTGGGGCGTCCTGCCCGGTGTGGCCGTACTTGTTGAGCAGCTCAACGTACTCGTCGAACAGCGCGTCCAGGTCTGCTGCGGTGTAGTAGCCGCCCACCGGTCAATGTGACTCATAGTCCGTAGACTCAACGGCAACCGGCTCCCGCTGATCGGCTCGTCGCTGCTCATGGGTGCGCCGATGTTAGGGAGTTGCCTGATGAGCGTCCCCGGGGCGGAATCCGCCGAGGCCGCGGAAGGCGCGGCGGCCGCCGCGGCAGCCGCGCCCCGGAAAGGGGATCCGTGGAATGATTCGCGGCTGCCCTGGCAGGGGAAGGCGCGCACCGCCGACATCCTCTGCTGGCTGGGCATCGTGCTCAGCGGGTTGTTCTACTGGGCGCTGCTGCCGTTGCGGGTGTCGCTGGTCGGCACCCACCCGGTGGTCGCCGAACTGCTGAATGGCAGCACCGAATCCATCATCTCGGCCGCCGCGTTCGCCAGGGCGGGGAACGGCACGCTGGCGGTGGTGCTGCTGGCCGCGATTCCAGGGCTGATGAAATTCGACATCTTGTACTGGTGGGCGGGGCGGCTGTGGGGCGAGCGGTTCCTGATGGCGCTGCCCGGCAACCGGCGGATGGCCAAGAACATGGCGCGGGTCCGGCGGTCCGGCCGCAAGTTCACCTGGCCGGCGGTGCTCGTCAGCTCTTTCCTCCCCATCCCCAGGGCGATCATTTTCGTCATAGCCGGCTGGGCCGGGATGAGGCTCGTCACGTTCCTCGTCCTGGACCTGATCGGCGTTCTGCTGTGGGCCAGCGTGCTCGCCGGGCTGGGGTACGCGCTGGGCCACGACGCGGTGGTCGCGGCCAGGACCGTCTCCCATTACAGCTTGTGGTTCACGATCGGAATCGTGGCGCTGAGCGTGCTTCTTACCCTGCTTTCCCAGCGCCGGTCGATGGCGGCTGACGGCTGACCGCCGCGGCAAGCACCTGTGAATTCGGCAGCAGCATCGCGCCGTCGCCCGTGTCGAGCCGCAGATAGGTAATTCCTATCTCGGTCACGGTGCCTTCGAGTTGGCCGCCGAGCGCCCCCGAGCGGAGCAGGATCAGGTCGCCGACCTGGAACGGCCGGGATAGCAGCAAGACGAGCCCGGCGAAGACATTGCTGAGCGACTGCTGGCCGGCAATGGTGATGATGATGGTGGCGAACGCCCCACCAACCAAAAGCTGGTCGACTGGGACCTTGAGCAGCGCCAGCGTAATCGCGATGGTGGCAATGGCGCCGACCAGCACGATCGCATACCGCACCACCGCCGCGTGCGCCGAGCCGGTGACCGACCGGAGCCTCTCACGGGCGCTGCCGGCCAGCGACACCACTGCCACCGTCGCGAAGATGAGAAACGCGGCGGCCGCCGACGCGGCAACGATCGAACTGGCCAGGTGCCCCCGCTCGAACAGGCTGTCCAGCCGGCGGCCGAAGGCATAGGAGATGGCCGCGGCGGCGACGGCCAGCACAGAAAAGATGATGGCGCGCCAAGGCCGCGCTCGCGCCTTGACGCTGGCCACCTGCTCCGCCAGGTCTAGCTGGCGCTTTTCCTGCAGATCCACCAGCCAACCCCACCACACGTGCGCGCCCACTGCCAGAGTGCTTGTGACGCGGTTGTGACAGCCGGCGCACCGTCACATTGTGCCCCACCGTCATCGGCATGCGTGGCTGGAGGGCGATGACTGAAGTGCTGCTTGTTGAGCGATGACCCCGGTGCCCGGCAGGGCCTTGAGCTTGCTTTGCGCCGGCTCGGTTATGGGGTGCGCCCGGCTGGGACCGGTGAGGCTGCGCTGCACGCCATCCGTGAGCACGCGGCGGATGTCGTGGTGCTCGATGTGATGCTGCCGGGCCTGGACGGCTTCGAACTGCGGCGGCCGGCGGCGCGGGCGGGCGGCGCCGGTGGTGATCGTGGTTGTGGCCATCGGCGTGGTGGCCGTTGCGATCGCCGCGTATTCGAAAAGAACTGCCGCGCCGGAGGCGGGCGGCCGGTGGTGCGTTCCGGACGTCGACGGCGCGGTGACGCGGCGGACGCTGGTGTCGCAGACGCAGGCCGACGCGCGACGCTGGCAGCCCCGCCGGGGCCTGACACGCTCGTCAACCAGGCGACCGGCGACGATCACCACATCGCCGGCCGGTCGGCAGGACGCGCTGCGCCACGGCGGGGTGCTGTACGCCCACACCAAAGGCTGGGCCACCGTCAGCCCGCCGGTGGCCTGGCCGTGCGGCCTGGCCGCGACGATGGTCATCGGCGCCGCCGCCGGGCTGCTGCCCGCGCTCCGTGCCGCCCGCATGTCGCCCACGCAGGCGCTCTGGACCCTCTGATCGCATGACCGGGGGTGTGCCAGTCCACCGGTTACAGCTGGAGGGGTGAATCGC
The DNA here is from genome assembly GCA_963707905.1 of uncultured Actinomycetes bacterium. Classification (GTDB taxonomy): domain Bacteria; phylum Actinomycetota; class Actinomycetes; order Streptosporangiales; family Streptosporangiaceae; genus DASXKD01. Next base: position 38,173 of record CAVPSA010000041.1, on the reverse strand, counting down.
CGGCCTGGAAGACGGGCTGCCCGCCGACGACCGTGGCCAGCACCCGGATGTCGGTGATCCGCTCGGGCGCCACATCAAGCGGGCTGCGGTCCAGGATCACGAAGTCGGCGAGCTTGCCCGGCTCCAGTGACCCGATGTCGCGCTCCCGGCGCATGGCGAACGCGGCTTCTGTCGTGTACAAGGCGAGCGCATCGCGCACGGCCAGCCGCTCGGCCGGCCCCAGCACGCGCCCGCTGCTGGTCCGGCGCAGCACCGCATCCCGGATCCCCACCAGCGGATCAGCAGTGATCACCGGCGCGTCGGAGGACCCCGCGACACGGATCCCGGCACGCCGCCACGACGCGTATGCGTACAGTTCATCGCTCCGCTCCGGCAGCGCCTCGGCGAACCCGTCGCCGAGGATGGACAGCATCCCTGGCTGGGCCGCCACCGCGATCCCCAGCGCTGCGGCACGGGCCGCCAGCGGCGCGAACATCGATCCGCCATGCTCGATCCGGTGCCGCAGCGGGTTCCCGGAGCGGCCACCGAGGACCGCGGCGTAGGTGTCCAGCACCGCCCCGATCGCCCGGTCCCCCTGCGCGTGGATGCAGACCTGCAGCCCGCGGGCGTCGAACTCGGCCACCATCGCGGTCAGCTCGTCCGGTGGGAAGTACATGATCCCCGAGCCGTACGGCGGGACCGGGTAGCTGCCGTGGATGGCCGCGGTGCGGCTGCTCATCCCGCCGTCGGCCCAGATCTTCACGGATTCAGCGGCCAGCCGCGGCGAGCGGCTTCCCCGCAGCCCCGACCCGAGCAGCCAGTCCACCTCGTCGTGCACCACCAGCCCGGCGATCCGCACGCCGAGCACGCCTCGCTCGTCGGCCTCGGCGTAGGCGCTCAGCGAGGCGCGGCGGGTGTCCGCGTCACACGCCGCGGTGATGCCGAGCGCCGCGAAATGCTGCCCGGCCCGGGCCACGAGGCCAGCCCGCTGAGCGGCGCTCATCCGCTCCATGTCCCGCCGCAGCCCACCCCACAGCAGGGTGAACGTCGGCCCCTCGTAGACCACCCCGTCCAGCCGTCCCTCGCCGTCCCGGCCGAAACGGCCGCCCGGCGGATCCGGCTGCCGGTCGCCGAACCCGGCTTCCCTGAGCGCGGGCGTGTTCAGCACGCAGGCGTGCAGCGAGGTGTGGAACAGGATCGCCGGACGGCCCGGCACGGCGGCGTCGAGGTCGCCGCGGGTGGGGTGCCTGCCCTCGCGGAGCTTGTACTCCACGTATCCGCTGCCGGTCACCCACGACCCCGCCGGCGTCCGGGCGGCCGCGTCCCGCATCCGCGCCAGGATCGCCGGGATATCCGGCGCCGCCGGCTGGCTGCAATCCGCGCCCGACGCCAGGTAGCCCACGTTGCAGAGGTGGCAATGCGCGTCGATCAGCCCCGGAAGGACGGCCGCCCCATCCAGCCGTACCATCCGCGCATCTGGTGCCGCCGCCGCGTGCACACGCCCGGCGGCCCCGGCCGCCACGATCCGGTCATCCCGGATCAGCATCGACCGGGCCGGCCCGGCGCTGGCCGCCATCGTGACGATGTCCGCGTCTGTCAGCAGGACATCCACCGTTCAGCCCGCCACAGACGCGGTCATGGCCGGACCGGCTGTCCCGCCGCTCAAGGGGCGTCCTGCCCGCTAAGTGCCGTGCTGGCGGGAGCGGACCTCGAATCCGATGACGATCTCAGAGATCCCGCGGAACAAGGCGAAGAACCCGACCCAGAGCAGCAGCAGCGCCCCCTGCGCGGGGAACTGCTGCTGGGAGGCCCAGAAGCCCAGCACGATCTCCAGGATGCCGGCCACCAGGCCGAGCCACCATGATGCGTTGACGTCCTTGGTCATGACGGCGGCGATGATGTCGAGCGTGCCCTTGAAAATGAGCAGCAGCCCCAGCACCGAGGCGAGGGCCCAGAACGCGTTAAAGGGGCGGGCGAACGCCCAGATGGCGCCCACCACGAACAGGACACCCATCACGACGTGCGCCCACCGCCAAGTGTGGCGCATCGACGCGATCAGGAATTCGTTGAACGCGCCCAGCAGGAACAAGACACCCATCAGCACGCCCACCGTGTTGACCGAGGCGGGGGAGAACCGCAGCACCATCACCGCGATGATCAGCCACGCGATGCCGGTCACCAGGAACAGCCACCATGGCCCGCCCAGCCGCCACAGCGCTGACCGGCCGCTGGGGCCGATCCGGGTGCGTTCCTCCGTGGCATCAGGATTGACGCTCATCTGCGGCTCCCTTCACGCCAGGCGTGGCTACGCGGGCAGGACTGCGGGCTGCCCGGGCCTGGCGCAGATCTTAGTAGCAGATGCAATGGCGGCGGAATGGCCGCGACACGCAGCCATCCGTCCCGGCGACCTCACGACGGCCGTCGGCTACTCAGCCAGCCACCGGTGCAAGCATGATCACTGCCCGGGGTGCTGCCACACCCGGACGTAGGCGACACGCATATCGGCGGGCACGTGGAGGGGGATCTGATACAGGTGCGTGGTCGCGTTGTTGAGGATCAGGTACATCGGCGCATGCGTGACCCCCGACCTGATCCGCCCCACGACACGGCCGTCGTAGTAGTAGGTGATCGACCGGGGCTCCCAGTCGGCGCCGAAGGTGTGCCAGCCGTTGTAGAACGTCCCGGCCACGCAGTTACCGCGCACGGCGGCCCGGTTGATGAAGTGCCAGCAGGCCTTACCGCCCAGGCCTTCCAGCACATCGATCTCGCCGTCCCTGGGCCAGTTCTGGCCGTCCGTCCAGAACGCGGGCCAGTTGCTGATCTGCCCGCCTCGTCCGGGCAGCCAGATCCGCGCCTGCAGGAGCCCGTAGGTGAACTGGAACTTGCCGTCGGTGTTGACCATCCCGCCTGAATAGGGCCGCACTCTTCCCCCGCACGAGTGCGGCTGCCGGATCAGGCTCAGGTTCAGCGCACCACCCGACACGGTGACGTTGGCCGGGTCGTAGCACTCCAGCTCGCCCCGGCTCACCGGCGGCGTGATCCCATTGGCAAGCCAGCCCGTGGACCAGTCGGCCGGGTTGACCGCCCGGCCGGTGAATGTGCCGTTGAACACCAGGTGCCACGTCCCGGCCGGGTTCCCGGCCGGCCGTACCGGCGCGGACGTTGCCCGGCCCGGCGCCGCTGATGTGGTGACCGGGCTGGCCTGCTCCAGCCTGCCCGGGTCCGATGCCTGGCAAGCGGCCAGGCCGAGGACGGCCAGTCCCGCCGCGATCACAGCACCAGCCCGCCGCGCAATCGTGTTCACACCTCAACCATTACCTGAACCTCGGCGCGCCGGGGCCCGGAACACGTGCAGCAGAGGTAGCTGGCATCAGCCGGCGAACCGGCGGGCCTGTTACGGGCGGATCGCGCGGACCAAGAGGTAGTCGATGATGCGGCGTCGCCAGAGCAGGTCTACTTGCCGCAGCAGCAGGCGGGCCGCTGCGTGCTGTCCGACGGGCGCGGCCGCCGCCCGCGCCAGCCGGGCGGCGGTGAGCCGGAGCGCAGGAGCGATCACCTTGTCGCCGCACGCTGTGACCGTGACCTCGGCCAGGCCCGCCGCACGGGCGGCCGCGGCGATCTGCCCGGCCGTCATCGCCATGCTGCGCCGCAGCCCGAACACCCGCAACTGGGTCAGCCCAGCCACCAGCTCAGCCGGGCTTGCCGGCCAGCGCTCGACCGAGATATCGGAGATGCTCAGCACGCCGCCGGGACGCAGCACCCGGTAACACTCGTCAAAGAACGCCTTCCTTGACTGGAAATGGAAGGCTGCCTCCACGCTGATGACACCATCCAGCTTTCCGCCTGCGATCGGCATCCGGGCGGCATCACCCACCACGGGCGCAGCTGCGGCCTCTCTCAGCCGGTCCCGGCCCGCCGTCAGCTGCCAGCGCGTAATGTTCACCGCGACCAGCCGGCGCGGGCGGGTTACCTCAGCGATCAGCGGATCCTGGGTGCCGAGCCCGTTCCCCACATCAGCGATCACGCCCCCGGCAGGCAGGGCGGAGGCGAGCGCCCGCACCAACCGCTGGCAGGCCTCTTGAGCCTCATCTTCCGAACCGGGCCCCTCCCACAGCCCCAGGTTCAGCCAGCCAGGCGCCACCGCCAGGAAGAAGTCCGCCCCGATGCTCTCGTACACCCGCGCGGCCGGATTGCTGCCCTGCTTGAGAAGCTCGCCCGCATGCCGCACATGCTGAGCCGTCCACCCCGTGCTCCGCACCAGCCTCGCCACCATCCCAGATCACCCTAACCAGGCACGGTCAGCATTTCGTGGCCCGAAGGCATCCAAATTCGCCGATCCGCTGGGCAATCACGATCTACTGCTGGCGTGCTAGCCGTACCTCGAAGCCGGGTGTCCGCACGCTGGTTCTTCTGTCTGCCCGTTGCGAGCATTGAAATGCAGGTGACCGGAATGGCCGGCACCGCAGCTAGCAGGAGACAATTCCGATGTACGCACCGACTGACAACATCCCTCCACCGCGATCCGTCCTCATGAGATTTCTGGTCAGGCCATGGGAATACCGCCGCCCCCATATGTGGGTGCGTGTGCGCGTTTCCTGTGGCGTCTTCAACCTCGGCCTCGGCGCCCTGCTGCTCGCTTCCGGCCACTGGCTGGGGCCCCTGGCCTGGCTGGGAGTGCTGCCGCTGGTGGGGGCGGCGCTGATCTTCTGGACCGCCTACCGCCTGCAGACCAGTGTCCAGAGCTGACTTGGCTTCGCCGGCCTGGCGAGCATTGAGACGCAGGTGACTGGAGTGGCCACGGCACCGCAGGTCCCTGGAGGCATCCCGATGCACGCATCGGGTGACAGCGGCACTCGCCGGGAACCTCTGCTCATGAGGATTCTGGTGCGGCCCGGCGCATATCGCCACCCCAAGTTCTGGGGTGGCATGTGCCTGGGCGCCGGCCTCTGGCTGGTCATCCTTGGTGTCATTCTTTGTTCGTACGGTTTCTGGTGGGGCGCAGGGCTGATAGCGGTAGGCGCGCTGGAGCTGTGGATGGCCTACCACCTGCTGGTTGCCCCACTGCCGCAGCGGGTCCGTGAGCTGGAGCGGTCCCGGGCCCGGGTGGTGGACGACTCGGCCGCACGGCTGCGGACGATTGAGCGGGACCTGCACGATGGGGCGCAGGCGCAGATGGTCGCGGTAGCCATGAAGCTGGGGCTGGCCAGGGAGAAGCTCGGCGGCATCGCCGGCCGGACCGGGCAGCCGGACCTGGAGCGGGTCCTGGAGCTGGTCGACGCTGCGCACCGCGGCGCCAAGCAGGCCATCGCCGAGCTGCGTGACCTGGCCCGCGGCATCCACCCGCCGGTCCTGGACCACGGCCTGGGTGCCGCGCTGACCACCCTCGCCGCGCACAGCGACGTGCCCGTCGAGCTGGCTATCGACCTGCCCGAGCGCCCGTCGGCCGCGATCGAGACCATCGCCTACTTCTGCGCGGCCGAGTTGCTCGCCAACGTGGCCAAGCACAGCGGCGCCCGGCATGCCAGGCTGGAGGCGGTCCATATGGCTGGGCTGCTGCGGCTGCGAGTCAGCGACGCTGGCTCCGGCGGCGCCCACATCGAAGCAGGCGGCGGCCTGGCCGGGCTCGCCGGGCGGGTCCGGACCGTGGACGGCAGGCTGCAGGTCAGCAGCCCGCCGCACGGCCCCACCGTGGTCACCGTCGAGCTGCCGTCGCACGCCTGAGCGAACTGGAGCCCCGATGCGCATCGTGATCGCCGAAGACTCGGCCGTGGTCCGTGCGGGCCTGGCCGAGATCCTGGCCGACCGCGGCCACGTCGTGGCCGCCGCCGTCGGCAACGCCGAGGACCTGCTAGCCGCGGTAGACGAGCACGAGCCGGACGTCACCGTGGTGGACGTGCGGATGCCGCCCGATTACACCGATGAGGGCCTGCGCGCCGCGATCGCCATCCGCCGCGACCATCCCAAGACCGGAGTCCTGGTGTTCTCTCAGTACATCGAGACCCGGTACGCGGCCGACCTGCTCGGCGCGGCCTCCGGTGGCGGTGCCGCAGGCGTGGGGTACCTGCTCAAGGACCGGGTCGCCGATGTCGGCGAGTTCGCCGAAGCGCTGAGCCGGGTGGCCGCCGGCGGCACCGCCCTTGACCCGGAGGTCGTGACGCAGCTGCTCGGCGCCAGCCGCCGTACCGACGGGCTCGCCTCGCTCACGCCCAGAGAGCGCGATGTGCTGGCCCTCATGGCCGAAGGCCGGTCCAACGGCGCGATCGCCGCGGCCCTCGTGGTCTCCGAGCGGGCCGTGGAGAAGCACGTCGGGAACATCTTCAGCAAGCTCGGCCTGGCGCCGTCGGACGCCGACCACCGCCGCGTGCTCGCCGTCCTCCGCTACCTGGAGTCCTGACCGGTGCCATCACCGGCACCGCAGGTCCCAGGAGACACCTCAATGCACGCACGCACCAAGTGACAAGGTCGCTTCCCGCCGTGAATTCGGGTACAACGGCAGCCTGGCTGGCTACGGCTGGGTCACGACACGGCTCGGCCGCACGGCGCTTGCATCGGGGAGTATGCAGAGCACGGTCGAACGGCTCGCGGCGTAGCCGCCGCTGCCCCCGTGCGCAGCCAGGCAAGGTTCCGGGGCACCCGTGCAGCGGGGCGACGGCGACCGGTGCGGTGGCCCTGACCAGCACGAAACCCGAGATTAAGGACCAAGGTCCCTGGGACAACTCGGAGTCTGTGGGTAAATCTGCGATATGCACAGGTCCGTTTCTGCTGGTCAAGCCCGCGAAGGTGGTCGGCTGCGCGACGCGTATGCAGTCGGCTGGCCTGCCGCCGCCAATCGGCAGCGGCCCAGCCCCGGGGAGCCGCTTGAGGCCCTTATGGCATCGGTCGCCTTGTTGCTGGAGGCGACGGCCCGCATCCAGAAAGAGACTGCCGAGGTACTCCGCGACCTGGCGGCATACACGGGGAACGAGGCTGTCGCCCAGCAACTGGCCGGGGGGGCGGGCCGATGGCTGGCCCCGGCTCCCGACGGCTGGTCGGCCCAGACCGGCCGGGCGGACTGGCAGCCGCAGCTACCCTCCGGCCGGGCGGAGCCGAACCTGCTGGCAGAACCGCTCACCGCACGGGAGCAGGCCGTATTGCAGCTGCTTACCAGCAGGCTCTCGCTCCGCGAGATCGGCTCGGAGCTCCATGTGTCGCTGAACACCATGAAGAGCCACACCCGTGCCATCTACCGTAAGCTGAACGTCTCCGGTCGGCAGCAGGCCGTGCAACGCGCCCGTGACCTTGCCATTCTCCCCCGTCTGACGCTTTCGCCGCCGCGGCGGGACTGGCCTGGTGAACACGTCCTATCTCAGCAACCGCTAGGGAGCGGCGGTGCCGGGGATGAGGTCGATGACGACGGCGTTGCCTGGACCGGCAGCCAGTAGGTTGATGACCGGTGTGATCCACCCGCATCCGGTGAACGGCGGCCGGGAATAGTTTCCGACCAGGCGGCCGCCCCGCGCCAGGTCGAAGCCCGGCTGGGAGTGCATCGGCACGACGGCGTACGTGGCGGTGCGGCAGCGCCCGCCGCGGAGCACGGTTCGCCCGAAGGTGCGCAAACCGGTTATGGCGGCATTGACGGTCACCGTCGCGGACAGCAGGTTTTCGCGGTCGAGCTGGCCGGTGACCGGGGATTCCGCCGTGATCTGGACCGTGGCGCGCAAGACGCCGGCGCCAAACACGGTCCTGCTGACGGCGGACTGGCCGAGGTCGAGGTCACCGGTGAAAGACCCGGCGTCCCGGTCCACGTGGACCGTCAGTGACCCGCGCAGCGGTGCCCGCAAGGAACGTCTGCGGATGGTGAGAAATCCCCGCACCGCGTAGGTGATCTCGTCCATCGGCATCCTCTCCGTGGCTACTCCGCGTGGCTCCATTGCGCCGCCTGACCGCCTATCGGTCCGTCACGGGCGGCGTTTGGCGGTACAGGGCGAGGGCGACGGTGATGCCCGCGCCGGCCGTGAGCATAAGCGTGTTCCGCGCCTCACCGAGCCGGCCGGACTTGGTGGCCGCCTGCAGCGCCGCGATAGGCCCGGCGGTGTGGGCACCATAGAGGTCTTCTGGCGTATAAGCGACCCGGTCGCCCGGGATCCCGAGCCGTACCCGCAAGGGGTCAACGAACTCGGCCCAGGACGGAGCCGGAACGAGCAGGTCGATGTCGCTGATGCCCATCCCCAGCCGGTCCAGGAAGCGCCGGGTCGTCTCCTCGGCGCAGTCGACGAGGCGGGCCGGATAACCGGGCTTGGCGTCGATAACCATGCAGTTCTGGCCGGCCGCCCGCGCCGGTGCCCGGAGCCTGCGCCGCGCTTGCCACATCAGGCCGCTGGCGAACAGATCCTGGTACTCGGGAAACGTTTCTGAGTGGAAGTCGGTGAATCCCGCGATGCTGTCGTCCCAGCGCAGCAGCATCGCGCCGCCGGCCGGCCGGAAGGGCGTAACGCCAGGATCGATGTGGCGCGGATAGACATCGCTGGCCACGATCGCGCCGAGCCGGATGACGCCGGAGCGCAGCAAGCCCGCCTCGAGCCGGATGGCACTGATCACTCCACCGGGGCCATTGGGCAGGTCGAACGAGAAGGTGCCGTGCCCTCCGACGGGCGGCTCGCCCAGGTTGGCCCCGATGTCCTCCTGGATGAGCGCGGCGAGCGCGGGTTCACCCATGTTGTCTTCGCGGTACACGCCGGTGTTGATCAGCATATCGACGGCGCCAGGCTCTCGCCCGGCACGCGCGAGGCAGGCTCGTGCGGCGGCATCGGCCAAGCCGCGTGCGGTGGGCCTGCGATGCCCGTTGCTGGCCAGCGCGTACGCGGCCTCAATGCGTGTGCCCATAGTTATCCACCTGGTTACCAATGGTGAAGATTGCCATGCCTATCTCGATGCCGGAGGCGAGTGCCAGCAGCATCACCCGGTCCCCCTTGTGGATCCGCTGCTCCTCGAGGTACTTGTGGAGCGCCAGGAACAAGGTCGTCGACGACGTGTTGCCGTACTCCTCCAGGTTCACGACCACGTGTTTCGGCTTGGCGCCGAGGCGGCGGGCAAATTCCGCGGTGCCCTTGTAAATCGCCCTGGCCGATGTCTGATGCGGGATCATGTAGTCGATCTCTGAGAGGTCGATTCCGGCTTCGGCGATCACTTCGGCGACGAGCGGTGCCATGTCCTGGATCGCCACCTTGTGCAGCGTCCTGGACTTGGTGTACATCTGGGCGCCCGGGCCGACCGTGCTGGGGAAGGCAAGGCACAGCCGGCTGTGCTCGGCCAGCGTGGTGAAGCCGATGACGTCGATGCCGTCGGTGCCACGGGGTGCCCGCTCCACGATCACAGCAGCGCCCGCATCGCCGAGGGTGAGCGATGCGAGTTGCTTGCTGAACACCGACCGGACCTGTTTCGCGGCGTTGTGGCCGAGCTGGGAGATGTACTCCCCGGAAACCACCATGCCGCAGCTGATCTCACCCCTGGTGACCATATCCTGCAGGAGGAACACTCCCGTCAGCATGCCTGCGCACGCATTGGAGAGGTCGAAGTTCACCGCGTCCACCGCGCCGATCGCATGTTTGAGCTGAAGGCTGAGCGGAGGTTCGAAGGACTGCGACCACCCGTCCCTGGAGCGGGTGATGCTGGTGCTGATCAGCATCTCGATGTCTGTCGCCTGATGCCCCGAATGAGCCAGGCAGTCGCGGGCGGCCCCCGTTGCCAGGGTGAAGGAGCTTTCGCCCGGGCCGACCACGCGGCGCTCGTGAATGCCGGTCAGTCGTTCCAGTTGGATGTGGGTGTGGTGCCTGGTCTTGCTCATCAGGTCCCGGCTCGTCAGCCGCTTGCTGGGCAGCTTGACGCCCACACTCTCGATTCTGCATCCCCAGGGCGCGGCGGCCCCCGGCGACTCGAGCGCCAGCCAGTGATCCGCTGGGTTGCTGGCTGCTGGCGCCGCGTGCCTGCTCCCGCGTAGAGGTACTTTCACATCTAAACAATGCGCACGGGTGGACAGCTGGCAGTAGGGGCGAACGTCACTTGCGGGAAGTCATCGGGCCTTTGGGCGGGCCGTCTGCGGAACCGGCCGCCGGGCGCGCCGGCCGCCGGCCGCGGGGCTTGGCGCCCCGCAGCAGCTCGGCCAGGTCCTGCTCTATCCCGTGCGCGAGCACGTCCAGGTCGGGGCTGGTGGCAAGGTCGCCGGTGATGCCGAAGGTCAGGTTCCCGCAGTAGCTGAAGATGGCGATCCCGGTGCGCACCGTCGACGCGATGGGCACGTAGGGAACGATCTCCAGGAGGCGGCGCCCCAGCCCGTAGAGCGGCAGCCCGGGGCCGGGCACATTGGTGGTGACGGTGACGATCTCACGCTGGGGCAGCGAGAACGCCAGCCTGACCCCCTGCGACATCAGTGGGAACGGATAGTAGCGGCCCAGGGTAACAAGCTCCTCGCCGAGGACCGATTCCTGGCTCGTCTTCAGCGCCGCCAGTTCGGCGTGCACCGCCGCGAGCCGTTCCACCGGGTCAGCCAGATGGACAGGGAGATTGGCCACCACCGCGGACACCCGGTTCTCGTAGATGCCCTCTTCGCCGGCCGCCCGGGTGGAAACGGGAACCAGCGATGGCACGGTGCGCGATTGTGGCTCCTCGCCCCGGGCGAGCAGCAGCGCCCGGAACCCGCCCGCTATCGCGGTCAGGACAACGTCATTCACGGTGCCGCCAAACTTCTGCTTGATCGTCTTGACGTCATCCAGGCTCGCCCGGGCCAGTATGTAGCGGCGCTGCCTGCCGATGTTCCCGCTCAGCGAAGAGCCGGGGGCAGGCCACAGGGACGGGGCCAGCTTCGCGGCGCCCCGCAAGGTCTCGGTCAGCTGGCGGAGGGCGTTCTCCGGGTGGACTGCGATGGCGCTGGTGACCGCGGCGGTTTCGCGCAGTGGCACCAGGATCATGTCGAGTGCCGCCGCAGCGGCCAGCTGGAGCCCGGAAGGCTCAGCGGCCACGGCCCGGTCGTCGGCGACTGGCGGCGCAGGCTCCGGCGTGAGGTCGAAGATCACCCGGTACAGGTCGGTGGCGGAGACCCCGTCGACCATGCTGTGGTGGATCTTTGAGATGATGGCCCAGCGGTCCTGGCTGAGGCCCTCGACGAGCCAGTACTCCCACAGCGGATGATCACGATCCAGCCGCTGGGACATCACCCGCCCCATCAGCTCACAGAGCTGCGCGTCACCGCCGGGCGCCGGCAGCGCGGTCCGCCGGGCGTGATAACGAAGGTCGAAGTCCGGATCCTCCACCCAGACCGGCCGTCCCAGCCGGAACGGCACGGTGCGGAGCTTGTGCCGGTAGCGGGGCACGAGTGGCAACCGCCCGGTGAGGTGGGCAAGGAATTCCTCCCGGGACGGGGCCGGGCCGTCGAAAACCGCGACGGACGCGATCGCCATCGACGTATGCGGATCCTGATCCTCCGCATCGATGAACAGGGCGTCGAGCGGGTTCAGCCTGTCCATGGCGTCTCCTTCCCATCGGGCCGCCCGGTTTTCCCTGGCAGCACCTCGCGGGTGCCTGCGGCTTGCCCGGGCAGCGCCGGATTCTCCTGCCCTAGCCGGATGGTAAGCCGCGATGTACCGCGTTCTCCGGTGCCGGTGGTCCTGCCTGTGGGGGCCATTGGCCACTCAGCGCCGCGGCGCCCGCTCGCGCCCGGGGTGCGGGTCTGGCAGGGTGGGCCTGTGACTTCAACTGCCGCGCGGGCCAGGCTCGGGTAGCCGGCCATGTCAGGGCTGGGTGAGCGGGATCTGACGGTCGTGGTGACCGGCCCGACCGGCACGTTCGGGTTCGGGCTGATGCCCCTGCTGCAGGCTGATGACAGGATCGCGCGGGTCGTGGGAATCGCACGGCGTCCGTTCGATCCGGCCGCACACGGCTGGACCAAGATGGAATACCGCTGCGGGGACGTCCGCGACCCCGATGCGCTGCGGGAGGCGTTCAGCGGCGCCGACGTGGTGGTGCACCTGGCGTTCCTGGTCATGGGCGCGGCGTCCGGTGAGACGATCCGGTCGGTCAACGTGGACGGCACCCTGAACGCCTTCCGTGCGGCAGCCGCCGTTGGTGCCCGGCGTTTCGTCCACGCCTCCTCGGTGGCGGCCTACGGTTTCCATTCCGACAACCCGGTCGGAATGACCGAACAGTGGCCGGCGCGGCCGGCCGCCCGGCTGTTCTATGCCCGCCAGAAGGCAGAACTTGAGGAACTGTTGCAGGCCGAGGCGGCTACGTCGCCCGGGCTCGCGCTCTACGTGCTGCGGCCGTCGATCGTGCTTGGCCCGCACGCGGTAGGTGCCAAGAGTTCGGTGTCCTGGCTGGCGCAACTGGCCCGTGCCTCGGCCAGCCAGATCGGCCGGCTCGGTGTCCCGGTGCCGGCGCTGGTGCCGGCCCTGCCGGTGCAGCTCGTCCATGAGGAGGACGTGGGGCAGGCCCTGCTGCGATGCGTCGTTGCTGCCGGGCCGCCCGGCGTTTACAACATCGCCGCTGACGGCGTGCTCACCGCCGTCGACATTGCCCGCGAACTCGGCCTGTGGCCGGTAGCCCTGCCGGCCGGCCCGGTGTATGCCACGGCCCGGCTCCTCGCGGCCCTGCCGCTGCTTCCGTCGGCCGCGCAGTGGGTTGAAGCAGCCAGCCATCCGGCCATCATGGATACGGCGCGTGCCAGGCAAGAGCTGGGCTGGGCGCCGCGATACAGCGCACTTGAGGCGTTGCGTGACACGCTGCGTGCCGGTGACACCCAGGAAGGGTCAGGCGTCAGTCCCGCGCCGGAGTAGCCAGCCCCGGCCGCGGCCCTGTCCCGGTGTTCGCGCGGACCCGCCGCCGGCGGCCGCCGCGGCTGTGTCCACCGCCAGCCTGGTCAGGCGTGCATAGTCCGCGCCGTTGACCAGCGGGAGGTCGTGGTCTGCCTCGATCTCGATCACCTGTGCGTGCAGCGCCTCGGCTAGCTGCCGCTGCTTGGCCGGGCGTACCAGCCGGTCACGGGTGGTGACGAGCATGACCGCGGGCAGCCCAAGCTGACCCGCCCAGGGGGAAGCGTCGTACCGGCTCAGTGCGCGTCCGGCATCGGCAAGCTCGCGTGCCAGGCCGCGGCGGAACTCGGCGGCCAGCCACGGCCGGTGGGTGCCGAGTTCTGGCTGGTCCTCGACGGCCTGGCGAAGGATCCGTTCGGCAAAACCGGTGCCGGTACCAAGCCGCAGGCCGAGTTCGAACACCGACAGCAGCCGCCACACCATCCGCTCCCTGGCCGTGCGGCGCCACTCCAGCGCCGTGGCCTGCATGACCAGGGCCGCCACCGCGTCCGGGTGCCGCCGGGCCAGCAGCATGGCCACCGGGCCGCCCATGGAGTACCCGACCGCAATCACCTGGCGGGCCCCCAGGAGGCTCAGCAGCGCTGCGGCGTCGTCGGCACAGTCCTCCAGGGTGAACGGCTCTACGGAGCGCATGCCACGCCCGTGCCCGCGCAGGTCCAGAGCGATCACCCGGTACGACTCGGCGAGCGCCGCGTATACGTGGAAGAAGTTGAGGTCGGCACTCGCGGTCCAGCCGTGCAGCAAGAGCGCGGTGGGGGCGCCAGGTGTTTCCCCGGAGTCCCGGACAAACACCTCGCCCCGCCCGGGCAGGTTGACGACCTGGCCCGGAGGCAGGCCCGGGGGTACCGGGGGCAACGCCACACCGCGCAGTGGGCGGGCAAGGCGGCCAAGGCGCCGCGCTTCCCGCCTGACGATGGGATTCAGGGCGAGAGCGGCAAGGCCTGCGACGCCCGCCGAGGCAGCGCCGACCGCCCGCTCCCTGGTGCTCACTGGGCGGTCAGGGCCGGGTTGAGCCGTACGAGCCGTACGGGATCTGTCTCGTCGAGTTCGGCGATGCCTTCTCGTGATTTCACGAAGTCGGAGAATGACCGATAGCCGAGCGCCTTTTCGCTGAACGACGGGTCCATGCGCCTCATCTGGCTCTTGACCGCAGAGCTGTGCAGCCAGTCCGCGTCGTCCTTTTCCTGGCCGAGCCGAAGTGCCCGTTCGAGGAGCCTGGTCGCCACTTCTTGTGGGTCCTCGGGTTCCAGGTCGGTCTCGTCGGCCGCAGCGGCTGCGGGCCGCTTGGCACGCCGCGAACTCCGTGCGGGCGGCGCATCGCCGGGCTCCTCCTGAACCGTGGCGGTCTGGCTGACTGACGGCTGGGGCGCGCCAACGGGGGTGATGCCAGGAAGGGCATCGTAGGTCACGAGTTCGTCGCACGCCGCCGCGAGTGCCCTGCTGGTCGATCCGGCGACGCCGACACCCACGACATACCGGCCCAGGCGCCTGCACCGCTGGGCGAGGGCTATGTAATCCGAGTCCCCGGCCACGATCACCACGTGGGTCAGGTCGGGAAGGCGGAACATGTCCTCCACCGCATCCACCGCCAGCCGGATGTCTGCGCCGTTCTTGGCGTAGGCGGCGGCCGGAAAGAGCTGCACCAGGTCCACGGCGCGGCTGACGAGCTGCCCGCGGTAATCGGCGTTGACCGGGGCTGACCAGTCCGCATAGGCACGGGTGAGCACGAGGGTGCCGAACGACGAGGCGAAGTCGATCACGGCACCGACGTCCACGGTGGCGCGCCTGACCTTTTCCGCGAGTTCGGGGTCGGCCGGTTTGTCGCTCCCGGTGACCCCGCGCACCCTGTCGCGCTGGAACTGGCCCCGGCCGTGCACCTGGTCGTACCGCGATATCACGATGTTGTCGAAGTCGATGTAGACGGCAACACGGGTGACACCAGCGTCGTTCATGGTTGCTCTTCTCGTCTGGACAGCTCAGGCCGCGCGTCACTCGTTGAGGGTCAGCAGAAGTGTGGCTGCCTGTTCCTGGCTGAGTGCGCGGCCACCGCCATATTCAGCATCCCACTCCGCGCGGGCCATGGCCGAGCGGGCGGGGCCCAGGAAGCCCTCGACCAGCTCCGCCTCGAGATCTGCGATGGGCATGCCGGCTATCTGCCTGACCGCCGCCGCGGCGCCGGCCAGCCGGGCCGCCCGCAGTGGTTCGCCCAGTTCCGCGACGGTGCAGGCGGCCAGTTCCAGGGCTGCCGCCAGGATGTCGGAATTACCGGCGCTGACCACGTAGTCAACCGTGACAGACAGCATGTCGCGGGCCCGCCGGGTATGGCCAGCGCGCAGGCTGACCATGGTAAGCGCGTGCCTGTCCAGAACCAGGCCAAGCTGGTCACCCTGTTTCTGGTCCAGCGTGACCGCTTCCTGCAGCACCTGTGCGGCACGGTCGAGATCGCCGGCGAAGTTCTCCACCATGCCCAGATTCGTCAGGGCCGCGGCGAGCCGCTGGTCGCTGCCGATATCCCGGGCGAGGGCGGCGCTTTCCTCCAGCAAGGAACGCGCCGTGCTCAGGTCACCGTTGTAACCATGGGTGATGCCAAGGCTGTTTAGCTCCTTGGCCTCCTGGTCGCGGTCGCCCGAGTCACGGTAGATCGCAAGACTTCGCTCGAAGAGTGGTACCGCCGCGGCCCACTCGCCTTGCTGTGTCAGCAGCATCCCCAGTCCGTGCGCCACCGCGGCGACCGGCGCTCCGGTGTCCTCGCTGGCCAGGTCGATCGCCCGTTGCAGCCATCGCCTGCCTTCGGTGGCGTGACCGTGCTGGTGCCAGAACGCGGCCAGCGCCTCGACCAGCCGCAGGCCGATGCCGACCCGTTCTGGGTCGGCGGCGCCGGTGGCCTGGGGTTCCAGCGACCAGGTCAGGGCGGCTCGCAGGTTGTCGTGCTCGGCTTCCAGGCGGTCCAGGGCGGCTAGCTGCGCCGGGCCGTACAACTGCTGGTGTGCATGCTCGGCGAGGGCGGCGTAGTGCCCGGCATGCCGGCGCTGGGCGCCGTCGGCTTCACCGGCCTCGGCCAGCCGTTCCAGGGCAAATTCGCGGATCGTCTCCAGCAGGCCCACGCGGGGTTCTCCGTCGGCGCTCTCGGTCACCGTGATCAGGCTGACATCCATCAGTTCGCTGACCAGTTCCAGCGGATCACCCGGATCGGCCGGGTCGCCCGGGCCGTCCCCGGCCAGGGCCACCGCCGCCAGCGCGTCCAGGTCGCAACCGCCGGCGAAAACCCCTGCGCGGCGCAGTACCGCGGCAGGCCGGGGCGGCAGCAGGTCGTAGCTCCAGGCGATGGTGGCCCGCAAAGTCTGCTGACGTGACGGGCGCCCGGCATCCACAGCGGCCAGGGCCACGCTGTGATCGAGCCGGGCAAGCAGCGCCTTGGGAGACAGCAGCCGGACCCGCGAGGCGGCCAGTTCGATCGCCAGCGGCAGCCCGTCCAGCCTCCGGCAGATGGCCGCGATGTCGTCCGCGTTTCCCTCGGTCACCACGAAGCCCGGCCTGACCAGGCTTCCCTGCTGCACGAACAGTCGTACCGCAGCGGAAGCGGTCACCGCCGCAAGGGCCGGCTCTTGCGGTATCTCCAGCGGCGGCACCGGCAGCTCATGCTCTCCCAGCAGGTGCAGCGGCCCGCGCGATGTCGCCAGCACCACCAGGCGCGGAGCCGCCGCGAGCAGCGCGGCGACGACCTCGGCGGCACCGTCCAGTTGCTCAAGGTTGTCCAGCACGAGCAGGGTCCGGCGGTCCCGCAGATGCGCCATCACCGCGGCCGGCTCATCCCCGTCCACCGACAGGTCGCCGGCGATGGCCTTCCACATCACCCCGGCGTCGCGGACGGCTGCCAGGGCACTGAAGTAGACCCCCTGCGGGAAGGTTTCGCCCAGCGCTGCGGCGGCATCTATGGCCAGCCGTGTCTTGCCGACGCCGCCCGGACCGGTGAGCGTCACCAGTCTCATGCCCGGCTGGCAGATGAGGGTGCGCAACTGTTCGAGATCGTTTTCCCGGCCCACCAGCGGCGTGATCGGTGCTGGCAGGTTGGTCGAGGCACCCAGGCTCTTCAGCGGCGGAAAGTGCTCTGCCAGGCCGGGGCCGGCCAGCTGATAGATGTGCTCGGCCGCATCGATGTCCTTGAGGCGGTGGAAACCCAGGTCCCGGACGGACAGTTCGGCGGCCAGGCCAGCGTTTGCCAGCTGCCAGGTGACACCGGACATCACCACCTGGCCGCCATGCGCGGTTGCCGCGATCCGCGCGGCCCGGTGCACATCGATGCCGATATAGCCGTCCTCGTGCCGGGACGGCTCCCCCGAATGAAGACCCATCCGGACCCGGACGGCGACGCCGCCAGGCCACGCATACCCGTCCAGTGCCTGCTGCGCCGCGGCACAGCAGGCCACCGCATCCGCGGCCGACTCGAACACCACGAAGAAGCTGTCGCCCTCGGTCCCCAGCTCATGCCCGCGCCAGTCGCCAATAGCGGCCCGGAGCACGGCCCGCTGAGCCGACAGTGCCTCCCCGTACCGGGGCCCCAGACGGCTCAGCAGCACCGTTGACCCTTCGATGTCGCTGAAGAGCATGGTCACGGTCCCCATCGGAAGCTCTCGCACCCCCCAAGTATCACTACCTGGGGGATGCGGCCCGGCCGCGCTCATCCGGCCATTGTCAAGGTCACCAGACGTACGGGATAAGGCGCTTGTACAGGCCGGCCGGTGTGGCACGCTGAGTGGGCCGAGAGGCGCTGCGACGGACCAGGTCCGCCACGCTCGGCATCCTTCATCGGCAAGGGCGCCTTCGAGCCGATGGAGGCGGTTATGACCGTGGTGGGCCGTGTTGCCGGGCTGTGGCGGTACCCGGTGAAATCCATGGCAGCCGAGGAACTGGACGACGCCGAAGTCTCCTGGCACGGCCTGGCGGGCGACCGCCGCTGGGCGTTCATCCGCGACGGGCAGGTGCGCAGCGGCTTTCCGTGGCTGACGATCAGGGAACGGCCCGAGATGGCCCGCTACCGGCCCCGCTTCGCCGAGCCGGACCGGCCCAACGCCGCACCGACGCTGGTGCGCACACCGTCGGGCAGCGAGTTCGACGTGGCAGACCCCGCGCTCGCAGCCGAACTCGGGCCGGGCGTGCGCGTCATCAAACAGGACCGCGGGGTCTTCGACACGATGCCGTTGTCGCTGCTGACCACCCAGGCCCTGGCTGGCCTTGGCCGGCTGGCCGGCACCAGCCTGGCGGCCGGGCGGTTCCGGCCCAACCTTCTGGTGGATGCTCCCGGGCGCGAGTCCCCCGACTTCCCCGAGGATGCCTGGGTCGGCCGGGTGCTGCGCATCGGCGGGGTGCGGATGCGGGTGGACAAACGTGACCAGCGGTGCGTGATTGTCACTATCGACCCGGCGACACTGCGCCGGGATCCAGCGATCCTGCGCGCCATAGCGCGCGAACGCGATGCCCGGTTCGGGGTCTACGGCTCAACCGTGGAACCGGGCCGGGTCGCACTCGGCGACCCTGTCGAACTCGAACCCTGACCTCCTGCCTCCTGGGCTGGGCGGCCCTGGCTGGCCGGCGACAGGCCAGCTCAGTGATCAGGCACGCGTGATCTCGTTGTGCAGGGCCTTCAGTGCGGCGACGTAGATCTCGGAGAAGGTCGGGAATGGCTGGATGGTGTCGCGCAGCACTTGCAGCGGCACGTGGGCGCGGATCGCCAAGGTGGCCTGCTGCAGCCACTCGCCCGCTTCGGGGCCGAGCGCATGCGCGCCGGTCAGCCGCTCGCCGTCGGACAGCAGGGTCAGGAAGCCGTTGGACTGGGCGTAGGCGCGCGAGTAGGTGGCGGTCTTGGCCACCTCGGAGATCGCCACGGTGGCCGTGTACCTGGCCTCGGCCGCACCGACCGAGGCGGCCTGCGGGTCGGTGTAGACGACGTCGGGTATGGCCTCGTAGTTCGCTTCGCGGGATTCGCCGAGGATGTTGGCGGCCACCACTTCGCCCTGGTACTTGCCGACATGGGTGAGCAGCCGGATGCCGTTGGCGTCACCGATGACCCACAGCCGCTCGGCGGCCCGCAGCCGGGAGTCCACCGGGATCCCGTGCGCACCGGCCTGCACGCCGACCGTCTCCAGGCCGAGCCCGGCCACGCGCGGGCGCCGCCCGGTGGCCACGAGCAGGCGGTCACCGCGCAGTTCGCTGCCGTTGCCCAGGACCAGGACATAGTCCTGCCCGTCGCGCCGCGCGGCTGTCACCTGCATGCCAAGCAGCAACTCGATGCCGTCGGCGCGCAGTGCCTCGCCGAGCGCCTCGCCCAAGGGCGCGGGCTCACGGGCGAGCACATGAGCGGCGCCCTCGGCGAGGGTCACCTCGCCACCGAGGCGCCGCACGGCCTGGGCCATCTCGGCGCCGACCGGCCCGCCGCCCAGGATGAGCAGGCGGCGCGGGACGGCCTTCATGCCGGTCACCTCGCGGTTGGTCCACACGCCGTCGAGTTCGCGCAGGCCAGGAATGGGCGGAATGACCGGATCCGAGCCAGTCGCCAGCACCACGTGCCTGGCGGTATGGCGGGTGCCGTCGACCTCCACCACGCCGGTTCCGGCGAGCTTGCCGGTCCCCCGCAGCAGGTCGATTCCCTTGCTCGCCAGCCAGCGCTCCTGCCCGGCGTCGGAGTAGCCGGCGACCATGAAGTCACGCCAGGCCAGCGCTGCCCCGGCGTCGAGTTGCGCGGTGGCCGTGGCGTCGCGTGCCTGATGCACCGCCTCGCCGGGACGCAGCAGCGTCTTGGACGGGATGCACGCCCAGTAGGAGCATTCGCCGCCGACCAGATCGCGTTCGACCAGTGCGACCCGGAGCCCGCCATCGGCCAGTTCGCCCGCGCAATGCTCGCCGGGTGAGCCGCCGCCGAGCACGATCACGTCATAGTCGCCCACGTTGCTCACCGGCCCGGAAGGCGCGTCGTGATCTCCTGGACGAACCACTGGCAGCAGGCCTTGGCCCGGTCCACGTCAGCGACCGGTGTCACGACAACCTCGAGCTTGAAGTCCACGACCGCTGCTCCTCTCCTGCCGACGGCGCTGGCCCTGCATCTACACTCCCGGCACTCCGCACAGAAGTCTATAAACCCATCAAATCGGCTGAAAAAGTCCGGTGGATGGTAGGCGTCGCCGTGACCGGGCGTCGCTGCCCCGGCTAGCGCCGGGACCGGTCCGCGGTGCCGCGGGCCATGGCGCGCTCACGCCGGGCGACTGGCACCGTTGCGAGCATCAGCACCGCCGTGAGCGCGAAGGCGGCCGGGTATCCGGTGTGGTTGACGACCAGGCCGAAGGCGGCTGGGCCTGCCCCGTATCCGGCGTCATATGCCAGGTTCCACAGGGCGCTTGCGGTTCCGGCCCCGGACGGAGGCATGCGGTCGATCATCAACGCGAAGGTGGCGTTCTGGCAGATTCCGAACCCGATGCCGAACAAGCACATGCCCGCGATCAGGGCAGCCGGGGAGGCCAGCCAGATCATGGTGACCATTCCAGAAGACGCGATCGCCAGCGCTGGAACCAGCAGGCGCGCGTGACCGGTCCTGTCCCCGCGGCGTCCCGCCCACCAGCGGCTGACCGTGGCGGTCAGGGCCTGCGCGAGCAAGCCAGCGGCGGCGACGTTGCCGGATACCCCGGCGGCGAGCGGGAGGAACGAGACGACCACGCCCGCCGCTACGGTGCTGGCCGCGAAGATCAGGAAGGGCCGCAGTTGCCCGCCCTGGCGAAGGCCGCCCAGCAGCCCATCCGGCCGCCCGCCGCCCGGCGCCCGCCGCCGCACGCCGCCGCTGCGCGACGGTCAGCCGCTCCGGACAGCCATGGGAACACTGCCAGGGGAACGAGGGCAGCCGCAGCCGTCAGGCCGACAACCGTCGCCATGCCGATGTGATCAGCGAGCCAGACACCGGCAGGCAGCGCTATGACTCCCGGCGCGGTGGCCACGATCCCGAACAGGCCGAGTCCTTCGCCGCGCCGTTCGGGTGGCAGCAGCGCCGCGGTGAGGGCGCCCGTCATCACGGTGCAGAGGCCGAATCCGAAGCCGCGCACGACGCTGACGGTCACGATGAGGGTCAGCGAGCCGCCGGCCAGCAGCGCCAGGGTCGGCACTCCCAGCAGCAGCGCCCCGGTCAGGAGCATGGCCCAGTACCCGTACCGCCGCATCAGGATCGGCGCGGCAAGCTCCGCGGCCACGGTGCCAAGCAGCAGCACGCCGGTCACAAGCCCGGCGCCCGTGCTCCCCGCGCCAACGGCAGCGGCGTACATCGGCGTCACGGAAAGCAGCAGGTAGAAGCTGGTGAGCGCGCAAAACTCGGAGAGAAAGACCAGGGCGAGCGGGCCGCTGACGAGGCGTGCCCCGGTGCTTTGCGCCGCGCCGTCGTGCCTGGTGCCGCGCCGTGGCTGGGCGGAAGTCAAGGTGCTCATGCTGCGACCGTAGGGTCCGAACTGGGGCACTGATAAGTTCCAATGTCATGGCGATTCAGTGGTCCGGTTTGGGCCCCGAGTTGTTCCTGCGGATCGACCGTGGCAGCGGCCAGCCGCTGCGGTCCCAGCTGGAGGCGGGCCTGCGCGAGGCAATCAGGAGCGGCCGGCTGCAAGGCAGCGAGCGGCTGCCCTCGTCCCGGGAGCTGGCCAGGGAACTGGGCATCTCCCGCGGCCTGGTGCAAGAGGTCTACAGCCAGCTGCTGTCCGAGGGCTACCTGACCAGCCAGATCGGATCGGCCACCCGGGTCGCGGCGGGCGCGTACCCGGTGGCGGCAGAGCCGCCGCAGCGCCCGGAACCGCCGGCGCGGCTGATCGCGGACTTCCGTTCGGGAGTCCCCGATCTGGCGAGCTTTCCGCGCAGCGACTGGGTGTGGGCGACCCGGGAGGCATGCGGCAGCATCGCCACCCTCGATCTCGACTACGGCGACCCCCGCGGCAGTGCCGTACTGCGCGGCGTCCTCGCCGGGTACCTGCGGCGGGTCCGTGCCGCCGCCGCTGATCCCGGCCAGATGATCGTCAGCACCGGGTTCGCGCAGGGGGTCGTCCTGGTGTTGCGGGCGCTTGCCCAGGCCGGCGTCCGGTGCGTCGCCTTCGAGGACCCCGGGTACGGAAACGCCGATACGAGCGAGACCGTGCGGGCGGTCGGGGCGATCGGCTTGCGAACGGTCCATGTACCCGTGGATGACCTGGGGATCGACGTCGGGGCACTGGACGGCAGTGGCGCCAGGGCCGTCGTCGTCACCCCGGCACACCAGTCACCCACCGGGGTCGTGCTCGCGGCCCGGCGGCGCCACGCCCTCGTGGAGTGGGCGAACCGCAACGACGGGTTCATCGTCGAGGATGACTACGATTCCGAGTTCCGCTACGACCGGGAGCCCATCGGCGTGCTGCAGGGGCTGGCGCCGGGCCGCGTCTTCACGATCGGCACGGCCAGCAAGGCGCTGGCTCCGGCGGTGCGGCTCGGCTGGATACTTGCACCGCCGTCGCTGGCCGCGGCCGTCGCCGAGGAGAAGCGGATCAGCGACCGCGGTTCATCCACGTTGGATCAGCTGGTGCTGGCGGCCCTGCTCGAATCGGGCCGGTACGACCGCCACCTCCGGCGGATGCGGGCGATCTATGCCAGCCGCCGTGCCAGGCTCATCGCCATCCTCGCCCGGCATGCCCCCGGCGTCCGGCTGACCGGGCTTGCCGCGGGGTTCCATGCCGTCGCGCACCTGCCGGCCACCGCGGACGAGCGGGCCGTGGTGGCGGCCGCACGCGAGCGGCGGGTCGGCCTGTACGGGATGAGCGGTTTCCGGGCGGCCCAGGTGTCCGGGCCCCCGCAGTTGGTGCTGGGTTTCGGCCAGGTCGGCGAGCGTGCCATCGAGCCGGGCATCGCCGCCGTGGCCGATCTGCTCAACTGAGCGTGCGCGACCGGCCGGCTCCTCGCGCTGCGCCGCCGGCCGATTGAATGCGAAACTCCCTGCGGGTTAGGCTTTTCCCGCCGTGGTGCACCAGTTGGTCATGCTGCCTATGACGTGCCGTGCTGCGCTCCGCGGCTCGTCAGGGACGGGGGGTGAGTGATGATGTCTTCACCCGCGCAGGGCGTGGGCGCGCCGGTCAGCCATCCAGTCACGATCACCGTTGATGCGGCGCATCCGGGGCCAGTGATTCCCGACGACTTCGCGGGCCTGAGTTTCGAACGTGGACCGCTCCTCCCCGGCGGCAATGCCGGGGTGTCGGGCAACCTGTTCAACCCGGGAAACGGCTCGCTCGTCACCCTCTTCCGCAACATGGGCATGCGCAGCCTGCGGATCGGCGGTGGCTCGGTGGATCAGCTGATCCCGGCGGGCACCGGCAGCGATGGCTACACCGGAATTGACGCCTTGTTCGCGTTCGCCGCCATGACCGGGGTGAAGGTCGTCTACACGCTGCGCCTGCTCAGCCCCGCGGCGAACCCGGTCGGTGACCTGCAAGCGGTCAATGCCCGGGTGGCCGGGTACATCTGGGCTCACTACCGGGATAACGTGTCCACCTTCGCCATCGGCAACGAGCCGGACTGGCACGACTTTCATTCCTGGCCGGGGCGCCAGCTGGACCCGGCGATCTTCGAGAATGTCGCGAACGTACCCGGCAGCGCCTACCCGTCCTACCTGGCCCGCTGGCGCAGCTTTGCCGACGCGGTCCGGGCGGCGGCGCCCGGAGCGCCGATGTCGGGACCAGACCTCGGGGCGTACGACAAGGTGACCTACACCCCCGACCCCGACAGCGGGCTGCCATGGACGCGGCGGCTGGCCAGCGATGAGCAGTCCTCCGGCCGGGTGGCCGAGGTCAGCCAGCACTACTACGTGGGCGGATCCCCTGGGGAAACGACCGCTCAGCAGGCGATCAGCAACATGCTGTCCGCCGAGTGGGTGACCGCGGCCGGGATCGGAAGTCAGCCGGCCGGCACCACTTACACCCCGTATCCCTGGCTGCACGCGAACAACCTCGCTCCGGTGGTCCAGGCCGGGCTGCGCTACCGGCTCACCGAATCGAATGATTACCTCGTCGGCGTTCCGGGAGCGAGCGACGCCTACGCCTCGGCGCTGTGGGCGCTTGATCACCTGCACTGGTGGGCGGCGAACGGCTGCGCCGGCGTCAACTTCCACAACAAGCAGTGGCTGTACACCGACACGATCGTGCCCAATCCGGCCGGGCCCGGCCAGGGTTATGTGATCAACCCGAAGGGCTACGGCATCAAGGCATTCACCCTCGGCTCGGCAGGGCAGGTCAAGCCCACCCAGATCCAGAACCCGAACGGCATCAACCTGACCGCGTATTGCGTTGGCGCAGCGGGCGAGGACTACGTCACGATCATCAACAAGGCACATGGCGCGAACGCTCCGGACGCCGCCGTGACCATCGCCGTGCCCGGCGCGCGGATTCAGGGTGCGCAGGTCATGACCCTGGCCGGCGCTCAGCGCGGCGACGCCCAGGGGACCACGGTCACCCTCGGCGGCGCCACGATCACCGGCGCCGCCCCGTGGAACGGAGCATGGAGCACCGTGACCACCGGCCCGCAGCCGGAAATCAGCCTGACCGTCCAGGCCACCACGGCCGCCATAGTCAAGATCAGTAGCGGCGGCTGATTACGGGCAGCTGCTGCTGGCGCAGATCCTGGCGATCCCCGCCGTCGTCGAGGCCCAGAGCACCTTCGCGATCCGGACGATCCTGTCCCGCGGCCCGCTGCCACTGGACCACTGGCGGCACTAGGGCCAGGTCCAGCCTGTCGCGATGCCGCCGGTCCGTGCACACTGGTGGCGTGGCTGCGCAGCGCCAGCCATGCGGCGATGACATGGGAGTTCAGGCATGCAACCGTCAGTTCCCGTGATTGACCTCACCCCCTGGCTAAGCGGCGATGAGAAGGCCCGCGCGGGCGTCGCCGCACAGGTCGACGCGGCGCTGCAGAGCGTGGGCTTCTTCCTGATCACCGGCCACGGTGTGCCGGACGAGTTGCGCACGCAGGTCCGGGCGCAGGCGCGGGAGTTCTTCGCGCTGCCACGCGCGGCCAAGCAGGGCTACGCCGTGACCGTCGGCGGCCGGGGCTGGCTGCCACCCGGCGTCGAGGCGAACGGCTATGCCGAGGGCACGGAGACCCCGCCGGACCTGAAGGAGTCGTTCGCGGTCGGCGCCGATCAGCCGACGGGAGATGCGGAGGTTGACGGTTACTGGTTCCAGCGCAATGTCTACCCGGCCGAGGTGCCGGCGCTGGAGCCCGCCGTCGTGGCCTACCTGGCCCGGATGCGCGCGCTCGCGGATGACCTGCTCGTCCTGTGCGCGGCGGCGCTCGGGCTGGAACGTGACTTCTTCACCCGGCACACCGGGCACGCCACCCACACGATGAACATCAACTGGTACCCGCCGATGACGGTGGCGGGTGAACCAGAAACCGGCCAGTTCCGGATCGGCCCGCACACCGATTTCGGCACGGTCACCATCCTCGACCGTGAGCCGGGCCGCGGTGGCCTGCAAGTGTGGACCGAGCAGGACGGCTGGCAGGACGCGCGCTACGAGCCAGGCGCCTTCACGATCAACTCCGGTGACCTGCTCGCCCGCTGGAGCGGGGGGCGGTGGAAGTCCAACCGGCACCGCGTTCTCCCGCCACAGGCCGAGGCGCCCGACGAGGATCTCGTCTCGCTCGTCTACTTCTACGAGGCCGACCACGACGCCGTGATCGAGTCGCTGCAGCCGCCCGTCGGCAAGCCCAACGACTACGAGCCGGTCGTGTCGGCGCAGTTCCTCAAGACGCGCCTGGACGCGATCACGATCGGGTAGCCGCCGCCAGGCCGGCTCCCGGTACGCGACTGTCACGCTGGCAGCGTAACCAGGCCGGGCCTGCGCGCGGCCGGGCCGGCGCCGGCCCGCGCCGCCCGGGCCAGCACGCAGCCCGGGTCCGGTTACTTGTCCAGGACGGCCGCGTCCGCGCCGCCCTCCTCGCCGAGGATGGAGCCGATCTGCGCCACCGCGCCGGGCCGCCGCGCCCGCAGCCAGAGCAGCACCCCGATGCCGAGGACCAGCCAGACCACGGCCACGAACGGCGTCCACTTGAGGATGCCGGGCGGGGTCGGGTGCACCGAGCCATACCAGGCCGCGGCGAAGACCACCGCACCGACCACCGGGACCGCCACGTGCACGATCGGGTTCCACTTGCGGGAGTCGCGGGTCTGCCAGAAGAACCTGACGCCGCCGAGGCAGACCAGGATGTACACCACGATGATCAGCAGCGTGCCCACCGTGGCCCAGAAGTAGTAGTTGCTGAACGGCGCGCCGAACGCCGGGTCCGACAACGGGTAGCCCATCACCAGGGCCATCACGATGGACACCGCGGTGACCGCCAGGGTGGCGTTGACCGGGGTCTTCCACCGCGGGTGGGTCTTCGCGAACGCGGCCGGCAGCACGCCCTCCCGGCCCATCGAGAACAGCGTGCGGGCAGCGGCCGTGGCGCAGGCCACGCACACGATGAACGCCGCGGCCATGCCGCCGATCTCCACCAGCGTGCCGAGCCAGGGGCCGACGTACGTGGTGGCGGTGGTCTTCAGCGCGACCGGGTCGGCACCGAACTTCGCGCCGTTGGTGACACCGAACCCGATGGTGATCGCGTACGTGGTCAGCAGGTAGAAAACGACCACGAACCCCGTCGCCGCGATGACCGCGATCGGGATGTTGCGCCGCGGGTTCGCGGTCTCCTCGCCGAAGTCGGCGGCGGTCTCGAACCCGATGTAGGACGTGACACCGAGAATGATCCCGTAGAACACGCCGCTGAAGCCGCCCTTGAGCGAGTGGCCGAAGGTGAATGCCGACAGCGCCTGCCCGTGGGCCCCGCCCTTCGCCGTGGTGACCACGTCGACGATCAGGATGATCGCAATGGTGACGACGCCGACGACGATCTGCACCCGCGTGGTGACGTGGATCCTGATGGTGGACAGCACCAGGAACAGCGCCATCCCGATGAAGAAGAACAGGATCCAGAACTTCGGATTGAGGTGCAGCAGGTCGGCGGCGAGGTAGCCGACCCCGGACATGGTCATCGGGACGAAGCAGATGAAGCCGAAGA
Organism: uncultured Actinomycetes bacterium; assembly: GCA_963707905.1. Lineage (GTDB taxonomy): Bacteria > Actinomycetota > Actinomycetes > Streptosporangiales > Streptosporangiaceae > DASXKD01. The sequence goes on along the minus strand of CAVPSA010000041.1, from coordinate 11,261 downwards.
AGTACAGCCAGCCGGCCATGAAGCCGGCGTCCTTGCCGAGGCTCCGGCTGGTGTAGGTGTAGGCGTATCCCGCCGCCGCCATCCGGCGGGTGAAGCCGACGACGACGAACGCCAGCGCCAGGCAGGCGATGCCGCCGAGCAGGAACGCCAGCGGGGTGGACCCGCCGCTGACAAGGGCGACGCCGCTGACGTTCAGCAGCATCGCCATGCCGGGGGCGATCACCGACACCGAGATCGCGATGGCGTCTATCAGGCGCAGCGAGCCGTGCGCAAGCTCGCCGGTCGCGGCCCCAGGTATCAGGGCGGGGTCGGTTTTGGCCATGTCGTGTTCCTCTCAACTCAGGCGGCCGGCATCACCTCCGGTCCGTCGCGGGGGTCTGGGATAACGTGGCGGCCCCGTCGTCCTCCGGCATCAGGACGGTGCCGGAGTCGAGGTAGTAGTCGAAGGCCAGCGGCGTGCAGTCGTGGTCGATCAGCCAGTGCAGGAACCGCTGATGGACCGGGTGGGCGCGGTATGCCTCCATCGTCGCCACGTCGGGGAACTCGGTATAGAGCAGGTAGCCGTAACCCCGGGTCCGCGCCCCGGTCAGGTCCGTGCCGAACCGGCACTTGGTCATCAGCCCGATCTCGGTGGGCCAGGAGGCCACCATGCCGCGCATCTGCGCGGCCTCGTCCTCGCTGAGCTCGCGCGGGAAGCTGAACAGCACGATGTGCTGGAGGGTCATCACGGCTCCTGTTTTCGCTGCACTACGACGGCCCGGGTTGCCGGTCGTCAGTAGAACTCGAAGTACTCACGCATCTCCCAGTCGGTGACGTCCTGCCCGTCGGCCGGCGGGTTCCCGGCCACCGCCGCGTCGTGCCTGGCTAGCTCCGCCCGCTTCATCTGGAGCAGGTAGTCGATCAGCGTGCCGCCGAAGGCCTCGCGGAAGAAGGTGTCCTTGTCGAGCGCCGCGACCGCGTCCGCCAGGGACGTCGGCAGCATCGGCGCCTCCGCGGCGTAGGGGTCCGCCTCGACCGGGGCGGGCGGCGCGAGCTTGCGCCTGATGCCGTCCAGCCCGGCGGCGATGTTGGCCGCCATGTACAGGTACGGGTTGGCGGCCGGCTCGCCCATCCGGTTCTCCACATGGCTGTTCGCGTCGCCGGGCGCGCCCTGGGCCCGGATCAGGGCGCCGCGGTTCTCCAGCGCCCAGGTCACCCGGTCGGGGGCGAAGGAGTAGGGGCGGAACCGCTTGTAGCCGTTCACGGTGGGGGCGGCGAACACGGTCATCGGCATCGCGTGCTCGATCAGCCCGGCCACGAACTGGCGGCCGGTCTCGGACAGGTAGTCGTCCTCGCTGGCGAACGCGTTGCGCCCGTCCTGGCGGGACAGCAGCGACTCGTGCAGATGCCATCCCGAGGAGAAGAAGTTCGGCAGCGCGGGCCGGCACATGAACGTCGCGAGCAGCCCGCGGCGCTGGCACATCTGCTTGACCGCGGAGCGGAACAGCACGACCGCGTCCGCGGCAGCAAGGCCGCCGATCGGGCTGAAGCTGAACTCCATCTGGCCCGGGCCCCACTCGTCCTCCATCGAGCGCGGCGGCAGCCCCACCGCGGACAGGCCGTCGCGGATCGCCTCCAGGGTGGCGGCCACGCTGTCCAGCCGCACCTCCGACAGGTACTGGTAGCCGAGCTCGAACACGCTCACGCCGGGCGGTGGCGGCGTGAAGCCGGCGTTCTCCGGGGTGACCGGCTCGCCGGTGAGCTTGACGATGTAGTACTCGATCTCGATCCCGCCAAGGAAGTCGTAGCCCGCGTCGCCGAGTTCGCCAAGCATCCGGCGCATCAGCCCGCGCCCGTCGAGCGGCATCGGCTGGCCGCTGGAGAAGTAGGTGTCGCAGAGCAGCCACCCGGTGCTGTCGGCCCACGGCAGGACCTGGTAGGTGGCCGGGTCGGGCACCAGGACGATGTCGGGGAACCCGGTGAACTCGTCGATGCCGAAGCCGCCGCCCGCGGCGAACGCCGGCACGAACACCTGGTTGCCGGTGTCCAGGCTGTAGATCGCCCCGGAGAAGTCGAGGCCGTTGGACATCGCGGCGATGGCCACCTCGGGGGCCAGCGACTTGCTGCGCGGGTGACCGTGCTGGTCGACGACGGTCAGCCGGACGGTGCGCAGCCTGTCTTTCCGTATCTGGACGGCCACGGCCTCCGCGGCTGCGGCCTGCTCGGGCGTATACAGGCCGTGCCGCGCAACGAATCCGGCCTGGCCAACCCCCGTGGCCACGGCTGAGCCGCTGCGGAACCGGTCTGGCAAGGGGCTTCCCATCTGGCTGGCCTCCGATCGGGCACGTGGCCGGCCCCGTGGCGCGGCCGTGCCGGTCAGGTTCGCTGCCTGGCCTTGCGCTGGCTCATGACCTCCAGCATGCCGGCAGTGAAGTTGTCGGGTTCGACGTCGGCGAGCGAGAGGAACGTCTCGGTCCGCTGCACGCCGTTGATCTGGAAAATCTTTGTGAGCAGCAGCTCGCGCAGGTGTGCGTGATCCCGGACGCGCAGCCGGACCAGCAGGTCAAGCCCGCCGGTCACGACGCTCATGTCCTGCGCCTCTGGCATCGCCCTGATGGCACGGATGATCTCGCTCAGGTCCATGCCGGGCCCGGCCGTCACCGCGAGATAGACGACGACGGGAAACCCGAGCGCCGCCCAGTCGACGTCCACCCGGTAGCCGCGGATGGCGCCGTTGCGCTCCAGCCGGGCAAGCCGGTCGGCTACCGCGGGCGGGGACATCTCGACGGTGCGGGCGAGGGCTCGCTGGGACTGGCGCGCATCTGTCGCCAGCGCGCGCAGCAACGCCAGGTCAAGCTCGTCGACCTCGACCTTCGGGGAGGACGGGTCAGCGACCTCGGTCAGGTTGGCAAGGGGGGCTGAGCTAGTTGCCATTTGCCAGGTAGCCCATCTCGTGAACCCCGACCCTGTGAGATATAGTGCTATCAAGATGTATCAATGTAAGTACAGACTGGCCAAGATTTTTACATTTGTAAACTTTGCTGTCAAGAGAGGCGAGCAACAGTAAGCGCGGCCGGTCAGAGAGGGACAGGCAGATGACCGCAGCCCTTGAGCAGCACGACTGGAGCGCCGGCGTCGCCCAGCGGATGCATAACCTAGGCGGCGGCGAGATCACCGCCATCCTCGCCCTGGCCGGGGCAACCGACGTCATCACGTTCTCCGGCGGCTTCCCGGACCCGGCGACGTTCCCTGCCGAGATCCTGGCGCAGATCGCGGGGCGGCTCATTGCCGGCGATGCCGCGGTTGCCCTGCAGTACACCGCGAGCGAGGGCATCGCCGGGGTCCGCGACTACGTTGCCGGGCGCCTGGAGTCGCTGGAGGGAGCGCGGCCGGGCCCGGGCGAGCTGATGATCACCAGCGGTGGCATCGACTGCATGGGACTGCTGGCCAAGAGCTACGTCGACCCCGGCGACGTGGTCGTCGTGGAGGCGCCCACCTACCTGGGCGGCATCATGGCGTTCCGCGGGTACGAGGCGGACGTGCGCGGCGTTCCCATGGACGACGACGGCATGCGCGTCGATGTGCTCGCCAGCCTGCTGGCCGGGGGCCTGCGGCCCAAGATCGTTTACACCATCCCGGACTACCAGAATCCCACCGGCCTGTCGATGAGCGCCGACCGCCGCATGGAGCTTGTCGGCCTGGCCCGCCGCTATGGCTTCCTGATCTTGGAGGACGTCGCGTACCGGGAGCTTGGCTTCGGCGCTCTGTTTCCGCCGCCCCCGCGCTCTGCTGTCCCCGCCCCCGCGCTCCGCGCCCGCCCCCGTCCTGCGCCCGCCCCCGCTCAGCCACCGGCCAGCCTCTGGTCGCTCGCGCCTGACGTGGTGCTGCAGGCAGGCACCGGCTCGAAGATCTTCTTCCCGGGGGTGCGGCTTGGCTGGGCAGCCGGGCCGCAGCAGGTCATCGGCAGGCTCGTGGTCGCCAAGCAGAACTCCGACCAGTGCTCCGGCGCGTTCGGCCAGCGGATGTTCGAGGAATACGGCCGGGCCGGGCACCTGGACCGGCAGATCGTCGCGTCGCGTGCGCTCTACGCTCACCGCGCCGAACTGGTCACGCAGGCGCTGGCCGCCCACATGCCGGACGGCACGACCTGGACAACGCCGCGCGGCGGGTTCTACGTCTGGCTGACCGCCCCTGACGGGGCTGACACGGTGGCGCTTTCCGCGGCGGCCAGGGACCGGAAGGTGGCCTATGTGCCAGGCCGCCCGTTCTACCCCGGCGACGCCGGGGCCGCGCAGCTCCGGCTTGCCTACAGCCGGGTCGCGGACCATCTCATCGACGAGGGCATTCGCCGGATCGGCGAGGTCCTGAAGACCGGGTTGGAGGGCAAGTGAGCGAAGCGCTTGGCGATGCTGCCAGTCACTTCACCACCGAGGCGCTGGGCGAGCGCGGCGGGGTCGGCCGGTACGTGAACGTGGACTCGGTCAGTCCGGTGGAGTTCCTGCCCGGGCTCGGGTTCCGCCCGGTACTCGGGCAGCGCGGCATGGCGAACTTCGTCAGCTTCGAGCCCGGTACGGAGGCGCCGCGGCACGTCCATGAGGAAGAGCAGATCGTGATCGTGCTGGACGGCGAGTTCACCTTCGACCTCGACGGCGACGTGCGCACCATGCGCAAGGGGGACGTCGCGGTGGTGCCGTCCTGGGTCCCGCACGGCGCCTGGACGACCGACAGCCACTGCCTGGAGATCGACGTGTTCGTCCCGCCCAGGGAGAGCCTGCTCAAGCTGGCGGAGGCGCAGGCCGCCGAGGTGGCCGCGCAGGCGGCAGCAGAGCAGGAGAGCGGCGCGCGGCCGGACGGTGCGTAGATGGACCTGGGGCTGGCCGGGCGGCGGGCGGTTGTCACCGGCGGATCCAAGGGCATCGGCAAGGCGATCGCCGCCGAGCTGATGGCCGAAGGCGCGGCGGTGGTGATCTGCTCGCGGCATCCGGATGAGCTGGAAGCGGCAGCCGTTCAGCTGGTCAAGCAGCTGCCCGATGAGAGCGCGGGCTCGGTCCGCGCGATGCCCTGTGACGTCACAGAGCCGGGACAGGTGACGGAGTTCATCGGGGCGGCCGTGGCCGCCATGGGCGGGCTGGACATCCTGGTCAACAACGCCGGCGGCGCCAGGCCGGGCCAGTTCGGCACGCTGACCGACGACGACTGGCACGCCGACATCGACACCAAGCTGCTTTCGCAGATCCGCTGCACCCGCGCGGCCCTGCCGCACCTGCGGCAGAGCAGGGCGCCGCGGGTCATCAACATCAACGCCGTGTACGGGCGCTACCCGGACCCCGCCTTCCTGGCCTCTTCGGTGAACCGGGCATCCTGCCTCAGCCTCGCCAAGGCCCTTTCCATGGAGCTGGGCCGCGAGGGGATCCTGGTGAACAGCGTCAACATCGGGTTCGTCACGACGCCGCAATGGGAGAACATCCACCGCCGCCGCGCGCCGGACATGCCCGCCGAGGAGTTCTTCGGCCAGCTCGCCGCCGCGGAGGTCCCGCTCGGCCGGTTCGGGCGGCCCGACGAGGTGGCCGGCCTGGTCGCCTTCCTGGCCGGCGACCGCGCGAGCTACCTCACGGGCGCGTCGATCGATGTGGCCGGCGGCATGGGCAAGTACCTCTAGGGTCCGCCCATGTGCCGTCTGCTTGGTTACTGTTCCCGGGGCAGCGCGTCCGTGGCGGGCCTGCTCACCGAGGAGGGGCTGGGCGCGTTCACCGCGCTGTCGCACTTTCATTGCGATGGCTGGGGCATGGCCTGGTACGACGCTGACCGGCCGCAGGTACGCAAGTCACCACGCCGCGCGGCGGAGGAGCCGGAATACACCCGGCTGGCCCAGGGTGCGCTTGGCGATCTCGGCCTGGTGCACCTGCGCTGGGCAACGCCGGGCCTGGGCATCGGCCACCCCAACTCCCACCCGTTCCGTTTCGGCCCCTACACGTTCGCCCACAACGGCGCCATCCACCCGCAGGACCAGCTTGGCGAGATGCTGCCCGCCGAATGGGAGGGCCGGCTCGGCGGGACGACCGACAGCGAGCGTTACCTGCTGCACATCATGTGGCGGCTGGCGGAACGGCACGGCGACATGATCGCGGCGGTCGCCGACACGGTGGCCAGCATCGCGGGGCGCTACGCGGTGAACAGCCTCAACGCGGTGCTGCTCTCGCCAGCGAAGATGTACGTGATCTCCTGGCACGATCCGGCCCGGATTCCCGCCGACGAGCTGCGGCGGCGGGGCCTGGCCAGCACGCCCGAGGAGATCGCCGGGTACTTCCACCTCGCCTGCCTGGCCACCCCGGACGCGGTGGTCGCGGCCAGTTCCGGGTGGCCCCGGCCCCAGCCCGGCTGGACCATGCTGCCCAACCACAGCGTGCTCGTGGTGGACCGGGCCACGCTACAGACGTCGGCGTTCTCCCTGGAACCGGCGCCCCGGTCGCCGGCCGGGCGGTTACCTGCCCGTCGCCAGCACTCACCCACGCCTCCGATGATCATGGGGATGTGGCCCATCTATGGGCCCGGGCCACATCCCCATGATCACGAACGGTTTCCGGGCGGGTGGGGCGGTGTCTGGGGGCAGACCGTTCCGGCTCACCGACCAGCACGGGCGGCCGGTGTCGCTGGCCAGCCGCCAGGAACGGCTGGACACGGTGCCCGACTGGCTCTACCTGACCGGGAACCTGGCCACGCTCCGGCAGATCTGGCACGCCTACGGGATGACCGCCTACGACCTGCCGGCGAACGCGGCGCAAACCGCCGCACGTCGCCATAGCTGGCCGCGGCGAACGCCTCAAGCGCCCCTGGCTCACCCTGCCAGGCGGCGTGAGCGAGCCGGGTCAACTCGTCCACCCGGCCAAGCTACACGTCCTCGGTGGGCAGGTCGCGGGGTGTGACGAACGCGGCGAGCCGGGCCTGGCCCGGGGCCAGGTCGTGCCAGGTCCCGGCGGCCGTCAGCACCGCGATCGCAGCGGTTGGAAACTTCTCCCGCATCCGTTCCAGGCCGCCAGAGCCCGCGGCACCGCGCCCGGCGGGCCGCGGGTGCCGCGAGCATGAGGGCCAGGTCTTCGATTGCCGGGTTGTGCCCGATGAGCAGCAGCGTGCCGGTGGCGGGTGGCACCTCGCGGATAAGGGCCAGCAGCCCCGTGCCGTCTTCGTCGTAGATGCTGTCCTCGAAGCTGACCGGCGGCGCCGCGGCCAGGCCGGCCTGCGCGAACTGCCAGGTCTCGCGGGCACGGCGGGCGGTCGAGCACAGCACCAGATCGGGCACCAGGCCGGCGTCGCGGAGCCAGCGTCCCATCACGGGGGCGGCCCGGATACCGCGGTTGCCCAGTGGCCGCTCGTGATCGGGCACATCGGGCCAGGCCGACTTGGCGTGCCGGAACAGCACCAGTTCCCGGTTCTGTCGTTGCGTCATGATCACTGCCTACTCGGTTACCGGTGTGCCGTCGACGGTCCAGGGAAAGGTTGGCCAGAATTGGGGGCATGGTCTCTGAGATCTTTGATCCGAAGCGGTGGCGCGCGGTCGGGGGATTTTCCTTCACCGACATCACCTACCACCGCGCCGTGGACGGTGGCACGGTCCGTGTCGCCTTCAACCGGCCCGAGGTCCGCAACGCCTTCCGCCCGCACACCGTTGATGAGCTGTACCGGGCGCTCGATCACGCACGGATGTCCAGCGACGTCGGCTGTGTGCTGCTTACCGGCAACGGCCCGTCGCCGAAGGACGGCGGCTGGGCCTTCTGCTCCGGCGGCGATCAGCGCATCCGCGGCCGGGACGGCTACCGGTACGCGGACGGCGAAACGGCCGAGACCATCGACCCGGCACGCAGCGGCCGCCTGCACATCATGGAGGTGCACCGGCTGATCCGGTTCATGCCCAAGGTGGTCATCTGCGTCGTGCCAGGCTGGGCTGCGGGCGGCGGGCACAGCCTGCACGTCGTGTGCGACCTGACCCTGGCCAGCCGCGAGCATGCCCGGTTCAAGCAGACCGACGCCGACGTGGGCAGCTTCGACGGCGGCTTCGGCTCGGCCTACCTGGCTCGCCAGGTGGGCCAGAAGTTCGCCAGGGAGATCTTCTTCCTCGGCGAGACCTACGACGCCGAGGCAGCGCACCGGATGGGCATGGTCAACGCGGTGGTGCCGCACGCCGACCTGGAGCGCACCGCGCTGGACTGGGGCGCCAAGATCAACGGCAAGAGCCCCACCTCGCAGCGGATGCTGAAGTACGCGTTCAACCTCATCGACGACGGGCTGGTCGGCCAGCAGGTGCTCGCGGCCGAGGCGACCCGGCTCGCCTACATGACCGACGAGGCGGCCGAGGGCCGGGATGCGTTCCTGGAGAAGCGTGCCCCGGACTGGGCGCGCTTCCCCTGGTACTACTGACCGGCTGTTAGCATCCTCACCGGCCTGACAAATCACCCACCACGGGTGAGGCACCGCCAGCGGCCATTGTGCCGGGGACTGATGCCACAACTGTCCGCTTGACCGGGTCTGTACCTTCAGATGAGCATGGGACGCGGGCCCTGCTCAGGGCCTTACCGGGGCATGGATGGCAGCGTGGCAGCTCAGTACACCGGATGGCCGCAGGATGCGGACGAGCCGGTATTCGATCTTGTCGCGGCGAAGTTGCTGCGCCCCCTGGTGCGGCCAGGAACGGTCGGCCGTTCGGCACTCATCGACCGCCTCACCCGCGACGACGCCCGCCCAATCGTGTCGGTGGTCGCGCCGGCGGGCTACGGGAAGACGACCCTGCTGTCGCAGTGGGCCGAGCGCAACGGGCAGACGTTCGCCTGGGTGTCGGTCGACGACGTGGACAACGACCCGAAGGTCCTGCTCACCTACGTCGCCGAAGCGCTCAACGCGGTAGAGCCGATCGGCAGGCAGGTGTTCGCCGCGCTGGCCTCCGCGGCGAGTTCGGTACCTGGCTCGGTCGTGCCCAGGCTCGGTGCGGCGTTCTCGTCGATGAACCTGCCCGTGGCGCTGGTGCTGGACGACGTCCACCTGCTGCGTAACGCCGAATGCCGGGCCGCGCTGTCGGTGCTGGCCGACCACGTGCCGGCCGGGTCGCGGCTGGTGCTGGCCGGGCGGTCCGATCCGCCGCTGCGGATAGCCCGGCTGCGCGCCGAGGGAAGGATCACCGAGATTGGCCCGGCCGACCTGTCGCTGACTGCGGCGGAGGCGGCATCGCTGCTGCGTGCTGCCGAGGTGGTGCTCGGGGACGACGAGGTGGCCGAGTTGCACCGGCGCACCGAGGGGTGGCCGGTGGGCCTCTATCTGGCCGCGCTGTACCTGCGCGAAGGCGGGTCGCTGCCGGGCGCAGCGGCCTCGTTCAGCGGTAATGACCTGTTCGTCAGCCAGTACGTGGAGTCGGAGTTCCTTGACCGGATCTCCAGTTCCCAGCGGGCGTTCCTGACCAGGACCGCGGTGCTGGAACGCATGTCAGGACCGCTGTGCGAGGCGATGCTCGACGTGCCCGGCTCCGGTGTGGTGCTGGCGGCTCTGGCCCGGTCAAACCTGCTGCTTGTGCCGCTGGACCGGCGCGGGCAGTGGTACCGCTACCACCACCTGTTCCGCGACATGCTGCTGGCGGAGCTGGAGCGCCTGGAGCCTGACCTGATCCCGGTCCTGCGGCGCCGCGCGGCCGGCTGGTGCCTGCGGCAAGGCCTGACCGAAGAGGCGCTTGAGTATCTGATGGCGGCGACGGCCGTCGATGAGGCGGCTCGGCTCACCGCGGAACTCTGCGTCCCGGTCTACCGGCAGGGCCGGATGGCCACCCTGGAGCGGTGGTTCCGGTGGCTGGATGAGCACGACGGAGTTAATCCGATGGTCGCCGTGACCGCCGCGCTGACCGCGGCACAGACCGGGCGGCCGGCGGAGGCCGAGCGGTGGGCCGACGCAGTCGACCGCTGGCAGTACGGCAACCCGGCACGGGCCAGTGACCCTGCCGCCGAGGCATGGGCCGCCGTGCTCCGGGCTCTCATGTGCCGGCATGGGATCGAGCAGATGCGCGCTGACGCGGACGAGGCCGCACGAAGGCTCGAGGCGGCGGGCATCGTGGCTCCGGCAGCCCCTGCTCTGCAAGGGCTGGCGCGGCTGCTGAGCGGGGACCTTGCCGGTGCGGACCGGTTCTTCGCGGAGGGCGTCGGCATCGGGGAAGTCGGCGCCATCGATACCCTCACGGCGCTGTTGTGTGAACGGTGCCTGGTGGCCATGGCGCGCAACCAATGGGACCAGGCCGAGGAGTTTGCCGCCGGGGCACGCGCTGTCCTGCTCCGCGCCGAAGCCGAGGACCCGTTCACCAGCGCGGTGGCAGCCAGAGTGGCCATCCACCGGGGCGACGTCCCGGCCGCGCGGCGGGAACTGGTCAATGCTCAGCGGCTGCGGCATCTGCTCACCTACGCGACCCCGCACCTGGCTGTCCAGGCGCGGATCGAACTCATCCGCGTCCACCTCGCCCTCGCCGACCTGGCCGGTGCCAGAACGCTGATGGGGGAGATCGATGACATGCTCAGGCGCTGCCCGGGCCTGGGAACCCTGGCCGGGGAGGCCAAGGCGCTCCGGGCCCGGCTTGCCCAGGAGCACGGCCCGATCGTTCCTGGCGCGTCAGCGCTGACCGCGGCCGAACTACGGGTGCTGCCCATGCTCGCCACCCACCTGTCCGTCCCTGAGATCGCCGCCGAACTGTTCTTGTCGCCGCACACCATCAAGTCACAGATGAAGTCCATCTACCGGAAGCTGGACTCCACCAGCAGGACCCAGACGGTCACCCGGGCCCGCGAACTGGGCCTGCTGGAAGGGTGAGTGCCTGGCTTAACCCGGCCCGTGGGATGGCAACTGGTTTTAACCCGGTCCGTGGGATGGCAAGCGCCGTCGCACGAGGTGAACTGAGGGCTGGATGGCAACGGAGGAACATGAGCCAGACAGCGAGATTCCAGGAGACCCTGCGCAGGCTGGCGATCTTTGATGAGGGGCTCGCCGGCGAGGGGTTCGGGCCGGGCATGACCGGGCCAGCGGTCCTGGACGGCAAGACCGTGGGCTTGCTGCAGGTCGCGGTGTCGGTGGCGCTCGGGTCGTCAGCGGTCTGCCTGCAATGGAGCACCGCCCGGGCACTCGCGGCAGGCGCGACCAAGGACGAGATCGCCGAAGTGCTGCTGGCGATCGCCCCGGTGGCCGGTCTCGGCCGGGTCGTCTCCGCGGCCCCCAAAGTGGCGACCGCACTCGAGTACGACATCGAGGCCGCACTCGAGGAATGA
>CAVPSA010000040.1:0-47696 GCA_963707905.1 uncultured Actinomycetes bacterium | reverse complement strand
GGGGTGATCACCATGGGGGCGGGCAGCATGCTGGCGACCTTGATCGGCGTGCCTGCCCGATAGGTGCTGGTGCTGACCGGGATCACCGAGCCCCGGGCACCTGGGCCGCTGAGAGAGTTCAAGGCGACATAGGCGGTCTTGCCGTCGGGCGTGATGGACACAGCTGTCGCATTCCGCGATACCGGGATGGTCGTGATGACCGTGTTGGTGGCGGTATCGATCGGGGTCACCGACCCCTTCGCCGCACTGCGCACGCTCCGGTTCACCACCCAGGCCACCGGCGCGCAACTCGCTGCGGCCCGGGCAGCCAGGTGCGCGGCGCCGCTCACCTGAACCGCCTTTGCCGTGCTGGCCGAACCCGGCCCGGCCGCGGCGGCCAACGCCAGCACCCCGGACGCAACCCCGATGCCGTATCTGATCACGGTCCCTCCTTCGGCCAGTACGGCAAATGTGACATCTGTCCACCGGTGCCGCAACGCTGCCGCATCGACGGCTCGCCTGCTCACCTGGCAGACGGCACGCCGCCGCTTGCCCGAAGATCACAACCGCCGCGCGCGTGCCCGCAACCGGGTTCAGAAACTTCCGCTAGGCCACGGCGGGCGCGATATCGCTGCCATACGCCACCACTTGGTCAGTGGGACTCCACGGCCGGGCCCGTCCCGGGGCCGGCCACCTGCGCTTCCCTGGGCAGCGGCGCGCCCGGGTCATGCGCGGGTGGCGGCGGAACGGTCCACATCCAGTCCCGCAACCGGTCACGCTCGTGGGTCAGCGCGCCGATACCGGTCTCGGGGTAGCCGAACTCCGGCGACCAGAACAGCGCGTCGTACGGACAGACCTCGATGCAGATCCCGCAGTACATGCACAGCGAGAAGTCGATGGCGAACCGGTCCAGCATGTTGCGCACCCGGGGCCGCCCCCCTTCGGGAGCCGGGAGCGTCTGCTTGTGTGACTCGATGTAGATGCACCAGTCCGGGCATTCCCGCGCGCACAGCATGCAGACGGTGCAGTTCTCCTCCAGCAGGCCGATGACGCCGCGGCTGCGCGGCGGCAGATCTCCGGCGTCCAGTTCCAGGCCCGCCAGTTCACGGCCCCCCGGCTCTGGGCATGCCAGTTCCACACCCGCCGGCTGCACGCCCGCCGGGTCTGGGCGCGCCAGTTCCCCGGCCGTCGGCTCCGGGATCCCCTGGCCCCGGGCCTGCTCCGGGATCCCCTGGCCCCGGGCCTGCTCCGGATCCCCCTGCTCCGGATTCCCCTGCCCCGGATCCCCCGGCGCCGGGAGGAGCGGGCCAGCGCCGGGCGGCTCCATCTCCGTCATGGCGGTGGCCAGCCTTCCGGTACCCCGGGCGGTACCAGCCGCCGCCTGCGGGAACGCTCCGGCGATTCCCGCTCCCCGGGTTCCCTGGCACCCGGCCATTCCTGCGCCGCCCGCGCGGCCAGCGGGAATTCCTTGCGCAACGGATGCCCCTCGAACCCTTCCGGCAGGAGCAGCGGCGCCAGGCCGGGATGCCCGTCGAAGACCACGCCGAACATCTCGTGCGTCTCACGCTCGGCCCAGCCCGCGCCGCCGAACAGGCTCGTGGCCGTGGGCAGCACCGGGTCCCCGCGCGGGACCAGGGTGCGCACCAGCATGTGCTGCCCGCTCTCGATGCAGTACAGATGGACCACCACGGCGTAGCCCTGATCCAGCTCGTCCACGGCCGTCAGCCAGTCGAAGAAATCGCAGCCGGCCACGTCGCGGGCGAAGGCCAGCGCCGCCAGCCAGTCCTGGCGCGGCACGTCCATTGTGACCGTCTCGGCCGCACCCACCCCCGTCTCGGCCGCACCCACCCCGGTCTCGGCCGCACCCACCCCCGTCTCGGCCGCACCCACCCCCGTCTCGGCCCCACCTGCCCCCGCCTCGGCCCCGCCGGGCCCGGCCAGCGCGGTCACAGCCGCGGTCACCCCGGCCTCGGCCACACACCGCGCCGCGGGCAGCCGGCGGGCCGCCTCGGCCAGGACCTCGCCGGGGGTCACCGCTGTTCCCCTTCGGCGTCGCGGAGCAGCCGCAGCCCGTGTACCAGCGCCTCCGGCCGGGGTGGGCAGCCGGGGACGTACACGTCGACCGGGATGATCTGGTCGGCGCCCTTGGTCACACAGTAGGAGTCCCAGTACGGGCCGCCGCTGTTGGAGCAGGCCCCGAAGGACAGCACCCGGCGGGGCTCGGGGAGGTCACGGTAGGCGGCCAGCACCAGCGGGGCAAGCTTGTCGGTCACCGTCCCGGCGACCACGAGCACGTTCACCGGCGATGGCTCGCCGCCCGGCGCGGATCTCTTGCCCAGCCCCGCGCTACTCCGAAGGTCAGAGCCCTCACCTGGGCCGGAGCCGCCGCCGGGCAGCAGTTCGGCGCACCGCCGCAGGGCGGCATCCACCTCCACCGCGCAGCAGGCAAGGCCGGCGTCGAAGACCCGCAGCGAAAAGCCGCCCATTGCGACAGGCCCTGCCGGATCGGGCGCCGTTCCGCTGCCACGGCCCGGCGCCGGCAGGTCCACGGCAGCCATTCAGCCAGCCTATGCCGAACCGCGGGGAGCGGCCGGGGTACCCGCCCCATAGCCCGCCGCGGCTCATGGCCAAGGCTGCCGGGGCCGGCGCCAAAGCCTGCACGCGGCCCGGTGGAAAGCGCCCCGGCTGAACCGACGAACATTCCTATACGTCTATGACACGGAGAGTATGATAAAGCCCGGAAGTGTCACATGAACTTGCCAGTTGCACGGGGGCCCGGTGCGGTGCCTATTCGGGGATTGCGTGCCTGCGTGCACCCACTGCGGGGATGCTGATGCGATCTGCGTCACAGTCCCGCGAGGAGTGCTCGCGTACTAGCCGCCACCGCCCCTTGCTCCCGGGTAGCCTGAGCAGGTTCGCCCCGCGAAACCACGAAACCGGGCAGGTCATCAGCCCGTTTAGCGCTCACGGACCCACGCCGCCGCCCACGGCGCCCGCCCGCGCAGCGTGGAGGAGGTCCATCAACTGTGGCCAAGCAGGTCCAGCACCTCGACCGCGTCATAATCCGCTTCGCTGGCGATTCCGGCGATGGTATGCAACTCGCCGGTGACCGGTTTACCCAGGAAACCGCGGCGTTCGGCAACGACCTTTCTACGCTGCCGAACTTCCCGGCGGAGATCCGGGCCCCGGCGGGGACCCTGCCGGGGGTGTCCAGCTTCCAGGTGCATTTCGCTGATCATGACATCCTCACCCCCGGCGATGCCCCCGACGTGCTGGTGGCGATGAACCCGGCGGCGCTCAAGGCGAACCTGGCCGACGTCCCCCGCGGCGCGGACATCATCGCCAACACCGACGAGTTCACCAAGCGCAACCTCGGCCGGGTCGGCTACGCGGCCAACCCACTGGAAGACGGTTCGCTGTCGAACTACAACCTGCATGCGGTCCCGGTCACCTCGATGACCGTCAAGGCCCTGGAGGAGTTCGACATCACCCGCAAGGACGCCGAGCGGGCCAAGAACATGTTCGCCCTCGGCCTGCTGTCCTGGCTGTACAACCGGCCGGTGGAGTCGACGATCGCGTTCCTTGAATCCAAGTTCGCGGGCAAGCCGGAGATCATGAAGGCCAACAAGGCGGCCTTCCAGGCGGGCTGGAACTACGGCGAGACCACCGAGGCGTTCTCGGTCCAGTACGAGGTCAAGCCGGCCCGGCTGAAAGCCGGCACCTACCGGAACATCACCGGCAACAGCGCGCTTGCCATCGGCCTGGTCGCCGCGGCCAGGCGGTCCGGGCTGCCGCTGTTCCTCGGCTCCTACCCGATCACCCCGGCCTCCGACATCCTGCACGAACTGTCCAAGCTCAAGCGGTTCGGCGTGCGCACGTTCCAGGCCGAGGACGAGATCGGCGGCGTGGGCGCGGCGCTCGGCGCGGCCTTCGGCGGTGCGCTCGGCGTCACCACCACCTCGGGCCCGGGCATGGCCCTCAAGGGAGAGACGATCGGCCTGGCGGCCTCCGTGGAACTACCGCTGATCGTCTGCGACATCCAGCGGGCCGGCCCCTCGACCGGCATGCCGACCAAGACCGAACAGGCCGACCTGCTGATGGCCCTGTATGGCAGGAATGGCGAGTCACCGGTCGCGGTCATCGCCCCGGCCACGCCCTCCGACTGTTTCGACACGGCACTTGAGGCGGTCCGCATCGCGGTCAAGTACCGCACGCCGGTGATCATCCTGTCCGACGGCTACCTGGCCAACGGTTCGGAGCCCTGGCGCATCCCCGAGGTCGCGGGCCTGCCCAGGCTGCGCGACGAGTTCTCCTTCTCCAGCCCGACGGAATGGGCAGGCGAGGATGGCAAGCCGGAGTTCCACCCGTTCCGCCGCGATCCGCAGACCCTCGCCCGGCCGTGGGCGATCCCCGGCACCCCGGGCCTGGAGCACCGGATCGGCGGGATCGAGAAGGCCGACGGCGCCGGGACCATTTCCTACGACCCGGACAACCACGACAAGATGGTCCGGCTGCGCCAGGCCAAGATCGACGGGATCGCCGCGGATATCGGCCCGCTGGAGGTCGACGACCCGGATGGCGACGCGAAGGTCCTCGTCCTCGGCTGGGGTTCCACGTTCGGCTCGATCGGCGCCGCGGTGCGCCGGCTCCGCAACGCGGGCAGCTCCGTCGCCCAGGCTCACCTGCGCCACCTGTCCCCGTTCCCGGCCAACCTCGGCGAGGTGCTCGCCGCCTACGACAAGGTCCTGGTCCCCGAGATCAACCTGGGGCAGCTCGCCCTGGTGCTGCGCGGGCGCTACCTCGTCGATGTCATCTCCTACAACAGGGTCCGCGGGCTGCCGTTCCGGGCCGCAGAGCTTGCCGGCGTCATCCAGGACGTGATCAGCAATGTCTGAAACCAGCCACGGGCACGACGGGCCAGCCAACGATGGCGCGGCGGATACCGCGCACCGGCTACGGTCCCTGACCCTGGTCCCGGTCGCCGACGAGAAGCTCACCACCAAGGATTTCAAGTCCGACCAGGAGGTGCGCTGGTGCCCGGGCTGCGGCGACTACGCCATCCTGGCCGCGTTCCAGGCGTTCCTGCCTGAGCTGGAGGTGCCGCGGGAGAACCTCGTCATCATCTCCGGCATCGGCTGCTCCTCCCGGCTGCCCTATTACGTGGACAGCTACGGAATGCACTCGATCCACGGCCGCGCTCCGGCGATCGCCACCGGGCTGGCGTCCACCCGCCCGGACCTGTCGGTGTGGGTGATCACCGGGGACGGCGACGCGCTGTCCATCGGCGGCAACCACCTGATCCACGCGCTGCGGCGCAACGTCAACATCAAGATCCTGCTGTTCAACAACCGGATCTACGGGCTGACCAAGGGCCAGTATTCGCCCACCTCCGAGCAGGGCAAGGTCACCAAGTCGACCCCGTTCGGGTCGCTGGACACCCCGTTCAACCCGATCTCGCTCGCGCTCGGCGCCGAGGCCAGCTTCGTGGCCCGCACGGTCGACTCCGACCGCAAGCACCTCACGAGCGTGCTGCGCGCGGCCGCGGACCACAAGGGCACAGCGTTCATCGAGATCTTCCAGAACTGCCCGATCTTCAACGATGACGCGTTCGCGCCGGTGACCACGCCCGGCTCCCGGGAACAGCGGCTGATCCGGCTGGAGCACGGCGCGCCGATCCGGTTCGGCTCAGACGGCGCCAAGGGCCTGCGGTTCGGCCGCCAGGGCGGGCTGGAGGCGGTCGACGTCACCGCGGCCGGCGAGGACTCGCTGCTCGTCCACGACGCGCACGCCGCCGACTCCTCCTACGCGTTCGCGCTGTCCCGGCTGGACAGCTCCGACTTCGCGCACACCCCGATCGGCGTGTTCCGGCAGGTCCCCAGGGACTCTTACGACGAGCTGATGGGCGCCCAGATCGCCGATGCCCGTGCCCGGCTGGGCGACGGAGACCTGGCCGCCCTGCTCGCGGGCCCCGACACCTGGCAAGTCAGCTAAGCAGCCCCGCCGCCCCCACGTGCCGGGGCAACCCGGTCTCGCCGGGGAACCGGGTCCCAGCAGGCCCGCGACCCCGGAGTCCCGGTCCCGGCGGCCGCCACGCCGGAAACTTTGTCGTCGTTACGCCAACGACCCCTTAGAATGTGGGCGTTGCCGCCAACGACTACGAACGGCCGCGCTGCCAGAGCGACCGGGCGGGGGGCCGGCAGCCCCGGTCGTCCGTTATGTACCAAAATGAGCCGTCGGCAAAGAGGTAGCGGTGAGCGGAGCGAGCCATGAGCGTGCGTGCGGAGCGGTCGGGGCGGGTCACCACGGTCATCCTGGACCGGCCGGGCGTGCGGAACGCGGTCGACGGGCCCACCGCCGCCGCCCTGGCGGGCGCGTTCCGGGATTTCGACGCCGACGACGGCGCCGACGTGGCCGTGCTCTGGGGGGCAGGCGGGACGTTCTGCGCCGGCGCCGACCTCAAGGCGGTCGGCGGGCCGGACGGCAACCGGGCCTCCCCCGACGGCGACGGGCCGATGGGGCCCACCCGGATGGAGCTGGGCAAGCCGGTGATCGCCGCGATCAGCGGGCACGCGGTCGCGGGGGGCCTGGAACTGGCCGCCTGGTGTGACCTGCGGGTTGCCGAGGAGGACGCGGTGCTCGGGGTCTTCTGCCGCCGGTTCGGCGTGCCGCTGATCGACGGCGGCACGGTCCGGCTTCCGCGGCTGATCGGGCTGGGCCGGGCGCTGGACCTGATCCTCACCGGCCGCCCCGTGCCTGCGCGCGAGGCGCTGGCGATGGGCCTGGTGGACCGGGTGGTCCCGGCCGGGCGGGCCAGGGCTGCCGCGGAGGACCTGGCCGCCGAACTCGCCGCCTTGCCGCAGGCCTGCCTGCGCAGCGACCGCGCCGCCGCGCTTGAGGGCATCTCGCGGCCGGCCGGGGACGCGATGGCCAACGAGTTCCTGCACGGCCTCCGGGTGCTGTCCGCGCCCGGTTTCGCGGAAGGCGTCCAGCGGTTCCGTGACGGCGCCGGCCGGGGCGGCGCTCCTGCCTGAGTGCGCCCCTCCTCTTTTCGATACTTAGGGTAGTTATTACACTACAAAACGATTGATCGTGGCTGGCGCCGTCCGCAGGCGGCCAGCCGGGGCACGGGATCGCCCGTCCCTGGCGAGCCTGCCGGCCCAGCCACCTGTGGGGATCCGTCGAGCGGGGGGAACGTGCGATGGACAGGCGGCAGCTACCGGCCTTGATCTTCCTGACGATGTCCACGGCCACCATGTGCATCGCGGCGCGGCCCGCGCCCGCCGCCGCGGCCGCGCCCGGCCACGGTGCCCGTTCCGGGCGGTCCGGCGCCGCGTACCAGATCTGCCGCTCGTGGCAGGACCACGACAAGATCGCGGCGCGGATGTCCCGGGACCTACGGGGTGTGCTTGACCGTCGCGCATCGATCGTCGCGATCCGGGTGCAGGACCCCTACCTGGGCATCGGCTGCTGGTACCGGGAGGAGCGTCACTTCGACTCGGCCAGCGCGGTCAAGGCGACGATCCTCGGTGCCCTGCTGCGCAAGGCGGACACCGAGCACCGGCCACTTACCGCGCGGGAGCGGCGGCTGGCCTGGCGCATGATCACCGAGTCGGACAACGGCGCGGCCACGGCGCTCTGGGACGACGTGGGGAGGTACCGGCTGGGCCGGTTCCTCAGGCTGACCGGGATGCGCCAGACGGTCCTCGGCCCGACCGGCTACTGGGGCCTCACCCGCATCACCGCCCACGACGAACTGATCCTGCTGCGCCACCTGCTGCAGCCGAACCCGGTGCTGACCAAGGCGGCACGGCGCTACGAACTGCATCTGATGGCGCGCGTGATCCCGGCGCAGCGGTGGGGGGTGCCCGCCGGGGTGCCCGACGGCTTCACCGTGCACGTCAAGAACGGCTGGGCACCGCTGGGCAGGATTCCCGGCTGGTTCGTGAACAGCATCGGCTGCTTCACCCGCGCCGACCGCAACTACAGCGTCGTGGTGCTGACCCAGGGCAACCCGACGATGCGGTACGGGGTGGCCACGGTGGAGGACGTGGCCGAGGTGATCAACCGCGGGCTGAACCCGGGCGCGCGGCACGTCATCCCGCGATCGCGGCCGTTCCCGTCCTGGGGCCGGCCGGACGAGCCGCCCCCGGCCTGACGGGCCGCCCGCCGGCCTGACGGGCCGCCGCAGATGCTCGTCAGTGACGGTGAAGTCCCTGACGTGGCGGATCACACCGGCGCACGGGCGCCGCGCCTTCCCGGGCCGGGGCCGGCGGATGCCTGGCCCACGGCCCGTGGCGGGTGCTAGGCGGAGGTGGCGGCCTTCCACAGATGGCCGTCCGGGTCGCTGAAGTACCCGGAGTAGCCGCCCCACTGTGCGCCCGCCGCTTCCTTCACGACGGCGCCGCCGGCCGCGACGGCCTTGCTTATGACCTCGTCCACGGCTTCGCGGGAGTCCACGATGTAGTGGAACGAGACGCCACTGAACCCGGACCCCTCGGGGGAGACGCCGGCGTCCTGCGCCGCCGCACCACGCTCGTAGAGGGCCAGCGACGACGAGCCGCCGCCCAGGTCGAGGGATACGAAGCCGGGATAGTCCTTGTCGATGGCGCAGCCCAGGCCCTCGGCGTAGAACTTCTTGGACCGGTCCAGGTCCTCGACGCCCAGCATGATGGTGGTCACTTGCAGTGGCATGAGTATCTCCCTTGGCTGTTGTGTTCTCTTGCCCCCATGTGTCTGACCGGGCAGAACGGCAAAGTGTGACCGGGCCGCCGGCGCGGGCCGATCCTAACGAGTAAGGTCCGATGCTGGTGGATGTCTCCCTGCACGATGTGCATCAAGCCCTGCGGGACCTTGGCAAGCTCCGCTTCGGCGAGATGCGCGTCGAAGACGCGATCAGCGAGGTCGTGCGCACCACGCACACGATGTTCGGCGTGGACGGCGCGGGCCTGATGCTCGTCGATGACGAACAGCATCTGCGCAACGTCGCGGCCTCCGATGACAGGTTCGGGCACCTGGAGGACCTGCAGATCCGCCACCAGGAGGGTCCCTGCATCGACGCCTTCGACAGTCAGGAACTAGTCAGCGCCGAGGACCTGGCCAGCGAGCGGCGGTGGTCCAAGTTCAGCGAGGCAGCCGTGGCCCGCGAGGTTCGCGCGGTGCTGGCCAGCCCGCTGCCGTACAACCAGGCCGCGGTGGGCGTGGTGGCCGTGCTGTCGGAACAGCGCCATCCCTGGTCACCCGAGGGGGAACTGGCGTTGCTCGCGTTCACCGATCTCGCCGCGCTGTTCATCGCCAGCATGATGCAGGGCGAGCGGCAGTCCGAACTGGCCACCCAACTGCAGGGCGCACTCGATTCCCGGAAGGTGATCGAGCAGGCCAAGGGGGTGCTGATGGGCGCGCAGGGCGTCTCGGCACGGGCCGCCTACGAGCAACTGCGCGCCCGGGCCCGGTCTGAGCGCCGGAAGCTGAGCGCCGTCTGCGCGGAGATCGTCGCGAACGCCGAACGTCCGGCGTGACCGGCCGCGTGGTGCAGGCGGCGTCCACCGCCGGCGATGTGCGCACTCGCCGTTGGCGCCGGCGATTTGCGCCCGGCCCGGTTTGGGGCATACTGGGAGCGCCGTCGTGATGCCGCCCGGACCCTGCGGCCCCATGTCACGTCGATGCTGGTCCCCGCGCCACGTTGGATGATCCGCGAAGGCGCCTCCTGACAGCAGTCGGCCGTACCACTGGCCTGCACGCTGGATGGGAGCATCCCATGATCATCATTGGCCTGATCCTGTTGCTGATCGGCTTTCTTGCGCAGATCCCGATCGTCTGGACGATCGGCATCGTCGTCCTGGTTGCCGGGCTCGTCCTTGTTCTCCTCGGCTCGATCGGCCGGGGCGTCGGTGGCCGACGACATTACTGGTAGCCAGCCGTGGGCGGGCCCGGCATCCGGCGGCATGCCGGGCCCGCGCCCCGGGGCTCCGCAACGCGAGATTCCCCACCGGGAGATGCCGGACCTGGCGATCGAGGTAACAGCGTCTGCGGGGATGGCCACGGTCGTCATCCGCGGTGAACTGGACCCGGTGACCATGCCACTGCTGGCGCGACGGCTGGCGCAGGTCCTGGCGGACGGGCCGCAACGGCTCGCCCTGGACCTGGCCGGGGTCACCTTCATCGACTGCGCTTCGGCGCGGCTTATCGCCGGCGCTGGCAGGCACCTGCCGGCGGATGCGCGCCCGGCCATCCACTTCGCCAGCCCGGTGGTCCGGCGGGTACTGACGCTGACCGGCCTCGCGGACCGCCTCGAAATGGGGCCGGCAGAGGCGGGCGAGGTACCGGCCGGTTACCAGGTGCCCCATTTCAGGCCGGGTTCGGGCAGCGGCGGCGGCCGGAGGAACGCGGGCGGCGCGCTGAAGTCGAGCGCGCCGATCGGTGACACCGCGGCCGCGTCGCGCCGGGTGAGCGCCGGCAGGTTCCACTTCTCCTCGACCAGCTTGAGCACGGAGGTGTGGTCGAACACCTCCGAGAGGACGCAGTCGCGCCGGGCGTACGGGGAGACAACCACGGCTGGGACGCGGAGGCCGTACCGGTCGTAGTGCATCGGCGCCTCGTCCTCGTTCTCCGCGTCCTTGGCGTATCCGGGGAACAGCAGCCGGTGGATGACCCGCAGCCACGGCGGGCGGGCGGCCATGCTCTTGCCCGGCGTGTCGTCCGGTGGCACGGCCGGTGGCGGCGGTACATGGTCGTAGTAGCCGCCGTGCTCGTCATAGGTCCAGATCAGCAGGGTGTCCGGCCAGCCCTTGCCGTGCATGACCCGGTTGATCACCTCGGCCGCGAAGCTCTCCCCCTTCTGGATGTCCTGCGGGTTCTCCTCGGAGAACTCGTCGAACGCCGGATCCACGAGGCTGAAGGCGGGCAGCGTGCCGGCGTCGGCATCGGCGAAGAACTGGTCCATGCCGTGGATATGCAGCATGTGCTGGCCGATGCCGAGCGGGAACAGGTCGGCGGTGAACTGTATGTCCTTCTGAACCCCGTCGGTGACCTTGCGCACGCCCTGGGCCATGGCGATCAGCGTGCGGCGGGCCCGGCGGCGCCGGTAGTGCGCCACCCGCCGCGCCCTGGACTTGTCCCCGCTCACCGGATGGTAGTTCGCCCACGGGATGCCGTGCCTGGTCAGCATGTCGAAGATGGTGCCGTTCGGCGGGTAGTCGAGCAGATGGAACGGCAGGTCGTCGACCAGTCCGTTGGCCGTTCCGGCGATGAGGAACCGGCGGTTGGGGAAGGTCGGTCCCAGGCACGAGCTGAACCAGTGATCGGCCAGCGGGAAGGTCCGCGCCAGGCCGTAGTAGAAGGGCAGGTCGTCCTCTGTCCAGTAGCCCATGCCCACCGCGGGGTCGGCGTCCGGCGCGACGTCCTGCGTGCTGGTGACGAAGCCGTCCATCTTGCCCTGGTTCCACTGCAGCTGGCTCGCGTGCCAGCTCTGGCAGGGCACGTTCGCTGTCTGCTTGGTGGTCGTGAGGTGGTGGGCCCGCACCGGGCTGCCCTCGGCGTCCAGGTTCGTCTCCGCGGGCCCGCCGTCGCCGTCCAGCGGGAACCCCTCGCCCCGGCCAGCCAGCATGCCGAGGTAGTTGTCGTAGGAGTGGTTCTCCATCATCAGCACGACGATGTGCTTGATCTGCGGCAGCATATCGGTGCCGGCGGGCAGCGACGGCTCGGGGCGCTGCCCCGGCTGCGCCGCGTTCCGGGTGCGTCCCCGGTAGCGCAGTTCCATCCGCTCGAGCCGCTCCGGGACGCTGCGCCGGGACCACCTGCGCCGGCGCTCCGCCGCGTCCTGGCTGGCCTCGGTCATGCCGCCTGATCTGCTCACACCGCCTGGTTCACTCACGCCTGGTAGTGCTGCCCGGGTCAACCAAGAGCAAACCCGCACTTACCGGACAGCTGCGGCCCCGCCGCCGGGTGAGCCTCGCCGGCCACCTTGGCCGATACGCTGGACCGCCTCGGCTATCGCGCCTGGGCGAATCTGGCCCGCGGCGGCGAGGCGGCCATATAGGCGCAGGGCCGTGGGTGCCCAGAGGGTAGTAAAGCTTCCTTGACATTCGTGCCCAGGTAAAGGTACCTTGACATAGTGCAGAACCGGGTACGAGAGCAGCGCAACCAGCGAGGGCTGTCCCAGGCCGAACTCGCGGCTGCCCTGGCTGTCTCCCGTCAGACGGTGATCTCCATCGAGAACGGCCGGTACATGCCGTCGCTGCCGCTCGCGTTCCGGATCGCCCGGTTCTTCGATCTGCCGGTCGACAAGATGTTCACCCCGGGGGACAAGGACCTGGGCGCCTAAGGCCGGTCCGCGCGAACTAGCTTTAGGACAGTGCGGTTCGCCTTCAAGACCTCGCCGCAGGGCACCACCTGGGCAGCCATGATCGAGGTGTGGCGCGGCCGCAGTACACACCTGCGGTCCTGGAGCCCTTGGCCCGCGCCCTCTCAGCCTCATGAGCGCCAGCGCTCAGGCAGGTTCTTCGTCGTGGAACGGGGGAGTGTAGGAGATGCCGACGATCAGGCCGTCCTCGGTGAGCACCCTGGTCACCGTCTGCCCCCAGGGCTCTGTGCGGGCCGGGTGCAATAGTTCGAAGCCCGCCTGCTGAAGCTCCTCGCCTGCCGCCGCGACCGCTTCGGCGTCCGCCACGTCGAACTCGATTGATGCCTGGGGCACCACCCGGCCGGCGGGCCACTGTGACGTGCCAAAGCACGCCTCCGCGGCCTGCGAGAGCGGCCATACACCGAAGTGCTTGCTGCCGGGGATGCTCCCGCTTGAGTAGTAGCCATCGCCTTCGCCCTCCAACCGGAGGCCGAGGGCATCCATGAACAGCTTGCGGCTCTGCGGCGGGTCAGCGACCACGACCGCCACGCTCGCGACGAAAAGAACGTTCATGTGGCACAGCCTATGGAGCCGCCGCAACGTCGCCCGCGGGCGACGCCGGCCTTGGCGTGCCGCCCCGATCGCGGCCAGCCGCGGCCACCGGTGTAACGAAAGGGCGCCTATCTGGCGTTTCTCCCACGAGCAGACACTCGACAACTACACGAACGACTCGACCAGCACTAGCTGCTGATCACGGCACCCCGAGACGCCAGACACCGAGGGACCCGGCCGGGGGAAGGCCGGGTCCCTCGGCACTTGTCCATGCCTGAGCCATGGCGCACCGGGGATCTGCGCTGACCGGTGATCAGCTGGCAAGCGCGGCGCGGGCACCCCGGGTGGCGCTGACGGCGGCAATGGCCCCGGCACCGGTTACCGCAGCCAGGTAGATCCCGAGCAGGGCCCCGTTATGGTAGCCCGCAAAATCGTGAGCCCACAGGTACAAGCCGACGGCAGCGAGGATGCTGGCCGCAAATGCAGCGGTGACGATCGCGGTTGCCGTGGCCGCGGCGATGGCCGCCAGGCGGACGGCGGGCCCGCGCGGGCGCTGTGCCCGGAGCGCCATCCCCGGCCCTGCGGCCGCTATGCCCGCGGTGGCGAAGCCCATCAGGATGAAGATCAGGAACCACCAGGGTCCCACCCCGTGGGTGCTCGGAACCGCACGGAGGATCACGCCCAGAGCCAGGAAGCCGGCAACGGGCGCGGCTACCGGCGTCAGCAGGCAGGCGGTGGCACGAGCACTATGGTCGCGGCGTGCCCGGCGCAGCATGAGGAGCCACAGCGGCAGGCACCCAGCGCCGAAGATGAGAGCGGACACGACCATGGCCACGTCGAAGATCACGTATGACCAGCCGATGACGGGGTGGCCCGCCGGGGTAATGCCCTGCTGCTGAGTGAGCTGGT
Organism: uncultured Actinomycetes bacterium; assembly: GCA_963707905.1. Classification (GTDB taxonomy): domain Bacteria; phylum Actinomycetota; class Actinomycetes; order Streptosporangiales; family Streptosporangiaceae; genus DASXKD01. The sequence continues at coordinate 33,919 of CAVPSA010000040.1, read as the reverse complement.
CAAACACGACCCCCAGAACGGCCAGGGCTGACCAGGACATCAGGATCGTGGCCAGGCTTGCGCGCATCCGGGCCGGCCGGTCATGCAGATGTGCCGGGGACGAAACCCAGGCCGGCACCACCCGCCAGAGCAGGCTTGCTACATCCCGGAGACTGGCGCCTGATTCGTCGAGGTACCCGAGGGTCTCGTCACCGTAGCGGGCGCGCCAGGCGGGTGGGTACAGCGCGAGCACCACGCGGGCCAGCGGCGGTGCGGCTCCCGGCCTGCGGTGCGGGACGTGTCTGCTCTTCATGCCCCGGCCCATCCACTGTGCATGCTCAGCCGCTGCTTGGCCACCAGCGCTACCTGGCTCATCAGTTCGGATTGCCGCGCCAGGGCCTGTGCCCCGGCTGCCGTGATCCGGTACGGACGGCGGCGGCCTTCTGCTTCCAGCGGCTCTATCAGGCCACCGGCCTCCAACCGGGAGATCACCGCGTACAAGGTTCCTGCGGTCAGCCGGACGCCCATGGTCGCGGCCACATCCTGTGTGATGGCGTAGCCGTGCTTTGGCTCATCAGCCAGGCTAGCCAGCACCAGCAACGGCGGGTCAGCCCAGCGATCCAGTCGGTAGGTCATGGCACTCCCTGCTGTCCAGCGCCCACATCTCACCGAACTCTATAGCGCTTACCGCTATACCGCAACACGATATAGCGTCAGGCATAGTAGTTTCGCGCCGCCTGCGCCGGTGGAATCACCGCAGGGACAGGGCCATGGCTACGAGACGATCAGGTAGATGCTTTGCCCCAGCAGCCAGGCGCCCACGGCCAGCGCACCCACCACGATCGCCTGGTCTTGGTGGGTGTCGATCCAGCTATGTATCCGGTCAAAGCGAGCGCCGGCCGCGGCCGGCGCGAAGGCCGCATACAGTTCCATCACCAGGAAAGCCGACGTGGCCAGCAGGCAGAACGCGACCAGCGCCAGCCAGTCACCCGCAGTGGAGAGCTTGGCCTGGGTGACGGTTGCCGCTCCGGCGGCCACCAGCGTCCACGGCTGCAGAAAGACACCGAGGCCGGCAGCGGCCCACAGCGACAGATGGTCCAGCCGCGCCATCCAGCCCGGCTGCTTGCGGGGCCTGCCCATCCGCCTTCGCTGCCGCAACCCGACCCAGATCAGCAGTGCACCCAGAAGCGCCTTGACCACCAGGACGGCCGTTGAGGGCGCGGTCTGCGGCGCCGGCGGCTTGCCCCCGGTGATCAGGACCACGGCCGCGATCACCGCGACCAGGCAGGCCATCCAGCCGAGAATGAAGGCCAGCCCTTTCCGTACGCCCCGCTCGGCGCTGAGGATCAGGATGAACGCCACGATCGTCAGCGGTTCCAATGCGATCGCGAGCCCGATGATCACAAGGTCCAGAACCATGCGCCCTCCCCGCTGGGGCGCAGCAGGCGCCCGGAACCGTGGTAGCAGGCTCCCGCAGCATGCGTGCCCGTTGGGGCCCGAATGACTTGAAAGATACTGCTAGTACGAGGAGGTGGTCCACGAGCCAGGCCCGGCGTGGCTCCGATCGCCGCACGATGACCTGTGGATGACCTGTGGATAATGCCGCTGTCTGCGGGTGACCGGCTTCGCATACGCGTCCACAGACTGTGGGTAACTTGTCGGGAAACCTGGCTGTATGCATGACAGCGTCCACATTCCGCCGGGGCCGCCCGCCTCGCCAGCGCGATGAGCGCACGGTGCCTGGTTCGCCAGCGAGGCGCTGACCCGCTGAGCAAGTTGCAGTATTGCAGTGATTACTGCAATACTGCAACATCTGGAATGAGCGGAACGGCGGGCGGGTTCGTTGCGCGCCGGCTGCCCGGTTCCCCGCCTGCGTGGGCCGGTTTCCACACAGGACACCAACGCCTGGAAGGGACGCCTTGCGGTGTTAACCCACAGTTCCGGCCCGTGTACCACACGCCAACGTGCGGTGCACGGCTACCGAAGCCTCCCAGACGCTGCGATAATGCCCAGGTGACGGGGTTGAGTGTGGCCCTGGCTAACCTCAAGCCGGGCACGGGTAAGACCACATCGGCGGTCTGGCTGGCCCACATTTTTGCGCAAGCCGGGAACAGCGTGCTGCTGGTGGACGCCGACCCCTCCGGCAGTGCTCTTGAGTGGTCCGACCTCGCGGCTATGTACCCGCAGCTGGCGCCGCCGGCTGCGGCGTTCCCGTTCCGGATCGTGGCTCTGCCGTCCCGCGAACTGCACCGTCGCGTGCCCGAGATCGCACAGGCAGACGACGTCGTGATCATCGATACGCCGCAGCTGGAAGACCACGCTGGCATCGCCCGGTCGGCGCTGCGGTATGCCGACGAGATTCTGATCCCTTGCGCACCGAGCCCCATCGAGATCAACCGCACCACGCCAGTACGGGACGAGATCAGCGACGTCGGCGCGGTCCGTGATAGGCCCGCGCGCTCAGCTGTGCTGCTGAACCGCTGCATTACCCGGGCGCACTCCACGCACGACGCCAGGGAGGCGCTTGAGCGGCTCGGCTATGACGTGCTGGGGACCGCTGTGCCGCGGCTGGAGGTCTACGCCCAGAGCTTCGGCATGCCCATAAGACGCCCTGGTCGTGAGGTGTGGCGCAATGTGGCCCGTGAACTCACCGACCGATGCCTTCCCCTCGGCTCAGTGCGGACATGAGCACGCAGCGGGAGCAGCGGAAAGCGCAGATGACAGCCGCCGCGGCGAGACGCACCGAACCTGATGCGCGAGCGCCGGGCCGGACGGCGATCCGGTCGAAGCCGGTCAGGATCACCCTGGACCTGAGCCCCGAACTCTACCGGCAGCTCACCGAATGGACCGCCGCGGCCGCGATAACGCTCGACGTACCGCGCGTAGCCCTGGCCGACGCCGTGCGCGCGATGATCCGGGTCACGGCCGAGAGCCCCGACGGAGTCCTCGAACAACTGCGCCGCGAGCGAGAGTAGCGGGCCGTCCGGGCGAAGCTCCACGCCGGTCAGCTCCTTGTTCCCGGATGTGCTGAACCCGATGTGGCCCGTCCTGCTGACCACCATGGAAAGTGACCGGGTGCAGTAGGCCACATGATCCGCGGCAGGACAGCGCGCGGTATCCCCCGCCGCGAGTGAACCCACGCGGGTGGGTGCCGATTACGCTCGGGGTGCAGGCGAGGGGCGACGCTGGGTCGTCATCCGCTGCACACACGGATACCTCTGATCCGCTACCACGGTGGCGCAGCTCAGTCGCCCAGAGGGGAAGGCAGCAGTGGCAGAGGCGACAGAATTCACCATTGGAGCTAAAGCAAGCTGCTCGGATGGTCCTTGCGGCGAGGTCAGCCGCTTGATCATCGATCCGGCCGCTGGCACGGTCACTCACCTCGTCATTACGCCGGAACACCATCGGGAGGACGGCCGGCTGGTGCCCGTCGACCTGGTGGACAACGCGGGCGGCCAGATCAGCGTGCGCGGCACGCTCGCGGAGTTCGGCCGGCTCGAACCCGCCGCGGAGCGCAAACTGGTCACCGGCATGGAAGGCGTCGGCGGTGGCCTCGTCGGTGTGGGATATGAGCCCGACCCGGGTCAGCCCCGAATGGTCATCGAGGACCTTGTGCCGCTGGGCGAATCAGACGTGGGTCCCGGAGAACGAGTCCATGCCGTCGATGGTGAGATCGGGCGGGTACAGGGCTTCCTGATCGACCCGGGGGACCGCCGGGCGACCCATGTGCTCCTCCAGGAGGGGCACTTCTGGGGGCGCAGGGAGGTCGCCATCCCGGTCAGCGCCGTGACTGGATATGACGGCGGAATCCGCCTCAACATCACCAAGAAGCAGGTAGCGGAACTGCCGCCAGTGGACTGAGCCGCGCTCAGCCCGCGGTCTTGGTCTTGATGAGCGGCGCGTCCCGCGAGAGCTCACGGAACCCGGCGCTGTAGAACAGCCCGCGCGCCCTGGGATGCCCCGGTGCACCCAGGCAGGCGACTGTCATATGGGTGGCCCCGGCCGCCCGCGCCAGATGCATCCCGTGCAGAAGCATCGCCCTTCCCAGCCCCAGACGCCGGTAACCCGGATGCGTCCCGACCGGCTCGAACTCAGCGGTCTTGTTCGCTTCGTCGAGCCACATGATCGTCGAGGATGCCATCGTGCCGTCCGGCGCCTCCACCAGGATGTGCAGGTCGCCGCGATATGCCGCCGTCTGCCGGACGCCCTGGTAGCCCTCGGCCGTATACGTCGAGGGAGCCCAGGCGTCCACATGGGCCCGGACCGCGGCCTCCGGCCCGGCCTCGTCGGCGGTGCGGAACCGGAATCCCGCTGGCAGTTCCGGCCGTGCCACGTCGGTGAGGTCCCGCTCGTTGAGCTGGGTCCAGGACCCGGCGTCGCCGAGCGAGTCCAGGTCGGTCGCATAGCCGCCTCGCGCCGCCCATCGCTTCAGGGCGAACTCATCCGCGGCGCTCGGCAGCACCGTACGCTCGATGCCCGCCGCCGCACCGTCGTACCAGTCGATCACCTCGTCAACCAGCCCGGCGTGGCCGGGATGGACCTGATACGCCAGATAGGCGCCGGTGACGTCCGTCACCGACCCGTCGCTGCGCCGCACCTGGTGCGGAAGATAGGCCCAGCCCCACGCCACCAGATCCCCGCCAGAGAACCACAGCCGGCGCGGCCAGCTTGCGCCGTCGCTGGCGTGCCCCTTGCCCCAGTTCCAGGCCAGCTCGCCGAACGACGCGTCGCTGCTCACCAGGTCCGGGCGGGTGGCCGTGACACGCTGCGCCAGACCCTGCATGAGCTGCACATCCGCGGCGCTCACAAGCTCGAAGTTCGTCATAGTGCGCCACTGTGCCAGGACTCCGGCAAAGCCGTCGACCGCTTTCCTGGGGCGCCGACCGGCGCCGGGCCGGCTCGTGCTGCGGGCCGGCAGCGTTGGTGGCTAGCCCGGCGGCAAGCAGTCAGTCGGCACGAGCTACGCCGACCGGGCAGGAGACGCCGGTGCCGCCCACGCCGCAGTACCCGTTGGGGTTCTTGTTGCCCGAAAGGTACTGCTGGTGGTAGTCCTCGGCGAAGTAGAACTCGGGCGCCGGTTCGATCTGTGTGGTGATCTCGCCGTACCCGGCTTCGCCCAGCTTCTTCTGGAAGGCCACCAGCGACTCTTCGGCGGCGGCCCGCTGCTCGTCGGAGTGGTAGAAGATTGCTGAACGATACTGCGTGCCGACGTCGTTCCCCTGGCGCATGCCCTGCGTGGGGTCGTGCGACTCCCAGAAGACCTTGAGCAGGTCGCGATAGGTCACCTTGGCCGGGTCGAAGACCACCCGCACGGCCTCCGCGTGCCCGGTCCGCCCGGAGCAGACCTCCTCGTACGTCGGGTTGGGGGTGAATCCGCCCTCATAGCCGACCGCGGTCGTCACCACACCCGGCACCTGCCAGAAGTCGCGCTCGGCACCCCAGAAGCAGCCGAGCGCGAACTCGGCGATCTCGGTACCGGGCGGATACGGGGGCGCCAGCGGCGCGCCCAGTACCTCATGCCGGGCGGGCACGGGCATTGCGGTGGACCGCCCTGGCAGTGCCTGATCCGCTGTGATCATCCGAGTCTTGTGCAATCCGAACATCTCCACATGCCTCCTCGGATAACGCGCGGCGGCCCAGCCACGCCTATAGGTAAGCGCATCCGCAGGCCCGGATCTTCCCGGGGTGCCCGGCGCGCCGGTCGCGGTCTGTCCCGCGCCGCGGACGCGCGGGCAGGCTGCCCCTGGCCTACTTGTCCAGCCGCAGCCAGTATCCCGACCGGGAACAGGCGAACGTTGAGGCGGGCGTCCACCAGCCCCCATAGCCCGCGCCGCGCGAACAGGGCCATGAACATCGCCACCAGGCCGAGGATGATCAGGTACCACGCGTTGTACGAGGCCAGCGTCTGCTGCAGCACCATGTACACCACGGTGCCGAGAATCGGCCCCTCGATCGTGCCGAGCCCGCCGATGATGGTCACGAACGCCATCTCCGCGGTGAACTGCACGCTGAACACCGCGCCCGGCTGCACCTGGAGCTGGCTGATCGCGAGCAGGGCGCCCGCGGCGCCACAGCCCGCGCCCGCCACCACGAACACCAGCATCCTCGCCAGCCCGACCCGTGCTCCCGAGCTGCGCGCGGCCACCTCGTCGTCGCGGATGGCGGTGAGCACCAGGCCGAGCCTGCCGCGCAGCAGCACGTAGATACCTGCCAGCGCCACCACCGTGACGGCCAGCCCGGCCCAGTAGGTGTAGGCGGTGAGCAGCGTCGGGTCGAACCCGGCCAGCCCGGGCAGCGGCATGCCGGTGCCGCCGCCGATCGAGGAGAACTTCTCGATGATGAGCATGATGGTCGCGGCGAGCACCCAGGTGGCGATCGCGAAGTACCCGCTGCGCAGCCGGGAGACCAGCCACCACAGCGGCAGCGCCGCGACGCCGCTGCCGATCGCGGCAACGGGCAGCGCCGCGAACGGCGAGATGCCATTGAGGGCGAGGATCAGCACGAAGTACGCGCCGAGCCCCACGAATGCCTGCTGCCCCACCGATACCAGGCCCGCGTATCCCGCCAGCAGGTTCCACATGCTCGCCATCGTGAGCACGATGAACGCCTGCACCAGGATGGCGGTGGTGCCCGAGTGCACGATGTAGGGGAACAGCGCGAACACGACGACGACGATCAGCGCGCCCGCCCCGGTCCAGGCGACGTTCCTGCGCGACCTGGTGACCCGGAACTGTTCTGCCGGGCGGGCGGTCGTTTCCGTGACCAGGCTCACGACTGTGCCCCCCGGGAGATAAGGCCCTGCGGACGCAGCACGAGCACGGCCAGGAACACGATGAACCCGGCAAGGGTCTCGTCGGAGATGCTGATCTGGGCGCCGATCTGCTGAGCGACGCCCAGCACCACGCCGCCGAGCAGGGTTCCCCACAGGGAGCCGAGCCCGCCGATCACCACCGCCGCGAAGGCGAACAGCAGGATCGTGTCGGTGCCCGTGGTGGGACTGAGCTGGGAGTACATGCCGTACGCGATGCCGCCAAGCGCCACGGTGCCGAACGCGACCGCCGCCGCGATGCCGAACACGTGCCGGTAGTCGGCCCCGGCAAGCTGCGCCGCCTCCTTGTCGTCGGCGACGGCGCGGATCAGGCGGCCGTACCTGGACGACGAAAGGAAATACTGCAGCCCGAGCAGCACGACCACGGCGACCGCGAAGATGACCACGAGCAGGTAGCCGATCTGGATCTGCGGGCCGATGCTGAACGAGCCGCTCACCAGGGCCAGCCCGGTGCCGAGCCCGCGGCTGTTGGCGGTGAAGAACTGCAGCAGGCCGTTCTCGATGACCACCGACAGGCCGAACGTGACCATCAGCGTGGCGAGCACGCTGCGGTCGAGCGCGCCCTGGAGGATCGTGCGCTGCAGCACGTAGCCGAGCACCGCCATCACCGGTACCACGATGAGGAAGGACCAGAGCACGGGGACGTGGGTGACGGTGATGACGCCGATCGCGACGTAGCCAGCGACCACCGCGAGGTCGCCATGCGCGAGGTTGACGACCTTCATCACCCCGAACATCAACGACAGCCCGCAGGCGAACAGCGCGTACAAGCCACCGACCAGCACCCCCTGGATGATGGCGTTCACCCAGACCATTACCGCTCACTCCCTTCCGGTGCCGAACTGGGCGCGGCGCCTGCCAGCCCGAAGTAGGCTGCCTCGACCTGGTCCGCGGTGACGCTGGCTGGCGTGCCTTCCAGGGTGGTCCGGCCTTCCAGCAGGCAGTGGATGTGCGATGCCACCCGCAGGGCCTGGCTCACGTCCTGCTCGACGAGCAGCACCGTCAGGCCCGCCGCCAGGATCTGCGGCAGCATGCCGTAGATGCGCTGCACGACCACCGGCGCCAGGCCCAGCGACAGTTCGTCGAGAAGCAGCACGCGGGGGTTGGCCAGGAGTGCCCGGCCGAGGGCGACCGTCTGCTGCTCACCACCGGACAGCTGGGCGGCACTTTGATTGCGGCGCTCTCGCATCCAGTCAAACGTCTCATACACCCGTTCGATGGTCCACGGGCCGTCCCGGGCGAACGCGGCACCGACCTGCAGGTTTTCCTCGACGGACAGCGACCCGAAGAGCCGCCTGCCTTCCAGCACCATGACGATCCCCTGCCTGGCCCTGCGTTCGGGCCGGAGCCCGGTCACGTCCGTGCCGTCGAACAGGACCGAGCCCGCCGTCGGGGAATGCAAACCGGCGATCGTGCGCAGCAGGGTCGACTTGCCCGCCCCGTTGGCGCCGATGATCGCGTAGACCTCGCCGGGGAACACCCGGAACGAGATTCCGTCGAGCGCGCGGAGCTGCCCGTGATGCACGACCAGGTCGTGCACCTCCAGCAGCGGCGTCCCGCTTTCCGGCCGCGCCCCGGCTGCCTCCCCTGCCCCCTTCACCGCGGCCCCGCTCACGGCTCGCTCCGTTCCCCATCGGGCGAGGCTGACTCCAGCGATCCGCCGGCCAGCGCCGCCGTGACCTCGGTGCCGAGAAAAACCTCACGGACCGCCGGGTCGGCCAGCACCGTGGCGGGAGCGCCGTCGCCCACGAACGCGCCCCCGGCCAGGCACATCAGCCGGCTCACCACCGCGGTGAGCGCGCGAACCACGTGCTCGATCCAGATCACCGTGGTTCCCTCGGCGTTGACACCGCGGACGATCTCGACAAGCTGTGCGACCTCGGGGTCGGTGAGACCGCCGGCCACCTCGTCAAGCAGCAGCAGGGTGGGCCGCGTGGCCAGGGCCCGCGCCAGTTCCAGGCGCTTGCGCTGCAACAGGCCGAGCCGCTCGGCGGGCACGTTCGCCTCGCCGGACATGCCGGTCCGGTCCAGCACGTCCACCGCGGCCGCGTAGCTGGCCCGCCGCCGCAGGCCGCCGCCCTGCTGGGCCGCGACGAGCACGTTCTCGAACACGGTCATGTCCCCGAACGGCCGCGGCACCTGATAGGTGCGGCCGATGCCCAGCCGGCACCGCGCGGCCGCGTCCAGCTTGGTGACCGTGCGCCCGGCGAAGCGGATCTCGCCCGCGCCGGGGGCGAGATCCCCGGAGATGAGGCCGAACAGGCTGGTCTTGCCAGCGCCGTTCGGCCCCACGATCCCGATCGTTTCCCCGGGCCCGACCGTCAGCGACAGGTCCTCCGCGATGACGACGCGGCCGAACCGCTTCGTCACGTGTTCGAGCTGAAGCAGTGGGCTCGCCATCAGCTCACTGGTTGGTCGGATGCAGGTCGGCGGTGATCTTCGCGTGCGGCTGCAGCGTGTTGTCGACGACCTGCATCTCCACCGGGAACCTGGTCCCCTTCTGCCACTGCACGCCGACCGGCGGGGTGATCGCCACGCCCGGCGCGGGGCCGCCGGAGGCGAAGTTCAGCGGGCCCGGCAACCGCCTCCGGGAGATTCACCTTGTGGATAGCGGCGGCAACCTCGGCCTTGTCATGCGGGTCGCTCGCCAAGACAAAGGCCGCGTGGGCGGCCTCGAAGAGGCTGTAGTTGCTGATGTTGGAGTTCCACTGCCCGTTGGTGGCTGACTCGAACTCGTTGGCGAGCTGCTGGCAGGTCTCCCCGGTGAAGGAGGACTTCCACGGCAGCGACGGCGCCCACCAGGCGTCGGTGGCCACGTTGTAGGCCAGGCTGCCGAGCGCGTAGGCGTCGGGCGGGAACAGCAGCACCTTGGCCACGGTCGCCAGCTTCGGCTTGAAGCCCTGCTGCGCCGCCTGCTTCCACATGGTGGCGAAGTCGGGCGGCAGCGGCACGTTGGTGAAGAAGTCCGCCTTGGCCGACTTGAACTGGGAAATCATCGAGGAGTAGTCGGTCGTCCCGTCGGGGTAGGGCGCCGAGAGGACCATGTCGTAGCCGGCCGCCTTGGCGATCGGCGGGAACACCGCGCGGAACGCGTTGCCGTCGGAGTCGTTGGGGAACGCGGCGGCGACCACCTTGTTGGTGTGCAGCTGGGCGTGGATCCGGTCCCACATCGGGATGAAGGCCTCGACCAGGTGCTCGGCGCCGAGGAAGTACATCACCACGAACTTGGGCTTGAGCGTCGGCTTCCCCGGGTTGCCACCGAGGTTGATGTACCAGGGCTCCCACGGGACGTTCGAGCAGATCAGCGGCGTGCCGAGCGACTCGGCCTGGCTGGCGACCGTGTTGACGGTCTCCGGCGTGGACGACGCGAGCAGCAGGTCGACGCCGTCATTCAGAATGGCCGTCCTGGCCAGGTCCCCGGCCCGGGTGGGACTCGACTGGGAGTCGTACGACTTGATCGTGACGGGGTAGGTCTTGCCGCCGACCTTGAACCCGTTCTTGTACGGGGCGGTCTGCTTGATCTTGGAAATCACCCAGTTGTCCGGCGCGCCAAAGCCCGCCAGAGGGCCGGTGAGCGGGTGGATCCAGCCGATCGTGATGCTCTTGGTGCTGCCCGAGCTGGCGCCCTTGATGTTCGATCCGCACGCGCTCAGCACGCCGCCCGCGCCGGCCGCCACGGCGCCCGCCCCCACACCTGCCAGCACCGACCGCCGGGTGATCGGCCGTCCGGGCAGCGGCTTATTGCCCGCTCTCTCAGGGCCCATGTCGTCTCCTCCGAGCTCAAATGCCGTGAAGCCGGCGGAGTCTACGCCGACCGGCCTCATTGGGGATCTGCCGCCGGAAGGACTTCCGGCATACATTCGGGGCTGTTCGCATAGCGTACAACGATGCGCAATACAGAACTTAACCACGCCGAAACTTGGGCTGTCAACAGCCCGGGCGCCACGGTGTTGCGCCAGGTAACAAGCCGGACAAGAGCCGGTAACAGCCGGGACGCGGAGGGTGCCGTAGCGATCGTGATCATGGCAAAACCGCCTAGCCAACCGCCATTTCGCCATGATCATAAGGCTCGCCCGTCGTCCCGGCGGGCTGGCGTGGACGGGCGCCAGCGGCGTAGCGGGCCGTTGGCCGAGGGTGGGCGCGGCAGCCCGGCGCGGCTGGCGTGGACCGGGCGCCAGCGGCAGCGGGCCGTTGGCCACGGGTGGGCGAGCCGGCCCGGCCCGGGCTGCGGACCATCGGTGGCGCCGGTTAGCTGGTGCGCTCCATGACGAAGTCACACATGATCTCGAAGGCGCGGCGCGCCGGAACATCGGGCAGTCCGGCAATCTCGGTACGCGCTGCGTCTGACCAGCGCCGCAGGTCGGCGCGAGCGGCGTCCATGGCGGGGTGAACCCGCAGCAGGGCGAGAGCCTCCGCGTGTTCCGAGTCGTCGGTCAGGCCATCCTGCGACAGCAGCTCCCGCAACCGCGCATCACCGGCCGCAGGCGACCCGGCCACCGGTGCATCCGCGGCGAGCGGGGCGGGCGCGAGCGCGCGCAGCACCGGCAGGCTGCGCACGCCCTCGCGCAGGTCGGTACCCGGGGCCTTGCCCGACTGCGCCGACTCACTGGCCACGTCCAGGATGTCGTCGGACAGCTGGAACGCCACGCCCAGGGCATGTGAGGCCGCGGTGATCCGGGCCACGACGTCAGCGGGGGCGCCGGCGAACAACGCCCCGAACCTCCCCGCGGTCGCGATGAGCGACGCCGTCTTGTCCTCCACCACTCGCAGGTAATGCGCCAGCGGGTCCTGGCCCGGGCGCGGCCCCAGGGTCTCCGCGACCTGCCCGCTCACCAGCCGGGTGAACGTCTCGGCCTGGATCCTGATCGCCTCGGTGCCGAGTTCGGCCAGGATGCTGGAGGCACGGGCGAAGAGGAAGTCCCCGGTGAGGATCGCGATCGTGTTGCTCCATCGGGAGTTCGCGCTCGGCAGGCCACGCCTGATGGCGGCCTCGTCCATCACGTCATCGTGGAACAGCGTGGCGAGGTGGGTCAGCTCGATCGCGGCCGCAGCGGGCACGACCCGCTCGTCGCGGGAATCGCCGAAGTGCGCGGCGAGCAGGACCAGGGTGGCGCGGAACCGCTTCCCGCCAGCATCGATGAGATGCCGGGAGGCCTCGGTGAGCAGAGCCTCCTCTGTGACCGCGGCCTCGGCCAGCACCTTCTCGACCCCGACGAGGCCATCTGCGATACCGGCTGCCAGGGCGGGATCGGAAAAGTCAACGGGGACGGCATTGATCACGAACTACTCCACTCGTCGGTCATCGCCGTGTGCCGCACCACGACGACCCAGGTTGGCGGTGGTGGCACAAGACTGCGCCAAGTCTCATCAAAACCACCGTAATCCCAGGTATGCCCTGCCCGCTGCCGCCGGACACCCCCCAGTGGGGTACGAGGATGCGGCGGCTGCCCGGGCTGGCAGGGCCAAGGCCAGTGACGAAGGAACGGGGCCTTGAGCCAGCGGGGGTTCCGGGGAGTCGCCCCCCCCGGGCTGGCAGGGCCAAGGCCCCGTGACGAAGGAACCGGGCCTTGGCCAGCGGGGGTTCCGGGGGTCGCCCCCCGGGCTAGCACTGTCAGCGGACAAACATGTTGTTGGCGGCATGGTTCGCCAGGTTCAGCAGCGGCCCGGGGAGCACGCCGAAGACCAGGGTGGTGAGTGCCCCGATCGCCACCGCGGCCCCGGTGAACAGGCCCGGGGTGACCACGCTCGGGCCGTCGGGCGCCGGGTCACTGAAGAACATCAGCACGATGACGCGCACGTAGAAGAACGCCGCCACGGCGCTGCTGAGCACGCCGACGATGACCAGGGGCAGGGCGCCGCCCGCGATCGCGGCCTGGAACACCGCGAACTTTCCGGTGAACCCGCTGGTCAGCGGGATCCCGGCAAAGGCGAGCAGGAAGAAGGCGAAGATGCCGGCCACCAGCGGCGAGCGCTTGCCGAGCCCGGCCCAGCGCCGCAGGTGCGCCGCCTCGCCGGTCTCGTCCCTGACCAGGGTCACCACGGCGAACGCGCCGATCGTGGTGAATCCGTACACGGCCAGGTAGAACAGCGAACTGGAGAGCCCCAGCGTGCTCGCGGCGACCACACCGGTCAGGATGAACCCGGCATGCGCGATGGACGAGTAGGCAAGCAACCGCTTGACGTCGGTCTGGGTGATCGCGATGATCGCGCCGACGACCATGGTGAGGATGGCCACGACCCACATCGCGGGCCGCCAGTCCCAGGTGAGCTGCCCGAACGCCACGTAGAACACACGCAGCAGCGCGCCGAACGCGGCCACCACGGTGCAGGACGCCATGAGCGCGGTGACCGGAGTGGGCGCACCCTGGTAGACGTCCGGCTTCCAGGCCTGGAACGGCACCGCGCCGATCTTGAAGAGCAGGCCAAGGCCGAGCAGCGCGATCCCGGCGTACAGCAGGGTGGAACTCCCGACGTTCGAGGAGGCCGCCGCCGCGATCGCGGACAGGCCCACCGAACCGGAGAACCCGTACAGCATGGCCACGCCGAACAGGAAGAACGCCGACGAGAAGGCGCCAAGCAGGAAGTACTTCATCGCCGCCTCCTGGGAGAGCAGGCGGCGGCGCCGGGCGAGGCCACACAGCAGGTACAGCGGCAGCGACAGCACTTCCAGCGCCACGAACATCGTGAGCAGGTCATTCGCCGCCGGGAACAGCAGCATCCCGGCGACCGCGAACAGGGTCAGCGGGTACACCTCGGTGTGCGTGACACCGGCCAGCAGCCCTTCGCGCTCCTCGGCGCTGCCCGGCACCGCCGCGGCCTGCGCCACGAACGCGCTCACGTCATGAGACGACTCGGCGAGCAGCAGGACGCTCACGAAGGCGAGGACCAGAATCGTGCCCTGGATGAAAAGGGCGGGGCCGTCCACCGCCACCGAGCCCATGGCCACCACGTGACCGGGCTTGCCGAGCGCGAGGTGCGAGGTGGCGCCCACCGCGATGGTCAGCCCGAATGCGCCTGCCAGGCCGCCGAGCGTGAGCCCGAGGTGCAGCGGCCGCCGCTGGGCCCGCGGCACGAACGCCTCGACCAGCACACCGGCGATGGCCAGCGCGAAGACCAGCAGGGTCGGTGACAACTGCCAGTATTCGATATGCGGCGGCGGGATGGCCGGCGGCGGCGCCGCAGCGAGGCTGGTGAGGCGCGTCACGGAGTTGTTCCCTTCTGGCGGAGCCGATGGCTGAGCTTGGGTGGGGTGGTGGGGCCAGAGCCAGCAGAGCGCGGGGTGGTGGGGCCAGAGCTAGTCGTCACCGGGACCGGCAGGCCGGCTGCGCGGATGGACCGGGTGCCCGGGTGCGCCGCCACCCCGGCCAGGAGTTGTGCCGGCCCGTTGCCGGCGGGCCGGATGAGACTGCGGCTGGACAGCACCGCGGGTGCCGGATGCGGCGGGACCGGGTCCGTCGCGCGCACCTGCACCAGCGTGTGGCGGACGGCCGGGTTGATGATGTTGAGCAGCGGCTGCGGGAAGAAGCCGAAGACGAAGAGCAGCACGATCAGCGGGCCGACCGCCCACAGTTCCCTGGCCTTCAGGTCGGGGAAGTTCTCGGTCTCGGGCGCGCACCGGCCCGGTCATCGTGCGCTGGTACAGCCACAGAATGTAGATGGCGGCGAGGATGATGCCGAGCGTGGCCGCGACCGCCGCGGCACGGTACCGGGTGAACGTCCCGACCAGGACGAGGAACTCGCTGACGAACGTGGACAGCCCGGGCAGCGACAGCCCGGCGAGGCCGGAGATCAGGAACAGGCCCGCCAGCACCGGCGCCACCTTCTGCACGCCGCCGTAGTCGGCGATCCGCTGCGAGCGGCGCCGGGCGATCATGAACCCGGCGATGAGGAACAGGGCACCGGTGGCGAAGCCGTGGTTGACCATGTACAGCGTGGCACCCGCCTGGCCCTGGCTGGTCAGCACGAAGATGCCCAGCGCGATGAGGCCGAAGTGGGAAATGGAGGTATAAGCGATCAGCCGCTTCATGTCGGCCTGGCCGATCGCGACGATCGCCCCGTACAGGACGCCGATCACCGCGAGCGTGAGGATCAGCGGGGTGAAGTAGCGGGACGCCGAGGGGAACAACTGCAGGCAGTACCTGATCATGCCGAACGTGCCGACCTTGTCCAGCACGCCGACCAGCAGCACCGCCGCGCCGGGCTGGGCCGATGTCGCCGCGTCGGGCAGCCAGGTGTGGAACGGCCACAGCGGGGCCTTGATCGCGAACGCGATGAAGAACCCGAGGAACAGCCAGCGCTCCGCGTCGGTGGACAGCGCCAGGTGGGTGAGCTGGCTGAACAGGAACGTGCCCTGGTGCCCGCCCTGGGTCGAGTACACGTACAGCGCGATCACCGCGACCAGCATGAGCAGGCCGCCGAGAAGGCTGTAGAGCAGGAACTTGACCGCCGCGTACTGCCGCTGGCCGACGCCGAAGCTCCCGATCATGAAGTACATCGGGATCAGCATGGCCTCGAAGAACACGTAGAACAGGAACACGTCGGTGGCGGCGAAGACGCCGATCACCATCGTCTCCATCACCAGCATGAGCGCGAAGTACGCCTTCACGCTGCGCCTGGGCGGGGTGGTGGGGCCAGAGCCAGCATAGGGTGGGGTGGTGGGGCCGGAGCCAGCAGCGTTCGCGGGCGGGGCGTCGCCGGGCGCGGCGTCACCGCGCTCGGCCGGGTCGGCATCGTGCCACGAGGCGAGGATGACCACCGGCATGAGCACGGCGGTCATGCCGATCAGGACCAGCGCGATGCCGTCCACGCCCACCGCGTAGTGCACCCCGAACTCCGGGATCCACTGGTAGGTCTGGGCGAACTGGAACTCGGGGCCGTTCGGGGAGAACTTCACCGCCATCGCGACGGTCATCCCGAGGGTCACCAGCGACGCCACCAGGGCAATCTGCTTGGTGAGCAGGTTGCGCCCGGCCCGGGCGCCCTTATCTTCAGGGCTGGCGGCAGGGATGAGCACGATCACCAGCGCGCCGACGAGCGGTATCGCGCCGATGACCGTCAGCCAGGGGAACGAGCTCATAGCGACTACACCCTCACCAAGAGGAAGGCGCCGACGAGCAGCACCGCGCCGACGAACATGGACAAGGCATAGGAACGGACGAAGCCGGTCTGGATCCGCCGCATCCGCCCGGATGTGCCGCCCACGCCCGCCGCGAGCGTGTTGACCAGGCCGTCCACGCCCCGGTTGTCGAAGTACACCGACAGCCTGGTCAGCCACTGGCCCGGGCGCATGAGCACGGACTCGTTGAACGCGTCCCCGTAGAGGTCGCGGCGCGCGGCGGTGACCGGGAACCGGGCCGTGGGCGCCACGGCCGGCACCGGGCGGCGGCCGTACATCGCCCAGGCGAGCGCGATCGCGGCGGCCACCAGCACGAGCGCCGCGATCCCCGCGGTGCTGAAGATGGCGGGCTCCGGCGGCACATAGCCGGTCACCGGGCCGAGGAAGTCGGCGAGCCGGTCACCGAGAATCTCGTAGCCTCCCCAGACCACGGCGCCGACCGCGAGCAGGATCACCGGCGAGGTCATGATCGGCGGCACCTCGTGCGGGTGGGCGTCGGGGTCCCACCGGCGCTCCCCGGCGAAGGTCATGAACATCACCCGGGTCATGTAGAACGCGGTGAGGCCGGCCCCGATCAGCGCCGCCGTGCCGAGAATGGCGCCCGAGGTGCCGCCCTTGCCGAACGCCACGTCGATGATCGTGTCCTTGGCGAAGAAGCCGGAGAACGGGGGGATGCCGATGATCGCCAGGTAACAGACACCGAACGTGACGTAGGTGATCGGCATGACCTTGCGCAGGCCGCCGAGGCGGCGCATATCGACCTCGTCGTTCATCTCGTGCTTCACCGAGCCCGCGCCGAGGAACAGGCCGGCCTTGAAGAAGCCGTGCGCGAGGAGCAGTGCGATGGCGAACGGGTACCCGGCGGGCCCGAGCCCGGCGGCCAGCATCATGTAGCCGATCTGGCTCATGGTCGACCCCGCCAGCGCCTTCTTGATGTCGTCCTTCGCGCAACTGATGAGCGCGCCGAACAGCAGGGTGGCCGCACCCACGATGGTGACCACCAGCCGGGCGTTCGATGAGAGGTCGAAAATGGGGCCGGACCGCACGATCAGGTAGACACCGGCCGTGACCATCGTAGCGGCGTGAATCAGAGCCGAGACCGGGGTTGGGCCCTCCATCGCGTCCAGCAGCCAGGACTGCAGTGGCAGCTGAGCCGACTTGCCGCAGGCACCGAGCAGCAGCAGCAGCCCGAGCGCGGTGACCACGCCCTGGCTGGCCTTTCCGGCCTGGCCGAAGACGCCGCTGAACGTCACGGAGCCGAACACGGCGAACATCAGCATGATGGCCACCGACAGCCCCGCGTCACCGACCCGGTTGGCCACGAACGCTTTCTTGGCCGCCACCGCGGCGGCCGGCTTGAACTGCCAGAAGCCGATGAGCAGGTAGGAGGCGAGGCCGACGCCCTCCCACCCGACGTAGAGGACCAGGTAGTTGTCGGCCAGCACCAGCAACAGCATCGATGCCACGAACAAGTTCATGTACCCGAAGAAGCGGCGCCGTTCCGGGTCGTGCGACATGTACCCGACCGCGAAGATGTGGATCAGCGAGCCGACCCCGGTGGTCAGCAGCACGAAGCAGATGGACAACTGGTCCAGTTGCAGGCCCACGGGCACGTTGAAGCGCGCCACATGGATCCAGGTGAACAGGGTGAGCACCCTGCTTCGCTGGTTGGCGGGGTAGCCGAGCATCGCGACGAAGGCGGCCACCGCGTAGCAGAACGCGGCGAGCGGCATGACGACGCCGACCCAGTGGCCCCAGCGGTTCGTGCGCTTACCGCCGAGCAGCAGGATCGCCGCGCCAGCCAGCGGGAACGCCAGCAACAGCCAGGCCGCCCGCTGGACGCCGACCGCCGGCAGGGCGGTGATCGCGGATGCCGCGTGCGCAGCCGCCAAAGAGCTTGTCACCCCAGTTCCCCTCAATACTTGAGCAGGTTCGCGTCATCGACGGACGCGGACCTGCGGGCACGGAAGATCGCCATGATGATGGCCAGCCCCACCACCACCTCGGCGGCGGCGACAACCATTACGAAGAAGGCGATGACCTGCCCGTCCAGGTTGGCGTGCATTCTCGCGAAGGCCACGAACGCGAGGTTGACCGCGTTCAGCATGAGCTCCACGCACATGAAGATGACCAGGGCGTTGCGGCGCACGAGGACGCCGACCGCGCCGATGACGAACAAGATCACGGCGAGCGCTACGAAGTTCTCCGGGTTCATGGCCGTGCCTCCTCCGGCTCGCTGCCAGCGTCCTCTGGCTGGCTGCCGGCGCCGTTGGCGGCATCGGCGCCGTTGGCGGCATCGCCGCCCGCGGGAAGCGACGCGGCCGGGCCCGCCCCCAGGTCACGTTCCCTGGCGACGATGATCGGGCTGACCGAGAGCGTGGACGGTGAGCCGTCGGGGAGCAGGGCGGGGAAGTCCACCGCGTTGTGCCTGGCGTAGACGCCCGGGCCGGGCAGCGGGCTCGGGTGGCCGCCGGCCACCCGCTGCCGGGCCAGGTCCCGCTGGGTGAGCTTGGGCGAGGTCCGCTCGCGGTGCGCGAGCACCATGGCGCCGAGTGCCGCCGTGATGAGCAGGGCGGCGGTGACCTCGAACGGGAAGACGTACTTGGTGAAGATCAAGACGGCCAGCCCGCGCACGTTGCCGACGCCGTACCCGGCCGCGGCAGGTGCCGCCGGGCCGATCGCCGCGTGCCCGACGATGAGGCTCAGCAGCACCAGCAGGGCGATCCCGGCGACGCCCGCGGCGAGCCGCTGCCCCGGAATGGTCTCCCGCAGGGAGTCCGCGGTGCTCACCCCGACGATCATGAGCACGAACAGGAACAGCATCATCACGGCGCCGGTGTAAACGATGATCTGCACGAAGGCGAGGAACGGCGCACCGGCGACGGCGTAGAGCATGGCGAGCGAGAGCATCACCACGGCGAGCAGCACCGCGCAGTGCACCGCCCGCCGGGCCAGCACCATGCCGAGGCCGGCCGCCACCGAGATCACCGCCAGCACCCAGAACGTGACCGACGCCCCGGCCGAAGTGGTCTGGCCCGCGGCCAGCAGGTGCCCAGCGGTCACCGGTCCGCCCCGTCCGGGTCCGGGCCCTCCTGGGCGTCGTCCGGGGTCCAGGCCGGGGCCGGCCCGTCCGCTGCGTCCTCCTGGTCCCTGGGCACCGTCACGCCCGCTGAGCCGAGCCGGTAGTAATCCCGCTCGGTGTCCCCCAGGCGCATGGGGTGCGGCGGCATCTCCATGCTGGACTCCAGCGGCGCCAGCAGTTGCTCCTTGGTCCAGATCAGGTTTTCCCTGCTGTCGTCCGCGATCTCGTATTCGTTCGTCATGGTCAGCGCGCGGGTCGGGCAGGCCTCCACGCACAGCCCGCACAGGATGCAGCGCAGGTAGTTGATCTGGTAGACGTCGCCGTAGCGCTCACCCGGGGAGTAGCGCTCCTCGTCGGTGTTGTCGGCGCCCTCCACGTAGATGGCGTCGGCGGGGCAGGCCCAGGCGCACAGTTCGCAGCCGATGCACTTCTCCAGGCCGTCCGGCCAGCGGTTGAGCTGGTGACGGCCGTGGAACCGGGGTGCGGTGGGCCGTTTCTCCTCGGGGTACTGGACAGTGTCGACCTTCCGGAACATCTGCCGGAAGGTCACGCCAAACCCCTTGACCGGATTGAGGAAATCAGGCACCGGTGACCTCCTTGACTCCTGCGCGCGGGATGGCGTCGGGATCAGCCAGCTCGCCACCGGGGCTGGCGGTCACACCGACGCCGTGGTAGTGCGGCAGATCCATGGGAGGGACAGGGAAGCTCGGGGCGGCGCCCGCTTCGGGCTCGGCCGCCGCCGGCCCGGCAGCCTCGGCTGCGGCGGTGCGCCGCCGTTCCGCGGCCACGTCACCCGCCCAGGCCAGCACCAGCAGACCGCCGAGAATGGCCCCGCCCACGATGTAGACGGGCGTGCTGCCACCGTGCTGCCGCCATACCCGGATGGTGGCGATCATCAGGATCCAGGCGAGCGAGGCGGGGATGAGGATCTTCCAGCCGAACCTCATGAGCTGGTCGTACCGGATCCGGGGCAGCGTCCCGCGCAGCCAGACGAAGCAGAACAGCAGGATCAGCACCTTGGCCACGAACCACAGCAGCGGCCACCAGCCGCTGTTCGCCCCGGCCCACACCGAGAGCGGCCACGGTGCGCGCCAGCCGCCGAGGAACAAGGTAGTGGCCAGGGCCGCGACCGTGGTCATGTTGATGTACTCGGCCAGGTAGAACAGCGCGAACTTGAGCGACGAGTACTCGGTGTGGAAGCCGCCCACCAGTTCGCCCTCGCCCTCGGGCAGGTCGAAGGGCAGCCGGTTGGTCTCACCCACCATCGTGATCAGGTAGATGAAGAACGAGGGAAACAGCAGCACCGCGTACCAGGACGGGTAGTGCAGGGTCACCCCGCCGATCCGGAACGCGTTGCCGTGCGCCTGGGCTTCCACGATCGCCGAGGTGGACAGCGAGCCGGAGTACAGGAACACCGCGACGAAGGACAGCCCCATCGCGATCTCGTAGCTGACCACCTGCGCCGACGAACGGAGCCCGCCGAGCAGCGAGTACGGCGAGGCAGAGGCCCAGCCCGCCAGCACGATCCCGTAGACGCCGATCGAGCTCATCGCGAGCACGAGCAGCACCGCGACCGGGAGGTCGGTGAGCTGCAGCGGGGTCCGCACACCGAAGATCGACACCTCGGGGCCGAACGGGATGATCGCGAAGCTGACGAACGCGGGTACCAGCGCGATCGCGGGGGCAAGCCAGAACAGCAGCTTGTCCACGTGCCGGGGGACGATGTCCTCCTTGAGCGGGAGCTTGATCCCGTCCATCAGCGACTGCAGCAGGCCGAACGGCCCGGCCCGGTTCGGCCCCGGGCGCTGCTGCATCCGGCCGATGATCCGGCGCTCCGCCCAGATCGCGAACAGCGTCGTGACCATCAGGAACGCGAAGATGACCACGACCTTGAGCAGGATCATCCACCACGGCTGGCCGTAGAAGCTGAGCACGGTCACCGGGGGGTGCCCGTGCCCGCGCGGCGCCGTGCGCGGCGCCGTGCGGCAGCGCGGCCCGCGCGGCCAGGCCCACGGCACGGCCATGCTGATCATTGCGGGCTCCTCAGGGTCACCAGGGTGCCGTTCCCGGCACCAAGCTCGCGCCGGACCTCGCAGCCCTGCGCGTGCGCAGGCAGCCAGACCACCCGGTCGGGCATGTCGCAGACCCGCACACCGAGGGTGATGGCTCCCCGCGCCGTGGTCACGCAGACCCTATCGCCGTCGGCGGTGCCCGCTTCACTCGCGGTGGCCGCAGACATCAGGGCCTGCGCCGGCCGTGCCGTGCCGGCCAGGAACGGCTCGCCGTCCTGCATCCTGCCCGTGTCGATCAACTGGTGCCAGGTGGCCAGGACCGCCTCGCCGGCCCCGGGCAGCGATCGTGCGGCAGGCGGGTAGTCCGGCGCGCTTGTCCGGATGCCCCGCCAGCCGGTCAGCGTGCCCAGTTCGCGGCGCGCCGCGGCGGCATCGGGCAGCCCGAGGTGGACATCCATCTCGTCCGCGATCTGGCCGAGTATCTCCAGGTCGGACTCCACGCCGGGGACGGCGAGCGCCGCCTCGAACGAGCCTGGCCTGCCCTCCCAGTTCAGGAACGTGCCGGCCTTCTCCGGCACCGCCGCCACGGGCAGCACCACGTCCGCCCGGTCGGTGACGGCGCTGGCCCGCAGTTCCAGGCTCACCACGAACGGCGTTGCCTCGATCGCCTCAACTGCGGCCTTCGGATCGGGCAGGTCGGCCGGGTCCACCCCGGCCACGACGAGGGCATCGAGGTCGCCGGCCAGCGCCGCGGCGAGGATCTGCCGGCCGTCCCTGCCAGGGTCGGCGGGCAGCGCGGCGACACCCCAGGCACGGGCCACCTCGGCACGCGCCGCCGGGTCGGCCACCGGCCGCCCGGCGGGCAGCAGGTCCGGCAGGGCGCCGGCCTCCACCGCGCCGCGCTCGCCGGCCCGGCGCGGCACCCAGGCCAGGCTGGCCCCGCTGGCACTGGCCAGCCGGGCCAGCGCGGACAGCGCCCCGGGTGTCTCGGCGAGCCGCTCGCCTGCCAGGATGACCGCGCCGTCGGCATTCAGCGCCCGGCCGGCCGCGGCCTCCACCGCATCGGTGCCCATCTCGGCCGCCAGCCGGTTGAGTACCTCGGTCTCGGTGCCGGGCGGGGCGGCCAGCAGGGTGCCACGCAGCTTCACCAGCCCGTGGCTGGCCAGCGGGGCCAGCGAGTAGACGGTGAGGTTGCCGGCCCGCGCGGCCTTGCGCAGCCGGAGGAAGATGATCGGCGACTCCTCCTCGGGCTCCAGCCCGGCCAGCAGCACCGCGGGCGCGCGCTCCAGGTCGGCGTAGCTGACCCGGACCCCGGTGCCGGCCACGGCGGCGGCGAGGAACTGCGCCTCTTCCGCCGAGTGCGGGCGGGCACGGGAGTCGATGTCGTTGCTGCCCAGGGCCACCCGGGCGAACTTGGCGTAGGCGTAGGCGTCTTCCAGGGTGAGCCTGCCGCCGGTGAGCACCCCGGCCCGGCCGCGGGCACCGGCCAGGCCGGCCGCTGCCGCCCCGATCGCCTCCGCCCACGAGGCGGCCCGCAGCACGCCCTCCTCGTCGCGCACCAGGGGAGTGGCCAGCCGGTCCGGCTGGGTGGCGTAGGTGAACGCCCACCGTCCCTTGTCGCAGTTCCACTCCTCGTTCACCTGCGGGTCGTTGCCGGCCAGCCGGCGGGTGACCCGTCCGCGCCGGTGGTCGGTGCGCTGGCGGCACCCGGACGCGCAGTGCTCGCAGATGCTGGGCGTGGACACCAGGTCGAACGGCCGGGCGCGGAACCGGTAGGCGGCCCCGGTCAGCGCACCGACCGGGCAGATCTGCACGGTGTTGCCGGAGAAGTAGGAGTCGAACGGCACCCCGTCGGCGGTGCCGACCTGCTGCTCGGGCCCGCGGTCAAGCAGTTCGATGAGCGGGTCGCCGGCGATCTGCTCGGCGAACCTGGTGCACCGCGCGCAGGAGACGCAGCGTTCCCGGTCCAGCAGGACCTCGCTGGACAGCGCTACCGGCTTGGCGAACGTCCGCTTGGTCTCGGTGAACCGTGACTCGCCCCTGCCGCTGGACATGGCCTGGTTCTGCAGCGGGCACTCGCCGCCCTTGTCGCACATGGGACAGTCGAGCGGGTGGTTGATCAGGAGCAGCTCCATCACGCCGCTCTGTGCCTTCTCCGCCACCCGCGACGTGAGCTGGGTGCGCACCTTCATCCCGTCGGTGCAGGTGGTGGTGCACGACGCGAGCGGCTTGGCCTGGCCTTCCACCTCGACAAGGCATTGGCGGCAGGCACCGACCGGGTCGAGCAGCGGGTGGTCGCAGAACCGCGGTATCTGGATCCCGAGCAACTCCGCCGCCCGGATCACCAGCATGCCCTTGGGCACGGTGATCTCGAAGCCGTCGATGGTGACGGTCACCCGCTGCGCCACGGGCGCCAGCGCCCCCGTCTCAGCTTGTGCGGTCATTGGTCACTGACCTCCGTCGGCCCAGGCCGTCGAGGCGGCGGGATCGAACGGGCAGCCGCCGCGCTTGAAGTGCTCGATGAACTCGTCCCTGAAGTACTTGATCGAGGACACCACCGGGCTGATCGCGCCGTCGCCGAACGGGCAGAACGCGCGCCCGGCGATGTTGTCGCAGATGTCGAGCAGCTTGTCCAGGTCCTCGTCGGTACCCTGGCCCCGGTCCAGCCGGTCAAGGATGCGGACCATCCAGTACGTGCCCTCGCGGCACGGGGTGCACTTGCCACAGGACTCGTGCTGGTAGAACTCCGTCCACCGGAGCGTGGCGCGGACCACGCAGGTGGTGTCGTCGAAGATCTGCAGCGCCCGGGTGCCGAGCATGGAGCCCGCCGCGCCGACGCCCTCGAAGTCCAGCGGCACGTCGAGGTGCTCGTCGGTGAAGATCGGTGTGGAAGAACCGCCGGGCGTCCAGAACTTCAGCGCGTGGCCGGCCCGGACACCGCCGGCCAGGTCCAGGAGTTCCCGCAGGGTGACACCGAGCGGTGCCTCGTACTGGCCCGGCGTGGTCACGTGCCCGGTCAGCGAGAAGATGCCGAACCCCTTGGACCTCTCGGTGCCCAGCGCGGCGAACGCCGCGGCACCGTCCCGCAGGATGTACGGCACGCTGGCGATCGACTCCACGTTGTTGACCACCGTGGGGCAGGCGTAGAGCCCGGCGATGGCCGGGAACGGCGGCTTCAGCCGGGGCTGCCCGCGGAAGCCCTCCAGCGAGTCGAGCAGTGCCGTCTCCTCGCCGCACTCGTAGGCGCCGGCCCCTGCGTGCACGGTCACGTCCAGGCTGAAACCGGAGCCGAGGATGTTCTCGCCCAGGTACCCGGCCGCATAGGCCTCCGCCACCGCGTGGTGCAGCCGGCGGATGACGTGCAGCACCTCGCCGCGGACGTAGATGAAGGCCCGGTTCGCCCTGATGGCGTAGGCGGCGATGATCGCGCCCTCGATCAGTGCCTGCGGGACGGCCAGCATCAGCGGGATGTCCTTGCAGGTGCCTGGCTCTGACTCGTCGGCGTTGATCACCAGGTAGTGCGGCTTGCCGTCACCCTGCGGGATGAAGCCCCACTTGACCCCGGTGGGGAAGCCGGCGCCGCCGCGGCCGCGCAGCCCGGAGTCCTTCACCGCCGCGATGACCTCGTCCGGGTCCATGCCGAGCGCCTTCGGCAGCCCCTGGTACCCACCGGCCCGCCGGTATCCCTCCAGCGTGAACGAATCGGGATCGTCCCAGTGGGCGGTGAGCGTCGGAATCAGCACCGAGGTCATGCCGCGCCCCCGTCGTCCGGCGTCCAGCCGTGCTCCCTGGCGATGCGCAGGCCGGCCAGCGTGGGCTGGCCGGCGGTGTTCCCGCCGGTGGCCTGGTCATCGGGGAACCCGGCCAGGATCCGCCCCGCCTGCGTCCAGGTGGCCAGCCGCGGGGCACCCCGGCTGGGCGCGACCGGCTTGCCCGCCCGCAGGTCGTCGACCAGTTCCCGGGCAGAGTCGGGGGTCATGTTGTCGAAGAACTCCCAGTTCACCATCACCACCGGCGCATAGTCGCAGGCGGCGTTGCACTCGACGTGCTCCAGGCTGACCTTGCCGTCACCGGTGGGCTCGTCGTCGCCCACGCCGAGGTGCTCGCGCAGCCCGGCGAGGATCTGGTCGCCACCCATGATGGCGCACAGGGTGTTGGTGCACACCCCCACGTGGTACTCACCGACCGGGCAGCGCTTGTACATCGTGTAGAAGCTCACCACCGCGCTCACCTCGGCCTCGGTCAGCCCGAGGTGGCGGGCGCAGAAGACGATGCCGCCGTCGGAGACGTAGCCCTCCTCGGCCTGGACCAGGTGGAGCAGCGGAAGCAGGGCCGACCGCGACCGCGGGTACCGGCCGATGATCTCGGCAGCCTCCGCGTCCAGCCGGGCAAGCACCTCATTGCTGAAGGGCATTACCGGTCCACCTGCCTTCTGCCCGGGGAGGTTGACTGCCTCACCTGTCCACCCCTCCCATCACAGGGTCTATGGTCGCCACGGCCGCGATCACGTCAGCGACCATGCCCCCCTCGGCCATCGCCGAGAGTGACTGCAGGTTGGTAAACGAGGGATCCCGGAAATGCGCACGGAACGGCCTCGTACCGCCGTCGCTGACCGCATGGCAGCCTAGCTCCCCGCGCGGTGACTCGACGCTGGTGTACACCTGCCCGGCCGGAACCCGGAAGCCCTCGGTCACCAGCTTGAAGTGATGGATGAGCGCCTCCATGGACTCCCCCATGATGTGCGCGATGTGATCCGGTGAGTTCCCCAGGCCGTCGGCGCCCACCGCGAGCCGGGCCGGCCAGCCGATCTTGGGGTCATCGATCATGATCGGGTCGTTTTTGGGCCGCTTGGCCGCCAGCCGGTCCACGCACTGGGAGATGATCTTGAGGGACTCGTCCATCTCGTCCATCCTGATCAGGTACCTGCCGTAGGCGTCGCAGGTGGCCTGGGTCGGCACGTCGAACTCGTAGGTCTCGTAACCGCAGTACGGCTGGCTCTTGCGCAGGTCCCAGGGGAGCCCGGTGGCCCGCAGCACCGGGCCGGTGACGCCGAGCGCCATGCAGCCGGCCAGGTCGAGATAGGCGACGTTCTTCGTGCGGGCCAGGTAGATCGGGTTCGCGTCGAGGAGCGCGCGCAGCTCACCGATCTGCCGCGGCATGACACGAAGGAACTCCCGCAGCCCTTCCAGCGCACCGTGCGGGAGGTCCTGGGACACCCCGCCAGGCCGGACGTAGGCGTGGTTCATCCGCAGGCCCGTGATGAGCTCGAACAGGTCGAGCACCTTTTCCCGTTCCCGCAGCCCGTACAACAGGACGGTGGTCGCGCCGAGTTCCAGCCCGAACGTGCCGATCGCCATCATGTGCGAGGAGATCCGGTTCAGCTCCATCATGAGCACCCGCAGCACGGTGGCCCGCGGCGGGATCTCCTGCTCGATGCCCAGCAGCCGCTCCACGGCCATGCAGTAGACGGTCTCGTTGAAGATGGGGGACAGGTAGTCCATCCGGGTGCAGAACGTGACGCCCTGCGTCCAGGTACGGAACTCCATGTTCTTCTCGATGCCGGTGTGCAGGTACCCGATGACCGGGCGCAGCTCGGTCACCGTCTCCCCGTCCAGGGTCAGGATCAGCCGGAGCACGCCGTGCGTGGAGGGGTGCTGCGGCCCCATGTTGACGATGAGCCGCTCCTCCGGCGACTCCGTCGCCGCCGTGACGACCTCATCCCAGTCCTGGCCGCCGACGTTGTAGACGCGGCCCTCAGTCTCCGCCGTCATGAAAATGCTCTCCGATCATCCGGCGGCACAGTGCTGGCCCGGGGGGGCACTCCGCTGTCCCGGGGGCGAGCCCCCGGACCCCACGGCCCGGAACCCCCCGATGGTGCCGCCACGCCGCTCATGAGTACGCCCTCCGGTCGTCAGGCGGCGGCACCGTCGCGCCGCGGTACTCGACCGGGATTCCGCCCAGCGGGTAGTCCTTGCGCTGCGGGTGGCCCTTCCAGTCGTCGGGCATCTCGATCCGGGTGAGCGCGGGATGGCCCTCGAAGACGACACCGAAGAAGTCCCAGGTCTCCCGCTCGTGCCAGTCGCAGGTCGGGTACACGCTCACCAGCGTGGGGATCCGCGGGTCGCTGTCGGGTGCGGTCACCTCGAGCCGGACCCGCCGGTTGTGGGTGATGGACAGCAGCGGGTAGACGGCGTGCAGCTCGCGCCCGGTGTCCCAGGGGTAGTGGACTCCGCTGACCCCCAGGCACATCTGGAAGGCGAGCGAAGGCTCGTCCCGGAGCACCCTGGCGACCGCCACCAGGTGCTCGCGCGGCACGTGCAGGGTCAGTTCGCCGCGCTCGACCACCACCCGGGACACCGCCTCGGCGAACGCCGGGCCGTCGCGCTCCAGGCCCTCGGCGAGCTGGTCGGCTATCTCATCGAAGTAAGAACCGTAGGGACGGGCGGTGGACATCGGGTCCGGGCGCCGCACCTGCAGCCCGCCGTAACCCGAGGTGTCGCCCGTGCTCCCGGTGCCGAACATGCCGGTCCGCTCGACCTGCTGGCCCAGGCGGTGCTCGCCCGCTTCGGCAGCCGGATCCGGCTGGGCGCCGGTGTCCGGCGCGTTCTCGCTGGTCACGACCGCTCCCCTAGCTGAGGCTGGCTGCCGCCGATGCCCGGGTGGCCGGTGCCCTGGACGAGCGGCAGCCGCCGGAGCCTGGCCTGCTCCAGTTCCTCGACCTCCGCCTCCCTGTTGGCGCCAAGCTTCATGTTCTGGATCTTGTCGTGCAGCTTGACGATCGCATCCAGCAGCATCTCCGGCCGTGGCGGGCAGCCGGGGAGGTAGATGTCCACCGGGACGATGTGGTCCACGCCCTGCACGATGGCGTAGTTGTTGAACATGCCACCGCTGGACGCGCAGACTCCCATGGAGATGACCCACTTGGGGTCGGCCATCTGATCGTAGATCTGGCGGAGCACGGGTCCCATCTTCTGGCTCACCCGTCCGGCCACGATCATCAGGTCGGCCTGGCGCGGCGTGTTCGACGCCCGCTCCATGCCGAACCTGGCCAGGTCGTGGCGGGGACCACCGGTCGATATGAGCTCCATCGCACAGCAGGCCAGGCCGAACGTGGCAGGCCATACCGAGCTCTTGCGCGCATACCCGGCCAGCTTCTCGACACTCGTCAGCAGGATGCCGCTTGGCAGCTTTTCTTCAAGTCCCATTGCTAGTCCCAGTTCAGCCCGCCGCGCCGCCACACGTAGGCGTACGCGACCAGCACCGTGGCGATGAACAGCACCATCTCGACCAGCCCGAACACGCCGAGGCTGGTGAAGGTGACCGCCCACGGGTAGAGGAAGATGATCTCGATGTCGAAGAGGATGAACAGCATCGCTGTCACGTAGTACTTCACCGGGAACCGGCCGCCGCCCCGAGGCTGCGGGGTCGGCTCGATCCCGCTCTCGTAGGCCTGCAGCTTGGCCCGGTTCCACCGTTTCGGGCCCGCGACCGAGCCCATGACGAGCGAGCCGCCCGCGAAAACCGCGGCCAGTGCCGCCAGTATCAGGATCGGCACGTACAAGCTCAGCACCGGATGCCTCTCCTTCCTTCTCTGTTCGTGGCCCGCGGCGCTCAGGCTGCGGGCGTCAGCCGGGACAGCGCGTTGATCACGCGGTCGGCCGCATCACCGCCCCGTGGCTCGGTCAGGTTCGCCAGAAGTTTGAGCGTGAAGCGCATCAGCGCCGGCCTGGGCATCCCGTGCCGGGTGACGAACTTCATCACCGAGGGATGCCCGATGGCCCCGACGAACTTACGCCCGAGGGTGTAGTAGCCACCGTAGGCGTCCCGCAGCGCCTGCGGGTAACCGTGCAGGACACGCTCGGCACTGGCCTGGTCGGGCCGGGCCAGGGCCTGCGTGATCACTCGCGCGGCGATCTCGCCGGACTCCATCGCGTACGGGATGCCCTCGCCGTTGAACGGGTTGACCATGCCGCCCGCGTCCCCGGCGAGCAGCAGCCCGCGGGTGTAATGCGGGGTGCGGTTGAAGCCCATCGGCAGCGCGGCGCCCCGTATCGGCTCGGTCCGGTTCTCCTCGGTGTAGCCCCACTCGGCGGGCGTCCCGGCCAGCCAGCGGCGCAGCAGGCCGCGGTAGTCGGTGCGCTGGAACGCCGCGCTGGTGTTCAGCAGCCCCAAGCCCACGTTGCTGGTCCCGTCACCGGCCCCGAAGATCCAGCCGTACCCGGGCAGGAGCCGGTCGCCGTCCCACAACTCGAGCCAGGACTCCAGGTAGTCATCGTCATGCCGGGGGCTGGTGTAGTAGGTGCGGACCGCCACCCCGAGCGGCCGGTCGTCCCGCTTGGCCAGCCCCATGGCCAGGGACAGCCGGGAGGAGTTGCCGTCCGCCGCGACCACGAGCCTGGCCCGGTAGCTGCGCTCCGCACCGTCCCCGTCCGGCGCGCTGGTGCGCGCCGTCACCCCGGTGATCCGGCCACTGTTCTGGTCGAGCACCGGCCCTGTGACGTTGACGCCTTCGAGCAGCCGCGCGCCGGCCTTGCTCGCCGCACGGGCAAGTGTCTCGTCGAAACCGCGCCGGCTGCGCATCATCCCGTAGCCGGGGTAGCTGGCCAGGTCCGGCCAGTCCAGTTCCAGGCGGACCCCGCCGCCGATGATGCGCAGGCCCTTGTTCGGGAACCAGCCGTCCTCGGGGTTCAGCGGGATCCCCATGCCGACAAGCTGCTTGACCGCGCGCGGGGTCAGCCCGTCGCCGCACACCTTTTCCCTGGGGAAATGGCTCTTCTCAAGCACCAGCACGTCCAGCCCGGCCTGGGCCAGGTGGAAAGCGGTCGACGAACCCGCCGGCCCGGCGCCTACCACAATGACGTCAGCCGAATCTGCGGGGGAAATATGCTGGTGCATCCGAAACGTATCCCGACTGTCTTGTGAAGCTGTTCACAAGTGCTTACCGGAGAAGTCTAGACCTTTGCCCATGGCGCCACGGATCCCGGCCCTGGCACCACAAGCCGTCCGGCGCGCTCCGTCCTCCGGCGGCACTCCCGATGGCTACTCGGGGCGGAGCGCCGCATGCACGGTCACCACCCCGAGCGTCAGGTCCCGCCAGCGTATCGCCGACCATCCGGCCGCACCCATCCGCCTGGCCAGTTCCGGTGCCCGCGGCCATTCCCTGATCGACTCGGCCAGGTACTCGTAGGCGTCGCCGGACGGGGACAGCCGCCGGGCCACGGCCGGCAGGGCGGTGCTCAGGTAGCGCCCGTACCAGGCGTCCAGCCGGGCCGCCGGCAGGTGCCCGAACTCGCAGATCACCAGCCGCCCGCCCGGCCTGGTGACCCGCAGCATCTCGGCAAGGGCGGCATCGGGGTCCGCGACGTTGCGCAGGCCGAAGGAGATGGTCACGGCATCGAACGCCCGGTCGCGGAACGGCAGGGCCAGCGCGTCCCCGGCCGCGAAGCGCACCGGTCCCGGGGCCGGGCCGTCAGGCCGGCGCCGGCCGGCCGGCTTGCGCGCCCCTACCTGCAGCATGCCCAGGGAAAAATCACAGGCGACGCAATACGCTCCGGCCGTGGTGAACGTGCGCGAGGAGGTGCCGGTACCCGCGGCCAGGTCCAGCACGCGCTCGCCGGGCACGGCCGCCACCGTGGCCGCGACGAACCGGCGCCACAGCCGGTCCTGGCCGAGCGAGAGGACGTCGTTGAGCAGGTCGTAGCGCTCGGCGATCTGGTCGAACATCGCCGAGACGTCGCCAGGCCGCTTATCCAGGCTAGCTTTCGCCATCACACTAACCCCGTTCGGAGATCAGGCATGGCAGCAGGGCTGGCCTGGTAGCCAGGGTTACCCTGCCTCCGTGATCATCCCCGCGCCGACAGTGGCACCCGTGGCCTCGTCCACGAGAATGATGCCGCCGGTCAGCCGGTTGCGGGTGTAGGGGTCGCAGAACAGCGGATGGGTCAGCCGCAGCGTGACCCGGCCGATCTCGTTGAGGGACAGGCCGCTGACGCCCTCGTGCCGGTGCAGCGTGTTGACGTCTAGCCGGTAGTGCAGGTCGCGCACGATGGCCTTGGCCGTGCGGGTGGTGTGCTTGACGATCAGCCGGTCCCGCGCGGACAGCTTGCGGCTCTCCGACATCCAGCACACCATCGCGTCCACGTCCTGGGTGACCGACGGCTGGTTGTGCGGCCGGCAGATCATGTCGCCGCGGGAGATATCGATGTCGTCCTCGAGCACCAGCGTCACCGACATCGGCGGGAACGCCTCGGGAACGGGGCCGCGGGCGGTGTCGATTCGCTTGACCGTGGTGGTGAAGCCGGACGGCAGGTGCATGACCTCGTCACCCGGCTTGATCACCCCGCCCGCCACCTGGCCGGCGTAGCCGCGGTAGTCGTGCAACTGCGGATCGGTGGCCAGGTGCGGGCGGATGACGTACTGCACGGGGAACCGCACGTCGATCAGGTTCCGGTCGGAGGCGATGTGCACGTGCTCCAGGTGGTGCAGCAGCGAGGGGCCGTCGTACCAGCCCATGTTGGCCGACCGCTGGACCACGTTGTCCCCGTGCAGCGCGGAGATCGGGATGAAGGTCAGGTCGGCGACCTCCAGCTTGGTGGCGAACGAGGAGAACTCCTCGGTGATCCGCTCGAACACAGCAGGGTCGTAGCCGACCAGGTCCATCTTGTTGACCGCGAGGACCAGGTGCGGCACCCGCAACAGCGTGGCCAGGAACGCGTGCCGCCTGCTCTGCTCGGTCAGCCCGTTGCGCGCGTCCACCAGGACGATGGCGAGATCGGCGGTGGAGGCGCCGGTGACCATGTTGCGGGTGTACTGGATGTGACCGGGGGTGTCGGCGATGATGAACTTCCGCCGCGGCGTGTTGAAGTACCGGTAGGCCACGTCGATCGTGATGCCCTGTTCCCGTTCGGCCCGCAGCCCGTCGGTGAGCAGGGCGAGGTTGGTGTACTCCTCGCCGCGTGACCGGCTGGTCCGCTCCACGGCCGCGAGCTGGTCCTCGAAGATGGCCTTCGAGTCGTACAGCAGCCGCCCGATGAGCGTGCTCTTCCCGTCATCAACCGAACCGGCGGTGGCAAACCGCAGGATGTCGGTGTGATGCCCGGTCCAGGAACCCACCACGGCTTCGACGCTCTCCCCCGGCATTAGAAGTACCCTTCCCGCTTGCGGTCTTCCATGGCAGCCTCACTGGTGCGGTCGTCCGCCCGGGTCTGGCCGCGCTCGGTGATACGGGTCGCCGCGATCTCCGCGATTACCTCCGCGATCGTGGCGGCCGTGGACTCCACGGCCCCGGTGCAGGTCATGTCGCCCACCGTCCGGTACCTGACCTTGGCCTCGTAGGGCGGCTCGTCGTCGGGCCGCCTGGCGTAGGAGCTGTCGGCGAGCAGGATGCCGTCACGCTCGAACACGCTGCGCGTGTGCGCGTAGTAGATGGACGGGATCTCCAGGTTCTCCCGGTCGATGTACTCCCATACGTCCAGCTCGGTCCAGTTGGAGATCGGGAACACCCGGATGTGCTCGCCCCGGTGGATCCGGGTGTTGTAGAGGCCCCACAGCTCGGGCCGCTGGTTCTTCGGGTCCCACTGGCCGAACTCGTCACGGAACGAGAACACCCGCTCCTTGGCGCGGGCCTTTTCCTCGTCCCGCCGGGCCCCGCCGAACACCGCGTCGAACTGGTTCTCGGCGATCGCGTCAAGCAGCGTGGTGGTCTGCAGCCGGTTGCGGCTGGCCCACCGGCCGGTTTCCTCGACGACCCGCCCCGCGTCGATGGATTCCTGGACGGAGGCCACCACCAGCTTGACGCCGACCTCGGCGACCCGCCGGTCCCGGAACTCCATCACCTCGCCGAAGTTGTGCCCGGTGTCCACGTGCATCACGGGGAACGGGATCCTGGCTGGCCAGAACGCCCGCTCCGCCAGCGCCAGCATGACGATCGAGTCCTTGCCGCCGGAGAACAACAGCACCGGCCGCTCGAACTCCGCCGCGACCTCGCGGATGATATGGATGGACTCGGCTTCGAGCGCATCGAGCTGGGACAGCGAATAGTCGTTACGCACTGGGGCCATCGAGTGGTCTCCGAAGTGTTGACATGGCAATGGGTGGGGCGGCGGGGTCAGGGCTAGCACGGATAGCAAGGTGCACGGCGGGCCAGAACCTCACTGGGGGCGGTGCGCCCCGGCGGCGCCGATCGCTTCCAGCAGTGACTCCGCGAGCACTACCGGACAAATCAGGATATCCGGCAGCAGCGGATCTGGCTGGTTGTATCGCAAGGCCGAGCCGTCCAGCCGGGACGCATGCAGCCCGGCGGCCAGCGCAACGGCGGCCGGTGCCGCGGAATCCCACTCGTACTGCCCGCCCGCGTGCACGTAGGCATCGGCCTCGCCGAGCATGACCGCGGCGGCCTTCGCCCCGGCGGAGCCCATCGGCACCAGCGTTACGCCGGTTTCCTCGCGGAGCCGTTCAAGGAACGCCGGCGGCCGGGTACGGCTCACTACTATCCGTAGCCGAGGACCGATCCCAGAGTCACCATTGGCCGTCGGCACCTTGGGCGGCGCGGAGGTGGACAGCACCTGGCCCTGGGCGGGCAGCGCCACCGCGCCCGCGGTCAGCTCACCGCCTTCCCAGAGGGCGACGTGGACCGCCCAGTCGGTACGCCCAGGCTCGCCGAACTCCCTGGTGCCGTCCAGCGGGTCCACGATCCAGACACGGTCGGCCGACAGCCGCGCCCGGTCGTCGCGCCCCTCCTCGGACAGGACTGCGTCGCCCGGCCTGCGCGCCGCCAGTTCGGCCGCGAGGAACTCGTGGGAGAGCCGGTCGCCGGCCTTGCGCAGGTCGCCAGGATAGCCTCCATCGGCACGCAGCCCGAGCAGCAGCGTCCCGGCTCGCTCCGCGAGTTCAGCGGCAAGGCG
>CAVPSA010000039.1:0-38035 GCA_963707905.1 uncultured Actinomycetes bacterium | reverse complement strand
GGACACGCCGTTGCCACTGTCGGCCACCGCCAGGACCCGTTCCAGCGGGGCCGGCTCCTCGTCCGGCACCAGGGCATAGCGCATCCTGGCCCACACCGTGGCCGGGCCGGGCTCGCCGAAGATACCGTGCACCGCGCGCCACTCGATCGCCGACAGGTACCCGTCCACCCAGCCGCCGGGCGTGAGCGGCGCACTGGCTTCGGGCAGCGGCGGCGGCTTGGCCAGCCCCGGGCCGGTGTCCGGGCATTCGGTCCGCAGCACCCGCCACGCCCGGGCCCAGGCCACCTCCCGCCCGGCCGCGGTCAGCACCGCTTCGAGCAATTGCACGCTGCGGCCAGGCCGGGCCACGCGGGCCCGCACCTCGATCTCGCCGACCGGGACGGACGAGAGGATCTCGGTGGTGAACCTGGCCACGACCATGTCCTCGCGCGGCTCGCAGCGCAGCATTGCGCGCCCGAGCAGCGCGGAGGGCGGGCCGCCGTGCTGGGCGCGCTCGTCCCACGGCCCCGTGGTGTGCACCGTGGCGAGCCACCTGTCCTCGCCGAGCGGCACGAAGAAGCTGTCAGCCACGCGCAGGATGTTACCGGTAGGTACCGGCAGCCCGCCGCGCCGCTGCTGTGTTCAGGCCGCTGGCTCGATCACGACCTTGAGGCCTTTTCGCTTCGCGGCAATACCAAACGCCGGACCAGCGCTAGCCAGTCCGAACCGGTCGGTGACGAGCGGGGCCAGGCTGAAGCTGCCCGCCGCGGCCAGGGCGATCGCCCGGCCGTAGACGTTGTTCATCCGCCGCACCATTGCGATGGTGAGCCCCTTGCGCCGCGCCGTGGCGGCCTCGAAGGCGATCCGGTCGTCGGCAGGGATACCGCCGAGCACCACCCGGCCGCCGGGCCGGGCCGCTGCCATCGACAAGGTCACGGCATCCGCCGTCCCGGCCATCTCGAACACCGCGTCGGCCCCCTCCCCGACAAGCTCGCGCAGGTCCCCGGGGAGTATGTCGGGTCGCAGGCACACGTCGGCGCCGTAGCGCAGGGCGGCCTCACGCCGGTGCGGCAGCGGCTCGAAGGCGGCGATGTGGCTGGCCCCGGCGGTGCGCAGCACGGCGATGAGCAGCAGCCCGATGGGCCCGCACCCGACCACGGCGACGCGGGCGCCGAGCCGGACGTGCCCGAGGTCCAGTGCGTGGATGGCGACGCCGAGCGGTTCGAGCAGCGCGCCGTCGATGTCGGTCACGCTGTCCGGCAGCGGGTGCAGCAGGTCCGACGGCCAGGCCAGCAGCTCCCGCATGGCCCCGTCCTGGTCACCGTGCCCGGCGAACCGGATCCGGGCGCACAGGTTGCGGTAGCCATCCAGGCACGGCCGGCACGTGCCGCAGGTGATCGCCGGGTCGATCGCCACCCGGGTGCCGCGCCGCGGGCCCGCCTCGATCACCCCGGCCGCCTCGTGGCCGAGCACCAGGGGGCGGGTGAGGACGGCATCCCCGATCCCCCCCTCGTCCCACCAGTGCAGGTCGGAGCCGCAGATGCCGACCGCGGTCACCCGGACGAGTTCCTCGCCGGGCCCGGCGTCCGGCTCCGGCTCGCCGGCCAGCCGCAGGTCACCGGCGCCGTGCAGCCGGGCCGCCCTCATGCCTGGGCCGCCGGCGCGCCGCCGCTATCGGTGCCGCCAGGGTCCATGCCCCCGTCGCCCGCCCCGGATCCGGAGTCCGTCCCGGCCGCATCCCCTTGGCCCGCCCCGGATCCGGAGTCCGCCCCGGCCGCATCCCCTTGGCCCGCCCCGGATCCGGGGTCCGCCCCGGACCCGGCCGCGCCCGGGCGGGTCAGCCGCTCCGGCACGACGACCTCGTCGTAGAGTTCCGCGCTGACCCCGGAGGCCAGCGCGGCGTCCCGCAGCGTCAGGTCCCCGGCTACCGCCCGGTGGGCGATGGCCGAGGCCTTGTCATAGCCGATCACCGGGCTCAGCGCGGTCACCATCATCACCGAGCGGGCGACGTTCTCGGCCAGCCGCGCCCGGTTCAGCTCGGCCCCTTCCACCAGGAACTGCCGGAAGCTTTCGCAGGTGTCGGTGAGCAGCCGCGCCGAATGCAGGAAGTTGGCGATCGCGACGGGACGGAACGCGTTCAGCTCGAAGTTGCCCTCCGCCCCGGCCATGGCGACCACGCTGTCGTTGCCCATCACCTGGAGGCAGACCATCAGCATCGCCTCGGCCTGCGTCGGGTTGACCTTGCCAGGCATGATCGAGGACCCGGGCTCGTTGGACGGCAGGACCAGCTCGCCGAGCCCGGTACGCGGGCCCGACCCGAGCCAGCGCATGTCGTTGGCGAACTTGTAGAGCGCCACGGCCACGCTGCGCAGCGCTGCCGAGGCCCGGACCAGGGCACCGAGGGAGGCCATCGCCGCGAACTTGTTGGCCGCGCTGACGAACTCCGCACCGGTGAGCGCGGAGATCTCCGCCGCGACCTGTTCGCCGAACCCCGGCGGCGAGTTCAGCCCGGTGCCCACCGCGGTGCCGCCGATCGCCAGCCCCCGCAGGCCGGGCAGGGCCGCCCGGACGGTGTCCGCGGCGTCGTCGAGCTGGCCCACGTAGCCGGACCATTCCTGGCCGACCGTGAGCGGCGTCGCGTCCTGGAGATGAGTCCGGCCGATCTTGACCACCCGCGCCCACTCCTCGCTCTTGCGGGCCGTCGCGTCCCGGAGCCGGGCCAGCGCCGGGAGCAGGTCAGCCACGAGCAGCCGTAGGGCAGCGATGTGCATGACCGCAGGAAACGTGTCGTTGGTCGACTGCGCACTGTTGACGTCGTCGTTGGGGTGAACCGGGTGCTTGCTGCCGAGCTGGCCGCCGACGAGCTGGATGGCGCGGTTGGCGATGACCTCGTTGACGTTCATGTTGGACTGTGTGCCGGACCCGGTCTGCCAGACGTGCACGGGGAACTCCGAGTCGAGCGCGCCGGAGATCACCTCGCCGGCGACCTGGGCGATGAGCGCGGCCTTCCAGCCCGGCAGGCGGCCCTGGCGGCCGTTCACCACCGCGCACGCCTTTTTCACGAAGCCGTAGGCGTGGTAGACGGCGGCGGGCATGACGTCGCCGCCGATGTTGAAGTAGGTCAGGGACCGCTGGGTCTGCGCGCCCCAGTAGTGCTCGGCCGGGACCTCCACGCTGCCCAGCGAGTCCCATTCCGTCCTGGTGCCTGTGGCGGCGATGCCCACCGGCAGCGGCAGCACCTGCGGGCCGTCCTGCCCGCTGAAAGCGTCCACTCCTCGCCCCTTTCGCCGGCTTCATGCGGAGCCTGCCGGACCTGACCCAGCGTAGTGAGCCGCCGGGCTCAGCTGGTGAGCCGCCGGGCCGGGCCAGCGGCTGGCCCGGGCAGCCCGCGCGCGCCTGCGCCGGGCGGCAGGGTCACCGGAGCGCCGCGCTCCACCCGCAGCGCCAGCGCCGGGCACATCGCGACCGCCTGCTGTGCATCCCGTTCCAGCCAGAACGGGACCGGCATGTCCAGGAAGGCCGGGTAGCCGTGCCGGTCGAGCTGGACAAGCTCCGGCACCAGCCGCCCGCACAGCCCGTGCCCCGCGCACCTGGTCCAGTCCACCACCAGCCTGGCCTGCACGTCGGCGGCGGGCAGCGGCAGGACACCGCGGACCGGACGGCCGCAGCCACCGCGGAACACATGCGCGGCGAGATCGGCGGGGAACGCGTCGAGGGCACTGAGCACGAACCTGGCAGTCCCGTCCGGGTGGTGGCAGGCGCCCCGGCCGCGGACCGCTCCGGCGGAGCGGCGGGCGGCTTCCAGCGCGCCGACGCCCCCGGAGCCGTCGGCGACCGCGGACAGCGCCCGGGCGACCCCGGGAAGGCCCAGCTTGCAGGGGCCGCACTGGCCCGAGGACTCGGCCGCCAGGTAGCGCGCGACCCGGGCCACCTCGCCAAGCGGGCAGGTGCCGGCATCCAGCGGCAGCACCACTCCGGCGCCGAGCGCCCCACCGGCGGATTCCAGCCCGGCGCGGGACACCGGCACGTCATAGGCGACCTCGGCGGGCAGCCAGGCACCGTGATAGCCGCCGACGAGCACCCCTTCGGCCACCCTGGCCTCGCAGATGTCCAGCACGGTACCCAGGGCGGTCCCCGCCGGAACCTCCACCACCGCCGGGCGGGCGGCGCAGCCGCCGACGGTCAGCAGCACCGTGCCCGGCTCGGCCGCAGTCCCGGCCGAGGCGTACCCCTCCGGCCCGAGCAGGCCGAGCACGGCAAGCTGCGCGAACGTCTCCGCGTTGGACAGCAGCGTGGGCCGCCCGCCCACCCCGCTGTCGCTGGCCCTGCGCTTGCGCCCGGGGGGCAGGGCCGCGTGCCCGTTGACCGCGTTGACCAGCGCACCGCCCTCCCCGGACACGAACCTGTCCGGCACCTGGACGACCCTGGTCAGCCGCCGCAGGTTCGGTTCCGCCCGGAGCGCAGTGGCGACGAGGCCGGCCAGCGCGCCTCCGGCCACCCCGACCACGATCTCCCGGGCGCCCAGGGCCTGGCAGGCGAGCAGGGCACCGGCCATCACCAGGTACGGCGACCGGGACAGCAGCATCGCGTCCTTGGCGCTGCCCGGCTCGCCCTCGCTGCCGTTCACCAGGACAACAGGTTTGCCGCCGCGGGCCGCTGCCGACGCCGCGACCGCCCTGAGCTTGTGGCCGAACGGGAAGGCCGCGCCGCCGCGGCCGCGCAGGTCAACGCTTTCCGCGAGGTCGATGAGCTGAGCCGTCGCCATGCGCCGCAGCGAGCCGAAGATCTCCTCGTGCTCGCGCAGGCCGATGCTGGCGAACCGGTCCAGCCCGGCGGTCAGCCGGGCCTGGCCGATCCGCATCACCTCGGGCGCGGGGATACTCACCGGCCGCCGTCACCGGGGCAGGGAGCCCGGGCAGGCTCGCCGTGTCCGGCCCAGCCGCTGTCCGGGTAGCCGGAGCCCGGGTAGCCGGAGCCCGGGTAGCTCGCGTCCGGATAGCTCTGGTCCGGGTAGCCGCTGTCCGGGTAGCCGCTGTCCGGGTAGCCGCTGTCCGGGTAGCCGGAGCCCGGGTAGCCGGAGCCCGGATAGCCCGGAGCCCGGATAGCCCAGGTCCGGATAGCCCGGGTCCGGATAGCCCGGGTCCGGGTAACCGGGGCGTGGCTGACTGGTTCCTGGGTAACCGGGCTCCGCGCTGCCGGCGCCTGGGTAGCTCGGATGCCCCCGGGTGAGCCCGGCCGCACCGCTGGGCCCGGGCAGTGCGCGCCGCCCCCACGCGCCCGTCCATCCGGGCACGAAGGGCGGCCGGGCGCCGGGCACGAAGGGCGGCCGGGCGCCGGGCACGAAGGGAGTTTCCGGACTGGGCAGGCCGGCCCCGCCTGGTCCGGCCAACCCCGCGCCGGTAAGACCCGGCCCGGCAAGCGGGGCCGCAGGTGGGACCGCCGGGGGCGGCGGTATGGCCGCCGGTGCTTCCCCGGCGTGGCCGGCCGCGGTCTCGCCAAGGCGCGGCCCGGCGGCGAGCCGGAACACCAGGGCCAGGGCCACCGCGGCAGCGCACGCACCGTAGCTCCAGTCCACATAGGGCTTGGCGGTGCGGCCCGCCAGCAGGCCGTGCACGATCGCGAGCGGCCAGCACAGGTACGCCGCGGCGTGCAGGGCCCGCCACAGCCAGGCGGGCCGCGCGCGGGCGAAGCGCCCGCGCAGCAGCCCGGTCACCACGATGACGACGAGCAGATCTGAAGCGACCGTGCCGAGGCCGAGGTAGAA
Source organism: uncultured Actinomycetes bacterium (assembly GCA_963707905.1). Taxonomy (GTDB): domain Bacteria; phylum Actinomycetota; class Actinomycetes; order Streptosporangiales; family Streptosporangiaceae; genus DASXKD01. The sequence goes on along the minus strand of CAVPSA010000039.1, from coordinate 32,292 downwards.
GGTCCGGCCCGGGTCGAGGAACGGGACCACGGCGTCGGACGGCCGGGACCGCCCGGCCAGTACCTCCACGGTGATGTGGATGACCAGGAATACCACGGCGGCGAAGGACACGGCCCGGTGGGCCGCCTGGGCGGCGATCCGGCCGCCGGGGGACATGACTACCCGGTCGGCGGCGGCCAGCCCGGCGCCGACCGATGCGGTCAGCGCGATCAGCGCGAAGACTCCCGCGTAGAACAGCAGAAAATGCTGGACCGCAAGAGCGATCACGTGGCCGGTCTTTGTCGTGGCACCAGCGGCCGACGCGACGGCAAGGGCGACCGCACCCGTGGCGATGTAGGCCCAGTCACCGGCCCGGTAGCCCCGGTGACGCTGACCGCGTCCCAGCTGGGAAACCTGGCGAGCGCCCGACCGCTTACCGCGAGTCCGACCGGCCGGGCGACCACGCCGTACCGGCAAAGATCCCTCCTGTCAATGACCCAGCCATGACACGGCATTTCATAATTCAAAATGCTGCGTCAGCCATTAATTAAGAGGTCCCGCTATTCCTCTGTGACCTATAACGATCGTATCGCGCAGGATTCTTGCTTGAGAGTGGAATGATCCAAGACGTGCCCGCGGCTTTCTGGTGCGCCACGGGGCCGCCGCGGCGGCGGGCGGCTGGCCTGCCCGCGGGCCGGTCAGACGGCCGTGCCCGGGATGGGCCGGCGGCCAGCGAAACCGTGCTCGGGCTTGTGGTACCAGCGCAGCTCACGCTCGCCCTCCAGCCAGCAGAGCAGCACCGTGTCTCCGTCCAGCTGGGCGGGGAAGTCGACCAGCAGGGGCGCGATGCCCTTCAGGTCCAGTCCTTCGGCGGAGAACCAGCCGAGGATCTCGCTCAGCTGCGCTTCGAGCGCCTTGGCCTCCGGCAGGCCGCCGAGCGCAGAGGCCGTGCCCTGGTTCAGCGCGGATTGCAGCTCGACCAGGTCGGCCCGCACCGTCACCGCTTCGTCGGCCCTGGCCAGGATGTCGGGCATCAGCAGGCGGGCCTGTTCCAGCGTGAAAATCTGGTCCACGGCAGACAGCCTGCCGAAGACTGCCCGGCGCGTCCACTCGGCTGCCCTGGCCGGGTGCGGACAGCGCCACGACGACACCCGCATATCTGCGTGGGTGCCGTCGTGGTCGTGCGGGGCAGCCTGGCTCACGGCAGTTCTGGGCTCACGATCTGGTGCTGCCGCGCCGACGAGGTGACCAGGGCGAGCCCGATCTGGATCAGGGCCCAGCCGGTCAGGTGCCGGATCGTGCGGCCGGTGCTGGCCGCTGGCCTGCGCTGGGCCGCCTCGGCACGGAACTGGGCGGTGCGCTCCTGGGTCAGCCGCTGCGCGGCGTAGGGGTTCATCTTCGTGGCTCCTTTCCCCTGGTGGGGGTAGCGGGGGCGGCGGGCAGCCGCCGCCCGGGGTGGCGCTGGCTGGTTACTCGGCGGGCGTGGGCTCGATTGCGGCAACAGCGGGTGCGTTGTGCCGGGCCGCCCCCGGGTCGGCCGCCGCCGCCCGGACGATCCGGATGTCACCGCTGGCCGTGCGGCACCGCACCCCGAGCGCGACGTCGTCGCTCGGCCCGGTCTCGTCGAGCTGGCTGGTGACAGAGCCGACGGCGCTGGAGAGGTCCAGGTAGACGCCGACCCCCGGGTTCACGCCGATGATCACGTCACCGGACGCCGTGCTCACCTCGGTGCTGCCCCTGGCCACGCTGGCGAGCCGGAAGTCACCGCTGGCGGTCGTGCCGGCGACGTCGCCGGCGGCGTTGGCAATGGTCACGTCGCCGCTCGCGGTGCGCACGCTGACGTCGTCGCGAGCCCAGGTCAGGCGCACGTCCCCGGAGGCGGTGCGGATTTCCGCCGTGCCGGTCTCGTCCAGCCGGACGTCACCCGAGGAGGTTTCCGCCTGGAGGTGGCCGGTGACCCGGGCTGCGGTGATGTCGCCGCTGGCCGCATGCGCATCCAGCGCGCCCAGCTCACCATTGCAGTTGATGTCGGCCGACGCGGTGCGCGCCATGCAGCGCGAGCCCTCGGGCAGCGTGACCTTGACGTCGAAGGCGGCGTGGCCGCGGAACAGGCCGGTCCGCCTGGGCCCGGCGACCTCGAGCCGGCCGTGGTCGAAGGCGACCCGGACCTCATCGATCAGCTTTTCCGCGTTCCGGCTGAACCGGGACGGGGTGACGTCCACGGTGGTGGCGGATACCGGCCCGGCATCCAGGGTCACCCGCCCGGAGGCCAGATCGATGGAGACGTCGATGGGATCGGATCCTGGAAAGTCCCAGTGAGGCATGGTTCTAGTCCGTTTCGTGTGGGTCGTGCCGATGGATATGACGGTGCTCAGCCGCGCGCATAACCGGTGAATCGCGTACCGGGCCCGCGCTGGATGCGCGGCGGCTTGCCCGGGCCCGGGTCCAGCGCCCGGGAGATGGCGCGGACCAGCCAGGCGTTCACCGAAAGTCCCGCCGCAGCGGCTTCGGCGTCGACCCTGGCCTTGAGTGGGCCGGACAGCCGGAGGGTGACCCTGGTCATGTCGTCCGAGGCCTCGCCGGGGTCGGCCCCGGCCGGCTCGTCCAGTGGCTCGCCGGGCGTGGTGCTGACCACGAACTCCGGCTCGCTGCCCGACAGCCGGACATCGATGACCGTGCCGTCCAGACGCGTGGTGATCTCGGCCGCGGCGGCGGACAGGACCTCGAGCAAGGTCAGCCGCACGGAGGAGTCCAGCGCGTCGGCCAGCATCTCGGCCGTCCGGGTGAACTCGTCGCCGCCGAACCGGGTGACCGAGCCCAGTTCCCGCCGCAACATTTCGGTGTATTCGGTGAGGTCCATGACGTCATCATGACATCACTTTTGACGTCAGTCAAGCGTGAGATGACGTCAGATAGACATCATACGACGTCACCGACGACATCATCCGACGTCAGAGCGTGCGTCACTACGCCGTCACCAGGCGGCAGATGGAGACCGGGACGTCAGCGGGAGGGGAGCTGGGCGGCTACCAGCTCGGCGATCTGGGCCGTGTTCAGCGCGGCGCCCTTGCGCAGGTTGTCGCCGCAGACGAACAGCTCGATCGCGTACGGGTCGTCCAGAGACGCGCGGACCCGCCCGACCCAGGTCGGGTCGGTGCCCACGACATCGGCCGGGGTGGGGAACTCGGCCAGTTCCGGGTCGTCGGTGAGCACCACGCCCGGCGCCGCGGCCAGCACGGCCTGCGCGCCATGCCGGGTCACCTCGCGCTCGAACTCGGCGTGCACGGCCACCGCGTGCGTGGTCACCACGGGAACCCGGACGCAGGTCGCGTGCACCTTGAGGTGCGGCAGCCCGAGGATCTTCCGCGACTCGTTGCGGACCTTCAGCTCCTCGGAGGACCAGCCGTCCTGCTTGACCGAACCGGCCCAGGGCACCACGTTGAGCGCGAGCGGGGCCGGGAACGGGCCGAGATCGCCGACCGCGGCCCGCAGGTCACCGGCCCGCTGGCCGAGCGTGCGCGACCCGCCGACCTTGTCGGTCTGGGCGTAGAGCGTGTCGATTCCCGCCTGCCCGGCGCCGGAAGCGGCCTGGTAGGAGGCGACCACCATCTCCCGGAGGCCGTAGGCGCGGTGCAGCGCCGCCATCGCCACGATCAGCGACAGCGTGGTGCAGTTCGGGTTGGCGATGATGCCCTTCGGCCGCTTGGCCACCTGCTCCGGGTTGACCTCGGGGACCACCAGCGGCACGTCGGGGTCCATGCGGAACGCGCCGGAATTGTCCACGACCACCGCGCCACGGGACACCGCGACCGGGCCCCAGTGCGCGGAGACCTCGTCCGGCACGTCGAACATGGCCACGTCCACGCCGTCGAAGACCTCGGCGGACAGCGCCTGCACCTCGGTCTGGATGCCGCGCACCTTGAGCCGGCGCCCGGCCGACCGCGGCGAGGCCACCAGCCGGATTTCCCCCCACACATCGTCCCTGGTGGAGAGCAGATCGAGCATCACCGTGCCGACGGCTCCGGTGGCGCCGACCACCGCGAGTACCGGCCGCCGCCCGGTCACCGGTTACCCCGCGGGTGCTCTGGAGCGCCTGCCGCGCTCCCTGCCTGGCGGCTCACCGGCCCGTCCCCCCGTAGACCACGGCCTCCACCTCGCTGGTATCCAGGTCGAAGGCATGGTGCGTGGCGGTCACGGCCGCGTCCACCTCGTTCTCGTCCACCACGACCGAGATCCGGATTTCCGATGTGGAGATCATCTCGATGTTCACCCCGGCCTCGGCGAGGGCCCCGAAGAACGTGGCCGTCACCCCGGGATGCGATCGCATTCCCGCGCCCACCAATGACACCTTGCCGATCCGGTCGTCGTAGAGCAGGCTCTCGAACCCGATCTCCTGCTGTACCGCGCGCAGTGCCGCCAGCGCCGCCTCGCCGTCGTCGCGCGAGAGGGTGAACGAGATGTCGGTGAGCCCGGTGGCCGCGGCGGAGATGTTCTGCACGATCATGTCGATGTTGATGCCGGCCATCGCGATCGCCCGGAAGATCTTCGCCGCCTGGCCGACGACGTCGGGCACGCCCGCGACGGTGACCTTCGCCTCGCTCCGGTCGTGCGCGACGCCGGAGATGATCGCCTGCTCCATGCCTGGCCCTTCCACTTCGCGCGGCTCGTCGCTCACCCAGGTCCCGGTCCGGTTGCTGAACGAGGACCGGACATGTATGGGCACGTCGTACCGCCGGGCGTACTCCACGCAGCGCAACTGCAGGACCTTCGCGCCCGACGCCGCCATCTCCAGCATTTCCTCGTACCTGATCGCCGGGATCCGCCGGGCGGTCGGCACGATCCTCGGGTCGGCGGTGAAGACGCCGTCCACGTCGGTGTAGATCTCACAGACGTCGGCCTTCAGCGCCGCGGCGAGCGCGACCGCCGTGGTGTCCGAACCGCCACGGCCGAGCGTGGTGATGTCCTTGCCATGGGCGGACACGCCCTGGAACCCGGCCACGATCGGGATCGCCCCGTCGGCGATGGCACCGCTGATCCGGCCGGGGGTGACGTCGATGATCCTGGCCTTGCCGTGGACATCGTCGGTGATCACGCCGGCCTGGGAACCGGTGAACGAGCGGGCCGACAGGCCAAGGTTGGCGATGGCCATCGCCAGCAGCGCCATCGAGATCCGCTCGCCGGAGGTCAGCAGCATGTCGAGTTCCCGGGCGGGCGGCAGCGGGCTGACCTGACGGGCCAGGTCATGCAGTTCATCGGTGCTGTCACCCATCGCGGAGACGACCACGACCACCGCATGGCCCGCCTTCCGGGTGACCACGATGCGCTGGGCCACCCGCTTGATGCCGTCGGCGTCAGCGACCGACGACCCACCGTACTTCTGCACGACGAGCGCCACCTGCGCGCCGCTCCTCCCGTTGGGGGTCCTGGCCGGGCTTGAGTGTACCTACTCAGCCTGGGGTGGCCTCTTCGGCGACGTCGAGCAGGGCGTGAGCGACGATGGCGTGCAGCGCGCGCAGCGCGGCCCCCCCGTGGGTGCCCCAGTGGTTGACGTAGGAGTACTGCCACCACCAGAGGGCCTCCAGCGATCTGCCCGCCTCGTAGTGCTGCAGCCCGTGGATCAGGTCCGCGGCCACCGCGGCAAGATCGTCAGAAAGCCGGAACGCGGTCGGCCTGGTGTCCGCGTACGGGTCGAAAAGCTCGCCGTACTCGTCGCAGTCGTTCAGCCGGGCGGCGAGGCCGGCCCGGAGCTGGTCAAGATCGGGATCGGCGCCGACATCGGGCTCCCAGTTGCCCGGCGGGATCACGTCCTGGCTGGCGCCGAGCTGGGCCCCGGCAAGCAAGATCTGCGACACCTCGAGCAGCAGCAGCGGCACGATCTCGTCACCGCCCTGCCCGTTGGCGAGCGCTCCCACCCCGTCAAGGAAATCCCGCGCCTGGGCGGCAACCCGCTCGGCGAGCGGATGCCAGCCATCCCCGGAGCCCTGGCGCAGCCCCCGGGCCGGTGCGCTAGACATCAAGCAGCCTCCGTCCTTCGAACGCGCGGCCGAGTGTCACCTCATCCGCGTACTCCAGGTCCCCCCCGACCGGGAGTCCGCTGGCCGGCCTTGTCACACGCAGCCCCAGCGGCTTCACCAAACGGGCCAGATAAGTAGCGGTCGCCTCGCCCTCAAGGTTCGGGTCGGTGGCGAGGATTACCTCGGTCACACCGCCGTCCGCGAGCCGCGCCATGAGTTCCCTGGTCCTCAGGTCCTCCGGGCCGACCCCGTCGATCGGGCTGATCGCACCGCCGAGGACATGGTAGCGACCGCGGAACTCACGGATCTTCTCAATGGCCGCCACGTCCTTGGGCTCTTCCACCACGCAGATGACCGAGAGGTCGCGGCGCGGGTCCCGGCAGATGCGGCACTCCTCTTCCTCGGCCACGTTCCCGCAGATCCGGCAGAACCTGACCCGTTCGGTCACCTCCACAAGCACCGCGGCGAGCCGCCTGACATCCGCCGGGTCCGCGCCGAGCAGGTAGAACGCGATCCGTTGCGCGCCCTTCGGCCCCACCCCCGGCAGCCGCCCAAGCTCGTCGATGAGGTCCTGCACCACTCCCTCGTACACGTCAGTCCCTCATGTCTTCATGGTGCGAGCGCCCCCGGCTCCCCGCCGGGCTCCTCGGGGTCGGCCAGCGCACCGCCGAACAGCCCCGGCAGGCCGGGGATCTCGGGCGCGCCGGGCTGGCCGAGGCCGGCCGCCAGCGGGCCCATCTTCTCCTGCTGCAGCTCGCCGACCGCGCGGTACGCGTTGTTGACCGCCGCGAGCACCAGGTCGGCGACGGTCTGCGCGGTCTCGGCCGGGTCGGCAGGGTCGATGGCCGCCGCGCTGATGATGAGGTCCACCAGCTCGCCCTGGCCGTTGACGCGGGCCTTGACCAGCCCGCCGCCCGAGGTGCCCTCGACCTCGGCGTCGGCCAGTTCCTGCTGTGCGCTCATGAGATGGTCCTGCATCTGCTGCGCGGCTGCGAGCAGTTGCTGCAGGTCCATCCCGCCTTCTGGGTCCACTGTTCCTCACTTGATCGAGTCCGCGGCAGATGCCTGCGCACCGCCCTGGCAGCGCGGGTCCCGCCGGCCTGGCGGCGCGCCGGTCCTACTGGCCGGGCTGCTCCGGCCGGGCCAGCCGGCCGCACAGCCGACACGGTCGCCTGCTGTTCGAGCCTACGGCTTTCTCGCCGCGGCGGGCACACCGCCTCGCGTAGCGGCGTGTGGCGGTGCACCGGCGGGCGGCCGGAATGGTTGCGGGACCAGCTATCACAGGTGGCGCCGCGCTGGAACGGCACCCCCTGGGCGGCCGTCCAGCCGTGACCGGGCGGACGGCCGCCGGCCCGCCGCTGGGGGAGCGCCCGCCGGCTAGGGCTCGTCGATTTCCTCGATGATCGTGCCGCCCAGTTGCCGCTCGATGAGCTCCATGCCGGTCGGGCCGGCCCCGCCGGGGGCGGGCCCGGCGTCGTCCGGCCATTCCTCCTCGGGGCCCGCGGCGGCCGGGTCACCTGCGGCGGAGGTTCCGCTGCCTGACCGGGGCCCGGGCGGGCGCGGCGAGGACGCTCCGCCTGCGGCGCCGCGGCCGGCCCCGGACCTTCCGCCCGAGCCCCCACGGCCCGGATGAGCCTGGAACCCGGCAGGTGGCGTTCCCGCGCTGCCCTGCATGCTGCCCGCCGTGCCCGGCCCGCCGGCGAAGCCGTCCGGCCGGCCCACAGCACCACCCGGCCGGTCCGGGGCACCGCCCGGTCCGGCGGCGCCTGCTCCGGCGGCGCCTGCTCCGGCGGCGCCCGGTCCGTCGGCCCGGCCGCTGGCACCGGTGCGCGGGGCGGGGTCCGCCGGTGCGGGCCGGGCGCTGTGTGACCCGGAGACGGTGCCCACGGCCGCCCGCACCCGGACGTTCAGCCCGAGCATGGTGGCGAGCACCCCGGTCAGCACCTGGTCATGGCCGCTGGCGGCGAAGCCCTTCGCCTGGCCCTCCCGGGCGAAGGCCACGGTGAGCACGCCGCCCTCCAGCGAGTCCACCGAGGCGGCGTTGAGCAGCATCCACGCGACCCGGCGCTCGCTCTTCACCGCTTCGAGCACGTCGGGCCAGCGCTGGCGCAAGGCGTCGGCGTCGATGACCCCGGGCCGGGCTGGCGGGGCGGGGCGGGGCGGCGCCTCCGCGGCCGCGGTCTCCCGGGCCCCAGCATCACGGGCCCCGGCATCACGGGCCCCGGCATCACGGGCCCCGGCATCACGGGCCCCGGCATCACGAGGCTGAGCGGTCTCCCGGCCAGCGGCTCCCGGGGCCGAAGCTTCAGAGCGGCCGGGGCCTTCCGGGGCGTAGCCGCCGCCCGGGGAGCCTCCCGGACAGGCGCAGCCCCGGGCTCTGGCGCCGCCTCCCGGGCCGCGGCGGTACCGGTTGCGGCAGGCGCCGCGGGATGCCGCTCCGCCGGGGGTGCCGTCGCCGCGGCGGCCCGGCTGCCTGCTGGCCCGAGCGGGGCCCCCTCAGCGCCGAGCCCGTCGAGCCGCCGTTCGAGCCGCTCCAGCCGCGCGGTGAAGGCCTTCTCGCCGGTGCTGGCGCCGGGCAGCAGCACCTGCGCGCACATCAGTTCAAGCAGCAGGCGCGGCGAGGTGGTGCCGCGCATCTGGATGAGCCCTTCGCTGAGGATCTCGGCCGCCCGGGCAAGCTCAGCCTGGCCGAAACGCCCGGCCTGGTCGGACATCTTCTCCAGCCGGTCGGCGGGGGCGTCGAGCAGCCCGGTCTGCCCGGCACCAGGCACCGCGCCAAGGATGATCAGGTCACGCAGCCGGTCCAGCAGGTCGGCGGCGAACCGGCGCGGGTCATGGCCGCCCTGCACCACCCGGTCCACGGTGCCGAACACGGCCGCCCCGTCCCCGGCCGCCATCGCGTCCACCATCTCGTCGAGGAGGCTGTCGTCGGTGTAGCCGAGCAGGGCCACCGTGCGCTCGTAGGTGAGCCCTTCGGGGCCCGCACCCGCGAGCAACTGGTCAAGCACCGACAGCGAGTCACGGACCGAGCCCGCGCCCGCGCGGATCACCAGCGGCAGCACCGTGGGCTCGTAGCTGACCGACTCGGCGGCCAGGATCTCCTCAAGCAGGCCACGCATCACCGTCGGGGGAACCAGCCGGAACGGGTAGTGGTGCGTGCGCGACTTGATCGTCGGAATGACCTTCTCCGGCTCGGTGGTCGCGAACACGAACTTCAGGTGCGGTGGCGGCTCCTCGACCAGCTTGAGCAGGGCGTTGAAGCCGCCGCTGGTCACCATGTGGGCCTCGTCGATGATGTAGATCTTGAACCGCCCGGAGACCGGCGCGTAGAAGGCCCGCTCGCGCAGGTCCCTGGCGTCGTCCACGCCGCCGTGCGAGGCCGCGTCGATCTCGATCACGTCGATGCTGCCCGGGCCGGACGGGGCCAGCGCGACGCACGAGTCGCACACCCCGCACGGGTCCGGGGTGGGTCCCTCGGCGCAGTTCAGCGAGCGGGCCAGGATCCGGGCGCTGGAGGTCTTTCCGCAGCCCCGGGGCCCGCTGAACAGGTAGGCGTGGTTAACCCTGCCGTTGCGTAGCGCCTGTCTCAAAGGTTCTGTGACGTGCTCCTGGCCGCGAACCTCAGCGAACGTCGCCGGGCGGTACCGGCGGTAGAGCGCCAGCGCAATTGGCGGGCTGCCAGGCCCTGCCGGGTTCTTGGGGGCGGTACCGGGCTCGTCGCCTGCCATGATGTGATCCTCGCCAGGACGGGAAGGGACCCCCCGCACACCCGCCAGAGCTCGCGTACCCTTGCTGCCTTCCGGCCCTGGGGGATTTGGCGAGATGAGCGCCGTGCGAGGGGTCTGCTGGCCAGTCTAGCCGGGCGCGACCTGGACTGGGGCCGCTCCCCGGCGTCCGCGGCACCGGTAAGCTGTCCGGCGGAGGATTCGCCTAGTGGCCTAGGGCGCACGCTTGGAAAGCGTGTTGGGGGCAACCCCTCAGGAGTTCGAATCTCCTATCCTCCGCCACTCCTGACCAAGCAATACACCGGGGCGCTCATGCGCTCTGCCTGACCCGCAAAGCTGCGTAGTCTCACTCGTAGTCTCATTTGCACATATCAACATAAATCGGTCCAAATAGGGGAAATCAGGGCTGTTCTGCAGCGCAGCCCGGGTGTGGCCCACGGGGCCATCCACCCCATCGTTCTGCCGCTGCGAGCGCCCCAAGCTGCTGATATCCACGAGGACGGTCCCGAGGCCCCGAGGGGGTCCCGAGGGGGTCCCAAGTGTGGGCGGGGGGCCTCTGCGGAAGCCTGCGTGAGCGTCATGTTGGGCGATGTGAGCTATTTGTGAGGTCGCGGCGCGAAGATCGGGCGACAGCATCAAGCGGGCTTGGGCCTGGATGAAGCGCACGGAGCCGAAGCCTCTTCCAGGATTATCGGCAAGCGCAACGTCATCGTGGCTTGGCCAGACCCTAGCCTCAGGCAGGCATGGCCAGGCACCAGGCTAGGAGCAAGGCATGAAGCTCTCAACACGGCCTCATTGGGCGATCACGAGCCCTCGGGTCATCGCGGCGTTCGCGGCGGCCAGTTGCGCGGCCGCTGTCCTGACCGCTTCGGGTAGCGCGGCAGCAGCCAGTCCTGCGCGGCAGGACGCGGCGCAGGCGCCTTCGCCAGCCTCCGTGGCGACTGCTGCTGCCAATGGCCGGATCGCGTTTTCCCAGTGGGACCTGATTCCTGGCGGGAACCTGTCGGGTCATTCGAACGTGTACGCGATCAACCCGGACGGCACCAGCCGGCGCCAGCTCACGCACGTGGGCAAGGCCCAGGCCGCTGGCGCGCCGGACTGGTCCCCCGACGGCACCAAGATCGTCTACGAGAGCAACCAGACCGGTGACTACCGGATCTGGGTCATGAACTCTGATGGCTCCGGCCAGAGGCGGCTCACCAACGATCCCGGCTTCGCGGACCTTGCACCTGCCTGGTCCCCGGACGGCGCCCGCATTGTGTTCAGCCAGTGCGACGATCACCTCGGCTTCATCGCAGGCTGCGATCTCGAGCTGATGACCGCGGCGGGCACCGGTATCCGGCGGCTGGCCGGTGGCCACTGGACCTGGGTCCGCGCAGAGTATTCCCCGGACGGGCGGCACATTGTCGCCGGGTCGGACCGCGGCGGTTTCCTTGGCGCCCTGTGGGTAATGCGTTCCGACGGGACGGGCCTGCACCGGATCACCAGGCCGTCGCTCCAGGCGTTCTGGCCGGACTGGTCCCCCGACGGCCGCCGCATCCTGTTCACCGACAACTGCTGTCAGTTCGGGAGCAACGTCTGGACGGTGCGCTCCGACGGGAAAGGGCTGCGGAAGCTCACCCACTTCGGCCCGGCGCCGCTGCAAGGCGGTTTCGCCAGCTACTCACCCGACGGCAAGCAGATCGTCCTGCAATACAACGGGAAATGCCCGGCGCGGGGAATCTGCCAGTACTTCTACGTCATGAACGCTGACGGCTCCGGCCTGCACGCGGTGCGCACGGGCGTGGCCAACACGTTCCTCATGGACTGGGGGCCGGCCGACTAGCAGTGCCGCCGGAGGAAAGGGCCAGGCCGCCGAGATCAAGGAGAACCGACATGAGACGAGCAGTAGCCACGCTCCGGGCACTGGCGGTGGCCGCCTCGCTCGCGGCGGCGGGCCTGGCGATCGGGGCCGGGCCTGCCACGGCGGCCAGTCCGCCGGCAACCGGCAGGATCGCCTTCTCCGACTTCGTGACCAACCAGATCTACGCGGTGAACCCCGACGGCACCGGGCTCGCCCAGCTCACCGACGAGCCAACCGGGATCGCCGCGCGCTGGCCCGGCTGGTCACCCGACGGGTCCCGTATCCTGTTCGTCCGGTTCAACCAGTCGAATGGCATGGGCCGCATCTGGATCATGAACGCCGACGGGACCGGCCCGCGCCAGCTTGTCTCGGACGCGCCGGGATACCGCGACTACCAGCCCAGCTATGCCCCCGACGGCAGGCACATCGTGTTCTCCCGCTGCTCGCCGAACGACGGCCTGTGCGCGATCTGGGTCATGCGCTCCGACGGAACCCACCGGCACCTCGTGGTTCCCTTCATCGAGGCCCCCAACGAGACGAACAACTTCGACCCGAAGATCTCGCCAGACGGCCGCCAGATCAGCTACGACCGGTTCGGATTCAACGGGATCACCTCGCAGGTCTGGGTGGCCGGCATCAGCGGCAGACATGCGCGCTCGCTGACCGCGCCGAGGCTGGAGGCCGTGGGCCCGAACTGGTCACCAGATGGCAGCCAGATCACGTTCACCACCAATTCCGCCCGGCCGCAGTCCAGCATCTATGTCATGAGGGCAGACGGCACCGGAGTCACGCGGCTCGCCACAACCAAGTGGCCGACCAACAACTTCGGGTCCGCGTACTCGCCTGACGGCGGTCAGATCGCGTTCTCAAGCGACCGACGGCACCCGGACCTGTGCTGCGAGGAACTCTTCGTGATGCGAACTGACGGCTCGCAGCAGCACCTGGTGGGCACCGGCCTTCAAGGCGTCATCGACATCGCCTGGGGCTCAGCGCCCCCGGTCCCGGCGGGATCGCCGGGCACGCTCTCGCGGGCCGCGGCTGCCGCGCATGTGCCCGGCGCCTCTCGCCGTGCGGCCGGCTGCCACGAAGCACCGGCCAGGCTGGCCAGCATGCGGTGCAGCGCATCGGCCGCCGGCCTGACGCCGGGGCGACCCAGGCCATGACGGCGGCGGCGTGGCGGATGGCCTAGTCGCCGCGGCTGCCTCCGCACGGCTGCTCCCCGCGAGCTGATGAACGCTTCGCCCGGGCCCCGCCCAGCCCGTCCTTGTCTGGCGCAGGACCGGGTTGCCGTGCCCGGGATCCGGTCAGCGCGCCGCGCTCGCGCCGGGATTCTTCGGGCTCCTTGCGCACGCTGACGCCCCATCCTCACGGAGGACTGCTTGTTCTGGCCGTGGGCCAGGACCGGGCCACCTGACGTACCGGCGCTGCCCGGCCGCACCCGCACCATGCCTTGAGCCGCTGGTCGCGACCGGCGCCGCGAAGGCCCGCCTGCTCCCGCCGCGCTGGCTCTGCCAACGCGGCCGGCCTTTGACGCTGCCCTGTGCCCGCCGATGCAGTTCCCGTGCCTGCCACGGCGACGCCGACAGCAGCCGCGCGCGTCGGATGCCTTCTCCCATTCCTCACGGCGCTTCAGGCCTGCGCGAGGAACGCACCGCCGCGAAGGTGATCATGACAGGCCACCTGGAAACCCCCCAAAGCGCTCGATCTTGGTGCCGGATTCTCGGGCCGCCGCCGTACAGAAGGCTCACACAACCCCCCAGGGCGGGCGTCGCAGGCGCCACAGGCCAGCACGGAGCCGTGCTTGACTATTGCGTGGGGGGGTTGTGGCAGTGATCGAATACCGGCTTCTCGGGCCGCTCGAGGCCGCCGCCAACGGGCGGGCCATCGAGATCGGCGGCCCGAAGCAGCGGGCGCTGCTGGCGATGCTCGTGCTCCGGGCGAATCAGCCCGTCCCGCGCGATGTTCTTGCTGACCAGTTGTGGGGGGAGCATCTTCCCGCGGGCGCGCAGCACACCCTGGAGGTGTACATCTCCCGGCTGCGCAAGACGCTGGGGGATGCTGCCGGGTATCAGCTGGTGCTGACCCGGCCGGGCGCGTACCTGCTGCGGGTCGAGGACGAGCATGTCGATGTGAACCGGTTCGAGCGCCTGGCCGGGGTGGGACGGCAGGCGCTGGCGGCGAACGCGCCCGACGAGGCGGCAGCGGACTTCCGCCAGGCGCTGGCGCTGTGGCGCGGCTCCGCGCTGGCCGATCTCAGCTATGAGCCGTTCGCGCAGGTGGAGATCGCCCGGCTGGAGGACCTGCGGGCCGGCGTCATCGAGGACCGGGTCGAAGCCGATCTCGCGCTCGGCCATCACGCCGACGTTGTCGGCGAGCTGAAGGCGCTGGTTGCCGAGTACCCGCTGCGCGAGCGGCTGCAGCGGCAGCTGATGGTTGCCCTGTACCGCTGCGGGCGGCAGCCAGAAGCGCTGGCCGCCTACCAGGCGGCCCGCCGGACGATGGTGGAGGAACTCGGCATCGAGCCGAGCCCTGCGCTACAGCGTGTCGAGCGCGCGATCCTGGCACATGATGCCTGGCTCGACCCTCCGCCCCGCGCCATACCACCCAATGCACGCGCCCAAGCTGAGGACAGACGGCGCCCACTTGCCGGCGGCACCCGCCGCAGGCGGCTGCTGGCCCTGGCCGGAACCAGCCTCGCGATCACGCTCGCGCTGTTCATGACCGGCCCGTCCCAGGGTGCTGGCGGGTCTGCGCCTGGCGTTGCCGGCCCGGATACCGTCGGCATCATCGACGGCAGCCGGAACGTCGTCAGCGCGGTGGTGACCGGTATCGGGAGGCCGGGCGGTGTCACCTATGGGGCGGGGGCCGTCTGGATCACCGACAGCGCCGACGATCTGCTGCTGCGGGTTGATTCGGCGCAGCAAGTGAGGGACCGCATCCCGGTCGGCCGCGGGCCAGCCGGAGTGGCAGCCGGCGACGGCGAGATCTGGGTCGCCAACGAGCTCGACGGCACCGTCTCCGAGATCAACCCGGGCGCGGGAACGGTCGTGGCGACGATCCGAGTAGGGAACGGCCCGGGCGCGATCGCGTTCGGCTACGGATCGGTCTGGGTCGGCAGCGTGACCGACAACACGCTGTCCAGGATCGATCCTGGCAGCGGCCTCGTTGTCGCCACGATTCCCCTGGGCAGTGCCCCGGCCGGCGTCGCGGCCGGAGCACGGGGACTCTGGGTGACGAGCACGGACACCAGGCGGCTGCTGCTCATCGACCCCGGTCGCAACCATGTCTCACATGCTTTCCCGATCGGCAGCTCGCCGGGGGGCGTGGCGGTTGGCGCGGGGAGTGTCTGGGTCGCCGATTCAAATGGCACAGTTGCGCGATTCGATCCGCTGACCGGCCACGTGCAGACGATCAGGGCCGGCGGCTCACCGGCCAGCGTCGCTTACGCTGACGGCGCCGTCTGGGTCGCGGACAGTCTCAGCGGCAGCGTCGCCAGGATCGACCCGCATACCGGCTCGATACGGCGCATCCACGTGGGCAATGAGCCGACCAATCTCGCGGCCACAGGCCATGACATCCTGGCGACGGTGCTCCCGTCGCTTGCAAGCCATCGCGGCGGCACACTCACGCTTGTCGCGCAGATCTCACCACATGGGCTATCCGCGGACCCGGCGGCCGCATGGGACCTGCGCCCCTGGCAGATCCTCAGCATGACCAACGACGGGCTGGTCGGCTACCGTCGCGTCTCCGGCCCCGTAGGGGACACGATCGTGCCCGATCTGGCTACCGCTCTGCCAGCGCCGGCCGATGGCGGCAAGACGTACCGGTTCCGCCTTCGCACCGGCATCAAGTACTCCAACGGCATCTTGGTGAAGCCGGAGGACTTCCGCCGCGCGATCGAGCGGGTCTTCATCATCAACCACGGCGGCGGCCCCGCGACCTTCTTCTACTCGGGGCTTGCCGGAGCACCCCGGTGCGAGCGGATCCCCCGGCACTGCGACCTCGCGCAGGGGATCGTCGCCAACGACCGGGCGAACACAGTCACCTTCCACCTCACGGCACCGGACCCGGAGTTCCTCGACAAGCTCGCCCTCCCATTCGCCTACGCCGTTCCCGCCGGAACGCCCGGCCGCCAGCTCAGCCCCGGGCAGCTGCCCGCCACCGGCCCGTACCTGACGCGGTCGTTCGCGCCGCGGAAAAGCTGGATCCTGGTCCGGAACCCACTGTTCCGCCAGTGGTCCAACCAGGCACAACCCGGCGGTTACCCCGACCGGATCGTCCTGCGGTTCGGCGTCGCGCCCGGGGCGGCGGTCAGCGCCGTCGAGAATGGTCACGCCGACGTGCTGCTGACTCCTCCCCCGGCAAGCCGGATCCACCAGCTTGCGACCCGCTATGCCAGCCAGTTGCACACCGGTCCCGGGGCGGCCACCTTTGCGCTGTTCATGAACACGCGCGTGCGACCGTTCAGCGTTCTTGCAGCGCGCCGCGCCGTCAACTACGCCATCGACAGGAACCAGCTGATCGATTTGACCGGCGGGCCGCTGACAGCGCAGCCCTCCTGCCAGATCCTCCCTCCGACGATGCCCGGCTATCAGCCCTACTGCCCGTACACGATCAACCCCAGCCCGGGCGGCGCCTGGAGGGCACCCAACCTCGCACGAGCAGAGCAACTCGTCCGCGCCTCCGGCACGCGTGGGACCAAGGTGACGCTGGCGGCCGGTGGTTTCGACGCCAGTATCCCGGCCCTGCCGGTCGGTCGATACCTCGTCTCGGTACTCCGCCAGCTCGGATACCGGGCATCGCTGAAAGTCATCGCCCCGGAGACGTATTACCAGCGGGCAGGCGACTCCCGTGACCGCACCCAGATCGGCGAGTTCGACTGGTACCAGGATTTCCCGGCCCCGTCAGACTTCATCGGCCCGCTGTTCACCTGCCGCTCCTTCCTCCCGGACAATCCGGCCAACATCAACGACAGCGAGTTCTGCAACCGGCTGATCGACGCCCAGATGACACAGGCCCGCGTGCTCGAATCTCGTAATCCCAACGCTGCCGGAAACCTCTGGGCGCGGATCGACCGCGAACTGGCCGACCAGGCGCCCTGGGTTCCGCTGTACAACCCGCGCGCCCTGGTCGTGCTGTCCGCACGAGTCGGCAACTACCAATTCCACCCCTTCTGGACCCTGCTCATCGACCAGCTCTGGGTCCGGTAGCCCACGCGGTCAGGCCGAAGCCGGGCGGCTCCGGGTCCTTGAGGGAGCCCGTTTGGACACTTGGCTGCGGTGCGCGACTCCCAGAGCTGGCCAGTCGGCACCCTAGTCTCATTCGCCTGCGTGCGCGGGCGTCCGTGGACTCCCATCGCTAACCTCGATTGCAGGTCACGGACGGTCCCGGCCTGGCCCGGACGCTGGCGTGCACATTTGGAAAGCGTGTTGGGGGCAACCCCTAAAGAGTTCGAATCTCTTATCCTCCGCCACGCTGACCTGCGACTACGCGTTCGGATCATGTTCGCGCGCTGCGCTGCATCCCACAGCACGTGTCTCATTTTCTGTCTCAGTTGAGCCCTGGCTATATGCCTTATTCCGGACAAACCGGTGTGGTGGCATGCCGCGATCCCGACAGCGGATCGTCTAGCGGTTCTCCGCCACGAACTGGCTGGCGGTGAAGGACGCGCCAGCCGGATCGGCAAGGACGGCGAATCGCACCCACGGCGCATTCTGCGGCTCGGCGAGGACCGAGCCTCCGAGCTCGCGCGCTCGCGCAGCGATCGCGTCCGCGTTGTCGACGGCGAAGGTCACGCTCCAGCGCGCTGGGCCACCCTCGCGGGGCAAGATCGTCGCCACGACGTTCTCGAAGCCTTCGGGTGCGCCCATCTGCTTCATCCCCGCGCGCAAGCCGGGGTTGAGCTCCTCGAGATGGTCGCCGTAGCCCGGCAGAGCCCACATCGGCGAGCCGGCGTCGATTGTCGTCCAGCCGAACACGGTGCCGTAGAAGGCCCGTGCGGCCTCGGCATCGTCGGTGTGCAGGTTGTTGAAGTTCACAGCGCCATGCTCGTTGACCGCCGCCGAGCCGCGGTGCGATCCGGGCTGCCACACGCAAAAGACCGCGCCCTCGGGATCGGCGAACACGCCCATCCGCCCCGCGTCAAACACGTCGAAGGGCTCGGAGAGCACCCGCCCGCCCGCCTCGCGCACCCGGGCTGCGGCGTCGTCAGCGGACTCGACGCGGATGTAGGTGTTCCACATGGCCTGCGGCGGTGCGCCGGGGGGCTGCGAGGAGATCGCGGCCACGTCCCGGCCGTCGATGCGGGCCATGTAGTAGTGAGCTCCCGCGTCGGGGGGCATCGCGTCCTCGGTCTGCCACCCGAAGAGCCCGGAGTAGAACCGGGCGGCGTCGGCGGGGTCGGGCTGGTTGGTGTCGACCCAGCACGGCACCCCGGCTGGGTAGTCCTCGCGCGTGCTCATGGCCGCAGCCTACAGCGGCTCTCATCGGCCATCCCGGCATATCGAGGGGTCCATCCTGGGGGTGAACTCGCTCGAAGCGACCAGCGCTTAACATCAGAAACGGATCATCGCGGTGCCGTCTCATACACCGCCGCAGCGGGCGCGGCCTCCAGCGTTTCAGGCCGGGTGCCCGATTGTCAGATGGGGCATCTGACGGGACGATCGTCCCGACAAGTGCTGAGGAGGGACCGTGGCCGCAACGCGGGGACCGCAAAGTGCGCCCGACATCAGGCTCGTGCGTCCAAGGCTCAGCGACGACCAACTGGCAACTCTGCAACAGTACGGGACCGTTGAGCCGACCACGGCCGGTCAGGTGCTGTTCGCGGCCGGGGACCCCAGCTACGACCTGATCGTCCTGCTCGAGGGTACGGTCGAAGTATCGGTTGTGCACGACGGCAAGCCGTGGCCCATCGCGGCGGCCGGGCCTAGAGACTTCCTGGCCGAGCTGAACCTGCTCACTGGTCAGCGTGTGTACTTCACCGGCGTGGTCACCGAGGCCGGTTCTATCGTGCGTGTGCCGCGCGACCGGGTGGGCGAGGTGATCGACAGGCACGGTGACCTCGGCGCCTTCCTGCTCCAGGAGATGTTTCGCAGGCGCCAGATTTTCCTGCAATCGCGGGCCGGGGTACAGGTCGTGGGATCGCGCTATTCGCCGGACACCCAGCGGTTGCGGGAGTTCGCCACGCGGAACCGGCTGGCGCACTCGTGGATCGACCTGGACAACGATCCTGCAGCTGCTGTCCTGCTCGACTCGGTTGGCGTCCACCCCGGCGACACACCGGCCGTGCTGTTCGAGGGAACCGGCGTCCTGCGCAACCCGTCGAACGCGCAGTTCGCACAGGCCGTCGGCATCACCGGCGCGCCGGCCTCGGGACAGACGTACGACCTGATCGTGATCGGTGCGGGGCCTGGCGGGCTGGCCGCTGCGGTGTACGGGGCGTCGGAGGGGCTGACCACGGCGGCGGTCGATGCGGTCGCCGCCGGTGGGCAGGCGTCGACGACTTCGCGGATCGAGAACTATCTCGGCTTCCCGGCCGGTGTGTCTGGCGCGGAGTTCGGCGAGCGGGCGTTGCTCCAGGCGGTTCGGTTTGGCACCCAGATGCTCGTCCCCCACCGCGCGGTCGGTCTGACCTGGCCGGACGGTCACTACCTGGTCGCCCTCGAAGACGGCTCCCAGCTCGCGGGCAAGTCGGTTATCGTCGCCACCGGGGTCAGCTACCGGCGACTTGACGTACCGGACATCGAACGCTTCGAAGGCCTGGGCGTGTTCTACAGCCCCCTCGGCCCGGTTCATGACGTCGAGCCGGGCGAGCCGGTCGTCATCGTCGGCGGCGGGAACTCCGCCGGCCAGGCTGCCGTGGCGCTGGCCGGCGCAGGCCACCAGGTGCACATCGCGGTCCGCGGCCCGGCACTCGCCGCCAGCATGTCCACCTACCTGCTCGACCGCATCGCCCGCGACGGGCGGATCTGCGTGCACGTGGAGACGATCGTCAGCGAACTACACGGCGCTCGGCAACTGGAGTCGGTCGCCCTGCGCAGCCGCGGTTCGGCCGAGCCAGCAACCGTGCAGACGCACTACCTGCTGGCGATGATCGGCGCGGAGCCGCACACCGAGTGGCTCCCGCCCGAGGTCGCCCGCGACAAGAAAGGCTTCATCCTCACTGGGGACGCCGTTCCGCCTGCGTTCCGGCACAGCCATGAGTGGTCGGCGCTGGGCCGCGCACCGTACCTGCATGAGACGAGCCTGCCGGGAACGTTCGCCGTCGGCGACGTCCGGGCCGGCTCGGTGAAGCGGGTGGCAGCCGCCGCGGGCGAAGGAAGCATGACGGTGCGGCTGGTGCAGCAGTACCTTGGCCTAGTCCCGGCATAGGACCTCCGCGGTCGCCTCTGCCCTCAGGCGCTCCGAGTCGGCGATTCATGGCCGCCCGCAAGATTAGTGATTTTGCACTCGGTGACCGCGGTATAGCGGTGGCGCAGATGAACTGGTACAGCCGTGGGGTCTGCTGCCAGCGAAATCAAAGCTCGCGTGTGGCGGCCGGTTCGTAGGATGAGCTATGGCTGAGCGCGCGAGGGTTTACCGGCTGCGGCAAGATTCCCGGCCGGTAGCGCAGCCTCAGGAGCCGCTGGAGCAGGAACCGCTGTGGCGGGAAGCGCTCGGTCAGCGGCTGCGCGCCTTGCGCCTGGCTCAGCGGGAGACGTTGTCGGAGACGGCGGGCCGGGCTGGCATATCGCCGCAGTACCTTTCCGAGGTTGAGCGCGGGCGCAAGGAACCGTCGAGCGAGATGATCGCGGCGCTGGCGGGCGCGCTGGGGACCACGCTCATCGGGCTGGCCGAGCAGGTGGCCGGCGAATTGCGCCGCCAGCAAGGCATCGGTGCCTCTCGCGCATCCGGCCCGGTGATGCTCGCTCTGGCGGCGTGAGCCGCGGTCAGGCGGCTGAGGAACCGGGCGCGCCAGCGTCGGCCATCCGCTGCCCCAGAATCTGGTCGACAATCCCGTACTCCAGCGCCGCCTGCGCCGTGAGGACCCGGTCGCGGTCTGTGTCGGCCCGCAGCGTCCGCACGGACTGGCCGGTGTGCGCGGAGAGAATCGCCTCGATCTCGGCGCGCATGCGCACGACTTCGTCCGCCTGCAGGATCAGGTCCGGGATCGCCCCCTGGCCGCGCCCGGCCGGCTGGTGCAATACCACCCGCGCGTGCGGCAGCACGGCGCGCCGGCCGGCGGTTCCGGCTGCGAGCAGGACGGCACCGACGCCGATCGCCTGTCCCACGCAGGTGGTGGCGACCGGCGCCCGGATGTACTGCATGCTGTCGTAGACGGCCAGCATGGACGGCAGATCGCCGCCTTCGCAGTTGATGTACAGGTTGATCTCCTGCTCGGGGCTTTCAGCCTCAAGATGCAGTAGCTGGGCGATAAGCGTGTTCGCGACGCCGGAATCGATCACGGTGCCGAGGTAGACGATGCGCTCGGTGAGCAGGTGCGAGTACACGTCCATGATCCGCTCACCGCGGGAATGCTGGGCGATGACGTTCGGGATGGGGTAGCTGCTCATGATTCACCCGTCAGCCCGATCCGGTGCTTTCTCACCGGCATCACCTGGCCGAACGAGCCGACGATCTCGTCGATGAAGCCGTAGTCCCTGGCCTCGGCGGCGGTGTACCAGTGGTCATGCAGGGAGTCGTCAAAGATCCGCTCGACCGGCTGCCCGGTGTCCTCCGCGATAAGGCCGAGCACGGTATCCACCATGTGCCGCAGATCGGCGGCCTGGACCTCGATGTCGGCGGCGCTGCCGCCGATCCCAGCCGAGCCCCGGTGCATGAGGATGCGGGCGTGCGGCAGCGCGAATCGCTTGCCCTTGGCGCCTGCCGAGAGCAGGAACTGCCCGGCACTGCAGGCAAGGCCGAGCGCCAGGGTCGAGACATCGCACGGCACGAGCCGCATGACGTCGCGGATCGCGAGCATCGACGGCACCGATCCGCCAGGTGAATTGATCCACAGGGCGGCATCAGCAACGGCATCCTCCGCGGCGAGCGCCAGCAGCTGCGTCGCCAGCAGCGTTCCGTTGTCGTCGTCGAGTACCCCGTCGAGCACGAGTATTCGCTGGAGCAACAGCTGCTCCCGCACCCGCTCGCTGAATAGCGGGCTCTTTCCGTTCTCTGCCATGCCTCCAGCCTGCGGCACAGCCGGCCCGAATACCTCACGCGCTGCCGTGAGCAGATCTGCCCACAGCAGCGCGGCAAGGCGATCATCCCAGGCGATCTGCCCGGCTTCGGCGAGTCTGCCACCCAAACACGGGCGATTGCAGATGGATCGATCTGGGCAGCCCGTGGGCCGTGCCCGCGGCCGGCGAGCAGACTGTTCTTGTGCAGGCGAGCTACGGCCTGGTGCCGATCGGGTGGGTGCAGTCGGCCCTGAGGGTCCTTGACGATGCGCCGAACCAGCGCGAAGGCGCGCCCCGGGCGTGGATCCGGTTCGATGAGCAGGTCGCGGAGGGTGCCAAGGATCTGCGGCCGGGCGATGAGATCGTGGTGCTTACGTGGCTGCACCTGTCGCCCCGCGACGAGCTGAGTACGTATCCCGAGGACGACATGAGCCAGCCGCTTACCGGCGTGTTCAGCACCTGTTCGCCCAATCGGCCGAACCCCATCGGCCTGCACCGTGCCCGCATCGTGGCGCGTGACGGGCTTCGGGTTGAAGTCGACGCTCTGGAGGCAATCGACGGGACGCCAGTGGTGGACGTCAAGCCGGCCATCGGCCCGCCCGCATGACGCGCTGCACGCGGCGGTCTTGTACGGCGGCTTATCGGCCCGGAACCGTACGTCCCGGCAGGGATGGGTGGTCCGTTCCGGGCCGAATTCCCGCTCAGCTCACCGAGCTCATGTAGGTCTCTTTGATCATGCGGGCGCGCCGATCGGCTAGCTCGCGGCACGTAGGTCGATGGCTTCTGCCACGTCGGTGGCGGGCACTCCGGCGCGGACGTTGATGGCGGCTACCTCGCAGGCTGATTCAGCGTCGAAGATGCAGATCGCCTGGCCGGTGCGCGGGAGAAAGAATCCTCCCAGATACCTGACCTCGCGGTCGGCGGTGCTGGCGCCGCGGGCGGCCCTGGCCAGGGCGTTCTGGGTCCTGGAACGTGGTGTATGTGCCGTTGGCGTAGGCGATCCCGTAGCCGGGCAGGTTGGCAGAGTCCACGTATCCGAACAGCGTGCCCGCGGCGTCCACGTCGGAAAGGATGAGGGCCGGGTTCCGCGAGCCGGGCTCTGCCGGGGGCTGACCGAAGCCTCCGTGAGCGTGTCGTCGTCGGCCGACCCCAGCGTGTTCGGCCAGCCGGTGACCGTCACGGCCACCGTCACCGCCGCGGCCGGGCAGCCGGTCCCGGCCGGCACGGTCCAGTTCGCCGTGGACGGCCAGGACCTCGGCAGCCCGGTGACCCTGTCCGGCGGCAGCGTCACCTCCGACCCCACCGCCAGCCTCGCCGTCGGCCACCATGCGGTGACCGCCACCTACACCCCGGCCGACGGCTCCGCGCCAAGCAGCGGCACCCTGACCCCAGACCAGAACATCCAGCAAGGCGCGACCACCACCACGCTGACCTCCTCGCCCAACCCCTCCCAGCCGGGCCAGACGGTCACCTACACCGCCACCGTGGCCCCGGCCTCCCCAGCGGCCGGCACCCCCACCGGCACCGTCAGCTTGGTGTCAGGCCCGGTGGGCGCGCCCGCCGGTCATGTCTTTGCCCACCCTTGCGGACACGGCCAACGGCGATCCGGCCCAGATCACCCACGATCTGCCCGCCCAGCGCCGATTCCCGTATCCACGGGCAAGACGCCCAGCCGACAGACCGCATCATCGCCCAGCCTCAATGTCACCTTCTGCGATCAGACCAGCTCCTGGCACAAGCACCGACCCGCCATCTTGCACGGCAACCCGGTAACGAGTGTGGCCTTCGGAGGGTGCGCCCGAACGGGCATTCTGGTCTCATGCACCCATCAAGGTCTTGTGCCCCAGCCGGCAGGAGGGTGTGTGGCGCGCCCGGCTTCGGCTAGCGGCCGGCTGTCAGGTCGGGAACGGGCTGGGACTGCGGCCGAGGACGGGCCCGGGCACCGAGCACGATCAGCACGATGCCCATCAGGATGAGCACGATGCCGCCGATGAGCAGGCCAATACCGATCCCAAACGAGTGCGGGATGGTCAGATTCAGCCCTCCGGCGAAGGCCACCGGAGCGGCAGCGTCGGTGTTCATTACGACCACCCGGTAGGAGCCGGAAGTAACCGTCCACGTCAGGGTCGGATGGGCTCCGCTCGCCTTAGCCACCCAGAATGACTGAGAGCCAGGCGGAGGTGGCGTGGCGGTGCCGCGGTGGCGGGCCAGCGTCAGGTGAAACGGCGCGACAGACACGTCGGTTGCGACATCGTAGCTGGCCCCGTGGAGATAGCGGTCCACCGCGCCCACTGGGCCGATGCCCAGGAAGAGCTGATGCCCGGCCGCGGCCGGGGTGGCCGTGATACGCAACCGGACGCGGCCCAAGACGGTCTGCGCGCCGGATGCGCCCTGAATCGAGCCAGCCGGTGATACCAGGGCGCGGGTCGGCGTCGACACGTGCTGCACGCCCGACGCCAGGGTGTCATTCGACCCGAACAACGCCATCAGCGCGCCGCCAGCGATCGCGGCCAGCACGCCGAGCGCGGCCAGCACGCCCCCGAGCACGATCAGCACAACTCGTCTGGCCACGGCACCCCTTATTCAGATCAAACGCTAACAAACAGCAACCCAGCGGACCAGCGGCCCGCCGCCGCGTGAGGCGCCTCGGGCAGGAGACTGCGCGCCCGCATCACAGGGCTGGTGAGCCCTGGCCCGCGGCCGGTCTGGCTGGAGCAGCGGTACCGTCGCATCGTGGCCACGAAAGCCGAACGGCGCGCCGCGCGTGACCGGATCAGCGCCCACCACCAAGCGCAGCTGAGCGAACTGCTCGGCCACATCGGGGCAGCGATCGACCGCTACCGCGCCGGCGAGAGACCTCGGCGGCCGGGCGCTCGATTTCAGCGCTGGTAACGATCGGCCGCTTGTCAGCGGCCTTCCTTCACCAGCGCGGCGTACCGGTCCAGGTACAAAGGCCAGCCCTCCGGCCCGTCCACGCCGCTGGTGACCGCTTCCCACCCTGGACCATGCCGGTCGAGGTGCCGGTGCTCCAGCTCCACCCGCGTGCGGGTCGGCGACTCGGCATAGAACCGCACCTCGACCTCGCTGGTCTGAGCCTGATCTTCCTCGATAGTCCACCGCGGGCTGATATCCCAGCTGAACACCACCCGCTCTGGCGGGTCGAAAGCCAAGATCCGCGCCCACCGGCACTCGCTGCCGTCCACCGCCCGGTCCACGATGTTGCCGCCGACCCGGGGCTCGAACACCGTCTCGGCGATCGGCGCCCCGAGCATGTTGTGCTCCGGCGGCTTGAAGTCCCCGAACCGGTCGGTGAACACCGTGAAAGCACGCTCGATCGGCGTGTCAACCACGACTTGCTTGCGGACCGTCGCTGCCTCGGTCTGGGCCATCAAGTCTCCTCTGTCGGCGCTTCGGCGGCATCGGCGTACCCGGCCAGCGCCCGCTGCCAATAGGTGTCGAGCTGATCCCGCAACGCTGCCAGCGCGGCCGGGTTGAGCCGGTAAATCCGGCGCGTTCCCGCAGCCATGTCCTCCACCAGGCCAGCGTCCTTGAGGATCTTCAGATGCTGGGACACCGCCGACCGGCTCACCGGCAGACCGGCCGCCAGCTGCCCGACAGCCTGAGGCCCATCGGCCAGGCGCGCCACGATGGCCAGGCGCGTGCCGTCGGCCAGCGCTCCCCACCGGTCAGCATCTCGGTCAGCATCCACTAACCGTTAGTATTCTCTAACCGAAGGCGCCAGGTCAAGGCCGCCGAGGAGCGCTGCCTTCCGTCACGGCTCCTTTCTTCGTGCACCGTTCTGTACTTAAGACGCCCGGCCGTGCCGCGAACGCCGCTTTTCGCGGCTACCTCGGCAGGTCCCTCTGTGAGGCTCCTACGATTCCGGTTCCTGGTGCAGGACGTAACGCAGGTCCTCAAACGTCTGCCCGGTGCCGGGGACAAGCTGGGTGACTGTCCCGGCCTGGGCGAACCCGGCGTTGCTGGCTACGTGCTGGCTGGCGGGGTGGTGCTGGTCGATCCGCAGTTCGACGGTGGTCACGCCGGGCAGGCTCAGTGCCCAGTGGGCGGCGAGCCGGGTAGCGCGGCTGGCAAGCCCTCGTCCCCGCCACCGGGGGGCGATCCCGTAGACCAGTTCCACGGTCCCTTCGCCGCGGTCGCCTAGGCCGATGACGCCGATGAAGCGGGGCTCTTGAGCGATGGTGGCCACCAGTACCGGGCCGTCGCGGCTAGGGCGGCCCGCCCACCCGTCGAGCCAGTCGCCGATTGCCTGCTCCGCCGGGATCATTGGGATGGCGGGCAGCCATACGCCGTCGAGCTGCTGCTGGTCGACATACCAGCGGATGGTGCCGATGTCTCCGGCGGCGGGCGAGGGTAGCCGCAGCGTGACCACGCCGTCGGTCAGCGGCTCGGCAGGTGCTATGAACAGTGTCATTGTGTTATCCATCCAGGTGCTGCCTGCAAGATCACGATTGGGAGTGAGTGGGGCGTGGACCGGAAGGAGGCGCACGGGCACCCCGCCACGCGACACGGTGGCGGAGCTGGCTCTCGGGTTTCACGTCAGTAAGCGGAAACGCGCGCCATCAGCCTACGACCGGGCGGCTTAGACTCGCTGCTGGCAGATGGGAGCCGTTATGACCGCGGAGACCCAGACAGCGATAGACCAGGCCAGCGAGAGCAAGTGCTGGTGCTGCGGCAGACCCAGGTCGGAGGACACCCTGGTCCGTTTGGGCAACCATCCCGAGGTTGGCATCTGCATCAGCTGCGTCCATTTCCTGCGGCGCCGGGCCAGGGACCATCAGGCCACCAAGCTGTCTTGTCCCCATGATCTCGCTTGAATCGTGGTGGTGGCCGAAGCGGCCGGCCCGGGTTCCCAGGGCCTGGACTGCCGGGCTCTTGGCGGCCCTGGGAGCAGTGCTGTTCGCCGTTTCGGCGCTCTTGCTCAAGACGGGAGCGGTCAGCTGGGATGTGCGCCTGTTCCGGGTTCTCAACGAGGTCCCGGCGGCCCTGGCGTCGGTGCTCACTCCGCTCTCACATCTGTTCTTGCCGGGCGGCATCATCGCCGTCGTCACGCTCACCGTCATTTACGTCGTGGCCAGAAACCGGAGCGTGCTGCCGGTGGCCGCCGGAGCTGCGGCCGCCGCCGCCGCATGGGTGCTGTCGCACATGGCGAAGGCTCTAGCCGACCGCCCCCGGCCCTACGAGGTGGTAACCGGCGCGGTGCTGCGCCAGCAGCCTGCCCACGGCACGAGTTTCCCTTCCACCCACACCACCGTCACCCTGGCGATTGTGATCGCGCTCGTGCCGTTCCTGCCCCGGGCGCTGGCCGCGGTGGCAATCGCGTATGCCGTCCTGGTGGGCTGGTCCCGGGTGTACCTGGGCGTGCACTACCCACTGGACGTCCTGGGCGGAGCAGGCATCGGCATGGCGGTGGGAGGCGTGATCTTGCTGGCACTCGGGGTGCTGCTCCACCGCGCGGGGCGGTCAGCAAACGGCGGCGAAGCAAACCGAACCAGCCAACGTCACCCGCGGAAGGGCGACGCACAGGCGGCGCATCTGCACCAGGATTAACATGCGTGTCGCTCTCGGCAGCCCGGGAACCGGACGCACCCCGGATGCCGTGCCCGCGGCACGGAAGGCACGTCGACGCGACAGAAAGGAAATGCCATGGCTGATCTGATCGCCATTGGGTACCCGGATGAGACGACCGCGTCGGCGGCCGCCGACGAGGCGCGACGGCTGGCCCAGGACCTGATCATCCAGCCCGACGCCATCGCGGTGATCATCCGCGACAACGACGGCAGCTACCGCGTGCAGACGAACCATCACATGGTCGGGGCCGGGGCGAGCTGGGGCATGTTCTGGGGATTGCTGTTCGGGCTGTTGTTCTTCATCCCGGTCTTCGGGATGGCCATCGGCGCCGGAATGGGCGCGCTGATGGGCAAGCTCACTAAATCCAGCATCGACAAGCAGTTCCAGGATCAGGTCCGCGACATGCTCAAGCCGGGCACCTCGGCGCTGTTCTTGATGCTGGAGAAGGTCACCCCCGACAAGGCCGTCGAAGCGATGAGCAGGTACGGCGGCACCGTGCTGAAGACCTCGCTGTCCAAGGACGACGAGAAGGAACTCCAGGACGCCCTGCACGGCGGCACCGCCCAGTAGCCGCATGAGCCCACATCACAGCTGGCCCCCAGCGAAGAGGCGCGCCCAGTTTCAAGTCTCCCGCCGCGTAAACCAATGACAGCGACCCAGTCAGCGTCGGCGAAGCGCTGGGAGCGTTTTGTGCCCATGGTTGGGTGGATCCGCTCGTATGAGCGCCGTTGGCTCCGAGGTGATCTCATCGCCGGGGTCGCCGTCGCTGCGCTGATCGTTCCCGACAGAATCTCGGCTAGGCGGGAATCGCTGGGATCCCGCTGCAGAACGGCCTGTATGCGGCAGCCGCTGGCGCGATCCTGTATGCGGTCTTCGGGACGAGCCGGCAGATCTCCACCGGGCCGAGCTCGGGGCTGGCGGCGGTGGCCGCGAGCGCGGTAGCGGTGGCCGGGGTCACGGGAACCCAGGACGTTGCGTCTTTCGTGGCGATGATCACCCTCGTTTCTGGCGTGCTGTTCCTTCTCCTCGCGACGCTCAAGATGGGGTGGATCGCGCAGTTCCTTTCCCGGGCCGTCGTCACAGGCTTTTTGTTCGGTGCAGCGATCGACGTGGTGATCGGCGAGCTTCCCAAGCTCACCGGGGCGAAGGGCACCGGCGCGAACCCACTCCAGGAGCTGTGGTCCTGGATCGGGACGCTCGGCGATGCACACCTTCTGACCGTGGCCGTGGGCGCCGCCGCGCTGGTGGTGGTGTTCGGGGTGAGAGCGGTCGCGCCCCGCGTCCCTGGGGCTCTCGTGCTGGTCGTCGGCGGCCTGCTCGCGTCATGGCTGTTCGATCTCGGCGCTCACGGTGTGGCCTTGGTCGGTGAGGTACCGCGCGGGCTACCGTCCCTGCAGGTCCCGCCCCTCCAGCTCCTGCGCGATCACGCGGGCACGGTCGCCATCGCGGCGGTGGCACTGGTCCTGATCGGGTTCTCCCAGACCGCCGGCGATGCCAGGACGTTCGCAGCCAGGCACCACTACCGCATCGGCATCAACCAGGAGTCAGCCGCCCAGGGCATGGCGAACGTCGGCGCGGGCCTGTTCCAGGGGATGCCGGTCTCCACCAGCCTGTCCGCGAGCTCGCTGAATGACCACTCCGGTGCGCGCACCGGCCTGGCATCGCTCACCTCCGGTGTGATCGTCCTACTCACCTTGCTCGTGCTGGCGCCGGTCTTTTCGGTTCTGCCTAAGCCCGTCCTGGCTGCCCTGATCATTGAGGCGGTGGTCATGGGGATGATGGACGTGCCCGAGATGCGCCGCCTCGCGAGGGTGGCGCGGTTTGACTTCTGGATCGCGGTCGCGGCGATCGCCGCGACGCTGCTGGTCGGTGTGCTCGCTGGGGTGCTGATCGGGATCGGGCTCTCGCTGATCTGGCTCATCTCGGTGGCGACGCGGCCTCACATGCCCCTGCTGGGACGCGAGCCAGGCACCCACGTCTTCCGGGAGCTTGGACGAGCATCCCGGTGACGAGCAGTACCGCGGAGTGGTGGTTCTGCGGCTGGACGGCGGCTTGTTTTTCGCCACCTCCGATGCCCTGGAGGACCGGGTGCGGGAGGTCGCGTTGTCCATGCCCGGCATCACCGGGATCGTGCTCGATTGCGAGGGAATCGACTTCATCGACTCGCAGGGGTCGGCGAAGATGCGCGAGATCCACGAGCTCACCGGTCAAGCCGGCCTGACCCTGCGGCTCGCCCGGCTCAAGCCGGCCGTCCGCGAAGTGCTCAGCCCGCGACGGCGTCCTTGACCGCATCGGTGAAGAAAACATCCACGGAAACGTCGACCACGCCGTGAAGGCGCAGATCGCCGCACCAGGAGACAGCCATGCGGACCCGTGATCAGCCCGCACTGGGGTGGACGGTCGTCCTGCGGCGCCAGCCGGTCCGCATCGTAGACGCGGCTTGCCTTCAGCCGAAGGCACATGACTGCCGGGTAGGTGAACCTGCTATGACTGGTGAGTCTGGCACCAGCGCTCCTGCGCTGGCCAAAGGGGATCGCAGGCTAGCCATCTTGCTGGCGATGGCGATGTTCGTCTTGGTCGTGGACACGTCGGTGATGAACGTGTCCATCGCGGCGGTGGTGCACGATCTGCACACGACCGTCAGCGGGGTTCAGTCGGCGATCGCGCTTGAGGCGCTGGTGTCGGCGGCGTTCATCCTGATCGGCAGCAAGGTGGGCGATCTGATCGGGCGCAAGCGCGCGTATGTGCTGGGCCTGCTGGGCTACGGGATCGGTGCCCTGGCCATGGCTTTGGCGCAGGGCCTGATCGCGATCATCGTGTTCTGGGCGATCGTGGGCGGCCTCGGCGCATCACTGCTGCTGCCGGCGATGCAGTCGCTGATCCATGGCAACTTCGAGGGCGCGGCGCAGCGGCAGGCCTACGCGCTGGTCGGGGCCGCGGCCGCGATCGCCGCGGCGGTCGGCCCGCTGATCGGCGGGTTCATCACGACCTACCTGTCGTGGCGGATCGCGTTCTTGCTAGAGGACGTCGTCATCGTGGTGGTGCTGTCGGGCATCAGGCTGGTCCGCGACGTGCCCTACACCGGATCCCGGCAGATAGACCTCGTGGGTGCTGTCTTGTCCGTGCTGGGCATGGGCGGCATCGTGCTGGGCATCCTGGTGTGGGAAGAAGGCGGTCAAGCGGTAGGCCTGCTTCTGGGGCTCGGGGCGGTCTCGCTCGGGGCCCTGGCGTGGTGGCTGGTGCGGCGCAAGCGCGCGGGCAAGGCGGTGCTGCTGGACCCGGACCTGTTCAAGGCCAAACTGTTCAAGTTCGGGGTTTCCGGGCAGGTGCTTCAGCAGATCGGCCTTGGCGGCGTGATGATCGCGCTGCCGATCTACCTGCAGATCGTGCTGGAGTACAGCGCGATGGGGGCGGGCCTGTCCATCGCCCCGCTGTCGCTGAGCATGTTCGCGGTGGCCCTGCTGGCCGGAAAGAAAGCAGGGAAGCGGCGCCCGGCGAGCCTGATCCGGGCGGGGTTCGCGCTGTTCACGATCGGGATGATCATCGTGGAGCCGATCGTGCCCCGGGCGACCTCAGGCTGGTACCTGGCGGTGCCGTTGCTGATCGCGGGATCGGGGCTGGGCCTGATGGTCTCTCAGCTCAACAACTACACGCTGGCCCCGATCGCCGACGAGCGCGTCAGCGAGGCCGCCGGGGTGAACTCGGCGGGAGGGTCGTTCGGCCTGTCGTTCGGGCTGGCGTTCGCCGGCGCCATCCTGCTGGGGGCGCTGTCCATTGGCTTCACCAGCATGGCCCAATCCAGCACCGTGCTTTCCAAGGCAGAACAGCAGCAGGTCGCCAAGGTTCTGGAGCACGACGCCCAGGTGGTGAGCAACACCCAGCTCGAAAAGCAGCTCGCTGGCAAGCCGCAGGCCACGAAGAATGAGATCATCAAGATCAACACTCAGGCGCGGCACATTGCCCTTCAGGTAGCCCTTCTCGTTCCCATCCTCGCTGGCTTGGGTGGGCTGCTCATCTCGTTCCGGATGATGCGCCTGCCAGACCCCAAGCAATCGGGCTCCGCCGAACAGGCGGCCCTGGGCTGACCCCGGGTCACCCTCTTTGCCGTAGCCCCGTCAGGGCTGCTGGTGCGGGCCAGGTTTAGCCAGCCCGGGGCGCCAGCCCCGCGGGCCACCGAGCCAGACCATCATGCCTCCCGTTCAGCCAGACGAGACCAGTATGCGGTGAAGCTGGCGAGCTTGATTCCTGCTGAGCAGGGTGATCTGGAGCCGCTGACCTGGGAATGGCTGGAATACCTGGGGGGCCTGCCAGAGCTTACCGGCGACGCTGATGCCGACGGCACTCCCAGTGTCATAGGCCTGCCTGATGACCGCGGTCACCGCCGCCACGTTGGCACCGGGCACGCCGACAATGAATCCGTACAAGTCGGGCCCTTTCGCCTGGCCCGGCGGGGGCCGGTAGGTGAGGACCGGGGAGACCGCGGCGGAAGTGATCCTTACCGGCGTACCGGCCGGACGGTAGCAGGTGATGGGGCTGGGCGACGGGGGCGGCGCGGGCGACGGCGGGGGCGGCGCGGACGCCCCCTTGGTGACCACGGGGACGGCGGGGGCGGCGTGGGCGACGGGGGCGGCGCCAGCTACGGAGCGCGGCCCGCCGCCGGCCGGCAGGGAGACCGTGGCCCAGCCGGCCGGGCACCGGCCCGTGGCCGTAGGGGGCTGGACGCGCATGACTTGCACGGTGATCGGTGACCCCAGATGCCGTGGGGGCGGCAGCAGGGTCGGGTCTGGCCCTAGCGGGGTGATGTGGCTGCAGCTGGCAACGGTGAGCACGATGCCCGCGGCGGCCAGCGCGCTGGCCAGGACCGGCAGCGGGCGCGCCGGGCACGGGAGCGGCATGTCCTGCGTCCTCCTAGGCGGCGATCGTGCCCGGATATGGCGGTGCAGGGGTGGCTGCCTGGGCGCGGGCAGCGTCGGGGGCGACCA
>CAVPSA010000038.1:0-22953 GCA_963707905.1 uncultured Actinomycetes bacterium | reverse complement strand
CGTCAGGGGCGCGATGGGGCGAAGGGCACGCGGCTTGCCTTCAGCCGAAGGCACATGACTGCCGGGTAGGTGAACCTGCTATGACTGGTGAGTCTGGCACCAGCGCTCCTGCGCTGGCCAAAGGGGATCGCAGGCTAGCCATCTTGCTGGCGATGGCGATGTTCGTCTTGGTCGTGGACACGTCGGTGATGAACGTGTCCATCGCGGCGGTGGTGCACGATCTGCACACGACCGTCAGCGGGGTTCAGTCGGCGATCGCGCTTGAGGCGCTGGTGTCGGCGGCGTTCATCCTGATCGGCAGCAAGGTGGGCGATCTGATCGGGCGGAAGCGCGCGTATGTGCTGGGCCTGCTGGGCTACGGGATCGGTGCCCTGGCCATGGCTTTGGCGCAGGGCCTGATCGCGATCATCGTGTTCTGGGCGATCGTGGGCGGCCTCGGCGCATCACTGCTACTGCCGGCGATGCAGTCGCTGATCCATGGCAACTTCGAGGGCGCGGCGCAGCGGCAGGCCTACGCGCTGGTCGGGGCCGCGGCCGCGATCGCCGCGGCGGTCGGCCCGCTGATCGGCGGGTTCATCACGACCTACCTGTCGTGGCGGATCGCGTTCTTGCTAGAGGACGTCGTCATCGTGGTGGTGCTGTCGGGCATCAGGCTGGTCCGCGACGTGCCCTACACCGGATCCCGGCAGATAGACCTCGTGGGTGCTGTCTTGTCCGTGCTGGGCATGGGCGGCATCGTGCTGGGCATCCTGGTGTGGGAAGAAGGCGGTCAAGCGGTAAGCCTGCTTCTGGGGCTCGGGGCGGTCTCGCTCGGGGCCCTGGCGTGGTGGCTGGTGCGGCGCAAGCGCGCGGGCAAGGCGGTACTGCTGGACCCGGACCTGTTCAAGGCCAAACTGTTCAAGTTCGGGGTTTCCGGGCAGGTGCTTCAACAGATCGGCCTTGGCGGCGTGATGATCGCGCTGCCGATCTACCTGCAGATCGTGCTGGAGTACAGCGCGATGGGGGCGGGCCTGTCCATCGCCCCGCTGTCGCTGAGCATGTTCGCGGTGGCCCTGCTGGCCGGAAAGAAAGCAGGGAAGCGGCGCCCGGCGAGCCTGATCCGGGCGGGGTTCGCGCTGTTCACGATCGGGATGATCATCGTGGAGCCGATCGTGCCCCGGGCGACCTCAGGCTGGTACCTGGCGGTGCCGTTGCTGATCGCGGGATCGGGGCTGGGCCTGATGGTCTCTCAGCTCAACAACTACACGCTGGCCCCGATCGCCGACGAGCGCGTCAGCGAGGCCGCCGGGGTGAACTCGGCGGGAGGGTCGTTCGGCCTGTCGTTCGGGCTGGCGTTCGCCGGCGCCATCCTGCTGGGGGCGCTGTCCATTGGCTTCACCAGCATGGCCCAATCCAGCACCGTGCTTTCCAAGGCAGAACAGCAGCAGGTCGCCAAGGTTCTGGAGCACGACGCCCAGGTGGTGAGCAACACCCAGCTCGAAAAGCAGCTCGCTGGCAAGCCGCAGGCCACGAAGAATGAGATCATCAAGATCAACACTCAGGCGCGGCACATTGCCCTTCAGGTAGCCCTTCTCGTTCCCATCCTCGCTGGCTTGGGTGGGCTGCTCATCTCGTTCCGGATGATGCGCTTGCCAGACCCCAAGCAATCGGGCTCCGCCGAACAGGCGGCCCTGGGCTGACCCCGGGTCACCCTCTTTGCCGTAGCCCCGTCAGGCTTTCGGGGTTGTGCTGCTGGTACGGGCCAGGTTTAGCCAGCTCGGCTGGCGCGCCTGCCGTTGCCGGTCCTTCAACGGGATTTCGGGCCTGGGTGGGTGATAGCCAGGGGGCGGATCGTGCAGATAGATGCCTCTGATCCGGGTAATCCCGGGGCGCCAGCCCCGCGGGCCACCGAGCCAAGCCATCATGCCTCCCGTTCAGCCAGACGAGACCAGTATGCGGTGAAGCTGGCGAGCTTGATTCCTGCTGAGCAGGGTGATCTGGAGCCGCTGACCTGGGAATGGCTGGAATACCTGGGGGGCCTGCCAGAGCTTACCGGCGACGCTGATGCCGACGGCACTCCCAGTGTCATAGGCCTGCCTGATGACCGCGGTCACCGCCGCCACGTTGGCACCGGGCACGCCGACAATGAATCCGTACAAGTCGGGCCCTTTCGCCTGGCCCGGCGGGGGCCGGTAGGTGAGGACCGGAGAGACCGCGGCGGAAGTGATCCTTACCGGCGTACCGGCCGGACGGTAGCAGGTGATGGGGGTGGGCGACGGGGGCGGCGCGGGCGACGGCGGGGGCGGTGCGGACGCCCCCTTGGTGGCCACGGGGGCGGCGTGGGCGGCGTGGGCGACGGGGGCGGCGCCAGCCACGGAGCGCGGCCCGCCGCCGGCCGGCAGGGAGACCGTGGCCCAGCCGGCCGGGCACCGGCCCGTGGCCGTAGGGGGCTGGACGCGCATGACTTGCACGGTGATCGGTGACCCCAGATGCCGTGGGGGCGGCAGCAGGGTCGGGTCTGGCCCTAGCGGGGTGATGTGGCTGCAGCTGGCAACGGTGAGCACGATGCCCGCGGCGGCCAGCGCGCTGGCCAGGACCGGCAGCGGGCGCGCCGGGCACGGGAGCGGCATGTCCTGCGTCCTCCTAGGCGGCGATCGTGCCCGGATATGGCGGTGCGGGGGTGGCTGCCTGGGCGCGGGCAGCGTCGGGGGCGACCAGCGCCGCGGTGGCTAGCAGGATGAGCAGTTCGATCAGGCTTACGGCCATCAGGTGCGGGTCGTGCTGATAGGCGGTGAGCGTGACGATCCGGTATGCCCCGGCGACGGCGGCCAGCAGGGCCAGGGCCAGCGACCACACGCCCGAGCCGGCGGCCTGGCGGGACCAGGCCCTCGGCGCGTGTGCCAGGCAGGCGAGGGCGGCCAGGAGGCAGCACAGCCCGGGCCAGTCCGGCAGCCAGGCGGAGTTGCCGGTCGCCACGAGCGCCAGCACCGGCACGTACACCAGCAGGTAGCCGGCGGGCAGGGCCAGCAGCCAGGGCCAGCGCGCAGGCGACGGGGCGTCGCGGTGGAACGCGGTCATGGCCAAGACCAGGGCAAGATCGAACAGGACCCACCAAGCCCACGGCCCGAACGGCGCCGGCATGATGCCGGTGAGCTGGGCCTGCAGCAAAGCGACCAGACCGGGGACGATGGCCAGCACCGCGAGGACCCGGGCAGTGCGGTAATGCCCGAGGGCCAGCGTCACGAAGATCACGATCCAGGCGACGTTAACCAGGTCATACACCGAGGGCCAGACGCCGCCGGGCGAGAAGACCACCAGGCTCGCCGGCGGTGCGGGGAGCCCGAACAACCGGCGGCTCCAGGCCGTCCGCACGAGCACCTCCAGGCCCAGCACCGCGTGCACCAGCATCACGGCCAGCACCGCGCGCCGCACCGCCTGGCCCCAGGCGAAGTACCGGCGCGGCGTGGCCGCGCCGCCCAGGTACAGCCGGGCGGCCAGGCCCATCACGCTGGCCACCTCCGGCCAGGTGGGCTTGCAGAACTCCAGGATGGCCTCGTCGTCTTCCGGGTCGCCGGTCAGCCAGCTGTCCAGGAAGGCGGCGACCATGTCCTCTTCCCATTTGTCCCGGTAGTAGCCGGGCAGCACCCGCAGCACCCGCCGGTACCGCTGCTCCAGGCCCAGGACGCCGCTCATCCGGCTGCTCCCCCTGCCGCCGGGCCCGTCAGGCCCAGTCTCACCCGCACCACACGCGCGGCAGCGGCGTGAACCTCGGCCTCCTCAGCCAGGGCGCCCCGCCCGTCCCGGGTCAGCCGGTAATAGCGGCGCAGCCGGCCGTCGTGCGCCTCCTCCCGGTCGGCCTCGATCAGCCCCTCGACGGCGAGCCGGTCCAGCACCCCATACAGGCTGCCGATCTTCAGCTGGACCCGGCCCTGCGACAGTTCGGCCACCTCACCCACGATGCCGTACCCATGCCGCGGGCCACCGGCCAGCGCGGTCAGCACGAAGAACGCCTGCCCCGTCATGGGCTTGCCAGCCATGCCACCAATATACTGGAAACCAGGATATTAGTCGAGGCAAAATCGGATCGTCAGCGGCGGCCCCGTTCAGGCCATCACGATGATTCCGGATTGCAGGCTGACGGGGCTGGAACTGGGGATCGCGGGCGGCTGGGGCGGGACTGGGGTGTAGTTGATCTGGATCCCGAAGGATCCTGGTGAGGTCTTGGTGGTGGCACTGAAGCTGGCAGTGAAGCCCACGCCCTTGCTGGCCTGCTGCCATCCGCCGTGGTGGTTGTTCAGTGCCGGGTTCCACCAGGACAGGGTGCCTGTTCCGGTCACCGTGCCGTGGGCGGGCGAGGATTTGGTGTAGCCGCTGAGGGTGCCGGTCAGCCGCCAGTTGCCGTCGCTGACCAGGCTGATGCCGCCCACGTAGATGCCGGTGTGCGGGATCTTGGCGACGATAAAGTCGGCGTTCACGGTTCCGGTGCCAGGCAGGACGTAGCTCACGGCGCCGGCGGCCGCCAGGCCGGGGGTGGTGACCACCAGCGGCCCGGTGGCCGCGGAGGCACCGCAGTTCGCCGTCCCGGCGTAGCTGGCGGTGATGGTGTAGGCACCGGGCTGCCAGCCTGAGGTGCTGACCGACGCCCCGGCCGCCGCGCCGGTGCCGTCGGTGGCCGCCGATTCCAGCGGGTAGGTGCCGGTGGTGCCTGTCGTGGGGTTGACGTCCAGGGTGAAGCTCACCGGCTGGCCGGCCTGGCATGCGCTGGCCGGGCTGGACAGGGCCGCGGCCGGAACGAAGCCGGTACCGGCGGAGGCCGACTGCGGGCCGGTGTAGGCCAGCGCGGTGCTGGCCTGGCCCACGGTCACCACGCCGTTGACATAACTGATCGCGTAATCCGGGCCGGCCGCGCCGGCGCAACTGCTCGGGTACGTGCCAGCCGGGCTGGCGGAGGTCGCGGTGGTGGCGCAGGCGGGCGCTGTGTCCAGCGATGCGGGGCCGTCGCCGTTGACGAACCCGGTGTAGGAAGGGGTGATCGCCGGCGGCGTTCCCCCGTACGTCATCGCGCCGCCCGACGCGGTGACCGTCAGCGGCGCCGGGTTCACCGTCTGGCCGCCGGCCAGGCTCCCGGAGCTTGCGGGATCGACGCTGTCCCCGGAGTAGCTGGCCGCGATGGCGTGGGCGCCCACGGCCAGCGAGGAGGTGGTGCAGGTGGCGGTGTAGGTGAGGTGGCTGACCAGGGTCAGGGACTGGGTGCCGCACCCGGAGATCGCGGTGGCCGAGCCGTCGGCATAGAAGGCCACCGTGCCAGTGTCGCGGGTGATGGGCGTGACGGTGGCCGTGAAGGTCACCGGCTGGCCGTCCTGGCTCGGGTCTGCCGAGGATGACAGCGTCGTCGCCGGGTCGACCATCTGCCCGCCGGGCAGGCTCCCGGTGGTGCTGCCGGGGTAGGCGGCGTCGCCTGAATAGGTAGCCGAAACGGGCTGGGTGCCGGTCCAGCCAGGCGCGAAGGTGCAGGTAGCGCTGTAGGTGGCGTCGCTGCCCTGGGCCAGCGGCTGCGCGGTGCAACCGGGGAAGCCGTTCTCTTCGGTAGAGAAGGCGACCGTGCCGCCGCCGTCCGTTGCCGGGACGACTGCCGTGAAGGTCACCGGCTGCCCGTAGGTGCTGGGATTGACCGAGGAGGAGACGACCGGCGCCGGCGGGTAATCCGACTCGACGGCGCCCATGTCACAGGTGATCTCGGCAGGGCTGTCCGGGTCCGGGCGGGGACTGCCGTTCCCGTCGGCCGCCGGGCACAGGGCGGCCGGGACCGCATCGATGCCGGGGCTGCCCTGTACGAGGAAAAGGACGAAATTGCCGCTGTCCCCGATAACAGGGCTGGCGTTCTGCAGGTCGCCGGTGCCGGTGAATCCGCAGTCGGTGCCGGACTCCATGTTGTACCCCTGGTCGGCCGGCGTCCTGCCGGCGCAGTTACCTCCCCCGTTGAAGGCCAGGACGCTGCCCACGACGTTCGCCGTGCCGCCGACCGGCTGAAGAGTGCCGTTGCCGGGGCCGGCGGCGGTGTTGTCGTCAAAGGTGCTGAAGGCGACGTTCGCGGTGCCGGTTTCGACGTCCAATGCCGCCCCGGCGCCCGCCTTGTTCTGGAAGAAGGAACTGCTCGTGATGTTCACGACGGCGGATCCGACGGAATCCACGTTGTAGATGGCACCCCCGGAGGTGGCGTTGTTCTGATCGAAACTGCTGCCGGTGATGTTCATCGTGCCGAAGGCGTTGACGATCGCGCCGCCCGACTCGCCTGCGGTGACGGTGAAGTTACGGGTGAAAAAGCTGCCGGTGATATTCGCCGTGCCACCACGGTTAG
Source organism: uncultured Actinomycetes bacterium (assembly GCA_963707905.1). Taxonomy (GTDB): domain Bacteria; phylum Actinomycetota; class Actinomycetes; order Streptosporangiales; family Streptosporangiaceae; genus DASXKD01. The sequence goes on along the minus strand of CAVPSA010000038.1, from coordinate 16,616 downwards.
CCAGCGCCCCGCCGTTGGCACCGGAGGAGAAGTTACCGTCGAAGGTGCTGTTGGTGATGGTCAGCGTCCCGCCGGGATCGTTTTCGACCGCACCGCCCTCGTGAGCGGCATTGTGCTGGAACGTGCTGCCGGTGATGGTCACCGTCCCGCCGCTGTTCGACAGCCCACCGCCGCCACCGGCCGCGCCGTTCTGAACGGTCAGGTCGTTCAGGGTGAAGGTGACCCCGGTGGCCACCGAAAGCACGCCGACCTGGCTCTGCCCGTCGAGGGTGACCTGCTGGCCGGTGCCGTCCAGGGTCATGTCCCCGGTGATGCCCAGGGTGCTGGCCAGGCTGATCGTGCCACTACAGGCGAACGTGACCGTGTCGCCGGCGTTGTCGCTGTTCGCCTGTGCGACGGCGGCATCGAGATGACTCTCGTCACAGGTGCCGACGGTGATGGCGGCAGCGGCCCGGGCCGGCTGGGCCAGCCCGGCCAGGGCCACGACCAGGCAGAGCGGTAGCGCCAGGGCCAGGCCCATGCGGGCCAGCAGGCGCACACCCGCGGGCCGGTTGCTGGTCAAGACGGTGCGCAGTCGTGGTGCCATGGTGATGCCCCCAGCTTCCGGCGGCATTGCCGCGACCCCGGTAAAAAGGACCGCGGGCGCCATCCACATCGGCGCACTGCCCACCGGCGACGCTACGGTCGCAGCAGGCGGCCGTGAACGTGGGAACCCACATTGTTTGGACACATCCGGGCGGCCAGTGCAGGCCCGCCCTAACCAACCCGGCGGCTAATCGCCAGCCGCTATTTGCGGAGTGCTCTTTGCCCATGTCCGCGGAGATCTTCGGGCTGTGGCCGGCGATGGGGCGTCAGGCGCGGCCGCGCAGGTGGCTGGCGAGCTGGGTGCGGGACTGCACGCCGAGCTTGGCGTAGATCTTGGTCAGCGTGGACTCGATGGTCCTGACTGTGACGAACAGTTCCGCTGCGGCTGCCCGGTTGCTCATGCCCTGGGCGATGAGCCCGGCGACCCGCAGCTCGGTGGCGGTGAGTTCACCGGCGCCGGCCGGACGGCCGCTGATCCTGGCCAGTTCCTCCCTGGCCCGGGCCGCCCACAGCGCGGCCTGCGCGCCTTCGAACATTCCGAGCGCCTTACCGAGTGTCTCGCGGGCCGCGCGCCGTTGTTTGAGCCGCCGTTGGACCGCGCCGAGCACGAGCAGCGTCCTGCCCTGCTCGACGGGCTGCGATGTCATCTGGTCCTGCAGATCCAGTGCGCAGGTGAGCTCCGCTACCGCGTCCTCAAGCCTGCCGCCTGCCGCCGCCAGCACACCGCGGCAGCGGGCAGTGGCCGCTGCCGTGACCGGGTCGGTGTAGCGATCAGCAAACTCGGCAAGAAGCGCTGCGGCGTCGTCCAGCTCGCCGGCCCCGGTCAGCGCCTCGACGGTGTCGGTCACGATGCCCTGGAAGCTGGGGCGCCGGCCGACGCTCCAGACCTGGCCGGTGAGCGGCCGCAGCCGGGCGGCCGCGGCGGCGAAGTCTCCGAGCGCCAGGTCGAGCGAGCCGAGGAGCGCCTCGTTGCCGAGCAGGTACACCTGGTCACCGACCTTGCGGGACAGCCCGATTCCCCGTTCCGCAAACTCACGGACTTTACCTGCCTGGCCCAGTCCGAGCGCCGCAAGCCCGCAGCCGAACAGCACCGCGCTGGTGAGCTGCCCCAGGTCGTGCTGCTCGGCGATCTCCAGGCCGGCCTGCGCCAGCTCGGCACCCCGCCGCGGCTCACCCGTCCTGGTAGCGATCAGCGACAGCCGCAGCAGCACATCGCCGCGCGTGTATTCAATGCCCTCCGCCTCCGCGCGGGCCAGCGTGCGTTCGAACGACTCTCGTGCCTCGTCCAGGCGGCCCATCCCCATCAGGTACAGCCCCGCCGCCATGCTCGGCGGCGCGACCCTGCCCACCAAGCCCAGGCTGCACTCGAGTTCCAGCGCGCGGTCAAGCTGACGCTCATCCACCTCGCAGCCTGCCACCCAGCCACGGATAAAGTCCTCTGCGAGCGTAGCCGCCAGCAGCACGGGATCACCCGCCCGCTCCGCGTACGCGACTGCCCGGTGACTCTCGGCCAGAGCCCTCGAGGTGTCGCCCATGATCGCCCAGTGATCGGAGAGGTAGACGTGGATGCTGGCACTCAGAGTCGGCGCCTCACCCGCTTCTGCCAGAGCCTCTTCGAGCAGCCGCGTTGAGGCCTCGAAATCATCTTCGCTGTTCCATCCCAGCTGCGCGATGACCTCTGCGTGCCGGGGGCCCGGCGCTGTGATGGCGGCAAGATTCTGCCAAACGGCTGCCGCGGCGCGGGTCTCACCGGCCAGCGCGAGCAGCCTGCCCGCGTCGATGAGACGGCGGTGGGCATCGTCCGCCTGATCACCCGGTGTTAGCGAGGCTGCGAGCTCCAGCAGCTAGCCAGCGACGCCGGGAGCACCGCGGCGCTCGGCCATCCCGGCCGCGTCATCAAGCTCGGCCGCGATCTGGCCAGATGGTGCGCCGGCGGCAAGCGCGGCGTGGCGCGCCTTTTCCTCGGCATCCACCGCACTTCGTGCGGCGAGCGCATGCAACTGGCGGCGCCTGGCCGGGGGAATCGGCCCCAGGACCGCCGAGGCCAGCAGCGGGTGGGAGAAGCGCAGTGTTCCGGCGTCCACCTCCAGGACGCCGGCGAGGACCGCGGCGTCCAGGTCCCCGCCGTCCACGCCGGCCGCGAGGTAGCGGCTCACCGGCGCGCCCGGCATGACCGCGACCACGCCCAGCGCATCCGTCACCGATGCCGGCAGCTCACCCAGCCGTTCGCCGACCAGGCCGCTGAGCGTGTCCGGGATGGGCAGCGGCCCGTCGGCGACCCGGGTAAGGCCGCGCCGGGCGAGCGCGCGGCCGATCTCCAGCGCGATGAAAGGGTTGCCCGCCGATTCCGCATGAACCCTGCGGAGGGCCGGGTGGGACAACGGCATGCCCAGCCGGGTGCGCAGCAGCCGGTGCAGCGCGCCGAGGCTGAGGCCGCCAACCGGCAGTACCTCAGTGGCCAGCCGGGCCCGGCCTGCGGCATGGCAGCAGGATACGCGCGCCACTAGATCACCATTTGGTCCACACTGGCAGTGCGGGGCCCGTCACGCCGTCATGGCTGAATCTCCTGCCCTCCGCCGTTGACCTTCGGCCCTCCGGTGGCCCCCCACGGACGGGCCTTAGGTCCCTGGACGGCAAGCCATCGATGTTCTACCGGTAGAAGAAGGACCCATTTGCCTGCGGGCCGGCCGGGAGAGTCAGCCGGGCCACCTTCCGCCCCGTGGACGCATTCATGACACCGGGAGGAACGATGACCAATATCGCTACCACACTCGCTCAGGCCACAGCCAGGTACCCGGACCGGCCAGCGATCCGTGCGGGCGGGGACTTGATGTCCTACCGCGACCTCGATGAAGCGAGCGCGCGGGCTGCGTCCTGGCTGCTCGGGCGCGGAATCACCGCCGGTGACCGGGTCTGTCTGATGCTGCCCAACACACCAGAGTTCGTCGAGCTCTACTACGGGATCCTGCGGGCCGGCGCCATCGTGGTTCCGATGAATCCGCTGCTCAAGTCGCGAGAAGTGGCGTACTACCTGGCCGACTCGCAGGCCACTCTCGCACTTGCCTGGCATGGCATTGCGGACCAGGCTGCCGAGGGTGCCCGGCGGGCGGGGACAGACCTGGTGATCATCGAGCCCGGCGAACTGGCCCGCACACTCGCCGAGTGTGCGCCGGCGGCCGCGATCGCCGAGCGGGGACCGTCGGACACTGCGGTCATCCTCTATACCTCAGGGACCACCGGGCAGCCGAAGGGCGCCGAGCTGACCCACGACAACCTGCTCCGCAACATCGAGGTCACCAGCAGTACTCTGCTGAACCTGCGGCCGGAAGACGTGATTCTGGGAGCGCTGCCGCTGTTTCACTCGTTCGGCCAGGTCGTCGGGATGGGCTGTGCCATCGCCTCTGGCGCTTGCCTGACCCTGCTCGCCCGGTTCGATCCCGCCCGCGCTTTGGAGATCATCAAGCGCGACCAGGTAAGCATCCTGCCCGGCGTCCCGACGATGTATGCCGCGATCCTGCACAGCGCGGGAGGCAGCGCGGGGGACGTGGCCAGCCTGCGCCTGTGCGTCTCGGGCGGCGCGGCGATGCCCGTTGAACTGCTCCGTGCTTTCGAGAAGGAGTTCGGCTGCATGATCCTCGAGGGTTATGGCCTGTCGGAGACCTCGCCGGTGGCATCCTTCAACCACCCGGATCGCCCCCGCAAGCCGGGCACCATCGGCCAGCCGATCTCCGGCGTAGCCATGCGCGTCCAGGATGACGCCGGCGCCCCGCTCCCGGCCTATGAAGTCGGCGAGATCGCGGTGCGCGGTCACAACGTCATGAAGGGGTACTGGCGGCGCCCGGAGGACACCGCGGAGGTGCTCTCGCAGGGCTGGTTCCGTACCGGCGACCTCGGCATGGTGGACTCGGACGGCTACTTCTCGATCGTGGACCGCAAGAAGGACATGATCATCCGCGGCGGGCTCAACGTGTACCCGCGCGAGGTCGAGGAAGTCCTCTACGAGCACCCCGCAATCGCAGAGGCCGCGGTGGTGGGCGTACCCGACGAGATGTTCGGGGAGGAAGTCGCCGCGGCCGTGACACTCAAGCCAGGCGCGTCGGCAGACCCGGACGAGTTGCGCGAATACGTGAAGGGCCAGCTCGCCTCCTACAAGTACCCACGGCACGTGTGGATAGTGGCCGAACTGCCGCATGGCGACACCGGGAAGATCCTCAAGCGGGAGATCGTGATCCCGGCACGTTCCTACTAAGGTCGCGTTCCTGCCAGGTGCCGTTGGTTCACTGGCCCCGCCGACGCAGCGGCTGGTAATCAAATAGTCGCGTTAGGTTAGGCCCTGCGCCGGTTCATCGTGCGCCCGGCCCGCCCGGGGCCGGGCGCACCCGTACCACCGCGGTCGCGCCGATCGCGTCATCGCCCGGGCAGGACCGCCCGGGCGTCAGTGGCGGCGGTGACCCGCCGCAGCCTGACGGGCACGGGCGTACCGGTCGGCCAGCGCGGCAATCGCCGCGGCATCCAGGATCCACACCAGCAGCCACATGACAGGCTCCTTAGCCGTCCCACGAGCGGGCGGCCTACCTGAGCAGCCACCAGGCTCCGTGCCCACCAGTAGGCCCGAAGGCCCGCGGGACGGCTTAGGGCCGAACGTCCCGATTCCGCCGGGGCCGATGTCCCGGGGAAGCGCCGCATGATCGCAGCGCCGCCACGGCCGCTGCCGGGTTCCGCGCCTCCTGCCCCGGCCCGGAACCGGCGCCCGGCTCACCCGGCCGTCTGCACGGCCAGCGTCTCCTGCGCGGCCGGAGCCTTCACCGCGACCTCCACGGCGGTCCCGCGCGGGGTGCCGACCAGCTTGTAGTGCACGTCCTGGCCGTTGAGCGTGACCGCCTGCGGCTTCGCCCCGCTGGGCAGGACGGTGCCGATCGTCAGCGCAATCCCGGCCGCCCCGGACACCTGGGTGCGGTAATTTCCCGCCTGGTGGCCGGCGCTCACGGCCAGGTCCTGGCTGCCGACGCGCAGCCGGCTGACGCTGAGCGACGGCCAGGACGCGGGCACCTCGGGCACCACGGCGACCGAACCTTGCGGCACGTCGGGGGTGACCCCGAGCAGACCGTTCACCACGGTCCACATGACACCGTAGGACGACCAGGCCTGCATGACGTTGGCCCGGCTGGTGAACGGCTCGAACGGGTTGTACTGGGCGCTGGCGGCGAGCTCGGGGAGCGAGCCAGGCATCTCCACGGTGAGCTGGCTGGCCACCTTGTCCATGTAGGCGACGGCCTGGCTGGTCCGGCCGTAGTTCGCCTCGGCACGGGCCATGGCGCCGGTGTTGACCAGATAGCAGGTCTGGCCGCCGGTGCCCGACGGGCCGCCCACGCCGTCGACGTACAGCCCGCATGTCCCGGTGAACGCCGGCCCTTCTATCGTGGCCAGCGCGGCGTCGGCGTTGGCGGCCGGCGCGATGCCCTGCTCCATCGGGGCCACGGTGGTCCACCACCGCTGCTGTAGCTGCTGCCCGGCGTGCGTGCAGTCGCCTTCGGTGCCTTCGCACATCGAGTCCGCGTACAGGTGCTGGCTGGTGATCCACCACTGGTGGAAGGCGGCGAGCATGGCCTGCTGGTGCCGCGCCGCCCAGGCCGCGGTGGAATGGTCCCCCATCGCGAGGGCCATTTCATGCAATACGCCAAGCGCCTGCACGGTCTCCGCGGACACATCGAGTGCCTCATTGCCAAGAGCGGTGTTCTCCACGATGCCCGCGCCAGCGGGCCACGGGCCGTTCTTGCCATCCAGGCCGGTCAGGTAGTGCAGCCCGGCCTGGAGAGCTGGCGATCTGTGCCGCGTGGCTGGCACTCGGAGCCGTCATGACCCAGATACTGGCCGGGCCAGCCCACGGCTGGGATGCGCCCGGTGCCAGCAGCCGTCCCGGCAGGGAAGCCAGCCTCTGACCACTCTGTGGGCACCGACCTCACATTCATATGGGTGAGCGGGCGCGCAGGCGCGGCTCCCGCCTGGCCCTGGCGGGAGCCGCGCATCCCCCGGCAGCGGTCAGGGGCGTGCCTCGAAGACGATGTTGAACGGGGTTTCTGCGGCGCGGCGGAACCGGCTGAACCCGGCCGTGCCGACGACGTCCGCGATCCTCGCCTGGCCGGCCTGTGCCCCGAGGGCGAGCCCGACCTCCTGCGACAAGGACGCGGGCGTGCACAGCAGCGTGGAGAACGAATAGTAGGCGCGCCCCACCGGGTTGAGGTTGCCCTCGACCCGGTCGGCCGCCATCGGCTCCACGATCATCCAGGTGCCGTCGGGCTTGAGCGTCCCGCGGACGTGCCGCGCGGCCCCGGCCGGGTCACCCATGTCGTGCAGGCAGTCGAACATCGTCACGAGGTCGTACTCGCTGCCCTCGTAAGCCGCGGCCGGCGCGACCTCGAACCGGACCCGGTCGGCCACGCCCGCCTCCTGGGCCCGGCGGCGCGCCGTCTCGATCGAGCCCGCGTGGTAGTCCGAGCCGACGAAGACCGAGTTGGGGAAGTGCTGGGCCATCAGGATGGTCGAGGCGCCGTGGCCACAGCCGGCGTCGGCGACGAGCGCGCCCCGCTCCAGCTTGGCCACGACCCCGTCGAGGGCGGGCAGCCACGCGGAGACCAGGCTGGCGTTGTAGCCGGGCCGGAAGAACCGCTCGCAGCCCTCGTGTACGTCCGGCACGTGCTCGTGCCAGCCGAACCCGGCCCCGGTGCGGGCCGCGTCCACGATGTGCGGGGAGTCGGTCACCGAGCCCAGGGCGATCTGGAAGAACCCGGGCAGGTAGGCCGGGCTGCTCGGGTCGGTCAGGGCGACCGCCTGCTCGGGGGGCAGCAGGTAACGGCCGCTCTCCGGGTCATAGCTCACATAGCCGCCCGCCGCCTGGGCGTTCAGCCACTCCCGCACGTAACGCTCCGCGGTGCCGGTGCGCTCGGCAAGTTCGGCCGGTGCCAGCGGGCCCGCGCCCGCCATTGCGCGGTAGAGGCCGAGCCTGTCGCCCATGACCACCAGCGCCGTGTTGAGCGTGGCGCCGACCTCTTCCACCGCGCGGAAGACGAATTGCATGAGCTTGTCCATGTCGACTTGCGCTGCTTGCTGCTCGATAGTGCTCACGATGTCCCTCCCGGGTCAGGTTTCCGCGAGCGTAGGCCGGGCGCGGCCATCCTCGCTTCCGGGGGACCACCTAGTCGTGTGGCCGGAACCCCCTGGTCACAGCTGCGGGGCCACCTGGTTTCTGGATGCCGCTGCGGCACCGCCCGGGCGCGACTTTGCTGGCTCGCACCAGGTGCCTAGAATCGCGGCCATGCTGCTGGGGCGGGAGCATGAGCGGCGCGAGATCGACCAGGCACTTGCCCGGGCGCGGTCTGGGGCCAGCGCGACGCTTGCCCTCGCCGGGGAACCGGGGATCGGCAAGACCGCACTGCTCGACTACGCGGCGGAGCGGGCCGCCGGGATGCGGGTGCTGCGGGCCCGGGGGATCGAGTCGGAGGCGCAGATCCCGTTCGGCTCCCTGCTTGAGCTGCTCCGCCCCGCGCTTGGCATGCTCGACAAGATCCCCGAGCCGCAGGCGGTCGCGCTGGAGGGTGCACTGGCGCTGCGGCGCGGGATGGCGCAGGAACGGTTCGCCGTGGGCGCTGCCACGCTGAGCGTGCTTGCTGCCTACGCCGAGCAGGCACCGGTGGCCGTCCTGGTGGACGACGCACAGTGGCTCGACGTTTCCAGCGCGCAGGCGCTCCTTTTCGCGTTCCGGCGGCTGGTGGCCGACCCGATCGCCGTATTCGTCGCCGTCCGCGAAGGTGAACCGTCCCTGCTCGACGGCGCCGACCTGCCGGCACTCCGGATCAGCGGCCTGACCAGCGACGATGCAGCCCAGCTCATGCCGGGGGTGACGGCGGAGACGGCCGCGCTGCTGCACCGGGCCACGGACGGCAACCCGCTGGCGCTGCTGGAACTCGCCGCGGACCCGGGCGACCTGGCGCTGGCTCCCGAGGGTGCGCCCGTCCTGGTGTCCGCCAAGATCTCACAGGCGTTCCTGCACCGCGCGGGCCAGCTCAGCCAGGCCGCGCAGCAGGCCCTGATCCTGGCCGCGGCCAGCGACACCACCGATCTGGCGACGCTGCAGCGGGCCGCGGCCGGGCTCGGCATCGACCTGGCCGCGCTGGCCGACGCCGAGAGCGTGGGGCTGGTCACGCTGCTCCCGGGGATGGCGGAGTTCCGCCATCCGCTGGCCAGGCTGGCGATCTACACCGACGCGCCCGCCGACCAGCGGCGCGGCGCGCACCGTGCGCTAGCGGCCGCCCTGCCGGACCGGGACGTGGACCGCCGCGCCTGGCACCTGGCCGCCGCGGCGGCGGGCACCGACGAGTCGGCGGCGGCGGCGCTGGAGCAGGCGGGCGCCCGGGCCCGGGACCGCAGTGCGTACGCGGCCGCGGCCGCCGCGTTCGAGCGGGCCGGGCGGCTGACCGCCGACGGCGGCAGGAGGGTGCGGCTGCTGCGGGAGGCGGCCGGGGCGGGGTGGCTGGCCGGGCTGGCCGACCGTGCCGTGACGCTGCTCGAGGAGGCCCGCGCCACGGCGGACGACCCTCGGGAGCTTGTCGAGATCGACCAGCTCAGGGGCCACATCGCGACCTACCGCGGGCCGGTGATGCGCGGTCACGCGATCCTGACCGCGGCCGCGGGGAAGGCGGACCCGGAACGGGCCGTGGCGATGCTGGCCGAGGCAGCCAACGCCTGCTTCTACGCCGGAAACCCCGCCGAGATGCTGGTGGTGGCCGAACGGGCGCACGCGATGCTGCCTGCCGGTGCGTCACCGCGGGCCAGCTTCCTGGCCGGGATCACCGTCGGGATGGCCCGGATCCTCGGCGGTGACGCGGCAGCAGGCACGGAAGCCGTGCACGAGGCGATCAAGCTCGCCGAAGGCACGCCCAGCCTGCGCGAAGACCTGGAGCTCATGCCCTGGCTGGCCATTGGCCCGCTGTTCCTGCGGGAGACCGGGGCCGGGCGTTCGCTGCTGGAAGACGCACTGCGGACCGCCCGGGACAAGGCAGCCGTCGGTGCGCTTCCTTTCCTGCTCAACCTCATCGCCCGGGACCAGGCCGCCACCGATCGCTGGGCCGTCGCCGAGGCCACCTACCTCGAAGCGATCGCTCTTGCCCGGGAGAGCGGGCAGCAGACCGGACTGGCCTTCGGGCTGGCCGGCCTGGCCTGGCTGCAGGCACGCCGTGGCCGGGAGCAGGAGTGCCGCGATGGGGCGGCCGAGGCGCTGCGGCTGTGCCGCGAACTCGGCATCCGGCTGCACGAGATCTGGGCGACGGCGGCCCTCGGTGACCTGGAACTCGGCCTCGGCGATGCGGCCCGCGCCGCCGCCCAGTTCGAGCAGCAGCAGCGGCTGCTTGCCGAACTGGCGATCACCGACGCGGACCTGTCACCGGCGGCGGAACTCACCGAGGCCTACACCCGGCTCGGCCGCGACGACGAGGCGCGGCAGGTGGCCGGCGCGTTCATGGCCGCGGCGCAGGCGAAAGGGCAGCCGTGGCCGCTCGCCCGGGCGCTGCGCAGCCAGGGCCTGCTGGCGGCGGACGCCGACTTCCCCGCATTGTTTGATCAGGCAATACGCCAGCACGCACAGACCCTGGACGCGTTCGAGACCGCCCGGACCCGGCTGGCCTACGGCGAGCGCCTGCGGCGGGCCAGGAACCGGGTGCTGGCACGGGAGCAACTCCGCGCCGCGCTGGACATCTTCGAGCATCTCGGGGCGGGCCCGTGGGCCGACCGGGCGAACGCCGAACTCGCGGCGACCGGCGAAACCCGCATCCGGCGCGGCCCGGGCACGATCGACGAACTGACACCACAGGAACTGCAGATCGCGCTCGCCCTTGCGGGCGGGAGGACCACGCGGGAAACCGCCGCCTCGATGTTCCTGAGCCCCAAGACCGTGGAGTACCACCTCCGGCACGTGTACCAGAAGCTCGGCATTCACTCCCGCGACGAACTCGCCCGTGCCCTCGCCAGCGAGGGGCGGTAAGCGCCAGCGGCGTGCGGCCTTGCCGGCCTGGGCCGCCGGTGCCAGGCTGGTGTGATCTTCTGCGGAACGGAGCCGCGTCGTGTGCAGGCTGCTAGGGCTCAATGCGGGACGCGAACCGGTCAGCGCGTCGTTCTGGCTGGTGGACGCGCCGGACTCACTGGAGGCGCAAAGCCACCGCAACGTGGACGGCAGCGGGATCGGTTTCTTCGACCCGGCCGGCGCGCCGGTCCTCGACAAACAGCCCGAGCCCGCCTTCACCGATGAAGAGTTCGTCCGGGAGGCCAGGCAGGCCAGGTCGGCGACCTTCGTCGCGCATGTCCGGTACGCCACGGCGGGCAACCGGACCCTGGCCAACACCCATCCGTTCACGATGCGCGGCCGGATCATGGCGCACAACGGCGGGTTCGGCGAGCTGGACCGGCTGGAGGAACAACTCGGCCCGTACCGGGACCTGGTCCAGGGCGACACCGACTCCGAACGCTACTTCGCACTGATCACGCAGCAGATCGACGCTCGCGGCGGCGACGTGGCAGCGGGGATCGCGGCGGCGGCCCGGTGGATCGCCGAGCGGCTGCCGGTCTCCTCGCTGAACGCCATCGTCGCGGTCCCCGGTGAGCTCTGGGCGCTGCGCTACCCCGGGCAGCATGCGCTGCACATCATCGAGCGGCCCGCCGGGGCGAGCAGCCCGGGGGCGGTGCTAGCCCGGGGGAGCGACCCCCCGGAACCCCCCGGGGCCCCGCCCGCCTCCCCGTCCCCCTTCACTGCGCCTGGCCGGCAAGCCGGCAGGCCCCATCGCGCGGGCGGCGGCCCGGCTGGCACCGGCATCGCCGCCGGCCTGCACGCCCGCAGCACGATCTCCTCGGTGCACGCACCGGAACTGCACGCACTCCCTTCGGTCGTCGTGGCATCGGAAGAACTCGACGGCGAGCACGGCTGGCGCATGCTCGCCTCCGGTGAGCTGATCCACGTGCGCCCCGACCTGACCGTCGAGTCGGCCATCGTGCTCCCGGAGCCGCCAGCGCATCTGGTCCCGCTCCCGGCGGACAACCCCAACATCGACACCTGACCGGGCTGCCGGCATGACCTGCGGCCGGACCCGGAGCACCACCGTCCGGCCGGGTAACACCCGGCCAGCGGGGGGAAGACTCCTGAAGCGAGCAGGGAGGGAACATTGAGCGCCACCAGCGGGACGGCGGCAGGCGCCGGGCAGACCGGGCCGGAACAGATCGGCCAGCGCCGCAGGCTCATCATCATCGGTGCGCTGCTCCTTGGCATGCTGCTCGCCGCGCTGGACCAGACGATCGTGGCGACGGCACTGCCCACGATCGCCGGGGACCTGCACGGGCTGTCGCACCTGTCCTGGGTGGTGACCGCCTACCTGCTGGCATCCACCATTTCCACGCCGCTATGGGGCAAGCTCGGCGACCTGTACGGGCGCAAGACGTTTTTCCAGGCCGCGATCGTGATCTTCCTGATCGGCTCGGCGCTGGCCGGGCTTTCCCACACCATGATCCAGTTGATCGCGTTCCGCGCGGTCCAGGGCATCGGCGGCGGCGGCCTGCTGACCGGCGCGCAGACGATCGTCGCCGACGTGGTGCCGGCCAGGGAGCGGGGCAGGTATCAGGGCCTGTTCGGCAGCGTGTTCGGCGTAACCAGCGTCCTCGGCCCGCTGATCGGCGGGTTCTTCGTGGACAACCTGTCGTGGCGCTGGGTGTTCTACGTCAACCTGCCGATCGGCGTGGTAGCGCTTGCCGTGGTCGCGGCGGTGCTCCCTGGGCACCTGCGCCGGGCCCCGCACAAGATCGACTACCTCGGCACGGTGCTGCTGGCCGGCGCGGCGACCAGCCTGGTGCTGCTCACCTCGCTGGGCGGGACCACCTATGCGTGGTCCTCCGCGCCGATCTACCTGATGGGCGCGGGTGCGGTGGTCTTCGGCGCCGGGTTCGTCTGGGCGGAGAGCCGGGCCGCCGAGCCCGTCATTCCGCTGCACCTGTTCCGCGACCGGATATTCTCCGCGGCGAGCGCGGTCGGCTTCGTCGTTGGCTTCGCGATGTTCGGGGCGATCGCCTACCTGCCGCAGTACATGCAGATCGTCAAGGGCGTCAGCCCGACCATCTCCGGGCTGCGGCTGCTGCCGCTGATGGCCGGCCTGCTGGCCACCTCGATCACCACGGGGCGGCTGGTCAGCAGGTGGGGCCGGTACCGGATCTTCCCGATCCTCGGCACCGCGACGATGACGATCGGCCTCTACCTGCTGTCCCATCTGGGCGTGGCCACCAGCGACTGGCTGTCCTCGCTGTACATGCTGGTGCTCGGCGCGGGCATCGGCGGGTCGCTGCAGGTCCTTGTCGTCGCGGTGCAGAACGCGGTCAGCTACGCCGACCTCGGCGCGGCCACCGCCGGCGCGACGTTCTTCCGGTCCATCGGCGGCTCGTTCGGCACGGCCATCTTCGGTGCCGTGTTCTCCAACGTCCTGGCCGGCGATCTGATCGCCAGCCTGCACGGGCTGTCCCTGCCACCCGGGGTGACCGCGGCCAGCGGCGCGAGCCCCGCGGTGCTGGCCCATCTTCCGCCCGCCGTACACCTCGGCTACATCACCGGCTACGCCACCGCGCTGCATACGGTGTTCCTGGTGGCCACGCCGTTCGGCGCACTGGCGTTCCTGCTGAGCTGGACGATCAAGGACATCCCGCTGCGGACCACGGCCGGCACGCCGGATCCGGCCGACACGCTCGCGCCCACGGCCATGCCCACGGTCCGCAGTTCGGACCAGGAGATGGAGCGGGCGCTGACCAGCCTGCTCGGCCGCCAGCAACGGCGGGAGGTGTACGCGCGGCTGGTGACGGCGGCGGGCATCGCGGCGTCACCGCGCGCCGCCTGGATGCTGCTGCGGGTGGGCCAGAATTCGGAGAAGAGCCGCCGTGACCTGGCCACGCTGCTGAGGCTGACCGATGCCGAACTGGAGCGGCGGCTCACCGAGCTGGTGGCGATCGGCTACGTCCGGTCGCTGCGGGCGGACCTGGACCAGCCGGTACCGCTGACCGAGGCCGGGCAGCACGCGTTCGACGCCCTGTTCCGGGCCCGGCAGGAGAGCGTCGCGCGGCTGTGCGCGGACTGGCATCCCGACCAGCATCCCGGCCTGGTCTCGCTGCTCGACCGGCTCACCCACCAGCTTGCCGCCAGCGGCGAGACCCCAGGCCCGGACCTGGACCCGGCCCGGGCCGCGCCGGCCGCGCCCTGGGGCTCCGCCGAACCGCGCGGCTGACGGTCCCGGCGGGCTGGTCCTGGGCGGCCCGGCCGGGCTCGGCGGCCCGCGCGCGTAACGGCTGCCAAGGCCGCCCGGTTCACGCCGCCTGGTGAGGCGAGCATCACAGCCTGTTCCGGATGCCTGTTGAACCTTTGACTAACTGCTGGCCGTACCTACTCACGACAGCGAAGACCAAGAACCGTGGAGTACCAAAATGACTACCAAGAAACTTCTCTTCGTGCTCGGCGCCGGGGTCATTGCCCTGGTCACAGCGTGCGGTGGCGGGAGCAAGGTTGCCCAGTCACCGCCCAGCCACTCGCCAGCGGCCTCGCACAGCAGCCCGGCCAAGCACAAGTCCCCGGGCATTCCCCAGGGCAACGGCGGCGACCATGACGGCGACAACAGCGGTGGCCCGAGCGACGGCGACGGCAACACCTAGAGCCGGGCGCGGCAAGCAGAGGAGATTATCGTGAGGCTACGGCGAATCCGGACCGGCGGCGCTGCCGCCGCGGCCGCGCTGATCGTGGCGCTGTCCCTCGCCCTGTCCGGCTGTGCCAGCGGCCAGTCCCGGTCCGCCGCCAGCGACGGCGCCGCTCCGGCGTTCGCGTCCGCCAGGTTCGGGTGGTTCCACCCGGACCCGGCGCCAGGTGCCTGGCTGCGCGCGAGCCTGACCGGCCAGAGCGCGACGCTGTCCTACCCGGGCTCGTTGCGCCACGAGCATGGTGACCCCGGCAGCGTGACGGTCGGCAGCACCGCCAACTCGGGAGAGGTGCTCGTGTACCTGAACGTGACCCCGAAGCAGGGCGGCGAGACGCTGCACAACTGGCCGGACTTCCGGATGGAGCACCTGCGTGAGGACGGCCAGAGCGCGGTCCATCTTGACGGCGTGTCCGGGCCGCTGAGCTTCCGCGGCGGCCACGGCCGGTGCGTCATGGACAACTACACCACCGACACGCACCACAACCGCTACAACGAGATCGCCTGCATCGTGCAGGGGGCACACGCCACGAGCGTGCTCGTGGCGGCAACCTCGACCGCGACCTGGCAGGCCCACCGGGCCCTGCTGGAAAAGGTGGTCAGCAGTTACCAGGTCAGCTGACCGGCCAGGCTGGCGAAGCCGGCCCGCCAGCCTGGCCGCAGGGCCGCCCGGCCCCGGCCCGGGGGTTACCGCGAGGGAGCCCCGGGCTGGCGGGGCGGCGTACCGCAACGAAAGGAATTTCCACGATGAGCGGGATCACCAGGGCCAGGCCCTGGCACGACACTCTGGCAGGCTATGCACTCCGGGTCGCGACCGCCGCGGCCCTCGTCATCGACGCGATCGTGCATTTCCAGGACGCCCACTTCTACGACGCCAACACCGGATCGCTGCTCGACCAGGGCCAGCTCTTCCGCATCCAGGGCGTGATCGCGATCATCGTGGCGCTGGTGCTGCTGGCCTGGCCGCGCTGGCCGTCCTGGCTGCTGGCGTTCCTCGTCGCGGCGAGCGCGTGTGCCGCCGTGGTGACCTACAACTACGTGGACGTCGGGCCGATCCTCGGCCTGCCGAACATGTACGAGCCGTCCTGGGGGCCGCCGGGCAAAGTGGTTTCCGCCCTGGCCGAAGGCATCGGCGCGCTGCTCGCCCTCATCGGGCTGGCGAGAGCGCTTGCCCACCGCCGGGCGGCCAGCGGGCAGCGGGGAACGACCGCGCGCCTGGCGGCGGCCGAGCACAGCCCGGCGGGCTGACCTGGCCCGTGGCCGGTGCCCGGTTCATTTACGCACAACGGAACGACCGTGGTGCCCGGCCTCGTACCGGCGGGCCGACCGCCCGGCGGCATGTGCTGCCGCCAGTGCCGGATGCCGTACCGCCGGTGACCCGGCCGAGGACCCGGGCCACCTGCTGCTGGCCCGCATTGGCGGGAAGCTGCGGCATATTGCCAAGACCGGTGCCAAGACCGGTGGCGGTGAGGTCGGCGGCCGCCGAGCCCCAGGTCTGGTAGTAGTCGTAGTACTTGTTGACCGCCGCCACCCCGAACAGCATCGCCGGCACGAACGCCAGCGCGGCCGCCAGCACCCGCACCGCCGTCTGCCGCGCGATCGCCACG
This sequence comes from uncultured Actinomycetes bacterium, assembly GCA_963707905.1. Classification (GTDB taxonomy): domain Bacteria; phylum Actinomycetota; class Actinomycetes; order Streptosporangiales; family Streptosporangiaceae; genus DASXKD01. Next base: position 667 of record CAVPSA010000038.1, on the reverse strand, counting down.
CAGCCGAGCAGGGCACCGAACGCGGCCATTAATAGCAGGAACAACCCCGTACTCTGCGGCTCCAACCCCATCCCCCGTTGAGCTGAACTCTCCGCACATGCACTCGAACTCAGCGTGACATTCGTTGCGCCGCCAGTGTAACGGCTTCCGGGATCAGGTTTGCTCGTCGGGCAGATCGCGGGCCCCGCGCACGGTGATCACCGCGGCCCCGGCGGCGAACACCAGCCCGGCGCAGATCGCCGCGCCCAGGTCGTGCGGTGGGCGGCCCGGCCAGAGCCAGGGTGTGGTCAGCGCTGGGTGGTGCCATTGGGTGTACAGGGCATATGCGCCTGGGATCAGGTAGGCCGCCGGCCCGATCCAGGCCAGCCCGCCGCTGATCATGGCGGCGCACAGCAGGCCGATGCCGGTGATCCCGGCCAGGTTACGCAGCACGTCGAGGGTGCCGCCGGCCAGGTGGGTGCCGGTGCCGGCGGCGGCCAGCGCGCCGATCGCCACCGCGGTCAGCGCCAGCGTGACGGCCAGCCGCAGGTACGGCAGCCACCGGCCGGTAAGGCGTTCCGGCTCGCCGAGTGGGCTTGCCGAGCTGACGGCGATGACCGTGGCGGCGGCGGTCTCGAACACCAGCGGCAGTTGCAGCGCGCCGTAGCTGTCCCAGTGCCCGGTGAGC
>CAVPSA010000037.1:0-28935 GCA_963707905.1 uncultured Actinomycetes bacterium | reverse complement strand
GCAGCCGGCCCGGATGACAACCCGGCGAGGAACGCGTCAACCGCGCCGAGTTCGCCCTCACGGCCGATTACGGCCTGCGGCATGGCAGCAGGATACGCGCGCCACTGAGATCACCATTGGTCCACACTGGCAGTGCGGGGCCCGTCACGCCGTCATGGCTGATTCTCCTGCCCTCCGCCGTTGACCTTCGGCCCTCCGGTGGCCCCCCACGGACGGGCCTTAGGTCCCTGGACGGCAAGCCATCGATGTTCTACCGGTAGAAGAAGGAGCCATTTGCCTGCGGGCCGGCCGGGAGAGTCAGCCGGGCCACCTTCCGCCCCGTGGACGCAATTCATGACACCGGGAGGAACGATGACCAATATCGCCACCACACTCGCTCAGGCCACAGCCAGGTACCCGGACCGGCCAGCGATCCGTGCGGGCGGGGACGTGATGTCCTACCGCGACCTCGATGAAGCGAGCGCGCGGGCTGCGTCCTGGCTGCTCGGGCGCGGAATCACCGCCGGTGACCGGGTCTGTCTGATGCTGCCCAACACACCAGAGTTCGTCGAGCTCTACTACGGGATCCTGCGGGCCGGCGCCATCGTGGTTCCGATGAATCCGCTGCTCAAGTCGCGAGAAGTGGCGTACTACCTGGCCGACTCGCAGGCCACTCTCGCACTTGCCTGGCATGGCATTGCGGACCAGGCTGCCGAGGGTGCCCGGCGGGCGGGGACAGACCTGGTGATCATCGAGCCCGGCGAACTGGCCGGCACACTCGCCGAGTGTGCGCCGGTGGCCGCGATCGCCGAGCGGGGACCGTCGGACACTGCGGTCATCCTCTATACCTCAGGGACCACCGGGCAGCCGAAGGGTGCCGAGCTGACCCACGACAACCTGCTCCGCAACGTCGAGGTCACCAGCAGTACTCTGCTGAACCTGCGGCCGGAAGACGTGATTCTGGGAGCGCTGCCGCTGTTTCACTCGTTCGGCCAGGTCGTCGGGATGGGCTGTGCCATCGCCTCTGGCGCTTGCCTGACCCTGCTCGCCCGGTTCGATCCCGCCCGCGCTTTGGAGATCATCAAGCGCGACCAGGTAAGCATCCTGCCCGGCGTCCCGACGATGTATGCCGCGATCCTGCACAGCGCGGGAGGCAGCGCGGGGGACGTGGCCAGCCTGCGCCTGTGCGTCTCGGGCGGCGCGGCGATGCCCGTGGAACTGCTCCGTGCTTTCGAGAAGGAGTTCGGCTGCATGATCCTCGAGGGTTATGGCCTGTCGGAGACCTCGCCGGTGGCATCCTTCAACCACCCGGATCGCCCCCGCAAGCCGGGCACCATCGGCCAGCCGATCTCCGGCGTAGCCATGCGCGTCCAGGATGACGCCGGCGCCCCGCTCCCGGCCTATGAAGTCGGCGAGATCGCGGTGCGCGGTCACAACGTCATGAAGGGGTACTGGCGGCGCCCGGAGGACACCGCGGAGGTGCTCTCGCAGGGCTGGTTCCGTACCGGCGACCTCGGCATGATGGACTCGGACGGCTACTTCTCGATCGTGGACCGCAAGAAGGACATGATCATCCGCGGCGGGCTCAACGTGTACCCGCGCGAGGTCGAGGAAGTCCTCTACGAGCACCCCGCAATCGCAGAGGCCGCGGTGGTGGGCGTACCCGACGAGATGTTCGGGGAGGAAGTCGCCGCGGCCGTGACACTCAAGCCGGGCGCGTCGGCAGACCCGGACGAGTTGCGCGAATACGTGAAGGGCCAGCTCGCCTCCTACAAGTACCCACGGCACGTGTGGATAGTGGCCGAACTGCCGCATGGCGACACCGGGAAGATCCTCAAGCGGGAGATCGTGATCCCGGCACGTTCCTGCTAAGGTCGCGTTCCTGCCAGGCGCGGCCCGAACGTCTTCGTCAACTAGCCCGGCCCTGCGCCGGTTCATCGTGCGCCCGGCCCGCCCGGGGCCGGGCGCACCCGTACCACCGCGGTCGCGCCGATCGCGTCATCGCCCGGGCAGGACCGCCCGGGCGTCAGTGGCGGCGGTGACCCGCCGCAGCCTGGCGGGCACGGGCGTACCGGTCGGCCAGCGCGGCAATCGCCGCGGCATCCAGGATCCACACCAGCAGCCACATGACAGGCTCCTTAGCCGTCCTACGAGCCGGCGGCCTACCTGAGCAGCCACCAGGCTCCGTGGCCACCAGTAGGCCCGAAGGCCCGCGGGACGGCTCAGGGCCGAACGTCCCGATTCCGCCGGGGCCGATGTCCCGGGGAAGCGCCGCATGATCGCAGCGCCGCTCCCCCCACGGCCGCTGCCGGGTTCCGGGCCTCCTGCCCCGGCCCGGAACCCGGCGCCCGGCTCACCCGGCCGTCTGCACGGCCAGCGTCTCCTGCGCGGCCGGAGCCTTCACCGCGACCTCCACGGCGGTCCCGCGCGGGGTGCCGACCAGCTTGTAGTGCACGTTCTGGCCGTTGAGCGTGACCGCCTGCGGCTTCGCCCCGCTGGGCAGGACGGTGCCGATCGTCAGCGCAAGCCCGGCCGCCCCGGACACCTGGGTGCGGTAATTCCCCGCCTGGTGGCTGGCGCTCACGGCCAGGTCCTGGTTGCCGACGCGCAGCCGGCTGACGCTGAGCGACGGCCAGGACGCGGGCACCTCGGGCACCACGGCGACCGAACCTTGCGGCACGTCGGGGGTGACCCCGAGCAGGTCGTTCACCACGGTCCACATGACACCGTAGGACGACCAGGCCTGCATGACGTTGGCCCGGCTGGTGAACGGCTCGAACGGGTTGTACTGGGCGCTGGCGGCGAGCTCGGGGAGCGAGCCAGGCATCTCCACGGTGAGCTGGCTGGCCACCTTGTCCATGTAGGCGACGGCCTGGCTGGTCCGGCCGTAGTTCGCCTCGGCACGGGCCATGGCGCCGGTGTTGACCAGATAGCAGGTCTGGCCGCCGGTGCCCGACGGGCCGCCCACGCCGTCGACGTACAGCCCGCATGTCCCGGTGAACGCCGGCCCTTCCATCGTGGCCAGCGCGGCGTCGGCGTTGGCGGCCGGCGCGATGCCCTGCTCCATCGGGGCCACGGTGGTCCACCACCGCTGCTGTAGCTGCTGCCCGGCGTGCGTGCAGTCGCCCTCGGTGCCTTCGCACATCGAGTCCGCGTACAGGTGCTGGCTGGTGATCCACCACTGGTGGAAGGCGGCGAGCATGGCCTGCTGGTGCTGCGCCGCCCAGGCTGCGGTGGAATGGTCCCCCATCGCGAGGGCCATTTCATGCAATACGCCAAGCGCCTGCACGGTCTCCGCGGACACATCGAGTGCCTCATTGCCAAGAGCGGTGTTCTCCACGATGCCCGCGCCAGCGGGCCACGGGCCGTTCTTGCCATCCAGGCCGGTCAGGTAGTGCAGCCCGGCCTTGATGAACGCGTAGTTCTGGTGCAGGAAGGCCTGGTCGCCGGACCACTGCCAGACCAGCCCAGCGGCGATGTCGAACTGGGCGGTCTCGTTGATGTCACCCGGCTCGGTGTTGTCGCCGTAGTACACGGCCCCGGTGGAGGAGATCTCGTGGACGACCTTCCCGGTGCTGCCGTTCACGATCTGCGAGACCGTGCGCAGGGTGTTGAGGTGCTGTATGGCGGTCTGCCACTGACCCGCGGCCGCCAGGCTGTAGGTCGCGTAGGCCCCGTCCGTGCCGAAGAACTCGGCGTAGTCGGGGTAGGCGGCATCGATGCCGGACAGTTTCGGCAGGGTGGCCAGCGGCTTGGGGTACACGGTCCCGGCCTTGGTGTCCCTGATGGCGGCCTGGGTGATCGTGCGGCGCAGGTCGGCCAGGTTCAGCTTGCTCCACAGGATGGCCCGCTGCACGCCGGCGTCGGGCACCTTGACGTTGGTCAGCGCGGCCGTGGCGTCGCGCGCGGCGACCTTGCCCGCCAGCAGCCCCATCGGGTTGGCCAGCCCCGCCTTGAGCGCGCTTACCGCTGGCGGGGCGCCGGTGTGCGACCCGGCCACGCCGAGCCACAGGGTCTGCCCGCCCGCGGGGATGGACAGGTTCCAGGTCAGCTGCCCGCCGCGGCCCTTGGTGCCGAACGCGGTCTGCTGGCTGGCCGGAGTCGGCCCCCAGAAGCCGGCGCCGGTGCGCACCGTGGCCGGCTGCGGGCTGGCCCCGACCTCCGCATACCAGGGCCGCGATTCCTGCCGGAACTGGATGACGCCACCGCTGGCCGAAACCGTGTTCTGGTGGTTGAAAGAGTCGAACGTGGGCTTGGTGAACCCCCACGGGTAGGCCGCGGCGACCTGGCTGTGCGCGTCGGCGGCCACGCTGGCGGTCGTGGCCTGGCCGCTCACCGGGGTCAGGGTGAGCCCGAAGAGCACGGTCGGCTGCCCGTCGGGCGCGAACTCGGTCAGGGTGGGCTGCAGCCCGCCGGTCACCGGGAAGGACAGCCGTGCGAAACCAGGGCCGGTGGTGTACTTGACCGCATCGGCCAGCCAGTGCCCGCCGACGCTGAACCACAACCCGTCGAGCAGCTTGGTCGGCGGCGCCCAGACGCCGCCCATCTGCCCGGTGGTGTGCCAGCCGATCGGCGGGAACGTGCCGTTCTCCGCCCCGACGACGTAGCCGCCGGTGCCGGCGGCCACGTACCGGCGCAGGGCAAGCTTGGTGGTGGCCGAGATGACCGGGGATGCCGACCCTTCGGGAATCCCGGCCGCCGTCACCGCGCTTCTCGCGCTTGTGGCCGCCGCCGCGGGTCTGGTGCCCGCCGCGGTGCCCAGGCCGGCCAGCAGGACAGTCACTGTCACCGCCGCGGCGATTCCCGTCAGGCTGTTGAGTACCCGGATTCCTCCCATGCTGAGCCTCCTCGCTCGGCACGCCCCCGGCGGCGCGCCGGGCGGCCTGCGACGGGTGCTCCAGCTACCCCCGGCCCAAGATCGGCAAACGTGCTCCTTGCCTTCGGCCTGCCCCATAGCGGGCCAGCGCACCAACCTCACATTCATATGGGTGAGCGGGCGCGCAGGCGCGGCTCCCGCCTGGCCCTGGCGGGAGCCGCGCCTCCCCCGGCAGCGGTCAGGGGCGTGCCTCGAAGACGATGTTGAACGGGGTTTCTGCGGCGCGGCGGAACCGGCTGAACCCGGCCGTGCCGACGACGTCCGCGATCCTCGCCTGGCCGGCCTGTGCCCCGAGGGCGAGCCCGACCTCCTGCGACAAGGACGCGGGCGTGCACAGCAGCGTGGAGAACGAATAGTAGGCGCGCCCCACCGGGTTGAGGTTGCCCTCGACCCGGTCGGCCGCCATCGGCTCCACGATCATCCAGGTGCCGTCGGGCTTGAGCGTCCCGCGGACGTGCCGCGCGGCCCCGGCCGGGTCACCCATGTCGTGCAGGCAGTCGAACATCGTCACGAGGTCGTACTCGCTGCCCTCGTAAGCCGCGGCCGGCGCGACCTCGAACCGGACCCGGTCGGCCACGCCCGCCTCCTGGGCCCGGCGGCGCGCCGTCTCGATCGAGCCCGCGTGGTAGTCCGAGCCGACGAAGACCGAGTTGGGGAAGTGCTGGGCCATCAGGATGGTCGAGGCGCCGTGGCCACAGCCGGCGTCGGCGACGAGCGCGCCCCGCTCCAGCTTGGCCACGACCCCGTCGAGGGCGGGCAGCCACGCGGAGACCAGGCTGGCGTTGTAGCCGGGCCGGAAGAACCGCTCGCAGCCCTCGTGTACGTCCGGCACGTGCTCGTGCCAGCCGAACCCGGCCCCGGTGCGGGCCGCGTCCACGATGTGCGGGGAGTCGGTCACCGAGCCCAGGGCGATCTGGAAGAACCCGGGCAGGTAGGCCGGGCTGCTCGGGTCGGTCAGGGCGACCGCCTGCTCGGGGGGCAGCAGGTAACGGCCGCTCTCCGGGTCATAGCTCACATAGCCGCCCGCCGCCTGGGCGTTCAGCCACTCCCGCACGTAACGCTCCGCGGTGCCGGTGCGCTCGGCAAGTTCGGCCGGTGCCAGCGGGCCCGCGCCCGCCATTGCGCGGTAGAGGCCGAGCCTGTCGCCCATGACCACCAGCGCCGTGTTGAGCGTGGCGCCGACCTCTTCCACCGCGCGGAAGACGAATTGCATGAGCTTGTCCATGTCGACTTGCGTTGCTTGCTGCTCGATAGTGCTCACGATGTCCCTCCCGGGTCAGGTTTCCGCGAGCGTAGGCCGGGCGCGGCCATCCTCGCTTCCGGGGGACCACCTAGTCGTGTGGCCGGAACCCCCTGGTCACAGCTCGGGGCCACCTGGTTTCTGGATGCCGCTGCGGCACCGCCCGGGCGCGACTTTGCTGGCTCGCACCAGGTGCCTAGAATCGCGGCCATGCTGCTGGGGCGGGAGCATGAGCGGCGCGAGATCGACCAGGCACTTGCCCGGGCGCGGTCTGGGGCCAGCGCGACGCTTGCCCTCGCCGGGGAACCGGGGATCGGCAAGACCGCACTGCTCGACTACGCGGCGGAGCGGGCCGCCGGGATGCGGGTGCTGCGGGCCCGGGGGATCGAGTCGGAGGCGCAGATCCCGTTCGGCTCCCTGCTTGAGCTGCTCCGCCCCGCGCTTGGCATGCTCGACAAGATCCCCGAGCCGCAGGCGGTCGCGCTGGAGGGTGCACTGGCGCTGCGGCGCGGGATGGCGCAGGAACGGTTCGCCGTGGGCGCTGCCACGCTGAGCGTGCTTGCTGCCTACGCCGAGCAGGCACCGGTGGCCGTCCTGGTGGACGACGCCCAGTGGCTCGACGTTTCCAGCGCGCAGGCGCTCCTTTTCGCGTTCCGGCGGCTGGTGGCCGACCCGATCGCCGTCTTCGTCGCCGTCCGCGAAGGTGAACCGTCCCTGCTCGACGGCGCCGACCTGCCGGCACTCCGGATCAGCGGCCTGACCAGCGACGATGCAGCCCAGCTCATGCCGGGGCTGACGGCGGAGACGGCCGCGCTGCTGCACCGGGCCACGGCCGGCAACCCGCTGGCGCTGCTGGAACTCGCCGCGGACCCGGGCGACCTGGCGCTGGCTCCCGAGGGTGCGCCCGTCCTGGTGTCCGCCAAGATCTCACAGGCGTTCCTGCACCGCGCGGGCCAGCTCAGCCAGGCCGCGCAGCAGGCCCTGATCCTGGCCGCGGCCAGCGACACCACCGATCTGGCGACGCTGCAGCAGGCCGCGGCCGGGCTCGGCATCGACCTGGCCGCGCTGGCCGACGCCGAGAGCGTGGGGCTGGTCACGCTGCTCCCGGGGATGGTGGAGTTCCGCCATCCGCTGGCCAGGCTGGCGATCTACACCGACGCGGCCGCCGACCAGCGGCGCGGCGCGCACCGTGCGCTCGCGGCCGCCCTGCCGGACCGGGACGTGGACCGCCGCGCCTGGCACCTGGCCGCCGCGGCGGCGGGCACCGACGAGTCGGCGGCGGCGGCGCTGGAGCAGGCGGGCGCCCGGGCCCGGGACCGCAGTGCGTACGCGGCCGCGGCCGCCGCGTTCGAGCGGGCCGGGCGGCTGACCGCCGACGGCGGCAGGAGGGTGCGGCTGCTGCGGGAGGCGGCCGGGGCGGGGTGGCTGGCCGGGCTGGCCGACCGCGCCGTGACGCTGCTCGAGGAGGCCCGCGCCACGGCGGACGACCCTCGGGAGCTTGTCGAGATCGACCAGCTCAGGGGCCACATCGCGACCTACCGCGGGCCGGTGATGCGCGGTCACGCGATCCTGACCGCGGCCGCGGGGCAGGCGGACCCGGAACGGGCCGTGGCGATGCTGGCCGAGGCAGCCAACGCCTGCTTCTACGCCGGAAACCCCGCCGAGATGCTGGTGGTGGCCGAACGGGCGCACGCGATGCTGCCTGCCGATGCGTCACCGCGGGCCAGCTTCCTGGCCGGGATCACCGTCGGGATGGCCCGGATCCTCGGCGGTGACGCGGCAGCAGGCACGGAAGCCGTGCACGAGGCGATCAAGCTCGCCGAAGGCACGCCCAGCCTGCGCGAAGACCTGGAGCTCATGCCCTGGCTGGCCATTGGCCCGCTGTTCCTGCGGGAGACCGGGGCCGGGCGTTCGCTGCTGGAAGACGCACTGCGGACCGCCCGGGACAAGGCAGCCGTCGGTGCGCTTCCTTTCCTGCTCAACCTCATCGCCCGGGACCAGGCCGCCACCGATCGCTGGGCCGTCGCCGAGGCCACCTACCTCGAAGCGATCGCTCTTGCCCGGGAGAGCGGGCAGCAGACCGGACTGGCCTTCGGGCTGGCCGGCCTGGCCTGGCTGCAGGCACGCCGTGGCCGGGAGCAGGAGTGCCGCGATGGGGCGGCCGAGGCGCTGCGGCTGTGCCGCGAACTCGGCATCCGGCTGCACGAGATCTGGGCGACGGCGGCCCTCGGTGACCTGGAACTCGGCCTCGGCGATGCGGCCCGCGCCGCCGCCCAGTTCGAGCAGCAGCAGCGGCTGCTTGCCGAACTGGCGATCACCGACGCCGACCTGTCACCGGCGGCGGAACTCACCGAGGCCTACACCCGGCTCGGCCGCGACGACGAGGCGCGGCAGGTGGCCGCCGCGTTCATGGCCGCGGCGCAGGCGAAGGGGCAGCCGTGGCCGCTCGCCCGGGCGCTGCGCAGCCAGGGCCTGCTGGCGGCGGACGCCGATTTCCCCGCATTGTTTGATCAGGCAATACGCCAGCACGCACAGACCCTGGACGCGTTCGAGACCGCCCGGACCCGGCTGGCCTACGGCGAGCGCCTGCGGCGGGCCAGGAACCGGGTGCTGGCACGGGAGCAACTCCGCGCCGCGCTGGACATCTTCGAGCATCTCGGGGCGGGCCCGTGGGCCGACCGGGCGAACGCCGAACTCGCGGCGACCGGCGAAACCCGCATCCGGCGCGGCCCGGGCACGATCGACGAACTGACACCACAGGAACTGCAGATCGCGCTCGCCCTTGCGGGCGGGAGGACCACGCGGGAAACCGCCGCCTCGATGTTCCTGAGCCCCAAGACCGTGGAGTACCACCTCCGGCACGTGTACCAGAAGCTCGGCATTCACTCCCGCGACGAACTCGCCCGTGCCCTCGCCAGCGAGGGGCGGTAAGCGCCAGCGGCGTGCGGCCTTGCCGGCCTGGGCCGCCGGTGCCAGGCTGGTGTGATCTTCTGCGGAACGGAGCCGCGTCGTGTGCAGGCTGCTAGGGCTCAATGCGGGACGCGAACCGGTCAGCGCGTCGTTCTGGCTGGTGGACGCGCCGGACTCACTGGAGGCGCAAAGCCACCGCAACGTGGACGGCAGCGGGATCGGGTTCTTCGACCCGGCCGGCGCGCCGGTCCTCGACAAACAGCCCGAGCCCGCCTTCACCGATGAAGAGTTCGTCCGGGAGGCCAGGCAGGCCAGGTCGGCGACCTTCGTCGCGCATGTCCGGTACGCCACGGCGGGCAACCGGACCCTGGCCAACACCCATCCGTTCACGATGCGCGGCCGGATCATGGCGCACAACGGCGGGTTCGGCGAGCTGGACCGGCTGGAGGAACAACTCGGCCCGTACCGGGACCTGGTCCAGGGCGACACCGACTCCGAACGCTACTTCGCACTGATCACGCAGCAGATCGACGCTCGCGGCGGCGACGTGGCAGCGGGGATCGCGGCGGCGGCCCGGTGGATCGCCGAGCGGCTGCCGGTCTCCTCGCTGAACGCCATCGTCGCGGTCCCCGGTGAGCTCTGGGCGCTGCGCTACCCCGGGCAGCATGCGCTGCACATCATCGAGCGGCCCGCCGGGGCGAGCAGCCCGGGGGCGGTGCTAGCCCGGGGGAGCGACCCCCCGGAACCCCCCGGGGCCCCGCCCGCCTCCCCGTCCCCCTTCACTGCGCCTGGCCGGCAAGCCGGCAGGCCCCATCGCGCGGGCGGCGGCCCGGCTGGCACCGGCATCGCCGCCGGCCTGCACGCCCGCAGCACGACCTCCTCGGTGCACGCACCGGAACTGCACGCACTCCCTTCGGTCGTCGTGGCATCGGAAGAACTCGACGGCGAGCACGGCTGGCGCATGCTCGCCTCCGGTGAGCTGATCCACGTGCGCCCCGACCTGACCGTCGAGTCGGCCATCGTGCTCCCGGAGCCGCCAGCGCATCTGGTCCCGCTCCCGGCGGACAACCCCAACATCGACACCTGACCGGGCTGCCGGCATGACCTGCGGCCGGACCCGGAGCACCACCGTCAGGCCGGGTAACACCCGGCCAGCGGGGGGAAGACTCCTGAAGCGAGCAGGGAGGGAACATTGAGCGCCACCAGCGGGACGGCGGCAGGCGCCGGGCAGACCGGGCCGGAGCAGATCGGCCAGCGCCGCAGGCTCATCATCATCGGTGCGCTGCTCCTTGGCATGCTGCTCGCCGCGCTGGACCAGACGATCGTGGCGACGGCACTGCCCACGATCGCCGGGGACCTGCACGGGCTGTCGCACCTGTCCTGGGTGGTGACCGCCTACCTGCTGGCATCCACCATTTCCACGCCGCTCTGGGGCAAGCTCGGCGACCTGTACGGGCGCAAGACGTTTTTCCAGGCCGCGATCGTGATCTTCCTGATCGGCTCGGCGCTGGCCGGGCTTTCCCACACCATGATCCAGTTGATCGCGTTCCGGGCGGTCCAGGGCATCGGCGGCGGCGGCCTGCTGACCGGCGCGCAGACGATCGTCGCCGACGTGGTGCCGGCCAGGGAGCGGGGCAGGTATCAGGGCCTGTTCGGCAGCGTGTTCGGCGTAACCAGCGTCCTCGGCCCGCTGATCGGCGGGTTCTTCGTGGACAACCTGTCGTGGCGCTGGGTGTTCTACGTCAACCTGCCGATCGGCGTGGTAGCGCTTGCCGTGGTGGCGGCGGTGCTCCCTGGGCACCTGCGCCGGGCCCCGCACAAGATCGACTACCTCGGCACGGTGCTGCTGGCCGGCGCGGCGACCAGCCTGGTGCTGCTCACCTCGCTGGGCGGGACCACCTATGCGTGGTCCTCCGCGCCGATCTACCTGATGGGCGCGGGTGCGGTGGTCTTCGGCGCCGGGTTCGTCTGGGCGGAGAGCCGGGCCGCCGAGCCCGTCATTCCGCTGCACCTGTTCCGCGAACGGATATTCTCCGCGGCGAGCGCGGTCGGCTTCGTCGTTGGCTTCGCGATGTTCGGGGCGATCGCCTACCTGCCGCAGTACATGCAGATCGTCAAGGGCGTCAGCCCGACCATCTCCGGCCTGCGGCTGCTGCCGCTGATGGCCGGCCTGCTGGCCACCTCGATCACCACGGGGCGGCTGGTCAGCAGGTGGGGCCGGTACCGGATCTTCCCGATCCTCGGCACCGCGACGATGACGATCGGCCTCTACCTGCTGTCCCATCTGGGCGTGGCCACCAGCGACTGGCTGTCCTCGCTGTACATGCTGGTGCTCGGCGCGGGCATCGGCGGGTCGCTGCAGGTCCTTGTCGTCGCGGTGCAGAACGCGGTCAGCTACGCCGACCTCGGCGCGGCCACCGCCGGCGCGACGTTCTTCCGGTCCATCGGCGGCTCGTTCGGCACGGCCATCTTCGGTGCCGTGTTCTCGAACGTCCTGGCCGGCGATCTGATCGCCAGCCTGCACGGGCTGTCCCTGCCACCCGGGGTGACCGCGGCCAGCGGCGCGAGCCCCGCGGTGCTGGCCCATCTTCCGCCCGCCGTACACCTCGGCTACATCACCGGCTACGCCACCGCGCTGCATACGGTGTTCCTGGTGGCCACGCCGTTCGGCGCACTGGCGTTCCTGCTGAGCTGGACGATCAAGGACATCCCGCTGCGGACCACGGCCGGCACGCCGGATCCGGCCGACACACTCGCGCCCACGGCCATGCCCACGGTCCGCAGTTCGGACCAGGAGATGGAGCGGGCGCTGACCAGCCTGCTCGGCCGCCAGCAACGGCGGGAGGTGTACGCGCGGCTGGTGACGGCGGCGGGCATCGCGGCGTCACCGCGCGCCGCCTGGATGCTGCTGCGGGTGGGCCAGAATTCGGAGAAGAGCCGCCGTGACCTGGCCACGCTGCTGAGGCTGACCGATGCCGAACTGGAGCGGCGGCTCACCGAGCTGGTGGCGATCGGCTACGTCCGGTCGCTGCGGGCGGACCTGGACCAGCCGGTACCGCTGACCGAGGCCGGGCAGCACGCGTTCGACGCCCTGTTCCGGGCCCGGCAGGAGAGCGTCGCGCGGCTGTGCGCGGACTGGCATCCCGACCAGCATCCCGGCCTGGTCTCGCTGCTCGACCGGCTCACCCACCAGCTTGCCGCCAGCGGCGAGACCCCCGGCCCGGACCTGGACCCGGCCCGGGCCGCGCCGGCCGCGCCCTGGGGCTCCGCCGAACCGCGCGGCTGACGGTCCCGGCGGGCTGGTCCTGGGCGGCCCGGCCGGGCTCGGCGGCCCGCGCGCGTAACGGCTGCCAAGGCCGCCCGGTTCACGCCGCCTGGTGAGGCGAGCATCACAGCCTGTTCCGGATGCCTGTTGAACCTTTGACTAACTGCTGGCCGTACCTACTCACGACAGCGAAGACCAAGAACCGTGGAGTACCAAAATGATTACCAAGAAACTTCTCTTCGTGCTCGGCGCCGGGGTCATTGCCCTGGTCACAGCGTGCGGTGGCGGGGGCAAGGCTGCCCAGTCACCACCCAGCCACTCACCAGTGGCCTCGCACAGCAGCCCGGCCAAGCACAAGTCCCCGGGCATTCCCCAGGGCAACGGCGGCGACCATGACGGCGACAACAGCGGTGGCCCGAGCGACGGCGACGGCAACACCTAGAGCCGGGCACGGCAAGCAGAGGAGATTATCGTGAGGCTACGGCGAATCCGGACCGGCGGCGCTGCCGCCGCGGCCGCGCTGACCGTGGCGCTGTCCCTCGCCCTGTTCGGCTGTGCCAGCGGCCAGTCCCGGTCCGCCGGCAGCGACGGCGCCGCTCCGGCGTCCGCGCCCGCCGGGTTCGGGTGGTTCCACCCGGGCCCGGCGCCAGGTGCCTGGCTGCGCGCGAGCCTGACCGGCCAGAGCGCGACGCTGTCCTACCCGGGCTCGTTGCGCCACGAGCATGGTGACCCCGGCAGCGTGACGGTCGGCAGCACCGCCAAGTCGGGGCAGGTGCTCGTGTACCTGAACGTGACCCCCAAGCAGGGCGGCGAGACGCTGCACAACTGGCCGGACTTCCGGATGGAGCACCTGCGTGAGGACGGCCAGAGCGCGGTCCACCTTGACGGCGTGTCCGGGCCGCTGAGCTTCCGCGGCGGCCACGGCCGGTGCGTCATGGACAACTACACCACCGACACGCACCACAACCGCTACAACGAGATCGCCTGCATCGTGCAGGGGGCACACGCCACGAGCGTGCTCGTGGCGGCAACCTCGACCGCGGCCTGGCAGGCCCACCGGGCCCTGCTGGAAAAGGTGGTCAGCAGCTACCAGGTCAGCTGACCGGCCAGGCTGGCGAAGCCGGCCCGCCAGCCTGGCCGCAGGGCCGCCCGGCCCCGGCCGGGGGTTACCGCGAGGGAGCCCCGGGCTGGCGGGGCGGCGTACGGCAACGAAAGGAATTTCCACGATGAGCGGGATCACCAGGGCCAGGCCCTGGCACGACACTCTGGCAGGCTATGCACTCCGGGTCGCGACCGCCGCGGCCCTCGTCATCGACGCGATCGTGCATTTCCAGGACGCCCACTTCTACGACGCCAACACCGGATCGCTGCTCGACCAGGGCCAGCTCTTCCGCATCCAGGGCGTGATCGCGATCATCGTGGCGCTGGTGCTGCTGGCCTGGCCGCGCTGGCCGTCCTGGCTGCTGGCGTTCCTCGTCGCGGCGAGCGCGTGTGCCGCCGTGGTGACCTACAACTACGTGGACGTCGGGCCGATCCTCGGCCTGCCGAACATGTACGAGCCGTCCTGGGGGCCGCCGGGCAAGGTGGTTTCCGCCTTGGCCGAAGGCATCGGCGCGCTGCTCGCCCTCATCGGGCTGGCGAGAGCGCTTGCCCACCGCCGGGCGGCCAGCGGGCAGCGGGGAACCACCGCGCGCCTGGCGGCGGCCGAGCACAGCCCGGCGGGCTGACCTGGCCCGTGGCCGGTGCCCGGTTTATTTACGCACAACGGAACGACCGTGGTACCCGGCCTCGTACCGGCGGGCCGACCGCCCGGCGGCATGTGCTGCCGCCAGTGCCGGGTGCCGCTGTGCGTACGCGAGCCTGGGCGTCAGCCACGCCAGCAGCGGGGGGACCAGGGCCCGCCAGGTCGCCATGTTGTGCTTGCCACCCGGCGCCAGGTGCACCATCGCGCCCGGCTGCCGGGTCAGCAGGCGCCGCTGGAAGGCCCGGGCGGCGGTCACGTCCTGGCGGAAGTCGCTGCCCGCGCCGAGCCAGAACTGCGGGACCGGCTCGTTGACCGGCAGCGCGCGGACCCGTTGCATCGGGGTGTTCAGCGCGCGCAGGGCCTTGTCGGCGCCGAACGGGTTCACCGTGCGCACCGGGCTGCCCAGCCGGTCGTCGCCGGGCACGAAGTACCCGCTGAGTACCCCGGCGGCGCCGTAGCGGGCCGGGTACAGCAGGGCGAGGTCGGCGGCGCAGTAGCCGCCCTCGGAATACCCGGCGATGCCCCAGGCCGGCCCGGGCGGTGGCACCCGCAGCGACCGGGACAGCGCCTCGGGCAGGTCCACGCCAAGGAACGTGGCGTCCTGCGGGCCGCGCCGCACGTTGAGGCACTGCAGCGAGATCCGTGGCCCGCCGTTCGCGTCCGGCATGACCAGGACGGCGGGCTGGACCGCACCGTCGCGCAGCAGCGTCAGGTACGACTGGGTGACGCCGACCACGTTGATCCAGTCCTGCGGCTGGCCGGGGAACCCGGTGATCAGCTCGATCGCGGGGAACCTGGCGCGGGCGTAGCGGGCCTGGAAGTACTGCGGCGGCAGGTAGAGGTACACGGTCCTGGTCAGCTGGCTGCGGCGGCCGTGCACGGTGAGGCGGACCGTTTCGCCCTGCTGAACGGCTGCCGTGCCGCCGGTGACCCTGCCGAGGACCCGGGCAAGCCGCTGCTGGCCCGCATTGGCGGGAAGCTGCGGCAAATTGCCAAGACCGGTGCCAAGACCGGTGGCGGTGAGGTCGGCGGCCGCCGAGCCCCAGGTCTGGTAGTAGTCGTAGTACTTGTTGACCGCCGCCACCCCGAACAGCATCGCCGGCACGAACGCCAGCGCGGCCGCCAGCACCCGCACCGCCGTCTGCCGCGCGATCGCCACGCAGCCGAGCAGGGCACCGAACGCGCCCATTAATAGCAGGAACAACCCCGTACTCTGCGGCTCCAACCCCATCCCCCGTTGAGCTGAACTCTCCGCACATGCACTCGAACTCAGCGTGACATTCGTTGCGCCGCCAGTGTAACGGCTTCCGGGATCAGGCTTGCTCGTCGGGCAGATCGCGGGCCCCGCGCACGGTGATCACCGCGGCCCCGGCGGCGAACACCAGCCCGGCGCAGATCGCCGCGCCCAGGTCGTGCGGTGGGCGGCCCGGCCAGAGCCAGGGTGTGGTCAGCGCTGGGTGGTGCCATTGGGTGTACAGGGCATATGCGCCTGGGATCAGGTAGGCGGCCGGCCCGATCCAGGCCAGCCCGCCGCTGATCATGGCGGCGCACAGCAGGCCGATGCCGGTGATCCCGGCCACGTTACGCAGCACGTCGAGGGTGCCGCCGGCCAGGTGGGTGCCGGTGCCGGCGGCGGCCAGCGCGCCGATCGCCACCGCGGTCAGCGCCAGCGTGACGGCCAGCCGCAGGTATGGCAGCCACCGGCCGGTGAGGCGTTCCGGCTCGCCGAGTGGGCTTGCCGAGCTGACGGCGATGACCGTGGCGGCGGCGGTCTCGAACACCAGCGGCAGTTGCAGCGCGCCGTAGCTGTCCCAGTGCCCGGTGAGCGCGATCCGCAGCCCGAGGGCGCATGCCGCTATCGCGATCACGGCTGCGGGGACTCGCCGGCTGGTGGCGTAGAGCCGCACCAGCCGCATTCCCGCCCGGGATGAACCGGTGAGCTGCGGCGCGCTGGGCGCGGCCGTGGTGGCCGGCGCCGCACGCGTTCCGCCGGTGGTCATGGCAACTGCCTGAGGCCGATGCGCCCGGCGCGCAGGGCGGCAAGGTGCTGTGTCAGCCAGGCGCGCCGCACCGCAGCGGGCAGCGCGTCGAACCTTCGGGCAGCGGCATAGGCCGGGGAACCGGGGGCCAGTGCCACATACCGTCCGCCCCCGGCACCGGGCCCGGGTGGCGGCACATTGTTGCCAGGTCCTGGGAGGTGCGACGGCACCACGCCAGCGGCCATCAGCAACGCGGTCGTGACCGCGTGCTGTGCCTGGGATGCGTCGGGGCCGTCACCGGTGACGCTGGCCATGATGCTGGGCCCGGTGATTGACCGCACCTGGCTGGCCATTTCGCTGGTGGTGATGGCAGGTCCCGGTAGCTGGACAGGAAGCAGCAGGCGGAATACGGGGGACGACCCGCTGATGGGCGAGCCGGTCACGCCGATGCTGACGCTGTTGCCCGGTCCCTGCTGGTAGGTCGCGGCGACCTGGCTGATGCGGGCCGGGGCGCCGGGCAGTCCGGCAATCTGGCCGAGCATTGGGGCGAGAGCGGCCGCGGTGGCTGGCAGGTAGCTGGCATAGGCGGGGTGCAGGCAGACGGGAATCGCGGTGTGGCTGCACACGGGGGTGTACCGGAGCGGCCGGTCGCTCGCCGAGTCATGCAGGGCGGGGATGGCGATGATGCCATGGGCGTCCAGCCGGCCGGTGCCGGCCAGCGCGACCGAGGTCCCGGCTGCCAGCAGGCCGGCCGCGGTGACCGCCAGCGCGGATCGCCGCAGCGAGCGCAGGCCGGAGCCGGTGGGCAGGACCAGGGCGCCAAGCACCGCCGCGGTGAGCCCGGCGAGGAACATCACCTGGGCGATGGCCAGGTCAGGCTGGTAAGCGAAGAAGGTGCCCACCTCCGGGTTAGGCCCGAGATCCCAGGCACCGGCGACTACCGGCGAGATCTGCCAGTACGACTGGCTGCCGTGGATCGGCTGCGTGCTGAGCCCGAGCACGAAGAACGCCGCCAGCGCAACCAGTGGGGCGGTGAACCGGCCCGGGACAAGGGTCCCGGCGGCGAACCCCAGCGCGGCTATGGCCGGCACGGTCGCGGCGGCGACGGCGGCCGGCCACCACGGCGGCCCGCCCCAGGTGGCCTGCTGCGCGGTCACCGCGTAGACAACGGCCACGCAGGCCAGATAGGCCACCAGTGCCCAGCAGGTGGTAGCGGCCCAGGTGGCTAGCAGGCGGGCCGGTCTCGGCCGGGCGGTGATGTTCACCAGGTCGGTAGTGCGGCGGCGGTGTTCCCGCGACCCCATCCACGCGGCGGCGCCCGCAACGGGGCTTGCGAACGCCAGCACCGCGTTGGGTTGCATGGCGGCAGTGCGCAGGTTCCACAGCGGCGGCGTGCCCAAGGTCTTGCGCGCGGCAGTGAACCAGAACAGCGCGACGGCCACAGGCATGATCCACAGCATCGCGTTGTGGCACAGTTCCAGGCGCAGCAGCCGCAGCGCCGCCAGCCCGGGGCGGCGTGCGACGGGCCGGGAGAGGGCCGGCGCCTTGGTGGCGGTCATGGCCGTGCCGCCGCGAGGACTGCGCTGTAGCCGCGCTCCAGCGGCGCATCACCGGTGCCGTGCCCCTCACCGCGCGCGGTCAGGTCGCCGGGCGTGCCCTGGAAGATGACCTTTCCGCGGTCCATCAGCGCTACCTGAGCGCAGGCGGCGCCGACATCCTCGACCAGGTGCGTGCTGACCACGATCGTGGCGCGCTGGCCAAGATCGCGCAGCAGGGCACGGAATGCCATTCGCTGCTCCGGGTCCAGCCCGGCCGTCGGCTCGTCAAGCAGCAGCAATTCAGGTTCATTGACGATCGCCTGCGCGATCCCCACCCGCCGCAGCATCCCCCCGGACAGGGTGCGAAGCCTCGCTCTCGACTGGTCACCGAGCCCGACCCGGTCAACCGCCGCCGCCACCGCGAGCGGGATCCGCCCCGCTGGCATCTCCTTCAGCAGCGCGAAATACTCCACGAACTGCGCGACCGTGAAGCCCCGGTAATAGCCGAGGTTCTGCGGCAGGTAGCCGAGTCTGCGCCGGATCTCGCGCCGCGGGCCGTAGCCGAGGGGGTCGCGGCCGAGCAGCCGCAGCCGGCCCGAAGTCGGCGGGATCGCCGTGGCCATCACCCGCAGCAGCGAGGTCTTGCCCGCGCCGTTGGGGCCAAGCAGCCCGAACACC
This sequence comes from uncultured Actinomycetes bacterium, assembly GCA_963707905.1. Taxonomy (GTDB): domain Bacteria; phylum Actinomycetota; class Actinomycetes; order Streptosporangiales; family Streptosporangiaceae; genus DASXKD01. Next base: position 10,726 of record CAVPSA010000037.1, on the reverse strand, counting down.
CCCGGGCCGGCCTGCAGGTCGACCCCGGCCACCGCCATGGTCCGGCCGAACCGCCGGGTCAGGCCGGTGATCTCGACGTTCATGATCGCCTCCCGGGACAGGCGCTGGACACGGTGTGGCACGTCGTAGCAGGCATGGAACAAGGCTGCCCAGCGGGGCCGGGCCGGGTCGTCACACCGGGGAGCCGAATCTGCGGTCATACCACGCCGGTAGGCCGGGCCAGCCCAACGGCGGCCCCGTACCTGGGTATGACAACGCTGGCGTGATGATCAGGCGATCCGGCCGGCCTACCCTTGAGTCGTGACACGGATGCCCGGCATCCCACGGGCAGCCAGCGGCGCCCGGGGGACGGCACACACCGCTGTGAAGCGCGCGTGGCACGGGCTGATCCAGGTGCTGGCCGGCCCCGATCCGCCGCCGGTGTGGCGATGGCGCTCAGCGCAGGAGCGCCAGGCCGCGCACGCCGCGCTGGTCGTGGCCACGGCCGTTCTCTGCGTCGCCAACCTGGGTGGCGCCTTCGCCCGGCCGGGGCAACTGCTGCTGGCCATACCGGTGGTGGCGCCGCTGCCACTGGCGGCCAGGTACCCGATGCTGGCCTGGCGGATCGGCTGGCTGGCGCTGCTGCTGGTCCCGCTGGTGCCCGCCGCCTGGTGGGGCGGCTGGCCGTGGGGCCCGGGGCAGATCCTTGCCATGCTCGGGGCGTTCTTCCTGGCCGGGATCCGCCAGCAGCGGCCGGAACTGTGGTGGATGTGGGCGCTGAGCCTCATCCCGTGGTCGCTGTGGCTCGCTGCCGACATTCCGAATCTGCACGGCCCGGCCAGCTCCGCCATCGTCTTCACCGCCATAGTGATCGCGGTGGACAGCATCGGATCCCGGCTGCGCACCCAGCACTCCCTGACCACCCAGACCGAACGCGCCGAGACCGAACGGGCACGGCGGGCCGTGCTGGAGGAACGTACCCGCATAGCGCGGGAACTGCACGACGTGGTCGCCCATCACTTGTCCTTGATCGCTGTCCGGGCGGAGACCGCGCCGTACCGGCTCACCGGCCTGCCCGAATCGGCACAGGCCGAGTTCAGTTCGCTCAGCGAGGTGGCCCGCGAGGCGCTGGCCGAGATGCGGCGACTGCTCGGTGTGCTGCGCAACGACCAGCCCGCCGCCCTCGCGCCACAGCCCCAGCTATCGGACCTCCCGGCGCTCGTCGATGCCGCCCGGCAGGCCGGGGCACCGGTCGAGTTCTCCGCACCCACCGCGCTGGGCCAGGTACCCGCCGGCGTTGGCGTCTGCGCCTACCGGATCGTGCAGGAATCGCTGTCCAACGCCGGTCAGCATGCCCCCGGAGCCCCGATCACCGTGTCGGTAGACCATGACTGTGACGCGGTCCTGCTGCGGGTGGCCAACGGGCCCGGCGGGCACCCTGCCCCGTCCGGAAACGAACACCGGCCCGGTCACGGGCTGACCGGAATGCACGAGCGGGTCGCGTTGCTCGGCGGCTCGCTGACGGCCGGCCCGGCACCCGACGGCGGCTTCGTCGTATCGGCCGTGCTGCCACTCGGCGAGACGTCATGACCACCAGCCGCACGGCGGGCGGCGGCGTCACCACACGGTGCCTGATCGCCGACGACCAGGCAATGGTCCGCGAGGGTTTCGCCGCGGTCCTCGCCGCCCAGCCCGGCCTGCTCGTGGTGGGCCTGGCCGCCGACGGCGCCGACGCTGTCCGCCAGGCGCAGCACCTGCAACCCGACATCATCTTGATGGACGTCCGGATGCCGGTCATGGACGGCCTGCAGGCAACCCGTCAGATCCTCACCGCCGCCACCAGCCCCGACCGGCCAAGAGTGCTGATGCTCACGACCTTCGACCTGGACGAATACGTCTATGCGGCGCTGCGCGCCGGCGCCAGCGGCTTCCTCCTCAAGGACGCCACCGCCGCCGAACTCGTACAAGCCGTCCGCGTGGTCGCCGCCGGCGATGCCCTGCTCGCCCCCTCGGTCACCCGGCGGCTGATCACCGACTTCGCCCGCCAGCCACACCCCGGGCCGGCCTTCCCGCCTGCTCTCGGCGCGCTTACCCCCCGCGAAACCGAGGTGCTGCGGCTGATCGCTCACGGCCTGTCCAACACCGAGATCAGCGACACCCTGGTCATCGCCCAGCAGACCACCAAAACCCACGTCGGCCGCATCCTGGCCAAACTCGGCCTCCGCGACCGCGCCCAGGCCGTGGTCCTCGCCTACGAAACCGGCCTCGTCAAGCCCGGCGGATGACGGGACGGCCGGGCGTGCCGTTGTTCGCCTACCCGCCCCGCCCAGGCGGGCGGCCTCCTGAGATTCGCTGGTACCTACCCGACGAGCAGGATCCGGCCGAATCGACAGCGAGCCGCGCCGATCACGTTGTGCGCCGCCTGATCACCGCCTCGAGGTTGTCGAGCTCGTTGCCGCGGTGGGCGAGGTACTCCTGCGTCCAGGTCTCGTCGTGGAGGGGATCGACCGTCATGACCACGTTCGTGCGGTCGCCGGCGGGCTCGACGTCGATGGCCGTCAGGTGCTCATAGGGCTCGCGGCCGGGCACGAAGTCGATCAGTGACTGGTAGGCGAGGCGGGCCGGCGGTGCGGCCTCGGTGAACGTCTTGCGCAGCTCGACCGAGAGCGGATTGCCGGTGTTCCGCATGAACGCGACCTGTTCCGGCGCGGTCGCGGTCATGGTGTACCGCAGCTGACCGCCGGGCCTGAGCTCGAGCTCGCTCACCCGGGTTTCGAAGCCTTCGGGGGCCCACCACTCCTCCAGGCCGGCGGGGGTGGTCAACAGCTCCCAGATGAGCTCCGCCGGAGCGTCGTAGGTGCGCTCGAGCCGCGCGGCGTTCGGGCTGGGCGTGAATTCGGTGGTCATCGATCCTCCTTGGTTGGCTGGGCTGGGGCGGCATAAGAACAAGCGGGCGCTTCCGCGGGCTGTGTTCAGTCCCAGCGGCTGATTTCGCCGGCCGGGTAGGCAGCGAACGCGTCGCTTTCGGCGCCGGTCTTGAGGCTGGTGAGATAGGAGCCCCAGTTGGTGCTGCATCCGCTCATGAATTCGCTGGCCTGTTGCCAGCCGGCATGGCTGAACAGAAGTGTGGTGCCGCCGTGGCCGCTGGGCCGGAGGGTGAAGGTGATCCGGGTGTCGATCCAGCTGTCGGGTCCGTCGGTGACCCGCCACACCACGTCCGGGGTGTCGGTCAGGACCTGCATGACAGCGGCGGGCTGGTCGGCGTCGCCGAAGTAGACACTGAAGCTGGAGCCGATGGCGTGTTCGCCGGTGAGTGGCCGCCCGGTCCACCAGCGGGCGATCCCGTCGGTGCTGGCGATGAGGTCGTGTACCCGCTGCGGCGGGGCGTCGATGCTGATGCGGTGCAGGATGTCAGGCATGGTGGGTCCTTTCGGTCAGACGGGGACGCCGGCCGGGTCGGTGCCGGCGTGCAGGATCTGCAGCAGTGACGAACGGCCGGGCGCCGGACGGACACCACCGCCAGGAAAATCGGCTGGCGGTTGCTGTCCGTCCACGGCGGCGCCGTTCGTCTGATACTCGAAACTGGCATCGACCCGCGACAGGAGGACTCATGCAGTACGCGTTGCTGGCCTACACCCCCGCGGCGGACACCGACCGGGCAGCGCGCCCGATTCCGGGTGCCCTTGCCGCCCTGCTCGACCGGCCGAACGTCACCGGCTGGGCACGGCTCCACGCTGACGAGTCGGCGACGACGCTGCGCAACGACGAAGGACGGATGCTGCTGACCGACGGACCGTTCATCGACAGCAAGGAGTACCTCGCCGGCCTGATCCTCATCGAGGCCGACAATCTCGACGGGGCACTCGCCATCGCTGAGGAAATGCTCCAGGAGACCAGACCCGGCAGCGCGATCGAGGTGCGGCCCATCCTCGGCGGGCGCTTCCGTGGCGCTTGACGCCGTCTTCCGCGACCAGTGGGGTCGCGTGCTGGCCAGACTGGTCGGGATCCTCGGCGACATCGAACTCGCCGAGGACGCGGCCGCCGAAGCGTTCGCCATCGCCGCCGAACGCTGGCCACGCGACGGGGAACCGGCCAACCCCACCGGCTGGCTCGTCACGACCGCGCGTAACCGCGCCATCGATCAGTTGCGCCGCAAGCAGGCCCTGGCCGCGAAGACGATGCTGCTCGCCCGCGACCTCGAGGCCAGGCCACAGCCACCGGAGGCCCTCATGGACGACGCCGCCGCCATCCCGGACGAGCGGCTGGAGCTGATCTTCACCTGCTGTCACCCGGCGCTCGCCCTCGAGGTGCAGGTGGCGCTCACCCTGCGCACCCTCGGCGGCCTGTCCACGGACGAGATCGCGCTGGCGTTCCTCGTCCCGTTCGAGACCATGAGCAAGCGGCTGACCAGGGCCAAGCACAAGATCCGCGACGCGGGCATCCCGTTCGCCGTGCCGCCCGATCACCAGCTACCCGACCGGCTGGCGGCCGTCCTCGCCGTGGTCTACCTGATCTTCAACCAGGGCTGGGGCGGCGGCCGCGTCGACCTCGCCGCGGAAGCGATCCACCTCGGCCGGGCACTGGCCGGCCTGATGCCAGACGAGCCTGAAGCACTCGCGCTGCTGGCGCTGATGCTGCTGCACGACTCCCGCAAAGCGGCCCGCCTGCGCGACGGGCAGATCGTCCCCCTCGACGACCAGGACCGTAGCCTGTGGGACACGCAGCAGCTCGATGAAGGCCGGGCGCTGCTGCAGCGGGCCATGACGCGACGGCGCACCGGGCCCTACCTGCTCCAGGCGGCCATCGCCGACCTGCACCTGCATGAGCCCCGCGACTGGCGGCAGATCGCCGCCCTGTACCAGAAGCTCGCCCAGCAGACCCGCTCCCCGATCGTTGAGATGAACCGGGCCATCGCCGTGGCCGGGATCGACGGGCCCGAAGCCGGCCTGGCCGTCCTCGACCGCCTCGACCTCGACCATTACCGGTACTTCCACTCCACCCGCGCAGAACTCCTGCGTCGCGCCGGCCGCGACGGTGAGGCCCACCACGCCTACCGCCGGGCGCTCGACCTCGCGCAGACCGAGCCAGAACGGCGCTTCCTGGCCGGCCGGCTAGCCGAGACCGCACCTCCGCCCGGAGAGAGCCCCGCAGCGCCAGCACCCGCCGGGTTACCTGATGCCCTCCCAGGCGATGCGCTGTTCCTGCCGGGGGTCGTGGCTCAGCGCGCTGGTAAGGGCGAAGGTCATGGTGGCGCGGGTGCCAGGGGTGTAGGCGTCCCAGCCAGGCTGCCCTGAGCGCGCGAAATCGATCCAGGCCTTGTGCATGGCGGCGGCCAGTTCGGCTGGCGGCGCTGAGCCGTAGAGCGGCTCGCTCTCCTCGGCGTCGAGGGTGTCGAACACGAAGCCGATCTCGAGCGCGTGACACGCGCCGAGCCTGCCACCGAACAGGGGCGATGCCCAGGCGAACTCGTACATGTACGAGGAACCCCGATGTGCTTCGGCCAGCCGGATGGCCGGGATCCTGAAGAACCAGTCGGTGAGCATGGCGGCCAGCGCGTCCCCGGCACCGGACGTGGCCGTGGTGTAGGCCGCCAGCCCGGGCGCGCTGAGCCCGAGCGCGGCAGCGATCATCTGCAACATGGCGTCATCGGTGGCATCCGCCACGCCGGTCGGGACGAGGAACAGGCGGTGCTCATCCTGGTTGGTGCCGACGAGCAGGTCGACGCCCCGGCCATTCCCGGCAGCGATGCCGTCGATGGGCCTGGCGGGCAGGATCTGCCCGTCCACCACCGGTTCGAAGGCCATCATGTTGGCGGCGATCTCACGCCACCGGGCTGGGTCGGGCTGGACGGCGATATCTCCGGACAGCTGTTCCTGGGCGCTGACCAGCTGGTCTGCGGGGACGGCGGCGAAGCCTTCCAGGGTGGGGGGCACGCCGAGCCGCTGAGCCAGTTCGGCCGTCACCAGCCGGGCCGTGCCGGCCGGCAAGGTGTGGTGCCCAGCGCCGCTTTGCGGGATCGCCCGGCGGAACAGCCCTGCCGCCCCGGGCATTGCCAGCAGCGTGGTGACGCTCATCGCGCCGGCTGATTCGCCGAAGATCGTGACATTGCCCGGGTCACCGCCGAAGGCGGCGATGTTCTCCTGCACCCATTCCAGCGCCGCTATCTGGTCGAGCAATCCCCGGTTGGGGCTGGTGCCGTCGAGGAACAGAAAGCCCTCGCAGCCGAGCCGGTAGTTGATGGTGACGCAGACCACGCCGTCGCGGGCGAAGCGGTCCCCGGCGTACTGGGCGACCGCCCCCGAACCGTTCACGAACGCGCCACCGTGGATCCACACCATGACCGGCAGCCCGGCCCGCCCGGGATCAGGGGTCCAGACGTTCAGATTCAGGCAGTCCTCTCCGGCGATCACTGGCTCGGGAAGAAGCTCGTCATAGGGCTTGGGATAGGGCGGCTTGGGGACCGTTGCCCCGTACGCCAAGGCGTCCCGGACACCGTCCCACCGCTGCGGCCGGGCCGGCGGGCGCAGCCTGTTCACCGCGAACGGCGGTGCCGCATAAGGGATTCCCTTGAACGAGGCGATCCCGTCGGCTACCTGGCCGCGGATCTTCCCGTACACCGTTTCGACAACCGGCTCCATCGTTCCTCCTGGTCCGCCGCGTTGCTGCATCCTTACATCCGGCCGCTCACCCCGGCTACCATCCGCCGACCACGGCGGCGATCCGCCGCAGCGCGACCGACTTCGCCGCCACCTTCCGGCGGGAGGCCAACGGCTGGTCGCCGCCTTCCGGGCCCCGGGGGCCATGACCAAGCCCACGAAGCTGCCGTTCGGCGACTTCATCCTGGCTGACGATCAGCCCGGCGGGCTGGGTGCGCCGACCTGCTCGAGCCTGGCGCGGACCCCCAGGCTGTCCGGCAATCCCAGCTCGTCGAGGATCTGCAGGGCCTGCTGCCAGGCCCCGGCGGCGGCCGGCAGGTCACCGGCGGCCCGGCAGGCGTCGCCGAAGTCGGCCTGCAGGCTGGCCAGCCACCTGTGGGCCAGCGGGGTTTTCCACTGGTTCGCAAGGACCAGGGCCTGCCTGTAGCAGGCAACGGCATGGTGGCGCTCGCCGAGCCGGTAGTGCACCAAGCCCAGCACGCCCCACGCAAGGGCCAGGTTCGTGGGGTCGCCAGGGTCAGGGCCTAGCTCTAGCGCCTGCCGGGCGTAACCGCGCGCCAGATCGTAGTTCCCCAGGTGAGCGTGGCATTCCCCGATGGCATACAGGGCCCACCGCCCCTGGCGGCCGCTCTGGCGCGACAGCGTCAGGGCTTGCCCGGCCAGCGTGGCCCCGTTGGCCCAATCGCCCTCCCAACCGCACACGTAGCTGGACAGCAGCAGGGCAGAGACCTGACCGCGCAGGTCGCCTGCCCGCGAGAGGTGGTCCTGGGCCCGGATCAGGTAAGCGCGGCCATCGTCAAGGGCGCCGGCGAACGCACAATGCCTGCCGATGATCATATGGGTCCAGCCCAGCGCGGCGTGGTCGCCCGCGGCCTGGGCGGCGGCCAGCACGGCCTGGCCGGCCGCCTGGCAATCGGCCCAGTAACCCTGGTCGCCGAGGTGCCAGGACTGACGTTCGAAGATCTGCCACGCTTGTGTGGCGCGGCCCGCCGCGGCGGCCTGGGCGATCGCCCGGAGCAGGACCTGGTGCTCGGCCTGGGCCCAGTCCACCTGCTGCGCCTCACCGGCCAGCCGCTCGGGCACCACCCCCGGGGCGGGCGGCGCGGGCCTGAACGACCGTGGTAGATCGGACCAGATGGCCATGGTGTGCAGGTAGTGGTCCAGGCTGCGGCCGATGGCCGCACGGATGTCGGCCTCGCCGAGTGTCTGGCGGGCCTGTGCGGCGGCATAGCCGCGGACCAGGTCGTGCAGCACGTACCGGCCGGGCCGGTGCTCGGCGGTCAAGCTGGCATCAGCCAGCTCGGCCAAAGCCTTGCGCGCCTCCGGGCGGCGGACGCCGGCCAGGCTGGCCGCGGCCGGGACGGTGATGTCCGGCCCACAGTGCAACCCCAGCAGCGCGAACATCGCCGCGGCGGGCTCCGACAGCTGGCGGTGCGACCAGGACAGCAGCTCGGACAGGCTGGTCGCCGGGTCCCCGGTGTCCAGTACTTCCAGCCGCCCGGGGCCGTCACCGCCGGGGGGCTGTCCCGCGGCCGCAGCGTCCGGGGTCCTGACCAGCTGGGCAGCCAGCATCCCCAGCGGCAAGTCAGGGTCGGCTGCCGCGCGGGCCGCCATCACGGCCAGGGCCAGCGGCAGATGCCCGCACTGGCCGGCCAGTTCGGTGACCGCTTCGGGTTCGGCGGCCACCCGCTCCGGGCCCAGCCGGGCCGCCAGCAGCAACGCCGACTCCTCGTCGTTGAGCGGGCCCAGCCGCAGCGGATGTGCGGCCTCCGCCGCGGCCAGCCCAGCCAGCGCGGACCGGCTGGTCACCACCACCAGGCACCCCCCGCCGCCGGGCAGCAGCGGCCGCACCTGCGCCGCGTCCCGCGCGTTATCCAGCACGATCAGCACCCGCCGCCCGGCCAGCACGCTGCGGTACAGCCCGCACCGCGCCTGCGCGTCGGCCGGGATCTGCGCCGCGGGCACCCCCAGCGCGGCAAGGAACCAGCCGGTCGCCTCGTCGGCGGTGACCGCCACGCCCGGGCCGTAACCGCGCAGGTTCACGTAAAGCTGCCCGTCCGGGAACCGGGCGGCTACCCGATGCGCCCAGTGCACCGCCAGCGCGGTCTTGCCTACCCCGGCCATCCCCGCCACCGCCGAGATCACCACCGCCCCGCCCAGCCCGCCATCCCGGTGCGCAGCGTCAGGAAGCCCGGCCTGGTCCAGCAGCTCGTCCAGCTGCTTCAGCTCCGCCTCCCGGCCGGCGAAGAACCGCGCCCCGGCCGGCAGCTGCCGCGGCACCACCCCTGCCCCCGCAGCCTGCGGCGCCGCGCCGGCCGGCGGCGGCGGGGCGGCCAGCGCCGGGTCATCGGCCAGCACCCGGGACTGCAGCCCGGCCAGCTCCGGCCCGGGATCCAGGCCCAGCTCCGCGGCCAGCACCCGCCGCGTATGGTCGTAGACCGCCAGCGCCTCCCCGCGCCGCCCGCTCCGGTACAGCGCGGTCATCAGCAGCCCCGCCAGCGCCTCCCGCAGCGGGAACTCGGCCACCAGCCCGGCCAGTTCCCCGGCCACCTCGCCATGCCGGCCCAGCGCCAGGTCGCACCCGAGCCGCTCCCCGGTAACGGCCAGCCGCGCCTCGTCCAGCAGGGCCGCCTCCCCGGCCAGCCGCGGGCACAGCGGCGCCGCGTCCGCCAGCGCCGCCCCCCGCCACAATTCCAGGGCCTGCCCGAGCAGCTCCCGCGCCCCGGCCGCGTCCCCGGTCCGCGCCGCCTCCCGCCCCCGGACGGCCAGGTCCCGGAACACCGCCACGTCCAGCTCACCCCCCTCCAGCACCAGCCGGTACCCGGCGCCCGTCCTGACCAGCCGGGCCCTGCCCTTCGCCGGTTCCAGGGCGGTCAGCCGCTGCCGCAGCTGGTACACCAGCGCATGCAGGTTCTGCTCCCGGCGCGGCGACCAGTCCTCCCCCCACACCCCATCCACCAGCGCCTCCGCGCTGACCGCCCGGCCCATGGCCACCGCCAGCAGCCCGAGCAGCACCCGCAGCCGCGGCTGTGCCACGCCCGCCAGCACCCCGCCCGCGGGGCCGATCTCCACCGGGCCCAGCAGCGCCACCATCACCCGGCTGTGCGCAGCATCCCCGCCCATAACCGGCATGGTAGATCTGGCATCCCCGCCTTAACAGGCCTTGCGCGGCACACGACCACCGCGGCAGCCAACCCCGCCCTGGGTTACCACGCCCCCGCCCAGCCGGCCAGGAACGGCCCCTCGCCAGCAGCGTCGGGTGGCCGCTGCCGCCGTCCCGGCCAGAGATGACCGCCCGAGCGTGGCCGCCGCTGGTCAGTGCAGGCCCCGTGACCTGCCGTGATATCGCCAGCACATCGTCAGCACACCGGCGGCTGCCACGGTGGCATGGCGTTTAGGGGGGGGGGGTTCCCCAGGCTGCGCCGACATCGACAGCGCGGCAATGCTCCGCAGACAAGGAGAAGCAATCATGAAGCTTCGCACATCTCTCGCAGCGGCCGGTGCGGCTGTCGTCCTCGGCACCACGGGGGCGCTGGTGCTCCCGGCCGTGGCCAGCGCGCACAGCGGGACGACGACGCTGAAGTTCACCGCCGTGCAGAAGGCCACGATCATGTTCAGCAAGACCACAGAAGCCATCCAGGACACCGACGTCAACGCCGTGGGCAAGACCGTCGGCTTCGACATGCTGTACGTCGCGGCCACCTCGCCGAGCAGTGGCGCCGCGAACGTCACCGTGGACACCAGCGGCGGGTTCCTGTACGGCACGTTCAACATCAACTTCAGCACTGGTGCGGTCACCAACGGCAAGGTGACCGGGGGAACCGGCGCGTTCACCGGGGCCACCGGAACGATCAAGGTCAAGACCGTCTCCGGCACCAAGCACGCCGTCACGATCACCTACAGCGGCTAGCCAGGTCCGGCAGGGCCTTGGCCGCAGCCGGGCGCTCTGACAGCAGCGCGACGGCACGCTGGACTTGGGGGAATGATGACCTGTCCGGGAAGTGTGCGGATACTGGCTCGCGCATGCCTGGCCCTGGCCCTGCCGGTCTGCCTGGCCTGGCGCTGGCCGGGCTGGCCCAGCCGGCCCGGGC
>CAVPSA010000036.1:0-52498 GCA_963707905.1 uncultured Actinomycetes bacterium | reverse complement strand
CATCGACCCGCGACAGGAGGACTCATGCAGTACGCGTTGCTGGCCTACACCCCCGCGGCGGACACCGACCGGGCAGCGCGCCCGATTACGGGTGCCCTTGCCGCCCTGCTCGACCGGCCGAACGTCACCGGCTGGGCACGGCTCCACGCTGACGAGTCGGCGACGACGCTGCGCAACGACGAAGGACGGATGCTGCTGACCGACGGACCGTTCATCGACAGCAAGGAGTACCTCGCCGGCCTGATCCTCATCGAGGCCGACAATCTCGACGGGGCACTCGCCATCGCTGAGGAAATGCTCCAGGAGACCAGACCCGGCAGCGCGATCGAGGTGCGGCCCATCCTCGGCGGGCGCTTCCGTGGCGCTTGACGCCGTCTTCCGCGACCAGTGGGGTCGCGTGCTGGCCAGACTGGTCGGGATCCTCGGCGACATCGAACTCGCCGAGGACGCGGCCGCCGAAGCGTTCGCCATCGCCGCCGAACGCTGGCCACGCGACGGGGAACCGGCCAACCCCACCGGCTGGCTCGTCACGACCGCGCGTAACCGCGCCATCGATCAGTTGCGCCGCAAGCAGGCCCTGGCCGCGAAGACGATGCTGCTCGCCCGCGACCTCGAGGCCAGGCCACAGCCACCGGAGGCCCTCATGGACGACGCCGCCGCCATCCCGGACGAGCGGCTGGAGCTGATCTTCACCTGCTGTCACCCGGCGCTCGCCCTCGAGGTGCAGGTGGCGCTCACCCTGCGCACCCTCGGCGGCCTGTCCACGGACGAGATCGCGCTGGCGTTCCTCGTCCCGTTCGAGACCATGAGCAAGCGGCTGACCAGGGCCAAGCACAAGATCCGCGACGCGGGCATCCCGTTCGCCGTGCCGCCCGATCACCAGCTACCCGACCGGCTGGCGGCCGTCCTCGCCGTGGTCTACCTGATCTTCAACCAGGGCTGGGGCGGCGGCCGCGTCGACCTCGCCGCGGAAGCGATCCACCTCGGCCGGGCACTGGCCGGCCTGATGCCAGACGAGCCTGAAGCACTCGCGCTGCTGGCGCTGATGCTGCTGCACGACTCCCGCAAAGCGGCCCGCCTGCGCGACGGGCAGATCGTCCCCCTCGACGACCAGGACCGTAGCCTGTGGGACACGCAGCAGCTCGATGAAGGCCGGGCGCTGCTGCAGCGGGCCATGACGCGACGGCGCACCGGGCCCTACCTGCTCCAGGCGGCCATCGCCGACCTGCACCTGCATGAGCCCCGCGACTGGCGGCAGATCGCCGCCCTGTACCAGAAGCTCGCCCAGCAGACCCGCTCCCCGATCGTTGAGATGAACCGGGCCATCGCCGTGGCCGGGATCGACGGGCCCGAAGCCGGCCTGGCCGTCCTCGACCGCCTCGACCTCGACCATTACCGGTACTTCCACTCCACCCGCGCAGAACTCCTGCGTCGCGCCGGCCGCGACGGTGAGGCCCACCACGCCTACCGCCGGGCGCTCGACCTCGCGCAGACCGAGCCAGAACGGCGCTTCCTGGCCGGCCGGCTGGCCGAGACCGCACCTCCGCCCGGAGAGAGCCCCGCAGCGCCAGCACCCGCCGGGTTACCTGATGCCCTCCCAGGCGATGCGCTGTTCCTGCCGGGGGTCGTGGCTCAGCGCGCTGGTAAGGGCGAAGGTCATGGTGGCGCGGGTGCCAGGGGTGTAGGCGTCCCAGCCAGGCTGCCCTGAGCGCGCGAAATCGATCCAGGCCTTGTGCATGGCGGCGGCCAGTTCGGCTGGCGGCGCTGAGCCGTAGAGCGGCTCGCTCTCCTCGGCGTCGAGGGTGTCGAACACGAAGCCGATCTCGAGCGCGTGACACGCGCCGAGCCTGCCACCGAACAGGGGCGACGCCCAGGCGAACTCGTACATGTACGAGGAACCCCGATGTGCTTCGGCCAGCCGGATGGCCGGGATCCTGAAGAACCAGTCGGTGAGCATGGCGGCCAGCGCGTCCCCGGCACCGGACGTGGCCGTGGTGTAGGCCGCCAGCCCGGGCGCGCTGAGCCCGAGCGCGGCAGCGATCATCTGCAACATGGCGTCATCGGTGGCATCCGCCACGCCGGTCGGGACGAGGAACAGGCGGTGCTCATCCTGGTTGGTGCCGACGAGCAGGTCGACGCCCCGGCCATTCCCGGCAGCGATGCCGTCGATGGGCCTGGCGGGCAGGATCTGCCCGTCCACCACCGGTTCGAAGGCCATCATGTTGGCGGCGATCTCACGCCACCGGGCTGGGTCGGGCTGGACGGCGATATCTCCGGACAGCTGTTCCTGGGCGCTGACCAGCTGGTCTGCGGGGACGGCAGCGAAGCCTTCCAGGGTGGGGGGCACGCCGAGCCGCTGAGCCAGTTCGGCCGTCACCAGCCGGGCCGTGCCGGCCGGCAAGGTGTGGTGCCCAGCCCCGCTTTGCGGGATCGCCCGGCGGAACAGCCCTGCCGCCCCGGGCATTGCCAGCAGCGTGGTGACGCTCATCGCGCCGGCTGATTCGCCGAAGATCGTGACATTGCCCGGGTCACCGCCGAAGGCGGCGATGTTCTCCTGCACCCATTCCAGCGCCGCTATCTGGTCGAGCAATCCCCGGTTGGGGCTGGTGCCGTCGAGGAACAGAAAGCCCTCGCAGCCGAGCCGGTAGTTGATGGTGACGCAGACCACGCCGTCGCGGGCGAAGCGGTCCCCGGCGTACTGGGCGACCGCCCCCGAACCGTTCACGAACGCGCCACCGTGGATCCACACCATGACCGGCAGCCCGGCCCGCCCGGGATCAGGGGTCCAGACGTTCAGATTCAGGCAGTCCTCTCCGGCGATCACTGGCTCGGGAAGAAGCTCGTCATAGGGCTTGGGATAGGGCGGCTTGGGGACCGTTGCCCCGTACGCCAAGGCGTCCCGGACACCGTCCCACCGCTGCGGCCGGGCCGGCGGGCGCAGCCTGTTCACCGCGAACGGCGGTGCCGCATAAGGGATTCCCTTGAACGAGGCGATCCCGTCGGCTACCTGGCCGCGGATCTTCCCGTACACCGTTTCGACAACCGGCTCCATCGTTCCTCCTGGTCCGCCGCGTTGCTGCATCCTTACATCCGGCCGCTCACCCCGGCTACCATCCGCCGCGCCGGAGCCCGCCCCGGTCGACGGTGATCAACCGGGCTGATCAGCCCGGCGGGCTGGGTGCGCCGACCTGCTCGAGCCTGGCGCGGACCCCTAGGCTGTCCGGCAATCCCAGCTCGTCGAGGATCTGCAGGGCCTGCTGCCAGGCCCCGGCGGCGGCCGGCAGGTCACCGGCGGCCCGGCAGGCGTCGCCGAAGTCGGCCTGCAGGCTGGCCAGCCACCTGTGGGCCAGCGGGGTTTTCCACTGGTTCGCAAGGACCAGGGCCTGCCTGTAGCAGGCAACGGCATGGTGGCGCTCGCCGAGCCGGTAGTGCACCAGGCCCAGCACGCCCCACGCCAGGGCCAGGTTCGTGGGGTCGCCAGGGTCAGGGCCTAGCTCTAGCGCCTGCCGGGCGTAACCGCGCGCCAGATCGTAGTCCCCCAGGTGAGCGTGGCATTCCCCGATGGCATACAGGGCCCACCGCCCCTGGCGGCCGCTCTGGCGCGACAGCGTCAGGGCTTGCCCGGCCAGCGTGGCCCCGTTGGCCCAGTCGCCCTCCCAACCGCACACGTAGCTGGACAGCAGCAGGGCAGAGACCTGACCGCGCAGGTCGCCTGCCCGCGAGAGGTGGTCCTGGGCCCGGATCAGGTAAGCGCGGCCATCGTCAAGGGCGCCGGCGAACGCACAATGCCTGCCGATGATCATATGGGTCCAGCCCAGCGCGGCGTGGTCGCCCGCGGCCTGGGCGGCGGCCAGCACGGCCTGGCCGGCCGCCTGGCAATCGGCCCAGTAACCCTGGTCGCCGAGGTGCCAGGACTGACGTTCGAAGATCTGCCACGCTTGTGTGGCGCGGCCCGCCGCGGCGGCCTGGGCGATCGCCCGGAGCAGGACCTGGTGCTCGGCCTGGGCCCAGTCCACCTGCTGCGCCTCACCGGCCAGCCGCTCGGGCACCACCCCCGGGGCGGGCGGCGCGGGCCTGAACGACCGTGGTAGATCGGACCAGATGGCCATGGTGTGCAGGTAGTGGTCCAGGCTGCGGCCGATGGCCGCACGGATGTCGGCCTCGCCGAGTGTCTGGCGGGCCTGTGCGGCGGCATAGCCGCGGACCAGGTCGTGCAGCACGTACCGGCCGGGCCGGTGCTCGGCGGTCAAGCTGGCATCAGCCAGCTCGGCCAAAGCCTTGCGCGCATCCGGGCGGCGGACGCCGGCCAGGCTGGCCGCGGCCGGGACGGTGATGTCCGGCCCACAGTGCAACCCCAGCAGCGCGAACATCGCCGCGGCGGGCTCCGACAGCTGGCGGTGCGACCAGGACAGCAGTTCGGACAGGCTGGTCGCCGGGTCGCCGGTGTCCAGTACTTCCAGCCGCCCGGGGCCGTCACCGCCGGGGGGCTGTCCCGCGGCCGCAGCGTCCGGGGTCCTGACCAGCTGGGCAGCCAGCATCCCCAGCGGCAAGTCAGGGTCGGCTGCCGCGCGGGCCGCCATCACGGCCAGGGCCAGCGGCAGATGCCCGCACTGGCCGGCCAGTTCGGTGACCGCTTCGGGTTCGGCGGCCACCCGCTCCGGGCCCAGCCGGGCCGCCAGCAGCAACGCCGACTCCTCGTCGTTGAGCGGGCCCAGCCGCAGCGGATGTGCGGCCTCCGCCGCGGCCAGCCCAGCCAGCGCGGACCGGCTGGTCACCACCACCAGGCACCCCCCGCCGCCGGGCAGCAGCGGCCGCACCTGCGCCGCGTCCCGCGCGTTATCCAGCACGATCAGCACCCGCCGCCCGGCCAGCACGCTGCGGTACAGCCCGCACCGCGCCTGCGCGTCGGCCGGGATCTGCGCCGCGGGCACCCCCAGCGCGGCAAGGAACCAGCCGGTCGCCTCGTCGGCGGTGACCGCCACGCCCGGACCGTAACCGCGCAGGTTCACGTAAAGCTGCCCGTCCGGGAACCGGGCGGCTACCCGATGCGCCCAGTGCACCGCCAGCGCGGTCTTGCCTACCCCGGCCATCCCCGCCACCGCCGAGATCACCACCGCCCCGCCCAGCCCGCCATCCCCGTGCGCAGCGTCGGGAAGCCCGGCCTGGTCCAGCAGCTCGTCCAGCTGCTTCAGCTCCGCTTCCCGGCCGGCGAAGAACCGCGCCCCGGCCGGCAGCTGCCGCGGCACCACCCCTGCCCCCGCGGCCTGCGGCGCCGCGCGGGCCGCGGCGGCGGGGCGGCCAGCGCCGGGTCGTCGGCCAGCACCCGGGACTGCAGCCCGGCCAGCTCCCGCCCGGGATCCAGGCCCAGCTCCGCGGCCAGCACCCGCCGCGTATGGTCGTAGACCGCCAGCGCCTCCCCGCGCCGCCCGCTCCGGTACAGCGCGGTCATCAGCAGCCCCGCCAGCGCCTCCCGCAGCGGGAACTCGGCCACTAGCCCGGCCAGTTCCCCGGCCACCTCGCCATGCCGGCCCAGCGCCAGGTCGCACCCGAGCCGCTCCCCGGTAACGGCCAGCCGCGCCTCCTCCAGCAGGGCCGCCTCCCCGGCCAGCCGCGGGCACAGCGGCGCCGCGTCCGCCAGCGCCGCCCCCCGCCACAATTCCAGGGCCTGCCCGAACAGCTCCCGCGCCCCGGCCGCGTCCCCGGTTCGCGCCGCCTCCCGCCCCCGGACGGCCAGGTCCCGGAACACCGCCACGTCCAGCTCACCCCCCTCCAGCACCAGCCGGTACCCGGCGCCCGTCCTTACCAGCCGCGCCCTGCCCTTCGCCGGTTCCAGGGCGGTCAGCCGCTGCCGCAGCTGGTACACCAGCGCATGCAGGTTCTGCTCCCGCCGCGGCGACCAGTCCTCCCCCCACACCCCATCCACCAGCGCCTCCGCGCTGACCACCCGGCCCATGGCCACCGCCAGCAGCCCGAGCAGCACCCGCAGCCGCGGCTGTGCCACGCCCGCCAGCACTCCGCCCGCGGGGCCGATCTCCACCGGGCCCAGCAGCGCCACCATCACCCGGCTGTGCGCAGCATCCCCGCCCATAACCGGCATGGTAGATCTGGCATCCCCGCCTTAACAGGCCTTGCGCGGCACACGACCACCGCGGCAGCCAACCCCGCCCTGGGTTACCACGCCCCCGCCCAGCCGGCCAGGAACGGCCCCTCGCCAGCAGCGTCGGGTGGCCGCTGCCGCCGTCCCGGCCAGAGATGACCGCCCGAGCATGGCCGCCGCTGGTCAGTGCAGGCCCTGTGACCTGCCGTGATATCGCCAGCACATCGTCAGAACACCGGCGGCTGCCACGGTGGCATGGCAATGCCCCGCAGACAGGAGAACCAATCATGAAGCTCCGCACATCCCTCGCCGCAGCAGGCGCGGCTGTCGTTCTCGGAACCACCGGGGCGCTGGTGCTCCCGGCCGTGGCCAGCGCGCACATCGGTACGACGACGCTGAAGTTCACCGCCGTGCAGAAGGCCACGATCATGTTCAGCAAGACCACAGAAGCCATCCAGGACACCGACGTCAACGCCGCGGGCAAGACCGTCGGCTTCGACATGCTGTACGTCGCGGCCACCTCGCCGGGCAGTGGCGCCGCGAACGTCACCGTGGACACCAGCGGCGGGTTCCTGTACGGCACGTTCAACATCAACTTCACCACTGGTGCGGTCACCAACGGCAAGGTGACCGGGGGAACCGGTGCGTTCACCGGGGCCACCGGAACGATCAAGGTCAAGACCGTCTCCAGCACCAAGCACGCCGTCACGATCACCTACAGCGGCTAACCAGGCACAGCAGCCCCATGAAGGCGGGACGGCCATCTGGATACTGCCGTCAACCAGGCGAACGCCGACAATGCCGGTGACACGATCACCTTCGCCTGCAGCGGGACGATCAGCCTGACGGGCACCCTGGGCATCACCGGGGACATGACGCTGGACGGCACCGGTCAGCAGGTCACCCTCGACAGGCAAGGGCAGGTGGGCGTTTTCGTGGTGAACGGCGGGGTCACCTTCATCATGACGGACCTCACCGTCGTCAATGGTTCCGCTAGTTTCGGCGGGGGCGGCCTGGAAAATCTCGGTGGGACGGTGAACATCGCCGGCAGTACGTTCCGCTCGAACAGCGCTGATGCCTTTGGCGGCGCGCTGGAAAACTCCGGCGGGACCCTGAACATTACCGGCAGCACCTTCGACAGCAATCACACCCTGAACAATGGCGGCGGGGCGCTGAACACCTCGACGCCAATAGCGGCACGGCGAACGTCACCTTCAGCTCTTTTCTCGATGATGTCGCCGCCGCCACCGGTGACGAGATTCAAGTCGACTTCCGCAATGCGGCGACTATCGAGGGCAGCATCCTGTACCAAGGGGGAGGGGGAGATAACTGCGGGGGTGCTCCCCCTGTTGACCAGGGTTACAACATGGAGACCGGAACGGACTGCGGGTTTACCGGCACGGGCGACCTGCAGAATGCCCGTCCCGGCATCCACGTAAATGCCGATGGGTCCGTGTACCTGGCGCAGGGCAGCGCGGGCATTGACGCGGTCCCGCTCTCGCTGTGCCCGCCGGCCGACCAGAACGGCAGCCCCCGCCCGGACCCGGACACCCCTGCCGAGACCACCTGTGATATGGGCGCGGTCGAGTCGGATTACCCGCCCGTGCCGCGGAGGACTTCCAGGATTACGTGATCGTCCACGAGCTCCTACATCTGCGGTACCACGATCACGGCAAGCTGTTCAAAGCTGTCATGACCGCCATGGTCCCGAACTGGCGCGAGCTTGAGAACGAGAGTCGGCACTCCACCGAGCGCCGGGGCATGGGTCACTAGATGCCCGCTTCAGGGGGGAGTGTCCCTCTTCCATGAATCGTGTGGCCGCCGCGCATCCTCCAGCCAGCGCGACCTCCAGCCCTGATCTATCTGGACCTCAACCATTAGATCTGCCTGGCCCGGACGGTCGCAGGCGAGGCATCGGCCGACGGGTACGACAGCTTGTTGCGGGCGGCTCGCAGTGCCCAGCGGCAAGGCCGGGCCGCCTTCCCGTTGTCGGCGACGCACTATGAGGAAATGAGCGGCATCCGCGATCCGGCGAGGCTTGGTCCGCGGCCGGGGTTCTGGACAGCTGGGGTGCGGACCTGGACACTTCATGCGATGAGACGTACACCGGGCGAGCGCCGTGCCTGCGCCAGATGACGCCGAGGCCGTACTAGCCGCCGTCCGGCTTGGCTGGTGCATAGCCGAAGTCCGGGGCCGCAACCGGCTCGACGCGCCAGCCAGCCCAGACGATTCAATGCCCAACCGGACCGCCACGCGCTGCCCCTGCAATCGGAACGCACCTTCGAGGAGGCGCGCATCGCGGCTCAGGTGGTGCTCGTAGCCCTGGCCGACAAGCTGGGCGTGGGCTCGGCCCCAGATGGCTCCAGCTACGCGCAGGACGTGGACCGCCGGGCGAAGGAAGTCAGAACTCTGCGGATCGGCGGCGCCGACGCGTCGGCCGCATGGAATGAGCTAAGCGGGCTGATTTACAGATTCGACGCCCACATCCAGGACAGCCTCTACGCGAAGTCGGACACGCTGGTCTGCGGTTATCAGGTCGGCCGCGCGCTCGCTGAAAGCTACTGGGCACTGGATCCAAGCGTTTCTGACGGAAGGAGCCCGGCTGGCTGGGATTTCCTGTTCAGCACCGGGCGGTGTTATGAGATCAGCAGCCTCCTTGGCAGGCACGCCGCGTACCTGCACGCCGATACCGCCGCGGTCATCGCGGGATCGCTGATGGTCTGGCGCCACGTCGCCACAGACGCCAGCTGGCGCCACAACGCGCTGTCTCACCTGAACCGCCAAGTACGCATTTGGCATGACCTCACGGTCTTTAACCGAGACCCGAGCACATATATCAAGCCCTACGCCCGGCTGCGGACTTCGGCCGTAGCCTGGGTCACCATCCGAAGCTTCCAGGGCCGGATTGTGCTGGCCCTCGTAGGAGTCGGTGCGCTGATTGCACTGATCGTCACCCTGGGCAGCGGAGCGGGCACCGCCATCACCACGACGGTGCTGAGCATCCTGGCGGCGGCCGGCATATCAACGGCTGGCGTTTCGGCGGGACGGTTCCGCCGTGACCTGAACACGGACATGACCGCGATCTCCATCACCACTGTGCCGCCGCCACCGTCAGGAAGGCCTAATCAGACCATTCGGGCGGTGCGAACCCGCTCCTTGTGAGCGGTACCCACCTGCCTGGGGACACCACCAGGCCGCGGCGCTCTGAGCGCATCGCTCACAGTGCCCTGGACGCCCGCGCCGGAATGCGGTCATGACGCCGCGGCGCGGCCGGTCTCCTTGGCTTGCTGCGTTTAACGGCCAGCACCGTCCTTCCGCGCGGCAGAGCAGCTGGTGCAGTCCAGGCATCGAGCATTCCTCCCCATCAGCAGCGCCACACTGGAGAGCGATAGCTGGCTGAGTGCCATGCAGCCTGGCGTGTTTCGGCCACCCGGCTACGCCTGCCGAAACGCGGCAACTTCGGGTGAACGGGTGCCTCAACTCACTGGCCTCGGTCGGCTCTATCCAGACGCCGGGCTCATAGGCAGCCTTCGTCTGCCACCATGAGGCCATGTGCGCTCAGCGGTTCCGTGCCCACGCCGCGGCCGGTCCTCGTGACCGAGCGGTTATCGCGATCCCGTTTGACCCGGACGAGGCGTGGGGCGCCAAGGCTGAGCACCCCGTGGGCGGCACGATCAACGGCAAGCAGGTCCGCGGCACGATCACGCCAAACGGCAGTGGATGGGTGTTCACGGTCACCCCGATGATCTACATCTTAAAACGAGTGATATTGTACGCCCTGAGCAAAAGCCTATGTCGGCGCCGGAAAGACGCATGACTACTGGTGCCGAGAAGCGCCAGCCGAGTAAATATGAGCATCAGGCTCTCCGGTATGCGACTATCAGGGATATCCTCACCGGTGGCGATAACGTTTACGACCTCATCGCCTTGAAGTCCAAATATGCGGCATACCAGATATCGCACTCGTTTGAGGTGGGCCTTGTGTGCAACAATGCCAAGGGGATTCTCCTCTGTCAGCGACTCCTGGTGAAAGTATCCATTTTCCTTTACCCGCAGCACATTCTCGAGCGTACTGTCGGACTCGGACTCGGTATAAGTGTCAGCATAAAACGCAATACTCTTGCCAGCTATGCTCAAGGACGCGGCATACTCAAGCATGAGGCTCGCCTCACGGTGCCGATCGTTGCCGTCGGCTACTCCATCAACAGCCGACCATCCTCCGCTGAATACCACGTGCGCCCGCTTGGCGCGAAACTCCGGCAGGTTACCTTCGATGTAGGCCGCTAGCGCATCTACACGCTCCTTGCTGGCCTGGCTCAGGCGAATATCTGCATGGTCAGCTGAAAGCCCACGCGCGAAAACAATAATGCTGAGCGCGACCGTGCCAGGCATGTCGTCTGAGGTACCTCCCTCGATCATAGAGCCAGAGCACTTCAGCTACTAGTCAACTGCGCGCTCCAAAGCCGGCTGATTCTGTGGTAGCAACTCCTGCTCACTGGCTTTGGCCAGCCACTCCTGAAGGCGAAGGTGGCGGAACTGATAGGCCAGGCCGGAAACCCGCATGATCCCCACCTCATAATTCCACTGCAGAAAGGTGGCCAGCCGCCAAGGGAGCCTGCGCTGCATGAAGAGTATCATCGTGGCCAGTCTGTACCGGCTCCACGCCACCGACGTCACAGGCATTCCGAGCACCACAGCGAAAACTATCAATGTGCACAGTGCGAATATCACTGCCATTACTACGCCCGCGCCATCAAGGGCTAGGATCAGACCATACACAAGCGCTACGAGCAGCCCGATAATTGAACTGTC
The DNA here is from genome assembly GCA_963707905.1 of uncultured Actinomycetes bacterium. Taxonomy (GTDB): domain Bacteria; phylum Actinomycetota; class Actinomycetes; order Streptosporangiales; family Streptosporangiaceae; genus DASXKD01. The sequence continues at coordinate 41,589 of CAVPSA010000036.1, read as the reverse complement.
CCACAATCCCCCATGCAAAGGGTCCGTTGGCCGGTAAGAGTCGGCCATCCCGGTACCCCTTACTCGTACTCTCCTTGAATGCACGAACCCAAAGAAAAGTGCTGCCAGAAACCCGCAGCAGACGCCACCAATAATGCGCGCACCAAGGGTGTTATCAGTACCTAGCGTGAAGACGCTGGCGACGAGGCCGCAAACGAAGGATACGGTCAAGTCGAGCAGTCCTTCCCGAGTCCTGATCTCTCTGTTTACAGATGCCCCGGCTGGCGTATCTGGTGGCCGGAAGATCGCGATGTAAACGCCACCAGCAAGGAAGACGACAGCACCGCATGTAGCAACGGTACGGGAAAACGGATGAGGGCCGCTCAGCGCGGCAAATGCTATCAGCGTCCCGATGCCGACACCAGCTGCAACTATGCAGGCAGCGAACGCTACGCGAAGCAGCTTCTGGTCTACCATCCGGTAGATCTGAAAGAGGATGAACTCCCCGGCTCCTCCCCCCTTATCCCTGTCCCTTTCCAGGTACTGCGCTATATGTTTCAGCCAGATACCGACCTTTGCGTGATCGGCGTACAGTGACTTAACCCAGCGATGCTGCGTCTCGTTCGAATCCTCCCAATATCTTGACTGCCCGCTGCGCTGCCGCATGGCGCCCTCTAGGAATTGCGGGAGCAGGCGTGCTTCAATATCTGATACTTCTGCACCGCTTAGCAAGCTGTCCGGCACTCCATAGTTCGCATACGCGCGGAAGGCCAGCATCAATCGCCAGGGCGACCCGAGGGTCCTCGCGAGGCTGGATACAGCGGTGTCCGGGCGAACCGAACCGAGCGCTCTCAGAACCGGTCGCCACCTGCTACGGGCCTCTTCGGTCAGATTGAGCCGTAGATAGGCCATGATCTGATCAGCGCTTAGGCTCTCGATCATCAGGCAACCAGCGCCGGCCAGTCCAGGCGTGGCACCCCGCCGCAGCTGGAATTTTTCAAGTCTCTCGAAATACTGACTGCGGCAGGTAATTATAAGCGGTGCATCAAGAGGGTAGGAGTCGTCGGAGACGGTATTTAGCCGCTTCAAGGCAGCGAAGGCACGAAGCGGCTGGCGGCCTTCTGATTCGTACTCATCGAGCCCGTACTCATCGAGCCCGTCCAAAAGTGGAATGATCCTGCGGTTCTCAAGCATACGCTTCGCCATGTCGGCCGGAAGAATCTGCTCTGCCGACACCTTCTCGATAAGGTACTCAGTGAAGGATTGATCGCTACGCCACTCTGCGATGTTGAACCGCATAAGCACTGGAACAGCATGGTCCCGGCGCGCGTCGGCGGCCTGCTTTATGAGCTCCAGAAGCAGCAGTGTCTTCCCTGCCCCCGCCTCACCCAGCAGGACCAGTCGCCGTGACCTCAGCCCCCAGAAGACATCAAAAATTTGAGGCAAATCAGAATGTAATGGCTGGAACCCTTTTCGATAGGAAGCCAGTCGATAGGAATCCAGGGTCTCAGCAGCACGTAGTCCTGTAGGCGCGGGTTCCAGCGCCAGGTCGAGCAGGCGCTGCCTTTGCAACCCCTCCGCGTGCGTTACGCGGTCGGCGAGAGCTGTCACCGTTTCCTCATACTGCGTCTTATCTAGTTCATTTGGCTTGCCATCTTGTTTGAACGCAGCATAGAGGGTTATGGCGACTCCGAAGACGGTAGCGTAGCCGACTATTTTGTTAAAGGTTTGCTGGGTCGACCAGGCAAGCAGAGCGACGGTCACTGCTGCCGCAGCGGCCACGATGAACAGTACCCAGAAGATACCGGACCCCCGCCTGCGACGCACGAAAGGAATTATGCCACGCAGGGGGCACCTAGGTCCCGAACTCTTGCTATACGTCAGGACTGCCAACTGGGTCCCCAGCCCTTGCATGTTAGTGCCAACGGTTGGTGGCCGGTCGTGAGGGACGATCGGCACGTCGCTGTGGCTGAATTATCAAGGCGGCATCCCGAGCCGGATGGTGGCTTCAAGGTGCCAGTCCCAGCTACGTTCGGGGCCTCGCTGATTGACCACATTGACAGTGCTGATCTGGATCTTCCGCTCGGGCAGAAGCGGGTAGCGGCGGCTGGCGCGCGTCCTGCCCATCCTGATCGTGACCGCGATCACCGCGACCTCAGCGGCCGTCCTCATCACCGCGACCTCAGCGGCCGTCCTCATCACCGCGGCCGCGGTGACCGTCCGCAGGCTTGCGCGGCCAGCCCGGCAGCCAGTGCGCCGCCTGCCAGCCCGCACCATCGCGGATACCACCAGCCACCGGCGGACGCTTCCCGCACCACCAGGGCCGCGAGCCCTGCCCGCGCCCGCTGCCGTCCCGGACGCGGTGCCACCACCGGCACCACATCGGGCCAGCGGAAGGACACCACCGCCATGACGCGGCCGCGCCAGCCCGACCCCAGCCCGCAGCCGGGGACCAGAGCGCCCGAGTACGTGATCGAGCTCTGGGTCAGCCCGCAACTCCAAGACAGAATCCACCGCCCCACCACCCGCGCGGGCCACAGGCCGCTGAACCCGCCGAGCGAGGCACCGAAGGAAGAGCCGGCGGGCGGGCGAACGCCCGGCCTGCTGGACCGGCCTGTGCAACCACGTGCCCACCGCCAGGCCGAACCGGAACTTGAGGCGGGCTAAGACGATGGCCAGCACCAGGAAGACGCCGGACGGTGCCGGCATGGCTCGCGCGGCCAGGCGCTGGAGGAGAAGGCCACGCGCGACGGCGGCGCGGCAGGCCCTCCGCCTGTACGAAGCCGAACTGCTCCGGTTTCGCGTGGGACACAGATGGCACGCCGCCGACCGGCGATGGGCAGCCCCGCACCCGCGTGGTCACGGCGAAAGCGGCGCTCCGCGCCGTGGGGGTGCCGCCGCACACCGCCGCCACGCTCCGCGGCCGGCTGCGCCTGGTTCCCGAGCAGGAGCCCAAGCCGTGACCGCCGCAGGCAGCCCGGGCCGGATCAGCCGCACAGAGCGCATCGCACGGGCCGCGGCCGGCATGCCCGCCCTGCACCCCGAACTGCTCACCCGCAAGCCCAGTCGCGCGGAGTGGCAACTGCTCGCCACCTGGTGCGCGGAGCTGTGGCCGCAAGACGAGTACACCGCGATTGTCGCCGAGGCCGGGCAGCAGCACCGGCCGCCAGAGGCAGAAGACGGGAGGTGATCGCTATGACGGCGAATACCGATGACGCCGACGATGACCGGTCAGACGGACTATTACTGACTGTTGAGGAGGTCGCCGAGCGCCGCCGCACAATCGGACTGCCGCCCCAGCTCGTCGCACTGCTGGGTACCCACCGGATCGAGCAGGAGCCAGAACAGGCGATGGCCCACCAGCTCTGGCATGACGAAGGCTGGGTATTCGCCACCCCCACCGGCCAGCCGATCAATCCGCGTACCGACTACAACGAGTGGAAGCGGCTGCTCAGAGACGCCGGCCTGCGCGAGGCCCGGCTACACGATGCCAGGCACACCGCCGCCACCGTGCTGCTGGTCCTGCGGCAGCCGACGCCGACCGTCATGTCGCTGATGGGCTGGTCGAGCGAGTCGATGGCGGCCCGGTACCAGCACATGACCGACGCCTTGCGCAGTCAGGTGGCCAGCCAGGTCGGAGAACTGATCTGGGACTCGCCGACAGGCAACGACGACCATGCCCCGCTCATGATCCGGCGCGACTCGCTCGCCACCATCGTTGCCGCTGTCGAGGAGTGCGTCGCGGGGCATCGCGGTGGGAGCCGCCCGTCCGCCGAACTGCTGGCCGCGATCGCCGATCTCCGCGCCGCGCTGTCGCCCGCGACGGGAGCCCCGGGAACAACAAATGAGACCAAAACTGAGACCACGAGGCCATCAGAAGGATGAGCGGCAACTACCGGCTCAGCATCATCGCAGGTCAGTGGCGGTGGAGGTGGCGGTGGAGGTGGGATTTGAACCCACGGAAGACTTGCGCCTTCACACGCTTTCGAGGCGTGCGCCCTCGGCCACTAGGCGACTCCACCACCGGCGAGCCTACCGGACTCGGCCGGTCTCGTTGACCTGCTATTGGCCCGCGGCGCTGGGCCTGCGCTGCGCGAAGAAGTCGCGCAGCAGGGCGCCGCATTCGCTGGCGAGCACGCCGCCAAGTACCTCGGTCCGGTGCGGCAGCCGCCGATCGCGCAGCACGTCCCACAGCGACCCGGCGGCGCCCGCCTTCGGGTCGGCCGCGCCATACACCAGGCGCGCGATCCGGGCAGCGGTTATCGCGCCCGCGCACATCGTGCACGGTTCCAGGGTGACCACGAGCGTGTGCCCGTCCAGCCGCCAGCCGCCAGCCGCCGCGGCGGCGGCCCGCAGCACCACGATCTCGGCGTGCGCGGTGGGATCCCGCTGCTCTTCGCGCTGGTTGTGAGCGCGGGCCATGGTGGCTCCGTCCGGGCCGAGGATCACCGCCCCGACGGGCACGTCCAGGCCGGCCAGCCCGGCCCCGGCCGCCAGGGCGAGCGCTTCCCGCATGGCGGGCTCGAAGGATGCCTCATACCCGGTGGTCACGGAGTGAGGCTACCGGCACAACGCCGGCCGGGGCGTGAGCGTATTGGCCCGTCAAAAGGCGCGCGCCAAGGGCTAAGGGACGCGGCCCAGGGCCAGGGTGAGCGCCCGCTCGTAAGCCTGGCCGAACCCGAGCTTGCGCGCGATGATCGCGAGCGCCTCGTCGGGGAACAGGTCCAGGTTGCCGGCGATCATGCCCAGGTCCATCTCGTCGAGGCCGAGATCGGCGAAGATCGACAGGTCCCCGGCGGGCAGCACCTGGTCGAGGTCCTCGTCGTCCTCTGGGACATCCAGGTCGAGGTTGGCCATCACCTGGCGGGCCAGCGGCCAGTCCACGGCAGCGGTGAGGTCGGACAGGAACACCGAGGCCTGCCCGCCAACCACCCGGACGGCGACGAAGAAGTCGTCTTCCACCGCGGCCAGCCCGATCGTGCCGCCGATGCTCGGCTGCTGGCGGAGCACCTGGATCAGCCCGGCGAGATCCTCGGTGAGCGCGGGCGGCAGCAGGTCCACCTCCCAGGCGTCATCTTCGCGGTACACGACGACGGCGACATCGTCGCTCTCTGAATCCGTCATCGTCGCTCCATGAGGTGTTGCCGCCACGGAAATGGTCTCAGATCGGCCGCCGTCCTGTACCCCAATCGTGGCTACGGGGCAACCTGGTGGTCACTGGTGAATTACCTGGCAGGCAAGCATTTCATCACTGTTTATGGTAACAGAAGTGACGGTCTGTTACCTACGGAACAGGATGTGCCCTTTCCGCCATGATCGGCGGGGTGGAGGGTAGTTACCCCTTGAGGAAGGGTACGGTGTCCGTACAGGTCAAGGGATTGGTGAGGCAGTCACTCTAAGCTAAGCTTGGTTGACAGACCGATGTACCTGCGTAGGAGTTGACCATGCAAATCAAGAAGGTCCTCGGCTGGGCGGTCGTCGTGTTTCTAGCCTGGTACCTCTTTACCCAGCCCGCAGCCGCCGGCAATGCCGTCCACAACCTTTTGGGCCTGCTGCAGCAAGCCGGCAGTTCCATCGCAACCTTCCTGAACTCTCTGTAGAGGACCTAGGGCGCCGCGCGCATGAGGCTGATATCGCCGGGAGCCAACCCCCCGGCTGACGTGGACCGGTACCTGCTACCCCACGAACAAGAAGTCATCACCGTGCGCAAGCACCCGGCGGTCCTGCTGGCGCCGGTCGCCTGGGCGGTCGTCGGCCTGGTGCTCGCGGCCCTGCTCAGCGACACCCTGCTCCGCCACGAATCCGGGCTGACCTGGATCATCTGGGGGATCTGGGGCCTGGTGTTCCTCCGCTTCCTCTGGGCCGCCCTCAACTGGTCGGTCGACTACTTCGTCGTCACCTCACACCGGTTCATCCTGACCTCCGGGCTGTTCAACCGGAAGGTCGCGATGATGCCTCTGGTCAAGGTGACGGACATGACTTTCCAGCGGTCCTTCCTCGGGCGCATACTCGGTTACGGTACGTTCATCCTTGAGTCGGCAGGCCAGGACCAGGCACTCAGCACGGTGGACTACATCCCCTACCCCGAGCAGTTGTACCTAGAGGTTTGCTCGCTGATCTTTCCCAACAAAGACGACGGCGACTGACCCGCCAACCAAGATCTCCCTTCCCCGGGGTTCGTGCGACTGGACGACCATTACCAAGCGTCCGGTCGCACGAGCCTGCCCAGTGGCGGCCAGCGGCGAGGGGTGCGCCCTCAGAGGGTGACCAGAATGATGCCGGCGCCGGCGAGCAGCAGGCCGAGTCGCTGGACAGCCTGCATCCGCTCACGCAGCACGACCCGCGCCAGCAGCACCGTGATGCCGGGGTACAGGGACGTGAGCACGGCCGCGATCCCGAACAGGCCTGCCCGGGTGGCCAGCACGTAGCAGAGGTTCGCCGAGGCGTCGAGCACGCCGGAGCCGATCGTGGCCGCGAGCACCCGCGATCCCGCGTCCCGCCCCACCGGCCGGGCCCTGGCGAGCACCGCCACCGCGATCACCACGGCGGCGTTGGCCATCCGTGCCGTGCAGACCGGCCAGAAGACCCCCGAGGAACCGGCGTTCCGCAGGCACACGAAGAAGACGCCGAACATGGCACCGCACACCGTCCCGTACACCAGGCCGCGCAGTGCCGGGTGACCGCCAGGGAACCGGCTGCCTGCGGCGTCCGCGGGCGTGCGAGCCGGCGTGCCCCGTTCGAGGCTGACCAGCACGGTCGCCATCAGGCACACGGCCGCGCCAATGTAGACGAGCAACCCGAGATGCTCTCCCGAGGCCACCGCCACGCCCACCGGCAGGACCGTCGACACGAGCGCGGACACCGGCGCTACGACGCTCATCGGCCCGGCCGCGAGACCCGCGTAGAACACCATGAGGCCGATCGCGCCGAACACGCCCGCCGCGATGGCCCAGCCCAGCCCGGCGGTGGGTGCCTGGCCCCCGGACACGACCGCCGCGGCCAGCATGACCAGCGCGCCGACCGGCACGGACAGCGCCGCCACCGACAGTGCCCGGCTGTGCCTGCTGGCGGCCCCGCCGAGAAAGTCGGCGCTGCCGTACAAGACGGCGGCAGCCAGTGCGAACATGACCACCATGACCGGCGCTCCCTTGGACTGCTCCCTCGGACTGCGATGACCGGCGCGCCCTCGGCTTCGGTCAGAATAATATTCCACACGGTTCTATAGACTGACCGCAACGTTATATTCCGGGGAGGGCCCGTGCCTGGCAACGACCTGAGCGCCGCGCTGGCGCGCACCCTGGCGGCCCTGCGCGCGGAGCGGGGCTGGTCCCTGGACCAGCTCGCTGCCCGGTCGGGGGTGAGCAAGGGCGTCCTGGTCTCCCTGGAGCAGGCGCGTTCCAACCCCAACCTCGCCACGCTGGCCAGAGTGGGCGATGCGTTCGGCCTGCCGGTCACCCGGCTGCTCGACGGCCCGCCCGGGCCGAGCGTGCGGATCACCGGCCCGGAGTATGCCCGCACGCTGTGGCACGGTGCCATGGGCGGATCCGGGACCATCATCGCCGCGACCGAGCCACCCTGGGCCGCCGAGCTGTGGCGCTGGGAGGTGCTGCCCGGAGAGTCGTTCGGCGGGGACGCGCACGCGCCCGCGACCAGGGAACTCGCCTGGGTCGAGGAAGGCACCCTGACGCTGACCGTGGCCGGGGCGCGGCACCAGGTCGGCCCCGGCCAGTGTGCCCGCTTCCCGGGAAGCCTGCCGCACTCCTACGCCAACGAGGGAGCCGGCCCGGTCCGCCTCACCATGGTCGTGGTCGTGCCCCCGGCCCCGGCGTAGGCCCGCCGCGCCGACGCCGGACGGCCCGGCACGCCGGAGGCGTATGCCGGGCCGTCCGCTGGTTCGGCCGAGTGAGCCAGGTGGCTAGGAGTTGATCGGGAAGGACACCGTGGCCAGCGACGTGAAGCACTGCGCGGTGTTCCCCGAGCCGCAAGCGGTCCCCGCGTAGGCCTCCATGACCCCGCTGCTGGCGATATAGAGGGTCCCCGTGGTGTCGCCGTTGGTGTAGACGGTGATGTACAGGTTGTGCGACGGCCGGAACGACGCCGGCAGGATCGCGAAGGTCGCACTGCCCGGGGTGGACTGGGCGAGCGACCCGGACAGGTAGACAATGCCGCCCTGCAGGGACACCTTCGGGTTGCCGGTCCCGTACGCGCCGTTCTCCGTCGCCCATCCGTTGATCAGCGACAGCGAGGTCCATGTCACACCGGCGGCGGTGGCCGCCTGGGTGGCCGCCGGAGCAGTGCTGACGCGCACCGGCGGGTAGTTACTGGCAGACCCGTGGTGGGTGGATGCATAGGCGCCGCCGCCGAGGGAGAGGGCGACGGCCAGGATCGAGATGACGATGGCTGGTGACTGTGTGATCAGGGAACGCAAGCGGCCCATGGCTGTGTGCCTTTCGTTGGTCTCCCCCGCCCCGTATAAGGGGGAGATTCGACAGACAGAGGCACTACCGCCGCGCCTGATACATCGCCGGCCACAGAGTTAACGGGGGCATCCGGCCGAGCCGGTCAGCCAGTTCGCCCACCCGGCGCCGTAGTCGCTCCACCGCGGTGACGGCGCGCTCGCAGGCCTGCCTGGCCTGGTAGCGCTCCTGCCGCGACTGCGCACGCTCGGCGCGGGCCGCGTCCAGGGCGCTCTCCGCCGCTGCGAAGCGGTCGCCGGCCGCGTCGAACGCCGCCTCGGCCTGCTGCACCTGGGCCTGGGCAACGTCGAGCGCCTGCTCGGCCGCGGTCAGCCTGCGGCGCAGTTCCGCCTGCTTCCGGATGGCCTCACGGCGGGCACGGGCCCAGTCCACCATGAAACGATCATGTCACGCGACGCGATGACCAGGCCCGATACCCTTGCCGTTGCTCGAACACTCGTTCTAGCATATCCGCATGACCAGCCCAGATCCTGATCGACTCCGCTATGCCCAGATCGCCGGAGCCGTGGCAAGGCACGCCCTGGGCTGGCGGCTCACCGCCGACGAGGAAGCCGTGGCGGTGGCCGAGTTGGCCGAGGCCGCGGCCGGGCGGGCCGACCTGCTGGCCGAACGCGCCGGCACCGCGCTCGGTTTTGGCGAGGGCAGGCCGGACGCCGCCCGGTACCGGCAGATCGCCGAACTGTGCATCGCCGCCGGCGCGGACCCGGCGCTGATCGAGCGCTGGATCAAGGTCGGCAGGGAACGAGCCGCCACAGCCGCGGCGATCCCCTACACCGGGCTCCCCCCGGGCGGGTTACTGCTCCTGGTCGCCGGTTTCGGTGAGCGTGGCCAGGGTCCCGCCGACGTCCTCCGTGTGGCCGACGGCGGTGCGCATCTGGCTGGCGCCGCAGGACACCCCGCTGGGCAGGTGCAGCAAAGGGCGCGAGATCGGCGCACCTGTATGGGCATAGCCGTTGCCTGCAGGAGAACGGCTGCTGGCAGGCGGCTGCGATCGCAGGCAGAATTCTGCCGTGACAGTCGCGGATGACCAGGCACGGCGGGCACTGCGGCGGCGGGGCTTCGCGCTGGAGTACGCGACGCTGGCCTGGAATGTGGCCGGGATCGCCGTGCTGGCCGTCGCGGCGATCTCGGCGCGGTCGGTGGCATTGGCCGGGTTCGCGCTCGATTCGCTGATCGAGATCGGTGCCTCCACCGTGGTGATCTGGGAGCTGTCGGGCACGGGCGAGGACCGCCAGCGCCGGGGCCTGCGGCTGATCGGGTACGCGTTCGCGGCCCTGGCGGTCTACCTGCTCGTGCAATCCACCGTGGTGCTCGCCACCGGCTATCACCCCCGCCACTCGGTGCCCGGGATCATCTGGACGGCGGTCACCGCGGTGGTGATGTTCGCCCTGGCCGCCGGTAAGGCCCGCACCGGCCGGGCGCTCGGCAACGCCGTCCTGCAGACCGAGGGCCGGGTCACGCTGATCGACGGCATCCTGGCCACGGCGGTGCTGCTCGGCCTGGTGCTGAACGCCGCGCTGGGCTGGTGGTGGGCAGACCCAGCCGCTGGGTACGTGCTGGTCTGCTACGCCGCCCGGGAGGTCAGGGAGATCTTCTTCGCTGATCACTGACATAGCCGGGTGTCCAGGTATCCCCGGAGGCCGGAATGATCACTGAGACGAGCGTGGGAGCCTACGCCGCAGCGCAGGCTCCCGAGATCAGGGGCGGAGGCTCGGGGATTTGAACCCCGGATGGGCGTAAACCCAAACCGCATTAGCAGTGCGGCGCCATAGACCGGACTAGGCGAAGCCTCCCGTTGACCAAGCGGTCCGCATCAGCGTACCGGTGCCCGTGATGGCACCGCAAAGCACATGCGCTACGACGGCCCGCCAGCCCCTGCCGCCGGGCGCACCGGGCCCGTGGTCAGTGCTCCTCGATGACCGAGTAGTCACCGCGCGCGTAGCTCTCCCGGATCCTGGTCTTGGCGAACTTGCCCACGCCGGTCTTGGGCACCTCGGCGATGAAGCACCACCGCTCCGGGAGCTGCCAGCGGGGCACCCGTTCGGCCAGGAAAGCGCGCAGTTCCGCGACCGTGACTTCGGCGCCGGGCAGCACCACCACCGTGGCCAGCGGCCGCTCGCCCCACCTCTCGTCCGGGACTCCGATGACCGCAGCCTCGCTCACCTGCGGATGCGCCATCAGCTGGTTCTCCAGCTCCATGGAGGAGATCCATTCGCCGCCCGACTTGATGACGTCCTTGGCCCGGTCGGTCAGCGTCACGTAACCGAGCGGGTCGATGGTCCCGACGTCGCCGGTGCGCAGCCAGCCCTCGTGGAACTTCTCCGGGTCGTCGTCCCTGTAGTAGGCACCGGTCACCCACGGACCGCGCACCTCCACCTCGCCCACGGCCTTGCCGTCGTGCGGCAGGACGGTGCCACCGTCACCGACCAGCCGTGCCTCCACGGCGCACACCAGGCGGCCCTGGGTGTCCCGGTAGGCCCAGGACTGGTCGGCCGGGGTGCCGGCCGGCGGGCGCGCCACGCTGCCGATCGGCGAGGTTTCCGTCATCCCCCACGCCTGGAGGATGTACACGCCGAGTTCCTTCTCGAACGCTTCTATGAGCGAGTGCGGTACGGCGGAACCGCCGCACGCGACCAGCCGGAGCGAGGAGATGTCGCCGCCGTGCTGGCGGATGTGCCGCAGCAGGCCGCTCCAGATGGTGGGCACCGCGCCCGCCAGGGTCGGGCGCTCCGTCTCGATCAGCTTGACCAGCGGCTCCGGCTGGAGGAACCGGTCCGGCATGATCAGGTCGGCGCCCGACATGACCGCCGCGTACGGCAGGCCCCACGCGTTGGCGTGGAACATCGGGACCACGGGCAGCACTCGGTCGGTCTCGCATATGCCCAGGGTGTTGCCCATGCAGACGCCCATCGAGTGCAGGTAGGCCGACCGGTGGCTGTACACGACGCCCTTGGGCATGCCGGTGGTGCCGCTGGTGTAGCACATGGCGGCCGCCGACCGCTCGTCCGGCTCCGCCCAGGCGAAGGATCCGGGCATCCCGGCCAGCAGTTCTTCGTAGGAGTGCACCTCGCGGCCGGGGCCCGCGAGCTTGGCCGCATGATCGGCCAGCGATCCGGCCGGGCCGGTCACCAGAACGTGCCGGATCGTCGTGGCGTGCTCGAGCACCTGCGCCAGCAGCGGGACGATTGACTCATCCACGATGAGCGCGTAGTCCTCAGCGTGGTTGGCGATGTAGCCGAGCTGGGCGGGGTCGAGCCGCAGGTTGAGAGTGTGCAGCACCGCGCCCATGGAGGGGATGGCGAGGTAGGCCTCCAAGTGCTCGGAGTTGTTCCACATCAGGGTGGCGACGCGCCGGTCACCGTCCACGCCGAGGCCGCGCAGCGCACCGGCGAGCTTCGCGGCGCGGGCCCCGGTCTCCCCATAGCTCTGGCGCCGCGACGAGTCCCCGGTCCAGGTACGGACCTCACGATCGGCAAAGGCGGAGGTGCCGTAACGCATCAGCGCTGTCACCGTCAGCGGAACGTCCATCATCGTGCTGCGCACGGTCACCTCCCTGGATCAGCGCACCGGCGGTTACCCGCGCCGGGCGCCACCACTTCTTGGGGGGATCGTGCCACGACTCAGCGGTAACGTCACCTTTTCAGTAGCTCGGCGTCGATGCGGAGCTTGGCCACGGCGCGGGAAACCGTGCTTTTGACCGTGCCCTGGCTGATGCCGAGCGCCTTGGCGACCTCGGCTTCGCTCATATCCTCGCAGTAGCGCAGCATGACCGCCGCGCGCATCCGGCTCGGCAGCCGGTCGAGGGCCCGCTGGACCGAGTCGGACAGTTCGCTGTCGGCGGCGTGGTCGGCCACGGCCCGGTCCGGGACCTCATCGGTGGGGTACTCCTCCAACCGGCGCCGCCGCCACCAGGAGATGTGTGTGTTCACCATGGCCCGGCGAACATAGCCGTCGAGGGCGTTCCGGTCCTCGATCCGGTCCCACGCCTGGTAGGTCTTGGCCAGCGCAGCCTGCACGAGGTCCTCGGCGTCGGCCAGGTTGCGGGTGAGCAGGTACGCCATCCGCAGCAGGGACCCGCTGCGTGCGGTCACGTAGTCACGGAAGCCCGGGTTTTCGCTGGGCAGTGCCATGCGCGGCTTCACCGCAGCCGTGTGCTCGCCCCCGACGCTCACAAGGCAACGGTACCCACACCAGGGCCCTTCGCCACAGCGGCCACGCGTTCGATACAGCGCTCCTGCCTGCGGGTTCAGGTCTCAAACGGTGGCATTCCTCGCAACGCTCCTGAAGACGTAAATGCAAGGCCCTTGGGGGAGGAACGGCCAAACCGCTTGACGCGCACCCGGCTGGTTACGCAATGTCAGGAGCCGGACACAAAGCTCTGGCAGGGGAGGCGTGCATGCAGGGTCGTCCCATTGGCCCGCTGTGCTGCGGGCGCTGCGCCGGGGCGCAAGCCACGGCCAGGGTGGCCCGCCGCCAGCACTTCCGGGCCGCGGTCTCCGCCAGGCCGGGCGGCGGCTTATCCGGCGCGGAAGCCATCGCTGGCGCGGAAGCCACGGCTGGCGCGGAAGCCACGGCCGGCGCGGAAGCCACGGCTGGCGCGGAAGCCATCGCTGGCGCGGAGCGGACGGCCAGCGTGGACCATGGCGCCGGCGGCGCCGGGCAGTTCCGTATGGTGACCGGCACATTGGCCGACGTCAGCCCGCACGTCCTGGTCGTCGCCACGGGCGAGGGCGAGCGGCGGCTGGCGCTCACCCCGGGCAGCCCCGTGTGGCGTGGCCGGCTGGCGGAGGCCACCGAGCTACGGCCGGGAGAACGGATCACGATCCGGCTCGCGACCGGCCGCAGGGATGTGGCGGATAAGGTCTGGGCGAGCATCGGCCGCGTGGCGGGCACGATCAGCGCATCAGACTCCGGCCAGCTCATCGTGGACGAGGGGACGACAAGAAGGCCCCAGGCCGTGGTCATCGCCCCGGCGGCAGCGAACCGGATCCGGGTCCGGTTTCCCCAGCTTGAGCCGGGGAACCTCATCGACGTCATCGGGCTGCGCCGCGGCGCGGTGCTTGAGGCCTTGATCCCGGCCACGTCGCAGCCGGCTTATCTCGCGTCGCGGGTGACCCGCGGCGCCACGGTGGTCAAGACCGCGGCCCGCACGTTCAGCGGCTCCGCGACCTGGCATGAGCCCGCCGAGCCGGGTGAGGAGCCGCGCGGCGTTGCCTACCCGGCGGTCGACCCGGCGGCGGGCTGCGCGGAAGCAGCGCTGACCGCGCCGGGCCCGTCGGAGCTGCCCTACCTGGCCGTGGGCAGCATGCTGTCGGTGCGCAACGAGTGCACCGGCGCGGCGCGTGTGCTGCCAGTCACCGGCTGCGGTGCTGCTGCCCGGCTGTTTCACGACCGGTGCCTGACCTGCGGCACGTCGCCCCGTGGCAGGGTCGCCGACCTGACCCTGGTCAGCTTCGCGGAGCTGGGCGGGGACCTGGAGCGGGCCTGCTTCAACGCGACGGTGACGGTCTGGCCATGACCATCACCCACGCCGTGCAGCAGATGCAGGTGCCGCTCCTTGCCCTGGTCCTTGTGGGCGCGTGTGCCGCGAAGATGTCCCGGGTGCTCCGGGCCCGCTCGGTCCTGGCGGTGCTGGACGCGACCAGCCTGTTCCCGCTCCGGCTGCGGCGGCCGGCCACGATGGCGGTGTGCCTTACCGAGCTGTCCCTGGGTGCGGGCATCCTGCTCACCTCGGGACGGGCGTGGCGCGGCTGGGCGGACGGGGTGCGCCTGGCGACCGCGGTGTTCTTCCTGCTCGCCATGTGCGCGGTCGTGGAGTTGCGTGAGTTCCGGCCCGACCTGGGCTGCGGCTGCTTCGGCGACCTGAGCAGCAGGCCGCCGGGCCTGCGTTCGGTGCTGCGTGCTGGGCTGCTGGGCGCCGCGGCCCTGGTCAGCATCCCCGGCGGGGAACTGACGCTGCCGCCCGCGGGACCGGCCGCCGCGCTGGACCTTGGCATCCTGGTGGCCGAGTTCCTGCTGGTGGCAGCGGTGTCGCCGGAGGTCGGCGAGGCGCTGGCCCGGCTCGGTCATGCCGAGCCCTGTGAGCGGCGCCCGGCACCGCCGCAGCGGGCTCTCGCGGCGCTGCATCGCAGCCGCGCCTGGCGCCGGCAGGCACGCCTGGTCAGCCAGCACAGCCCCGCCGATATGTGGCGGGAACTGTGCTGGTGGTACCTGGTCTACCCGGGACAGGACGGCGCCGGTGAATGCGACATCGTGTTCGCGGTGGAGGTACGGCCCCACCGCCCGGCCATTCGTTCCGCCGTGGTCTCGCGGACCGGCCGGGCATCCCCGGATGACGGTTCCGCCCGGGCGCACGCAGCCGCCGACGGCCTTTCTCCGGCTATCTAAGGCTTTCTAGGATTGACCGGAGAGTGGGCAATACTTTGCGAGAGTTCTGGGCACCCTTCGGCCTCACGCGGGCTGGGCTCTTAGGAACTTGCCGAAGTGCGGCACGGTGAAGGCGATAAGCCCGCGCTCGGAACTGTAGATAAGCCCCTTCTTGATGAGGCCGTCCCGGGACGGGGAAAGGCTCGACGGCTTACGGCCGAGTTCGTCGGCGACCTGAGCGGTCGGCACCGGATCGTCACCCAGCATGGCCATGGCCCGCATGTACTCACGTTCGGCCGGGGTGGCGCGGTCGTACCGGCTGCCGAAGAAACCCACCGCCAACTCGGACTCGGCTTGCGGGCCGGCCACCGTGACGTCCGCCTCGGTGACCGGGCTCGCCGCCGCCGCGTCCCAGGTCACCTTGCCGTAGGCCTGGACGAAGTAGGGGTAGCCGTCGGCCGCCTCGTACAGGGCGTCAAGCGCTCCCTGGGTGAAGTCCGCGCCTTCCCTCCTGGCGGGAGCGATCAGTGCCTGGTCGGCGGCGGCCCGGTCCAGGCGGTCGATCGGCACATAACGGAACAGCCGTTCGGAGTAGCTCTTGCTCGCCGACAGCACCGAGGGCAGGTGCGGCAGGCCCGCGCCCACCACGATCAGCGGTCCCGCGGTCTGCGACAGTTCGTGGGTGGCGGCGCACAGCGCGGACACATCCACCGGCGGCACGTCCTGCATCTCGTCGATGAACAGGGCGATGCCCACGCCCAGGTCGGTCGCCACGGACGCGGCGTCCGCGAACAACTCGGTGAGGTCGATCTCCAGGTCACCCGAGTCGGCCCGGCCGCGCACCGCGGGAACGTCGATGCCCAGGTGCGGGGTGAACGAGCCCTTCGGCGCCTTGGGGTCGCGGGAGGCGAAGGCCTTGAGCACACCGAGGAAATGCTCGATCCGGTCGGGCGCACGGTGCCGGGGTGCCAGTTCCCGCACCGCCATGTGCAGCGCGGCGGCGACCGGCCGCCGGATCGACTGCTCAGGCCGAGCCTCGATCTTCCCGGTCCCCCAGAGCCGCTGCAGCGCCATGGACCGGAACGAATTCAGCAGCACGGTCTTGCCGACCCCGCGCAACCCGGTCAGCACCATGCTGCGTTCCGGGCGGCCGCGGGCTATCCGTTCCAGCACCACTTCGAACTGGGCAAGTTCACGGCCGCGCCCGGCCAGTTCGGGGGGCCGCTGACCGGCCCCGGGCGCATAGGGATTCCGGACGGGGTCCACGGTATTGAAGCTTATGGCGCGGTCTAGCAAAATCCCGAGATTGATTTAGAAAGCCCTAGCGCGTGTCGCAACAGCGTGCGTTCTCCACGCAACCGGTGTGCGCACCGGATGGCCAAACGCACCCGTTCCGCCCAGGCAAACCGACTAGGCAACCGATTTCCTAAGACCGGGGAACCGGACGTGACCGCCCAAAAGTCCGGCGCGAGCCGCGCCGCGCCCTGCGGTGGCCGCTGTGGCCGTCAGCCGGCCTGTCCACGCTGCTGCTGCGCACTTGAACGTCATCCAGGCTCAGCTATCCGTGTCGAAATCACCCGGTTCGGGAGGTTGACCACCCGCCCCAGCGGTGGTTAGCGTGACGGCAAAGGTTTTCCTAGTTGCCGCATTGCCGGGAACCGCCCCCTCCAATGGCGCACACGCCTCGAAGGACCCAGCCATGAGCAGCAGCAGACGTCCGTTGATTGCCGTCCTCACCACACTTGCCTTCGCCGCCGCGATGTCCGCTCAAGCCGGCACTGCGTTCGGCGCCACCACCACGCACCACGCCGCCGCCACCCCCGGGTCCCGTGGGCCCCGCGCAACCTCGGTGTCCCCGTCCCACGCCACCTCAGCGTCCCGCGCAACCTCGGTGTCCCCGTCCCACGCCACCTCAGCGTCCCGCGCAACCTCGGTGTCCCCGTCCCACGCCACCTCAGCGTCCCGCGCAACCTCGGTGTCCCCGTCCCACGCCACCTCAGCGTCCCGCGCAACCTCGGTGTCCCCGTCCCACGCCACCTCAGCGTCCCGCGCAACCTCGGCGTCCCCGTCCCACGCCACCTCAGCGTCCCGCGCAACCGCGAACGCGCCGCGCCCCACCGCTACCCGGCCAGCACCCGGCACCCGCGTCACCCGCCTGCCCGCCCCCCGCGAACAGGCCGCGGCAGGCTCGGGTTACGAACCGCTGCCGAACCTGCCCGTGAACGCGTGCCAGGATTCGACACTGCCGCGCGACTACGGCACGAACTTCCCCGTGCCCAGCGACCCGAACGGCTTCGGCTTCGCCAACCAGACCGTGATCGGCTGGGAGGGCAACTACTACGCGCCGTTCGCCTACCTGTCCGGCTCATATTTCGCCCGCGGCGTGCCACAGCAGTACACCCAGAGCGGCACCACCTACTGCGGCGCCATGTACTCCTTCGGCGCCTACACCTACGGCCTGTCCGCGGGCCAGGCACCGGCGCCCGGCTCGGTGCAGTGGACCATGGCCGACGGCTACCTGCCTGCGTTGACGACCTCGTTCAGCCGCAACGGTGTGGCGATCTCGATCACCGACTTCGCCGACCGCGTGTCGCTGCGCGGCAGCCCGGTCGAACTCGTCTACACCCGGGTGACCGTGACCAACAACGGCAGCCAGGCAGCCTACGTGCCGCCGGACGGGTCCGGCCCGGGCCTGGTCACGCTGACCAGCCCGTCGGACACGGTCGCACCAGGCCAGACGGTCAAGCACGACTTCGTCGCGGCGGTGGACACGTTCAGCACCAGCACGAACCTGCCCTCGGCCACCCAGATACTCGCGCAGGCGCCCAGCTACAACAAGGCCGCCGCATCCATGGCCGCCTACTGGAACCAGCGGCTTTCTGTGATTCCCACGCTGAGCCTGCCGAGCGTCACGCTGCCGGGCACCGGCGGCCTCGCCGACCCGGGGCAGGCGATCGACAACGCCTACAAGGCGGCGTTCGTCTACACCAGGATCGTCCAGGTCGCCAAGGCACCGTTCTCCGGCGCGAACAACTACGACTGGCTGCTCAACCACGACCTGCCGGGCATCCTGGCGAACCGGTTCGAGCTGGGCGACCTCACCGACGCGCAGAACCTGCTGCTCGTCGGCCGCATCTCCGAGCAGCCGAACTTCAACGAGGTCGGCGCCAACTGGTACTGGGACGGGCTGTGGAAGACCCCGGTCGCCTGGGCCGACTACCTGGCCATGAGCAACCAGGCCGGCTTCGTCAAGACCTACTTCCACGACGACGCGACCGGGCCGAGCCCGTGGGGCCCGAGCCTGTACACGATGATGCACACCTACTTCTTGCAGCAACTCGATTCGGCCACCGGATACCTGCAGCCCTCCGGTGACAACGACTCCGGCGGCACCTGGCTGTTCGACGACGAGGCGGCGCTCGCGGGCCTGGCCGCCTACCGGTACATCGCGACCCGGATCGGCGACCCGGCCGAGGCGCAGTGGGCGGACAGCCAGTACACCAGCCTGCTCAACGCGACGAACGCGGGCCTGACCGCCAACGAGCAGGCCAGCGGCGCCGACTTCCTGCCGTGCGAGGTGAACCAGCCGGTCACCGCCGACCGCTGCGCCACGCCGGGCGACGCCAACTGGGCAGGCTCGAACCTGTGGGGCCAGAACGCCTGGGACGTCTACCTGCAGGGCGGCACGCTGGACGGCGTCCTGGGCGACCCGGCCCAGACCGACAACCTGTACCAGATGGGCTTCAGCCGCCTGGCCGGCAGCGTGCCGTACCCCTCGTTCGGCGCCTACACCGGTTACAGTGTCGCGCTGAACACCGGGTACGCCGCTGCCGCGCTGTACGGCAACGCGTACCGCGACCTGCCGATCACCAGCTACGCATGGCAGATCAACACCACCACCGGCGGGCCGAACGCCTGGTGGGAGGCGAACGGCAGCCCACCCGACCCGGCCAACCCGTGGGCGGGCAGCCATGCCGCCCCCGAGTTCGGCGCGATCCCGTACGCGTGGCCGATGGCCAGCCAGACCCAGACGCTGCTCCAGTCGCTGGTCGCCCGGGGCCTGGTCGCCACGGCGAATCCGGACGGCTCGTTCGCCTACCACACCGCGCTGTACATCGGGCGGGGCGTGCCGGACGCGTGGGTGGTGCCCGGTGAGCACATCACGGTGAACAACCTGACCTCGTCCGTGAGCGCGGGCACCGGCCAGCGCGCCACCTACGGCGTGAAGATCAGCTTCGGCGGCTCCGCCACCGGGCGCGGTTCGAGGACCGTCCTGGTCTCGCTGACCGGCACGCTGCCGGGCCATGATATCAGGGTGCAACTGCCGGTCTTCGCCGACGCGGGCGTGCAGGACGTCATCGGCGGCAGCTACAGCGCCGCCACGCACACGGTGACCATGCTCCCCGGGAGCCACCAGGTGCTGGTCCGGCTCGGCCGGTCGGCCAAGCCGCGGTCGGCGTGCAGGTCGCCAGCACCGCGCCGGGGCAGCACACGCTGCCGACGCTGACCTCGGGCCAGCAGACCACCGCGACGGCCACCGTCACCAACACCGGGTCCACCACGATCAGGAACGTGACGGTGGCCGCGGCCACCCCGTCCGGCTGGACCAGCCAGGCCACGTCGCCGGCCAGCTTTGCCGCGATCGGCCCGGGCCAGGCGCAGACCGTGACCTGGTCGGTGACCCCGCCCGCCGACGCCAACGGCGGCGCCGGGGTGGTGGTCTCGATGGCCTACACCGCCCCCGCCGGGGCGTCGGGCTCCGTCAGCGCGGAACAGTGGGTGGACGTGCAGCGCCCGCTGCCGCTCCCGCCGGGAGCGACCGACCTGGCGCTCACCGCGTCACCCTCGGCGTCCTACACCTCGCCGTGGGAGCACGTGACCGCGATCAACGACGGCGTCTACCCGACGTCCTCGAACGACAGCCAGGACATCCGCTGGGGTTGCTGGCCGGAGACCGGGACGCAGTGGATCGAGCTGGACTGGACCCAGCCCATCACGACCAACGGCAGCTCGGTCTACTTCCTCGACGACGGCGGCGGTGTCCGGCTGCCCGCATCGTGGGTGGTGCAGTACTGGAACGGCAGCGCGTGGGTGGACGTCCCGAACCCGGGCACCTACCCGATCGCCGACAACACCTTCAACGGCGTGAGCTTCGATCCCGTCACCACCACCAAGCTGCGGGTTTCGCTGCAGAGCGGCCTCGGCTCCGTGGGCGTGATCCAGTGGGTAGTGCCGAGCATCCCGGGCAGCTGACCCGCTGAAAGCCCCCGGCAAGCGTGACGGGCCGCGCCATAGCTGGCGCGGCCCGTCGCGTGTTGTCACCAGGCGGGCGGCCGGCACCCACGGCGGCCGGTGGTAAGGGGCCGGCCGCCCGCCCGGCGGTCTGTGGCAGACCTAATGGAGCAGGCGCAGCGTGTTCACCGCGTCGTCCACGTAGTACACACCAGCGTTGTGCGGCGCCAGCGCCAGGCCGAACAGAGCCCCGGCGCCAGGCGGGCTCCCCGAGGAGTCCAGCAACTTCTTGGCGACCTGGGTTCCCGACGGAGTGGTCTCGACGATGAGGCCGTTCGCGCCGTTGACGGTGAGCACGTCACCGTTCGGCGCCATGATCAGGCCAAGCGGGGTGTTGAGCCACCCTCCCTTGGTGATCATCGTGCCGGTCCCCGCGCTGTTGGAGCGCCAGGTTGCATTGGGAATCGCGTTGATCGCGCTGTCCACGCCGTTCGCCACGTACAGCGTGCCGCTGGGCGCCAGGGCCGCGCCGGTCGCGCCGATCACCATGGCCGCCGGGTCGGTCCGCTGCGGGAAGCCGGAACCGATCTTGGTGGTGTTGATCCACCGCGGCGGCTGGGAGCCGCCGACCAGGAGGACCAGGCGCAGCACCGTGCCGTTGTTCACCACCTTGCCGCCGGCCGCGTTGGTCCCGGCCAGCACGTTGGTGACGAACAGTTCCGCGAACGGCCCGCGGGTGGCCAGCGCCATGTCCCAGGGCCCGTTGATGCCGTTGCCGGAGAGGGTCTCCCGGACGCGGCCCTGGTTGTCCAGAACGATCAGGCAGCCCGCGGACGAGGTGGCCGCGGTGCCGTCCTTGGTGGGCAGGCTGCCGACCACCACCCAGCCACCGCGCAGGATCTCCAGCGCGGTGGTGAGGCCCACGCCGCCCGGGCACTTGCCCGGCAGCTTGGCCGCGTTGATCTGGGCGAACTGGCTCAGCTTGCCGCTCGGAGAGACCTGGACGATCGTGGTCCCGGTCCCCTGGAGGTTCTTCGAGTTGTTGAAGTTGCTGATCAGGACGTCGCCCTTGACGAGCGAACCTTGGCTCTTGGTGACCAGCGCCGTCCCGTACGGGTTGATATCCCCGTTGGCCGGGACGGTCGAGCCGATCGTCGTGAGCTTCTTGAATCCTCCGATGAAGGATCCCCCTGTCCCCGCCTGCGCAGCGGGCGCGACCGCGAACAGCGCGGTAGCCGCAGCCCCTGCCAAGGCGGTAGACGCCAGGGCAATCCTGCCTGTGATCCCCACGGGCCTCTCCCCATTCCACGGTTGGACGGTCCCTTGAAGCACGGGGGTGAGCGGCCCGGAAACCGCATGACGTCGCGTGCCCATGCCGGCCCGCCCGCGCGCACCATGCCCACTGACTGTTCACGGACGGCAGGGCGATCGGGTTCAACTCTTCGTGACCAAAGTCGGGCGCGCATCGCCCCGGGCGGCGCGGACCGTGACGAACCGGGACCGCGCCGGGCTAGAAACCCGAGTTCAGGGCTGCCGCCGCCCGGCGTCGGGCGCGGCAGCGTTCATCCGGGCAAGGTAGGCGTTGTAGGCGGCCAGATGCTCGTCGTCGTCGATCGCGCCCTGGCTCGCTGGCGCGGGCTCCGATTGCCCCGGCGCTCCTGGCCCGCGAGCGTTCCCCGGCACCGAGGCCGTCGTTCCGGCCTGTCCCCCGACAAGCTCCTCGAAGTTGGACCTGCGCGCCGCCTCCAGCCAGCCGCCGAGCGAGGCCTGGTCGTCGCGGGCCCACATCCAGAGCGCGATCATGATGAACAGCAGCATGATGGCGTCGCCGCCGATCCACATGACCGCCCCGGCCCAGTGCAGGTCCTGGACGGGCGCCGGGGCTCCGGGCGGCCGCGGGCCGGTGGGGACGACGTCGCCCCCGTTGGCGTAGCCGAGTACCAGCCCGGTGAACGTGTCGACCGGCATGGCCAGCGCGAGGACCAACAGCCTGATCGGGTACGACACCCGCCACTTGATCGGCTCATGTCCCAACAGTGGGAGGAAGAACAGATACCCGACGATCAGGTAAAGCACGTGTTCTGCGTTATGCAATGTTTGATTCTGCGAGACCAGCCGGGACAGGGCCGTCAGGTGCGTGCCGACGATCGTGGCGCAGTACGCGGCGAGACCAAAGGGCGGCCAGGTGAGGAACGCCGCGGTGCGGGACCGCACCGCCCGCTTCGCCCAGGTGTGCAGCGGGTTCCGGCTCGCGTGCAGCAGCAGGGTGACCGGCTGGCCCGCTACCAGCAGCGGCGGCGCCACCATCAGCAGCAACAGGTGCTGAATCATGTGATCCCAGGCCAGCACGTCGTCATACGCGCCGACGCCGCTCTGCGTGGCCAGCACGACAACGGCCAGGCCGCCGAGGAACGCCGCGGTGCGCCACCACGGCCAGGGCCGCGCGGGGTGGCGGCGGCCGATGCGCCAGGCGCCCCACAGGTACCCGGCCGCAGCGGCGCTGACGGCGACGGTGACGACCGGGGCGAACTGCCACTGGGTGAACACCGCGTGCCAGCCGAACGCGGGCAGCATGCAACGAGCCTATCTAGCTGCCGTCGGGGAACCCGCCGCGGTGTAGCACCGGGGATTCGTGCTCGAACTCGACCGCGAACGCCAGCAGCACCCGGGACAGCAGAACGGGGAGGTCCGCCCGGGGCTGAACAGTCGCGATCGCCCGCGGGCGGTGAGGGCGAAATCTGGTCAGCCTTCGGCGGTCCCGGGATGTGAGAGGCTGGACGCGGCACGAGGAGGGTTCGCCTAGAGGCCGATGGCGGCGGTCTTGAAAACCGCTAGGGCGTTGACGCGTCCTCGTGGGTTCGAATCCCACACCCTCCGCTGACCTGCACAAACGGGTGATCACGAGCCGTGCTGAGTGGCTCGGTGAGACTCCAGCGGACCCTGAAGTAGAACACTCGTACATGATCCGTGCACCTGGCGCTATCAAACGGGCGGGCGCGGGCCGACCTCTGCCGTGGTCACCTCCACAGTTGACCTTCGCCGCAGCAGGCCTGCCAGGATGGGCCGGGCGGGGCGTCGGGCGGGCAGCGCGTATCGCATGCCTTCAATCCAGGTGCCTTGATCGGCCCTCTCGATCAAGTGGTGGTGCAGTGCTGCGTGGCGCAGTTGTGTGCTCGGTTCAGCTCGATGCGCAGGTCCACCATGTACGGGCCGCTGTCGTGGCGTGGAGTTCGATGCATGTCCAAGCCGCCCATAGGACGACGCATGTGCCTTAAAAGGGGCCGGGCGCCGACTCCAGTAGTTCGGTCACCTCACGCGGACCGAACCTGGCTTCAATCAGGGGAACCGATCCACGAATCGCGAATCGCTGCCAGCGATCGCGGCCTTAGCGCCGCCGCCGGCGTGCACGCCGGTGCATCCCGGCTGCCGAGACCGGTGACAAAGGACGCCCAAAGGGGTCGATGAACAGCGCACACGGCCCAGTGGCGGCCGGCACGGTGCCGTCGAGGAGCTTGATGCTGTAGGTGAGCGCATCTCCGTCCAGGTGCGGATCCTGGATGACCACGACCGCATCCTCGGGAAGCCTGTCACCGGGCTCCGCGAAGGACAGGACGGCGTTGGGAGGGTTGTCCGCGAAGCTGTTGTCCCCTGCTGCCCAGTTGCCGACGAACTGACGAGACATCATGTGCCCGACGTCGCGCTGGGGGCGGTCGGCGAAGTAAAGCGTCGACGGCGACAAGCCATGCAACGTGATAGTCCCCCGGTCGCTGGTCATGCTCGCCGCGGTCTGGACGAACAACGCTTCCATGTCCTCAAGCTGCTGCTCGGTGACTTCACTCATCGTGGCTCCTCTCGCACGCCGCCTTGCCCGGCTGGGCCCTGCCGGCGTGATCCGATCGCATGTCCCCCTGCAGCACAGACTGCGCCCCCACTGGGGCCCTGGCATCCTCCTGACTGGGTGAAATCCCGCTGAAGCATTGCCTTTTGGCAGGTAGCTCTTGCCGCTTCCACATGCCGGCAGCACATGAAACTGGTTCACCCGACGGGGGTCGAGCAGCAGCCCATGACAGGCGTGACCTTTGCTGACTCGCTGGCCGACCCGGACGCTGCCGAGCGGCACACCCAGCAGTACTTCGAGAACTTCGGTAACCGGGCGATGTACAAGGACGGCTGGTGGCTGGCGATGCGGATGCCCCGGACCCCGTGGCGCCTGGATCCAGAGCTACTGAAGCGGTTCGCCTCCGGTATCTGGGACCCCGATGAGGACCCGGTCGAGCTGTATTACCTGCCCGATGACTTCTCGCAGGCGAACGACCTGGCGGCGAGCCATCCGGAGAAGGTCAAGGAGTGGGCGGCGGCCGGATGGCCCACACGGTGCCGTTCGGTTTCAGCGGCTATTCGGGCCTGGACGTGGGCCGGGACAACGGCCTGCTCGTGGACCGGAGCTACGCTGACAAGGCACCATTCGCGTTCACCGGCACGGTCAAGAAGGTGGTCTTCGACGTGGCCCCGCACCCCGACGGCAACGTCACCCTCAAGGAGACCGGTGATCACCTGGGCCGCAAGGGCATGAAGATCGGCGGCGGAGTCGGCCCGGCCGTGGGATTGTTCGCGCCGCCGTTGCTGGCATCGGCGGTCGTCGACGCGACGCTCGCCAGCGCAGTGCGCAAATCCGTCGCCCAGGTCGGCGGCGGCAGCGCTAAGAAGCTCAAGGCGGCACTCGCCGAAGCGCAAGTCGGCATGGGCGGCTAAGCGAGATGAGCCAGCGTTCTGGCGAGTTCCTCCCCCATCGCGGCTGGCACCTCGATCAGCGGGCCGATCGTCTTAATCCTGATGCTCGTCTCGCGAGACGCCGGTGAAGGATGTCATCGGGAGCATTCTTCCCCTCGCCATCGCGGTGACGATCTCGCCGATACCGATCATCGCCGAGATCCTGTTGCTCTTCACCAAGAAGCCGGTCGCCAACGCCGCTAGCTACCTTGCCGGGTTCATCATCGGTGTCGCGGGCGTGCTGGCGGTCCTCGCCGCCGTTGCCGGAACGATCAACCTGTCCGCTGGTTCGGGGCAGTCGACGGGAGCCTCGATCCTCCAGTTGGCGCTGGGAGCGCTGCTGCTGGTGGCCGCGCTGCGCCAGTTCCGCGGCCGGCCAAAGCCCGGTGAGGAGGCGTCGATGCCGAAGTGGATGAACGGGATCGCTGGGTTCGCTCCCGGGAAGTCGCTGATCGTTGGCGTAGGCATCGGCGCGCTTAACCCGAAGAACATCATCGTCGGGGTGGCGGCGGCGGTGGCTATCGCCTCGGCGAGCCTGTCCACTGGGCAGGAGGTGGGGGCCGTCGCGGTGTATGTTCTCGTCGCCGCGCTCGGCGTGGCGGCTCCGCTTGTGGTCACGCTCGCGATGGGCGAGAAAGCCCAGAAGATCCTGGACAGCTGGAAGGCCTGGCTGGGCCAGAACAACGCGGTCGTGATGACCGTCCTGTTTCTCATCTTCGCCGTGGTACTGATCGGCAAAGGCATCGCAGGAATCTGAGGGATCTCGGCCCTCGGCCAGCGAGGGGCTGGCCTGTCCCCTTTCACCCCGTTGGGGCGATGCCGCTGCGTGCCACGAGGTGGATCGTGGGGCGTGAGTAGGGGCCGGAGCCAAGGTTCCGCCAATTCCCGCAGGGGAGCGGCCTCGCGATCGAAGGAGAGCGCGATGAGCTCACCAGGCAAGCCCTCGGTTCTTTTCGTCTACTACACCCACACCCAGCAGAGCCTTCGGGTGGCCGAGGCGATGGCCGGGGTGTTGCGCGAGCGGGGTTGCGAGGTGTCGCTGGCGGGGATCGAGTTCACCGATCCCCATTACGCGAGGAAGTTCGGCCGGTTCCCCTTCCGGCACGCGGTCTTCGACCTGCTCACGGTGTTGCCGGCCCAGACGCGCCGTGCGACCGGGCAGATCCGCATCCCGGACGCTGCCGGGGAAGGCGACTACGAGCTGCTCTGCTTCGGCTCGCCGACCTGGTTTTTCACCACCAACATGCCGCTGCGCTCGTATCTGAAGTCCGCCGAGGCGGGGAAGGTGCTGGCCGGGAAGCGGTTCGCTGCCTACGTGGTGTGCCGACGGTACTGGAGCATCAACCTTAAAGAAGTCAAGAAGCTGGGCACCGCGCAGGGGGGCGTGTTCACCGACGGCACCAAATTCCAGTTCGCCGGCGGCCAGGTCCGGTCGTTGCTGTCGCTGCTCAGCTACTTCGGCAAGGGCGAGATGCGCGAGCGCTCCCTCGGGGTGAAGATCCCGCCGACCAATCTCAAGCCGGACTTCGCCGGGCAGGCCCACGCGTTCGCGAACAAGCTCGCGGACGGTCTCGGCGGCGCCCTCGCCGCTGCCGGAGGGGCGAGCATGGGAGACCAGACGACCGAACTTGGCCAACCGTGAGACGTTCCTCAACACGGTCGATCCTCGCGGGAAGAATCTGCACGACCTCTGCGACGACATGAGCGCGTCCAGGCCCTTGGTGGCCAGGGTCGGCCACAGGGGCAGCCACGCCCGTGCCGCGGCCGCCAGGACATGGGCGAGCAGCCCGGCCTGGGCCAGCACCAGGGCCGGTCACCACCACCTCCGATGGGTGAGTCATGCCCGCCATACGCGCAGCCGCGGCGCGCGCAGCGGCAGATGCCGAGTTGCGCAGCTACCGCAAGCCACAGCGAGCTCATCAGCTAGTACGGCGGACCAGCTAACAAGGCTGGGACCTCAGCGACCGGAAGTCATCTCCGCTGAGGAGTACGCGCGCAGGTCGTCGAGCCACTACGGTGGCTCGCGCGGCCGACCCCACCGCCTCTAGATCGCCGAGGCCGAGATGCCATGCTCAGACTCGATGAGCAGTGATACGGCTTCGATCAGGGCCAGGTGGGTGAATGCCTGCGGGAAATTGCCGAGATGCTCGCCGGTGCTGGTGTCGATCTCCTCTGCATAAAGCTGGAGCGGCCCGGCGAACGACAGCAGTTTCTGGCACAGGGCCCGGCCGCGTTCCGTCTCGCTGATCATGACCAGGGCGGTCACCAGCCAGAACGAGCAGATGGTGAAGGTTCCTTCCTCGCCCTCGAACCCGGTGTCCGTCCCCGTCACCCGGTACCGCAGGACCAGGCCGTCCTCGGTCAGCTCGTCGGCAATGGCGAGCACGGTCGCTTTGACCCGCTCGTCACTGGGGGGCAGGAACCCCATGATGGGCAGGAGCAGTAGCGACGCGTCGAGATCGTCGGTCTCATAGTGCTGCCGGAACACGCCCCGCGCGGAAACGCCCTTATCCAGTATCTCGGCCTTGATCTCGTCCGCGCCCGCCCGCCAGCGCTTGGCACGCTCGCCGTCGCCGCGTTCCTCGGCGAGATCGGCTCCTCGCGAGGCCGCCACCCAGCACATCACCTTGGATGCCGTGAAGTGCTTGGGGTCACCCCGGACTTCCCAGATCCCCTGGTCGGGCTCATGCCAGTGCTCCAGGGCGGCCTCCACGAAAGTGGCGAGCCCTTCCCACACCGGCGCCACGATCTGTCCCGCTCCAGAGTGGAACTGGACGGCCAAGGCGTCGAGAATCATCCCCCACACATCGTGCTGCTGCTGATTCCAGGCCCCGTTGCCAATCCGGACTGGGCGGGCCCCCCGGTACCCGGACAGATGGTCGAGGGTCCGCTCGGTCAGGTCGCGTTCACCGGCGATGCCATACATGATCTGGAGTTCGGGACGGCGGTTAAGGTCACCCCCGCTGACCGCGTCGAGGACGAAGCCCCAGTACTCGATCGCCTCCCAGTCGAACCCGAGACGATACAGCGAGCGGAGCATGAAGGCCGAGTCCCGGATCCAGGTGAACCGGTAGTCCCAGTTGCGTGCCCCGCCGGGCGTTTCCGGCAGCGAGGTCGTCGCTGCCGCCATGATGGCGCCGGTGGGAGCGTAGCTGAGCCCTTTCAGGGTCAGCGCGCTGCGGTCGAGGTAGGTCTTCCACGGATGGTCGGGGATCTTGGCTGAGCTCAGCCAGTCGCGCCAGAAATCGACCGTGGTTTGCAGCGCGGTAAAGGCCTCGTCCTGGCTGGCCGGAACGCGCCCGTCGCCCCAGGACAGCACGACGAACGCCGATTGGCCCGCAGCGAGCGTCGTGCGACCGTAACAGCGGGCACCCAGCACGCCGAGCGGGATGCTGCCGGCCAGGTCGAGACGCACGTCCCCCTCCGCGGGGGCGATTCTCATCGCGTCGTATCCGTCGCCCTGGTAGTTCCACGTCCCGCCCGCGCTCCCGTAATTGAACAGGGGGCCACAGTTCACGACGACCTCGACCTTCCCGCTGATGCACGTCGCGACCCGCACAAGCGCACCGACGGCGCCGAAATCAGCCGGCGCCCTGTGGTAGTCCGGGCGGCGCCCCTCGTGCTGGACCGGGCCGATGGCCAGGAAGTCCTGGACGACCATCCATCCCGTCGGGGTCTGCCAGGTCGTCTCCAGGACCATCGTCCCCGGAACGTACCGGCGGTGCTGTGGGACGTGAGTGCCGCCGGGACCGAACCTGAACATGCCGGCCGCCCGGTCCAGCAGCGCCCCGAAGACACTCGGGGAATCGGGGCGCGGCAGGCACAGCCATTCGACCGATCCGTCCGGGGCGACCAGGCAGTTCTGCTCGCAGTTCGACAGGAAACCGTAATCGGCAATAGGCGGAAACGCGCTCATGTGCTTTTGACCTTTCGCAGTCAAGACCGGAACGCCTGGTACTCGGCCTTTTTCATAGTCAAGACCCAGCCGGTCATGCCAGCCGGCTTAGCAGGTGCTCGCCGACTCGCATGGCGTTGGCCATGGCGGTGAGTGCGGGGTTCACGGCACCGATGCTGGGGAAGAAGCTGGTGTCCACCACGTAGAGGTTGTCGATCTCGTGGGCCTTGCAGTTCACGTCGAGCACCGAGGTGGCCGGGTCGGTGCCGAACCGGCAGGTGCCGGCCTGGTGGGCGCAGCCCGCGACCGGGATGCTCATGTCCATGTAGAAGTTCTTGCCCAGCACGTGGTGCTCGGCCATTCCCGTGTGATTCATGATCTTTTTCAGCTCGTGGTAGAGGCGGCCGGCCTCGTCGTTGTTGGTCGGGGTGTAGGCCAGGTGGACGTTGCCGTCGCCGTCGGTCGTCACGCGGTTGCTGGGCACCGGCAGGTCTTCGGTGGTGAGCCAGAAGTCCACCGCGTGCTCCGCCACGTCGGAGAGCGTCCACTCTGGGGAGAGCTTTGTGAGCTTTGGTTTCTCTCCCCGCATGGCCTCGGCGTTGGACTTGCCGATCATCTGGATGTTGCCAGCCGGCCACTGGTAGTCCGGCGCGCCGAAGTAAAAATCGTTGATCCCCAGCGTCTTCTGGAAAACCGTGTCGTTCTTCTCTTTGGACAGGGCCACCACGGCCAGGCAGTTGTGGAACATGTAGTTGCGCCCGACCTGGTCCGACCCGTTCGCCAGGCCGTGGGGGTGGGCGTCGCTGGCCGAATTGAGAAGGAGCCTGGCGCTGTTCGCGGCGCCGGCGCAGACGGCCACGATGTCGCCCCGGTAGACCTCGTGGTTGCCGCCCCGGAAGACGGTGACCGCGGTGACCGCACGGCCGGATTCGCCGGTCTCCAGCTTCGTCACTTCGGCACCGGTGAGCAGGGTGACGTTGCCGCGGCCGAGCAGGGGCCGGACGGCGATGACCTCGGCATCGGACTTCGCGTGGACAAGGCAGGGGTAGCCATCGCACCAGGCGCAACGTATGCAGGCGCTCTTGGGCCGCTGTGCCTCGTCCAGCATGATCCCGCAGGGCGCGTGGAACGGGTGGTAGCCGCCCTTGGCCAGGCCATCGGATATCTCCTGGATCCTGGCCTCGTGCGAGACGGCAGGCCATGGGTAGGGCTCGCTCCGGTGGCCTTCGGTCGGATCCTCGCCGTCGTTGCCGTGCACCTGGTACAACTGCTCAGCCTTCGAATACCACGGCTCGAAGTCGTCATAGGACAGCGGCCAGGCCGGGGAGATCCCGTCAGCGTGCCTTAGCTCCCCGAAGTCCCCGGGGCGCAGCCGGTACAGCGCCGCACCGTACAGCTTGGTGGCCCCGCCAACGAAGTAGTGGACCTGCGGCTGGAACGCCTTGCCGCCGCTGTCGAACCACGTGTCCTTGGAAATGTAGCGGCCACGGGCGAATACGGCATTCGGGCTCCAGTTGGCCATCTCGCGAGGCAGGAAGTTTCCGCGCTCAAGCAGCAAGATCTTCTTGCCCGCGCCGGCGAGGGTATGCGCGAGCGTTCCTCCCCCGGCCCCCGACCCGATAATGATCACGTCGTAGTGCTCGGCCACGGCTCCCTCCTTCTGCTGCTTGAGCGGGCTGCCGCTTGTGCGGGCTGCTGCTTGTGCGGGCGCGGTAAGCAAGCCAGATCTGGAACACCTGCCGTGTGCACATACTTCAAGCTCAGGCTGGGCGCGGCATCACCCGCAAAGGGGGAGACCTTGGTCGTTAGCACGGCGCGGAAGGTCAAGAAATGGTCCAGAACGGGGCCAATGGGGCTGGCGTGGTAAACCGAAGCAATTACCCTAGGCCAGAAGCCGATCGCGAGATCATCACGTTCACGCAATATTTCCATAGGGTTCACGCAATGTATTTCTATGGGCGTGAGTCCGGGAAGTAGCCGTCAAGCTCAATGACTCCCCCCGCAGGTGGCTGCTGAACGAATTATGTTCTACACTCCGCCCTTTCAGCACCTGGGACTGGGTGCAGGCGGTAACCACCCGCATGGGTGATGCCGTGTCGCCGTGCCGCGACAAACAGTGATCATCTGCGGGACCGGGCCCAGGTGGCTGGCCCGCCGCACGGCGCCGGTGACCGGCGTCTTCCGGCGGCGCACCAGCCCCCCCGGGAGTTCCAGCCGCCCGCGCCGCATCCCGCTATCACCCACTCGGTGTGATGGCGGCAGCGGCCGGCCGCGATCGGATGGGCATAGCGCGATAAGTAGGGAGCTGACATGGCGGGTGACGGGATTGACGCGCTGGTGATTTTCGGCGCTACGGGCGATCTGGCCAAGATCGAGACATTTCCCGCGCTGGTGGGGCTGGTCCAGCGTGGCGTACTGGAGGTGCCGGTCATCGGGGTGGCGAAGAGCGGCTGGGGATTGGCGCAGTTCCGCGACTACGCGGCCGCCTCGCTGAGGCTCAACAAGATGGACCCGGACAGCGCCGCCGCGCGGAAGATGCTCGGCCTGCTGCGGTACGTCGATGGAGATCTTGACGACGATGCCACCTACAAGGCGATGTCGGACGCGATCGGCGCTGGCAGCCGGGTGCTGTTCTACCTTGAGGTGCCTCCCCCGCTGTTCGGCCGCGTCGCACACGGCATTGCCACGGCCGGACGGGCCAGGGACGCGCGGGTGATGGTGGAGAAGCCGTTCGGTACCGACCTGGCCAGTTCGCGGCAGCTCAACGACACGATGCACAGGTACTTCCCGGAGGAGGCGATCTTCCGGGTCGACGACTGGCTGGCCTTTGATCCGGTGGAGAACGTGCTCTTCGTCCGGTTCGCCAACTCGGTGATCGAGCCACTGCTCAACCGGACCTACGTGGAGAGCATCCAGATCACGATGGCCGAAGCTTTCGATGTCGCCGACCGCGGCCGGTTCTACGACCGGACAGGCGCCATCAGGGACGTGGTCCAGAACCACATGCTCCAGGTGCTGGCCACCGTGCTCGCCGACCCACCGGATGGGCAGGGCCTGGCATCCTGGCGGGACGCCAAGTCGCGGGTGGTAGCCGCGCTGCGGCCGCTGACCCCCGAGGATACGGTGCGGGGCCAGTACGAGGGCTATCACGACGTCGAGGGCGTGGACCCGAAGTCGACGACGGAGAGCTACGTCGCGGTCCGGCTCGCGGCGGACACGTGGCGGTGGGAGGACGTGCCGATCCTGATCAGGGCCGGCAAGTGCATGCCGGTCACCGCCACCGAGGTCGACATCCGCTTCAAGCGGCCTCCGCATGACGTCTTCGGCATCGAGCCGTTCGCCGTCCGGGACTCGCTGCGGTTCCGTGTCTGGCCGGAGACCGCGGTAAGCCTCACCCTGGCGGGCAAGAAGCCCGGCGCCGGCCTGGAACCGACGCTGGAGAACCTTGCTTTCGCGGGGCAACCCGGGTCGGACATGCGCCCCTACGACCGGCTCATCGGCGCGGCCCTGGACGGCGAACGCTGGCTGTTCGCCCGCCAGGACACCGTCGAAGCGGCCTGGAAGGTCGTTGACCCGGTGCTCGGCGACGTCACCCCCGTGCACCCCTACGCCAAGGGCAGCTGGGGCCCCGGGGAAGCCGACCGGCTGCTGCCCGAGCGGGAAACCTGGTACAACCCGGCGGGCTGACCAACCCAGAACCGTACGACTGAATGAAAGGTCGGCCGAGCGATGGACGAGGCATCCACCCGCCGGGTAGTGATCGTCGGCGGCGGCTTCGCCGGCCTGTTCGCCGCCCGGGCGCTGCGGCGCGCGCCGGTCCAGGTGACCCTCATCGACCGTGCCGAGCATCACCTGTTCCAGCCGCTGCTCTACCAGTGCGCGACCGGCATCCTTTCGGAAGGGAAGATCGCGTCCCCGCTGCGCGACCTGCTCAAAAAACACCGCAACGTCGAGTTCGTGCTGGCCGAGGTGACCGGCATCGATGCGGCCGGGCGTCGGGTGCTCGCGCGGCGGCCGCTGGGCGAGCCGATCGAGTTCGGCTACGACTACCTCATCCTCGCCGCCGGGGTCCGGCAGTCCTATTTCGGGCATGACGAGTACGCCGCCATCGCGCCCGGGATGAAAACCATCGAGGACGCCCTGAAGATCCGGCGGCGGGTGTTCGGCGCATTCGAGATGGCTGAGTCCGCTACCGACCCTGCCGAACGCCGGCGCTGGCTCACCTTCGCCCTGGTGGGGGCGGGACCGACCGGCGTCGAACTGGCTGGGCAGATCCGGGAGGTCGCCACCAAGACGCTGCGCAGCCAGTACCGGCACATCAAGCCCGAGGATGCCCGGGTCATGCTGTTCGACGGCGGGAGCGCCCCGTTGGCCATGTTCGGCCCGAAGCTGTCTGCTCTGGCCGCCCGCGATCTGGGCAAACTGGGCGTCGAACTGCACATGGGCTCGATCGTCACCAGCCTGGACCTTAATAGCCTGCAGGTCAAAGACCACGACGGCAAGGTCACCCGGCATGAGGTGGGCACCATCTTGTGGACCGCGGGCGTCGAGGCCCCGCCGCTGGCCGGGGCAGTGGCCAAGGCCACCGGCGCGGAGCAGGACCGGGCGGGCCGCATCCTGTGCGGCAAGGACCTCAGTGTCTCCGGGCATCCCGAGATCCTGGTGGCCGGAGACGTGATGTGCCTGGACAAGCTGCCCGGGGTCGCGGAGGTCGCCATGCAGACCGGGCTCTATGCCGGGCGAAAGATCAGCCACCTGGCCCGCGGCGAGACCTATGACAAGCCTTTCCGCTACCACGATCTGGGCTCTGCCGCTTACATCTCGCGCGGGCGAGCCGTCATCTCCGCCGGGAAGCTGCACTTCGGCGGCCTTCTTGGCTGGTGGGCATGGCTGTTCATCCATATCGGCTTCCTCACCGGCTACCGCAACCGCGTCGGGGCAGTGCTGGGCTGGTGGTTCGCCTTCACCCGCGACCTGCGCCGGGAACACACCTTCACCATCGACGACATGTCAGCAGCGGCCGGCCCATACGGCGCCCCAGCCGGGCCGGGCCGGGCCGCGGACATCGGCCTTCTCGGCCCCGGCCCGCCCGCCGCAGCGCCGGAAGCTGCGATTGATAGCCCGTCCGCTGCAGCGCAAAACCCTGCAGGCCCATCGGATAGGTAACCCGAGCTACGTCCCCGCGCTGCACCGCCAGGCAGATCTCCCGGCCGCAGGAATCTCGGCCTTCCGCGCCGACGGCCAGTCCAGCCACCCGCACGGGTGATGACGCGCGGATGCGCTGGGAGCACGATCAGGCAAGAGAGTGACATGTCGGACCTGGGCTGCGGCTGACGGTCTTTGCCGGCAAAGACCGTCAGCCGTGCGGCATTCTGGCTGCCCCAAAGTGAGGGAACGGAGGCCGGGGCATGCTTTTGGCGGTGGTGTTCGCCTTGGCCGCCGCGTTGGCCAACGCGGTCAATTTGATGACGCAGCACAAGGCGAGCGTCAGCGCACCGGGACGGGTCAAGGGCTGGCGGCTGGCGCTGTACCTGCCACGGCAGCCGCTGTGGCTGCTGGGTGTCGCCGCCGCGGCCGGCTCGTTCGTCTTCCAGGCCCTGGCCCTGCACAACGGCCCGATGTCGGTGGTCCAGCCGCTGCTGATCACCGAGCTGATCTTCACCCTGGTCCTGCGCCGGGTGTGGCTTCACCAGGACGTAGCCCGGGCCGCGTGGGCGTCGGTCAGCGTCGTCTGCGTGACCCTGGCAGTGTTCCTGGCCGTCGGCGAGCCCACCGGCGGCCACCCCACCCCGGCGGCGGCACGCTGGCTGTCGGCGGGGCTGGTACTCGGCGGTGCCATCGTGGTGCTGACCTTGCTGGGCTTGCGGGGCTCGCCGGTACGCCGGGCGGCTGCGCTGGCGGCGGCGGCGGGGCTGACGGCGTCGCTGGAGGCGTCGTTTCTCAAGACCGCGACCCAGACGCTGTCGGCCTCCGGCATCGGCGGCATGCTGACGGCCTGGCCGGTGTATGCGTTTATCGCTGCCACGATTACCGGCGCGGTGCTCCAGCAGGGCGCGCTGCACGTCGGGCCGCTGAGTGTGTCCCAGCCACTGCTGGTCATCATCGACCCGTTTGCCAGCATCATCTTGAGCGTCTGGCTGTTCGGCGAGCGGTTCACCACCAGCCCGGCGAAAGTCGCCATCGCCGTCGTGGCGTTCGCGGTGATGGCCGTAGGGGTCGTCATGCTGACCCGGACAGCACCCCAGGACCTCACACCATCCAAGCCCGCCAGCAAAGCCGGCGCAGAACCCACGCCGTAGGCGAATCCGCGCTTCCCTGGCACGCCGCAAAGATGCGGCCAGCAGCGGCAAGCCGGCGCGGACGAGGTCCGCGATGCCGATGATAAGCGGGCGTGGTTTCGGTGTCGGTCTGAGATCCAGCGCTTCTGGCCCAACGGTGTCCAGCTAGCACGGACGTGCGCAGCGCTTATGCGGATTCGTTCATGGTTCCGTGGGGCTGGGGGCCCGCTCCTGGCGCGGCCGGGCCTGGGGAAGCCGAACCGGTGTACCGTGCTTGGGCTCGACGGTCGCACGGACAAGCAGGGCAAAGATGGCAGCCAGCGCGCTGTTAATAGCCGCGAGCTGTTCTGGCGTCGGCATCCACACGCGGAATGCCGCGGCCACATTGACGCTTGCCACCACCGCACCCGTGATCACGGCCGGCTCGGCGCTGATTCTCTGCCAGATCCCGTTCATGGCTCCCCTCCCCTGGAGTCGCCTCTACCTCAGAAGAGCACGCACGAGGGATCCTGATACACAACTCCAGACCCTGATTCTGGCGAACTCCACGGCCCACCGATCATCGACGCCGCGCTGTTCGGCCTCTCAGGTGCGGTGCTCATCCTCGTGATGGGGCCGAAAGAGGTAGGCCGTGCCCCGCCGGCCGTACTGGCAACACCATTGGACGCGGAGCCGACCGACTTGACGGCACTGGCAGCGAACGTCCATGCCGCCAAGTGGTGCGTTACACCAACACATTCTTATATGCGGATCAGCATGAACATTCGTGGCCGCACGATTGTTCAAGACGGTTCCCTGCCGGTGCGCGTAGCGTCTTGGCGCGGGCGGGACCGAGCCAGAAAGAGGCAGGGATGCTGGAGAATTTCGCGGGCCTTTCCACGCCACTGGTGGCCGATGCGTGCATCCGCAGGGGCGTGCCGTTGCGGGTGGCGCCGCCTGGCGTCGCCGCGGTCGTTTCAGGCCGCCCGATCGCGGGACGTGCGTTGCCGGCGCGTCATTACGGCAGCGTGGATGTGTTCTTGGAGGCGTTCAGCAGCGCTGAGCAGGGTGACGTGCTGGTCGTCGACAACGGCGGGCGGGGTGATGAGGCGTGCATTGGCGACCTGGTGGCGCTGGAGGCTCAGGCAGCCGGGCTGGGGGGCTTGGTGGTGTGGGGGCTGCACCGCGACACGCCGGAACTGGCGCAGATCGGCCTTCCGGTGTTCAGCTACGGCAGTTACCCGGCCGGGCCGGTGCGGTTGGACGAGCGGGAGCCCGTCGCGCTGGCCAGCGCCCGGTTCGGGGCATGCCTGGTCACCGGCGACGACATTGTCTTTGGTGACGGCGACGGTGTTGTCTTCATCGCGGCCGGCCAGGCTGGGGAGATTCTGGCCACGGCACACCAGATCGCGCGAACCGAGCGGGACCAGGCCCACAAGATCCAGGCAGGCGAAACCCTGCGCCAGCAAACGGCCTTCAGCGACTTCCTGGCACGCCGGGCAGCCGATCCGTCCTACACCTTCCGGCAGCACCTCCGGCGCACCGGCGGAGCCATCGAGGAATAAGCACAACAGCCATCACCCCGCCGGAGCATGCCAATGGCCGGGCCGTCACCAGCGGGATACCTATGCATGGCCGTCAGACCGATGCAACGCACGGTAGCCGAGTTGCGTGCGCGGGGATCCGCCGGGATGCGAGGAGGCGGGTCAGGTTACTGGTGGTCTGGCGATGCCGGCGGCGGGCGGATGCTGGAGTGCCCGTGCGGAGAGGGCGGTGAGCCACGCGAAGCCGGTCACGATACTGGCGCGCTGGAACAGTCCGCCAAGACGCACCAGGCGCGGTAATTGGCTGAAGCCCGCAGCGGCCAGCGCCATGGCCGCCGGCATGATGAGGGCGGCGCCCTCGGCAATGAAAGCCGTGACGACCGCAGGCCGCTCGCAGTGCCCGGTTCTGCGCGGCGTGGATTGCGGATATGACGGCGCTCAGGTCGAGCTGCGCGGACGGAGGGTCTATCGGGCCCGGGCCGCCGCGGTCATACGGGCGACCGGGCCGCGCCGACGGGCCGGCGAAGCGCAGTCAGGTGGTGATGTCGCGGCGGCGCAGCAGCGTGGCACCGGCGAGCAGGGCCGCGGTGGCGTAACCGGCCAGCATGAGCGCGGCTGCTGGCTGCCCGAGCAGGTGGGCGCTGGCGGGGAAGCCGACGGTGTGGGTGGCGGCGGCGGCCAGGCCGCCGAGGCCGTATTGCTGGATGGCGGTGCCGAGGTGGGGGATGTAGCCGAGCAGCGGCTCGGCTAGGTAGAGCAGGGCAAGGACGGCAGTGATGGCGCCGACCTGGTTGCGGATGATGGCGCCGGCTCCGACGCCGAGGGCGGCAGCCAGCGCGGTGGCGATGGCGCCGCCGGCGATGATGGCGGCGGCGCCGGTGGCGGAGACTCCGGCGGTGATGTGCCGGGTGGCCAGCAGCGGCAAGGTGATGGCGGTGGCGATCCCGGTTGCGGCCATGCCGAAGGCCAGCCCGGCGGCAGCCAGGGTGATGAGCTTGGCGGCGAGCAGCGGGGTGCGGCGGGGGGTGATCAGCACGGCGGGGGTGATGGTCTTGTGCCGGAACTCGCCGGTCACCGAGAGCGCCCCGGCGATCAGCGCGACGGTCTGGGCCAGCCCGGCGATGGCCAGGACGGAGCGTGCCGGGTTGGTGCCGGGGGTGAAGTTGCTGGCCGCGGCGGTGAGGGCGACCGCCCCGGCGATCAGGGCGATGGCCCCGGCGGCCAGCAGCCAGTAGGTGCGGGTGGTGGCCAGCCGCAGCGCCTCGGCGCGGACCAAGCGGGTCATGACGGTTCTCCTTTGGGGGTACCGGTCAATTCGAGGTAGATGTCTTCCAGGCTGGCGCCGGGGCGGGTGGCCAGCAGGTCCGGGAGCGGGGCCTGGGTCACGGTCCGGCCGTGGTGGATGATCACGACGTCGTCGGCGGTCTGGGTGACCTCGGCGAGGATGTGGCTGGAGACCAGGACGGCCCGTCCTTCGGCGGCCAGCCGGCGGAGCAGGTCGCGCAGCCAGCGGATGCCTTGCGGGTCCAGGCCGTTGGCGGGCTCGTCGAGGACCAGCACGGCCGGGTCGCCGAGCAGGGCGGCGGCCAGGCCGAGCCGCTGCCGCATGCCGAGGGAGTAACCGCCGGCCCGCTGCCGGGCCGCGTGCTGCAGGCCTGCCGTGGCCAGCAGCTGGCCAGCCCGTTCCTCGGGGATCCCGGCGGCTGCGGCCAGCACCCGCAGGTGGTC
This sequence comes from uncultured Actinomycetes bacterium, assembly GCA_963707905.1. GTDB lineage: Bacteria > Actinomycetota > Actinomycetes > Streptosporangiales > Streptosporangiaceae > DASXKD01. Next base: position 3,341 of record CAVPSA010000036.1, on the reverse strand, counting down.
CCGGCCCGAGCGGCCGGGGTGTGCGGCCTGGTCGAGCAGCGCGCCGACGGTCTGGGCCGGGCTGGCCAGGTCCGGATAGGGGGTCCCGGCGATGGCCGCGGTGCCGGCGTCGGGGCGGATCAGCCCGAGCAGCATCCGCAGGGTGGTGGTCTTCCCCGCGCCGTTGGGACCGAGGAACCCGGTGATCCGGCCGTAGGCGACGGTGAACGACACGTCCTGCACCGCAACCACGCGGCCGAACTTCTTGCGCAGCCCGGCCACCTGGATGGCCGGGCCCGAGGTAACGGCCAAGCGGCCTGGGCCCGCCCCGCTGGGCCGGGCCACCGGCCCGCCGCCCTGGGTGTTCCTTGTAGCTTCCATGCTTTGACCCTGGCCGCCCGGCGGCTGCCGCCGCGTCGGCTGACGAGCCATGTCTGCCCCCGTCCTTGGCCGGCCTGAGCATCGACTTTGGTAGGGGGTGCCCGGCCTGACCCGGCGCGTACGCTGGCGCTGAAATGACCACGATCCAGGAGCCTGGCGCCCGCGCGGCGCTGTGGCGGCACCCGCCCTCGTTCAGCGGACTGCCGGGCGCCGGCCTGGCTGGCGGCCGACTGGCCGATGCAGCGCTGTTCGCGTTCGCGGTCGTGCTGGGCGGGATCACCCAGGGGTACCTGTGGCATAGCCACGGCCTAGTCCTCGACGCCGTGGACGTGGCCGCCGGGGCGGTGGCGTGTCTGGCGCTGTGGTGGCGGCGCGCCCACCCGATGGCGGTATTCGTGCTGGCCTTCGCGGCGAACACGTTCTCGCCGCTGGCCCTGGGCGCCGGACTGGTCGCCGTCTGCACCGCCGCCTCGCGGCTGCGGGGACGCGCCCTGACCGCGGTGGTGGTGCTGACGGCGGCGGCCAGCGTCGTGTTCCCGCTGGTCAACCCCGCGGCCGGCGAGATCGTCAAGGTCGGATTCCCCGCATTCTTGCTCACCGTGATCGCGTTCGGCTGGGGCCTTTATCTGCGCTCCCGGCGCGAGCTGGTCGCCTCGCTCCGAGAGCGGGCGCAGCGGCTGGAAGCAGACCAGTTGCGCAATGCTGAGCAGGCACGCGAGGCCGAGCGGCGGCGCATCGCCCGGGAGATGCACGACGTGCTGGCCCACCGGCTGTCGCTGCTCAGCGTGCACGCCGGGGCGCTGGAATTCCACCCCGGCGCCTCGCCAGACGACATCGCCCATGCCGCGGCGGTGATCAGGACCTCAGCCGCCGCCGCGCTCGCCGAGCTGCGCCAGGTCATCACCGTTCTGCGCGAGGACTCCGCGGCCACAGACGGGCCACCCCAGCCGGGCTTCGGCCAGCTAGCCGGCCTGCTGAAGGAGTCACGGTCAGCCGGGATGACCCTGGACGCCCGTATCGACATGCCCGAGGACGGGCAGCTGCCAGAAGCGTTCGGCCGCACCATCTACCGAGTCATCCAGGAAGGCCTGACCAACGCCCGCAAGCACGCCGCGGGCGCACCGGTGCAGGTGACGGTCACTGCCCACGGCCAGGCGGTAACGGCCGAGGTCATCACCCGTCGGCACCCCGCCCTCGCCGGGCCGGGCGCTGCCGCACCGGCCGGCGCCGGCGCCGGGCTGATCGGCCTGGCTGAGCGGGTCACCCTTGCCGGCGGCCAGCTGGACTATGGCCCCAATGCAATCGGGGATTTCGTGCTGCGCGCGACCATCCCCCAGCATCGATGACCGGGCCGATCCGGGTACTGCTGGTCGACGACGACCCTCTCGTCCTGTCCGGGCTGAAGATGATGCTCGGCGGAACCGGGCAGGTGCAAGTCGTCGGCGAAGCCCGCAACGGCCACGACGTGCTGCCCGCCGCTGACCTGCACCATCCCGACGTCGTGCTGATGGACATCCGGATGCCCCTCCTTGACGGCATCGCCGCGACCCGGCAGCTTCGCGCCCAGCCCAATCCGCCCCAGGTCATCATCCTGACCACGTTCGACGCCGACGAACTGGTGCTCCGCGCGCTGCAGGCCGGGGCCGCCGGGTTCTTGCTCAAAGACTCCGCGCCCGCCGACATCGTGGCCGCGATCCAGGCTGTGCACGCTGGCGACGGCTCGCTATCGCCCGCGATCGCCCGCCGCCTCATCCGGCTCGTCGCCGGGGACCCCGACACCGCCGCCCGGCAACAGCAGGCCCGGCGTAGGCTCGCCTCGCTCACCCCCCGCGAGCGCCAGGTGGCGACTGCCATCGCCCACGGGCACTCCAACGCCGATATCGCCGCCCAGCTGCACATGAGCCTGGCCACCGTCAAGGCACACGTATCCAGGCTGCTGGCCAAGCTCGCCGCCGACAACCGGGTCCAGATCGCGTTGCTAGTCCAAGACGCCGCCACCAGCCGACCCCATGACCCCCACTGATCACCAGGCCGTGGGCAACACGACGCGACGGGTGTTCGCACCTGCCCGCACTGAACCACCGTCGGCGGCGGAGTCGCTGCACGGGCGGAACAACGTTCGGGAACACGCCAGGCACTCCGCCCGCCAGAGGGGTGTAAGTTGACGGACCCCGCCAGAGGGGCAGTCGTACGGCGTGACGTACAGATCACCCTCGTCTGCACGGTTGCGGGTCCGTCCGACATCGAATGCGACACCGTCCAGGTCGGCGGCCACTTGCGCACCGGCGCCGGCCGGCATGAGTCACCGGGCGTAGCGCGCCCCCCGAGGGCTGATGGTCGGAATACGTGTCTGGCCGCATGGTTGCACTTCCCGGGCCTTGCCTGATCTGGCGTTGCCCACCGGCGCAGGCCATCAGCCAGGATACGCTTAGACATCTATAGAAGTCGGGAAGGTAGACATGGCCCAGAAAGTGACCATAGCCCTGGAAGACGATCTGACCGGCGGCCCGGCCGCGCAGACCCTGCGGTTCGCCTTCGACGGCACCGACTATGAGATCGACCTGAACGCCAAGAACGCCGCCGCGTTCGGCAAGCAGCTTGCGCCCTACCTAGAGCACGCCCGCCGGGCCGGGCGGGCACAGCCTCGCCGGGGCGGCCGGACCGCACCCAGCCGTCAGCGCTCGGGTGATATCCGGGCCTGGGCGAAAGAGCACGGCCTGGCGGTCAGTGAGCGCGGGCGCATCCCCGCCAGCGTGCTGGAGCAGTACCACGCCGCGGCCGGCGGGCGCTAACCCAAGCCACCACCGCCCCGGCCCCGGCACCCATGCCTCGTGCCCCGGCCCGGCGCCGCAACCATCGTGTGCCCAGCGGCAACCTTCGCTGCCGCCGCCGGCCGTAACCCGCCGCTAAGCGGCGGGTTACGGCCCAGGCCCTGCGTGCTGGCACCGACTCCAATTAGGCCCACAGCAACATTCTGTGCG
>CAVPSA010000035.1:0-94013 GCA_963707905.1 uncultured Actinomycetes bacterium | reverse complement strand
ATCAGCCGCCAGGGTGTGCGTCCGCGGCGCCCTCGGTGTAGGTGTAGGTGTAGGGGTTGTGCAGCACACGGGTCTCCGGGATCTCCGGGTGCATCCCCTCGGTCCACGCCTCCGGGCCGAGTTCGCCTTGCAGGTACTCCACCGTCTGCTCGACCGCCTGCCGCGCCTTGGCCAGGTCCGCGCCGACGAGCCGGTGGTCGTACTTCACCACCCGGCCGTTGACCACCACCGTGTGCACGTCGGCCCGCTGGGCCTGGAAAACCACGTGGCCGTACGGGTGCAGCAGCGGGAACATGACCGGTGAGTCGTCGTTCTTGATCAGCACGACGTCGGCCTTCCTGCCCGGCTGCAGGCTGCCGATCACCCCGTCCAGGCCCAGCGTGTGGGCCCCGCCGCGGGTAGCCCAGCTCACCACCTGCTCGGCGCGCAGTTTGTGGTGGGTCACGGTCTCGTCGCGGGCGTGCGCCTCCAGGTGCTCCCTGGCCCGGTCCGCGCTCAGCGTCGCACGCATGGCCGAGAACAGGTCGCCGCTCCACCACACGCTTGTGTCCATGGACAGCGATACCGGAATGCCGTGCTGGCGCAGCTTCCAGGTGGGCGGGTATCCCTGCCCGGCGCTGCACTCGCTCTCGGTGGACAGCGATACCGAACCGCCGGTGGCCGCGATCCGGTGGTAGGAGTCGGCGCTCAGGGTCGCGGCGTGCACATAGACCGTGCCCGGGGTCATGAAGCCGTGCTCGTGCATGAGCCGGATGCCGTCGTCGGTGGTGACCTTCCACACCCCGGCGTGGGTGGTGACCGGCACGCCCAGTTCGCGCGCCACCTCGAAGGCCGCCTTCTCCGGGAAGTCCGGGCTGGCCGGCGGCACGTCGAAGGCCATCTGGAAGCCAAGCATGTCATCGCTGCCGCTGAAGTTCCTGCTGACGAAGTCACGGAACTCAGGGGTGGCCGACCACTCCCATGGAGCCGCCTGGATGTTCCCGTAGCCCAGCACGAACCGCCCGGGCACCTCCTTGAGCGCGGCCAGCGCAGCCTCGGCGTGCTCCACCGTCTGCAGATTGTGCGACCAGTCCACCGAGGTGGTCACGCCGGCGTCGATCGCCTCAATCGCCGACAGCAGGTTGCCCGCGTAGATGTCCTGGGGCCGGAACGACTTGCCCCACTGCAGGTAGTTCCAGACGAAGTACTGGGTGAGCGTCCAGTCCGCGCCGTACCCACGCATCGCGGTCTGCCACATGTGCCGGTGGGTGTCGACCATGCCGGGCATGACGATGCCGCCGGTCGCGTCGATCTCGACGGCGTCCGCGGGTGCCTCAAGGGCACGGCCTACCGCGGCGATCCGCTCACCGGAAACCAGCACGTCGCCATCACGCAGCACGTGATGCCCTTCATCCATGGTGAGCACGGTGGCGTTGCGGAACACCACCGGCCGCCCAGGCGCGAAGTCCGCAGCAGCCGCCGGGCTGGGTGTTGTCATGTCCTACCTCCGGTTCAGGCAGTGGTCATCCTAGGATCGGACAAGCGTCCGTAGAGCGGTCATGTGTAGTTTGACGGAACGCTGGCCTGTTCGCAGGCTGCTGTCAAGAGGCAAACCCGCACCGGGAGAGAGGCGGCATGGCGCGCCGGGACAACAGCCCTGATTTCATCGAGGCGCTCGCCCGTGGCCTCGATGTGATCCGGGCGTTCGGCCCGCGGCCGCAGGCCATGCCGCTGGCCGCGGTGGCCGCCGCGACCGGGCTGGCCCGGCCGACCGCCCGGCGCATCCTGCTCACCCTCACCCAGCTCGGTTACGTCCGCGCCGTCGAGGGCGGCTTCGAGCTCACCGCCCGGGTACTGGACCTGGGCATGTGTTACGTCCTCTCGCAGAACCTGTGGGAGGTCGCCCGGCCGCACATGGAGGACCTGGTCTCGCGCACCCACGAGTCCTCCTCGATCGCCCAGCTCGACGGCTCCGACATCGTGTACGTGGCCCGCGTCGCGGTGCCGAAGATCATCGCCCTCGCGGTCACCATTGGCACCAGATTCCCGGCCATGCAGACCTCCCTGGGCAAGGTGCTGCTCGCGGCGCTGCCGCCCGGGGAGGCCGAGCGGGTGCTCGCCGAGCCAAGCCGGTCCGGGATCACCGCCAGGTGGCAGCCCGGGCAGGCTGAGCGGGCGGCCTCGCTGCGCGAGGTCGCCGAGCGCGGCTGGGCCTTGACCGACGAGCAACTGGCCCCCGGGATCCGGTCGGTGGCGGCGCCGTTGCGGGACGGCGAGGGGCGCGTGATCGCGTCCATGAACGTGACCGTGCACGCGGCGGAAACCCCCGTGGACGTGCTCACCGGCGAATACCTGCCGCAACTGCTGCGGGCCGCCGCCGCGATCAGCGCGGACTGGGCCGCCTGCCAGGCGGCCCCGCACATCATGGTGGGCCTGAGCCCAGGACCACAGGCATCCGGCGGGCCGTCCGGCCTGCCATCCGTGACAATGCCAGCCACCGGCCCGCCAGCGCTGCTGCTCCGGCAGGGCGTGAAACCCCTAGGAAATTAGGAGCCGCCATGGCCCACGTCGCCGCGGTCATCGCATCCACCCACCATCCGTTCTACTACCGGGCGAGCACCGCCACGGGGGAGGAACGGCCGCCGTTCGCGGACGAATGGGCCGCCAAGATCGAGGCGTTCAGGGAAACGCTGACCCGGGCCCGCCCCGACGTGCTGGTGATGGTCGGCTCCGATCACTTCCACCAGATCTGGCTGGACAACATGCCGCAGTTCCTCATCGGGAAGGCACCGTTCTACGACGGCAACTTCTACAACGAGGAGCGGGAGTTCGGCCTGCCGCGGATGTTCATGGCCGGGCACGAGGAACTATCGGGGTACCTGCTGCGCGAAGGCATCGACGCCGGCTTCGACCTGGCGTTCAGCAATGAACTGAGGGTCGACCACAGCATCACCTGCCCGCTCATCACCCTGCGGCCAGAGACGGATCTGCCGATCGTGCCCGTGTACACCAACATCTTCGCCCCGCCGATGCCCCAGCCGAAGCGCTTCGTGGAGCTGGGCAAGACGATCCGCCGGCTGGTCGAGTCGTGGCCGAGCGACCAGCGGGTGGCGATCATCGGCACCGGGCACCTGTCACTGGAACTGGGCGGCCCGCGGCAGTTCGGCCCGCACGGCCCGGACCCCGAGTTCGACCGCAAGGCAGTCGGCTGGATTGCCTCAGGCGACCTGGACTCGGCCCTGGCCGAGGTCAGCCTGGACAGCCTGTGGGAGCCGGGCAACGCGACCCACGGCTTCATGGACTTCATGCTGATGATGGGCGTCGCGGGGGAGAACGCCAAGGCCGACTACGCCGACTCGCTTGACCTCTTCCACACCATGGAGGCCTACTTCACCTGGTACCCGAACGGGGTGGACGCGTGAGCAAGTACCTGCTGAACAAGTTCCTCTACACGATCGACCGCGACCCGGATCTGGTCGAGCGCTATCGCGCCGACCCGCGCGGCACCGTGGCCTGGTGGGAGGCCGAGCAGGCCAACGTGATCCTCAACTGCCCCGGGGCCGAGCGCAGCACCTGGCTGAACTTCACCGACGCCGAGCGGGAGGCGCTGGCCAGCCATGACTACGTCACGCTGTTCGAGATGGGCGCGCACAACTTCCTGACGCTGACCCTGTTCATCGCCCTCTTCGAGCGCGACTACGCCGAGCCGCTGGCCTTCCAGCGGGAGTACGCGACCCGGCTCAGCCACTGGAGCGTGCCCTACCCCGACATCTCCACCTGACCAGCCCCGGCCCGGGAAATGGCCGCGGCGCCGGCTACGGGAAGTCCGTAGCCAGCGCCGGCGATCACAGGCTGCCCGGGTTAGAACGGCCCGGGACCGTGCGGGCCGCCCGGCTTGGTCGGGCTGGACAGCACGCACTGGCCCTTACGGTTCCGCAGCACCGTGTTCGGCTGCGGGGTGCGCGGGAACAGGCCGTTGCCGGCTCTCAGCGCTGTCCCAGGTGCGGCTGTTACCGCGGCAGATCAGGTTGCCCGTGATGTGGTTGGCGAGGATCTCGATGGCGTCCGGATCCGCCAGCTTGTTCTGGGACATCACCATGGTGTTGCCCACCTGCAGTTGCACGATGCCCATCCAGCAGGACTGGACGCTGCTTATCCGCACGTCACCGCCTACCGACCCGACCTCGTAGGTGCTGTAGACCGGGCTCTGGAACAGCTTGAAGACTCCCTGCGGGTTGCAGTTGACGCCGCCTCCGCCGCCGGTCTGGATGACGTCACCGCCGACGGTGAAGTTGTGCACGATGACGCCCAGTGGCTGGTTGGACCGCAGGTCCAGGCCCACGGTGGGATGCATGGACAGCGTCGGCTTGTTCTGGTTCGGGTCATCCAGGCAAGGGAAGTTGGCCGGGTTGCAGCCCATCAGCAGGGTTGCGCCCGAGCGGACCAGGACGTTGCCCTTCACGGTCAGGCTGGACGTGCCGGTTCCGGTCTTGTCGTTCAGCGCGAACGCGGCGAGCAGGGCCGAGCCCGGGCTGAGCGTGAGATCGCCGTTGACCACCGCGGCCCCCGCGTTGACCTCACATGCCCCCCGCACCACCACGGCTCCGTGCGTGCCGGTGAGCACGCCCGGTGCCGTCGGAGTGCCCGAGCAGGTGGCCGTGCCGCCGGTGACCGCCGCGCCTGCGGCTGTGACCGGCCCGGCCGCCAGTACTCCCCGCGATGACTGTGCTCGTGAATACCGCGCATGACAAACTTCGCAAAAATACCCTCATGATGCTATCCCTCCCCTTTACGCCGGGTATATCGGCGTAATAGCCCGTGAACACTAACAGAGCAGGTCAGTTCGGCACATCACCCGCGTGCTGCGGAATTCGCGGCAGGCGAAAATAGCTGGACAGCGCGCGGCGGTGCTGGCCGACCCGGACGGGAACGAGTTCTGCGTGCTGCGGGCGCTCCGGCCCGAGGAACTGGCCGGCGACTGAGCCCGCCCGTCGTTATGGCTCCGCGCGCCCGTCGTTATGGCTCCGCGCGCCCGTCGTTATGGCTCCGCGCGCCCGTCGTTACGGCTCCGCGCGGTGGCCCCTGTCGTGCTGGGCGAGCAGCGCCTGCTCCGCTTCGGGCGAGAAGCCGCGGGTCAGCGGTGGCTCGCCGCGCTCACGGTCCCAGGCCAGCACGTCGGCCGCCGTCACCTCCAGTGGGGTCGCCGGCATGCCCGCGGCCAGGGCCCGTGCCGGGCTGCGCTGCTGCGTTGCCCAGTCCGTCTTCACCAGCGGGAACGGCTGCGGCGCCAGATCGAGCGGCACGGGCACAAGCTCCACCCGTGTGCCCGCCACCCGGGCGCAGGTCTCGATGAGCCCGCCGAGCGTGACCGGTTCGGCGGGGCCGACCGCATGGAACGCGCCCGGCCGGTCGTCGGCGAGCAGTTGCACCACGAGGCGCGCCAGGTCACGCGAGTCGATGATCTGGACCGGCTGCTCCGGGGCACCGGGCACCGCCACCCGCCCGCCACCGGCCGCCCGCCGCACCCAGTAGGTGAGCCCGTCCTGCCAGTCGTGCGGGCCGGCCACCTTGCCCGGCCGGACGATCGTCGCCCGCTGGCCGTACCGGGCCACCACGTCGTCCTCGCAGGCGACCTTGAGCGGGCCATAGGTCGTATCCCAGAGTTCCTCGGTGTCCCGCACCGGCGCACGGCGGGGTGCGTCCTCGTCCGAGCCCGGCCGCAGCCCTTCATGCCGGTACACCGCGGCGCTGGAGATGAACAGGTACCGCCCCACCCGGTCGCCCAGCGCGTCCATCGCCTGCCCGACGTGCCGGGGGACGTATCCGGTGACGTCCACGACCGCGTCCCAGGAACCGTCGCGCAGTGACGCGTAGTCGCCGGTGTCCCGGTCGCCGCGGAGCCGGGTCAGGTCACCGAACAGGTCGTTCCCTGACTTGCCCCGGCCGAACAGGGTCACCTCGGCACCGGCGCGCAGGGCGTCCTCGACGATGGCCCGGCCCACGAACCACGTGCCGCCGAGCACAAGGATCCGCATGAGCGCCGAGCCTACCGGCCTGCTGGTACCCGCTCAGGCGGTCAGGGCCAGGGCCAGCAGTACCACCGCGGCGCAGACCTCAATCGCGGCGCCGAACACGTCACCGGTCATCCCGCCGAGGCGCCGCCGGGCCAGGCGGCGCAGCAGGTCGCCGGCGCACAGCCCGGCCAGCACGGCGACCACGCCGCGCACCGCTGGGTAGGCGCCCCACGCGGCAGCGGCGGCCACCGCGGTCACCGCGAACACCGCGGCTCCGGCCGTGATCCTGGCCCGTGCGGACGTGGCCCCGGCCACCAGCGCGCCGAACCCGTCCGGCCGCGCCGCCGGGGATCCAGGCCCGGTCGCCAGCACGACCGCGACCCGCCCGGTGACGACGGCCACCGCGAGGGCGGCGGCATCTGGCCAGCCGGGAGCCACCGTGGCCAGGGCGGTGATCTGCACCAGGACGGTGAACAGCAGCGCCGCGACGCCGAACGGCCCGATGTCGGACCGGCGCATGATGGCCAGCGCCTCTTCCCGGGGGCGGCGGCTGCCGAGCCCGTCCGCGGTGTCCGCCAGGCCGTCCAGGTGCAGGCCCCCGGTGAGCAGTGCAAGTACGCCGATCGCCAGGGCCGCGGCCAGCAGCCGGCGGGGCCCGGAGTGGCCACCGGCCTCCACCGCGAGCAGCACCGCGGCGGCCGGGACCGAAAGCAGCAGCCCCGCCACCGGCAGCCAGAGCACGGCCCGGGCGGCATCGTCCCTGCCGATCTCCGGTGCCGCCCGCACCGGGAGGATCGTGAACAGCCCGAGGGCGGTTCGCAGCGGTACCAGGCCGGCCTGTCCCGGGCGTCCTGGGCGGGCCGGCCCGGCCTGCGGGGCCTGCGTCATCGCAGCCGCCGGGCAATCCCCGCGGTGCAGAGCCAGACCTCGTCGCTGTCCGCGGCGATGCGGGCGTTCAGCCGCCCCAGCTCGTCACGGAACCGCCGCCCGGAGGCCGTGCCCGGCACCACGCCGGACCCGATCTCGTTGCTGACGGCGATCACCTGCCGCTGGGTGTGCCGCCACGCCTCCAGTACCTCGTCGGTGCGGTCCGCCAGCGCGGCGGCGGTGCCTTCGGCGTCGTCCCAGGCCCCGCAGTCGTCCATCACCCGGGCCAGCCAGGTGGTCAGGCAGTCCACCAGCACGGCGGCCGGGTCCGGTGCGGCCAGCACCTCCGTGAGGGCCAGCGTCTCCACCGTGCGCCAGTGCGGCGGGCGGCGCTGCCTGTGCCCGGCCACCCGGGCGTCCCATTCCGCATCGCCGGAGCCCGGCGGTGTGCCCGTCGCCACGTAGTCCACCGGGCCGTCGCCGGTCAGCATGTCTTCGGCCGCCGCCGACTTCCCCGACCGTGCCCCGCCGAGCACCAGCACCCGCCGCGCCACCCGGCCGGTGGCCGGGGGAGCGGGAAGGGGGCCGGTGCCCGCCGGGCTGGCGGGGGAGGGAGCGGTGCTCGCCGGGCTGGCGGGGGAGGGGGCGGTGCTCGCCGGGCTGGCGGGGGAGGGGGCGGTGCTCGCCGGGCTGGCGGGGGAGGGGGCGGTGCTCGCCGGGCTGGCGGAGGACAGGGGCGTGCCGCTGGTGCGGTGGGCGGTGACGGACGAGGCGCCGCCGGAGGCGCCGGGTCCCGCGCCGCTACCGGGGCCCGGCCCCGGCCGGGGTTCCCGCGGCGGAGCCCCGCCGCCGGGTCCGTCGCTCGCGCCGGGCCAGGGGGCGCCAGGCAGCAGGAGGCCATCGGCGGCCAGGCCGGCGACGTCGCCGATCACCACGACCGCCGGGTTGGTCACGCCGGCTGCCCGCACCGCCCCGGCCAGGTCCCGCAGCGGTGCCGTGACCACCCGCTGCTGCCGGCTCCAGCCGTCGGACACCACCGCGCCCGGGGTGATACCGGGCAGCCCGGCGGAGATCAGCGTGTCCGCGATCTCGGTCAGGTGGTCGATGGACATCAGCAGCACCAGGGTGATCCCGCTGCGGGCGAGCGACGCCCAGTCCACCGAGCTGCGCGAGTCCCCGGGCCGGACATGCCCGGCGAGCACGCAGAAACCCTGGCTCACACCCCGGTGCGTGACCGGGATGCCGGCCGCGGCCGGGACCGAGACGGCGCTGGTCACCCCCGGCACCACCTCGACCGGGACGCCCGCGGTCAGGCACGCCTCGACCTCCTCCCGGCCGCGGCCGAACACGAACGGGTCCCCGCCCTTCAGCCGGACCACGGCACGGCCCGCACGGGCATGCTCGACCAGCGCGTGGTTGATGTGGTCCTGCCGCATCGCGGGCCCGCCGGGCACCTTGGCCGCGTCCACCACGTGCACGCCGGGCGCCAGTTGCTCGAGCAGGGCCAGCGGCGCGAGCCGGTCGGCCACCACCACGTCGGCTTCCCGCAACCGGTGCAGCCCGGTCACCGTGATCAGCCCTGGATCCCCCGGCCCACCGCCGACGATCGACACCCGTCCCGGCGCCCGCTGTCCGCCAGCCGCCGGTTCCTGTTCTTTTACTGCCGAACGATCGGCCGGGCCAATGCTGTCCACGAAGCGATCACGGAGTTCCGCGGCGCGGCGTGGGTCCCGGCCCGCGTTGACCGCCACGGTCACCGCGCCCGCCCGCCCCACCGCGGGAACCCAGGCAGGGGAGGCGGCCGCGTCGTCGGCCCGGGCGCACCACAGGTGCCGCCGCTCGGCGTCCGCCGCCACGGCCTCGTTCACCTCCGGCTGGTCCGTGCAGGCCAGCACCAGCCAGGCGCCGTCGGTGTCGCCGGCCTGGTACCCCCGCCGGTGTGCGGTGATCTGGCCGCGGTCCGCCAGGTCGGCCAAGGCCGGGGTGAGCCGCGGGGCCACCACCACGACCTGCGCGCCCGCTTCGCGCAGCCCGGCCACCCGGCGCAGCGCGACGGAGCCGCCGCCGACCACCAGACCCGCCGCCCCTCCAGCCGCAAGCTGAGGGGATAAATGGGGGATGCCGCGCCCGGCTGTAGCTGGGGTGGCTGAGCCGGTGGTGGCTGGGGTGGCTGAGGCCGGCGGTGGATGGGGTGGCTGAGGCGGCGGGGAAGGGAGGGTAGGCAGGCCGCGCCCGGTGCGGGTGGAGTGGCTGGGTCTGATCCGGGTGGGGTGGCTGAAGCCGGCGCGGGTGGGGTGGCCCCGGCTGGCGTGGGCGGGCCGACCGCGGCGGCCGGGGTGGTGCCGGGCCCGGAGGCGGGCTGCGGCTCGGGCGGGGTTGCCATGTCCGCCCTCACTCCTTGGCGCCGGACACGCCGGCGCTGTCGAACGTCGCCACGTCGCGCAGCACCCGGGCGGCGGCCTGCACGAGCGGCACCGCCAGCGCCGCGCCAGAACCTTCGCCCAGCCGCATGTCCAGCTCAAGCAGTGGCCGCAGGCCCAGTGCGGTCAGTGCCCGGCGCGCCCCTGGCTCGGTGGACATGTGCCCGGCCACCAGGCAGTCCACCACGTCCGGGGCCATCGCCCGGGCGGCCAGCGCGGCCGCGCAGGCGATCACGCCGTCGAGCACCACCGGCGTCCGCAAGGCGGCCGCGCCAAGCAGGAAACCTGCCAGCGCGGCGTGCTCCAGGCCGCCGACCGCCGCCAGCACCGCCAGTGGGTCCGCCGGGTCCGGCCGGTGCCTGGCCAGCGCCCGGCGGATCACGCTGACCTTCCGCTCCCAGGTCTCATCGTCGATGCCGGTGCCCCGCCCGGTGACCTCCTGCGCCTCCGCGCCGGTGAACACCGCGATCAGGGCCGCGGACGCCGTGGTGTTCGCGATCCCCATGTCCCCGGTGACCAGGCAGCGGTTGCCCGCCGCGACCAGGTCACGCGCGGTCTCGATGCCCGCCTCCACCGCGCGCTGCGCCTCCTGGAGGCTCATCGCCGGGCCAGCGGTCATGTCCGCGGTCCCCAGGCGCACCTTGCGTGGCAGCAGCCCGGGCGCGGGCGGAATCTCGGCCGCGACGCCCACGTCCACCACGCACACCTCGGCGCCGGCCTGCGCGGCGATCGCGTTCACCACCGCGCCGCCGGCCAGGAAGTTCGCCACCATCTGCACGGTGACCTCCTGGGGCCACGGCGTGACCCCCTGGGCGTGCACGCCGTGGTCGGCGGCGAACACGGCGACGGCCGCGGGCTCGGGCACCGGGGGCGGGCAGTCCCCGGCCAGGCCGGCCAGCCGCACCGAGAGGTCTTCGAGCACGCCGAGTGAGCCGCTGGGCTTGGTGAGCCGTTCCTGGCGCTCCCTGGCCTGGGCCATCGCGCCCGCGTCCGCGGGGGCGACCGCGGCCAGGGTGTCGGCAAGCAGGCTCACCGCCTGCCCACCGGGCAGCCCGCGCTGGCCCCAGCGCTCCTCGTGCACGGCCCAGGCCAGCGGCCGCCGCCGCGCCCAGCCGGACAGCGCCAGTTCCGGCCCGGGCGGGAACTCGGTCACGTGCCCCACGCACAGGTAGGCCACGACCTCCAGGTGCGGCGGCAGGCCCAGGGCGGCCGCCAGTTCCCGCTCGTCGAAGAAGCTGACCCAGCCCACCCCGAGCCCCTCGGCCCGGGCCGCCAGCCACAGGTTCTGCACCGCGCACACGCTGGAGTACGCGGCGACCTGCGGCTGGGCGTGGCGGCCAAGGACATGCCTGCCGCCCCGGGTGGGGTCGCAGGTCACCACGATGTTGACCGGGGTGTCCAGGATGGCCTCGACCTTGAGGTCGCCGAACCGCAGCGCCCGGCCTCTGGGCAGCGACCCGGCGAACACGTCCTGCTGCCGCCGCGCCAGGGCGCGGACCTGCTCGCGCACCGCCTGGTCCCTGATGATGAGGAAATCCCACGGCTGGCTGAGCCCCACGCTGGGCGCTTGGTGCGCCGCGGTGAGCACCCGGGTCAGCACCTCGCCGGACACGGGGTCGGGCAGGAAGCCGTTGCGCATGTCCCGGCGCGCGGCGGCGAGCCGGTAGAACGCGTCGATGTCCTGCTGGGGCATGGGCTCGCCGGGCAGAGCCGCTCCGGGCTCGGTCATGACAGCACCTCGTGGGCGGCGTGCACGTGCCGGTGCCCCGCCTCGTCGTCGTCCGGGTGGAAGTGCGGCACCTGCGGGCGCCCGGCCTTGTCCGCGAAGCCGGGCAGCGGCACCCGGTAGGCGCAGGTGTCGCAGTTCATCCTGATGTCGCCCCCCAGCGCCTCGTCGTAGCGTTCCAGCACAAGCCCGGCCAGTTCGTCGCATGCTCCGATCAGCCCGGCGACCGTGACCGTCAGCCCGGGGTGCCCGGCAGCGAACTCGTGCGACTGTGCTGCCACCCGGTCGGGCAGCACACCGGGGAACAGGAAGTACGGTGCCACCACGATGCGCCGTGCGCCCAGCAGCACGGCCCGCTCCAGGGCGGCGGGCACCGAGGGCTCGGCCAGCGAGATGAAGCAGAACTCCACCCCCGCGTAACCCCGGCCCTCCCACAGCAGCCGGGCTACCTTGGCGATCTCGGCGTTGGCGTCCGGGTCGGTGGACCCGCGCCCGGCCAGCACCACCACGGTGTCCGCCCGGGGCGCGCCGGCCAGCGCGGCGTCGATCCGCGCCGCCAGGATGTCCTGGAGCACCGGGTGCGGGCCGAGCGGGCGCCCGTAGGAGTAGGACAGCCCAGGGAGCCGCACCATTTCCCTGGCCAGCGCGGCTGGAATGTCTCCCTTGCCGTGCCCGGCGGCGGTGAGTACCAGCGGCACCGCGACGATCGGGCCCGGGCCACCGGCCCCGGACGGGACCAGCCGGGCGATGGCATCCGCCACGGACGGGCGGGACAGCTCGATGAAGCCGCCGTCGACCGCGGGCACCCGGCCCGCGGTGCGGGCGCGCACCTGCCCGACGAGCCGGCCGAACTCGGCCACGCCCGCATCGCTGCGGGTGCCGTGGCCGACGATGAGCATGGGTGGCGCGGTCATGATGGCTGTTCCTTGGGCGGGGTGGCGGGGTCGGGGCTAGCCCTGCGCGGGGCGGCGGGGTCGGGGCTAGCCCTGCGCGGGGCGGCGGGGTCGGGGCTAGCCCTGCGCGGGGCGGCGGGGTCGGGGTTAGTAATGGGCGGGGCGGCGGGGTCGAGGTTAGTACCCTCGTCGAGCGGGTCGCCGTAGAGCAGGGCGTTGAGTGCGGCCGCGGCGACCGCGGCGCCGCCCTTCTCGCTCCGGTTGGTCACCGCGGGCAGGCCGCTGTCCCGCAGCGCCTGTTTGGCTTCGACGGCGCCGACGAAACCCACCGGCAGGCCGATGACCAGCGCCGGGGCCGGGCCGCGCGCGAGCAGGTCGGCCAGGGCGGTGGGCGCCGTGCCGATGACCCACACCGCGCCGGGGCCGACCTCGCTGCCGGCCACCCGGATGCCGGCCGCCGCGCGGGTGATGCCGAGCACCCTGGTCAGTGCCGCTGCCCGCCGGTCGCCGATCCGGCACACCGCCTCGACGGCGGTGATCCCCGCCGCCGTCATCGCCGAGTCCGCCACGACCGGCGCGCCGTCGCGCAGCGCCTGCGCACCGGCGGCCAGGTCCGCCTCCGCACAGACCAGGTCGCCCGCGTAGCCAAGGTCGGCGCTGGCGTGGATGACCCGCTCCACCACGGCCCGGGTCCAAGGGGGCAGCGCGGAGGTGTCCGCCCGCGCGCGCAGGATCTCATACGACTGCTTCTCTATTGCATGCACTACGCGGGCCATCGTGCCGTCCTCCCCGCCGGGACCCTGGTGCCTGCCGCCTGTGGAACCGCCTCGGCCTCTGTGATCGCGTCCACCGGGCAGATCTCGATGCACTCACCGCACCCCGTGCATCGCTGCGCCAGGACGACCAGGGTTCCCCCGGAGGGCCGTATCGCATGTTCTGGACAGGTCAGCAGGCATGCCCCGCAGCCCTGACAGGCGCCGATCGTCACGGTGCCTGGGCGGGGCGGCGGGGTCGGGGCTAGCCGTTGGGCGGGGCGGCGGGGTCGGGGCTAGCGTTGGGCGGGGCGGCGGGGTCGGGGCTAGCACTGCCATCGGTACCCCCTCGGTGTGACCATCCGGCCCGCGATGATCTGGGTGCTGGCCGAGCCGACGATGACCACACTGCTCATGTCCGCGACGGCCGGGTCGATCTCGGCCAGGGTCGTGACCAGCACTCGCTGCCCGGGGCGGAATGCGTCGTGCACCACGCCGACCGGGGTGCCGGGCTCCCGGTGGCCGGCCAGGATCTCCAGCGCCGCGCCGAGCTGCCAGTCGCGCTCCTTGCTGCGCGGGTTGTAGAAGGCCACCACGAAGTCGCCTTCCGCGGCAGCCCGGATCCGGCGCTCGATGATCTCCCACGGGGTGTGCAGGTCGGACAGGGAGATGATCACGTGGTCGTGGCCGAGCGGGGCGCCAAGCAGCGCGGCGGCCGCGAGCCCGGCGGTCACCCCCGGTACTCCGGTCACGTCGATGTCCGCGCCCGCGATCGCCAGGGCCGGGCTGGCCATCGCGTAGACGCCCGCGTCGCCGGAGCCGACCAGCGCGACCGCGTGCCCCTTGCGCGCTTCGGCCACGGCGCTGGCGGCCCGCTGCTCCTCATCACCGAGGCCGCTGCTGAGCACCCGGGTGCCGGGCCGCAGCACGTCGTGGATCTGGTCCAGGTAGCGATCCAGGCCAACGACCACCGAGGCGCGCCGCAGTTCCTCGATGGCCCGCGGAGTGACCAGATCCCGGTCGCCGGGACCGAGCCCGACCAGGGCCAGCCGGCCCCGCGGCCGGACCCGGGCCAGCGCCACCGTGGCCATGGCCGACTTGCGCTTGGCCACCACAAGCTCGTCGCCATAGGTCAGGGCTGCCGCCTCGGCCACGCTCGGGGTGCCGACGGCCGCGAGCGCCGCCGCACCCGGATTCGGCACCGGCACGGCTGCGAGCTGGCTGGCCGGGTAGCTGTGCAGCGGCCAGCCGCCGTGCCGGGCCGCCGCCACGATCCCCGCCTCCTCGGCCTTGGCGTCGACCGTGGCCAGCGCGGTCACCGAGTCCCGTGCCAGGCCGCCGACGGCCAGCGCCTCGTCGAGCAGCCCGAGGACCTCCTCCTCGGTAACCCCCTTGCTGGCCCCGACACCAGCCACCAGCGACGGCGGGCGGAGCACCACGGTAACGTCGTCGATCGGCACGATCCGGTCGGTCACCACGATCCGGCACTGGCCCGAGGCGCCGATGGTGACCGGGAGCGGCGGCAGTGGCCAGGTGGCGTCCGGCTCGAAGCCCACCGGTTCACCGTCAAGCAGGGCGCGGCTGACCCGGGCGATCGCGCCCTCGGCGGGCCAGCCCAGGGTGTCAAGCCCGGGCAGCCCGGTGGCGTCGGTCGCCGTGGTGATGATCGCCTGGGCGCCGAACATATCGGCGACCCTGGTGCACAGCGCGTTGGCGCCGGCCGCGTGCCCGCCGACCAGCGTCACCGCGTACCGGCCCGGCTCGTCCACGCAGACCACGGCCGGGTCGACCCACTTGCTGTCCAGCAACGGGGCGACCAGCCGGGTGGTCGCGCCCACGGCGAGGAAGCACACCAGCCCGTCGCACTCGGCCCACGCCCGGTGCAGTGCCTGCCTGGCCGGTCCGTCGTAGCTACGGGTCTCGCCTGGCCAGGCCGCTGCCAGCCGGGCGGCGGAAGCATGGCCGGCCATGGTGACTGCGATAAGCCCGATCATCGGAGTGCTCCGGGGCCGGTGCCGCGGTTTCCGGGGCCGCCGTGGTCCCCGGTGCTGACGGGATCCGTGGTGCCGGGCAGCGCGCCCCAGACCAGGAACACCGGGTTGATGGCGGCGAGGCGGTGCACGCCACTGGGCAGCGGGGCGAACCTGGCCGCCTGCACCAAGGCGCCGTCGGCGGCATATCCGGCCGCGCCGAGGGCGGCGATCGCCAGGCCGGCCCGTTCCATCGCGGCGAGCGCCACCACGATCCGGGCCGGGTGCCGGGCGGCCACCGCCGCCACCACCTCGGGGCCGCCACCGCCGACGAACACCGCGTCCGGGTCCGGCAGTCCGCCCAGCGCTCCGGGTGCCTCGCCCGGCACGACCCGCACGTCCACGGCGTGCCGGGTGGCGTTGGCACGGACCCGTTCGCAGCGCAGCGCGTCGCGCTCCACCGCGATGACCGCCGCGCCGAACCGGGCGCACTCGATGCCGACAGAACCGCTGCCCGCGCCCACGTCCCACACCAGCATCCCGGGACCGGGGCCGAGCCTGGCCAGCGCCAGCGCCCGCACCTCGGCCTTGGTCATGACCGCGTCCCGGCTGTCGAACTCCTCCTCCGCCAGCGCCCAGCCCCGAGGAGCGCCCGGTGCGCCCACCAGCCACCCGGGGCCCGCCACTCCAGCAACAGCCTGCCCACCAGTCCCTTCCGGCCACCCGGTGCCCGCATCCTCGCCGGCCCCCGCACCCTGCCGTTCGTGATGAATGTGACGTTCATCAGCATCTTTGGTGATGAACGCAGCATTCATCGCTTTCCCCGGTGCAGGGGAGACGGCTGCGACCGCGGGGGAGCTGGCCAGGACCAGGACCACGTTCGGGTCCGCCCAGGTGCGCCGGGCCGCCTCGGCGGGGGAGCACTCGGTGAGCCGCTCGTCTTCGGTGCCGAGATGCTCGGCCACCACGAGCCGGCGGTCCCAGCCGTCCAGCGCGGCGCCGATCTCCGCCGGGCCGCACCCTGGCCCGGTGAGCACCGCGGTCTTCGGGTAGGCACGGCACACGTTGACCGCCGGGCGCGGGTCCCGGCCGTGCGCGCTGACCACCACGGCATCGTCCCAGGACAGCCCGGCCCGGGCGAATGCCAGCGCGACCGAGGACACCGCGGGCAGCACCGTGAACGTCAGGCCGCGCTCGCGAAGGGCCCGGACGATCCCGAAGAACCCGGGATCGCCGGAGGCGAGGACCACCGCGTCACCGTCGTGCGCGGCAAGGGCGTCCAGCGCGGACGTCAGTTCCCCGAGCACCATGGTCTGCGCCCGGCCGGGTGCGGTCAGCACGGGAACGGCGGCGAGATGCCTGCGCGCGCCGGCCACGAGGGTCGCGGCTGCGAGCGCCGCCTCGGCCCGGGGGCCGAGCGCCGAGCCGTCCATGCCCACGACCGTGATCATGCCGCGGTCACCCACTCGGGCCTGGTCGCCGCCACCACACGGGTGCCGCTGAAGTCCACCATCGCCACGTCGGCGGTCAGCTTGCCCTGGCCGGCCCGCAGCAGCACCGACCTGACCCGCTGGCACAGCTCGTCACCCGCGGGGCGCAGCAGTCCTTCCCGCTGCCAGATCTCGTAGGCATGGCGGCCGGTGTTCGCGGCCGAGACCTCTGCCGCCACGGCCGCCGTCCCCCCGGCGGCGCGGGTGACGTCGCCGAGCAGCCCGAGATCCACCTTGGACCGGGTGTAGTGCGTCATCAGCACGCCGGCCGCGAGCTTGGCCAGCTTCCCGGCCATCCCGACGAAGATCACCCGGTCGAGCCCCACGGCCAGGGCACGGCGCAGGGCCGCGCCGGTGAAGTCGCCCACCTCGACGAAGCACACCTCGGCCAGATCAGGAAGCAGCGCCATCGCCCCCCTCTCCGTCCGCCCGCCGGTACACAGCACCACCGTCCGCTCGCCCTGGGCGGCCATCACCGACACCGCCTGCTCCACACTGGCCCGCCACGACGCGGTGGAGAACGGCCGGACGATCCCGGTCGTGCCGAGGATCGAGATCCCGCCGAGGATGCCCAGGCGCGCGTTGGTGGTCTTGCGTGCCATCTTCTCGCCGCCGGGCACCGACAGGAGCACCACGACGCCATTGTCTGCCAGGCCGGTAACCTCCGCCACGGCCTGGGTGATCATCGCCCGCGGGGTGGCGGTGATGGCCGCCTCGCCGACCTCGATGCCAAGCCCGGGCTTGGTCACGATGCCGATCCCCTCGCCGCCCTCAAGGACGATGCCGGGCTTGGCGCGCCAGCGCACGGTCGCGGTCAGGTGTGCGCCGTGGGTGACGTCCGGGTCGTCGCCCGCGTCCTTCACCACGACCGCGGTCGCCTTCGTGGCGTCATGCTCGCAGGACTCGACGTCGAAGCTCACCCGCCGGCCGCTGGGCAGCGCGACCTCCACCGTCCGCTGGGCAGCCTGGTCTCGCAGGGCGGTGGTCGCAGCCTTCGCCGCGGCGGATGCGCAGGTGCCGGTGGTCCAGCCGGTGCGCAGCGCCTTGGGCCGCACCTTGGCGGTACGGGGCAGGTCGGGCTCGGTCAGTTCGGGCTCGCCGCGGCCGGGCTGGGTCATGGGCCGGCCTCGCGCTCTGTTGTTCCCGCCCCCGCGCTTCGCGCCCGCCCCCGCTCTGTTGTTCCCGCCCCCGCGCTTCGCGCCCGCCCCCGCTCTGCTTGTCCCGCCCCCGCGCTCTGCTGTTCCCGCCCCCGCGCTTCGCGCCCGCCCCCGGCCTGCTGTTCCCGCCCCCGCGCTTCGCGCCCGCCCCCGGCCTGCTGTTCCCGCCCCCGCGCAGATGCGTCGGCGGTGCGCAGCTCGCGGCGGGCCTGCGGCCGCGCCCGGCGGTGCCCGTGGAAATGGCCGGGGTGATACAGGTGGGAACGGGTGCCGCTGGCCGCGAGCGCGGGACCGACCAGGAACAGCGTGTGCTTCCACAGCTTGCGGGCGCGGACCGTCTCGGCCAGGGTGCCCACGGTGCACTCCACGAGCAGTTCGTCCGGCCAGGTCGCCCGGTAGGCCACCAGTACCGGTGTGCCCGGCGGGTAGCCACCGTCCAGCAGTTCTGCCTGGAGCTGCCCGGACCGGGCCGCGGACAGGAACACCGCCATCGTGGTGCCGTGCCTGGCGAACTCGGCGATCTCCTCCCCAGCGGGCATCGGGGTCTTGCCCCCGCCGAGCCGGGTGAGGATTACCGACTGGGCGAGCTCGGGTACGGTCAGTTCCCGGCCGGCCAGTGCGGCGACCGCGGAATAGGCGCTGACCCCGGGCACGGTCTCGTGTGGCACGCCGAGCCGGTCGCACAGTTCCCGCTGCTCCTGCACCGCCCCCCAGAGCGCCGGGTCGCCGGAGTGGATGCGCGCCACCACGAGGTTCTCCGCCAGGGCGCGCTCGTAGAGGGCGCGCACGTCCTCCAGCGGCAGCGCGGCGGAGTCCACGATCTGTGCGCCCGGCCTGGCGTGGTCAAGCACCTCGGCCTGGACCAGGCTGGAGGCCCAGATCACGATGTCCGCCGCGGCGATCACGGCGGCCGCGCGCAGCGTGAGCAGGTCCGCGGCACCTGGCCCGGCCCCGATGAACCAGACCTTGGCGCGGCCCGCGCCGGGTGCGGGTTGCTGGCCGGTCACAGCTTGCCTCCGCGGTGGGTGCGCCGACCGGGCACGAGCAGCGTGGACAGGTATGGCGCCGGGCCGCAGACCTCGGCCGCTGGCCGGATGTCCTCACCGGGCAGGCCGAGGCTGGCGCCGTGTACCGCGCCGTCCATCCGGCCCGCGTCGCGGACCGCGGCGAGCACCTCGGGCAGGTGGCTGCCGCTCTTGTACCCGACGACCGTGTCGAAATGCGCGAGTGCCTCCTTGAACGGTACGAGCCCGGCGGTCAGCGGGAGCAGCGCCAGCGTCTCCCGGCCCTCGCACAGCACGGTGCCGCTGCGCGCCGCGAGATCCTGCATGGCGGTGATGCCGGGCACCGTGGTCACGGTCAGGCCCGGGACCCGGGGCCGGACGGTCGCCGCGAGGTAGGTGAACGTCGAGTAGACGTTCGGGTCGCCGATCGTGGCGAACGCGACCACCGAGGCTCCGCTGGCGAACGCAGCCACCGCCGCGTCCGCGGCGCCGTCCCACGCGGCCTCCCGTTCGGCCATGCCCGCGCCCTCGGTCAGTGCGAACGCCACCCGGGTGATCCGGTCGTGTGTCACATGCGCGCGCACCGTGGCCTCTGCCCGGCCCTGCTGGTCCGGCGGGGCGGCCCCCCTGAAACCCCCCGGTGGCCCAAGGCCCCGTTCCTTCGTCACGGTGCCTTGGCCGTGCTCGCCGGTGGCCATGACCGGGACCAGCACCAGGTCGGCCTCGTTCAGCACGCGCACCGCCTTCACGGTGACCAGTTCCGGGTCGCCCGGGCCCATGCCGACCCCGGCCAGCGTCGGCGCGGTCATGCCGCGGCCGCCACGAGCCGCCGGGCCAGCCCCGGGTACCCGGCCCAGTGCAGGTGCAGGTAGGAGGCGTGCACGCCACCTTGCACGAAGCCCTCTTTTCTGCCGCCGAAGGTCCACGCCGGGGCCGCCGGGTTCCCCGGGACCACGGTGGTGCGGTGGAACTCGTGACCACGGACCGCGGTCCCGGCGGGCGTGAGCACCGAGGAGCCCGCTGCGACCGCGTCCCGGTAGCCGAGGGTCAGCCTGGGGGTCATCCGCGCGGTGGCGTCGAGCACCCCGCACATGGGCAGCCCGTCCAGTTCCCTGGCCAGGTAAAGCAGCCCCGCGCACTCGGCCACGACCGGGGCGCCGGAGCGGGCCAGCCGGGCCACGTCCGCGCGCAGCGGCTCGTTGGCGGACAGGTCGCTGGCGTGCATTTCGGGGAATCCGCCGCCAAGCACCAGGGCGCCGGTCCGCGGCGGCAGCGCGGCGTCCCGCAACGGGTCCACCGGCACCACGTCCGCGCCAGCGGCGGTGAGCAACTCCATCGTCTCGGTGTAGCAGAACGTGAACGCCGCCCCGCCCGCGACCGCCACCACCGGCCGCCCGCCGCCGTTCGCACCCCCGGCGCCCCCCACACCCGTACGCCACTGATGATCATGGGGATGTGGCCCATCCATGGGCCACATCCCCATGATCACGGACGCCGGGTCCCACGGTGTGGCGGACAGGGGAGCGGCGGTGCGGGCCAGGGCGAGCACGGCGTCGAGGTCCACGGACTCGGTGACCCGGGCGGCGAGGCGGGCGATCGCCTGGCTGGCCGCGGTTTCCCGCTCGGCGGCCGGCACCAGGCCCAGGTGCCGGGACGGCGCGGCGATGCCGTCGTCCCGGGGCAGCGCGCCGAGCACCGGCATGCCGATCCCGGCGAGGGCGTCCCGCAGGATCTGTTCGTGCCGGGCGGAGCCGACGCGGTTCAGGATCACCCCGGCGAGGCGCACCGCCGGGTCGAACGACGCGAACCCGGACACCAGCGCGGCGACCGACCTGCCCTGCGCCGAGGCATCCACGACCAGCACGACCGGGGCACCAAGAAGCTGCGCGACGTGCGCCGTCGACCCCTCCGCCGTGGTGCCCCGCCCGTCGAACAGGCCCATGACCCCCTCGACGACCGCGATGTCAGCGCCCGTGGCACCGTGGGCGAACAGCGGTGCGATCGTGTCCGCGCCGCACAGCACCGGGTCCAGGTTCCGGGCCGGGCGCCCGGTCGCCAGCGCATGGTAACCGGGGTCGATGTAGTCCGGGCCGGCCTTGTGCCCGGAGACGGCCAGCCCGCGCGCGGTGAGCGCCGCCATCAGCCCGGTGGCCACGGTGGTCTTGCCGTGCCCGGACGCGGGCGCGGCCACCACCAGGCGCGGGACGTTCACCACTCGATGCCCTTCTGGCCCTTCTGGCCCGCGTCCATCGGGTGCTTGATCTTGGTCATCTGCACCACGAGATCGGCCGCCTCGACCAGTCGCGGGTCGGCGTCGCGGCCCGTGATGACCACGTGCTGCTGGCCGGGCCGGGCCGCCAGGGTGGCGGCCACGTCGCCGGTGTCAACCCAGCCCCACTTCATCGGATAGGTGAACTCATCGAGCACGTAGAACCCGTACGCCTGGGCGGCGAGGTCCCGCTTGACCTGCTCCCAGCCCTCCCTGGCGTTGGCCGCATGGTCGGCCTCGGTGCCGGGCCGGGCGATCCATGACCAGCCTTCGCCCATCTTGTGCCACGTCACCGGGGCGCCCTCACCGGTCTGCTCGTGCACCCTGGCCAGGGCGAGCAGCGCCGACTCCTCGCCGGTCTTCCACTTGGCGCTCTTCACGAACTGGTACACCACAATCGGCCAGCCCTGGTTCCAGGCCCGCAGTGCCAGCCCGAACGCGGCCGTGGACTTGCCCTTCATCTCGCCGGTGTGCACCACGATGAGCGCGCGGTTGCGGCGCTGCCTGGTGGTGAGCCCGTCATCGGGAACAACGAGCGGTTTGCCTTGAGGCATTAGGCCACCTCCTTGAAGGCCCGTACCGAGTCGGCCAAAGTCCCGGCGGCCAGGTGTTCCAGGCGGAGCACGGCGCCGCCGAGGGACTGGCCCAAGGCGGCGGCCAGGCCCAGCCGGACCGGGCCGGATTCGCAGTCGACGACCACGCTGTGCACGCCCGCCGCCGCCAGCAGCCCTGCGGCCCGGTGCGCGCCGGCCACCGGGTCTGTGCCGCCGGTCGCCCGCCCGTCGGTGACAAGCACCAGCAGGGCACGGCGGCGCGGATCCCGGATCCGCTCGGTGCGCAGCAACTCCCCGGCGCGGAGCAGGCCCGCCGCGAGCGGGGTGCGCCCGCCGGTCGGCACCGCGGCCAGCCGGGCGGCCGCCGCCTCGACCGAGAACGTCGGTGGCAGTGCGACCTGCGCCCCGCTGCCCCGGAACGTGACCATCCCCACCTTGTCCCTGCGCTGGTAGGCATCAAGCAGCAGGGACAGCACCGCGCCCTTGACCGCGCCCATCCTGGCCCGGGCCGCCATCGAGCCACTGGCGTCCACCGCGAAAAGCACCAGGTTGGACTC
Source organism: uncultured Actinomycetes bacterium (assembly GCA_963707905.1). GTDB lineage: Bacteria > Actinomycetota > Actinomycetes > Streptosporangiales > Streptosporangiaceae > DASXKD01. The sequence goes on along the minus strand of CAVPSA010000035.1, from coordinate 72,361 downwards.
CCGCCCCTCGTGCCGGGCTTCCCGCAGGTCACCGGTGCGCAGCAGCAGGCTGTCCCCCGGGGCCCGGCCCCTGGCCACCTGATACGGCGCGGCCGCGGCGAACGTGGCGGGCACGTGCACCCGGGTGACCCGGTCCCGGGGCCGCTGCGCCCCGGTGACGTGCCCCGAGTCCGTGCGGGCCCGGGACCTGCGGCCCGCCGCCCCGGTCCCGGTCCCGGGGACCTCCAGCCGCTTGACCCGGAACACCGGCCCCGGGGCCGCCGGGGCCGTGTCCGTGCCGCCCGGCCGGGGCTGGCCTGCCGCGTCCGCGGAACTCTGCGCCTCCCCGGCGGGACCCGGTTCCGGCGCGGCCTCCGCACGGGGTGCCGGGGCATCGGCGCCCGGCGTGGTTTCGTGGCTGGCCCCGGGCTGCCCGCCGCCCGGCCCGTCATCCCCGGGACCGGGGCCGCCGCCCGGCCCGTCATCCCCGGGACCGGGGTCGTTGTCCGGGTCCTCGCCGGCCCCGGCCAGCGCCCGGTCGAGTTCGGACTCGTCGAGTTGCGGCGCGTCGAACGGCTGCCGCCTGCGCCGGTGTGGCAGCGCCAGCCGCGCCGCGGCCCGTACATCCACCGCGGTGACCTCGTCCCGGCCCTCCCACGCCGCGTGCGCGATCGCCGCCCGCGCGGTCACCAGATCCGCGCGCAGCCCGTCCACGTCGAACGCCGCGCACACCGACGCCACCTGCCGCAGCGTGGCGTCGGGCAGGGCCACCGCGGGCAGCAGGGCCTGGGCCGCGACGATCCGCTCGGCCAGCCCGGCCTCGGCCGCGCGCCAGGCCCCGGCGAACGCCGCAGGATCGGCGTCATAGGCCAGCCGCCGCCGGACCACCTCGCCGCGCAGGGCCGGATCGCGCGGGGCGGCGGCCTCCACGGTCAGCCCGAACCGGTCAAGCAATTGCGGGCGCAGTTCGCCCTCCTCCGGGTTCATCGTGCCGACCAGCAGGAACCGGGCCGCGTGCCGGACAGACACACCGTCCCGCTCCACGTAACAGGTACCGAGCGCGGCGGCGTCGAGCAGCAGGTCCACCAGGTGGTCGTGCAGCAGGTTGACCTCGTCCACGTACAGCACGCCCCGGTGCGCGGCGGCCAGCAGCCCCGGCTCGTACGCCTTGACGCCCTCGGTCAAGGCCCGCTCGATGTCCAGCGCGCCGACCAGCCGGTCCTCGCTGGCCCCGACCGGCAGCTCGACCAGCCGCGCGGGCCGGGTGACGGAGCCAGCCCCCGGCTCGTGCGGCCCGTCCGGGCAGGACGGGTCCGGCGCGGCCGGGTCGCAGGAGAACCGGCACCCGGCGACCACCGTCACGTCGGGCAGGATCGCGGCAAGCGCGCGCACCATGGTCGACTTCGCGGTGCCCTTCTCGCCGCGCACCAGCACCCCGCCGATGCCCGGCGACACCGCGTTGAGCACAAGACCGAGCCGCAGTTCGTCCATCCCAACGACCGCGGTAAAAGGGAAGCCATCCACGTCAATGCCTCCCGCGGCGGTCGTCGTTTGTCGTCGTTGGCACTCCGCCCACATTCTTTTGTGGTCGTTGGCACTCCGCCCACAAACGGCCCGGATGGCCGGCAGCTTCGGCTGCGGCTGGTGGGGCCGAGGTGGTGCGTGGGGTTGGCGTGGGGCGGCGGCTGGGGTCGATCATGCGTCCTCCCCCTCCAGTTCGCCTTCCAGCTCCAGGTACACGTGCCGCAGCGCCTCCAGGGTGCCGTCCTCCGGCTCGGCCCACAGCCCGCGGTCGGCCGCTTCGAGCAGCCGTTCCGCGATGCCGCGCAGCGCCCACGGGTTGGACTTGCGCAGGAACGCGCTCGTCTGCGAGTCGAACACGTACGAGGCGGCAAGCTGCTCGTACATCCAGTCGTCCACCACGCCGGCGGTCGCGTCGTAGCCGAACAGATAGTCCACGGTAGCGGCCATCTCGAAGGCGCCCTTGTACCCGTGCCTGGCCATCGCGGCCAGCCACCGCGGGTTGACCACACGGGACCGGAACACCCGCCGGGTCTCCTCGGCCAGGGTCCGGGTGCGCACCAGGTCAGGCAATGCCGAGTCACCGATGTAGGCGGCGGGGGCATCCCCGGTCAGGTGCCGCACCATGGCCACCATGCCGCCGTGGAACTGGAAGTAGTCGTCGGAGTCGGCGATGTCGTGCTCGCGGGTGTCGGTGTTCTTCGCCGCGACCGCGATCCGGCGGAAGGCCGATTCCATGTCCGCACGTGCCTCCCGGCCGTCCAGGCCGCGGCCGTAGGCGTACCCGCCCCACACCGCGTAGACCTCGGCCAGGTCGGCGTCGGTGCGCCAGTTGCGCGCGTCGATCAGGGGCAGCAGCCCGGCGCCGTAAGCGCCGGGCTTGGACCCGAAGATCCGGGTGGTGGCGCGGCGCCGGTCCCCGTGCGCAAGCACGTCGGCCGCTGCATGCGCCCGCACATAGTTCGACTCCGCGGGCTCGTCCAGGTCCGCCACGGCCGCGATCGCGTCGTCGAGCAGCGCGATCACGTGCGGGAACGCGTCACGGAAGAAACCGGAGATGCGCACGGTCACGTCGATCCTGGGCCGGCCAAGCTCGGCCAGCGGCGTCACCTCGAACCCGGTCACCCGCCGGGACGCGTCGTCCCACACCGGGCGGCACCCGATCAGCGCCAGCACCTCGGCGATGTCGTCGCCCTGGGTGCGCATGGCCGAGGTGCCCCACACGGTCAGCCCCACCGACCGCGGGTAGGACCCGGTGTCGGCCAGGTGCCGGGCCAGCAGAGACCCCGCGAGTGCCGCGCCCACGTCCCAGGCGTTGCGGCTCGGGATCGCCTTCGGGTCCACCGAGTAGAAGTTCCGCCCGGTCGGCAGCACGTTCACCAGGCCGCGGGTCGGCGAGCCGGACGGCCCGGCCGGCACGTACCTGCCGTCCAGGGCGCGGAGCACGTTGGTCACCTCGTCGGGCGTGCGCTCCAGCCGGGGCACCACCTCGCGGGCGGCGAACTCAAGCACGGCCACCACGGACGGCGGTGCCTCGCCGAGCACCCCGGCGGCCACGGCCTGCGCCTTCTCCGGCTGCCAGCCCGCGTCGTCCAGGCCCGCGACCAGCCGGCCCGCGAGGGCCTCCAGCGCGTCGATCACGTCCGCCCCGCTCCCCCCGGGCCCGGCAAGGCCGGAGGCCATCGGGGGGTTCCAGGGGGGTCGCCCCCCCAGGCCAGCAAGGCCGGGCAGGTCACCCCGGACGTCGGCGCGCTGCCCGGGATCGGCCAGCAGCGCCCGTTCGTTCAGCCCGAAATGCGAAGCCAGCGCGGCGCGCAGGCCCGGCAGCGCGCTGCGCCCGCCCCAGACCTGCGTGGCCCGCAGCACCGCCTGCACCGTGGCGGCCCGCTGCTCGCCGGCCGGGGCGCTGCCAAGCACGTGCAGGCCGTCGCGGATCACCGCGTCCTTGATCTCGCACAGGTACCCGTCCACGTGCAGCACGAAGCTGTCGAACTCCTCGGCCGCGGGCGCGGCGTCCAGGTGCAGGTCGTGGTGCAGTTGCGCGGCCGCGATCAGTTCCCACACCTGGGCCCGCACGGCGGGCAGCTTGTCCGGGTCCAGCGCGCTGACCGTCGCGTACTCGTCGAGCAACTGCTCCAGCTTGGCCAGGTCGCCGTAGCTGTCGGCCCGGGCCATCGGCGGGATCAGGTGGTCGATGATCGTCGCGTGGCCGCGCCGCTTGGCCTGGGTGCCCTCGCCGGGGTCGTTGACGATGAACGGGTACACCAGCGGCAGGTCGCCGAGCACCGCGTCGGGGGCGCACGCCGCGGACAGGCCGAGCCCCTTGCCGGGCAGCCACTCGCAGGTGCCGTGCTTGCCCAGGTGCACCACCGCGTGCGCGCCGAACTCCTCCTCCAGCCAGCGGTAGGCCGCCAGGTAATGGTGCGACGGCGGCAGGTCCGGGTCGTGGTAGATGGCCACCGGGTTCTCCCCGAACCCGCGCGGCGGCTGGATCATCAGCAGCACGTTGCCGAACCGCAGCCCGGCCAGGACGATCCCGTCGCCGTCGACATACAGGCCGCCCGGCGGGTCGCCCCAGTGCCCGCGCACCGCCTCGCGCAGCGACGCCGGCAGCGCCGCGAACCATGCGCCGTACTTGGCCGCGGGCACCCGCATCGGCGCCGCGGCCAGCTGCTCCTCGGTGAGCCACTCGACGTCGTGCCCGCCCGTCGCGATCAGCGCGTGAATCAGCGTGTCGCCATCCTCGGGGAACGCCGTCCCCGGTGTCGTAACCCGCGTCCCGCAGCGCGCGCAGCAGCACCACGGCCGAGGCCGGGGTGTCCAGCCCGACCGCGTTCCCGACCCGGGCGTGCTTGGTCGGGTAGGACGACAGCATGATCGCCAGCCGCCGCTGCGCGGGCGGGGTGTGCCGCAGCCGGGCGTGCGCCAGCGCGATCCCGGCGACCCGGGCCGCCCGCTCCGGGTCCGCCGCATACACCGGCACCCCGTCCGCGGACGGTTCCTTGAACGAGAACGGCACGGTGATCAGCCGCCCGTCGAACTCAGGCACCGCCACCTGCATCGCCGCGTCCATCGGGGTGAGCGCCGCGGACGAGGCGGCCCACGCGGCCCGCGGCGAGGTCAGGCACAGCGCCTGCAGCACCGGCACGTCCAGGGCGGCCAGCGCGGCCACGTCCCAGGCGTCTTCGTCCCCGCCGGCGCTGGCCTCCCCGGCGACCGTCCCGCCCGCGGCGAGCACGGTCACGATCAGCGCGTCCGCCCCGGCGAGCAGTTCGTAGACCTCGGGCCCGGCCGCGCGCAGCGACGAGCAGTACACGCACCGGGCGTTGCCGCCCGCCGCCTGCACCGCGTCGGCCAGCACATCCACGAAGGCGGTGTTCCCGGACACCGCGTGTGCCCGGTAGAACACGATCACCACGCTGGGCCGGCCCGGCTGCTGTTCACGCTGTCCGTGCACGCCCTGGGCGGGCAGCGGCTCCGGCGGCGCGAACCCGTGCCCGGTGAGCAGCACCGTGTCGGACAGGAACGCGGCCAGCTCGGCCAGGTTGGCAGGCCCGCCCTCGCGTAGATAGCTGAGCGCCTGCGCGGCCACCCCGCCGGGCACCGTGGACGCCGCCATCAGGTCCGCGTCCGGCGCCGCCTCACCGCTGAGCACCACCGTGGGCAGGCCCTGCGCGAGGACCGCGGCGAGGCCGTCCGGCCAGCTTCTGCGCCCGCCCAGCAACCGCACGATCACGCAATACGCTCCGGCCACCAGCCCCGGCACCTGGTCCGGCGAGGTCCGCGCGGGGTTGGCCAGGCGCCACGGCGCCCCGCTTGCCCGCGCGGCGAGCAGGTCGGTGTCCGACGCGGAAATCAGCACGATGACTGGTTCGGGCGCAGCGCCACGTCTGCCTCCCTCGCGGGCGGTCGGCCCCGGGGGGCCTCCCTGGCTTCGGGAGGCGCCGGGGGTCCGGGGCTTGCCCCCGGGTGAGCGGAGTCTCGCCGCTGGGAAGCCGCGGCGCGGAGCGTTGCGGCGTTCGGCCCGGCGGCTGCGGCACGGTGCTCATCATGGGACTCCCGGCGGGATGAAAGGCAGGTCGGCTGGGGCGCCGTGGTCGATCAGGTTCAGCAGCGCGCCGGTGTCCAGGTGCTCGTCCACCAGGTCGGCCAGGGCATTGAGCTTGCCTTCCCGCAGGTCCGCGAACGTGGTGCGGGCGGGCTCGAACGTCCGCCCGGCCGCCGCGGCGACCTTGCGCAGCAGCGCCCTGCGGAACCCGTCGCTCTCCAGGATGCCGTGCCACGTGGTGCCAAGCACCGCCCCGGCGGAGCACCCGCCGGGGAACGGCTCGCCGCCGGCCGCGGTGACCACCCCGTGGTGGATCTCGTACCCGGTCACCGGCTCGCCGCCCGAGGTCTCCTGGCAGAGTCTCAGTACCTTGGCTGAGCCGAATGTGACCGTGGCCGGCAGCAGGCCAAGACCCGGGACCAGGCCCGCGCCGCTCTCCACGTCGTCGTGGATCTCCGCGGCCAGCATCTGGTAGCCGCCGCAGATGCCGAGCACAGGCCCGCCCCGCGCGGCCCGGGCAGCCACGGCCGCCGCCAGCCCGCGCTCGCGCAGCCAGGCCAGGTCGGCCACGGTGGCCCGGCTGCCGGGCAGGACCACCAGGTCGGCGTCGGCAATCTCGGCGGGGGAGGAGACGAACCGGAGCGCCACGCCGGGCTCGGCCGCCAGCGGGTCGGTGTCGGTGAAGTTGCTGATCCGGGGCAGCCGGATCACCGCGACCCGGAGCACGTCGCCGCCCGCACCGGTGGCGCCGTCCGGGGCCGCGCCGAGGCTGAGCGAGTCCTCCGCGTCCAGCCACAGCCCGGCGGTCCATGGCAGTACGCCGAGCACCGGCCGGCCGGTGAGCTCGCCCAGCCGGTCAATGCCCGGCTGCAGGAGCCGGGCATCGCCGCGGAACTTGTTCACCACGAACCCGGCGACCAGCGCCTGGTCTTCCCGGCTGAGCAGGGCGAGCGTGCCGTACAGGGCGGCCAGCGCCCCGCCCCGGTCGATGTCGGCGACCACGATCACCGGCAGGCCCGCCGCCCGGGCCAGGCCCATGTTGACGAGGTCGTGCTCGCGCAGGTTGATCTCGGCCGGGCTGCCCGCGCCCTCGCAGACGACCACGTCGAACCGGTCCGCCAGCCCGGTCAGGCAGGCCAGCACGGTGCCCGCCAGGCGCGGTTTCAGCGCGGGGTAGGACATGGCGTCGGCCTCGGCCACGGGCTTGCCGAGCACCATGACCTGGCTGGTGCCGTTGCCGCCGGGCTTGAGCAGTACCGGGTTCAGCGCCGCCTCGGGCTCGATGCCCGCCGCGGCAGCCTGCATAGCCTGGGCCCGGCCGATTTCCGCGCCGTCCCTGGTGACCACCGAGTTCAGCGACATGTTCTGCGCCTTGAACGGGGCCACCTTCACGCCGCGCCTGGCCAGCCAGCGGCAGATCCCGGCGGTAACCGCGCTCTTGCCCGCCTCCGACGCCGTCCCCGCGACCAGCAGCCCCTTCATTCCGCTCCGCCGTCCCCGCGACCAGGACCGCGTTGATACCGCTCCGCGGCCGGACCCACGGCGAGCAGCCCCCTCATGGCCCCCGCCACCGTTCCGGAGACAGCTAGGCCCGCATCTTTTGTGGTCGGTGTGCCAACGACCACATTCTTTTGTGGTCGGTGTGCCAACGACCACAAACGCCGGCGGGGATCAGGGAGCGGGCGCACGGTGGGGATTGCCTGGGCGCGCGCTCCGGCGCGGGCCGGCCGGGCCAGGTCGGGGGCCCGTGCGCTGAGCAGGTATGCGGCTGCCGCGGCCAGGACGGTGGCGGCGGCGGTGATCAGGCGGGACAGCCGGATGGCGCGATCGAGGTCGGCGGGCCCGGGCGGGGGACCATCGCCGAGGGTCCCCCGCCGCTCGGGCCGGCCCTGGTAGACGTTGGTGCCGCCGAGGCTGACCCCGAGCGCCCCGGCGAACGCGGCCTCGCAGCGGCCCGCGTTCGGGCTGGGATGCGCGGCCCCGTCGCGGCGGACGGTGCGCAGGGCGGCGCGCCCGCTCCCGCCGACCGCGGGAGCAAGGGCTGCGGCCAGGATCGCGGTCAGCCGGGCGGGCACCAGGTTTGCCACGTCATCGAGCCGGGCGGCGGCCCAGCCGAACCTTTCGTAACGCATGTTGTGATGACCGACCATCGCGTCGAGCGTGTTCACCGCCCGGTAGCCGAGCAGCCCGCCCACGCCGGCCACCGCGCCCCACAGCAGCGGCGCGACCACCGCGTCGCAGGTGTTCTCCGCCACCGACTCGACCGCCGCGCGGGCCAGTTCGGCCGCGGGCAGCCCGGCGGGGTCGCGGCCGCACAGCGCGGGGAGCCGGCGGCGCGCGTCGTCGAGGTCCCCGGCCGCCAGCGCGCGGGAGACCCCCGCCGCCTCGGCGGCCAGGCTGGCGCCGCCGAGCACCGCCCAGGCCGCCGCGGCGGCCAGTGCCGCACCGGCCAGCGGGCGCCGCCCGGCCAGCCGCTGCCCGGCCCAGCCCGCACCCGCGGCGGGGCCGGCGCACGCCAGCGTGAACAGCGCGCCGCGGCCGCGGCTGGCCGCCCAGAGCCGGCGCTCGGCGCGGGCCGCCGCGGTGCCGAACGCCGCGACGGGGTGCCCGCGGCGCGGGTCGGCGAGCAGGGCGTCGAGAGCGGAGCCGAGCAGCAGCCCGGAGGCGAGCCCGGACCGGCGCGGCATCAGCGGCGGCGGGTTAGTCGGCGGGCGGCGGGCACGGCGCGCCGGGCAGTGCGGGGGAAAGGGGGGGAGGCGGGTGGGGGGTGGGGCGCCCGGCGGGGCAGGAGCGGACATCATGGCGGGCCTTCCTCGGGGTAACCACGCCCCAGGTGCGAAGGATCGACGGCCGGAGTGTCCTGGCTCCCGGATCGAAGCTGCCCTCAGCCTTCCCACCGCATCGCGGTCGTGGCTAACGTGAGGGCCGCTCCCCGGTCACAGTGGCGGGACCGCGCCGGACTCGCACCGGCTTCCTCCACTGCCGTCGATGGACGGGGTCAACACCACCACAGTGCGCCTGGCTCGTCAAGCAGCCGGCGGGCCCCAGGCGTGGCCAGGCACGCCGCGACGCGCGCCTGGCCACGCGGCGGGCGGGGACGGCCCGCGCCAGGCTTTGTCCCTCGGCCCGCCCAGTTGGGCCGGCAAGGTGCTGAGCACCCTGGCGGTAAACCTGCCGCTCCACCGGGCGCAACCGCAACGAAGTGGGCAGAACGTCACCCATTCGTAATCGGCGCTGCGGGGCCGTCCGGCATGCCGGGGCCCTGCGGGCTGGCCGGGTTGCCGCCGGCGGCGGCCGGGTCTGGCCGCCCGCACGGGGCACGGGGCACGGGGAGAGGCTGGCGCCGGCCACGGTCCCGCCATCCTTGGCGGACAGACGGCGGGACCGCGGCCGGACGTCAGGCGGCGGTGCCCGGGCGGGCGGCCACCGGGGCCGCTGCGGTGAGGCGCAGCGCCAGGGCGGCGGCCTGGGTCCTGATCTCCGGGATGGCCGGCCTCACGCCCGGCTTGGCGCGGCAGGTCGGTCCTGCCCGGTGATGCGGCCATCGGCCAGGTGCAGCACCTCGTCCGCGAGGTCCATCAGCGCCGGGTCATGGGTGGCCACGAGCGCGGTGACGCCCTCGGCGCGGACGACCGTGCGGAGCAGCGTCATGATCTGCCGTGCGCTCTCCGAGTCGAGTTGCCCGGTCGGCTCGTCCGCGATGAGCAGCTTGGGGCTGGCGGCGAGCGCCCGGGCGATGGCGACCCGCTGCCGCTGGCCGCCGGACAGTTCCCCCGGGCGCTGCGCGGCGTGGTCAGTCAGCCCGACGACCTCGAGCAGCATGCGCACCCGCTCCTCCCGCAGTTGCGGTCCCGCGTCGGTGACGCGCAACGGTATGCCGACGTTCTCGGCCGCGGACAGGATCGGGATGAGCCCGAACGACTGGAATACGAACGCTACGGTCCCGCGGCGCAGCCTGGTGCGCTCACGCTCGGACATGGCGGTCACCTCCCTGCCGTCCACGCAGACCGTCCCGCTGTCCGGCCGGTCGAGGCCGCCCAGGATGTTCAGCAGGGTGGTCTTCCCGGATCCGGACCGGCCGGACAGCGTGACGAGCCGGCCGCGGGCGACGGTGAGCGACACGCCGCGCAGCGCGCGGACCGCCGCCCGCCCGTGGCCGAATGTCCGCACCACGTCCGTCACCTGCGCCATGGCGGGCGCGGGCCGGGGGGCCACCCCGGTGCGAGTCGCGTGCCCGGCATCGGCCTGCGCCATGTCAGCCGTCCTCTCCGGGTGCCCCGCCCGCCGGCCGGCCGTCCGCCGGGCGGTCCGGCCACACGCCGATGTGGTCCGGCCGCGCCTCCAGCCGGACCCGGCCCGAGATGCCGAGCGGCTCGGTCATCTCGCGCGGAAGCTGGAGCCGGCCCGCCCGGTCCACCACCGCGTACTCGACGGCGTGCTGGGTCACGTTGCCGTGCTCGTCGGCACCGGCGTGCCGGAGGGTTTCCGTGCTCGTCCGGCCGTCGCGTATCGAAACCACCCGGCGGACCTGGCCGGACACCGCCGGGTCATGGGTGACCAGCAGGACCGTGACGCCCAGGTCGGTGTTGGCGGCCTGCAGCGCGGCGAACACGTCCGCTGCGGTGGTGGTGTCCAGTTCGCCCGTGGGCTCGTCGGCGAGCAGCAGCCGCGGCCGGTTGGCGAGTGCCGTGGCGATCGCTACCCGCTGCTGCTCCCCGCCCGACATCTCTGCGGGCCTGCGGTCCGCACAGTGCGACACGCTGAGGGCGTCGAGCAGGTCGGCCGCGCGCTGCCGCCGGGCCCGGCGGCCGCCGTGGGCCAGCACCACCGGCATCATCACGTTCTGCCGCGCGGTCAGGTAAGGCAGCAGGTTCCGTGCGGTCTCCTGCCAGATGAAGCCGACCGTGCCCCGCCGGTACCGCAGCCGCTCCCGGTCGCTCATCGCGGCCAGGTCGGCGCCCGCCACCCGGGCCGAGCCGGCGGTCGGCTTGTCGAGGCCGGCCAGGATGTTCACCAAAGTGGACTTACCGCTGCCCGAGGCGCCCACGATCGCGGTCAGCTCACCCGCACCGACCAGCAGGTCAAGCCCCTGAAGCGCCTGTACCTCGGTGCCGTCCGCGGCGTAGATGCGGACCAGCCGGTCGCAGACGACCAGCGCGTCCTCGCCGTAGCTGGACCGCCGCCCGGCGGCCTGCGCGGCGAGATCCGCGAGCCCCGGCCCGGCGGCCTCCTGCTGTGCCGTCCCGGTCATTCAGCCCTCCTGTCCGGCCGTTGCCCGGCGCTGCCGCGCACGGTGCTCAGCCGCCTATCCGCAGTGCGCCCGCCAGGCCACGGCGCCGCGCGGCGGTCACCTCGGCGGCGAGGGTGACGAGCGCGAGTACCGCCAGCCCGGCGGCGGGCACCACCAGGCCGGCGGCGCTGGCCCGCACCGGCACCGCCGCCGCGGACCCGGTGAAGACCGACAGATCGAGGTCCGGCCCGATGAGTGGCGGCAGCACGGCCGCGCACGCCGCGCCGACCACGATCGCGGCCAGTACGGCCGGCAGGGCCTCCCCGATCGCCGCCAGCCGCGCCTGCCCCGTACTCAGTCCCATGGTGGCCAGGCGGGTGAGCGTCTGCTCCCGGGCCCGGGCACCGAGGACCAGGCTGAGCACGAGCGTGCCCAGGCCGAGCCCGGTCGCCGCGCCGAGGCCCACCGCGAACAGTGCATAGCTGCCGCGCTGCAGCGGCGCGTCCGCCAGCGCGGCGAGCGCGGCCGAGCGGAGCCGGACCGCCGCCCCCGGCGCCACCCGCCGCACCACCGCCGCCAGCCCCCGGCCCGCCAGGTGCGGCCCGGCCAGCAGCATGTCGTTCGGCTGCAATGGCCCGCCGGGACCGCGCAGTGCCGCGAGCGGCATGACGATGAACCTGGTGCTGGCTGGCAGGGCCGGCGTGCTTGCCAGTGTCCCGGCGATCCGGACGGTCACCGGGCCGCCGTCGGAGGAGATCACAACCGGCCCCCGGCCGACGGCGGCGAGCACGGCAGGCGACGCGAGCACCGGCACCGGCCCGGCCGGGCCGGTGCCGCGCGGCTGGGTCAGCGTGGCGAGCGGGAACCGGGGCCAGGGTGTGCTGGCGACGAAGCCCGCATAGCTGGCCGGGTCCACCGCGGCGACCGCGGCGGTCGCGCCGCCGGGCAGCGCCGTGGTGGTGATGCGCGCTGCCGCCGCCCGGGTAACCCCAGTGACCGCGGCGATACTGGCCTGTGCCGCGGGCGAGAGCCCGCCGCCCAGCGTTCCGCTGGACACCACCGCGTCGGCTCCCGTCGCCTGCCATGAGGCGGCGGTCTCGCCGCGGGACACCGCTGCGCGGATCATCCCGGCGAACATGACCAGAACCAGCGCGAGCACGAGTGCGAACACGGGCAGCGCGGCTACCGTCCGGGCCCGCGCTCCCCGGGTCAGCGCGATGAACCAGGTAATGCCCGCCCGCCGGGCGGAGAGCCGGAACGCGCCGCGCAGCAGCAGCGGGTACCCGCGCATGGCCAGCAGCGCCGCGGGAACGGCGATCAGGACAGGTGCCGCGGCGGTGTACGCGTTCACCCCGCCCGTCACCGGCAGCCCCTGCTGGCGCAGCACGATCAGCCCGCCCACGGCGGCGACGGTCAGCGTGCCCTCGGCTACCCACCGCCGGGCCCGGGCAGCCGGGCGGGCGGCGGGCTCCTGGCCACGGAGGACTGCTTCGCTGGCGGCGATGTCGCGGTGTGCGAGCACCACCGCGGCCGGCTCGCTCGCCAGGGCGGCGAGCAGTGTCAGCCCGGTCAGCCACCAGCCGGCCGGTGGGGTGCTGCCGGGCACCAGCGCCGCGGCGAGCGCTGCCCCGGCTGCCGCGCCGGCCAGCGTGGCGAGGCCACAGTCGCCCAGGGCCAGCGCCGCGAGCTGCCACAGTGCCGCGCCGCGCGCCCTGATCAGGGCGAACTCCTCACGGCGATGGTCGGCGGCCATCCGGCCCGCCAGCAGCAGCACGATCGCGCCGATCACAGCCAGGCTGGCGAAGAGCAGCGACAGAACGGACTCGACCGCGTCCTGGGTGACCGTGAAGGCCGAGAGCACCTGTGCCGGGCCCGGCGTGCTGACGTTCAGGGAGCGTGCGGTGTCACGCACCGGCCCGGCCATCAGCAGGGTACGGGACGCGGCACGGCTGAGGTTGCCCGCCAGGGCCTGGGCGTGGTCCGCGTCCAGGCGGCCGAGCGCCAGCGGGAAGTCCCATTCGAACCGCATGTCCTGGCCGGGGAATAGGGCCTGAACGGCGGCTAGTTCGGCAGGCCCGGCGAAGGCGGTGCCCTCCCAGTACGCGGTGTTATAGGGGGAGGGGGGGACCAGGAACGGGGCCGCCGCCACCGGGTCGGCCGTCCAGAACGCCGAGCCCGGCGCCACCGGCCGGAGCACCCCGGTCACCGTCAGCGTCACCGCCATGCCCTGTACGCCGACCGCGACCCGGGACCCGGGGTGCAGCCCGAACCGCGCCGCGGTCGCCTGTGTCACCGCCACCTCGAACGTCCCGCCCAGCGGTGGCCTGACCACCCCGGTGCTGGCCTGGGCCGTGCGTGCCGCCTGGCGCAGCGTGGCCAGCCGCGGGAAGCGGCCGGCGGCCAGCCGGGCGTACCTGGCCAGCGGCTCACGGCAGGAAAGCTGCAGCTGCGGGACGGTGCCGGCCACCACGGCGCGGGGAGCGGCCCCGGTCACGGCGTTGTAGCCGGTGTCCAGGGCGGACCAGTCCGCGCCGCGCGGGCCGAGCGGCACGGGGGTGGCAGCGAGGTCGGCGGCGCCCCGGCGGGTCACCTCACTGACCTCCCCGGGGGTCGCGCCGCCATTGCCGTAGGTGTTGGGCCGCGAGCTGGTGATCCGCAGCGAGGCCGCGAAGTCGAACCAGTCCGCGGTCACCAGGACCGACCTCGCTACGGCGGGGGCGGCCGCGAGCTGCTGCCGCAGCGCCTGCGTCCGCATGGCCAGGCTCACCCGGGCACCGGCAAGCGAGCCGAACACGCAGCCGCAGACCAGAACCGCCAGCACCGCGGTCGCGGCTCCGCCGGTTCCGCTGACCGCGCGCCAGCCTCCCCGGCGCCGCCTGGCCGGCGAGCCGGCAGGCCCGGTCATCCCGACTCCAGCATGCGGAGCTGGGCCGCTGGATCCGGCCGGTGCAGCATGGCCAGGGCAGCCATCAGCACGGGCAGCACCGCCACCACCACTGTGAGCGGGATCGCGGCCGCCCAGGCGAAGCCGGTGACCACCGGCGGGATCGGGCTGCCCGCGCCGGCGGCGGCAGTCATCGACGGTGCCAGCAGCGCCACACTCGCCGCGCCAAGCGCCAGGCCGGCCACGGCCGCGGGGCCGCTCAGCAGGAGTTCCTCCAGGCAGAGCTGCCATGTCTGGCCCGCACGGGAGACCCCCAGGGCGGACAGCACGGCGCTTTGCGGCCGGCGCTCGGCGACGCTCGCCGCCACGCTGACGGCAAACCCGCAGAGCGCGAGCATCGCGGCGGCCAGCGCGACGCCGACCAGCCCCTGCTGCGGCAGGGCGGCCAGCGGGTCGCTGAGCAGGCTCGCGGCCAGGCCGGCCCGGGTGACGACGGTCGCCCCGCCGGGCAGGCCCGCCGGGCGGCGGGCCGCCGCCAGCCACAGCTCTGTCACCGGGACCGGCTGCTGGCCCATGCCCACCAGCGCGTCCTGGAGGCTGGCCAGGTCTACCACCAGCGCCCCGCCCGCTCCCGGGACGGTCGGGAAGGCGGCCACCGCCGCCACGATCTGCACGCTGACCGTGGCGCCGTCCAGGGCGAGCGGCACGGTGGACCCCACGGTGAGATTCCCCGACGACAGGTAGGACCGGGTGGCGATCGCAGGTATGACCGGCCGCGCGAGCCCCGGGGCGGTCAGCGTTACCAGCCCGGGGACTGGGGCCCGGCAGGCCGGGGTGGACTGGGTGCCACTGCCCGCGGCGAAGGTGAGCGCCTGGCCGCCTGCCCCGGCGGGCCGCCAGGACCGGGCGCGCGGCAGGACCGGCTTGATCGCCTGGGAGTAGGCGCCTTGCGTCAGGCTGGTCAGGTCGGGCGACGAGGCGGCGGCCGACCACCGGCCAAGGCCGGTGCCTGCCAGAGAGACCCGGCGGCGCGGCCCGCTGCGCCCGGCCGGCACGGTGACCGCGGCTACCGACAGCACCGCCTCGTGCCCGGCCGGCCTGGCGGGCATCGGGTAGCTCACGGTGATCGCGACGAGGCGGGCCGCGGATATGCCGCCCCGGCCGAGGTCCACGGTGAGCCGCTGCGGCCGCCCGTCCGCCATCAGCGAGCCGGCCGGCAGCGTACTGGTCTCGCCGTCGGCGCCCTGCACGGACACGGCGACCGGGGCGCGGCCCAGCCGCAGCGATGCCGGTCCCAGGCTGGCAGTGATCACGAACCGGCCCGGGTGGCCGGGAAGCCCGAGGCCGGGGCGGCCGGCCGCGGAGATGGCCGCGAACAGCGCCCGTGCCGGTGCGGCGGCCGCGCCCGGCTGGAGCAGTGCCGTGCGTGCTCCCTCACTCGCGTCCACGGCGAGGGCCTGGGTGCCCGCACCCTCGGTGAACCGCGCCACCGGCATCGCCGCCCGCACGCCGGGGGCCGTGGCGATGCGCCGCACCAGCGCGGGCGGGAGGGGAAGCTGGGCGTCCACCCGTACCGGCGCGCCCGCGCGGAAGGCCGCCTGGTCCTGCACGGACCGGATCCAGGTCTGATGCTGGGACAGCGCCAGCATTCCGGTGGCTACCGCGAGGACTACCAGCAGGGCGGGGCCCGCCTGGCGAAGCGGGCGGCGGCTGAACTGCCACACGGCCAGGGCACCGGGCAGGCGCCGCCGCCCGGCGGCCCGGTCCGCGGTCCGCGCGGCGAACGGCAGCAGGCGAAGCAGGACCAGGGTGCCCGCCACCAGCGCGAGCGCCGGAGCGACGGCCAGCACCGGGTCGATGCCGAGGGTGCCCCGCGGTGACCAGGAGACCACGGAGTAGGCGCGGATCTGCCAGACAGCGAGCACGGCAAGGGCGATCAGGGCGGCGTCGGCGCCGGTCCTGGCGACCTGCGGCACCGCGGCGCGCCGTCCCCGCCGCACCCGCGCCAGGCCGGGCAGGCTGGGGCGCAGCGCCGGGAGCAGCGCAAGCAGCGTGCCGGCCGTCGCGGCCGCCACCAGGGCCAGCCATACCGGGGCGGGGGTGCCGGAGATCAGCGGGCCAGCCGTGTGGAGCGGGCCGGTGCGGGACAGCAGCCGCGCCAGCGGGGCCCCCGCCGCCGCGCCGGCGGCCGCGGCCACCGCCGCGACCAGCAGGGGCTCCACCACGCCCCGGGCGGCGAGTTGCCAGCGCCCGCCGCCCCGCGACGCGAGCAGGCTGAGTTCGGCCTCGCTCCGGTCGGCCAGCAGCCGGGCCGCGGCGGCGAGCGCCGCGCCGCCGAGGATGAGCAGTTCGAGTACCCCGATGAGGATCAGCGACCGGGCCACGACAAGTTCGCTGGCGGCGCCGCGGAGTACCGCGGGCAGGCTGGTGGTCACCCGCAGGCCACCGAGCGGCCCGGCGGGGTTCTGCAGCGCCTGCCCGGCTGCCTGCAACCGCGCGGCGACCTGGTCCAGGCCGGGCCCGGTGAGCCTGGTGGTGTCCGGCAGCACGGCCCAGGAGGTGGCGGCGCTGGTGAGGCGGCCCCGGAACGCCGCCGGGCTCACGACCAGGGGGCCGTAGACGGTGAACCCGCCTGCCGACATCTGGCCGTCCGGCCCGATCAGGTCCAGCCCCCAGTAGCCGGACGCCGGGACGCGTGCTGCGTAGATGCCGGTCACCCGCAGCCGTACCGGTTTCCCCGACAGCGCGTCCCGCGTGGTGATCACGTCGCCCGTCGCCACGTGCAGCAGTCCCGCGGCGCGCGCTGGCAGCGCGGCCGGCACCGGCCCGGCCGCTGCCGGTGGCCCCGGCCAGGAGCCACTGACCAGCGTGGCCCGGGCCTGGAGGCCGCCCAGCGCGGCCGCCTGCACCTGCGGCACGGTCTTGCCCACGTGCGGGCCGGGCGGCAGGTCGAGCGCGCCGGACCAGGTGGCACCGTAGAGCGCGAACGGCACGCGGCCGAAGGCCGACCGCATGGCGGACCGCACCGCGGAGGTCCCCGGCGCCTCCTGGCTTGCCGTCAGGGCGCCGCTGACGTCCACCGAGGTCCCCTGTGCCGCCGCCAGGTCCCGGTGCACCGCGCGGTCCAGGCCCTGGCCGCCGAAGTCGGCGAGCGCTGCCGCCAGCCCGGTGGCAACCAGAATCGTCAGGCCCATCATGGTGAGCACCAGCCGGTGCGCCGCCATGCGCGCGAGCACAGGCGGGTTACCGAGCGCGCGCACGAGTACACCTTGGATCGGGTAAGCGCTTTCCGCAAGCCGGTAATTGTGACGTTCTGGCTACACCAGGCGATATCGCGGCGGGTGCCGCCGGGTCAGCAGCCGGGTCAGCCGTCGGCGACCGAGGCCAGCAGGGCCGCCCGGGCCTGCTCCACGGCGGCCAGCAGGGCACCGCGGAGCACCGGGGCGTCGGGCACCGCCGTCGGCACCACGTCGGGCTGCACCGGGCAGATCCGGCTGACCTCGGTGCTCACCCGGTCCGCCAGCGCCGTCCCGCCCGCCTGGCCCACCTCGCCGCCGAGCACCACGAGCCCGGGATCCAGGGTCACCGAGATCGCCGCGACGCCTACCGCCACCCGGCGCGCCAGGTCGGCGAGGAACTCCTCGCCACCGGATTCGCCGGCCGCCGCGGCGCGCACCGCTGCCGCGACCGCCGCACCGTTGGCCGGGGCGGCGAAGCCGTAGCGTTCCGCCAGGGCGCGGACCTCACGCCCGTCGGCCAGCGAGCGGAACCCGCCCGCCGCGGGGTGGGTCAGGTCCTCGGGCAGCGGCACGCCGGGCACCGGCAGGTAGCCGATCTCACCGGCAGCGCCGCGGGCCCCGCGGTGCAGCCGGCCGCCCAGTATGGCCGCCAGCCCGAGGCCAACGCCCATCCAGACCAGCACGAAGTCGTCCACCCCGCGCGCGGCGCCCTGCGCGTGCTCGGCCATCGCGGCCAGGTTGACGTCGTTCTCGATGGTCACCGGGCGGCGCAGGTCCCCGCGCAGCGCGCCCAGCACGCCCTCGTGCCATTCGGGCAGGTTCACCGACAGCCGCACGTCGCCGGTGCGCGGGTCCACCATGCCGCCGGTGCCGATCACCACCGCGCGCAACTGCGCCGCCTCGATCTGCGCGGCGCGGCACGCGGCGGCGACCGCGTTGCGGACCAGCTGGACCGGGTTGCCCGCGCCATTGGGGTCCACGGTCACCTCGGCCAGCACCTCGCCCGTCACGTCGGCCACGCCGGTGGTCACCGCCTCGGGGGCGACGTCGAGGCCGGCCACGATCCCGGTGGAGGGGACGACCGCGTACACCGCCGCGCTCGGCCCACGGAGGCCGGCCTGCTGCCCGGTGACGGCGACAAGCCCGCGCTCTTCGAGGCGGGTCAGCGTCTGCGAGGCGGTGACCTTGGACAGGCCGGTGCCCTCGCCGACCTGTGACCGGGTGAGTGGTCCCTCGGCGAGCAGGAGTTCCAGCGCCGCGCGGTCGTTGATCTCCCGAAGCAGGCTCGGTGTGCCTGGCCGTCCCATAGTCGTTCCCCCTGTCCCGCCAGGCCATCTTCTGCCTGCCCGGCCCCATGGTCCAGAGTGCGGCCCGCGGTTCGCGCCAGGCATTTTCCGTGGTGCCCGGCCGGTCGATGCGCCGTGCACCCTAGGTCTCGATCCGGCAACAGAAACGAACCTGTTGCCCGCGAGGCTCTATTTTATAGGAAACTTTCTTGTTAGTTTACGCATACCCCCGGGCCCAGGGGTGCTGAGCTGGTGTCATGCGGCGCCAGCACACCGGCGCGCCCCGCCGCGCGCCGGTTCTAGCCCGGCCCCGCCGGCCGCACGCCGACGGCGACGCGAAGGGAGCAAGCAGTGAGACTCAGACGAGCCGCCGTCGCCATCTCGGCGGCCACGGCACTCACCGGGCTGGCCGCGGCCTGCGGATCCAGCAGCAGCGGCACGGCCGCGACATCCTCGGGGGCGCCTGCCCAGCTCACCGTGTGGCGGATGGGATCCTCCACGCCGCAGCAGGTGAGCTGGATGAACGGGGTCGTCACGCAGTTCCACAAGGCCTACCCGGCCTATGCCAAGACCAAGATCAAGGTGGTCTTCGTCCCGTGGGGGAACCGGGCCACCGACTGGACCACCGCGTTCAGCAGCGGCAAGAACGGCCCGGACGTCACCGAGCTTGGCAACACCGACACACCTGCCCAGGCTTCGCTCGGGATGCTCGCCAACATCGCTCCGCAGATCCACTCCTGGGCACCCAGCTCGGACATGGTGAAGGGCATGCTCGCCAACGACACGGTCGGCTCGGCCGTCTACGCGGTGCCGTGGTTCGGCGGTGTGCGCGGCATCTGGTACCGGAAGGACCAGTTCGCCAAGGCCGGCATCAGCGCGCCCCCCGCGAGCTGGCCGCAGCTCGTGGCCGACGCCAAGCTGCTGATGAAGAAGTTCCCTGGCACCTGGGGCCTGGGTGCGCCGAGTAACTACACCAATGCCATCGTCAGCTTCATCTGGGGTGCCGGTGGCCAGGTCGCGGTCGACAAGGGTGGCAAGTGGGTCGCGGAGCTCAACAGCCCGCAGTCGGAGGCTGGCATCAAGTTCTACGCCGGCCTGTACCTGACCGGCCGCGTGTCGCCGAAGACCTACATCGGGCAGACCGAGCTTGGCGCCCCTGGCGCCACCTCCGGTGGCTCGAACGAGGACTTCGCGCTCGGCAAGCTGGACATGTACATCGACGGCCCGTGGGCCAAGGCGGAGTTCCCGAAGAACGCCGTGGACAGCGCGAACTGGGCCTCGTTCCCGATTCCCGGCCAGAGCAGCGGTCAGTCGCCGGCCTTCGCGGGCGGTTCCGACCTCGCCGTCTGGAAGCTGACCAAGTACCCCGCGGCCTCCTGGGATCTCATCAAGGTGATGAACAGCGTCCCCAACTCCACGTCGTTCGCCAACGCCCAGGGGTTCTTCCCGCCGTACACCTCCCAGCTCACCGGCGGCGCCTACCGCAGTAACCCGTTGCTCTCCGGGTTCGCGAAGGCGGCCACCGTGACCCAGATCTCGCCGCTGAACTCCAAGAACTGGGGGATCGCCGACACCACGGACGCGATCATCCCGACCATGATGAAGGCCCTGATGCAGGGCGCGAACTTCACCCAGACCGTCGACAAGGCCAACGCCGCACTCCAGAACGTGCTCAACACGGGAAAGATGTGACGAAGGTGTCCGCCCCTGGCCGGCGGAGCCGGCCAGGGGCCGGGCCGCAGCGGCGCCGGCCGGCGCGCCGGCTGCGCCACCGCCCGCCGATGCCGACACTGGGCAAGTGACCGGGTTCGGCGCACCGCGCCCAGGCCAGGATGACCTGCCGTGGCGGGTCCGGGCCGGCATGTTCGTCCGCCGGAATCACCTGGCCCCGTATCTGCTGCTGGCCCCGGCGCTGGCCGGGGTCGGGTGGCTCATCGTGTGGCCGACGATGCAACTGGGCCTGTTCTCGTTCCAGAATTACGGCATCGAGCAGCTCGCGGGGGTGGCGCCGGCCCAGTGGGTGGGGCTGGCCAACTTCACCGCCGTCCTCCACGACCCGGAGTTCTGGCTGTCCCTGCGCAACAGCATCCTGTTCGCCGCGATCGTGGTCCCGCTGACGCTGGTCACCGGCACCTGCGTGGGCCTGCTGCTGAACCGGCTCGGCCCGCGGATGTCGGTGGTCGTGAGCACCACGACGCTGCTCGCCTGGGCCACCCCCACCGTCGCGGCGACCGTGATCTTCTACTGGCTGTTCAACCCGGACGGCGGCGTGGCCGACTGGGCGCTGGCGCAACTGCCGGGCTGGCTCGGCGGTGGCGCGGCGACCTGGGCCGGCTTCAACTGGCTGTCGTCCGCACTGCCGGTCTACACCGTGGCCACCCTGCTGCTCGTCTGGCAGGGCTTCCCGTTCATCGCGGTCAGCGTGCTTGCCGGGCTCAGGACCGTGCCCGCCGAACTGCACGAAGCCGCGCGGGTGGACGGCGCCACCCCGTGGCGGGCGTTCTGGAAGATCACCTACCCGCTGCTCAAACCGATCTTCCTGGTGCTGTTGCTGCTGTCGGTGATCTGGGACTTCGGGGTGTTCACCCAGCTCTACATCCTCACCGGTTCCGGCGCCAACCTGGATGAGTACAACCTCGGCATCTACGTCTACCAGCGGGCCTTCTCGACACCGCCGAGCTACGGCCTGGGCGGCGCGCTGGCGCTGGTGCTCACCTTCATCCTGCTGCTCATCACGGTCGGCTACGTCCGGGCATCCATCAAGCAGGGGGCGCTGCAGTGACCGCGCAGCCGGGCTCGCTGCCGTCTGCCGTGCTGGCCTCGCCTGCCGCCCCGCCCCGTAGCAGCCCCAGGAGCCGGGGCGGCGCCAGGAGCCGGGGCGGCTCCAGGCGGCTGCGCGCGGTGGCGCTCAACGGCGCCGGGGTGCTCGTCGCGGTGGTCACGCTGGCCCCGATCGTGTGGATGGTCTCGACGGCGTTCAAGCCGCAGCAGGAGATCTTCTCGCTGACGCCGCACCCGCTGCCGGCCCACCCGACCCTGGCCAACTTCCACAACGTGTTCAGCGGCAGCACCGTCGGCATCTCGTTCTGGACGTTCTTCGTCAACAGCCTGCTGGTGACGCTGACCGCCGTGGCCGTTTCCTCGCTGGCCGCCCTGCTTGCGGCGGTCGCGGTGGCCCGGTTCCGGTTCCGGTTCCGCACCTCGTTCCTGATCATGCTGCTCGTGGTGCAGATGCTGCCGCAGCAAGCGCTGGTCATCGCGCTGTTCATCGACTTCAGGGCGCTCAACCTGCTGGACAGCCTGCCGGGGCTGATCCTGCTCTACACGGCGTTCGCGCTGCCGATCTCGATCTGGATGCTGCGCAACTTCGTGGCCGCCGTGCCGCGGGAGATGGAGGAGGCGGCGGCGATCGACGGCGCGGGCCCGGCCCGGATCTTCTGGCGTGTGCTCTTCCCCCTGGTGGCGCCCGGACTGGTGGCGACCAGCGTGTTCTCGTTCATCTTCGCCTGGAACGAGTACGTCTTCGCGCTCACGTTCCTGAGCCCCGACACCCCGGCGAAGTTCACCCTGCCCATCTACGTGACGTACTTCATGGGCCAGCACAGCTCCGACTGGGGCGCGATCATGGCCGCCGCCACCCTCTACACCATCCCGCCCATCCTGTTCTTCCTGCTGGTGCAGCGCCGGATGGCCCGCGGCCTGGTCGCCGGGGCGGTGAAAGGGTGAGCGGGACCGCGTACGGCGCCGGATCGCTCACCCGCCTCGCCGACGCTGTCCTCGTGCCGCCGTTCCCCGGGCGTTCCGCGCCGCGATGGTTGCTGCTGGCGCTGGAAAACGGTCTTGCAGGCGTTACGCTCTTCGGCCCGAACGTGGCCGGGCCCGAGCAGTTGTCCGCGCTGACTGCGGCGCTGCGCGCCGCGGCGCCAGAACCGGTGATCGCGATCGACGAGGAGGGGGGCGACGTCACCAGGCTGGCTCACCGCACCGGCAGCCCCTACCCGGGAAACGCCGCCCTCGGCGCGGTCGACGACGCGTCGCTCACCCGGGCGGTGTACCGGGCACTCGGGGCCGACCTGGCCGCCGTCGGCATCAACGTGGACCTGGCGCCGTCGGTGGACGTGAACACCGCCGCGGGGAACCCGGTCATCGGCACCCGCTCGTTCGGGGACCGCACCGGCCTGGTGAGCAGGCATGCGGCCGCGGCGGTGCACGGCCTTCAGTCGGCCGGGGTGGCAGCGTGCGCCAAGCACTTCCCCGGCCACGGCAGTACCAGGGACGACACCCACCGCGTGCTCGCCACCGTGGCGGGCGGCCTCGACCGGGTACGCGAGCGTGACCTGCCCCCGTTCGCGGCCGCGATCGCCGCCGGGGTGGCCGCCGTGATGCCGGGCCACCTGCGGGTGGCCGGCCTGACCGGGGACCGGCCCGCCACCCAGTCGGCCGCCGCGCTGGACGGGCTGCTGCGCGGTGAACTCGGCTTCACCGGGGTGATCATTTCCGATGCCCTGGAGATGCGCGCGGTGAGCGGTCAGGGTGGCGTGCCCAGCGCCGCCGTGCGTGCCGTCGCCGCCGGCGTGGACCTGCTCTGCCTGGGCCGGGACCAGGACGAGGACGACTATCTCGCGGTCCGGGCGGGGCTCGCCGCCGCGGTCACCGGCGGCGAACTGCCCGCCGCCCGGCTGGAGGAGGCGGCGGCGCGGGTCGCCAAGTTCCGGGCGGCGCTCGCCGCCGGGGCGCTGCCCGGGGCGGGCCCGGGGGTACCTGGCCTCCCCGGGCCCGGCACCCTGGACCGGGCGCCGGATCCTGGGCCGGCCAACGGGGACGGCGACGGCGTCGGCCTGATGGCGGCGCGGCGCGCGCTGCGGGTCAGCGGTACCCCGGGCGCGCTGACCGACCCGCTGGTGATCGAGGTCGCCCCGCCGGGCAACATCGCTGTCGGCGTCGTGCCCTGGGGCCTGGCGCCATGGCTGCCCGCCGGCAGCGTCATCCAGGTGCCCGCCGGGGGAGAGCAGGCCGACCGGCGGGTGGCGCAGGCGCTCGGCCAGGCCGAGGGCCGCCCGGTGATCGCCGTGATCCGCGACGCGCACCGCGATCGGGGTGCCCAGGCGGTCATCACCCGGCTGCTCGCGGCGCGCCCTGACACGATCGTGGTGGAGATGGGCCTGCCGGTGTGGCGGCCGCCCGCCCGCACCTACCTGGCCACCTACGGGGCGTCCCGGATCAGCGGGCAGGCAGCGGCCGAGCTGCTCGGCCTGACCCCGCCGGACGGCGCCTGAACCGGCCCGCCGGTGAAGACCAGGGCCCGGTCCGGTGACGATCCGGCAGGCCACCCGGTACCTTTCCCCAGCGGGGCCACGAGCGAGCCGCCGTGACCCGCCACGGCCGGGTCTTGCGCCGGCGCCGAGCAGGGGCAGCACCGGCCGCGCCTCGCCGAGGCCGTGGACCTGATCAAGAGCGCGGTGGGGATGCGGCTGTTTCCCGGCCGGTCCGGCCCGGAACGGCGGGACCTGGCCGACGGCCTCGCCGTGTTCAGCCTGCGTGCTACCCGTTCGCGATGCAGCTGGCCTTTTCCGCCTTCCGCACCGACCTGCTCGGCAACCCCACGCCCGCTCATCTGACCGTGCTCTTCCTGCCGCCGGCGCTGTTCGTCCTGGCGCTGGTGGGCACCGCCGAGATGCGGGCGCGCGCCCAGGTTCCGGCGGAGCCCGCCAGCCGGGCCTGACCTGTACGGCACGGCGGTCATGAACCCGCGGGCGGCTCAGGCGGGGCAGCGTCACCGGCTGCGCCGAGCAGGTCGAGGAACGGGCCGACCCGGTGCCCTTCCTGGGCACTGTGCCGGAACAGGCTATTGCGGTTCACGGTGTAGAGGTTGCGCCGCCCGGCCCGGGTGCGGGTGAGGTAGCCCGCGGCTTCCAGGTCAGCCACGATGGCTTGCACGGTGCGCTCGGTGAGGCCAACGACGGGACTGATATCCCGGACGCGGGCTTCGGGGTTGCGGGCGATCTCCACCAGCACGTGCCCATGACCGGTCAGCAGCGTCCAGCCCCGCTCGTCAGGAAGGCTCATAGCTCCTGAGTATATCCTCATGAGAGTATACCCGCGAGAAAGTAGGCGCGGGATACTCTTCGCGAGAGAAATCCCATGATTTTTTTCACATGTTTCTATTGACACGCATCCATCCGGCCGCCGATCCTGGCAGTACCGCTGGCAGAGCCATCCATGGCGGAGGGGATTGGGCGATGACCCCACGCGACGGCGAGGTTGCCGTGACTGCGCCCGGCGAAGCCGGCCCGGTGCTAGCCGGGGGACAGGCACGCCACGCGGTGATCCGGCTGCCCGGCGAGATAGACACCAGCAACGACCACCAGGTCCGCGACGCGCTGGCCCGCGCCCTGGCGGACGGGACCGCCCTGCTGGTCGCGGACGCGGCCAAGACGAGGTACTGCGGATGCTCCGGGGTAAGCGCGCTGATCGGCGCTCATCACCAGGCCGCCGCAAGCGGACGGCAACTGCGCATCGTAGCCAGCCCCGCCCTGCTCCGGATGCTGACGCTGACCGGCGCCGATACCGTCCTCGACACCTACCCCACCCTGACCGCCGCGCTGGCCGGGCGCCCCGGATCACCAGAAACTCCCCGGGCCCTGCGCCCGGTACGGTCCCCTCCCCGATGGAGCCGGGGCAGATCCACGGCACCCGCCAGCCCCAATCACGGGTAGCTGAATGTGCCGTTGTTGATGCTGTTGCTGGTATTCCCGCCGCTCGTGGCCCGAGTACCGCACCTGGCGGCTGGGATAAGTCTCGCTCCGGCTAAAGCAGAAGCCCGGGCAGTGCCTTCTCCGGAGCGCACCCTGGGGAGGCGGGCGCCCCGCCGGAGCGCCGCTCCGGCGGGGCGCCTGGCGCTGTGCGATCAGCCGAGCGCCTGCAGCAGGCCGCGTTCCCGCTGCGGGCTCAGCCCGGCCTTCCGGTGCCGGTCAAGCCCCTGGGCACGTTCCCAGGCCAGGGTGTCGGCAAGCAGTTCGGTACGCGGCCGGTGCCGCAGCAGCCCGGTGCCCAGCGCCGCCGCACCGCTGCGCGCGGAAAAGCCCTCCCAGCCGGGCTCCGCCACCCACATCGGCAGCGACTCCTCGCCCATGTACTCCTCGACTCCCTGCTCGCGCAGCCAGGCAGGCTCGGCGGGGACTACCGGCCCGGTATGGCCGCCCGCCGCGCGGGACAGTTCGATCCACTCGCCGAACGGCACGACCGGGCCGACGGCGTCATAGGTCCCCGTGACGCCCGCCTCCGCGCAGGCGAGCAGCCAGGCCGCGAGGTCACGCACGTCGATGACCTGCGTCGCCAGGCCGGGGCAGCCGGGCACCAGCATCGGGCCTGCCGGGTCCCGTGCCGCGCGGGCGACCCAGTAGCCGGACCGGTCGCTGTGGTCGCCGGGGCCGCCGATAAGGCCGGCCCGTGCGATCAGCAGCCGGCCGCCCGCAGCCGGTGCGGACGCCCGTTCGCACGCGACCTTCGCCTCGCCGTACTGCTCCATGCTGGCCACGTCGGCATCGGCCGCCGGGAGCACCTCCGCCGACTCGTCGTCGGCCAGGGCGGCGTGTGAGGCGTAGACACTGCCGGACGACACGTAGGTCCAGTGCCGTGCCCGGCCGCCCAGCGCCGTCACCGCGTCCCGGACGAAGCCCGGCTGCCAGGACACCTCAAGCACCGCGTCCCAGTCGCGGCCGGCCACTTTCGCGTAGCCCCCCGGATCGCTCCGGTCGGCGGCGGCCAGCACCGCCCCGTCCGCCACCGGCCCGGCCTTTCCCCGGGCCAGGCAGGTCACCCCGTGCCCACGGGCCAGTGCCTGGCGTGCGTACTCACCGCCCAGCCAGGCGGTTCCACCCAGAATCAAGATCTCCATCACTGCATTGAAATGCGGCGGTGCTCAGCCGCACACCGGCTTACGCTGCCAGCGCATTACGCGGCCGGCGCAATGTCGCTCCGGGCGGCCCGGCCGCGGGCCTGCCGGTTCGGCGCGGTGGCCGTAGTCTGGCGCCCGTGTACGACCACGATCTCGAAGAACTGATGGCACTCGGCTGGGAGGAGTTCATCGCCCAGCAGTGGGAGTCCATCTTCGCCGGGTACCGGGCCCGCGCTGGCCTGCGGCGGACCTGCCGCCGCTGGAGCGACCTGCTCGAGGCCGGCCTCGGCTGCTCCCAGGAGTTTGCCGACCTGCTGGTGCGCCGCGAGATCATCGACCGTGCCGACCGTGACCTGGAGGGGCTCACCGACGCGGCTGCCCTGGTCGCCGGGATGGCCGGGCTGGTCGGCGACGTCCGGGCGGATCTGCAGGAGCTGGCCGCGGCCCAGCCCGGCCAGGCGGCCAGCCTCCTTGAGGCACACGCCAGGCTGCTGGCCTTCCTCCATGCCTACGCGTTCGGCAGCGACGGTGCCGGGGAGGCTGGCTGCGGGCCCGGCGAACCCGGCTCATTAGGATCGCCAGGTAAGTCCCCGCAGCAGAGAAAGGGGGAGGGGCGGCGGCGTGCCTGGCGGCACCGTGCCCCGAGTGCCGATGGAGCCGATGCCCGGAGCGGCCGAGCTGGCGGAGGCGTTCGCCCGCGACGGAGTGGTCTGCGTGCGTTCCGCCCTGGACCCCGGCGAGGTGGCGGCCGCCGCCGCGGCCGTCGAGGCGGTCCTGGCCAGCCCGGGGCCGCTGGCCCTGGTGGCCAGTGCGCCCGGCGACCCCGGCAGGTTCACCGAGGACTTCTGCCGGTGGCAGGACGTCCCCGGCATCGAGGAACTGGCACGTCACTCGCGGATCCCGCGGATAGCGGCCACGCTGATGCTCACCCCGCAGGTCCGCTTCTACCACGATCACGTGCTGGTGAAGGAGGGCGGGACGAGCCAGCGCACCCCCTGGCACCAGGACCAGCCGTACTACAACGTGGACGGCCGCGGCGTGAGCGCCTGGATTCCGGTGGATCCAGTGCCCGAGGATGGCTGCCTGGAACTGGTGGCTGGCACGCACGGCGGGCCGTGGCTCATGCCGCGCACCTTCATGAGCAGGGAGGCACGCTGGTTTCCCGAGGGCAGCCTCGCCGAACTGCCGGACATCGACGCCGACCCCGGCGGCTACGACATCCGCCGGTTCGAGCTGGCTCCCGGTGATGCCATCTTCTTCGACTTCCTGACCGTGCACGGGGCTCCCGGGTTCCCCTACCCGGGGCGGCGGCGGGTCCTGTCGCTGCGTTATCTGTCGGCCGCCGCCACGTTCGCGCCGCGTGCCTGGCGCACCTCGCCGCCGTTCGAGGGCCTGGACCGCGAGCTGGCTGCCGGGGCGGAACTGGACCATCCGCTGTTCCCCGTGATGTGGCCGCCGGCAGCTGACCGGCCCGGCGGGTGATTAGCGTCTGTACCAGCGGGTAGCCGCGGTACATGGGAGCATCCGGCAGCGTTGTCCTCGGCCGCCGGTATGCGCTGGCGGAGAAGATCGGCGCAGGCGGGTTCAGCGAAGTCTGGCGGGCGACCGACCTCGTCCTGGCCAGGGCGGTGGCGATCAAGCTGCTGCATCTCGGCAATGCCGAGGCACTCACCCGGTTTCGCGCGGAGGCGCAGCACGCCGGAGGGCTGGCGCACGAGAACATCGCCCGGATCTACGACTACGGCGAGCCGGCTCCGCCGCAGCCGCCGTTCCTGGTGATGGAGCTGGTGGACGGGCCGTCCTTGGCCGAGGCGCTGGCCGCGGGGCCGCTGGACCCGGCCCGGTGCCTGGACATAGTCGCCCAGACCGCGGCCGGCCTGCACGCGGCGCACCTGGCGGGCTTGGTGCACAGGGACATCAAGCCGGCCAACCTGCTGCTCGCCCCGGGTGGCATCGTGAAGGTCACCGACTTCGGCATCGCACAGGCCGCGGACTCCGCGCCGGTCACCGTCACCGGCCAGCTCCTGGGGACGCCGGGCTACCTGGCACCGGAGCGGGTGACAGGAGCGCCCGCCACATCAGCCAGCGACCTGTACTCGCTGGGCATCGTGGCCTATCAGTGCCTGACGGGCGCACCGCCGTTCACCGGCCCCGCGCTGGCGGTGGCGCTGGCTCACCGGGAGCGCCCGCTGCCACCGCTGCCGTGCGAGCTGCCCGGGGACGTGGTCACGCTGGTCGTTGAGCTGACCGCCAAGGATCCCGCGGACCGGCCGCGCAGCGCTGGCGAGGTCGCCCGGCGGGCCGGCCAGCTGGCCACCCGCCTGGTAGCGGGCGCGGCCTCACGGTACGGGGACCCGGCCGTCACGGTGGCGGAGCAGGCGGCCCGGTACCCAGGTGTGGCTGCGGCCGCCGGGCCGGTCCGGGCGGCGGCCGCGGGGCCGCCCGGGCGGCACCTGGCCAGGGACGCGGAAGCGCACGCGCCCGTCCCCGCGGCGGAGATGGTTACCCACCATCTGCGGGCACGCCCGCCAGCGGTGCCCCCGCAGCACCGGGCGCGGCGCACGCTGCACCGGGCCGTGCTGCCCGCGGCGGTCGTGGTCGTGATCATCGCCGCCGCCTTCCTTATCGGAAGCGCGATCGGCCCCGGGCCCGCGCCGCATGCGGGCACGGTTCCCTCGGCCACGCCGTCCGGCCCGTTCCGGCCCGGGTCCGCGCAGGCGGCGACCGTGGAGGTCAGGCCCGGCCCGCTGATCGGGCTGCCGGTCACCACGGCCGTGCGCCGGCTCCACCAGCAGGGCCTGTTCGTCCGCATCGTGTGGCGGCGCAGCGATGAGCAGCCTCCGGGGACGGTGCTGTCGGTGCAGCCCGCCGGCCAGCGGCCGGTGGGCAGCACGGTCATCCTGACCGCGGCCCGCACGCAGCAGCGGCACAGCCAGCCGGGCGGCGGCGGCCAGCAGGGTGACGGCAATCAGCAGGGTGGCGGACAGCAAGGCGGTGCATCCCACGGCAAGGCCAATGGCCACGATAAGAAAGGCGCCGCGGGCTCCGCCCTCGACTAGGACGGGTCCTGTCGGTCTTGGTTCTGCCGGCCGGCCAGCGCGGCCCGGCCGCAGCCGGTCAGACCGCGCCGACCACCCGGCTGGTGTAAGCGTCCAGGGTGGCGTCCTGCGCGTCGTGCATGAGGTAGATGCTGAAGTTGTCGGCGCCGATCTCGCGCAGTTCCGCCAGCCGGTCCACGTGCCGCTCTGGCGGCCCGAGCAGGCAGAACCGGTCCACGATGTCGTCGGGCACGAAGTCCGTGGACGGGTTGCCCGCCTTGCCGTGGTGGGCGTAGTCGTAGCCCTCGCGCGCCTTGATGTAGTCGGTGAGCGCCCGGGGCACCGCGTCCCCCGTGTCGCCGTAGCGGGACACCAGGTCGGCGACGTGATTGCCGACCATGCCGCCGAACCAGCGGGTCTGATCCCGCATATGCGCATAGTCGCCGCCGACGTAGGCGGGCGCGGCGATGCAGATCGTCAGTGCCGAGGGATCCCGGCCCGCCGCCTCGGCTGCCGCCCGGACGGCGCCGATGGTCCACCGGGCGATGTCCGGGTCGGCGCACTGCAGGATGAAGCCGTCGGCCTCCGCACCGCACACCTTCAGCGCCTTTGGCCCGTACGCCGCCATCCACACCTCCAGCCGGCCGTCCCGCACCCACGGGATGCGGACCTTCGTGCCGTCGTAGTCGACCTCCCGGCCCTCGGCCAGGTCCCTGATCACGTTGATGGCGTGGCCGAGGGTGGCCAGTGACGACGGTGCCCGGCCCAGGACGCGCATGGCGGAGTCCCCGCGGCCGATGCCGCAGACGGTGCGGTTGCCGAACATGTCGTTCAGCGTGGCGAACAGCGACGCGGTCACCGACAGCTCCCGCGACAGCGGGTTGGTTACCATCGGGCCGACCTTGACGTGCGAGGTCCGGCCGAGGATCTGCGAGTAGATGACGAACGGTTCCTGCCAGAGCACGCTCGAGTCGAACGTCCAGACATGGCTGAACCCGCCCAGATCCGCCCTGGCGGCCAGTTCGGCCACCCGGCTCCACGGCGGATCGGTCTGCAGCACCAAGCCGATATCCATCAAGCCCCCCTCACCTGAGGTACTGGCACTCGCCCCGGGGCAGGAACCGGCCCCGCCCCGCCTGGCCGTGCCACTGCCCGTCGCTGACCAGGATCTCGCCGCGGGACATCACCACGCTGACCCCGCCCTGTACCGCCATGCCCTCGAACGCGGAGTAGTCCACCGCCATGTGGTGCGTCTCGGCGGACAGCACGTGCCGCAGCGACGGATCGTAGACCACGATGTCGGCATCCGACCCCGGGGCGATCGTCCCCTTGCGGGGGTAGAGGCCGAACATCCGCGCCGGGGTGGTCGAGTTCACCTCGACCCACCGGGCGAGCGAAAGCTCGCCGTCCACCACGCCCTGGTGCAGCAGGTCGATGCGATGCTCGACCGCGGGCAGCCCGTTTGGAATCTTCGTGAAGTCGCCGCGGCCAAGCTCCTTCTGTTCTTTGAAACAGAACGGGCAGTGGTCGGTGGAGACGATGCTCAAATCGTTGGTCCGCAGGCCGCGCCACAGGTGAGCCCAGTGCTCGCTGGGCCGGACCGGGGGCGAGCAGACATATTTCGCGCCCTCGAACCCCGGCTTGTCGAGGTCGTCCTGGGACAGGTAGAGGTACTGCGGGCAGGTCTCGGCGAAGACGTTCAGGCCGGCGTCGCGGGCCTCGGTGACGGCCTCGAGCGCCTGGCGGGCGGACATGTGGA
Source organism: uncultured Actinomycetes bacterium (assembly GCA_963707905.1). Classification (GTDB taxonomy): domain Bacteria; phylum Actinomycetota; class Actinomycetes; order Streptosporangiales; family Streptosporangiaceae; genus DASXKD01. The sequence goes on along the minus strand of CAVPSA010000035.1, from coordinate 41,480 downwards.
CGATGTACAGCGGCACGCCGGCGACCTGGGCCAGCCGGATGGCCCGCGAGGTGGCCTCGCCCTCCAGGTCGGCCGGCCGGGTCCGGCCGTGCCATCCGGGTTCGGTGTGGCCGCTGGCCAGCGCCTGGGCGACGAGCACGTCGATCGCGATGCCGTTCTCCGCGTGCATCATGACGGTCGCGCCGATGCTGGCGGCCCGCTGCATCCCCTGCAGGATCTCGCCGTCGGTCGAGTAGAGCACGCCGGGGTAGGCCATGAACATCTTGAAGCTGGTCACGCCCTCGCCGACGAGGATGTCCATCTCCTTGAGCGTCTGCTCGTTGATGTCGGAGACGATCGCGTGGAACCCGTAGTCAATGCTGGCCTTGCCTTCGGCTTTCGCGTGCCAGGTGTCGAGCGCCTCCCGCAGCGTGGAGCCCTTGCGCTGGACCGCGAAGTCCACGATGGACGTGGTGCCGCCCCAGGCGGCCGCCCGCGTGCCGGTCTCGAAGTCGTCGGCCGAGACGGTCCCGCCGAAGGGCATGTTGAAGTGGGTGTGCACGTCGATGCCACCAGGCATCACGTACTTGCCCGTCGCGTCGATCGAGCGGTCGGCCAGCCCCGCGAAGGAACCGCTGTGCGCGGGGTCGAGCAGGGCGACGACGGTCTCGCCGTCGATGAGCACGTCGGCGGCCGACGACCCGGTCGCGGTGACCACGGTGCCGCCGCGGATGAGAATACGCATGGCAGCCCTCCTTACGGCTGTGCCAGCGGGCCGTAGGAGTCCGGGCGGCGGTCCCGGTAGAACTGCCACAGGTGCCGGACCTCTTCGAGCAGGCCCATGTCCAGGTCGCGGACCACAACCTCCTCGGCGGTGTCGGAGGCGGCCGCGCCCATGATCTGCCCGCGCGGGTCGGCGAAGTAGGACTGCCCGTAGAAGTCGTTGTCACCGAGTGGCTCGACTCCGACCCGGTTGATCGTGCCCACGAAGTACTCGTTGGCGACCGCGGCGCTGGTCTGTTCCAGCCGCCACAGGTACTCCGACAGCCCCCGGCTGGTCGCCGACGGGTTGAAGACGATCTTGGCGCCGGCCAGGCCGAGTGCCCGCCAGCCCTCGGGGAAGTGCCGCTCGTAGCAGATGTAGACGCCGATCCGGCCCACCGCGGTGTCGAACACCGGATACCCGAGGTTGCCGGGGCGGAAGTAGTACTTCTCCCAGAAGCCCTTCACCTGCGGGATGTGGTTCTTGCGGTGCTTGCCGAGGAAGGTGCCGTCGGCGTCGATGACCGCGGCGGTGTTGTAGTAGACGCCCTCCTGCTCTTCCTCATAGACCGGCACGATCAGCACCATCTGGTGCTCCCGCGCCACATCGCACATCAGCCGCACGGTGGGGCCGTCGGGCACTCGCTCGGCCCAGGAGTACCACTCCGGTTCCTGCACCTGGCAGAAGTACGGGCCGTAGAAGAGTTCCTGCAGGCAGGTGACACGCGCGCCCTGCGCCGCGGCATCGCGGATCGCCGCCACCGCGTTCTTCACCATCGAGTCCTTATCGCCGGTCCACTTCTGCTGAACCAGGGCGGCACGTACGACGTCGGCCATGCCGGCCTCCTCTCATCGGGCGCACGTAAAAGCCCATCATCTCCCTGACCGGGGTCTAGGTCATCACCGGCTGGCGATCTTCTGGGACTGGGGGCGGGCAACGGCAAACTGGCAGTCGGCTCCAAACGCCGTCGGCCAGTCAGCCGCCGCCCGCGAGGCGCCTCCTGCGGGACCATCGTCCACACCCCGCCTCCGCCCCAGCCCGCGCCCCCAGGGCGCATCGGCAGCGTTTGTGGTGGTTGGCACTCCACCCACATTCTTTCGTCGGCGAAGTCACAACGAGCGGGCGAAGGGCGGGCCGCCTAGACCTCTCGGCCAACGGCGATCACTCCTAACTCCCGGCCCCGCTCTTGTCAGGGTTGAGCGGGGTTATCAGGAGGCTCCGGCCGCCAGCGGAGGTTCGGCCAGCCCTCCCATGTCCAGCGGACGGGCGGACCGGCTGGGGTAAGGATGTCAGCCAGCCAGTAGGTCTCATCCGGGTCCCATCCGGCCAGCAGGCAGCGGGCTTCGCCGACCGGCAATGCGTTGCCCGCTGTAGTCAGGTAGGCGCCGACACTGAGGTGTATCGCGTCGTAGTCAGCGGAGACAGCGGCATAGTCGGGCATCAGCCAGGTGCCAGCCCACCCGGTGACTCGCCACCAGTCGTGCCGCCGGGATCTGCTGACATCGAGCGGGTAGCGGCCAACCAGGGCAACCCAATCATCGGGGCCAGCGATCTCGTAAGTTCGCGGCACCCGGCGCGGCGTTACCGGCCAGCACTTCACCTTCTCCCATCCGGGCCAGTCTTCCTTCGCGGTGAGCTGGAGGGCACCGAGGCCAGGGAGCGCCCTGGTCGTGGACACCAGCCGCGAGCCCGCGGGCGCGGACCACCAGTGACCGCTGTAACTCGCGGCCGGATCCTCTGGCCGGCCCGCTGCGGCACGTTCATCGTCGGCCTCGGCGGCTTGCCAGGCGGCGATCTGGTCCGCCGCGCCGGACAGTGCCGGGCCCACGCCGTGCCTGCCCGCGGCGGCTTCCACATACTGCTGGGTGCCCGGCTCGATGCCGCTCGACCACCAGTTGACCGCTGGCGCGCCGGTCACCGCGCGCGCTACCGGCCGCAGCGGTTCAGTCATCTCCGGGTAAGCCAGCGCCCGGTCCACGCCGTCCGGCGCCTGCCAGTACATCGCCCAGGCGACCGAGTCGGCCAGTGCTCCCAGCAGGGCAGCCTCGCCTATGCCAGCCAGGGCAGCGGGCCAGTCCCGCTGGCCCGCTGCTGCCATAAGCTCACCCGCCAGCTCCGCTGGGCCGACGTCAAGTGAGTCAACCCGGGCCTGGCCCCACGCGGGGCCAACCCGGGCCTGAGCGGGCCGGGCCATCTCCGCGACAAGCTCCCAGCACAAGCGGCGCCCACGCGGGGCGGTCAAAAGAATGTCGGGATCCTCCGGCCAGCCCACGATCACACCGTAACCGGGCACGCGCCTGCCGCCGAAACGCATTTCGCGCGGCCGCTGGCTCCGGTTGATCTGCAGATGCGCAGAATGATCTTCGGCATGATTAGCCAGAGAACCCGGTCAGCCCTTCGGAAGCTGCGCGGCTGGTGGTTGGAGGCTGGTGCTTCGCTGAAAGGGCGGGTCCGTCGCCGGTCACAGCCGAGCCGTCCATTCGACACACACTCACAGATGATCAAGCGCCGGCTCTGGTCCGCCGGGACGGAGTTGTCCCTTTCGTCGTAACACCCTCTCTTGTGATCGGGAGGGCCAACCACTATGGAGTGGCGCCCGGAATCCGGGGGTAGCGGAACGGGCGCGGTTCCGGGCCGGCGGCTCAGCGTCCTAGAATCCCGCGGTCGGCCTCAGCGGCCGGCCGGGCGCTGGCATCCTGCTGTGACCTGGCCATGATTTGCTGGAGGGCCGCCGCGTGCTGCTCGAATGCCTGGCGGCCGGCTGTGCTGAGGCTGGCTGAGGTGCGCGGGCGCTTGCCCACGAATCTTTTGCGGATCTCGACGTAGCCGGCCGACTCTAGGGTGGACAGCTGTTTGGATAGCGCCGAGTCGGACAGGCCGAGTTCGTCGCGGATGTACTTGAAGTCGGCCCATTGCGCCGCCGCGAGCAGCGAGACGATCGCCAGCCGCGTCGGCGCGTGAATCAGCTCATCGAAACGAGCCGTGGTCATGGGGCGCCTCCGCCTGCCTCGCGTCGTTCATTTGCTGCCGGGCCTTGCTCAGCATGAGCCTGCGCGCGTACCGGTTCACCAGTGGCCCGATGATCACGAGCACGGCAGCCCCGGCGGCGGTGCCGATGGTGGCGGGATAGGGGACGTGGGCCGCGGCCAGGCTGGCCGCGACGCCGATGATCACCCCGTCGACCAGCACGATCATGCCGAATATGGCGGCAACGGCGCGGGCGTCGGCGGGCTGCGTGGCGCTGTTTACCTGGACACGGCGGCGCACGCCGGGGATCGTCGCGACGATCAGCCCTGCGATGACGAGCCCGGCGAGCGGAATGATGATGGCCTGCACGAGAAGGTCCCCGCTGTCCCTGGCGGCGCCGATAGCGACTATCGCGGCCGCCATCACCCACCAGTACCAGACTGGGACGAGCGCGGCCTTGATGACCTGTTCCTGCCGGTGCTGGATCTCGGCCAGCGCGGCTGCCGCCTCGGCGCTGGTCGCCCCGGTTCCGGCCGGCTGGGGCTGCTGTGTGTCACCCATGGTTATCTCCTGCTGGGAAACTACTTTCCTAATTAGAAAGTAACATGAGCTTTCCAAGTCGGCAAGTATTTTCCTGCTGCTTCGCCTGACGCTGGCCGGGCCAGGCCTCAAAGACAATGCCGGCGATGCTTCTGCGCCGGCTCGCGCATCCTGGCGGCTCGAGCGGGGCCGGCGCTGGCACCCGGCCACGCCCGGCGGCGGGTGACGTAGGCGATGGTGGCGGGGTCGCAGCCCTTCCGGCTGGTGGCGATGATGTGGATGGCCTTGTTGAGTGCCCGGTCGCCGCCCCGGTTGAGCCGGTGGCGGATGGTCTGGCCGCTGGATGCCTCGATGGGGCTGGTGCCGGCGAGGCGGGCGAAGGCGGCGTCTGGGCCGCCCGGCCCGGGATGGGTGCGCGGGCCGCGACGTCAGCGGAGCCGGTACGCCTGGCGTGCGGTGCCGGAGAAGATTGCTGCCTGCTCGGCGCTGCTCAGGCCGGCAGTCAGGGCCCGGGCGGTGGCGCAGACGTCCGCGTAGCTGGCATCGAGGGTGCAGGGGGGCCAGTCGGTGCCGAACATGAGGCGGTTTGGGCCGAAAGCGTGTATTCCGAAATCGTAGTAAGGGCGGATGTAGGCCATGGTGCGGATGTGGGCCAGGGAGCCAGAGCCAGGCGTGGTGCCGGGGGGCGGGGGGACGCCGAGGATGCCGGACAGCTTGGCGGCGGTGTTCTCCAAGGCGGCGAACTGGGTGACGGCGCTGGCCCACGGCTGGCTGGCTTCGGGGCTGGTGCCGGGGATCATGTCGGGGTTGCCCAGGTGGTCGAGAACGAACCGGAGTTCGGGGACCTGGCGCGCGGCGGTCACCGCGGCCGGCAGGTGGCGGGGCTCGCCGACCACGTCGTAGGCGAGGCCGGTGGCTGCCAGCGCTTTCAGCCCGCGCAGCACGGCCGGCCTGGCCAGCCAGTCCGGGTCCGGCTCGGCAAGCACCGGGTGCCGGATGCCGGACAGGTGTTCACCGCCGGGAAGCCCGCGCAGTTCCGCGAGCACGTCCGCGACATCGGGCGCGGTCAGGTCTGCCCAGCCGACCACGCCCGCGACCAGGCCGGGCCCGGCCGCGAGGCTGAGCAGTTCGGGCGTTTCCCAGGGTTCAGCGACCGTCTGCACCACCACGCTCGCCGTGACACCCTCGGCCGCCGCCAGCGGTGCCAGGTCCGCCAGCGTGAAATCGCGCAGCAGCGGCGCCAGCGCCGGATCACTGGCCAGCCAGGGCTGGTCGTGCGCGGACAGGTCCCAGAAGTGCTGGTGGGAGTCGATGACCGGCGCCCCGGCCGCCGGGCTGTCCGGGGCCGGGGCGCCTGCGTTGGTCACCGGTTCAGTTGACCTCGTTGAGCTTCCCGGTGGCGACGTCGAAGACGAAACCGCGGATGGCGTCCTTGTGCGGCACGAACGGGCTGGCCTTGATCCGGGCGATCGACTGGCGCACATCCTCGTCCAGGTCGGGGAATGCCTCGGCGCCCCAGGACGGCTTGACCCCGGTCTCGTCCTGGATCGACCGCTTGAACGCGTCGTCGGTGAACGTGAGCATGCCGCAGTCGGTGTGGTGGATCAGGATGATCTCCGTGGTGCCGAGCAGTCGCTGGCTGATGGCCAGCGACCTGATCTCGTCATCGGTGATGACTCCGCCAGCGTTGCGAATGACGTGGGCCTCGCCGTCACCCAGGCCGAGAATCGCGTAGACGTTGAGCCGGGCGTCCATGCATGCGACGACGGCGAGGTGCGCGGACGGCGGCATCGGCAGCGGGCCGCTGAAGCCCTCCACGTAGCGTGCGTTGTTGGCCAGGTACTCGTCGGTGGCGGTCATGGGACTCCTGCTCGTCGATGGGACAGGTGCGGCTGGGGCGAGGCCCGAGATTCCGATCTTAACCCGGTATGTCCCGTATTATCTATTTTTCCTATTAATTTAATAGGCCATCATTCCCACGTTTCCTGGCGGACAGCAAATCGTTCTCGTGCCGTACCGGAGAAAGCACTGGAACAGCGTGCCCGGCGGTGGCAGCGTGGCAAGAAGTTGCACGCGCTGATCTCCGGGGAGGAACACATGCGTGGAAGACTCAGCCGACGGTTCGCCGCGGCCCTCATGTCCGGTTTAATCGCTGCGGCCATGGGGTTGTCGCTCGCCGCGACGGCATCCGCCGCGGCGCGGCCGCAGGACCCGGTCCCCATCGGTCCCAACGAGTACTTCAGCGGTTATATCAACAACCACCCGCCGGGCAAGGCCGTGATCAAGGTCATCTGCCCGGGGCCCGCCAACACCGGCCACCCCGCACGCAACCAGACCATCGAGGTGAAGACCGCGCAGCCCACGTCGACCTTTGACATCGGGTTCACCGGGAGTGCCGGGACGAAGATCACGGCCACCCTGCTGCCGGCCGCGAGTACCACGGTCCTCGCTAGCTTCACCAGCTTCTTCGTGCCGAAGAAGATCCCGGCCAGCATCACCGTGCCGTGCTCGGGCACCGGGACGGTCGTCTTCGCCCCGTCGCCGCCAAGCTCCACGGCCAAGTCCGCGAAGCTGCCCGTGACGTTCCTCAACATCGGTACCTAACGCCGGACAAGCGCCACGCACCTGCGCGGCGGACCGGACCCGGGCACGGGGTCCGGCCGCGCCGCGTGGGGCGGGCCTGCGGGGCGGCGGGCCTGCGGGGCGGCGGGCCTGCGGGGGCGGCGGGCCTGCGGGGGCGGCCGCCGGGCGGGGGTACGGTTTCCGGATGGACCTGCAGGGCTGGCTGAGCGGTGCCGTCGCGGCGATAGCGGAGTGGCAGGAGGGGTTCGGGCCGTTCGAGACCGACCCGTCGATGCTCGTCAGCGACGAGCGGTTCGCCGGCGCCTTCGCCGAACTCACCGGGCGGCTGCACGGCAACTATCCGTTCTTCCACCCGTCCTACGCCGGCCAGATGCTCAAGCCCGCGCACCCGGCTGCGGTGGCCGGCTATCTCGCCGCGATGCTGATCAACCCGAACAACCACGCGCTGGACGGCGGTCCCGCGACCGGCCAGATGGAAAAGGAGGCGGTCGCTGCGCTGGCCGCCATGTTCGGGCTGGGCGCCCACCTCGGCCACCTGACCACCAGCGGCACGATCGCCAACCTGGAGGCCCTTTACGTGGCCAGGGAAACCCATCCCGGCCTCGGCGTCGCCTACAGCGAGGAGGCGCACTACACCCATGCCCGGATGTGCGGCGTGCTCGGCATCGAGGGCACCCCGGTGCCCGCCGACGGCGCGGGGCGGATGGATACCGCGGCACTCGACGCGTTGCTCGCCGGGGGCCGGATCGGCACGGTGGTTGCCACCACCGGCACCACCGGCCTGGGTGCCATCGACCCGGTGCACGAGATCCTGGCGGTCGCCCGCCGGCACGGGGCCAGGGTGCACGTGGACGCGGCCTACGGCGGCTTCTTCACCCTGCTCGCCGGGCAGGCGGGGGCCGGAGCCGCCGGGCAGGCGGGGGCCGGAGCCGCCGGGCAGGCGGGGCCGGAGCCGCCGGGCAGGCCCAGGGGACCAGGCAGCCGATGTCTTCCAGCCCGGCCTGGACCCGGCCCCCTGGCGGGCCATCGCCGAGTGCGACTCGGTCGTGGTCGACCCGCACAAGCACGGCCTCCAGCCGTACGGATGCGGCGCGGTCCTGTTCTCCGACCCGGAGGTGGGCCGGTTCTACCTGCACGACTCGCCGTACACCTACTTCACCTCCGACGAGCTGCACCTGGGTGAGATCAGCCTGGAGTGCTCCAGGGCCGGTGCGTCGGCGGCCGCGCTCTGGCTCACGCTCCAGCTCCTGCCGCTGACCCCGGACGGGCTCGGCCGGGTGCTCACCGCGTGCCGCCGTGCCGCGCTCGGCTGGGCCGCCCTGATCGGCGAATCCGGTCTGCTGGAGCTCTACCAGCCCCCCGAACTCGATATCGTCTGCTATTTCCCGGCCACGCCCGGCGCGACGATGTCCGAGATCGACGACGCGTCCGTTTCGATGCTTGCCCGTGGCATGAAGGCCAGCCGGCCGGTCTTCCTCAGCACGCTGCGGGTCACCGCGGCCGGCCTGTCCCGGCGGCACCCCGGCGTCAGGGCCGACCGGGATGGCGCGAGAATCCTGCGCAGCGTCCTGATGAAACCCGAGGCGCGCGGCTACGTCACCGAACTGCATGCCCGGGTCGAGGAACTCGCCGCTGGGTAGCCGGGCGGCCGCACGGGAGGTAGCCATGACAGCCACGGGATGGCTGGACGGCCGGGTGGCGGTGGTCACCGGCGCCGGGACCGGCATCGGCGCGGCCGTGGCGGAGCGGTTCGCGGCCGAGGGTGCCCGCGTGGTCCTGGTGGGCCGGCGGCCCGGGCCGGTGCAGGCCGTCGCGGCGGCACTGGGGGAGCGGGCGCTGGCCGTCCCCGCTGACGCGGCGTCCGCGGCGGACATGGCGGAGCTGGCCGCGACGGCGGCCGCGCGGTTCGGCGGCATCGACATCCTGGTGGCCAACGCCGGCGGCCATGGCGTGGGCACGGCCGGGGACATCGCCGACGAGGACTGGGCGCGGAGCTGGCGGGCCAACGTGACCACCTGCCTGGTTGCCGCCCGGGCCTGCCTGCCACAGCTCATCGCGCGGCGCGGCAGCGTGGTCGTCGTCTCGTCGATCGCCGGCCTGGCGGCCGCGCCTGAGTCGGTCGGCTACGTCAGCGCCAAACATGGCCTGATCGGCCTGGCCAGGTCCATGGCCAGGGACTTCGGCGCCCGTGGGGTCCGGGTCAACACCGTGTGCCCGGGGTGGGTGCGCACCCCGATGGCCGACGAGGAGATGGACGCGCTGGCCGCGCTGCGCGGGCTGCCGGACCGGGCGGCCGCGTACGCGCTGGCCACCGCGCAAGTGCCGCTGCGCCGGCCGGCCGAGCCCGGCGAGGTCGCGGCGGTGGTGGCGTTCCTGGCCAGCGAGCACGCGTCCGCGGTGACCGGAGCCGTGCTCACCGTAGACGGTGGCGCCACAGCGGTGGACTTGCCTACGATCGCCTACGACATGCCCCAGTAACCGCGTCTGACCCCGCCGGCAAAACCTCTCACGATCTTCACATGCTGATGACATCGCCGCTCCAGCTTCGCTGCCTAACGTCTTGCGCTGCCCGAGGAGCGTGATGACGATGCGGCTAGGCAGCCGGTGGCCTTGGTATGCCCTCGCGGTTTCGGCTCTGCTGATCTCCGGCTCCGCCGGTACGCCCGCCCCGGCGAGCACCACGGCCCCGGCGAGCACGAGCGCCGCGGCCACCGCGAGCACGCCGAGCCCGGTGAGCACCCCGGCCCCGGCCAGCACCCCGGCCCCGGCCAGCACCCCGGCCCCGGCCAGCACCGCCCCGGCGAGCAGGCCGAGCCCGGCGAGCACCCCAGTAGCTGCCGCCGCGCCGGGCATCTGCACCGCACCGGACCAGCCCGCGCTGGCGGCCGCGCTGTCGCGCCGGATAGCCAGGGCCCTGCACGGCACCGAAGCGACGGTGGGCATCGCCGTGGACGACTCGGACGAGGATTTCCGCTGCCGGTACCACCAGTGGCGGGACTTTCACTCGGCCAGCGTGATCAAGGTCATCACTCTGGGCGCGCTGCTGTACCAGCTTCAGCAGGAGCACGAGAGCCTCAGCCCGGAGCAGGCCGCGCTCGCCACGGCGATGATCACCGAGTCCGACAACGATGCGCAGGACACCCTGTGGAACGAGGTCGGCATGCCAGCGTTGCAGGCGTTCCTGAACGCGGCCCGGATGAACCACACCCTGCTCGGCCAGGACGACTTCTGGGGCCTGACCGAGGTCAACGCGCACGACGAACTGCGCCTGCTGCAGCTGCTGATCACCCACAACACGGTGCTGGACGCGGCCAGCCGTCACTACGCGCTCACCCTGATGGCCGACGTCACCCCATGGCAACGCTGGGGCGTGTCCGCGGGCGCGCCCGCCGACATGACGGTGCACCTGAAGAACGGCTGGCTGCCGGACCCGGACCTGTGGGACATCAACAGCATCGGCGACTTCACCCGCCGCGACCTCGACTACTCGATCGTGATCCTGACCAGCAACGACCCGGACATGGCCTACGGCGTGGACACCGTCGAGGCGGTCGCCAGGCTGGTCAACAAGGCGCTGGCCGAGGGCGGCGCGGATGTCTCCGCAGCTGCCGCACCGGCGCCGGAGCCGTTCGGGCATCTGCTGTACATGCAGCGGCGATTCTTCCGGTGAACACGGCCACGTACCATCGTGGAATGCCCCGCCGCCTCGCCGCCAGCAACGCCAGCGACCTCATGCAGGCCGAGCGCGACATCCGCGGCCGCATCGGGAACCAGCAACTGGACTTCGCTGCCATGGCCGCGGTGTCGAACATCTACCGCGCCGCCAACGTGATCCGCAATCACATGGAGCGCAAGGTGCTCGCGGATGAGGACCTGTCCTGGGCCGCGTTCACCGTGCTGTTCGTGCTGTGGATCTGGGGCGAGCAGCAGACCCGGGACCTGGCCGCCGAGGCCGGGGTCACCAAGGGCACCCTCACCGGCGTGCTGAAGACGCTGGAGAAGCGCGGCCTGGCCCGGCGCCGGGCGCACGAGTCGGACGGCCGCCTGGTGCTGGTCAGCTTGGAGCCCAAGGGGCTTGGCGTGATCGAGCGGTTGTTCCCCGCGTTCAACATGGGCGAGTCGTTCGTCAGCGCCAGCCTGTCCGAGCGGGAGAAGGACCAGCTCGCGTCGCTGTTGCGGACGATCATCCGCTCGGTCGAGGAAAGCTGACCGCCCGCGCCAGCGACACGTTTTATTCGGCCGAACGACGGCCCGCGCTGCCGGATCCGCAGGCTCAGCTTGCCCCGTGGGTCACGCGGGACCAGTGTGCGCCCAGGTCGCGGCCGCCAGATCATGAGTGATCGAGCAGCCCGGTGTCGTCGTCGAGAAGAACGCGTCACCGTGGCTGTCCGCCGCTCAGGGCTGAGGCGGGCGCGTAAGTGTCGCACCGCCAGGCGGTGACCCTGACCAGGGAGCCGAACCGCGCGCCGCCGTCCGTGGTCCGGCCGGCCAGAGCCTGGCACCGGCCGCCCTCCCGGCCGGTGAAGATGCCGTATCCCGCTGCCGGGCTGACGAAGGCGATCGCAGCCAGCCGGGTGCTGCGCGGCGAGGTGGTGACTGCGGTCTGGCTGGCCGCTGTCGAGTGGCCGGCTGGCTTCGCCGCGGTGGACGCGGCGGTCGTTGCCGCCTGGCCGGGGTGCTGCGCTGTGCCGCAGCCCACGACGACCGTGGTAGCGAGCAGCACCAGTGCGAACCGGGGTGCTGCGGCCGGTGACCGAAAAGCCCGCATGCCTTGTAGACGCCGGGCACGGCCGCCGGGTTAGGGATCTCCCGGCCGCGGCCTGCGCGCGCCTCGAATTCCCAGGCTGCCTGGTTCCCCGTCGGCCAGCACTGGCAGGCCAGGTCACCGGCCAGACGGGTCCCGGGCTTCGGCCGCTATCCGCAGTGCCGAGGCGACCAGCCAGGCCCGCGCCGCCGCGCCCGGCTCCTCGGCGATCGTCTCCGCGAGCAGCCCGTCCGGGTCCTGGCCGTTCGCCGCGATCTCGGCCCGGCCGCCGGCGTCCAGCCACAGCCGGAACTGCTCGCCGTCGACCTCGGGGTGGAACTGGACGGCGAGGTGCCGGCCGAAGCGGTACGCCTGGACGCCCAGGTCGTTGCGCGCGAGCACGGTGGCGTGGGCAGGTGGCTCGCACCGGTCGTGGTGGAACTCCAGCCACGGTCCCGGCGGGATCAGTTCCGGATCCACGGTGTCGACCGTGACCCAGCCGATCTCCTGGCGGCCCGCGTGCTCCACCGTGCCGCCGAACGCGGCAGCCAGCACCTGCGCGCCGAAACAGATCCCCAGCACCGCCACCCCGGCCGCGTCCGCCCGGCGCAGCCAGGCCAGTTCCTCGTCGATCCAGGCGCGGGCCTCACCCTCGTCGTACACCGAGCAGGTGGACCCGAGCATGACGATGTGCGCCACGCCGTCCAGGCCAGGCAGCGGGCCCTCCTTGGGGAACAGGATCGTGCTCAGCCGCGCGCCGCGCGCCTCGAAGGCAGCGCCGATGAACCCGGCCGAGTCCTCTTCGTGGTGACGGACGACGACGACCTGCATGCGGTGCCTCCGATTGCCGGCGATCTCGTTTGGTGCCAAACTACTAAGCCATGGTGCAAGCCGTCGACCTGACCGACCTCGACATGTGGGCGCGCGGTGTGCCCTACGCCGAGTTCGCCCGGCTCCGGCGCGACGCGCCGGTCGCCTGGCACGGCGAGGCGGCGCCGAACTCGGGTTTCTGGTCCGTCTGCGGCTACTCCGATATTGTCGCTGCCAGCCGGGACGTGGCAACGTTCTCCTCGGCACGAGGCATCTCCTTCGAGGAGCCCACCGACGACGACATGGCGGCCCGGCGGACGATCATCGACACCGACCCGCCCGAGCACACCAAGCTCCGCAAGATTGTGTCCGGCGCTTTCTCGGTCCGGGCTGTCGCGGTCTACCAGCATTTCGTCGAGGAGCTCACCGAGCAGGTTCTTGACGCCGCCCTCACCGGGCCGGTGCTGGCGGGCCAGGGGTTCGACTTCGTCGACGCCGTCGCCAAGGAGGTCCCGATCCGGGTCCTTGCCCGCATCATGGGCCTGCCCGAGACCGACCTGGACTCGTTCATCGACCTGGGCGACCGGCTCATCGCCAACACCGACCCGGACATCACCGACGTGGTCTGGGGCCGCGACGACACCGACGCCTACCGGCGGTTCCCGTTCCGCAGCCCCTACGGCAAGCAACTGTGGGACCTGGGCCGGACGATCGTGGCCGACCGGCTCCGGCATCCCGGTGACGACCTGCTGTCCCGGCTGCTGCGGGCCGAGGTGGACGGCGACCGGCTGAGCGAGACCGACCTCGACAACTTCTTCTCGATCCTGGTGATCGCGGGCAACGAGACCACCCGGATCGCGATCGCCCAGGGCGTGCTGGCGTTCTGCGAGCAGCCCGGGCAGTGGGACCGGCTGCGGGCCGGCCCCGGCCTGCTGGACCCGGCGACCGACGAGGTGCTCCGGTGGAGTTGCCCGACCCACTTCATGCGCCGGACCGCGATGCGCGATACCGAACTTGGGAGGGCGGCGATACGGGCGGGGGACAAGGTCGTGCTCTGGTACGTGTCCGGCAACCGGGACGAGGCGGAGTTCGCCGGCCCCGAGGTGTTCGACGTCGGGCGTGCCCCCAACCGGCACCTGAGCTTCGGCCGGGGCGGGCCGCACCTGTGCCTGGGTGCCCACCTGGCCCGGCTGGAGGTGCGGATCGTGCTCGCCGCGCTGGCCCGGCGGGTGGCCCGGTTCGAGCTGGCCGGCGAGCCACGCCGGATCAGGTCCAACTTCACCAACGGCCTCAAGACCCTGCCGGTCCGCGTCATCCCGGCCTGATCGGGGTCAGGGCCCGGCTAGCTGGGCGTGGTCATGCGGCCCGCTGCGCGGGCAGTGCTGAGGACGTGGGCGATTCCGTCGGCGAGGCTGCCGCGCCAGCAGGCGTGGTCGACGCCGTCATCGGCCTGGTGGCAACCGGCTACCTGCCGCGCGGCACCCCGCGCCAGGCCAGCCGCTCCTGAACCACCTCCGAACCCGCCAACCTGGACCGGCCGTCTTCCTTGACCACGGACGATCCATGCCGCAACGGCATCGGGCTGGCTTCCGGCCGGGTTCACTCGGGGCGGTAGTCCCGTTTCCCGGTGCTTGGGTCGTACCACACGCGCATCCGGCGGTTGGTCTCGGGATCGATGAACACCTCGTCTGTCGGCTGCGAGGCGCCACCCTTGCTGGCGCTCTTCCGGCTGCCCCGATACCGGTCCCAGCCGAAGAGCGCGATAACGATGCCCACGATTACGACCGCGAGGATCACCCATTCCACGGCGCCCATGACAACCCCTCTCAGCTCTGCGCGGTTGTGGCGTCTGAAGGGGTCGTGGTCCACTCGATCACCCGGGCGGTGCCGTACGCCACGATCTCGCTCATGGACCGGCCCATCTCGGTGGAGTCGAAGCGCATCATGGTGACGGCGTTCGCCCCCATGGCGGCGGCGTTCTGCACCATGCGGTCGAGTGCCTGGCGCCGGGAATCCTCGTTGAGCTTGACGTACGATCCGATCTCGCCCCCGACGAGGCCCTTGAGGCCAGCGGCGATGTTGCCGCCGAGGCTCCGGGACCGGACGGTGAGCCCGAATACCTGGCCGATGGTCTTCACCACCCGGGTGCCTGGGATGTTCTCGGTGGTGGTGACGATCATGGCTTGTGGGGAAGTGACGCTCCCGCTCGATGCCTGCATGGGGCTCTCCCTAGCGACCTGCGGCAGTGCCGCATCAGTTATCTATCAAAATGATATCACTTTCCCATCCCCTGTGGGAACCACGAGCCTGGCCCGCACCGGCATCGGCGAGCACGGGGGCCTTCCGGTGCCGACCGCCACGGATCACGGGTCCGCGGTAGCCAGAAGGCCAGGACCGCGGACGACCGTCCGGCTTGTGGACGGCCAGGCCATGGCAGCGCCACCGCGAGCACAGGCCGCCGATGGTCGAGGCAAGCTGGCCCATGCTGGGCAACTGAAAGGAACGGTTGCCGAGCGGGCCACCGGCCGTGGCGGCGCGCAGTCGCGTTAAGACGGCGGGCCGCCTGGCGGCACCGTCATCCACGGAGCCTCCTGGTGGCGCAGCAGACCTTGACACCGGATTGTTTGCTTCCATACGATCCCGGCAACTGCCCGCGCCAGTGCCGCCTGGGGCCAACGCCGAGGGGACGGACGTGAGGAAGATCGATGCCTTCGCTCACATTCTCCCGCCTTCGTATGCCCGGCGCTTGGAGTCGATCATGTCGGGCGGCGCCGTCAGCGACCGGATCCTCGGCTATCAGCCCTGGATCCACGAGGACCCCGCACTGACCGGCCTGGACGCCCGGTGGCGGGTGATGGACCAGTTCGGCGACTACCGGCAGGTGCTGACGCTGGCGGTCCCGCCCCTTGAGGAGCTCGGCGGCCCCGCGGCGGCCCTCGACCTGGCCCGTGCCGCCAACGACGAACTGGCCGAACTGGTACGGGCGCACCCGCACCGGTTCGCCGGGTTCAGCGCCGCACTGCCGATGAACGACATCGACGCCGCCGCCGCGGAACTCGACCGGGCGATCACCCAGCTTGGTGCGCTCGGCACGCAACTGCACACCAACGTTGGCGGCGCGCCGCTGGATGAGCGGCGCTTCGCGCCCATCTTCGACACGGTGACCCGCCTGGATGGCGCGGTCTGGATCCACCCGACACGCAGCCCGGCCTGGCCGGACTACCCGGCGGAGAGCCGGTCCAAGTACGGCATCTGGTGGTCGCTTGGCTGGCCGTACGAGACATCGGCGTGCATGGCGCGGCTGGTGTACTCGGGTGTTTTCGACACCTATCCGGGGCTGCGGGTGATCACTCATCACGCGGGCGCCATGGTGCCGCACTTCGCCGGGCGGCTGGCGTCGCCGCTGGAGGATCCCGGCCGGGCGGAGATCCTGGCCGGCCTGAAGCGAGACCCGATGGACTACTTCCGGGGCTTCTACGCCGACACGGCGATGTTCGGCGCGGCCCACGCGGTCCGGTGCGCGGTGGAGTTCTTCGGCGCGGGCCACGTGCTGTTCGGGACGGACATGCCGCTCGGCGGCCCCACCGTGGTCGGGGACACGATCGCCGACATCGAGGCTCTCCACCTGCCGGATGCCGACGCCGCGGCGATCTTCGGCGGCAACGCCGGGAGGGTATTGCGGATTCCGGCCTGAGGGGCACTCCCCGGTTCCCCGGCAGGCGTAATGCATGAGAAATGTCAGGGAGGAAACGATGGGAAGTCCGGAGCCGGTCTACGAGCGCCTGGGAGCCAAAGTCCTGTCGCTTCCCGACGTGATCGCCCAGTCGGTGGGGTTCATGGGCCCCGTCTTCTCCTCGGCGTTTGTGATCCCGCTGGTGGTCGGCGTGATCAGCGCGTCGGGCAAGGGCGGTGGGGTCGCGTCGCCGCTGTCGGTGCTCCTCGCCGCGGTCGGCGTGTTCGCGCTGGGCTGGATCGTGTCGAGCTACGTCAAGGAGATACACGCGGCCGGGTCGCTGTATGACTATGTGACCCGCGGGCTCGGCGAGCGGGTCGGCACCGCGGCAGGCTGGCTGTACTACGGCGGGGTGACCGTGCTGCTCACCGGGCTGCTGCTGCTCATCGGCGGGTACCTGCAGAGCACGATCGCCGCCGAGTTCGGGGTGAGCCCGCTGCCGTCGTGGCTGTGGACGCTGATCCTCATCGTGGTGATCGCCGGCATCCTGTACTTCGGGGTCCGGGTATCCACCCGCAGCCAGCTCGTCCTGGCACTGGTGTCGATCGTCGTCGTCACGATCTTCTTCATCAGCGTCATCGTGAAACTGGGCTCCGCGAACAGCCTCAAGCCGTTCAACCCCTCGTCGGCGGCGGACGGCTGGTCCGGGATCTTCTTCGGCATGCTGTACGGGGTGCTGCTGTTCGTCGGTTTCGAGACCGCGGCGAACCTGGCCGAGGAGACGCCCAAGCCGCGGCGGGAGATCCCGATCGCGGTGATGACCACGGCCGGCATCGCCACCGTCTTCTACGTCCTCGCCACCTACGTGGAGGTGGCCGGGTTCCACTACAGCCTCAAGGCGATCACCGCCGCCGCGGCGGCGCCGCTGTTCGCGCTCGGCGCGCCGGCCAAGGCCGGCGGGTACGGCGGCACCTGGATCGACCGGTTGCTGGAACTCGTCGTGCTGTTCGACATGCTGGCGGTCGCCATCGGCTGCGCCGTGTCCGCCTCCCGTGGCATCTTCGCCATGGCCCGCGACCGCCGGCTCCCGGCAGCGCTGGCCATCACGTCCAAGCGGCATGGGGCACCGCTCGGCGCGGCCGCGTTCGTGGTCGGGGCGTCGGTCGTTACCCTGCTGATCAACCAGTTCTGGACCGGCCTGTTCGCGCTGCCGGCCACCCCGCACTACTTCGCGCTGTTCGCCTGGGGGTCCACGTTCGGCGGTTTCGCCCTGGTTGTGGTGTACCTGCTGATGGCGGTCGGCTCGCTGCGCAGCTTCGCGGGGTCCACGCGCCGGGTGTCGCTGGTCATCTCGGCGGTGATCGGCATCCTGATCACCGCGGCCGCCATCTTCGGCTCGTTCTACAAGGTGACCAGCCCAACGATCTGGGCCCCGTGGCTCGCGCTCGCGCTGCTGGCCGTCGGCTTCGCGTCCACGTTCGTGCTGCGGGCCAGGCAGTCGGCGAGCACACAGTTGTCCGACCTGAGCGAGGGGAGCCGGGTGTGACCGGCGGCCGGGGCTCCTAGCGCGCGGCGCGCCGTTCCTGCTCGTCCTGCTCGGTCACGATGGCGCGTTGGCTACCCTCCTGGGGTGAGCACACAGCCAGGCGGCGCCGGGGAACTGGAGCGGCAGTTTGCTGAGACTGCCGCCGTGCTGCACGGGCGGTGGGTGCCGTCCGATGCCGAAGGCCCGAGGGTTCTGCGGGTGTCCGCCCACGACGAGGCTCGCCGGTTCAACCAAAAGGGCGGATGGACCGGGGTGGACCCGGCGACCCTTCACGCGGTCCACCGCGGCGCGCGGCCAGGGGACCCGCTGCCACCGCGGCAGCCCGGTTACTACCTGGATCTCGTCACCAACGCCGAAGTGATCATTACCGGAAGCGGCGAGGACCAGCGCGTCGCGGCCTTGTTCTCGCACCGGCACTTCCCCGGCGTCCGGTTCGGTCACCGGTTTCCGCTGTTTGGCGGCGGGGGTCGGGTGGCATTCGCGCCTAAGGAGGACATCGGGACCGGCGAGTCGCACCGCATGGAGTTCGCGCCGGTCGATGGGCGCGGCGCGGCCTTCGCGCTCATCGAGGAGGTCGAGACCGGCGCGTTGCACCGCATGATGGAGTTCCAGCGGCCCACGGACAACGAGGGCGTTACCTGGACGACGTGGGGAGCCCGCCCACCCGGGCTTGACGGCCAGCGGGCCGTGATCGAAATCGTGCTCGTGGGATGGGAGCCCATCGGCGGCTGGAAGCCACGAGCGCTGACCGAACGCGCCTACACCGAAGCCCGCAGGGTCCTCGGCCGGGGCGGGTGGACCGGGCTGGACCCGGCGACCATCGAGGCGGTCCGCAGCGGCGCGCAGCCCGGTGACCCGCTGCCCCCGCTGGAAGCCGAGCCCTACATCCGCCACGTCACAGACACCGAAGTGATCATCACCGGAACCGGGCAGGGGCGGCGGGTGGCGGTCCTGTTCTCCCACGCGGCTTTCCCCGGTGCGCGTTTCGGCCACCGGTTCCCGCTCGGACTTGACGAATACGGCGGCGATCCCGTCTACCTGAGGGAAGAGATCGACACCGGCGCCTTGCACCGCATGATGCAGGCCCAGCCTGCCCCCGACGGCAACGGCATCATCTGGACAACCTGGGGAGACCCCGGCCCCGATCCAGAGCTGGACCCGCACCCGGACCGGCCTCAGGCTATTGCCTGGCCCCTGCTGCAACGGCGGCATGAGGCCACCGCGTGGACCGCGGGGAGTTCGGCGTGAACGCCGCTCACGACCCACTGCCTGGCTGGAACTTCCCGCAGGCTTTCAGCGCGGCCTGGAACTGCGGCGAGTTGGGACGGACGCCTGGCGGCGGGCTGAGCACAATGCCCTGGGCGCTCACGGTGGGGTCGCGCATGGCCGGCAGGCCGTGTGCGCGCGCGCACGCGACGAAGCTCAGCGCCTGGCTAACCGCCTGCCGTTGCTGCGCCGCAGTCACCTGGCCGCCATTCGGAAGCAGGTGCTGACAGGCATTCCAGGCCCTCACGAACTGGGCAGCGTGAAGGTTCGCATGGAAGTCGAGCTGGCCCTGGCTGGTGGGGTCAGGAAAGCCCGGCTGGCCGTTCGAGCGCATGCACTGCGCGAACGCAAGCGACTTCTGGTAGACCGTATTCCCCGCCGCGGCGGGCGGGCTACTGCCGCTGCCACATGCCACCGCTAGCAGGGCGATACCTACCATGGCGGCCAGGACCATCGCCGGCCCCAGCCCCCCGCGGCGGTCTTGATCCACGTCGTTCTCCCGCCGGTTGTGCGGATGGCAGTGCCGGGCACCATCGTCGGCGGCGAACCTGAGGACACCGCGCGGACCGCGCGAGAGTTCCGTGTGAATATCCGGCGCCGCCTGCGGCTACCCCGGCGGCTACCCCGGCGGGGCCGGGGACGGGGTCAGAGGTGGTAGGCGTACTCGCGGAACTCCCAGTCGGTGACGAACCGCTCGAACCGCTCGATCTCGTTGCGCTTGTAGGTCAGGAACGAGGTCACGAAGTAGCCGCCGAGCACCTCGGCAAGGTCGGTGTCCGCTTCCAGTGCGTCGAGGGCGTCCCCGAGCCGCTGCGGCAGCAGCTGCGCCCGCGACGGGTCGTAGCCGTAGCCTTCCAGCTTGGCTGGCGGCTCCACCTTGCCGGTGATGCCCAGGTAGACGGCTGCGCCGACGGCGGCCATGGCCAGGTAGGGGTTGGCGGTCGCGTCGCCGAGGCGGACCTCCATCCGGGCGGCGGCGCCCCGCTCCGGCGGGATCCGGACCATCGCGCTGCGGTTGTCCAGGCCCCAGTCGATCAGCCACGGGGCCAGGGTGTCCGGCCCGAACCGCTTGTAGGAGTTGATGGTCGGGTTGAGCAGTGCGCTCAGTGCCCCGGCGTGCGCCAGGACCCCGCCGATGGCGTGCCGCCCGGCCGGCGACAGCCCGTCCGGGCCGGCGGCGTCGCCGAACACGTTCTCCCCGGAGGAGTCCGCCACCGAGACGTGCACGTGGAACCCGGAGCCGCCCTCGTCGTTGAACGGCTTGGCCATGAACGTAGCCAGCAGGCCGCGGTGCCTGGCGATCTCCTGCACCGCCGACTTGAGCCGGAACGACCGGTCCGCCGCGTCGCCCAGTTCCGAATGGCCCAGGTTGATCTCGAACTGGCCGGGGGAGAACTCGTGGTTGGCCGCGGTGACCTGCAGCCCCGCGTCCCGCAGTTGCCGCAGCATATCCACGAGCACGCCCTGCGGGTCGCCCTTGCGGCCGACCACGTACACGTTCCCCAGGTCGTTGGCGTACCGCTGCCAGCCGCCGCCGGGCGTGGGCTCGCACAGGTAGAACTCAAGCTCGGGACCGCAGACGAGGGTGTAGCCGAGGCTGGCGAACCGGCTGGCCACCCGGCGGGCCACGGTGCGCGGTGACTCAGGCGCGGGTGCGCCGTCCGGGGTCACCGCGTCGCCGAGGCACCACGCCGCCCCCTGCTCCCACGGCAGCGGCGTCAGCGTGGCCAGGTCGGGGCGGACGGTGATGTCGGGCAGGCCGTCCGCCAGGCCGCCCTGCACCGGCACCACGTCACCCATCGGCGAGGTGTGGTAGACCGCCCGGCAGAACGCCAGCCCGTGGCTGACCGCGTGGCCGAGTTCGCCGAGCAGCACGTCCCGGCCGCGGTCCACGCCGATCATGTCCGGATAGGACACCCGGACCACATCGATCCCCTGATCCCTGAGCCGCTCGGAAACGGCAGCGACGTCGGCGTGGGCCGGGTCCGGCACGGTGTCCTCCCTCTGGGCGCGGCGGTATGGGGCATCCAGCCTGGCGGGAATGAATCCCTGCGTCTAGCATCCATGATCGTACGGATACAAACGACCTCGGAGCACCTATGAGTGATCTGGCGGGGTTCTTCTACCCGAGGACCGCGACCGGGCGGTCGTCGCTGCTGCCCGAGCCGCCCTGGCACTACTCCGGTGACCTGCTCACCGTGGAGTACCGCACCGACCCGGCCCGGGTGGCCGAACTGCTGCCCGCCCCGCTGGAGCCCGCGCCCGAGGACCCCGGTGCCGTGGCACTGATCTGGGCCGACTGGCAGTCCTGCGGCGACTCCGGGGAGGAGTTGCTCGACCCGGTCCGGGCGCAGTACCGGGAATGCTTCGCCGTGGTGCGCTGCAGCTTCGCCGGGCGGCTGTACTCGCGCTGCGTCTACATCTGGGTGGACGCCGACTTCGCCCTGGTGCGCGGCCTGCACCAGGGCTATCCCAAGAAGCTGGGGTCCATCCACCAGACCAGGCCGCACCCGCTCGGCCGGGCCGCGCCGCGGATCGCGCCAGGCGGCCGGTTCGCGGGCACGCTGGCCGCCGCCGACCGGCGCCTCGCCCAGGCGGTGGTGACCCTGCGCGAGCCGTCGGCCGGCAACGGCTTCGTCAACGCCCATCCGATGGCGCACCACCGGTGGATGCCCTCGATCGAGAAGGGTGCGCCCGACGCGCTCGATGAACTGATCGCCTCGGGCAGCGCCAGCGTCGAAGCCGGCCCGGCCTGGCGCGGCGACGCCACGGTTGAGCTGTTCGAGTCGCCCACCGAGGAACTCGCCCGCCTTGAGGTCCGCGAGATCATCGCCGGCTATTACCGCCAGGTCGGCGTCACCTGGGACGGCGGTTCGGTGCTCGCCCGGCGGGGCGAGCCCGTCTAGCTCCGTTACGGTATTTTGGTCCCAAACGACCTTCGGGTGGTGATCTGGCAGCCGATGAGACACCCTCTGCCAACATCGGCAGCGTCACGCCGCAGCCGCCGGGCCGAACGCCGCATAAGGCGCCCCGGCGCCGTTGCGGTGTCCCGGTGGCGAGGACACGCCTTCCGAAGCCAGGGAGGCCCCCCAGGGCCGACCGCCCGCGAGGGAGGCAGATGAACGAGTGCACGGCGCACGTGGCCGGTGTCGCGGTGGACACCCGCCACTGGATCGGCGGCCAGCGCGTGGCCTCGGCCGGCACCTTCACCGACTTCTCCCCGATCGACGAGGCCCCCATCGCCGAGGTGGCCCGTGGCGGGACGGCCGAGGTCGCCGACGCGGTCCGCGCCGCGAAGGCGGCGTTCGCCGGCTGGGCAGCGACCCCGCCGGCCGGGCGCGCCGCCGTGCTGCGCGCGGTCGCCGCCGGGGTACGGGCCCGCATCGAGGAGCTTGCCCAGGTCGAGACCTGCGACAACGGCTCGCTGCTGCGCTCGCACCGGCGCAGCGTGATGCCCCGGGTGGCACACAACTTCGAGTTCTTCGCGGACTGGCTTGGCCACCTCGGCCCGGGGAACCGTGAGGTCTCCGGGCATGCCGAGCGGGTCTCCTGGGACCCGGCCGGGGTCACCGCGGTGATCACCCCGTGGAACGCCCCGCTGATGCTCGCGACCTGGCGCATCGCCCCCGCGCTGGCGGCCGGGAACACGGTCGTCGCCAAGCCGCCCGAGTGGGCGCCGCTGACCGCCAGCCTGCTCGCGGACATCACCCGCGGCGCCGGGCTGCCCGACGGCGTGTTCAACGTCGTCCAGGGCCTGGGCGTGGAGGCAGGAGCGCCGCTGGTGGCCCACCCGGACGTGGCCAGGGTCGCCTTCACCGGTTCGGTGGCCACCGGCCGCCAGGTCGCCGCTGCGGCCGGTGCGCAGCTCACGCCGGTTTCGCTGGAACTCGGCGGGAAGTCACCGCTGCTGGTGTTCGCCGACGCCGACCTGGACCTGGCCGTCGGCCACGCGGTCGGCCAGTTCGACAACGCGGGGCAGGTGTGCCTGGCCGGCACCAGGCTGCTCGTGGACGAGGCGATCGCCGGCGAGTTCACCGCGCGCTTCACGGTCCGCGCCGGGACGCTGCGCCAGGGTGATCCCCGCGACGAGGCAACCGACATCGGGCCGAACATCACCCGTGCGCACCTGGACCGGGTGGACGGCTACGTGCGGCGGGCGATCGCGGCCGGCGCCCACCCGTTGCTCGGCGGGGCGGCCAGCCCCGGCCTCGGCGGCCTGTACTACCAGCCGACCCTGCTCGGCGGCGCCGCACCCGGCGCGGAGATCCTCACCGAGGAGGTGTTCGGCCCGGTGCTCACGCTGCAGACCTTCACCAGCGAAGCCGAGGCCGTCGCGCTGGCCAACAGCACGCCGTACGGCCTGGCGGCGACCGTGTTCACCGGCGACAAGTCCCGGGCGCAGCGGGTCTCGGCGAAACTGGTCGCCGGCACCGTGTGGGTCAACTGCTTCTTCGTCCGTGACCTGGCCGCGCCGTTCGGCGGCGCCGGGCTGTCCGGCATCGGCCGCGAAGGCGGCACCTGGAGCTTCGACTTCTACAGCGACGTCAAGAACACCGTCTACGCAGGACAGGGGTGGAGCCCGGATGGGTGAGGTTGCCGGGGCGGGGCTCTTGGCCCATGTGCCCACGATCATGCTGCCGTACTCCGAGCGGCTCGAACTGAACGAGGGCAAGGAGATCAGCCTGGTCCCTGGCCTGGAGCGGCTCCGCGCCGAGGTCTTCGAGACGCTGGACTACGACACGGTCGTGGTGCTCGACTCGCACTGGCACACCACCGTGGAGTTCGTCGTGTCCGCCCAGGCCACGCGGGCGGGCCTGTTCACCTCCGACGAACTGCCGCGCGGCATGTCCCGCATTCCCTACGACTGGCCGGGCGACCCGGAACTCGCGCACGCCGTCGCCGCCCAGGCTGACGCGCACGGAACCTGGATCACCGCCATCGATGACCCGTGCCTGCCCACCCACTACGCCACCGTCAACCTGTGGCACTACCTCGGCCGCGGGCTCGGCAAGCGGTGGCTTGAGGTCAGCACGGCGCAGACCGGCGACACCGAGGACTTCCTGCGGGCGGGGCGGGCGCTCGGCGCGGCCATCGAGCAGACGGGCCGCACGGCCCTGCTGCTGGCTTCCGGTGCGATGTCCCACACGTTCTGGTCGCTGCGGGAACTGCGCGCGCACGAGGCCAGCGACACGGTGCACATCAGGACCGCCGAGGCACGCGCGGCGGACCTGGACCGGATTGCGTGGCTGCAGGCGGGGGAGCACGCCAGGGTGATCGCCACGATGCCAGAGTTCCTGAAGGTGCACCCCGAGGCCCGGTTCGCGCATTACCTGATGATGGTGGCGGCGCTCGGGGAAGGGACGGTGACCGCCCCCGCGCGTGCGTATAGCGACTACGAAAACTCGGTGGGCACGGGCCAGGTCCACCTCTGGTTCGACCGGCCATCGGCAGGCTGGTCCCATGGCACTGCCGGGCCGGCTCTGGAGGCCGGCCGATGACAGAATCCCGCAGAATCCTGCTGGACGGCGCCGTCGTGCAGGTAGGGCGCGAGGGGGACGACCTGGTCGCCGGGGACGGGCGCCGGGTGGCGGCGGCGCAGGCCGTGCACCTGCCGCCGGTACTGCCCACCAAGATCATCGCGGTGCACCTGAACCACCGCAGCCGGGTGACCGAGTTCGGCGTCACGCTGCCGCCCGCCCCGACCTACTTCCACAAGCCGGTTTCCGCCCTGGTCGGCCACGGCGGCGCCGTGGTGCGCCCGGCGAACTGCAAGTACCTCAACTACGAGGGCGAGGTGGCCATCGTGATCGGGCGTACCTGCCGTGGCGTGCCGGCCGCGCGGGCAGCGGAGTACATCGCCGGGTACACGATCGGCAACGACTTCGGCCTGCACGACTTCCGCGACACCGACGCGGGGTCGATGTTGCGGGTCAAGGGCTCGGACACGATGGCGCCGCTCGGGCCGGGGCTGGTCACCGGCTGGGACTTCCACGGCAAGCGGCTGCGCACCTACGTCAACGGCACGCTGGCGCAGGACGGGTCCACCGACGAGATGCAGTGGGACATGCACTACCTGGTCGCCGACATCGCCCGGACCATCACGCTGTACCCGGGGGACGTGCTGCTGTCCGGTACCCCGGCGGGCTCACGCCCGGTGCAGCCGGGGGACGTCGTCGAGGTCGACGTGGAAGGGCTGGGCCGGCTGCGCAACCACGTCGTGGCCGGGCCGCTGCCGGTGCCCGGTGACCTGGGCGCGCAGCCGGCGGAAAGCGAGGAGGTCCGGTCCACGGCTCTTGGCGGGGACTGGGAATTTCGCGGCATCCGCCCGCCCCGGCGCTAGTGCCAGCCCCGGGGGACGACCCCTGGAACCCCGATGGCGGCCCAGGAGAGGACGCTCGATGGCAGCCCCCAGGATGTGCCTGATCCTCAGCGAGAACTGGACCATGACCTGCGGCCGGGACCTGCCGCGGCTGGTGCGCTGGGCGCGCGAGGCCGAGGACGCCGGGTTCGACTCGGTGATGATCAGCGAGCACATCGTGCTGGGCCCTGCCGCGAACGTGAACGGGCTGATGGCCAACCCCCGCGAGTACGCACTGCCGGGCAACCAGGACCCCACCACACCGTGGCCGAGCTCGCTGGTGCTGCTTTCCGCGATCGCGGCCGTGACCACGCGGATCCGGCTGGTCGCCAGCGCGGTGATCGCGCCGTTGCGGCACCCGTTGCTGCTTGCCCGCGAACTGGGCTCGCTCGACCTGCTCAGCGGGGGGCGGCTGGTCGTGCAGCCCACGGTGTCCTGGCTGGCGGAGGAGTACGCGGCGCTCGGCGTTCCGTTCCGGCGGCGCGGCGACCTGCTTGACGAGCATCTGGTGGCCTGGCGGGTGCTGTGGCGGGACACCCCGGCCTCGTTCGCGGGCGAGCACTACCGCTTCCAGGACGTCTACCTCGAGCCGAAGGCGTTCCGGCCCGAAGGCCCGCAGTTGTGGCTGGGCGGCGCGGGCCTGCACCGGCGGATGCTGGCGCGGATCGTGGCCTACGGCGACGGGTTCAACCCGCTGGGCAGCCCCGCGCCGGAGGAAATGGCACGGCTCGGCGCCGCGATGGGCGCGGCGGGCCGGGACATGCGCAGCCTGGAACTGGTCGGCGGTACCCGCGCCATGTTCGCAGGCCCGGACACCGTGGCCGATCTCGGCCAGGCCCTGGAGGCGATACCGCCGCAGGTGGCGGCCGGGTTCACCACCTTCTGCATCAAGCCCTCGCAGTTCACCGACGACCCTGCGGAGGTAGGCCCGCTGTGCCGGGAGATCATCCGGCGGGTGGACGGAATGCTGCCCTAGGGACGGGAAGGAGAGGCCGCGATCCCGGCGTGGGTGAGACAGGAAGAGACCAGCCCGGATCGCGGCTGGTCTCGACAACCCCTATGGCTATTGTGGCGTGCCTGTCCGTGCCGGGTCTAGCGCCCGGCGGGCGCGAAATAACCGCCGCCCGGCGGCGGCCCTGAGCCGTTCCCTGGCGCGTGCCCAGGCGGCGTCGATGGCCGGCAGCCGGGCCAGCCGCAACGGATGGTCCTCGGGCAGCGTGAGGTGGATCCGGCGCTCCCTGGACAGCACCACGGCCAGGTTGACCAGATAGGCGTCCTCGGACCCGGTCCGGTGAGCCACGTCCTCGAGGAGGGCAGCGGCGCCGGGCGTGGCGGCCAGCAGCACGCTGAGCATCGCCAGGTCGAACCCGGGCTGGAAGAGCCCGGTGAACTCCCAGTCGAGCAGCGCCCACTCGCCGCTGGGCAGCCGGAGCATGTTGCCGGGCAGCGGGTCACCGTGGTTGAGCTGCTGGGGCTGCCCGCACCGGGCGAGCAGTCGCTCCAGCGCCCGCCGGTCGTCCTCGGTGAAGTACCCGGCGGCGTGGTAGCGGGTGATCCGGTTGTGGTAGGCGAACACCGGCCGGAACCCGTCGGGCAGCGGCTGCCAGTCATGCAACCGGCCGACCAGCGTGATCGCCGCGAGGACTTCGGACCCGGTGAGCACCCCGGGATAGCGGCCAGTGCCCAGCGTGGCGCCCTCCAGCCGTTCCATCACGACGATGCGGTGCCCGTCGGTGTGCACCAGCCGGGGCACGCGCACCGGCGGTGGATGCTCGGCGAAGATCTGGTACACGCCTATCTCGTGACGCTGCCGGTGCCGCCAGCCCGGATCGCCGTCGGCCAGCACCTTGATGACCACCGGCTGGTCACCCGCGTGCCCGGTGGCCACCAGCGACTTGCCGTCGTGGCACAGCATCTCTTCGGCCCGCAGCCCAGGGAACTGGGCGGCCAGCGCGGCCAGTCTCGGTGGAACCCGCCGCCCGGGAGATCTTCCCTGGTCCAGATTGGCTGATTTGTCCTCGGTCTGTGTTAACAGCGTCACGGTCCCCTCCACGCGCGCGGTCCAGCCACCGGCATTGCTCCTGGCTCAGGCATCGCTGGCTCTCCTGGGTGTTCGGCCCGGCGACGAGCTGACTTCCACCAGACCTGCGCCCAGTCGCAGGGCCCCGAGCTCTCAGCCAGGCATCGCACGCGCAGGTCGGCTGCGGCGTCAGCGAAGCCGGGAGCTCACTGAGATCAGAGCAGTCCAGTAGCGATACTCGTGATGGTTGACCAACCCGGGCGGTCTGTAAAGGGACTGAAGGCCCTGCTGTCCGAAGGATGCTGGTATTTGCCCGGGCCGTACCGGGCTAGGAGGGACCATTTACACGCCGGCCGGCCAGAGTGTGGACTGGATCGAGGTGGGGTCAGCTCGTGGGAATCGCGTCGAGGAGAAGGAGCAGGGCCGGTGAGTGAGCCACGTACGACACTGAATGCGGAGATGCTCGGCCACGGTGCGGACGGGGAGCGGGCCAGCATATTCCTGGAAGGCTTGCTGATGGCCCAGGTCGCGCTCGTAGTGGCCAGATTAGGGATTCCCGACCTGATCGCCGCCGGGCCACGTCCGGTGGCCGACCTGGCGGCCGAGGCCGGGGCCGACCCGGACGCGCTCGGCCGGGTGCTGGCCGCGGCGGCGGTCTACGGGCTGCTCCGCCTGGACGACGCCGGCCGGTATGTGCTGACCGGGACGGGAGAGTTGTTCCGCAGTGACGTGGAGGGCTCGGCCCGCGACCTCGCCGCCGGGTTCCTCGGGCCGCCGATGTGGACGGTGGGCAGCAACATCGCCGAGGTGGTGGCCACCGGCAAGGTCAACCCGGGCGCCCCCGGCGGGCTGTATGAGCACTACGGTAAGCACCCCGAGGAAGCCGTGTGGTTCGGCCGGGCGATGAGCCGGGTCACCGCCACGATGGTGGCCGAGCTTGCCGGGTCCGGCTTCCGGCCGCTGGCTTCCGGGCGGATCGTGGACCTCGGCGGTGGCCGCGGCACGCTGCTCGCCTACCTGCTGGGGGCCGACCCCGGCGCCGCCGGGGTGGTGTTCGACCGTGCCGAGGCGCTCGCCGAAGCGCCACAGGTGCTCGCCGCCGCCGGGCTCAGCGGCCGGGCCGAATTCATCCCCGGCGACTTCCTGCGTGAGGTCCCGCCCGCTGACCTCTACGTGCTCAGCCAGGTGCTGCACAACTGGCAGGACGAGCAGGTGCTTGCCATCCTGGGTAACTGCCGGAAGGCCGGCCGGGCAACTCGATCATCGTGATCGAGCTGATGCTGCCGGACGGCCCCGAGCCGTCGCTCGCCCACATCATGGACCTCATCATGCTCACCACCCTGGGCGGGCGGGAGCGCACCCGCGCCCAGCACGAGGCGCTGATGGCCGAAGCGGGCTACCGCCTCGTCAGGGACACGCCGCTGGCCCGGGTGCTGCCCTGGCGCATCCTGGAGTTCCGGCACGGGTGACGCTGGCCCGGTCACCCCTGGGAAGATGGTGCCCATGACGGGCGTGTACCTGGAAACGGGCACCAGGCGGGTGTTCGCGTGCGCCGTGGACTGGCCGGGCTGGTGCCGGTCCGGCCGCAGCGAGGAGCAGGCGCTCGCGGCACTGGCGACCGCGGCTTCGCGGTACGCGGTGGTGCCCGCTCTGGCCGGCCTGGCCTTCGACCCGGTCGGCGAGGTGGACTGCATCGGGATCGCCGAACGGGTGACCGGCACGTCGGCGACCGACTTCGGTGCCCTGGACGTCGCGCCCGCGCTTGACGGCGAGCCGTGCACGGCGCAGCAGGCCGAGCGGCTTGCCACGCTCGTCGAAACCGCGTGGGACTACTTCGAGCAGACGGCCGCCGCGGCGCCGCCGGTGCTGCGCAAGGGCCCACGCGGCGGCGGCCGGGACCGCGACCAGATCATCGAGCACGTACGCGAGACCGAGGTGCTGCACGCCCGGATGCTCGGGCTCGCCGAACGGCCCTTCCCGGCCGGTGACCTCGCGGCCGTGGCCCGGGTCCGCGCCGGGATCCTCGCGGAGATCCGGGCCAGCGCCACGGCCCGCCCGGCCGGGGATCTTGGCCGCGCCCGGCGCCCGGCCAGGTTCGTCGCCCGCCGCGCCGCCTGGCACGCCCTTGACCACGCCTGGGAGATCCAGGACAAGGCCTCCGCGACGGAGTCGCGGGGGCCGCAGGCCAGCGGGGGGTTCCGGGGGGTCGTCCCCCCGGGCTAGCAGGACAAGCAACCATAGAGAGGACCGAGGGACATGGCCTTCAGCGGGTGGGGCGACGAGGCGCTCGAGTTCTACGAGGGCCTGGAGGCCGACAACACCAAGACGTACTGGACCAGGCAGAAAGCGGTCTACGAGGAGAAGGTCCTTGGCCCGATGACGGAGCTGCTTGACGAGCTCGGGCCGGAGTTCGGCGAGTCGAAGATCTTCCGTCCCTACCGCGACGTCCGGTTCAGCAAGGACAAGACCCCCTACAAGACGCACCTGGGTGCCCTGCTCGGCGGTGGCTACATCCAGCTCTCGGCCCGGGGCCTGGCGGTCGGCGACGGTATGTACGGCATGGCCTCCGATCAGGTCGGCAGGTACCGCGAGGCGGTGGCGGCCGACCGGGCCGGCGGCGAGCTTGAGGAGGTGATCGCCGTGATCGGGAAGCAGGACATCGAGGTGCACGGCCGCGATGTGCTGAAGACCGTGCCCCGGGGCTACCCGGCCGATCACCCGCGGGCCGGGCTGCTCCGGTACAAGGGCATCGTCGCCTGGCGGGAATGGCCGCCTGAGCCATGGCTGGAGACCGCGGCGGCCAAGGACCGCATCGCCGGTTTCCTGCGGGCGGCCCGGCCGCTGGCCGGCTGGCTGGACGCCCACGTCGGCCCGTCCACCATGGACCGCCCGGGCAGATAGGCTGCTGAGCCGCCGCTGTCAGCCACGGCGGTGTCAGGCCATGAACTGAGTTCAGCCGAGTTCGGGGAGCAGGTTCCGGTGCCAGACCAGGATGCGGTAGGGGCCCACCAGGTACACCTGCGCTGGCTTGCCGAACGTGTTCGCCACGCTGGCGAGCGGGAGGAAGGCCGGCAGCCCGTTCGGTTTGATCAGCTGAACGATGAAGTTCGCGTAGTGCAGCCGCGGGTCGTACCAGTCCTCGGTCGACTCCCACTCGTCCCGCCGCACCAGTGAGCCCGCCGTCTTGGTGGCCGTTGCCACCGGCACGACCATGACATGCCCCCCGGTGGTCAGGCTGACGATGCTGGACTGCCAGTAGGTGCTCATCCCGTACCGGAGGCCGTGCCCGGCCAGCCAGTTCGCCAGTTGCTGGTTCATCGGCGGCACCGGCGCGGCGGCTGCCGCCTGGCCGAGGCTGACCAGGTAGCCGGCCAGCACCAGTGCCAGCGCGGGCACCAGCCGGGCCTGCATCAGCCGCGGCGCGAGCAGCCTGCCCGCAAGAATCGCGGCGAACGGAAGCACCTCGGCGAACTCGCGGGTGCTGTTGATGTCGACGACCCGCCGCCCGAGCACGTACACGGTGAGGCCGATCAGCACGCCGGCCACGAGAACCTGGTCGACCAGGTCATCGTCACGGAAGAACCGCCGTACCCCGGCGCAGACGGCCCAGCCTGCCAGCGCCAGGCCGGCCAGGTGGAGCAGGATCAGCAGGGCCACGAAGCTGACCTTGCGGCCGAAGAAGTCGGCGCCGAACAGCACGAAGAGCCCGTGGGCGGTAAAAGCGAGGTGGCGCGGCATCTGGCCGGACACGGCGAGCAGCGGGCTCACCGGCCAGACCAGGAAACCGCCGATGGAGTGGATCAGCACTAGCAGCCGGGTGCTCAGCTCCGCGGCCACCAGCGCGGCCAGGATCAGCCCTAGCTCGTACCGGTGCCCGGTGCCCGGCTCCCGCCGCACCACGACGGCCCGGTAGGTGCGGATCGCGCAGACGGTCGTGAGCGGGAGGAACCCGGTGTACAGGACGATCCCGTCGCCGATCAGCGCCCAGGTCATCAGCGCACCGGCCAGCACCGGCACCCACCAGCGGCGCGGCGCCCGGTCCAGCAGCAGCCAGATGAGCAGCACCGGCACGGTGCTGCCCACGTGGTCCGGCGACAGCAGCAGGACGTAGGCGCCGGTGCCGAGTTGCGGCGCCACCATGATGCCGCCGGCCAGCAGCATCCGGACCGCGGCCTCGCGGCCGGTGGCACGGCCCTTGGCCAGGACCGCGGCCAGCAGGACAAGCAGCGTGTAGGTGAGAGCCGCGGCCACGTGCACGACGTCGGCGTTCAGCCCGCGCACCAGTTCCACCAGCATGTACTCGGGCAGTTCGGTGGTGTAGAACGACACGTCGGACAGCCACCAGTTGTGCAGCAGCAGGTTGCCGTGCAGCATGTCCCAGGCCTGCAGGGCGTTGGCGGCACCGTCGGAGTTCACCGGCTGGGTGCGGGAGATGTGCAGGTAGCAGGCGAACAGCACGGCGGCGGTCAGCAGCCAGGCCAGGGCCGCCAGCCAGCGGCGCCGCCGGTCGGAAAGGGCGCCCAGCGTGGTCAGGGCATGGCGGGCGGAGTGCCGTGCCTGGCCGGTGTAATCGGGTGCCGTGGTGGTGCCGGCCCGCCCCCCAGAGGCCGACGGTGAGGTCATATCGTGCCGGTCTCCACTGCCCGGGCGATCCACGGGATCACCTCGTCGAGCATCTGGTCCAGCGAGGTCGCCGCCTCGAAGCCGAGCACCCGCTTGGCCTTGTCCGTGGACGGCACCCGGCGCTGCACGTCGTGAGCGAACGGCTCGTCGTGGACGATGCGCAACGGGACACCGGGGCCCTTGATCTTCCGCCAGATGAGCTCGGCGAGCTGGAGCACCGTAGTGCTCTCGCTGGTGGAGAGGTTGAAGTCCTCGCCCGGTGCGTCCGGGTGCTCCATCGCGGTCACGATGCCGGCCGCCAGGTCGCCGCCGTAGGTGTAGTGCCGCACCTGTTCACCGGATCCCAGGATGTGCAGCGGATCCTGCCCCTTGAGCACCTTCTGTACCAGGTCAGGTACCACGTGGCTCATTGCCAGCCGGATGTTCCCCGACATGATCTGCTCGTCACCCAGCGCCCTGCTTTCGCCGATCCCCACGCAGTTGAACGGCCGGATGATCGTGAAGGGCAGCTGGTACTGGTCCCATGCGGCCTGGGCGAAGTACTCGACGGCCAGTTTCTGGAAGCCATAAGAGGACAGCGGCGGCGGGATCTCCCGCTGCTGGCCCTCATACGAACGGCCACTGGTCGGCACTCTCGAACACCATCGACGAGGACAGGTAGGTGACCTTGCGCAGGCGGCCCTCGGCCTGGGCCTTGATGGCCGCGTCACAGGAGGCCGCGATGATCCGCTCGTTGGTGGCCAGCAGGTCGTAGGCGTAGGCATGGAAGTAGGAGATGCCGCCGATCATCGCCGCGCCCGCGATGAAATGGTCACAGTCGGCCAGCAGCCCGGTCAGCAGCGCGACATCCCTGGCGTCGCCCTCCACCAGCCGGTAGCGGGGGTGGCTGTCATAGGACTTGGCCACCTTGCCGTACTTGGAAAAGTTGTCCAGGCCCACGACCTCGTAGCCGCGGTCGAGGAGTTCGCCGACGACATAGCCGCCGATGAACCCTGCCGAGCCGCTGACCAGAACCTTCTCTGCTGGTCCATCACCCCACCGCCCCACCCAAATCATCTCCCTTTCTTCGCTCCCAGGGCCCTGACCTGCTCTGGGGTCAGGCGGCCGCCGAAGGCGAACCGGTACCAGCGCATGTACTTGGGAATCCACTCGGCGACCTTGAAGTTGGACACGCCGGTCGGCCGGTCCAGCCAGATCGTCGGGATCTCGGCGACCGGCAGGCGCAGCCGCTTTGCCTTGGCGGTCAGCTCGATGCCGATCTCGAAGCCGTCGCGTGAGTCGATGCCGACCTCGCGGACGAAGCTCGTCGAGTACGCCTTGAACGAGTTGGTCGCGTCCCGCGTGCCCAGCCGGGCGAACAGCCGCAGGGAGCGGCCCGCGGTCCGGGACAGCACGCCCTTGACCAGCGGGCCGCCTACCTGCTGGCCACCGGCCATGTACCGGGACGCCGCGGCCACCGCCACGCCACGCTCGACCAGCCTGGCCAGATCGTCGATCTGCCTGGAGTCGTCGCAGCCGTCGGCCATCGTGACCACCGCGACCTTCGCCACGGCGGCCGCCATGCCAAAGCGGATGGCGTTCGCGGGGCCCGGCCCGTAGGTGTTGACCAGGCACCGCAGCCTCGGCTCGGCCTGGCCGTAGTCACGGACCACGGCGACGGTGGAGTCGTTCTCGTCGTCGACGACGACCAGTACCTCACAGGACAGGCGGACCGACTCGAACAGGCGGTTCAGGACGGGGACGATGTGCTTGCCCTCGTTGTATGCCGGGATGATGATCGAAATGCGTGGCTCACCCATGGTCACACAACGACCCCCTTCCCGAGCACGTTCCAGACGTCGGCGACCGGCTTGCCGGTCTCCAGGGCGGCATACTCGGGATGCGGGGCCGCGATGATGAGCAGGTCCGCCTGGGCCAGCACCTCGGCCAGCGGCATCAGGTCCGGGTCGGTGGTGACGTAGGGGTCGGTGCAGAGCACCCGGTCCGCCTTGAACGCCAGCAGGCGCTTGAGCTTGTAGGCCAGGCTGGACCGGACGTCGTCCGAGCCGCCCTTGAACGCCATCCCGCAGATTCCCACGGTCATCGGACTCAGATCGAAGCGCTGCTCAAGGCGGGCAACCAGGTAAAGCGGAAGTCCCTCATTAATGGCCATCGCGGTGTGGCCGAGCGTAAAATTGTTGTTATTGAACGCGGCGAGCTGCATTGTGTCCTTGAATAGGCACGGGCCGGCCGCGAATCCGGCACCAGGCATGTCCGCGGCCCGCGGGTAATCCAGGGCCAGCCCCTGGCGGATGCGCTCGAAATCCAGGCCGCGGTCGTTGGCCATCATGTAGAGCTGGTTCGCGGTGGCGAATTTGATGTACCGCCAGACATTGGTGAAGAGTTTCGCCAGCTCGGCTTCCTCCGGCGTCATCGGCACCAGCGTCGGCGTCAGAGCGCGGAACAGTTCGCTGGCCCGGGCCAGGCCCCGCGAGGTGCGGCTGGACACGATCTGCGGAAGCTCGAACAGTTCGGTCATGGCCTTGCCCTCGGCGATGCGCTCCGGGCAGAACGCCACGTCGATGTCCACGCCGAGGCCGGCGATCATCTTCTCGACCCGGGCCGTCACGCCCGGGTACACGGTGCTGCGCAGGATGAGGATCTGGCCGGGGCCGAGGTGGGCCGCGCAGCCCTGCAGGGCGTTCGGGATGGCCGACTGGTCAGGCTCGAGGTTCGCGCCCACCGGCGTGCCGATCACCACGACCACGTGCTCGCCGGTGCTGACGATCGCGGGGTCGGTCGAGGCCTCGAGCGTGCCCGCCGCGACCGCGCGCTCCAGTGGGGCCTGCGCCCCGGGCTCGGCAAAGGGCATCCTGGCGGAGTTCACGCACGCGACCGCGGGCTCGCTGATGTCGTAGATGCCTACCCGCAGGCCACGGGAGGCGAAGGCGACGGCCAGCGGCAGGCCCACGTGACCGCAGCCGCCAATGACGACGACATCGCGGGCGAAGGGAGCGGGGCTGGATGTTCCGGCCACCGGGCCTCCTGAAGGTTGATAGCGAATTTGGCGGATATTTCCCCCCGGCCGCCCCAAAGAGGCAGCCACCAGCAAGCCCCAATGCATCCTAGCAACCGCCGGCTACATCACTGTGCAGGAAGTATGGCGGGGTGAAGCCGGTACAGCGAGGTTGAGACCGGGACTCGATTATTTTGCGGTAACCGTATTAACAATTCTTTGGATAAAGATGACTAATCGTACCGGATGCGGGCAAGCGGGGGCGCATGTTCGCGGGGAGTGGGCTGTGCGGCGGGACGGTGCGGGCAACGTGATGCGGGCAAGGGGCAGGGACGGTCTGGGCGACGTGGGTGCGGACAGAGGTGGACTGGCAGCCGGCCCAACGCCGTCTGCCAGTCCACCTCAGCCCGCTTGGCAAGCACCGTGCGGGGTGGGGGAAGCGGAGGTGGATCCGGGGGCTGGCCTGGTTCCGGGATGGGCGGGTGCGGGTGATCGGGGCGGTGTTATCCGATGGGGGTTGCGGGGGCCCGGTGGGTGTGAGTGAGCGATTCGAGGGTGAAAACGACTATGGCCGCTGCGGTGGCGGAAAGCAGCAATAGGGACCAGAGGTGCGGGAGGCTTTCACTGTGGGAGCCAGCCAGGGCCCACAATGCATAGCGGAAGGCGATCGCTATCGGCAAAGCCGCACAAGCGGCGGCTGCCGTATCGGCCAGGCGCCGCCGTAGTCCCGTGCTGGGCCGTTCGGCCCGTACCAGGCCCAGGTATGCGCCGCCGGTGACCATAAACGCGTACATGGCGCCGGCCGAGACAATGAAGTACATCGCGGAAATCTGCCCCGGCGGTATGCCTTCGCCGAATGCCTGGGCCCCGGCGAAGGCGAGGCCGAACCCGGCGGAGCCGATCGCCGCGATCAGCAGGGGGCGGCGCCGGACCAGGGTGACCAGGTGCCGGTCCGCCCATCCGGCCAGCCGGTCCGCGCCGGCGTGCCACGGCCCGAGCAGGCGGCTGTGCACCTTGGCGGCGAGCAGCAGGTCGCCCAGCCAGTCCGGCGGAGCCCCGGCCGCCGCACGGTCAGCCGGCATCCGTGCCGACGCGCTGCGCAGGGCGAGCGCGGCGCGGGCGGTCAGCAGGCTGGTGACCACGAGCAGGCCGATCTCCAGCCCGCTGACGGCATTCCAGTGGGCACGGTTGGCCCGCAGCACCACGCTGACCCAGTCCGCCAGCAGGGCGACGGCCACGGTGCCGGCCACCAGGCGGCTGCCGCGCAGCAGATCGCGGACGCGCTGGACGGGCAGCGGCCCGCTGGTCCGGCAGAGCACGATCCGCACGGCCGACAGCCCGGCCACCAGCGGCACGAAGAAGATCGTGAACGACACGAAAGTGTCGTAGGGGTCGTTCATCCACGGCGTGTGCAGGTACAGCGGCTTGATCTCCTTGAGCCCGTAGCCGAACAGCACGAAGGCCGCCGCCGCGAGCAGGGTGCGGAACACGGCCCGGCCGATGACCGGCCGGGCCGGGTCGCCGACGGCGAAGCTGGCGGGCAGGCTGGCCACCAGCTAGCCGACCTGGCGGCCGCGGTCGGCCCAGAACGGCTCGCGCAGCCTGAACTTCTGCAGCTTGCCGGTGGCGGTGCGCGGCAGTTCGGCGACGAACTCGACCCGCTTGGGGCACTTGAAGCCCGCCAGGGCCCCACGGCAGTGCGCGATCAGGTCCTCCGCCGTCACGGCGGAGCCATCGGTGACCACCAGTGCGGTGACCAGTTCGCCCCACTTCTCGTCGGGGATGCCGATGACGGCGGCCTCGCGTACCGCCGGGTGCCCCATCAGCCGGTCCTCCACCTCGATCGACGACACGTTCTCGCCGCCGGAAATGATCACGTCCTTCTTCCTGTCGGTGATCACCAGGTAGCCGTCGTCATCGAGATAGCCGCCGTCACCGGTGCTGAACCGATGGCCATCGGTGGCCTTGGCGGTCTCCTCCGGCTGATTCCAGTAGCCGTCCAGGTTGTGGTTGGTGGCGCTGAGCACCTCGCCGTCGGGGCTGATCGCCACCCGCACACCGAGTGCGGGCACCCCGGCGCGCATCAGCTTGCGGGCCCGCTCGGCCGGTTCCAGCTTGTCCCATTCGGCGCGTGCGCGGTTCACCGTGAGCAGCGGCGAGGTCTCGGTCAGCCCGTAGATCTGGATGAACTCCCAGCCCAGCTCGGTCAGTACGCGCTCGATCGTGCGCGAGGGCGGTGCCGCGCCCGCCACGACAATCCGGGTCCTGCCGCTGCCAGGGACCGGGCCGTCCCACCGGGCGGCGGCATCCAGGGTGGCGTTCACCACCGCCGGTGCCCCGCACAGCAGGGTGACCCCGTGGCGGTCCACCCGGTGCAGGATCTCTGCCCCGTCGACCTGGCGCAGCACGATGTGCCTGCCGCCGACCCCGGTGAGCCCGTACGGCATGCCCCAGCCGTTGACGTGGAACATCGGCAGCGTGTGCAGCAGCACGTCACGGTCGCTGATCGTGGTGTGCAGGCCGAAGACCATGGCGTTGAGCCACAGGCAGCGGTGGGTGAGCTGTACTCCCTTGGGCCGTGCGGTGGTTCCTGAGGTGTAGTTGATCGTCGCGGTGGCGTTCTCGTCCGGCTCGGCCCACTCGCGGGGCTCGGCCCCGCGCGCATACAGCGCGTCGTCGTCGCCCAGCACGAACTTGTGCGGGACATCGAGGCCGGGCAGGACGTCGCGCAGCGCCGGATCGGCGAACACGGCCGAGGCGCCGCTGTGCCTGACGATGTAGTCGATCTCGGCCTGGGCCAGCCGGAAGTTGATCGGCACCAGCACCCGGCCCCACCCCGAGACGCCGAAGAACGACGTGAGCAGCCGGGCGGAGTTCTGCGAGACGATCGCGACGCGGCCGCCGGGCGGCACGCCGAGCTGGTCCAGCCGGGCGGCCTGGGCCCGCGCCAGGGCCGCCATCTCGCGGTAGGTGATCTCGCCGAGGCTGGGGGCTGGCTGATCCGGCTCGTCGACGACGGCGACCCGGTCCGGGTACACGTGCTCGGCCCGATCGAGGAAGTCACGGACTATCAGCGGATACAGCACCTCGCACCTCCGGACGCGGGCAGACAGGACGCAGCGTCTCCTGGCACCAGGGTGCCACGGATCGGTACGTGCCGGTCCCGGCGGCCGCCGGTCAGGCTCCGAGAGCGTCCAGGACCTGCTGACCGTACCTGGCCAGCTTGGTCTCCCCGATGCCGCTCACCTTACCCAGTTCGGCCAGCGACGACGGCGCCGTCGTCGCGACCTCCCTCAGGGTCGAGTCGTGGAAGATCACGTATGCGGGGACGCCCTGCTCCTTCGCCGTGGCGGCACGCCAGCCCCGGAGCCGCTCGAAGGCCGCCGCCGCGCCGGCGGGAAGGCTGGCGGCGGGCTCGGCCGCCTTGCGGGCCCTGGGCGGCTTGGGCGCACGCTCGGGCTCGCGGCGCAGCATGACCGGGCGCTGCTTGCGGAGCACCTGCGCGCTGGCGTCGGTGAGGACCAGGGTGCCGTAGTCACCCTCCACCGCCAGCAGGCCCTGGGCGAGCAGTTGCCTGACGATGCCACGCCATTCGGTATCGCGCAGGTCGGTGCCGATGCCGAACACGGTCATGGTGTCGTGGCCGTGCTGGACGATCTTGGGCGTCTGCTTGCCGAGCAGGATGTCGATGACATGGCCCGCGCCGAACCGCTGGCGGCGCTCGCTGCGCAGCCGGTACACCGCGGACAGCAGCTTCTGTGCGGCGATCGTGCCGTCCCACGCCTCCGGCGGCGTCAGGCACGTGTCGCAGTTGCCGCACGGCCCGCCCTGCTCCCCGAAGTACCCCAGGAGTTGCACGCGGCGGCAGCCGACCGTCTCACACAGCGCCAGCATGGCGTCCAGGTGCTGGCTCTGGCGGCGGCGGTGCGCCTCGTCGCCGCCGGAGGAGTCGATCAGCTTCCGCTGCTGGACCACGTCCTGCAGGCCGTAGCTCAGCCAGGCCGTGGACGGCAGGCCGTCCCGGCCCGCCCGGCCGGTCTCCTGGTAGTAGCCCTCCACCGACTTGGGCAGATCGAGGTGGGCGACGAAGCGCACGTCCGGCTTGTCGATGCCCATGCCGAAGGCGATCGTGGCGACCATGATGACGCCGTCCTCGCGGAGGAAACGTGCCTGGTTCTCGCGGCGCGTGCGGGAGTCGAGCCCGGCATGGTACGGGAGGGCCACGTGCCCGTTGCCCGCGAGGAACTCGGCGGTCTGCTCCACCGAGGCGCGGGCCAGGCAGTAGACGATGCCCGAGTCCCCGGCGTGCTCGGTGCGGAGCAGTTCGAGCAACTGCCGCTTTGGGTCGTTCTTCGGGGCGATCCGGTACTGGATGTTGGGCCGGTCGAAGCTCGCCACGAACTGGGGCGCCTGGGTCAGGTGCAGCCGGGATACGATCTCGGCGCGGGTGGCCTGGGTCGCGGTGGCGGTCAGTGCGACGAGTGGCACCTCGCGGAACCGCTCGCGCAGCACGGCCAGGCCGAGGTAGTCGGGGCGGAAATCGTGCCCCCACTGGGATACGCAGTGCGCCTCGTCGATGGCGAACAGCGAGATCCGGCCGCGCTCGAGCAGCCGCAGCGCCGGCTCGGTGCACAGCCGCTCCGGTGCCACGTACAGCAGGTCGAGCTCACCGGCGACAAAGGCGTCCTCGACCAGGCGGCGGGCGCCGATGTCCTGGGTGGAATTGAGGAAGCCGGCCCGGACACCGAATCCGCGCAGCGCGTCCACCTGATCCTGCATGAGCGCGATCAGGGGCGAGACCACCACCCCGGTCCCGTCCCTGACCAGGGCCGGGATCTGGTAACACAGCGACTTGCCGCCGCCGGTGGGCATCAGCACCAGCGCGTCCTGGCCGCCGATCAGGTGATCGATGATCTCCTGCTGGCTGCCACGGAAGGTGTCGTAGCCGAAAACCCGGCGCAGCACCTCCGCGGGGTCGCTCAGACGGGAACCGGCGCCGGGGGAGGCCACCTGAGTCACTCTAGGAGGATCCCCGGACGGGATGAGGGCCGCTCCGCCTGCCCGGCAGGTTCACCACAGGTCGCCGCCGGTAAGCACGTAGATGAACGGTACGAGCGGAATCAGCACGAACAGGGCCCAGGCCAGTTTCGCGCCCTTGGAAATGTCGGTACGGGACAGCAGGTCGATCCAGCAGAGGATCACCGCGAGCGGATGGATGAAGCAGAGGAGTAGCTCGACAACCTTCTTCATATCCCGAATCTTGGGTTGCCTTACAGATCTATGCCGTCGCGAGCGGCCGCATGAAGGGGCAGGGGAGGCGGGTGGGGATCGCAAGGCGGAGGAGGAGCCCATAGTGTTTCTTGGGCGACGACGAAGCCGCGAGCCGCCCGTCCGGAGGACGCGCAGCAGGCTGGATGATCTGTAAGGCAGCCCTGGCCACCCGGGCCAGCCTGGTCCCTCCGACGCACTGGAAGCGCTGATGCCTACCGACGTGCTGAACCTGCGGGCCCTGAACCGGGCCCTGCTCGCCAGGCAGATGCTGCTCGAGCCGAGCCCGCTGCCCGAGGGCGCCCGCGCCGGCGCTGTGATCGGGATGGTCGAGCACCTGGCCGGGCTCCAGGCCCAGGCGCCGTTCCCGCCTTACTACGGGCTGTGGTCCCGGCTGGCCGGGTTCCAGCCAGGTGACCTGGCCGAGTTGCTGGTCAGCCGGCAGGTGGTCCGGATCGCGCTGATGCGCTCCACGATCCACCTCGTCTCCGCCCGCGACTGCCTGACGTTCCGCCCGCTGATCCAGCCGATGCTTGACCGTTCCCTGGCCGCCATCTTCGGCAAGCAGCTGGCCGGCCTGGACACCGGCGCCCTGGCCGAGGCGGGCCGGGCGCTCGTGGACGCCGAGCCCAGGACCTTCGGCGAACTCGGCGGCCTGCTCGCGCCGGACTGGCCCGGCCATCCCCCGAACGCGCTCGCTCAGGGCGTCCGCACGCTGGTGCCGCTCGTCCAGGTACCGCCGCGCGCCGTCTGGGGCGCCGCAGGGCGGTCCAGGCACACCTCGGCGGAGGCCTGGCTTGGCTCCCCCCTGGATCCCAGCCCGTCACCTGAGGCCCTCGTCACCCGCTACCTCGGCGCGTTCGGCCCGGCCGCTGTCGCCGATGTGCAGGCCTGGTCGGGGCTGACCCGGCTGGCCGAGGTGGTGGACCGGCTGCGGCCCAGCCTGCGCACGTTCCGCGACGAGTCGGGGAGGGAACTGTTCGACCTGCCGGACGCGCCGCGGCCTGCCGCCGGTACCCCGGCGCCGGTGCGCCTGGTCGC
Organism: uncultured Actinomycetes bacterium; assembly: GCA_963707905.1. GTDB lineage: Bacteria > Actinomycetota > Actinomycetes > Streptosporangiales > Streptosporangiaceae > DASXKD01. The sequence continues at coordinate 304 of CAVPSA010000035.1, read as the reverse complement.
CGAGTTCGACAACCTGGTGCTGTCCCACGCCGACCGTAGCCGGGTGATCAGCCAGGAGTACCGGCAGCGCCTGAACACCCGCAACGGCATCTTCCCCGGGACGGTGCTCGTGGACGGATTCGTGGCCGGGATGTGGCGGATCACCCGGTCCCGCGGCGCGGCGACGCTGACGGCCGAACTGTTCGGGCCGGTGTCCCCGGCCGACCGCGACGCGATCATCGCCGAGGCGGAACGGCTGCTCGGCTTCGCCGCGGCCGGCGACGGCCACGAGATCAGGTTCGCGTCACTCGTCTGATCGCCGGCC
>CAVPSA010000034.1:0-141083 GCA_963707905.1 uncultured Actinomycetes bacterium | reverse complement strand
GTAGACCGTCACCACCTCGCGGTAGGACAGCACGACCAGGCCGATGCCGAGCAGGATCACCCCGGTCATCGGCAGCAGCAGCGAAAAGGCCGCCAGGCCGAAAAACGGCAGCAGCTCGTGGAGGATCAGCTCGGAGCCGTAGTTCGCCGACGAGATCCCATCACACGACAGCACGCCCAGGCCCAGCGGTTTGGACAGCCGCTCCACCTGCAGTTGCTCGCTGGCCAGCGGCGGCCCAAGCAGGCGCCGCTTGACCGAATACCAGGAACTCTCCGGCAGGCCGGAGGCCCCGTCGATGCCGGGCAAGCTGGCTGGCTTGCGCAGGGCCACGGCGCGCCACCTCCGACCCCAGCCACCAAACCAGGCCTCGGCACTTGGCCTGGACGACGCCCCGCCGATGAGCAGCGGTTTGATCACCTTCGACGTTAGGCATCTCCGTCTGGCCCGGCTGCATGGGCAGTGTTAGGAATGACGCGGCGGCCGTTAGGGTTTCATCAAGATCGTTAATTCCTGCTTCGGCCGGCAGTCAGCTTCACCGTCCCCGGAACGGCACGGGCGCTCTATCCGCTGCGCTGATGGCGGAACTATCACAGCGCGTTGCGTGGTCCCCTGACCTGCACGAATGGTTCCTTGCGACCTGTGCCCGATCGCTGCCGCTGGCCGCTGGCAGGCCCCATCGGAGGTATCGGGCGCGGGCTAGCTGTGTTGCGGGTCATCCTTGGACAGTTCTTCCGGAGCGGTCTACGCTCATGTCAGGTGTGCCGGGAAGCCTGGTCGGCGATGTTCGTGATCTTCGGACTCGTGGACAGGGGCTCCCGATGACTATTCACAGCGCAGCGCCAGACGGTTCAGCTGAGGCGGTCTCAGGCTCAGCCACGGTCGTTACTCCTGCTCCGCCGAGCTGGCCGTGGCGGCGGGCGGCGCTGTTTCTTGCTGGTGCTGCCCAGCTGATTACGATCTCGGCGCTGGTGGGTGCCGATCCCATCCCCGCGACCTGGTCGTCGCTGGTGCTGGCGGTTGCGCCCGCGCCGGTGGCTGCCGCGGCGGCCTTCGCCCCGGCCCCGGTGAACCTGCTGGCGGCGGCGGCCGGGGTCGCGGTCCTGGCCGTCGGGATCGTCGCGCAGGTCACCCACACCGGGCTGTTCTTCGTCCCGGCGCTGGTGGTGCTGGCCGTCGCCGCTGTCAAGCTCTGGCGTGAACAGTCTCAAGAGCAGGGGGAAGGTGTGAGCCGATGACCCGTTACCTGACCAGGGACCGGGCGGCGATCGCCGGTGCTGTGGTAGCCCCGCTCATAGCGGCCGCGATTTTGCTGCCGTTCCGCGCGAGCTGGTCGAACACGAACGTGGCGCTGCTGCTGGTGGTGGTGGTCGTCGCGGTGGCAGCGATCGGGAACCGTGTCGCTGGCGCGATCGCTGCGGTCGGGGCGGCGGTCTGGTTCGATTTCTTCTTCACCCTGCCGTATGAGCGGTTCACCATCCGCAGTTCGGCTGATGTCACCACGTTCGTCCTGTTGCTGGTGGTCGGCGTGATCGTGTCGCAACTGGCTGCCTACGCCCGCCGCCTGAAGGTCGTCGCGATCACCGACGCCGGGTACCTCGCGCAGATCCACCAGGCCGCGTCGCTGACTCAGACAGCGAAATCCCCCGACGATGTTGTCGATCATGTCCGGGGGCAGCTGACCGCTCTGCTGGATCTGCAGGAGTGCCGGTTTGAGTACGGGAGCCTGCTCGGTCACCCGCCGCGGCTGGAGCCCGATGGTACGGTGCTGGCTGCTCGTGGCCGCTGGGATGTGGAGCAGGCTGGCTTGCCCGCTGAGGAGATAGAGCTGCGCGTGTTCGGCAACGGCCAGTACCACGGGCGGTTCATGATGAGGCCCAAGCCGGGCTCGCGGCCGTCCCTGCAGGCGCGCCTGGTGGCAGTCACCCTGGCCGATCAGGCGGGACGCGCGCTGGTAGCCAGGACACCGGCCTCCAGCAGCCGGTAGCAACAAAGAATCGGGCACCGCGGTGTTTGGCGTTGACCGGCTGATCGTCGGGACGAGTGGCTCACCGGGCAGCCTGCAGGCGCTGCGCTACGGCGAGGGCTTGGCCCGCGCCCAGGGTGCGGTCTTGATACCGGTGATCGCCTGGGAACCGCCGGGCGGCGACCGCGACGAGCGCTTCCAGAATTCAGGGTATCTGCGCCGGGCCTGCCGGGACTTCGCCTGCCAGCGGCTCCGCGACGCGCTCATTGCGGTGTGGGGCGAAATCCCCCGTGGTCCGCTGGTGCAGCCGCTTATAGCACGCGGCCCAGCAGGCCGGGTCCTGGTGGGCCTTGCCTGCCGCCCGGGCGATGTGCTGATCGTAGGGGCCGGCCGCCGCGGCACGCTGGCCCGGGTGGCCTTTTCCAAGGTGAGCCGCTACTGCCTGGCTCACGCCCAGTGCCCCATCCTGGCCATCCCGCCACCCGCCCTCGCCCGCGAGCTCCGGCATAGCCGCCTCGCGTGGCTGTTCTGGCACCGGCCACTGACCCCCGATCAGATCCTTCGCGACCAGCCGACGGCCTGAGCAGCCAACCGGCCGCAGCAAGGCATTTTGATCGCCTCGGCGCCAGGAAGCCCGCCTGCCGGGCTCCGGTAAATTGGTGCGCGGCGCGCCGGGAAGTCTGGTCGGCAGCGGCTCATCCCTGGCGGAGAGGCGGTGCCGGCGGCGTGCACACAGTTGAGATCGTGGTGCTGCTGGTCGCGCTGGCGACAGTGGTAGCAGCGTTCGCCAAGCGGCTGCGGGTTCCCGCTCCTTCCCTGCTGGTGGCCGCCGGCCTGGCGGTAGGCCTGGTGCCGGGCGCCCCGATGGTCCATGTGCCGCCCGCGGTGGTCAGCCTAGTGGTGTTGCCGCCGCTGTTGTATGCGGCCAGCGAGGAACTGGCCTGGCGTGACCTGCGGGCGGTGTGGCGTCCGGTGGCGGTGCTGGCGGTGGGCCTGGTGCTGGCCTCCGCGGCGGCCGTCGCGGCGGTGGCCGGGGCGGTGGCATCGCTGTCGGCGAGCATGGCGTTTGTGCTGGGCGCTGTCTTGGCCAGTACCGATCCGGTGGCGGTCAGCGCGCTGGGGCGGCGGCTTTCCCTGCCTGCCCGGGTGCAGGCGCTGGTCCAGGCGGAGAGCTTGTTCAATGACGGCACCAGCCTGGTGCTGTTCCAGATCGCGGTCTCCGTGGCGGTGGGCGGTACGGCGATGGCCGCGACGGGAACCCTGCTGCACGGGGCGGGAGAGTTCGCCGTGCTGGCGGGCGGCGGCGCGGCGGCCGGCGCTGTGGTGGCGGCCGGTGTGATCGTGCTGCGGCGGCGGATCACCGACCCGGTGCTGGAGACGGTGGCGGCGCTGATCACCCCGTATGTGGCGTACCTGCTCGGCGAGACACTGGGTGTGTCGGGCGTGACCGCGGTGATCGTGTCCGGCCTGGTGATCGGCACGCAGCGTTCGAAGATCACCACCGCGCAGACGCGGCTGCAGCTGCACTCGGTGTATCAGACCGTCATCTTCGTGCTGGAAAGCGTCGTCTTCGCCCTCATCGGGCTGGAGCTGCCCACGCTGGTCCGCGAGCTGGGCCACAGCGGACGATGGCCGCTGGCCGCGCTGGCGGTGACCGCCACCCTGATGGCCACCCGCGTGGCGTGGGTCTTCCCGGTCTTCGCCATCTCCGGCTGGCACCGCGGCAAGCGCCGCCCGTCCTGGCCGGTGCCCGCCGTGGTGTCGTGGGCAGGCACCCGCGGGGTGGTGCCGCTAGCCGCCGCCCTGTCCATCCCCCTCACCACCGCAGCCGGGACCGCGCTGCCGCAGCGGGATCTGGTGCTGGTGCTGGCCGCCGCCACGATCGTGATCTCGCTGATCGTGCAGGGCTTCACCCTGGAGCCGCTGGCCCGGCTTGCCGGGTTCGGCCCCGCGGTAGCCGGGCCAGGCCACGAAGAGACCGTCGCCCGGCTGCGCATGGCCGAGGCGGGCCTGGCCCGCCTAGAGGAGCTGGCCGAGGACGGCGCCGCCCCGGACGAGATGATCGACCGGCTCCGCGCCAGCCTGCAGGCCCGCATCGGGACCACCCGTGCGCGCATGGACCACAGTCCTGGCGCCGCGGGACCGGCCCTGACCGAGCGGGAACTGCGCGGTGATCTCATCACCGCCGAAAGCGCCGAGCTGTCCCGGCTCTACCAAGCCGGCACCATCAGCGCCGCCACCCGCCTGCGCCTGCAACGGAACCTGGACCTGGAAACCGCCCGGCTCACCGACGGGCACCAATAAGCGCACAGACACGGGTGATCCTCGCTGGTTTCCGGATTGATATGCGGAGATGATCACCCGTGTATCGGCGGGACTGCGCGCTCAGCCCAAGTCCAGGACTGATCACATCCGTGACCGAACGCGGTTCAGTGATGCGATACGGCCGATTACTTGTGGTTGTGTGCGGTGTGGGATCGGTGTAGCGCTGGGTACCTGTCAGCGTGTTGTGGCTTGTGGGGGTAGATGGCGGCGTCCGCGCCGTCGCCGGGGTTTGCGGGCGGTGGCGCGGATGCCGGGTGGTTCTAGGCCTTGGGCGTGGCGTTTCGCCCCTTCGCCAGGAGCCAGATCATGAACAGCGCCTCGCCGATGAAGGTGAAGGCGGCGACATTGGCTGAGTGGTTCGCCGAAAGCAGTCCGGTGAGGCTGTCGAAGAGGTATCCGCCGCCGGCGATGACGAGCAGGATTCCGAGAGCCCGGGGAACGTAGCCTGACTTGCAGGCCAGGTAGCCGATGAGGACGAGGTGCAGCCCGAACAGGATGAGGCTGATCTTCCAGATGTCGTTGAAATCGTGGATCTTGGTCAGTGCCTCGGCGCGCGCCTGGCCGGCGCTGAATGCGGTGCGGTGCCGGGCGCTGGTCATGAGGGGGAGTACCCCGGTGAGCTGGCTGATGGCGGCCGCGAAGATCGCGGCGTAGCTGATCCTGAGCCAGGCCGCGGTCCTCGCCAGGCCCTGGTGGACGGGTTCGAAGAATCTCAGCAGCGCCCAGGCCACGACGATGTCGAGGATGACCACGACCGCGAGCGCGGCTATCCCGAGGCGGAAGAGCCCCGCGGAGGCGAGGATGTCCCTGGCGGTTCTGGCTGGGTCGCCGGGGGTGACCAGATGCTGGATGACGCCGAAGTTGGCGGCCGCGGCCAGCACGGCCAGGACAGCAAGCCCGGCGCCTGCCAGCACCGCGGACCGGCGCATTTTCTGGGTTGCTGCCCCTGGCGGGCCAGCGGCCGCTGCTGGGGTCCTTATCGGAGAAGGAGCTGGTTGCGTGATGGTCATGGCCTGAGCCTCGTTCCGGTGTGACGGGCCCTCTGGCCTTGGCGGTCAGTGGTGCCTGCTCCCACGGTCTGCCTTATGTTGTAAGGTGCCTTACGCCATAAGGTGAGCCGTACGATGTAAGTCTGTCAATAGGTGAGGGAGGACGGCGCTCGTGGCGTCAGATACCGATCTGAGCAGGCCGGCCCGCGCCCCGCTGAGCAGGGAGCGGGTGCTACGTGAAGCGGTCGCCCTGGCCGATCAGAGCGGCATCGCCGCGCTGACCATGCGCCGGCTCGCGGACCGCCTGCACGTCGAGCCGATGTCGCTCTACTACCACGTCGCCAATAAGGACGAGATCCTCGACGGCATGGTCGACATCGTGTTCGGCGAGATCACGCTGCCCCCGGCGCACGCCGAGTGGAAGAGCGCCATGCGGGAACGGGCCACCTCCGCGCGCGGCGCGCTGCGGCGCCACCCCTGGGCGGTCGGCCGGATGGAGTCGCGGCCGGCACCAGGCCCGGCGACGCTGCGGCACCACGACGCGGTCATCGGCTGCCTGCGCAGCGCAGGCTTCACGATCGAGCTGGCCGCTCATGCCTACTCCGCTATCGACAGCTACCTCTACGGCTTCGCGATGCAAGAGCTCAGCCTGCCCTTCACCACCCCCGAGGAAACCGCCGCAATAGCCGCGACCTTCCTCGATCACTTCCCGGCCAGCGAGTACCCGCACCTCGCCGAACTGACCACCGGGCACGTCCTGCAGCCCGGCTACGACTACGGCAGCGAGTTCGAGTTCGGGCTCAACCTGATCCTCGACGGCCTCCAACGGGCGCACACCCCAATGAAGAAGACCGCGCGGAAACCAGCCCACGGCCAGCCCGCCCGCCAGCCACCGATCTGATCATCCAGGCCGCGCCACCAAGCCAGGCACCGCATTGCCACGCGCGGCGTAACGGCCGGCCTGGCGGCCGCCCATCAACCACGACCGAGTCCCATGCGCCCCAAACGCAGGACACCTGAGCGGGGCCTCGCGGCGGATCAGCGCGCAGATCGATCTATCGGCACGGCATCGGCCGCTACACCCGACGCGGCAGGTCCGCGAGCATATCGGCGGCTACGCGCGCGGGTTGCGTCGGCAGCAGACTCCGCTCCGTGATCGTCCGCACCCGGCGCCAAGGTCCGCAGCCAGCTCGTTCGGATCTGGCGGACGTCCGGCCCCCGACCACGCTGGGCCTTGGTTCCGTTACTGGGCGGGGATGCCGAGCGCTTCGGGGTGGGCCTGGCGGTAATGCTCGGTCAAGACTTCGCTGATGTTGCCGGGCCGGTAGGCGAGGGTACGGTCGCAGATCTGGCAGCGGGTGACCGGCAGATGGGTGACGGTCACCGGGAAGCGGCGGGAACGTGACGTGCTCATCACTTCTTATGATGCCAGCCCTGCCGGGGTGACCTGGCCTCCATGCCCGCTCGAACGCGCGACTCGCGGCATGACCGAGTGTTGTCAGTGCGGCGTGGTCTGGATAAGTATGCGAGCAACGCTTGCCGTCTCGCGGTGGACGCCCATGATGGTAGGAACGGCGACAGCGCGATAAGCCGACCAAATAAACGCGCGCCGAGCCGCCGTTCTGGTCGGGGTGCTGGGTTGTGCTGATCGGCAAGAGGTCCGCGCATATTGGGGCGATCTGGCGTACTGCCATTTACCGCGCCGCACGCAGGCCGGTGTGGTTGGCGAAGCTGGTGGTAACGAGTTCGGCGAATTCGGTGGTCAGGGGGCTGAGCAGGCTCCACTGGCGGGCGGCCCAGCCGACGGTGAGGGGGTCGAGGGCTGGGATGGGGATTGTGCGGATCGGGCCAGTTGAGTTATCTCTGATTCCGGGCAGGGCGGGCAGGATGGCGTGACCGACGCCGAGTTCGGCGAGCAGGATCGCGGTGTCCCAGTCGGCTATGCCGGTGGGAGCGGGGAGGCTGATCCCCTGGCGGATGAAGTTCTCCTCTAGCTGCTGCCGGGAGGTAGAGCTTTCGGGGTAGGCGAGGTATCGGATGGCTGCCAGGTCGGCGGGGCTGATGGAGTCCAGTGCGGCCAGCGGGTCATCGGTGTGCACGGCCAGCACCCAGGGCAGGTCGAGAACGGGCCGCTGCTGGACGCCGGGCAGCGGCTGTCCGAGCGTGATCCAGGCTAGGTCTATCTGGCCGTCATGCAGCAGTTCGATGCACCGCCGGGTGGAGTAGGCCGACCGGAGCTCCAGGGTGATGGCGGGATGCCGACGGCGGAAGGTGGTGATCGCGCTGGCCATGAAGTGGCGCACCGTAACGCCACCCGTGGTGACGCTGACGGTACCGCCGTGCCCGTCGCGCACTTCACCCAGGTGGCGGAGCGCAGCGTCGAGGGAGGCGATGCCGGCGAGGGCTGCCTCATAGAGCACCCGCCCGGCCGGGGTCGGGACGACCCCGCGGGGCCGGCGCTCGATCAGAGCCAGGCCGGTCTGTTTCTCGAGGCGCTTGATGTGCTGGCTGACCGCCGACTGGGTGCACGACAGGGTCCGCGCGGCCGCGCTAAGGTTCCCGGCCTTGTACACGGTGACGAAAACGCGCAGGTCTTCCAGAGTCACTAGACCCAAGTTACACCTGGGGCTTTATTTAGAAAACCCTGGAATTGACTTAAGGGTAGCCCGCCTTCAGGCTGTTGTCAGCGGCAACCCGCCCGCAGGCCGGGAGGACGCCATCCGGCGGCCCGGGACGTACGGCACTGGCACCGCAGCGCACGGCGGGCGGGTGCCGACCAAGCCTGGAGTGAGGAGGCGCAGCGTGACACCCGGCATCCACGAACCGGAGCATCTGGGCCAGGAACCGGCGATCGCGGCCGTATCCAGGGCGCTGGCCTCGCGCGGCGCGGCCGAGATCACGCATCCAGGCGGTACTTTGCTGACTCATCTACAGCGCGTGGGCGCGCTGCTTGACCAGTGGGGCGCCCGGCCGGCGCTGCGGCTCACCGGGCTGTGCCACGCCTGGTATGGCACTGACGGCTTCGACGCCGTGCTGGGCGGCCTGGCCTTCCGGGATGAGCTGGCCGCGATCATCGGGACAGAGGCCGAACAGCTCGTCTACTTCTATGCCAGCTGCGACCGCCTTTTCTCCTACCCTCATCTCGCCCAGCCCGCAGGGTTGTTCAGGGACCGCTTCACCGGCGCAGTTGCCTGCCCGCCGCTCACGCTGCGCCGCGACTTCGCGGAACTCACGGTGGCCAACGAGCTGGACATCGTGGGCGTCAACCCCCGCGCCCGGGCCAAATACGGGGCAGGGCTCCTGGAGCTGTTCACCTCATGGAGGGACCTGCTCAGCATCCCTGCCTGGCAGGACATCCACGCGACCCTGCCAATGACACCCGGGAACTGAGGAGAACTCCTACCCCCACGCCCGCCCCTCAGACGAACTGGCCAATCTGTGCTCGCAAGACGCTGAGCCTGCTGGGCAGAAGAGAGACGAATATTCAGCAGGCGAAATCGGGCCAGGAATCGGGCGACGCTCGGTAATTAGCGCCGGTCTGCGCCAGCGCGCGTGTAACCGCCGCTCTGTACGCCTGCGGGTGCCCCGCGCTGGGCAGCGGCGGCACCCAGATCAGGGCGGTTATGTGCGCCGGCGGTTGTTCCGCTGGCCGGCGGTGGCACCCACATCGGTCACTCCGTTGTTGTGCATCTGGATCGGTTGATGAAGAATCTGGTGTCGCATCCGCCCAGTGGTGGATGTTCTGCGCCGCTGCTGGCCGATCCGCTGGGGATGTGCAGTGACCGGGCCCGGACCACCTGACCGATCGTTTGGAGGAGTCGATGACGGCGGACCTGCCGGTGACCACCGGGGGGCAGCTCGGCCGCCGGTCCTGGGCCGAGCCCTGGAAGATCAAAATGGTCGAGCCGCTGCGGATGACCACACCCGGGGAACGCGCGGAGGCGGCCGCCGAGGCCGGCTACAACACGTTCCTGCTCCGCTCCGATGATGTCTACATCGACCTGCTCACCGACTCGGGCACGAATGCGATGAGCGACCGGCAGTGGGCCGGGCTGATGCTCGGCGACGAAGCCTACGCCGGCTCGCGGAACTTCTACGAGCTTGCGGAGGCGGTCCGCGAGTTCTACGGCTACCGGAATGTGGTGCCGACCCATCAGGGACGGGGGGCTGAGCACCTCATCAGCCAGGTCGCCATCCGCCCCGGCCAGTTCGTGCCTGCCAACATGTACTTCACGACCACGCGGGTTCACCAGGAGCGGGCCGGCGGCGTGTTCGCGGACGTGATCATCGATGAGGCCCACGATCCGCTGAGCGAACATCCGTTCAAAGGGGATGTGGATCTCGGCAAGCTGGAGAGCCTGATCGCGCGCGAGGGCGCCGGGCAGATCGCCTACGTCAGCCTGGCCGGCACGGTCAACATGGCGGGCGGGCAGCCGGTGAGCATGGGATGCGTGCGCGCCGTCCGGGCGCTTTGCGACCGGCACGGGATACGGCTGTTCCTGGACGCGACCAGGATGGTCGAGAACGCCTTCTTCATCCAGGAGCGTGAACCTGGCTACGCGGACAAGACGATCGCCGAGATCCTCAAGGAGTTCTGCTCCTACACCGACGGCGCCTGGATGTCGGCCAAGAAGGACTCGCTGGTCAACATCGGCGGCTGGCTCGCCCTCAACGACCTCGAGCTGTTCGATGAGGCCCGCAACCTCGTTGTCGTCTTCGAGGGCCTGCACACCTACGGCGGGCTGGCCGGACGGGACATGGCAGCGATGGCGATCGGCATCGCCGAGTCCGTCCGGGAAGAACACATCCGAGCCCGGATCGGGCAGGTGCGCTACCTCGGCGAGCTGCTCGGCGCGGCTGGTGTCCCGTTCGTGAAGCCGGTGGGCGGTCACGCGATCTTCCTGGACGCGCGCCGGTTCTACCCGCATCTGAAGCAGGACCAGTTTCCTGCCCAGACGCTCGCCGCCGAACTCTACCTCGACTCCGGAATCCGCGGAATGGAACGAGGGATCGTGTCGGCAGGCCGCGATCTGAGGACCGGCGACCACAATCGCCCGAAGCTTGAGCTGACCCGGCTGGCGGTCCCGCGCCGGGTCTACACCCAGGCACACATGGACATCGTGGCCGAGGCAGTGGAGGCGATCTACGCTCAGCGCGAGTCAGCGAAAGGGCTCGTCATGACATATGAGCCGCGCTACCTCAGGTTCTTCCAGGCCCGCTTCGACCGGCCGTAGCCGGGCGCTACGCTGCACTGCCCGTTTCGCCATCAAAGCGCGGAGGCGGGACCGGGCAGCGTCAGCTGCCTCCCCGGCGAACTCAAACCGCGCTGTTCCCGGTGACCGTCACCCATCTGCCGGTCACCCGCTGCCAGATCTGCGACCGTACCCTCGCCTACCGGCCCGGCAACATCAGCGAGGTCCTGACCGAGCATTACCGCCGGGCCCATCCCGAAGCGCTCGGCATCCCCGCCCAGAACTGAAGTCAAGCCAGCACGGCTGGAATTCCACCGCTGACGTCCGCCAGCCCGCAGCGCACTTGTCGCCGACCGTGACCCGGGGGCGTACCAGCGACCACAGAGCGTAGTCGGCGCTCTGGTGACAGACGCGCGCGGAGCCGCTCTGTACGGCAGCCGCGCCAGCCCCTGTAGTGAGCCGACGGGTTCGCGGTCATAGCGGAACTCGGCGTCGTAGTCGTCCTCGATGACGATCGCGTCGCGCTCGCGGGCCCAGGTGACGAGCCGGTGCCGGCGTTCGGCCGCCAGGACGACGCCGGTCGGCCACTGGTGTGCCGGCGTGAGGACGACGACCCGCGCGCCGCTCACATCGAGAGCGTCGACGTCGATGCCGAGATCGTCGACGGGGACGGCAACGGCGTCGCTGCCGGCGGCGACCGCGGCCGCGCTGATGGTGCCGACCGAACCGGGATCCTCGAAAGCGACGCGGGTGAGCCCTGCTCGAGCCAGCACGCGCAGGACGATGCCAAGGCCCTGGGCGAAGCCGCCGCAGACCACGACCTGATCGGCGTGGGCGTCGACCGCGCGCACCCTCCGCAGATAGGCCGCGAGGACGTCCCGCAGTCTCGGGTCGCCCCGGGGATCGCCGTAGTCGAAGGAACTGTTCGGAGCCCGTCGGCACGCCTCGCGCACCGCCCAGGCCCAGTCCTCGCGGGGCACCAGCCCGAGGTCAGGGACCCCGGATTGGAAGTCGGCGATCAGGCCGGGCCTGGTCGGCGGCGCCGGTGTTGGGGCCGGCGACGGCCGGGATCCGGACATGGTGGCAGCCACTAGCGTCGCTGATCCGCCGCGCGAGGTCAGGTAGCCCTCGGCCTGCAGCTGGGCGTAGCACTCCTGGATCAGGCCCCTGGACACGCCGAGGTGGTCAGCCAGCGCCCGGGACGAGGGCAGGCGTTCCCCGGCGGACAGCCGGCCGTTCTGGATCGCGCCCCGAAGCTGGCCCTCCAATTGAGAACGCAGCGGCGTCGGACCGGCCCGGTCGAGTTCGATCAGCAGCTGGGACCCAAACCGGACCACTGCACAGGCATGAAACTGGACCTTATCAGCGACCCTGTTACGGCCCTAGCGTCGCTCGTATGACGACGACAGCAGCCCCCGAGACGACATCCGCCACGGCACGCCCGGCCATCATCAGCCCGGCGCTGCTGCTCCGGTTCGTCTCGATCGTGGCGTCCTCGGTGAGCTTTTACCTGCCGCTCGCGGTGATTCCGATCTTCGCGGACGCCACGGGTTCGAAAGGCGCGGCCGGGCTCGCGAACGGAGCGCTGTTGGTGGCGACCGTCGCCGGCGAGCTCGTGACACCGCGGATCGTGGCCCGCGTCGGGTACCGCTGGGCCCTGGCCGGGGGCCTGATCCTGCTGGGTGCGCCGGCGCTGGTGCTGCTCGCCGTCTCGTCGTTCCCGGTGATCTTCGCCGTGAACGCCGTGCGCGGCATCGGATTCGCCGTGACGGTGGTGGCCGGTGGCGCGCTCACGGCCGCACTGATCCCGGACGGACGCCGCGGTGAGGGGCTGGCCATCGTCGGGCTAGTCGGCGGCGTCCCGTCGCTGCTGGCCCTGCCGGCAGGAGTCTGGGCTGCCGGCCGGTGGGGATTCGGCATCGTCTTCATCGTGACCGCGGCGGCGCCGATCGCAGCGGTCGTGACCCTTCCCCGACTCCCCGACCGCGAGGCTCCGGGCGGCGCTGAGCACGGCGTGCTGAACGGGCTGCGCAACCGCGCCCTGATGCGTCCGGCGACGATCTTCGCGGCGTCGACCTCGGCCGCCGGTGTGGTGGTCACCTACCTGCCGCTGGCCGTCGCGGGGCAGGCGCTGTGGGTCGCGCCGGCCGCCCTGTTCGTGCAGCCCGCAGCCGCGACCGCCGGGCGGTGGGTCGCCGGCGCTCGGCGACCGTCGCGGCCAGGCCCGGCTGCTAGTGCCCGGCATCACGCTGTCGATCGCCGGTATGACCGCGATGGCCGTCACGCATTCGGCCGCGCTGGTGGTGGCCGGAGCGGCCACGTTCGGGACCGGCTTCGGGCTCCTGCAGAACGCCACGCTCAGCCTGATGTACTCGCGAGTGCCGGCCGCCGGGTACGGCGCTGTCAGCGCCATCTGGAACGCGGCCTACGACCTCGGGATGGCGGCCGGGGCGATCGGCGTCGGGCTGCTGATCACCACGACCGGCTTCACGCCGGCGTTCCTCATCAGCGCAGCGGCGATGATTCCCGCGCTGCTGACCGCACACCGCGAACGAGCCGCACCCACGGGCGGACTGGCCGTCATCCCAGCAGCCCCGGCGATTACGTTAACCGCGCACCGGGTACCGCGAAGCACCCCGGCGACACGACACCGGCCGTGCGCCCGCACCGCCGCAGCCCCACGCCGATTACCGATCGGCTGACACCGAGGAGAAAGCCATGAGCAATGTCTTCCTGTATATGACCATGTCCCTGGACGGCTTCGTCGCCGGACCAGACGGCGAGCTCGACTGGATGACCTCCACCCAGGACCCGGAACTCACCGCTGACATCGTCACCCTGCTGCGCAGAGCAGACGCCGGGTTCATCGGCTATCCCACGGCCGTGGGCATGAGGTCACATGACCGATTGACGATCCCGCTGGACGATCCGCTTACGACACACCAGGCGATGACCGGGCAAAGAGCAGAGAGAACAGAACTGGTCAATCGGGCGCGCCGACCACGGCGCGGAAATTGTCAGCACACACGCGCCGAGTCGGTGTTATACGGGTGATCGTTACTCGTTTTTCGATCCGATATGCGGAGATGATCACCCGTTTATCAGCCGATCTGGCCGCCACACAAGTCGATTAAAGCCGTTGGTTAGGTGCGTCCAACATGATCACCTATAACGAATGTTCATGCTGATCCGCGGATAAGAATGTGTGGGTGTAACACACTACTTTCGGCATGACCGAGCGTCCAAAGGGGCCTGGCGTATGCGGCAAGGGTCCGGGGCGGGTTATGGGTTGTCGCTCATGATGCGGTCGTAGGTGCGGCGGGCCCGGGCGCTTCGGGCGCTGGCGCCGTAGCGGCGCAGCATCTGCGGTGAGGCCCAGCCGTTGAGCTCCATCAGGTCACCTTCGGCGCCGCCGCGGTCCAGCCAGGTGTGGCTGAAGTGGTGCCGGAACCGGTGCGGGTGCACCTTCACCCCGCACTGGCGGCCGCGGCGGACGATCATCTGGTAAATGCCCTGCGCAGTCATGGGGCCCCGGTTGTTGACGCCCAGCCACAGCTGCGGCCGCCACGCCTGGGCGTGCCGGGACCGGGCCCGGATGTACCGGTCCAGAGTCCGGGCGCACGGGTAGCTGATCTTGACGATGCGCTGCTTGCCGTTCTTGCCGCGGACGGTGATCTCCCGCTGCCACAGGTCCAGGTCGCTACGCTCCGCATCCACCGGGTCGTAACGGATGCCCGCCAGCTCGGACAGCCGGATCCCGGTCGCCTCGAACACCGCGATGATCGCCGCGTCGCGGCGCTGGGCGAACGACCGGCCCTGGCAGGCCCGCTCCAGTCTCGAAAGTTCAACACTGGTGAACACTGGGATCAGTTTCTCGGTGACCTTCGGCGGCCGCAGCCGGGCCATCGGGCCGGGAAGCTCCTCTTCTTCGGCCCACCACTTGAAGAACTGCTGCAGCGCCCGGTACTGGTTACTGGCATAGGAGTCGCTGTAGCGGGACAGCAGCCACACCATCCACCACTGGATGTCCTGCCCGGTGACCTGCTCCCACCTGGTCCAGCCGGTCTGCGGGATCAGGTGCGCGGCGGCGAACCACTGCACCGCCTCGGTGTAGTTCCGCACCGTCTTGGCGGCTTTGGCCTCGGCCGCCAGCGCAAGCCGGAACGAGCTGATCTCCGGCTGGAATGTCCCTGCGGCGAGCGGCTTCCGGCGTCTGCCGCCTGACCCCCCCGCGTCCATAGTTTGCCTCTCTTCCCGCCGGACAGCTGCGGCGCAGCTTTCTGCGGGCCAGCGTTTCCGCTGGTCAGAGACTTCTAGCAAACGAGGCGGGCATCGCCATGACGTTCCCTCTCCTTCTGCGGTTTCCGCAGGTGAGAGGGCTAGCAAGATCCTGACCGTGTGGTGGTCAGGGGCAGGGTCGAACTGCCGACCTTCCGCTTTTCAGGCGGACGCTCATACCGACTGAGCTACCTGACCGTGCCGGAGGTTCCCGGTCTGCGCGGTCCTGACGGGATTTGAACCCGCGACCTCCACCTTGACAGGGTGGCGAGCACTCCGAGCTGCTCTACAGGACCATGCGTACCGCCCGCCGACCCGGCGAGCAGTGCCCCCAACGGGATTCGAACCCGTGCCGCCGCCTTGAAAGGGCGGTGTCCTAGGCCGCTAGACGATGGGGGCTTGCGACGGTCCTCGCCGCCTCGAACCCGTGGCGCCCGCCGTCGGGGACCGCCCCAGCATAGGGGACGAAGGCCACCCCCGGCAAAGCGAGCGGCCGGGACAGAGTTGCGGGGACGGAACCGGGGTACCAGGCCCTAGCGTAATGCCCCTCCTTGGATCGATCCTCCCCGATCCCCTTGCGCATGCGCCAAAAATCAGCGACGGTTAGCAATCGACACACTACACATAGTCACTACTGGCTGTTACCAGAATGGCGTTGGATGACTGCGGATAGTCATTGTCCCACGTCAGCATGGTACGAGCGCGAGCGGGGAAGCCGGTCATGAGCATCACCATGCGCGGCGGAGAACAGCCCTTCCTTGACCTGCCCCCGGCTACCGGTGAGCCGGGCCGGCACCGCACGGCACGCCGGCGTGCGGCCAGCTACCGGGCCGTGTTCGCGATCCGCGAGTTTCGCGCGCTGTGGTGGGCGCAGGTCGTGTCCTATCTGGGCGACCAGATCGCGCAGGTCGCGATCGCGGTACTCGTCTACACCAAGACCGGCTCACCCGAACTCACCGCGCTCGCGTACGCCCTGACCTACCTGCCGCCGATACTGGCCGCCCCGCTGCTGGCGGGCCTGATGGACCCGTTCCCGCGGCGCCAGGTCATGATCACCCTGGACCTCGTTCGCGGCGGGCTGGTGGAACTCATGGCGCTGCCCAGCGTGCCACTGGCCGGCACCTGCGCGCTGCTGTGCCTCACCGTGCTGCTCGGGTCACCGTTCTCCGCGGCGCGGTCGGCCATGCTCCCGCAGATCCTTCCCCGGGAACGCCTCGCCGTGGGGTCCGCGCTGGGGAACATGACCTTCCAGACCAGTCAGGTCGCCGGGTTCCTGGCGGGCGGGATCCTGGTGGCGGCCCTCGGTGCGTACCGTTCGCTGGCCCTGGACGCACTGTCGTTCTGCCTGTCGGCCGCGCTGATCACCGGGTGGGTGCGGCCCCGGCCGTACAGCGGGGAGGAGCCCGCCCGGCCCTTGCTGCACACCCTCACCAGGGACGTGGCCCTCATCTTCCAGCGGCCCGCCGCGCGCACGCTCGTCCTGTTCGGCTGGCTGGCCGGGTTCGCGGTGGTGCCCGAGGGCCTGGCCGTTCCGTATGCGCACACCCTGGGCGGCGGCCCGCTCACCGTCGGGCTGCTGATGTGCGCCATGCCCGCCGGCACCGTGGCCGGAATCCTGGTCATCGGGCGGCTCTCCCGGCCGGACGAGCGGCTCAAGATGATCGGCGCGCTGGCCATGCTCTCCTGCGCCCCGCTCGTCGTCAGCCTCCTGCGGCCCCCGTTACCGCTGCTCCTCCTGCTGTTCGTGCTGGCTGGCGCCGGTGGCACCTATCAGCTAGCTGCCGCCCGGGCCTTCGTCCAGGCAATGCCAAACGGTCAGCGGGGCCGGGCGTTCGGCGTCGCGCAATCGGGGCTGCTGACAGCCCAGGGCCTGGGGATCCTGATCGCGGGAGCGGCCGCCCGCTGGATCAGCCCGCCGGCCGTGGTGGCAATCGCCGGAGCGCTGGGCGTGACCGCGGCGGCCGTCCTGGCCGCCGAATGGGGCCGCCACCGCAGCCTCCTCACCGGGTTGGCCCGCGAGCGCAGCGGTCCGGTGCCAGCGGCCGGTGCCGCGTTCCTGGACAGTCGCGCGAGCGGCTCGGGCGAGGGCTTGTAACGATGCGGCCGAACGACGGCCCCCAATAGCGCGGCCGCACCATGCACCAGACCGGGGACGGCCTGAAGAACCGCCGCCCGGGGCGGCCCGAACGCGGGCGGCAGGCCCGAGAGGGCGATGGCCCGAGAGGGCGATGGCCCGAGAGGGCGGTGGGCCCGGGCCGGTGGCCGCCGGGCCGCCCGGGCAACGATGAGTCCGGACCGCGGCGAGGGCTCCCGCGGTCACTGCTTCTTTTTGTTCAGGTAGTTCTCGGCGATCGAGCCGCTCTCACCCTCTTCCGGCACGACCACCCACGCCAGCAGGTACACAAGCGCGGCCGCGCCAGCGCTGAAGAGGGTGACCACGGCGAACACGATGCGGACGAGGTTCGCGTCGATGCCAAAGAACTGCCCGACGCCGGCGCAGACCCCGGCGACCATCCGGCCGTCCCTGGGACGTATCAACTGTTTCTGGTCGTTTGCTCCGTTCATAGTCCGATCATGCCCCGCCGGCAGGCACCCAGTCAGCCCGGTGGACCGGCCGACGGGCCCGGCCCGCCGGGCGCACAGGTCCCGCGGCTGGCTGGACTCCGCAGGCCAGACGCCACGGCATACGCTGACAGATAGCAAAAGAGAGGATTCGCCATGCCACCGTCCTCCCCGGCCCAGCGGCCAGGCTTCGACCTGCTCCAGATCGAAGACCAGCTCACCTCCGACGAGCGCCTGGTCAGGGACACCGTGCGGGCCTACACCGCGGAGAAGGTGATGCCACACATCGCCGACTGGTTCGAGGCCGGCGTCCTTCCCCGCGAGCTTGCGCCGGAAATGGGGAAGATGGGCCTGCTCGGCATGCACCTGTCCGGGTACGGCTGCGCGGGCATGGGGCCGGTCGCCTACGGCGTCGCCTGCCGTGAGCTGGAAGCCGCCGACACCGGCCTGCGCAGCATGGTCTCGGTGCAGGGCTCGCTGGCCATGTACCCGATCTGGCGGTACGGCTCGGACGAGCAGAAGGAGGAATGGCTGCCGAGAATGGCCACAGGAGAGGCGCTGGGCTGCTTCGGCCTCACCGAGCCGGACCACGGCTCGGACCCGGGCGGCATGAAAACCAATGCCAAGCCAAACGGCACCGGCTGGGTCCTCTCCGGCACCAAGATGTGGATCACCAACGGCTCCATTGCCGACGTCGCGGTGGTGTGGGCCCGCACGCCGGACGGCATCCGCGGGTTCCTGGTGCCGCGCGGCGCGCGCGGGTTCACCTCCCGCAGCATCCACAAGAAGATGTCGCTGCGCGCCTCGGTCACCGCGGAACTGCACTTCGACGAGGTCAAGCTGCCCGCGGAAGCGATGCTGCCCGGTGTGTCCGGGCTCAAGGGGCCGCTGTCGTGCCTGACCGAAGCCAGGTTCGGCATCGCCTGGGGGGTGCTGGGGTCTGCCAG
The DNA here is from genome assembly GCA_963707905.1 of uncultured Actinomycetes bacterium. GTDB lineage: Bacteria > Actinomycetota > Actinomycetes > Streptosporangiales > Streptosporangiaceae > DASXKD01. Next base: position 122,827 of record CAVPSA010000034.1, on the reverse strand, counting down.
GTCCTGCCTGGAGACCGCGGTGGAGTACGCACGGACCAGGGAGCAGTTCGGGAAGCCGATCGGCGGCTTCCAGCTCACCCAGGGCAAGCTCGCCTGGATGTTCGCGGACCTGACCAGGGCACAGTTGCTCGCCCTGCACATCGGGCGGCTCAAGGAGGCGGGCCCGCTCACCCCGGAGCAGGTCAGCCTCGCGAAGATGGCCAACGTCCGGACCGCCATCGACATCGCCAGGCAGGCCAGGACGATCCTCGGCGCGAACGGGATCACGCTGGAGTACCCGGTCATCCGGCACGCCAACAACCTGGAGTCGGTGCTCACCTACGAGGGCACGGAGGAGATCCACGCCCTGGCGCTCGGCCACGCCCTCACCGGCATCCCCGCCTATCGCTGAACCGCGCCGCCCGGCGTTATGCCGCGCCCGCAAACCCGTAGCCGTGGATAACTCCGTGGCCGCTGTCACGGGCGCCGGGCATCGCCCCGGATGGCCGGTTTCGTAGGGTATGGTCGCGTTCGACACCGGCCGGCGCGAGGCGCGGCCCGCGCACTGCAGAAGAATCCGGAGCGACGAGGGTGGCTGGCGACTCGGCAGGGCCGGGGGGAAATGCGGGAAGCTGCGGCTTCGACCCGGACAAGCCCAGCGCGGCCCGGGTCTACGACTACCTGCTCGGCGGGAAGGACAACTTCGCCGCCGACCGGGAGGCCGCGGCAAAGCTTGTCGAGGCCCTGCCCGATGCGGCGCGGGTCGCCAAAGCCAACCGGGCCTTCCTGGCCGCCGCCGTCCGGTATGTGGCCTCCCGTGGCATCGATCAGTACGTGGACATCGGTGCGGGCCTGCCGACATCCCCGAACGTGCACGAGAGCGCGCGGCAGGCCGTCCCCGGGGCGCGAGTGGCGTACGTCGACAACGACCCGCTCGTGGTGACCCACGCACGCGCACTGCTGGCCACCGATGAGCTGGTGACCGTGATCAATGGGGATGTGCGCGAGTACGAAGCGATCCTCTCGGCCCCCGGGCTTTCCGCGCTTATCGATCTCACCAAGCCGGTGTGCGTTCTGTTCGTCAGCATCCTGCATTTCCTGCCCGCCGCTGCGGCAGACGCTGCCGTCGCCGCGTTCCGGGAGCGGATGGCCCCGGGAAGTTACCTGGTGATCTCGGCCGGGCACGACACCGCCCGGAGCGACCCGGTGCGCGATCAGGTCCAGGCGGCCTACGGCTCCGACGCCGTGCTCACCGGCCGCACGGCGGCCGAGTTCGCCGCTTACTTCGGTGATTTCGAGGTTGTGCCGCCCGGTATTGTGCCGATCACCGAATGGCCGCTTGAAGGGGTTGATGCGGCGCAATCGCCGCCACTGCGGCTGGTGCCCGCCCCCACAACGGCTGGAATGCTGGCCGGCATCGGCCGCAAGCGCCCCTAAGCGGGACGTCAATAGATCATATCAGGATTACAACAGGTAACGGCAATTTGCGGCTTATCCGATTCCCTCAAATGCTGGCCTTATTGCAGTGGCACGGTTAGTGTTCAGTCCGAGAACCTGCTGGTCAGCACCGTTCCCAGGGATGAATCCGATCGGCATGGCAGCCAACCGGGCAGCCGGCGTGGCTCATTCCGGCGATAAGCTGAAGGACTCCAGATGAATCACATGAGCAAACGAGCAGGAATGCCGCGGCCGCGAACAGCCGCCGCGATCGCCGGGCTGGCTGCTTTTGTGCTTGCGGTCGGCGCCTGGTCACCGGTCAGCGCCAGATCCGTGAGCGGGAGCGCCAGATCCGTGAGCGGTCCGATCAGCTTGTCCAGCGTGCAGTGGATCTTCTACAAGGAAGACTTCAATCACCTTAAAGACGAAGACCCTGACATCATCAAGCAGATAGTCGCCAGCCCGGATACATACGTGCTCGAACACAGCGTGGGCGGTCATCGCCTTCCCCGGCCGGTCATTCCGGCCGAGATGTTCTTCAGCAGCGCACAACTGCAGGCCGCCATCACTCAGGGCCAGGTCATTCCTGGCGTCAAGGTCGTAGTCGATGACCTGGAAGACCTGCCGACCACGCCCGCCGCTGAACTGAAGGCTCCGATCCCGGCCATGAAAGAGTTCGGCCAGGCCGCGACCGCCAACGGTTACCAGCCGGTCCTCATCCCCGGCCGCGACCTGATGCTGGCGCCCGGGGCAAGGTGCTCCCGGCAGTCAGGGTCTACCATTACCGAGGCCTACCTGCGCTGCGGCCTGCCGGCGGCGGCCGCTTACGCGCCGATCTTCGTCATCCAGGCCGCGTCCGTCGAGACCAATCTCACCGAACTGAAGCAACTTGTGCAGAAGGCCGCGGCCCGGGCACGTAAGGCCAACCCGAACGTGACCATCTTCGCGACGCTCAGCGTCTCGCCCAACGGGGCCTACGTCCCATCCTCCGCGGTCGTCCAGGCGGCCGAGTTGATCCGCCCGTATGTCCAGGGGTACGCGATGAACAACGTCAGGCCGAGCGACCCGCGCATGATCGAGTTCTTGACCGGGCTCAGCCAGGGCTGACCGACTAGCTGAAGGGCTCCAGATGAATCGCACAAGCAAGCGAGTGGGGAGGCCGCGGCCGCGGGCATTCGCCGCCATGATCGGTCTGGTTGCTTTTGTGCTCGCGGTCAGCTCCTGGTCGCCGGTCAGTGCCACATCCGTGAGTGGGCTGATCAGCTTGTCCAGCGTGCGCTGGATCTTCTACAAAGAGGACTTCAATCACCTTAAGGTCGAGGCACCTGCCCTCATCAGGCAGATACTCGCCGGCCCGGGTACCTACGTGCTCGAACACCGTGTGGGCGGCCCTCCCCTTCCCCGGAAGGTCATCCCCGCCGAGATGTTCTTCAGCAGCGCAGAACTGCAGGCCGCGATCCAGCATCACCGGGTCATTCCCGGCGTGAAGTTCGTCGTCGATGACCTGGAGGATCTGGGGATCACGCCCAGGGCTGAGCGGAAAGAGCCGATACCGGCCATGAAGGGGTTCGCCCATGCCGCGCATGCCAGGGGTTACCAGCCGATTCTTATCCCGGGCCGCGACCTGATGCTGGTGTCGGGGGCGATGTGCTCCCAGCAGCGAGGGCACACCATTTCCCAGTCGTACTTGCGCTGCGGCCTGCCGGCCGCGGCGGCGGCTTACGCGCCGATCTACGTCATCCAGGCCGCGGCCGTCGAGACCAACCTCACCGCCCTGCGGCAGCTTGTGCAGGAGGCCGCGGCCCAGGCACGTAAGGCCAACCCGAACGTGACCATCTTCGCGACGCTCAGCGTCTCGCCCAACGGGGCCTACGCTCCAGCTATCGCGGTCGTCCGGGCTGCCGAGGCGATCCGCCCGTATGTCCAGGGGTTCGAGGTGAACAACATCAGGCCGAGCGACTCGCGCATGATCGGCTTCTTGACCGAGCTCGGCGGGGCCTGACGGGTGTAGCGCCCGGAGTCCCGCGCCTCATTCCGGCCAGCACCTCGCGCAGCGACATCGGCCCTGCACCGCTCCGCCTGAGATCTTCCTGGCCAGCAAGCTGAAGGGGTCCAGATGAACCACACAAGCAACGGAGCACGGATACCGCGCCCGCGAGCATTCGCGGCCATGATCGGTCTTGTTGCTTTTGTGCTTGCGGTCGGCTCTTGGTCACGGGTCAGTGCCACACCCGTGAGCGGGCCGATCAGCTTGTCCAGCGTGCAGTGGATCTTCTACAAAGAGGACTTCAATCACCTTAACGTGGAAGACCCTGCCCTCATCAAGCAGGTAGACGCCAGCCCGGCTGTATACGTGCTCGAACACCGTATGGGCGGGGATCGCCTTCCCCAGAACGTGATCCCCGCTCAGATGTTCTTCAGCGGGGCGGGACTGCGGGCCGCGATCAAGTATGGCCGGGTCATTCCCGGGGTCAAGTTCGTCGTCGATGACCTCGAGAACGGGGCGACCACGCCAATGGCTGAGCGGAGGCATCCGATCCCGGCCCTGAAGGGCTTCGCCCAAACCGCGCATGTCAACGGTTACCGGCCGATTCTCGTCCCGGGCCGCGACCTGATGATGGTGCCGGGCGCGGCGTGCTCCTATCGGCCTCAGGACACCATCTCCGAGGCGTACCTGCGCTGCGGCCTGCCGACGACTGCGGCTTACGCGCCGATCTACATCATCCAGTCCTCGGCCGTCGAGACCAATTTCCCCGCCCTGCGCCAGCTTGTGCAGGAGGGCGCGGCCATGGCACGGAAGGCCAACCCGAACGTGACCATCTTCGCGATGCTCAGCGTCTCGCCCAACGGCGGCTATGCTCCGGCCAGCGTGGTCGCCCAGGCGGCCAAGACGATCCGCCCGTATGTCCAGGGGTTCGCGGTGAACGACATCCGGGCGAGCGACACACGAATGCTCGACTTCTTGACCGATCTCAGCAAGCCCTGACCGGGGTGCCTTCCGCAGCCCACCCGCGCCGGCCCTGGATATCACAGGTGGCTTTCCGGCCAAGAGTCAGTGGAAGTACACGCAGCGGTTCGGGTAGCGCTTGGCTGCCGACGCGGGCGAGGTGCGGTCGCACGCGGTCGCACTCGGCCACCAGGAAGGTGCGAATGCCCCCGGTTCTAAGGGAAGTCCCCCTGTACTGCGAGGTAGGCTTCGCTTCGCCGAGTCCAGGTAGGAGATGATCGTCTTGGGTGACTTGTTGGCAGCATCGCACGCCAGCTTCCAGGACGGCAGCAGGGCGGACAGCAGCAGCATCGCTCCGGCAATCCGGGTCTCGATGAGCGCTGTGCACCCTCTTATGGAGGGCTGGAGGTCAACGAAACCGCAGGTCAGATAGCAAATTCGCACGGGGTGCTAGCTCAATGGCAGAGCAGCGGACTTTTAATCCGTGGGTTCAGGGTTCGAGCCCCTGGCGCCCCACTCGTCTGACCTGCCGAAACGAAATCCGGGCATGCCAACAGTTCGTGGAACGACGACTCGTTCCACGGCCAGTCTTCCTTGCTTGCCAGTGACGGCACACGCCGCCCAAAGAAGGTTACCCAGAGTGACTACCCGGCAGCCGCGCCTGGGCCGGGCTCATGGGATCAGCCGGTGGCTGGGCTAGTGGACATCAGGGAAGCTGAATCTGGTTTCAGACCCAGCGCTATGCGTTGGTGCCAAGCGGTAACGTTACCGGAACGGTCCGGGCGTAGCGTTGCCTGCCGTGGTGGGGATACCGGCGTCAGGCGGTCCGGAACGGGCCGCGCGCCGCTTCCGGCTGGCGTCTCCGGTGACGGCGACGGTCCTGGCCGTCCTGGCGCTGATGCTGCTGGCCGGAGCGCTGGTACTGAGCGCCTTGACCGGTCAGCTGTCGGTCCTGGGCTCGGGGCCGATTGTCCCCGTCGCGGTGGTCTACGCGGCGGTGGGCTTCGTCGTGGCCCGCCGCCAGCCGGGCAATCCGATCGGCTGGATCCTGATCACCTGGATCGTGGTGTTCCTGCTGAGCGGCGTTGCCGGCGGGTATGCCGCCTTGTACTACCGGTTCGGCCACCATGGCCTCCCGCTGGCACCGGTTGCCGTCGTGCTGGGACAGTTGTGGGCACCGGCGCTGCTGTTGTTCCCGGTGGTGATTTTGCTGTTCCCGGACGGCAGGCTGGCGGCGCGGCGCTGGCGGTGGGTCCTGCGGGCCTATGTGGTGGCCGGAGCGCTGGCGTCGGTGGCCGTCTTTGCCCCGGCGGTCACCGCCGTGGCCCGTCATTACGTCCGCATCGACGCCGCCGGCAACCTGATCAGCACCGGGCGGCCGCCCGGCGGCCTTCTCGCCGTGGCGGCGCCGCTGGGCCTGGGCTTGATCTTGGTGATCGTGCTGTCGTTCGTGGCCCACCAGGTGTTTAGCTGGCGGCGTGCCACGGGCGAGCGGCGTCAGCAGCTGAAGTGGCTGGCCGCCGGCGCCGCGGTTACCCTGGTCGTGGTTGCCGCGTCGCTCGGGTTCAGCTCGACCAGGGTCGTAGGAGAGATTCTCGGGATCGGGCTGGCTGCGCTGCCGGTAGGCATCGGCGTGGGGATCCTGAAGTACCGGCTGTACGACATCGACCGGATCATCAGCCGGACCCTGGCGTATGCGATCGTGACCGGCCTGCTGGTCGGGGTGTACGCCGGGCTGGTGCTGCTGGCCACAAGGGTGCTGCCGCTGTCATCCCCGGTCGCGGTGGCTGCCTCGACGCTGGCTGCAGCGGCGCTTTTCAGCCCGCTGCGACGACGGGTACAGCGGGCGGTGGACCGGCGGTTCAACCGGGCCAGGTATGACGCCGACCAGACAGTGGCGGCGTTCGCGGCCCGGCTGAAGGACGCCGTGGACCTGGACACGGTGCGAGATGACCTGGCCGGTGCTGTCCACCAAGCCCTTGAACCCGCTCACGTATCGGTGTGGATCAGCCAGCGCGGCTGAGGACGGCGTCCACCGGCTCCACGGCCCTGGTCCAGATCACACAGTGCGCTGTAGTACAAACATTGCCGGGCCTGTGAGCGCTGATGCCGGCGGCTGCGAGAACCGGTCCCTGGTCACCGCGGACAGCGAGTTCGCAGATCCGGGCGACGCCGGACGAGCAGAACAACCTGATCGGCATACCTCGACCGGTAACCGCCGAGGAGGTGCTCAGATTCCCGCTAGACGATCTTGCCGCAAGCAGATGGCATGCAAACGGTCAGGACCATGCCTGGCCCGCGCAAGACGACTTTCACGCCGCCGAGGCTGTGGCACGGCTGCAGGAAACTCAGAGGAACGGATAGACCCAGTCCGCGTTACCGTTGTAGGTGAGGCGCATAGCGATCATGGCGGGTCGAGAGCGTCTGCCGAGAGAACCGGCGGGTCAGATGCGCGAATCTGGTGGAAGCAGCACAGGGCACAATCGCGAGACAACCGGCCGGGCAAACGACTACCCCTCCACCGAGGGCCGCAGCCCGGCACCACCGCCGCTGACCGACCACACCAAGGGCCGCAGCCCAGCACCACCGCCATTGACCGACCACACCAAAGGCCGCAGCCCCGGCACCACCGCCGCTGACCGACCACACCAAAGGCCGCGCCCCGGCACCACCGCCGCTGACCGACCACACCAAAGGCCGCAGCCCAGCACCACCGCCGCTGACCGACCACACCAAAGGCCGCACCCCAGCACCACCGCCGCTGACCGACCACACCAAAGGCCGCACCCCGGCACCACCGCCGCTGACCGACCACACCAAAGGCCGCACCCCGGCACCACCGCCGCTGACCGACCACACCAAAGGCCGCAGCCCCAGCACCACCGCCGCTGACCGACCACACCAAGGGCCGCAGCCCGGCACCACCTCACCCTCCGGAGGGTGCATCGAAGGCGAGGCAAATCGAGCCGGTCTCACTGCCGGGCCAGGGACCGCCAGCTGCCGGGTAGACGCGGCATAGGCGTGTGAGCTTGGCTGACAAGGAAGAGATCGTCGCGTTGGCTGCCTGGACCGTCCGTTGGCTACAACACTCCCCCGGCGGTCGCCGACGCCATCGGCCGATGACTCCGGCACTCAGGGCTCACCGCCGCGGAGCACCATGAGCATCACACCGTCGTGGCCGACCCCCAGGGCAGCGAGTCCTGGGTAGAACCGGTCCAGCAGCAGCAATAGCAGACAGCGAACGCGCCCTACTCGCGCCATTAGATGAGTGCGATCGGCGGGTTGGTATCAGCAGTGATACCATGACTTCTATGGCGATGACTCTGCGGCTGACCGACGCCGAGGCCCAGGTGCTGCGCCGGCGCGCCGAAATGGAGCGGCGGCCGATGCAGGAGGTCGTCCGGCAAGCGATTCGCGAGTATGTCGAAAGTCATAGCCGCGCGGAACTGCTGGACCAGGTCCTCAATGAGGAACTGCCCCGTTACGCCGAAGCGCTGCAGCGCCTTGCGCAGTGATCTACCTGACGCTGCCCGAGCTCCTGTATGTCGCCGTGCGCGCCCTCGGCAGCGAGCCAGTGGTCCGTGATTACGGGCTGCTGGAATCCGCACTCGCCCGCCCGCAGGCCACCGCCTTCGGCTCTGATGCTTACCCCGGACTTGATGCCAAGGCCGCGGCTCTGCTGCACTCGCTGGCCAGGAACCACGCCCTGATCGACGGCAACAAGCGGCTCGCCCTGGCAGCGACCATCGCCTTCTACGGAGTCAACGGCCGCCGGCTCACGCTGACCAACGACGAAGTCTACGAACTCATCATGAACGTGGCCGAAGGCAAGCTCGATTCCGTGGACGACATCGCCGCCGTCTTGGCCACGGCAACCAAACCACGGCAATGACCCTGACCCAACTCACGTGCCGTCGTCGGCACGGCCGGTGTGCGCTGCCCGGGATCAGGTTTCTCCCTGGGCAGGTCCCCCTCCGTCACCGTTCGCAGTTTTTGCGGTGTGGAAGGCCTCGAGCGCCTCGCCGGGAGTGTCGTAGTAGGCGCCGGGGCCGAGGGCCGCGGTGATGCCGTAGCGGTCGAACTGCTCGCGCACCGGGCCGAGGGCGGTGCTGACGGCGAAGCGGACGTGCCGTCGGTGAACGTGTTCAACGACCCTGGACAGGACCGCGGATGCGGTGTAGTCGATGTCTCCGATGGCCGCGCAGTCGAAGACCAGCCATCGCAGCGGACCGCCGTGGCCGGCCAGTGCCGTGATGTCGTCGAGGAGCTTGGCAGCGTTGGCGTAGTAGAGGCTGGTGCCGAAGCGGTAGACCACCAGCCCTTCCTCGGTTCGGGCGCCTGGCGCGATCGGGGCGGGCTGCCAGTGCCCGGCCGGTGACTTCACCAGCACGCTGTTGCGTGGGCTGTAGCTGTGGCGCAGGTGGTCGATGATCGAGGCGATGACGGCGATCACGATGCCGTACTCGACCCCCAGGACCACCACCGCGGCCGCGGTGAGCAGGGCAACAGCGAACTCGTGCTTGCGGATGGCCAGGATGCGCCGCATCCCGCCGACGTCGATGAGCCCGATAGCGATGAGGAAGACCACCGCCGCCAGGGCGGCGTCTGGCAGGTAGGCGAGAGGCCCCGTGAGCAGCAGAACAACGATCAGGACCACCACGGCGGTCGTGAGCTGGGCCAGTTGGCTGCGCCCACCCGCGCTGTCGACCATCTGTGCTTTGGTCGGGCTGCCGTTGACGACGAACGTGCCGGAGAACGCGGCGACGATGTTGGCGGCGCCCAGGCCGACCAGATCGGTGTCTTCGCTGAACGCCTCCTCATACTTCACGGCGTAGGCACGCGAGGTCGCCGCGCTCTGGGCGAGGATGACCACGAACATCGACGCCGCGGCGCCGAGCAGTCCGGCGGCGTCATGCCAGCCGAGGGCCGGCGGCCCCAAGCCCGGCAGCCCGCGCGGGACCGGCCCGACCACAGCCACGCCGCGGCTGGCCAGATCCGCGGCCCAGCTCACGCTGATCGCGGTGATCACCGCGATCAGCGCGCCTGGGATGCGGCGGGTGACCCTGCGCGCTGCAAGCACGATCACAATGACCCCGATCGACACCGCCACATCTGCCCGATGTGCGTCCGGCAGCGCGCGCACCGTGTGCCAAAGCCTGGTCAGGGTCTGTCCGCCGGCGGCGGTGACCCCGAGCATGGCAGGAAGCTGTCCGGCAGCCACCTGGATGCCGACGCCGGTCAGGAACCCGACCAGCACGGTGCGGGACAGGAAATTCGCCAGGAACCCCAGCCGGGCCAGCCGGGCAAGCAGCAGCATCGCGCCGGCCAAAAGGGCCACAAGCCCGGCCAGCCGGACGTATCGCTCCGACCCGGCCACCGCCAGACCCGTGAGCGCGGCGGCGAGGATCGCGGCGGTAGCGGAATCCGCGGCCACCACGAGGTGGCGCGACGAGCCGAGGACGGCGAACACGGCCATCGGCAGGAGCATCGTGTACAGGCCGGTCACCACCGGCATCCCAGCGATCTTCGCGTATCCCAGAACCTCAGGGATGCCCAGGGCAGCCAGCGTCATGCCGGCGAGCACCTCCGTGGATACCCGGGACCGGTCAATGGGCAGCACTCCCCGCATCACGGGCAGCGCCCGCAGCCATCCTCGCCAGCGGCCCCCACGCGAATCCGGCACTGTCTCACCCGCCCGTCCTCCGAGCAGTTACCGATTCATTCATCATCTCGCCGCCAGGCGTTCACTGCGATCACGCCAGCTTCAGGTTTCCGCGGGCCGGTCTCCCTGAACGCCGCTGCTGACGGCAGCGGTGTGGCTGCGGACCTGACGGCTGACGACTTATGACGGGGCCGTACTCGATCGCGTTCTACGCGTATAAAGACGACCTGATAGATGGGCGCCCGCCCGCGCAGATCGCCTACGCGGCCCTCAAGGAAGCAGGCGGAGCCGAATATGCGCGTGCGGGAGGCCATCAAACGGCTGATCGCTGTGGCTCCGTACAAGGAAGACAGCGATGACCCAGATCTCGCCGGCGGGCCGGGCAGCCGCTGGACCCGGCGCCACCTTTCCCGGGTCGGCGACGACAGTGCGATCCCACCCGAGGCGGCCGCCTCCACAATCTGGATCGACACGTCGCGCAGCCGCTCGTGGCTCACCTGGTCGCGCGATCCTCACCACGCTGACAGGCTGCTTATCCACCCGGTGTGAATCGCAGCGGGCCACATCGAGGCCTGCTGCCCTTGTGTGATCGGGCATCGGCGATGTCGCTTGGCCCGTCCCCATCTTGGGTAATCCCTTTCCCAAGGCCGGGCCTTTGATGCCTGGTTTCTGCTTGGGGGATCATTTTGGGATCAATATCGACATTTTCAGGAATAGGGCGCATAGCGCGTCTCGGGGCTGCTTCTGCCATCTGCGGCGTGGCTGTACTCGCCGCTGTTGCGGCGATGCTGCCGTCGCCTGGATCTACGAGGGCGGGTACCAGCGCCGTGCCACAGCCGGTGGCGGCGCAGCAGCGCCTGGCCGCGGTGGTGACGAATCAGGACTGGCCGGCCTATCTGTTTGCGGCTCGCCATCAGTCGGCGACGACCGGGCCAGCGACGATCACGCCGGGCAATGCCAGGAGCCTCAGGGCAGCGTGGGTATTCCACGAGAAGGCACCCACGAAACGCCAGCCGCGGGGTGGCTTCAGCGCCAGTCCCACTGTGGCCGGCGGAATGGTCTTCATCGGTTCCCAGACCGGTGACCTCTATGCCCTGCGGGAGTCGACCGGCCAAGTCGTATGGAGGCGCACCCTGGACTATGAGAAAGTGGGGCACAACGGCAACTGCAAGAACGCTCGCGGGATCGTCGGAACTGCCACCGTGGCGGCTGATCCCCAGACGGGGAAATCGACCGTCTATGTCCCGGGTGCTCGTTATCTGTACGCCTTTGACGCGGCAACAGGTGCGCGAGACTGGAAGTCGGTGGTCGGGCCCGCAAGAAGCGCGGCAGTCGTGGGCGCTTACTACAACTACGCATCCCCGACGGTCGCCAACGGGCTCGTCTATGAGGGCGTGTCCTCCAGCTGTGACGAGCCGTTCGTGCGTGGTGGGGTCCAGTCCTTCAGCCAGCGAACGGGCAGGTTGCAGCACAGCTTTTGGACGGACCCAGCCGGTCATGTCGGCGCCAGCGTGTGGAGCAGCGTGGCCGCGGCCAGGGCCTGGGTATGGGCGACCACCGGTGATCCCAAGTACACCGGGACGCATCTTTATCACGCGTATTCCTTTCTGCGCCTGAACTCCCGTACGCTCGCACTCAGTGGTGCCTGGCAGCTCAAGCTTCCGCAGGCGGCGGACCTGGATTTCGGCAGTTCGCCGACGCTCTTCTACGGCACCACGCACCGCGGGCCGCAACCGCTGGTCGGGGCATGCAACAAGAACGGCCGCTACTACGCGCTGCGCCGTGATGCCCTGGGCCGGGGGCCGGTCTGGTCCGTGCGGGTCGGGGCGGCTGCCCACACCCATCGGGGCATGTGCCTGGCGTCAGCGGTCTGGAACGCCCGGTCCAGCGACTTGTATCTGGCGGGTAACGCCAGGTACATCAACGGGCACGGCTACGACGGGTCCGTCCGGGAGGTGAGCGCGGGCACCGGCACCACCCGGTGGGCCAGAGGCCTGGGTTGTGGCGTTTCTGGCACCCCCGCACTCGATGCGGCCACCGGTGTGCTCGCGGTGGCCACCTGGGTTCCATGCCGGCATAGGTCGCCGACTGTGTACCTGCTCAGCGCTGCGACGGGCCGCATTCTGGGTACTGTGCCGCTGAAGGTGGGCGGATTCGCTCAGCCCGTGTTCGCCGGCCGCTACCTCTTCGTCGCGGACGAGTCCGGGCGGGTCGTTGCCTACAGCCCGGCGGGGCCGGGCCAGGTGCGCTGTACCGGCTGGTGCACTGCACGGCATCGCCGGACACCGGTACCACCGATTCCAGTGCCGTGATCTGCCCGGGTTGCCGTGATGCTTCGTGCCTACCACCTCGTCGCTGATCCGCCCGGCGGGTGACAAAGTTGAGGGTGCCCAGCCGCCGGATCGGTGACCAACTCACCGTCACCCGGACGGCCAGTCATCACGCAGTACGGCATACACCAGGTCATCGGTCCATTCGCCCTTGGCCCAGGTGCTCTCGCGCAGGTGACCTTCGCGCCGCATGCCCAGCCGTTCCAGCAGCGCGGCCGATGCCGCGTTCCGCGAGTCGCAGTAGGCGGTGATCCGGTGCTTGCCACGTGTGGTGAACAGGTAGGCCAGCAGCAGCCGCACCGCCTCGGTGGCGTAGCCGTGACCCTGATACTCAGGGGAGAGCGTGAATCCTATGTCGCACTGGCGGGGGTCATCGGCATGCGGCATGGCCGCGCAGTCACCGATCAGTTGCCCGGCCGGACGCAGCGCCACCGCGAACTGGAACCATTCCCCGGCCGTATCGGGATGCTGCTTGGCGATCTCCCGGATAAACCGCTCGCCCTCTTCCCGCGGGTACGGTGCGTCCCAGCTCTGAAAGCGGGCCACCTGCTCAGACGAGCGGTACGCGACGAACTTGGCCACATCGCCTGGGTGAAACCGGCGCAATGCCACCCGCGGGCCGGCCAGTTCGGTGAAGCCTTCATCGGGCATGACCTTCCCCTCACGCATTACACCGCCGCCGGCTGCCCGGCTCGCCGGCGCCGCGTCGGCAGCAGATGAGTGGCATGGGATCTACAGCTGGCCGTTAGGTGGCTGCCTGCTCGATCAAGCGAGCGGCTTTGGTCAGGCCGTCATGGGCCTGGATAGTAGCGGCCGCGGTGGCGAGCCGCTGCTGCAGCGTGTCGTCGGCGAGCAGGCGGTCCAGGGCGCTGTGCATTTGGGTGTCGGTGAATCTGTAAGTGTCAAGGCGGATGCCCAGGCCGAGTTCGTCCATGCGCTGCGCGTTGTCGTACTGGTCCCAGAACAGCGGAAGCACGACCATCGGCTTACCGTAGTGCAGGCACTCGGTGACGGTGTTGTTGCCTCCGTGGGTGATCGCCAGCTGGCAGAGCGGCAGGATCGACGTCTGGGGCAGGAATTCGGCACCGGCCATGTTCGGCGCTAGCTCGATCTCGGCGTGCAGCGGTCCCATGGACACCAGGTAGCGGTACGGTGTCGCGGCCAGGCAGCCGATCACCCGCTGCATCAGCGGCACATCTGCCGATCCCAAAGAGCCGAGCGAGAAGTAGATCAGCGGGCTGTGGGCGGAGGCCAGGGCCTCGGGCAGTGTGAACTGCTCCTCGGTCCGCCGTACCGAGGAGTCCAGCCGGTGCCAGGACGGCGGCAGCGGCCGGGCACGCGGGTAGTCGGCCAGCTCGGGATAGACGTACAGGTTGACCGTGCCTGGGTGGATGAACTCCAGGTCCGGCAGTGGTGGCGCGCCCTGCCCGGTGACCCATGCGTTGAACGCCGCCCAGGCCGGCCGGTGCACGCGCTCGTATTCGTCCCGGAACACCTGCCAGCCCGCCGGGTCGGCGGCCGGGTACCCGGAGAAGGCAGGCGGGATGCCTGGATCCTTTATTTCCAGGGGGTTGCAGGACACGATCCGCACGAACGGCACCCCGGCGGTCACCAGGGCCGGGAAACAGACCACATTGTCCTCGACGATGACATCCGGCCGGGTGCGCTCGATGATCTGAGCCAGCTGCGGCTGGCAGTACTGTGCGCCGCCGATGAGCTCCTCCCAGACCGGCCGTACCCACGTGTCCAGCTGCTCGATCGTCGGCTTGCGGAACTCTGGCGCGGTGTCGCGGACGAAATCCTTCCAGAACTGCCCGGCACCCTGGCCAGCCGCAGCACTGGCATCCGGCGGTGCCAGGTCGACAAGGTCCTCCTCAAAGCCAAGCGGCTCCAGCCGCCCCTTCCAGGACGCCTCGGCCGCGAACACGACCCGGTGACCGCGGCGGCGCAGAACATCACCGATCCCGATGCAGTTGTTGGTCGGCCCGTACGCGCTCTCGGGCATGAACAAGATCGTCAGCGGCCGCTCGCTCATAGCTGGCTCCCCACGCAGCGCTCGAATCAGATCACCCGGATCCAACCGGGCCACCCGTCCCGGAAGCAGGCCGGCACGACGGCCCCGGCCGGAATGAGCACCCTAGCGCGACAAGCGGGCATCGCGGGATGGCCGGACGGGGCGGACGCCAGTTCGGTGATATTCCTCATGTCCAGACACTGCCCAACGGCGGCCCGGCGCGGTTGCCTGCGGAGTGCCGCAGGCAGGCCTGGCCGCGTTGGCCAGCATGCCGGGCTACCGAGCCGGAGCGGGTGGGACCGGTTCGTCCGGGATGTTCCATGACGGGTACGGCTTGGTGTGTGCCGGGCCGAAATCGGCGCCGGCGCCGGCGAGCGCACGGTTGATCGGGCCGGCGATGTCTTCGATGGTTGTCACGCCGGTGGTCTCGTCGGCGCTGCCATGCGTGAGGATCACGATGGTGTAGTCCCGGGCGGCATTGCTGGTGGTGAACGCGCCCGTGCTGTTCACGTACCAGGGCGAGCTGACGTACGGCAGCGGCGCCCAGCCGTTCTTGATGCAGAGCGTGAAGTCGCGCGGCGTGCTGGCCGATACGCCCCAGCGCTGTGATGGGATGACTTGCGCCATCAGCTTGAGCTCGTAGGTCTGCGCATGGGTGGCGAGGACCGTGTTCGGGCGCAGCAGGATGTTGCGCAGCAGCTTCGTCTCGTCCTGCGCGGTGATCTGGGTCAGCCCCCATGCTGGGTTGAGCTGCGTGTCACTCATCCCGGCGGCGCCCAGGAAGTAAGCGAGATTCTTCATGCCGTCCTGGTCCCACAGCGCGGTCGCGGCGTCATTGTCCGACTCGGTGATCATTTCCCGGGCGAGCTGCCGTTCTCTGGCGGACAGGAGGCTGAGGTGCTCCCGCTGGCGCTTGTTAAGCAAGGTGGCGAGGATGATCGTCTTGACCACGCTGGCCGAGTCATAGTGCTGCGTGGAATTCAGGTAGCAGTTGATTCCCAGGTACGGGTCATCCATCCGGACCGCCACACTCGGGGTCTCCGGAGCGCGGCGCTGCACCCAGCGCAGGACCCGGCGGGAGATCGCCGCTGCCGTCGAGGCGTGGGTGCCGTAGGAGGCGCAGATCCCGGTGGCGTACCCCGGCACGCGCCGGGCCATGGGAGCCGCCCCGGCTGTCCCCAGCAGGGTGCCCAGCATCAGCGCCATGATCGCTGTCACCGTCCCGGCCGCGGCCGCTCCGCGCAGGTTACGCATCTTTGGATGCCCCGTCCAGTTCCGGTGGTCTGAATCGGTTTCGCGCAACTCTATACCGGTATGGGAGTGCACTGTCCGGCACGTTCGGGAACCTGATCAGCAGGGAGCAGAACAAGCGTCCACGGGCTGCCCGCCGGGGCAGAATCTGGTCATGAGCCGTGCGCCGCACCCGTACCTGGGGGGCGAACTGGTTGTCGTGATCGACTGCGCGCACCTGGACCGCTCCGCGGCATTCTGGACCGGCGCTCTGGGGTACATCAGGGACGGTGCTGCGGCCGGCCGCTACCAGAGCTTGCTGCCCGCCGACGGCACGGGCGCGGAGATCTTGCTGCAACGGGTCCCCGAGGGTAAGGACCGCAAGAACCGGGTGCACCTGGACTTGCGCACTCGCGACCTTGAGCCGGAATTGCAGCGGCTGCGGAGCCTTGGTGCCACGCTCCTGACCGATCAGCCGGTCAGCGAGGCCGGATGGCGCTGGTACATCCTGGCCGACCCGGACGGCAACGAGTTCTGCGTACTGCAGCCGCCGGATCATCTGGCGGGACCCGCGGCGATGATGGTCTTCGTGTCCGACGATCGGGAACGGCTCAGGACGACCTTCAACTCCGCTGCCCGCCGCTATCACCAGGCACGGCCCGAGTATCCGGCCGAACTGTACGACGAACTCGCGCGGCTGGCGCGGCTGCGGCCCGGTGACCGGCTGCTGGAGGTTGGCTGCGCGACCGGCAAGGCGACCATTCCCCTCGCGCGCCGCGGGTTCCAGATCACCTGCGTCGAGCTCGGCGCCGACCTGGCCGCCGAGGCCCGCCGTAACCTCGCCGGGTTCCCGCGGGTGAACATCGTCAACGGGACCTTCGAGACCTGGGAGCCGCCGCAGGCCGGCTTCGACCTGGTCTTCGCCGCCACAGCCTGGCACTGGATCGACCCGGCCGTTCGCTACCGGAGGGCCTGGGAACTGCTGCGAGACGGCGGGCATCTCGCTTTCTGGAGCGCCACCCACGCGTTCCCCGCCGGGGGTGATCGGTTCTTCCACGAACTCCAGGACGTCTACGACGAGATCGGCGAGGGCCTGCCCGCAGGCACACGGTTCCCCGCGCCGGCCGAGTTGCCCGACGAGCGGACCGAGATAGAAACGACCGGCCTGTTCACGGACGTCACGGTGCGGCGCTTCGGCTGGGAAATTGAGTACACGGCGGACGAGTACATCCGCCTGCTGGACACATTCTCCGGCCACATCGCCATGGACCAGTGGCAACGCGACCGGCTCTACGGCGAGATCCGGCGCCGGCTGGCCGAGCGGCCAGACGGCCGCCTCAGCCGGGGCTGGGGCGCGGTCCTGCACGTCGCCCGCCGGCGCGGCGGCGAATAGTGCGAAGACCTCCGGGCCATCCCGGCGGGCTCACGCCGTGACGTAGCCGCGGCGAATCCTCCTCGGATGGAAGACACCAGCGCCGCGGCCGGCGCCAGGCCCCGGCCCGGCGCCGGCCGCTGGAGCGTTCCGGCTGATTCCCGCGGTCAGGCGGCGCGCCGGTGCAGCAGCCACACCGCGCCACCGAGCGCGATCAGCGTGAGCGCGACGAAGATGCCGGCCTCGATGGACTGGAACTCCCAGAACCGGCTGGCGGGCTGGTAGTGGCTGGTGCCTACGAGCAGGACCCCGAGATGCCCGGTGACCGGTGGCACGTCGACGATGCTGTTGCCTCCGCAGACGTGCGAGCAGCTGAACGCGGCCGTCTGCGTGAACTTCAGCGGCGTCATGAAGTGCGGGCGGAGCACGAACTCGACGAAGATCCTTACCGCCACCCAGGGGACGAGAGCGGCGAGCATCGCGGGGATGCTGCGGCGCAGCAACTGCCCGGCCAGGACGGCGAGCCCGAAGGCGAATAGGACGTAGGCGGTGAGTACCAGGCCCTCGTAGTCGTATGCGTTGTGGACGAAATGCCCGGTGAGCCGGTCCATGGGTGCGCGGTACCAGGTGATGATCAAGGTCATGCCGGCACCGAGGACGATCAGCCCGCCCGCGGCCACGGCCAGCTTGATGGCCAGCCACCGGGTCCGCGGCACGGTCTGGCTCCAGGCCAGCCGCCAGGTGCCCAGCTCCATCTCGCGGGCGAGCAGCGGTGCGCCGACGGCGGCGCCGATCAGGCCGGGGAGCAGCAGGAGTACCCCCCAGAACCCGATGTTCACCAGGCTGCCGAAGCTGTTGTCAAAAGTCGCGACTGAGTTCGGGCAGCTGACGCCCAGGCTGTGCGCCAGGCAGGTGGCCAGGTTGTTGTGGCTGAACGAACCGCGCATTTCCAGGCCGAGCACGATCGCGTACACCGCGAGTGCGCAGAGCAGGCCCAGGCCGGTGATGGCCTGGCTGCGGTGCTGCCGCCAGCTCACCCAGATCATCGTGACATCACCTTCGTGGTCGGCCCGGGCGGCTGCGCACCCTGGGCAGGGTTGCTTGAGCTCGCCTTGGCCGGGCGCTGCAGGTAGGCCAGGACGAGCTGCTCGAAGCCGACAGCCTCGGCCTGCCGGTCGGGATGCGACCGGGGTGGAGCCGTAGCCGGGCCGGTACGGATCAGGACAGACGAGTGCCGGTCGCTGTCGGTGCGGTGGATGGGGGTGCCGGGCAGGTCCGCGTCAGGGGTGGCCCGCGGGACGGTAAGCAGCCGGTGCCCATCCAGCAGTTCGTCCGTCGGCCCCGCGAGCTGCACATGCCCGTGGGCGAGGACGACCAGCCAGTCGCAGAACCGTTCCAGCTCGCCCACCACGTGCGAGGCGATGATGACCGTGAGCCCACCGCCGGCGACCTGGGCCATCACCTCGCTCATGAACTCGAGCCTGGCGACTGGGTCGAGGCTGGCGACCGGCTCGTCGAGCACGAGCAGCGGCGCGCGCTTGGCCACCGCCATGGCCAGCGCGACCTGGGCCTGCTGGCCGCCGGACAGGGACTTGATCTTGCGCTTCAGCGGGGTGTCCAGCGCCTCCATCCGGGCCCTGGCCATGCCCATGTCCCAGTTCGGGTTCATCGCCTGGCCGAGATGGAACATGTCGGCGACACTGAACTCGGGGTACAGCGGGCGGTTCTGCGCGACGTAGCCGACCCGCGCCAGTGTCTCGGCAGTGTTGGCGCGGGCGGCGTGGCCGAACACCTCGATCTGTCCCTCGGTGGGCGCGAGCAGCCCGATGATCATCTCAAGCAGCGTCGTCTTGCCCGCGCCGTTCGGGCCTACCAGGCCCACGGTGGCGCCGGACGGAATCGCGAGCGAGCAGTCACGCAGCCCCCATACCCGGCGCCCATAGCGCTTGCCGAGCCTGGTGGTCCGGAGCGCGGGAACGCTGCTGCCTGTGTCGTCGTGCGTCACGAGACCTTCTCCTTCCTCATGTCCTGGCGAACCACGGCGATCAGCGCCGTCACCGCCTCGTCGTTGAGCCCGGCCGCATCCGCGTCGCGGAGCCATTGCTCCAGCGATTCGCGCAGTGCCTCCTGCGCGCCCGGCAGGGCCGGCGAGGAGACGGCGGTGATGAACGTGCCCTGGCCCGGCCGGCCACCGGCCAGTCCTTCGTGCTCAAGCTGCCGGTAGGCCTTGACGACCGTGTTGGGGTTGATCGCCAGGTCGCCGGCAACCTCCTTGACTGTCGGCAGCCGGTCGCCCTCCTGCAGATAGCCCAGCAGCAGCGACTGCCGCACCTGGTGGACGATCTGCAGATAGGGCGGGACACCCGAGGAGCCGTCTAGCCGGAACCGGAACATCGGCCTTCTTCCATCATGACATTATTCTATGATGTTAGTAGAACGGTAAGACTCGCCACGCGGCGCTGTCAACACCGGCGTGGCGATCGATGTGAACACCGCGTGCAACAACTTCACTTGCGGCGGGGTCGCGGTGGTCGGTAACGCGGTCGGTCCCGCCCCGCTGACGGCAACGCCGGCGCCGCTACGCGCAGCGTCCGGCCCGGCTGATACCAAGGAGGTATGACGGCCGGCCCCGAACAGCCCGAGCACGCTCTCCCCGCCCGGGATTCCGGCGACGCGATCAGGGCGGCTGCCGAGCAGCGGCTGCGCGCGCTCGCCGGACCGGACGCGCGGCTGCGGGCGGACCAGTGGACCGCGATCAAGGCCCTCGTGGTGGACCGCCGCCGTGCCCTGGTCGTGCAGCGCACCGGCTGGGGGAAATCCGCGGTCTACTTCGTTGCCACGGCTCTGCTGCGCGACCGGGGCGCGGGACCGACGGTGATCGTATCGCCGCTACTCGCTCTTATGCGCAATCAAATCGCGGCCGCCCAGGCAGCCGGCATCAGGGCCCGGACCATCAACTCGGCCAACATCGAGGAATGGGACGAGGTCCACGCCGAGATCGAGGCCGGTACGGTCGACGTGCTGCTGGTCAGCCCCGAGCGGCTGAACAATCCAGGCTTCCGTGACCTCATCCTCCCCCGGCTCGCCGAGTCGGCGGGCATGCTGGTCATCGACGAGGCGCACTGCATCTCCGACTGGGGCCACGACTTCCGGCCCGACTACCGCCGGCTGCGCTCGGTGGTCGCCGGCCTCACCCCGGACGTGCCGGTGCTCGCGACAACCGCGACCGCGAACGCCCGGGTCACCCGGGACGTGGCCGAGCAGCTCGGCTCCGGCTGGCGCGGGCCCGGTGAGCCACCGCCCACACTGGTGCTGCGCGGCGCGCTGGACCGCGACAGCCTGCACCTGGCCGTGGTGCGGCTGCCCACCGCCCCGCAGCGGCTGGCCTGGCTGGCCGACCAGCTCGGCGAGCTGCCCGGCTCGGGCATCGTCTACACGCTGACCGTCGCCGGCGCCCATGACGTGGCCGAGTTCCTCAGGGACCGGGGATACACCGCCGAGGCCTACACCGGGCAGACCGACCCGGCGCAGCGCCTGGCCATCGAGGACGATCTGCTGGCGAACAAGCTCAAGGCGGTCGTCGCGACCAGCGCGCTCGGCATGGGCTACGACAAGCCCGACCTCGGCTTCATCGTGCATCTCGGCGCGCCGCAGTCGCCGGTCGCCTACTACCAGCAGATCGGCCGGGCCGGCCGTGGCGTCGAGCGCGCCGAGGTCATCCTGCTGCCAGCCACCGAGGACCGGGACATCTGGGCCTACTTCGCCAGCCTCGCCTTCCCGCCCGAACGGGACGTGCGGACGGCCCTGGCCGCACTGGCGGCCGCGGGCGGGGCGCAGTCGCTCGCAGCCCTGGAAACCCACGTGGACCTGGCCCGCGGCCGGCTGGAGACCATGCTGAAGGTCCTCGATGTGGACGGCGCGGTCCGCCGGGTGCCCGGCGGCTGGACGGTGACCGGCCAGCCGTGGGTTTATGACAAGCAGCGATACGATCGGGTCGCGGCTGAGCGGTCCCGTGAGCAGCAGGCGATGCTGGGTTACGCAAGTACCGACGGCTGCCGGATGGAGTATCTGCGCCGGGAACTCGACGACCCGCAGGCGGCGCCCTGCGGGCGGTGCGACAACTGCACCGGCGTGGCCCGCACGGCCGGGGTGAGCACCCGCACCGAGAACTACGCCAGGGAACGGCTGCGGCGCCCGGGCGTGACGGTGACGCCGCGGCGGATCTGGCCCACCGGGATGGCCGCGCTCGGTCTCGACGCTACCGGCCGGATCCCGGCCGCTGTCGCGGCCGAGCCGGGGCGGACCGTCGGCCGGCTGACCGATATCGGCTGGGGCAGCCCGCTGCGCAAGGTCCTCGCCGAAGGGGCGCCGGACGAGCCGGTGCCCGGCGACCTGTTCGACGCCGTGCTGGCGGTGCTTGCCACCTGGGACTGGGCCGAGCGCCCGGCCGGGGTGGTGACCCTGCCGTCCCGGTCGCGGCCCCACCTGATCACCGCGCTCGGCCAGCGGATCGCGGCGGCCGGAAAGCTCAGCTACCTGGGCAGCCTGGAGTACCGGAACGGCGCACCGCCGGGGCGCCAGTACAACAGCGCCCAGCGGCTGGCCGCGCTGTGGCGCACCCTGGCCGTGCCTGGTGACCTGGGCACCGCGCTCGCCGGGTTCGGCCAGCCGGTGCTCCTGGTCGACGACCGCATCGGCACCGGCTGGACGATGACGGTCGGCGCGAAGCTGCTGCGCGAATGCGATGCCCCGGCCGTGCTCCCGTTCGCGCTCGCCGTCAGCACCTGACGCCGCGCCGGGCTGGCCTCGCTTGCTCGGCGGCCTTCGGCCGCCTTCGCCGCAGGCCGCGATGTCTGCCCGGGGACCGAGCCCCCGGGGCCCCCGCGATTCTCGGTTGCGGTCGCTGGTTCAACGCCCCGGCAGCGTATGCGCAACTTCCGCCTCAGACAGCGGGAGGCGCCGCCCGCGAGCGGGCGGCGCCTCGGTACCCGGCCGGCCCAGGCCAGTCCGTCCGGGCCGGCCCGGGCCGGTGGGCCCGCCCGGGCCGGCGCGGACGGGCCCACCGGAGCGGTCAGCGCCCCTTGGTGAGGCCGCTTCCGCCGGCCCGGCCGGGAAGGCCCGACACCGCGTCGGCCGGGACGCCGGGAACCTGCGGGCGCACCGCGATCACCGACGGGTCAGGCACCTCGTCGTGCGGCTGCGCGTGCGACGGCACCGACACGCGGTCGCTGATGTGCGTGACCAGCCGGGTGTCACCCTTGGCGGCGCTGATCGTCACGTCATGGCTGGCGCGCAGCGTGCTGAGGTTGGTGAACCCCTCGTCCCGGAGGAGCGTCTGCAGGCGCTCGATGACTTCGTGCTTCATCTTCGTTCTCCCTGTCCTAACGAATGTGTTGCCCGTGCCGCGCCGCGGCGGCGCGCTACGGCAGCACTGCCACGGCGAGGTCGGTGTCGGCGTTCTCCGCGTGGTCACCCTGGCTGGCGGTCCCCGACCCGGGCAGGTAGTACATGGTGGAGAAGGTGAACGCGGCGAGCAGGGCCAGCTTGTCGTCAATTACCTTCTGGACCTGGCTGATCGCCCCCGGAACGGCGCTGTTCAGCGCGTCGTTGATGGAACCGGTGCAGAACGGGCCGCCACCGTCGTAGCTGTAGCTCCAGCCGTCCACGTACCCCTGCGCGTGGCCCGACGCGTCCAGGTACAGCACCAGGTAGTAGTCGATGTTGCCGTCCGCGTCGGAGCAGTACCAGGGCGTCGACACGTGGAAGTCGAAGTACACCCGGGCGAGCATCATCGAGGCCGGGTGCCGGCCCGGGTCGCTGCCGTAGTACGGCACGCTCGGCCAGAACACGCCCTGGACCATGATCCCGCTGGTGCGCGACGCCTGGCTGCCCAGCGCCTTGTCCACGATGGCAAGGACGTCGCCGGTGTTGAGCTGCGCGGCCAGGTCGACCGCTTGCTCACCGTCCGCGCGATTCCAGGCCAGCGTGGCCGCTGACGACGACCCGTTCGAGATCCACGCCCAGCCCCCGTCCGGGTACGGCTCGTTGAAGACGTCGAACGGCCCGGAGAAGAAACCGTTGTGGAACCAGTACTGGCTCAAAACAGGCATTGAGTCCCCCTGTCCTCAGGCCTTGACCGGTCCCCCGACCGGCCACCTAAGAAGACAGAGCAGCAAACCCGGTTCGAAATACACCCGGAGCAGGCAAGCCGTGATGATCATGGGGCGGGCAGCGTCGATGAGAACTCTGCGCGGCCCTGTCACGCGGTGAGCCTACTGGCAGCCGCTGGCAGGTGCTGGTAGGGCCAACCGAGTCTTTTGCCGCGTGGCCGACACGGCGTTAACCCGATCGGTGTCAGCTGCGCAGGATGGTGGTTTGCAGGTGGGGGTCGGCGTTGATCTGGGCCTGGGTGAATCGTTCGGTGACCCATTGTTTGCGGGCGAACAGGACGGTTTGGTCGCGGTAATGGGGCGAGGCGGGATTGGCGGATTCGGAGTAGGTGAGGATGGTGCGGGTGACCGGGCCCTGCGGCGTGAGCTCGGTGGCCATGATGAAGGTCGAGCCGTTGCCGATGGCGGTGTCCACGCCGCTGCCCCGGGAGACGGTTCCCTCGACCCGGTCGAAGCACCCTTCGCCCTCCGTGCAGCCGGGCAGCCCAACCCCGGCATAGTGCTGGGTGCTTGCGAGGGGGATGCCGAGGGGGATGTGGTGGGCCTGGAAGAACTGCACGGCGTCGGCGAGGGCGTGCTGCACTGCTGGATCGCTGGTGTTGAGGTCGCGTGGCGTGGTGAGGGGGTGTGCGGGGTCGAACGGTATGCGCCACCAGCTGTCGGTGTAGTTGATGCCGCCGTATGCCTGCCGCCACAGGACCTCGCCGCGGCTGCCGCGGCCAGCGCGGCCGTTCCAGTGGGCCAGGACGCCACAGGCAGCGGTTACGTTGACCTTGGCGCCGTTGCTTGCGGTCAGCACCGGGTGGGCGCGGCACATCGCGACCGCGGCGGCGCGGCCGAGGTCGGCGCTGTAGTTGCGCTGCCCGAGCATGGTTTTCTGCAGGGTTGACAGGGTGAAGCCCGGCGGGCCGTAGCCGTCGCTGCCGGCCAGGCGCTGGGCGATCATGTTCAGGCTGAGGCGGGGCCGCAGTTCCAGTTCGGTGCGGGTGTCGTAGATGGCGGCCGGGTAGCCGGTGATCGGGGCGTTGGGGTTGGCCAGCCGGGGGCTGTTGTTGGAGTTGGCGACATAGTCGGTGCGGGTGAGCTGGGGGTAGTGACTGGGACCGAAGATGCCGGGTTCGATCGCATCGGGGTCGCTGCCCCAGCGACATGAGGAGGTCGAGCCGTCCAGGATGCCCGGGCCGACCTGGCAGCGCCGGGCCTCGGCGTCGGTGACGTGCGGGGCGACCGAGGCGTCGGCGAAGTAGACGGTGCCGCTGGTGTCGGCGGCGAGTGTGTACATCCAGGGCAGGCCCTGGTAGGTGTCTAGCGCCGCGCGCAGCTGGGCGAGGTTTTGCGACCGGCCCATTGCCAGCCATTCGCTGACCGAGCGCAGGTTGTCGGCGTTGGCGTCGTCGATGGCGTACGCGGTCGTCGCCGTCCAGCCGGTGGCCAGCAGCGGCCCGTAGCGGGACCGGTAGAGGGTCCGGGTGACGCGGGACAGATGCCCGCCGGGCCCCCGGACGGCCGCCGTCACCGTTTGCTTGGTCATTGCCACGGCGTGGCCGTCGACCAGGTAGCTGGTCGGGTCGCCGGGCACCAGCGCCAGCCGGTAGAGGGTAAAGCGCTGTGCGTGCGAAGCGGTGGCGGTCCAGGCCACGCCCTGGGTGTGCCCGAACTCGACCACCGGGGTGCCGTAAAGGCCGGCGCCCGACACATTCAGCTGCCCGGGGATGGTCAGTTGCACCTGGTAGATGCGAGCGTTGCCGATCCACGGCAGGTGCGGGTTGGCCAGCACCATCCCGTCGTGGTTAACCGTCGCGTCGCGGCCGAGCGCCCAGCCATTGCTGGACACGTTGCCGGTGTTCACGACCGGTACCCCCGGGGCAGCCGGCGCCGTGGTGGTTGGTGGGTGCGCCGTTGCGATGTCCTGCTTGGCCCCGGCGGCGCCCGTCAGCGTGTCGATGTCGTAGATGAGGGTCCACACGTCGGTCGCGGTGATGGGGGTGACCCACGCCTTACCGCGGCAGGTCGGGTCGGGCAGGTGCGCCACCCCGGTGTCGTGCAGATAGCGGTTGTAGCCGGCCACGTACCCGTCGACCAGCTGGCGCGCCTGTGCCGTTGGCCCCAGTGGCGCGGGCCGGGCGAGCAGCCGCCGCACGGTGCCAGCTTTCCGCAGGCTCTGGTAGTAGATGTCGCTGTCGAGGTTGTCGGTCGCTGCCCCCAGCGTGTCACCGGAATTCGCCGCCGGGCCGAAGTACCGGGACCGCTCGCCGCGCAGCGTGATCACGCGGGCGGCCATGACGCACAGGTTGTCCTGGGCGAAGGCGTATCCATAGCCGTACCCCAGGCTGCCGTAGTCGCCGGCCAGGATGTGCGGGATGCCGTACTCGGTTCGCCGGATCTCGGCCACATAGCGGCCACCGCCGGCCGCCCGGCCGGCGAAAAGCGCTGGGGCCCCGGCCGCAGACGCCACTGTGGGCACCGCCGCTACTGCCGCCGTCGCCGCGGTGAGGCACGATACAACCACCATGGCTGTGGGCCGCAGGAATCGTGTCTTGCCGTGGCAGCCTGTCCGGTCCCGGTTGAAACGTCGCAGCGAGCCGTTCATGAGACTCCCATCGTTCAGGATGACCGCCGATCCGGCCGGTCGTGTGAGTCGCGGCCCGCGGGGCGCAGCACAGCTCCTGGCCGACCCCGAACCAGCCCACCCAGCGGCAACTCCCGCAACGCGGCGCGTCACCACCCGCCATCACAGCGATCAGGCCATCGTCGTCCATCGCTTCTCTATTGCGTTCTGGCGGCAACCGGTTCGCCAGGAAGAGATCCGCTTCGTAGGTGGCCGCTTGGGGTGGCGGGTGCCAAGATGCCAGGGTGGAGCCGCCGAACGCCGCTCATCCTGCCGGTCTGATCCGGGCTGGTCTCCTCCGCGGCTGGTCAGGGCACGACGGTGACCGGCCACCGGCCTGCCCGGACCAGCCGCACGGCCAGCGAGCCGACCAGCCGGTGCCCGGCGTGGGCCGAGGCGCCCACCACGACCGCGTCGGCGCGGGTCTCGTCGGCGATCCGGCGAATCTCGGCGAACGCGTCGCCCTCGGTGGCGATGAACGTGATGGAGATGCCCAGTTCCCGGGACACCTCTTCGGCCCGGCGGCGCATGTCCTCGGCGGTCTGGCGGTTCGCCTCGCGGTGCGCGGCGGCCAGGTCCGCCCCGCCAGGGGTCGCCGCGCCGAGCGACGCCATCGGCGCCACGTACACGGCGGTGATCCTCGCCCCCTGCCTGCGGGCCAGGCCGGCCGCATACGAGGCGGCCCGCAGCGAGGTGGTGGAATCGTCCACGCCCACGAGGATCGCGGTGGGCCCGTCGGTGCCCAGTTCGAACGGGCCTGCTGGCTCTGTCGTCACAGCGGCAGTGTACGGACCCTCGCGCTTCGCCTGTACGTCTGCTTACAATCGCCCGAAGGGTGATTGCATGGATGATGTAGCGGGCCAATTCCTCGACGCGATTCACCGTCTCGAGGACGTCAGGGACGCTATCACGCCTGATCAGGCCCATATCGAGTTCGACGAGACCACTTTGCAGCTCTTCTGGAAGAAATGGCCTGATTTGTCCGCATGGGCCGGTTCGCTGTGGCGGATGCTGTCGGAGGAACTGGCCGGGCCGTCCTCTCCTCATCTCGACGGCGAACTCGACGAGGTAGGTGGCAGTGACTAAGCCAGCGGGGCTGCCGTGACGATGCTGCGCGACCTGATGAGCACCAGGGTGGCGCTGACCTCCCCGGACACGCCGGTTGCCGAGGCGGCCGCGGGCATGGTCAAGGCGAACGTGGGCTCTGCCATCGTGATGCAGGGCCGGTTCCTGGCGGGAATCCTCACCGAACGGGACGTGCTGCGCTCCGCTGCGTCAGGTGAGAACCTGCGGACGGCCCGGGTGTCGGACTGGATGACCCCGGATCCGCAGTCGGCCAGCCCGGACACTTCGGTCGAGGAGGCGGCCGAAATCATGCTCAAGAATGGGTTCCGCCATCTCCCGGTTGTGGACGGCCGTACCGTCTGTGGTGTGGTGAGCCTGCGCGACCTGTTTGCCACAAGGATCCGCCGGCCACAGACGCGCTGAACCGCCCGGCCGGCGACCTCAGCCCGCCGGCGTCCTGAGTCCCAGGGTCCGCAGACAGCACTGTCCCGGGACATCGCGGGCGCCCACCGCGAAGACCAGGCCACCGCTCAGGCCGGCCGCGCCGTCCAGCGAGTCATCGGGGATGCGGCCGGAGGACCCCGGCACCGGACTGGGGACCACCGACCAGCTTGTCCCGTTGAACTGGTCGGTCATCGGCATGATGGCGCCGTTGAGCTGCTGCGTCTGGCCGACGGCCCAGACGTCGCCGGAGCCCAGCGCGGTGATGCCGTTCAGCAGGCTGCCCTCACCGCCGCGGTTGGGCGTCTTGACCAGTGACCACGCGGTGCCGTTCCAGTGCTCGACGTAGGGAATGTGGAAGTTCTGGCCGTTGACGTTGCCCTCGCTCCCGGAAGCCCAGGCGTTGTTGCTGCTGATCGCGACCACGCCGGTGAGCTGGTTCAGGTCGTTGGCGGCACCGGAGCACTTGGTCACCTTCTGCCCGGTCAGGCAGGGCGCGGGCACCACGCGCCACGCCGTACCGTCCCAGTGCGCGACGAAGTTCGCGGTGGGATTCGGTTCCAGCACGGAGCCGACCACCCACACGTCGTCCGGCGAGGTGGCCGACACCGCCTTGGGCAGCAGGAAGCAGTCGGACGCGTTCGGGTCGCAGGCCGCGGTCTGCGCCGGGAAGGCGGCCTGCTGCCAGGTGGTGCCGTCGAAATGCTCGAACAGCACCTGCTCCATGGTGGCGTCGGCGTTGAGGGTGTAGCCGACGGCCCACAGGTCGTCCGGGCCGGTCCCGCCGATGGCGTTCAGCACCCCGGTCGAGCCGGACGGGAGCGTCACCCCGCTGACGATCGACCAGGTGCTGCCGTTCCAGTGCTCGATCAGCGGCTCATTGTCGATGTTGCCCTCGCCGGGGGAGCCGTTCGCGCTGTCCCCCACGGCCCATGCGTTGCCGGTACCGAGCTCGTCCACGCCGGCCAGCCCGGCCTGGGTGCCGCTCGGCATCGGCGCCGGGACCCGGGTCCAGGCCGTCCCGTCCCAGTGCTCCACCAGCGGGTGGCCGACGGCGTTGGCGGCCAGGAACGAGCCCACCGCCCAGCCGTCGGTGGCGCTGCTCATGGACACGCTGGCAAACTCGCTGTCGGTCACCAGGTGTGGCTGCGGGTTCTCGCTGGGCACCACCTGCCAGATGCTGCTCACCGTGGCGGCACTGGCGCCGCTCGCCATGGCGGCGCCGGCGCCGCCCGCTGCGGTACCGCCGAGCAGGCACGCGGCCGCCCCCAGGCCCAGGACTCTCCGGATCACTCGCGTCTCCTCCATCGTGGCCCCTCAGGACCTGCGGACCCGGCCACAGGTGGAAACGGCAGGGAGCACGACGGGGTTCACCCGTCCCGGCACTACGACCTGCCGGTTGCCTGGCCGTGGTCGGCGATCCGGAAGGCAGCCCGGCCGAAGCTCACCCAGTCCCCCGCATGGACCGTGAATCCCGAGTCCGCCCGCCAGCCGTTGACCCTGGTCCCGTTCGTCGAGCCCAGGTCGACCAGCATCCAGCCCGCCCCGCTGCGCCGCAGTTCGGCGTGGTGCCACGACACGGTGAGGTCGCCGAGGGGCAGGTCGCAGTCCGGCGACCTGCCGATGGTGAATACGGTCCGCGGGCCGCGCGGCAGGACGAGCAGGGGCAATCGCGGCTGCAAGACGACACGGAACCGGGGGCGCCGCAAGCGGATCTCCTGCAGCCAGGCGGTGACCCTGGCCCGCCAGCTCACGGCCGGGCCGGCGTTCTCATCCGGCACCGGCGGCAGGTCGCTGAGCAGTTCGGCGAGTTCGTCCACGCCCCGGGCATGCAGGGCCCGGTCCACCCGCTGCAGGAAGGTCTCGTTCGAGATGCGGCCGTCGACAGAGCCGTCGCGGAGCATCCGGATCACCTCGTCGCGATCCTCATCGGAGGCGCGGAACGCTGACGGCAGCGAATCTGACGGCGCTGAGTCCGGGGCCACCATGAACCGAAGATACTCGCGCGCCGCAGCACAACTCCAGAGCGTGACCGACTCAGCCAGGCAACCTCGCGGTGACGGCAATGTGCCGCCACGGCACCCGCCGGCCCCGGGACCTATTCGATGACGTCCGCCGCGGCCGGCCCGAAGACCACCAGGTGATCCAGGACCGGGGCCGGGTCACCAGACCAGTCCAGGGCGGCTAGCTGGCTACGGCTGCGACGGCCCATCCGCCAGCGGAACGCCTCGTACCAGGTGGTGGTCAGCTCCAGCGGCGGCTCCCCGTCCGGGCCCACCTGGAACTGAGCGTCCGCCACCGTGACCCGCAGCGGGACCGGCGTACGGAGCCGGGCCACGAGCCAGCCGGCAAGCTGCCTGATCACTTCGGTGTCACGTGCGCCCGGCTGGCCCACGGCGCCACGGATGTCCTGCTCATGGCTGGCCACGTCGATCACCGCCGGCCAGATCTCGAACGCGGCGACGATCTCCTCGAACTGAGGTGCGTTGCCCGCCCAGCCGGCCAGGGTCTGCGTCATGGGCCTGCCACGGAACCTGTCCACCTGAACGGCCGTCTCCGCCTCGCTGGGCGGCCCGGTCAGCCTGCCCGCCAGTGCGTCCTCGGGAATCGCGGCCAGATGCCCGATGACATCCGCCACCGACCAGCCCGGGCAAGCGGGCACCGGGATGCCAAGCTGCGCCTCGTCCAGCCCGGCTACCAGCCCGGCCAGCCGCTCCCGGGTCTCCCGGTACATCCCAGCGAGGTCAGGCGTATCGACGTCCACGCCCGCACCCTACGTTTCCGGGGCCGGATCACGCCAGCCCGCCGGGCCCGCCTTGTGGCCGAAGGCTTTGATATCGTAAACTTAGATATCTAATTGTTAGAGGAGCTGCCATGAGTGATCGGCCCATGCAGGGCAAGGTGGCCCTGGTGGCCGGGGCCAGCAGGGGAATCGGCGCGGTCACCGCCAGGGCGTTCGCGGCGGCCGGTGCCGCGGTCGTGCTGGGCGCCCGCGACCTCGCCGCCCTGGAGTCCGTCGCCGCCGGCATCGTGGCCGGCGGGGGACGGGCACTCGCGGTCCAGGCCGACGTGGCGGACGTGGACTCGATGCGCAATCTGGTCGGCCGGGCGACGGCCGCTTACGGGCGGCTCGACATGGCGTTCAACAACGCCAGCGGCGGCCCGATGCCGGCACCCCTCGCCGAGATCGACCCCGCCGAGTTCGACCAGGGCATCGCGACCAACATCCGTGGCACCTTCCTCGGCATGAAGTTCCAGATCGGCGCGATGCTCGACAGTGGCGGGGGCGCCATCGTGAACATGGCGTCGGTGGCCGGCCTGAACGGCACCGCCAACCTCGCCGCCTACGTCGCGGGCAAGGCCGGGATCATCGGGCTCACCAAGGTCGCCGCGCTGGACTACGCCGACCAGGGCATCCGGGTCAACGTCGTGGCACCGGGGCCGATCCTGACCTACCACCTGGAGGCGGCGGGCCCGCAGGCGCGGCGGCTGGCCGGGCTGTCCACGCCGATGCGCAGGACGGGCAGTGCCGAGGAGGTAGCGCGAACCGTGCTGTGGCTCTGCTCGGACGAGTCCTCGTTCATCACGGGCACCGTGATACCCATCGATGGCGGGCAGATGGCGGGGAACAAACCGCCCCAGATGTACCGCCAGGGCCAGCCGATGCAGGCCGGCCCCGGGGACGCGGAGCGGCCTAACCAGGCATGATGCCGCAGCCGGGCGGCTGCCGGCAATACGATGCGGCCATAGCCGGACTTGGCCGTGCCCACCCTGCCGCCGTCGTGACCGCGACGGCGGCGAACGTGCCGGCCGAGCAGACGGTCGCGATCGCCGGCAGCCGGCTCGGCCTGCTGCCGCCGGAGCCGGGCTGACGCTCGTGACCTGCGGCTGGCCAGGGCCGGCTCCGCGTTCGTGAACCGCTCGTGAACGACCCGGCCCTGAGCTACGTGGAATGGGTATCCGATTGATTTCATCCGAACGGAGACATGTCATGCGGAACAGATGGCTGGTACCGGTGGGCGCCATCGCGGCCACGCTGGTAATCGCCGCGTGCGGAAGCTCATCGTCAACCGGTAGCTCGGGCGGCTCAGGCAGCTCCCCCGCGGCGTCGGCCCCGGCCGCGTCCTCGGGGAGCGCCCTGTCGACCATGAAGGTCGGCGGCGCGACGCTGCTGACCAATGCGAAGGGCTTCACTCTGTACTGGTTCGTACCGGACACCTCGACGGCCTCCAAGTGCAATGGCGCATGCGCCCACTACTGGCCGCCGGTGCCCGGGCCGGCGAGCGCCGGATCCGGCGTCACTGGCACGCTCGGCGTGATCACCCGGTCCAACGGGGCCAAGCAGGCCACCTGGAACGGGCACCCGCTGTACACCTACGTCGCCGACACCGCGCCCGGGATGGCCAAGGGCAATGGGACCAACCTGTCCGGCGGGGTCTGGCACGACATCGTCCTGTCCGGAAAGGCCGCGGCGCCTAAGGCGAGCCACAGCCCCAGCAGCGGCGGGTACGGCTACTGATCACCTTCCCCGCGTCACGACCCTGGTCCCGCGGCGCATGCCGCGGGCCCGGGGCATGATCGGGAGCCGGCCGGACCGGCCCGGACCGGCTCGGCGACACTGAAGGCGTGGGGTACTGGGTCCTGCATGTGGACCTCGACCAGTTCATCGCCGCCGTCGAGGTGCTGAGGCATCCCGAGCTGCGCGGCCGGGCCAGTGGTGGTCGGCGGCGACGGGGACCCGGCCAAGCGCGGCGTGGTGGCCACCGCGTCCTACGAGGCGCGCGCACACGGCGTGCATTCCGGGCTGGCGCTGCGCACCGCGCTGCGGCGCTGCCCCGACGCGGTGTTCCTGCCCGTGGACAAGGCAGCCTACGAGGCTGTGTCCGCCACGGTCATGGCCGCTCTCCGGGAGTTCGACGCCGTAGTGGAGGTGATGGGCTGGGACGAGGCGTTCCTGGGCGTCGAGACCGAGAATCCGGAGGAAGTGGCGCGGCGCATCCAGAAACAGGTGCGCGCGGTGAGCCAGCTCGACTGCACGGTCGGCATCGGCGAGAACAAACTCCAGGCCAAGCTGGCGACGGGATACGGGAAACCGGCCGGGGTATTCCGGCTGACGCACGACACGTGGTTCGGGGTGCTCGGCGGCCAGCCCACCGAGGCATTGTGGGGCATCGGCCGCAAGACGGCCGCGAAGCTGGCCGCGCTCGGCATCGCCACGGTCGGCGACCTGGCCGCGACCGACCCGTTCGCCCTCGCCCCGGTCTTCGGCCCGGCCACGGGCCCCTGGCTGGTCCAGACCGCCCGCGGGCTGAGTCCCTCGCCGGTGGACAGCGCTCCTTACGTGGCCCGGTCCCACGGCCAGGAAATAACCTTCCAGCAGGACATCAGCGACTGGGCCGAGGTCCGCACCGAAGTGACGCGGCTGGCCCGCCAGGTCGCCGCCGACATCGCGGCGGAGCGGCGGCCAGCCGTCCGTGTGGTGGTCAAGGTGCGGTACGTGCCCTTCATCACCCAGACCCACGGGCATCCGCTCGAAGAGCCGACCACAGCGGCCGCGCCGATCGAGCGGGCCGCCCTCGCGGCGCTTGACCAGTTCAGCGGCAGGCGGGCGGTCCGCTTGCTGGGCGTCCGGGCCGAGTTCGCCCGCTAGCGCCGCACCTTCGGACCGGACGTGATGTGCCGGTGCCTGCCCCGGAGAGGGGGCGCCCGGGTCCCCGGCCGGCCGCGCGTGCGCCGGCCCGTGGGCTCCCGGGCGTTCCCTCCAGGACTGGCGTCAGCGGATCAGGCCCGCCAGCATGTCGCGGTACTCGCCGGAGTCCGACGTCCTGGTCACCGTGGACATGGGCGCGGAGATCCCCGGCCGGGCCGGAGGAATCGGCCGGCTGGCCGCCGGGCGCGAGACCGGCTTCGCCGCCACGCTCATCTTCCTCGTCCCGTTGCCGGGCTTGGCTGTGGCCGCCCTGGGCCTGGCTGCGACGGGCTTGGCAGCGGCCTTGGGCTTCGCGGTGGCCCGCGGCCTGGCCGTGGTCGCGGTCCGCGGCGTGGCCTTCCGCGCCGCCGGGGTCCGGGCACTGGCCGGCCGGGTGGCAGCCTTCGGCTTGGCAGCGGCCGGCCTGGCGGCGGTCCGCGGCTTGGCGGCGGTCCGCGGCTTGGCGGCAGCCTTGGGCTTCGCAGCGGTCTTCGGCTTGGCAACGGTGCGCGCCTTGGCGGCGGGCTTCGGCTTCGCAGCCCGCTTCGGTGCGGCCTTCTTCGGCGCAGCAGCCTTGGGCGCGGCAGCGGGCTTGGCCGCCGACATGGTCTTCGCGGCCGCCGTCAGTGCCTTCGAGGCGACGGTCATGGCCCTGGTCGCGGCGTTCATTGCCTGCAGGGCGGTCGACATCGTCTTGGCCGATGAGGTGGCCTTGGTCGCCGCAGCGGTCATCTTGGTCGCGGCCGAGGTGACCTTAGCTGCTGCGGAAGAGACAGTCTTGGCCGCGGCCACCGTGGTGGGCGCGGCCTTGGCCGCGGCCGGCTTGGTGCTGGCCCGGCTCCTGGGCTCGGCCGCGACCTTGGGCTTGCTGGTCGCGCGCCGGATCGCCCCGGTCCGGCTCGTCCGGGCGCGGGCGGTATTCGCAGAACCGCGCCGGACGGCCTTACGGGCCGTGGATTGCAGAGGCATTGATCTCCCCCCGATAGTGATCAATTACGGGGGTCCTATTCCACGATTGGCCGCTGCTTACACTCCCGCGGCGCTGGAAAAAGCGCTAACTTGCCAGCTCAGAGCCGTTGCGGCAACGGCAGAAACGATCATAGATGGCAAAAGGTGCATGCAGCGGAGCCGGTCCCTGTTCGCCGCCGGATGACCATAGCCGGAATTCACCCGTTTTCCGAATCGCGGCCAACTGCGGCGAGCGGCCAGCCGGGACGGCGGTGCGGCAGCACGGCGGTGCGGGCGCACCGGCGGAGTCCGCCGGTGCGCCCTGCGCCCCAAGGCGTGGTGACCGTCCCGGCAGGTGGAAGGTCACCGCACCGCCCTGGGTCATTGCCCGCCGGTCAGCCGTGCCGCCCGTGCCCGAACGGGAACCACGGCGCGCGATAGGCGCGGTAGGTGTTCACCCCCGCCGGGAACTCGGCATTGAACAGCAACTGCCCCGACGGGCTGAACTCCGAGAAGTAGGGCAGCGCGCCCCAGCCCACGAACAGGTCACCGTTGCGGGTGGTCTGTGCGTTGCCCTGGGAGGCGGCCGGCAGTCCTTCCGGCTGGTTGTCTGACTTCACCAGGGTGGCCACCTTGGTGAATGGGTTGAGCTGCACGGTGATCGCCCGGCTGTAGGACAGCAGTGGCGTCCCGGACGACTCGTTGTCGAAGAACGTGAACTCGTCATGGCCGATGTACTCGGGATCATGCTGCCAGGCGAAGATCTCGTTCGCGCTGTCCAGGGCCTGGCCCGGCGCCGCCTGCTCGGTGAAGGAACTCTGCTTGCCGCCGAGTTCCCAGTTGATCGCGCCGGTGCGCAAGCTGACGTCGTAGGTGGTCCAGGTGTTGCGCGCGTCGATGAGCAGGTTGCCGTCGCCGTCCAGGTGGACGGCGTTGACGTGGAACCAGTCCCACGGCGTGCTCGGCGAGGAAGGCAGCGGCTGCTCACTGTCGCTGTAGGGGACGTGATCGGCGCTGTTCCACTGGAACAGCACCCGGCCGGAGCGGATATCGATCTCCTGGACGATGCCGTTGATGACCGTCTGGTCGGCCGGGCCGCCGATGGCGGTCAGATCCGCGGTCGCGGTGGTGTAGGCCAGGATCAGCGCGGTGTTCCACGGCGTGATCAGGAATTCATGCCCGTCGGCCTGGTACCCGTTACCAGCGTTGACCGTGGGTTGTGGCCCGGGGGTTGTGGCCCGGGACAGGTAAGCCCCGCCGCCACCCAGGCCCCGTAAGGACAGAAACCGCTCAAGTTCTGCCACGGCCGGCCCGGTCGCGGGCCCACGCCGGGTCACCGACAGCGCCGCGGCCCCGTTGGCCCTGCGCACCGCCTCAGACCATGACGCACCCGACGCCACAGCAGCCAGGAACGCCCCCGTGTGCGTATCCCCGGCCCCGTTGGTGTCCACCGCCGCGACACCGAACCCCGGCACGTGCTCCGTTACGGC
The DNA here is from genome assembly GCA_963707905.1 of uncultured Actinomycetes bacterium. Classification (GTDB taxonomy): domain Bacteria; phylum Actinomycetota; class Actinomycetes; order Streptosporangiales; family Streptosporangiaceae; genus DASXKD01. The sequence continues at coordinate 87,445 of CAVPSA010000034.1, read as the reverse complement.
TCCCCGGCCGCCCAGCAGGCACCCCTCCGGCCCCACCCGGACCAGGACCCCCGCCCGGGGCAGCCGTCCGGCCAGCGCCCGCAGCGCGTCCCCCGGGTCCGCCGCCCCGGTGAGCAGGGCACTCTCCCGGGCGTTGCAGGTCACCCAGTCGGCACGCGCCAGCACCGGCGCCAGCACGCCGCCCGGTAGGGTGCCGGCGAGCGGGCCGGGGTCGAAGACCACAACATGCTCCTCGCCGAGGCGGCCAAGCCAGCCGAGCAGTGCGGCCGCGTTGCCGGGGTGGGCGAGCCCGTAACCGGACAGGTAGACGGCATCACCCGGCGCGGGACGCACCGGCTCCAGGTCGGCCGCGGTCAGCGTCGCCTCCGCGCCGCGGCTGGTCAGGAACGTCCGCTCGCCGGTGGCGTCCACGATGCTGACCACGAACCCGGTGTCCCGCCCCGGCTTGGCCGGCTGCAGCACCTCGATCCCCTCCGCCGCGCACGCGGCCCGGGCCAGCGTGGCGAACGGGCCGCTGCCGATCACGCCCCCGTACGCGACGGGCAGCCCCAGCCGGGCGGCCGCGGCCATGACGTTGAACCCGCCGCCCGCCGCGGTCTGTGACCGGGAGGCAAGGACGTCCCCACCGGGCTCGGGGAGCGCGGGCACGTCGAGCACCACGTCCACCACCACATTGCCAAGGTGCAGCAGCCGGGTGAAGGGACTAGTCATCCGCGGCGCTCCGTATGGCAAGCAAATCATCGGCGAGCGGGCCGAAGTCCAGGCCGTTGACGCGGGCTACCTGATCCCGGGCGGCGGCGGGAAAGACCCCGGCCCCGTGGCAGGCGCCGCATATCGCACCGGTCATCGCGGCGATCGTGTCGCAGTCGCCGCCCAGCGACGCGGCGAGGCGGCAGGCCAGCCAGGGGTCACCGGGGGTGGCGGCGGCGACCGCGAACGCGGCGGGCACCGATTCCTGAGTGGCCAGGCTGGTGCCCACCAGCCGGTACACGGTGTCGAGGACCTGGTGCTGGGGCAGGCCAGCGACCAGGCCGGTGGCCCAGGAGATCCGGGCCGCCACGTCCGCGCCCGCGGTCCAGTGCCCGCGGCAGGCCGCGCTCGCGGCGGCGGTCACGGCGCGGCCGATCGCCACGGGCAGCGGATCCCCGTCGATGCCCGCGCTCACCGCGGCGGCGACGGCGGCGGCCCCGGCCAGCGCCACCCCGGTGTTGTGGGTCAGCCGGCTGGCCGCGACCACCCGGTCCTCCAGCAGCCGCGGGTCCCGCGCGGAGGTGGCGATGCCGACCGGGGCCACCCGCATGGCCGCGCCGTTCGTCACCCCGCGCCGGCCTGCCTCGGCCACGCCCGCGCCCGCCGCAAGCGCGGCCAGGGCCTGCCTGGTGGACGGGCCGAGCAGGTCCAGCGACCCCCGCGCCCGCATCGACGCCTCCCAGGCCAGCAGGTCGCGCGCCAGTGCCGCGGCGTCCACCTCGCCGCGGCCCGCCACGACCAGCCGGGCCAGCAGCACCGCCTGCTCGGTGTCGTCGGTGACCGACCCGGCGGGCAGCCCGGCCGCGAGCGGGTGCCCGTCCGGCCCCGGGTGGAACCCGCCGACCAGCGCCCCGTACCTGGCCACGATCTCGGCGCGTGGCAGCGACTGGGTGGGCATCCCCAGGGCGTCCCCGAGCGCCAGCCCATACAGCGCCCCCAGCGCCCGCGACCTCATTTCATGCATGACGCAACGCCCTCCATCCCGGGCTCCCCCGCGGCTGCGGCGTCCGTGGCTGGCCGGCTTCCCCGCACGCTGGTCATGACGTTTCCGTGGCCGCCGGGCCGTGTTGCGCCTGGGTTGCCGGGCCGGCGGGCACAGGGCTACTCAACACCTGTGCGCTAGGCAGGCCATGCCTCGCCGAGGACGCCGTCCACGGTGACCACCTCCACGAGCGGGCCGTACAGGCTCATGACGTGCAGCGCCTGGGCGTGGCTCTCATCGTCGATCCCGGCGCAGGCGTCGGCGACGACCCGCACGCCCACCCCGGCGTCGGCCGCCGCCAGGGCGGTGGACAGCACGCAGCAGTCGGTGGAGACCCCGGCCAGCACGAGCGGCCCATCGCCGGCCCAGGCCGCCAGGCCCGGGCCCCACTTACTGAACGTGGTCGCGTCCAGGGTTGGCCCCGCCATCCCGGCGAACGGATCCGCCAGTTCGTAGATCCGCGCGTCCGGCGGCTGGAGCGCGAACGGCCACAGGTCGTAATACCGGCGCCAGGCGCCGTGCGGGACCGCAGGGGCGACGAACCTGGTGAAGACCACCCTGGGGCTGAAGGCCTCGGCCAGGCGGCGGACCGGCTCCACGATCTCGGCGAACCGGGGGGCGAGCCAGGGGCTGCCCGGCTCGCCGAACACCCGCTGCATGTCGATCACCGCGAGGCAGGCCGGTTCCCCGGGGCCGCCTGCCCCGGGCAGATCCGCGCCGGCCTCGCCGGTCATGCGTTCGCGGGCGCGGGCTCCAGCGGCACCGCCTCCTGCGCCCGGACCGTCGCGCGGCCGAACGCCCAGGTCGCGACGAACCCGACCACCAGCGCGACCAGCACGCCGAGGTTGGCGAACGCCCAGGCACCGCTCTTGCCGCCCAGGCCGAACGGGCCGAGCAGGTAGCCCTGCCAGGTCAGCCAGTTCGCGGCGGCGTTGGTGACCAGGCCCCAGCCGATCACGGTGCTGACCACGATCAACCGCGACCGGGAACCACCGGATGTCGCCGTAGCGGCCCGACGGGGTGAACAGGTCCCGCTCGGCGTAGTCGCGGCGGCGCAGCATGATGTCGGCCAGCATGACCCCGCACCAGGCGGCGATCGGCACGCCCAGCGTGATCAGGAAGCCCTCGAACTGGCCGAAGAAGTTCTTGGCGATGAAGACGACGTAGATCGCGCCGAGCGTCATGATCGTGCCGTCGATGAGCGCGGCGACGAACCGGGGCACCCGCACGCCGAGGGTCAGCAGCGCCAGCCCCGAGGAGTAGATGTCCAGCACGGAACCCCCGACCAGCCCGAGCACCGCGACGATGATGAACGGGATGAGGTACCAGGTGGGCAGCAGGTTGGCCAGCGCCCCGATCGGGTCGGCGGCGATCGCGGCGGACAGGCTCGTCGACGACCCGGCCAGCAGCAGGCCGAAGATCACCAGGAAGATCGGCGCGATGGAGGAGCCGAACGTGGTCCAGCCGATCACGCCCCGGCCCGAGGACCGCCTGGGCAGGTAGCGCGAGTAGTCGGCGGCCGCGTTGACCCAGCCGAGCCCGAACCCGGTCATCATGAACACCAGGGCACCGATGAGCGCCTGGGCATCGCCGCTGGGCACCGCCGACACCGCGCTCCAGTGGATCTTGTCGATGACCAGGATGATGAAGCCGACGGTGAGCACCGCGGTCACGATCGTGATCACCGACTGCATCCGCATGATCAGGTCGAAGCCCATCACGCCGCCGAAGATGGTCAGCGCCACCACGACGATCAGCGCGATGACCTTCGTCACGGTGCCGCCGCCCCAGCCGAGGCGCTCGAAGACCGTGGCCGTGGCAAGGGTCGCGAGGATGACCAGGATGGTCTCCCAGCCGACCGTGAGCAGCCAGGAGATCACCGATGGCAGCTTGTTGCCGTTGACCCCGAAGGCGGCGCGGCCGAGCACCATGGTCGGCGCGGAGCCGCGCTTGCCGGCCACCGCGATGAACCCGCAGAGCAGGAACGACACGATGATGCCGACGATGCTGACCACCAGGGCCTGCCAGAACGAGATCCCGAACCCGAGGACGAACGCCCCGTAGCTCAGGCCGAGGACCGACACGTTCGCGGCGAACCAGGGCCAGAACAGGTCGCGTGGATGGCCCTTGCGTTCGGAGTCGGAGATGACGTTGATGCCGTTCATCTCGATCTGCATCGGTCGCAGTTCCGCCGCCGTGGCGGCGCTCTGACCTTCAGCCATGAGACACCTCATTCATGCCGCTCGTGCCGAGTTCCGTCACGGCAGGTTCCTCACTGATCCATGATCGCTTTGCGCTGGGCCCCGTCGATGGGGATGTGTGCGCCGTTGATGAAGCTGGCGCGGGGTGAGGCCAGGAAGGTCACCAGCGCCGCGACCTCCCTCGGCTCGCAGATGCGGCCGAACGGTATGGACTGGTTCGCCAGTTCGTGCGCCCGGTCCTGGCTGACGCCCTTGTCCCGGGCGAACGCCTTTTCCAGCGTGTCCCACCGGCCGGTGTTCACCGGGCCCGGGTTGACCGTGTTGATGCGCACGCCGTAGCGCCCGTACTGTTCCGCCACCGAGGAGGCGAAGTTGATGTCGGCCGCGTTCGCCACCCCGGCGGTCATCTCCCAGTAGCTGGGCTTGAGGCCGTCGTTGCCGACCACCAGCACGATGGCGCCCTCGCCGCGCTGGCGCATGTGCGGAATCACCGCGCGCACCGAGCGGACGTAACCCATGAACTTGAGGTTGAGGCTGGACATCCACTGGTCCTCGGTGAGGTCCTCGAGCAGCCCGCCGGGAGAACTGCCGGCGCAGGTGACCAGGATGTCGATCTTCCCAAACCGGGCCAGCGTGGCGTCCACGCACCGCTGCACCTCGGCGGCAACGCTCATGTCGCCGGCCATCGGGACCACGGTGCGGCCGGAGGCGGCGGAGATCTCCTTGGCCGCGGTTTCGAGCGGTTCAGCGGTGCGGGCCGTGATAACCACGTCGGCGCCCTCGTGGGCCAGATCCTGCGCCACGGCCCGGCCGATGCCCTTGCTCGCGCCGGTGACGAACGCCACCTTCCCGCCTAGCTGCAGGTCCAACGCCAACCCCTCTCACGGCTGACGAGCCTCCTGGTGCCGTCAACAACCGGACCGCCGTCCGCGTTCCGCGGCCGGGCCACTCACCGCCCCAAGCGGCGATGCCCAGCCGCCGATCGTCCCCAGGCGCGGGGCGGCGGCCATGCCCTGCCGTGCTGATGGCCATACCCAGGCAAACCGCCGCACCCACTCGGGTAATGACGGATGGTATATCAAATATCAAGCTCGGAACAGGGGTCGGCTGGCTTGGCTGGGGCGGTGTCTGGCCCTGCTGCCAGCTTGGCCGGTGGGGCTGCCCGGCGGGCAAGGCGGAGTGGTGCCCCAACCTCGTTTGTGGGCGATCGCGCCAACGCCTCCAAAAGTGTGTGGTCGTTGGCGACAACGCCCACAAACACTGGGCAGCCGGGTCAGTCCGGCGGGGTCAGGGCAGTGCGCTGCAGTTTGCCTACGGGGGTGCGCGGGAGGACGGGGAGCAGGTAGATGCGCTTGGGGGACTTGTAGCCGGCGAGGGCAGTGCGCGCATGGGCGATGAGGGCCGCCTCGTCGAAGTCGTGACCGGGGCGCAGCGCGACCCAGGCGGTGACCTGCTCGCCCCAATGGGGGTGCGGCACCCCGGCGACCGCGGCTTCCGCGACTGAGGGGTGTTCCTCCAGGACCGCCTCGACCTCGCGGGGATAGACGTTGAGGCCGCCGGTGATGATCATCTCCTTGATGCGGCCCCGGATCTCCAGGTGGCCGGTTTCCGGGTCGAGGCGGCCGGTGTCGCCGGTGCGGAACCAGCCGTCGGCAGTGAAGGCCGCGGCCGTGGCTGAGGGGTCGCCCGCGTAGCCACGGAATACGTGCGGCCCGCGGATCTGGATCTCGCCGTCGGCGCCCGGCGGGGCCGGGGCTGACTCCGCCCAGAGGCGGACCAGGGCACCGGGGAACGGGATGCCCACGGATCCCGGCCGGATGTCCGTGGCGAGGTGTGAGACGTTGAGCCCGGTTTCTGTCAGGCCGTACCGCACCAGCGGGGCGCATCCCAGTTCGGCGGCTGATCGTTCGGCAAGAAGGGCGGTCAGCGGAGCGGAGCCGCACACCGCGAGCCGCAGGCCAGCCAGCAGCCCGCCGTGGTTCCCCACGTCATCGAGGAGTGCCTGGTACATGGTGGGGACGGCGAACAGCACGGTGGCGTCGTGCCGGCGCACGGCGGCGGCCAGGCCGGCGGCGGTGAAGCGGGAGCCGATGTGCGCCGTGCCGCCCGCGATGAGCACGGCATGCACACCGCTGAGGCCGTGCTGGTGGAACAGTGGCAGGGCGTGGGCCAGCACGTCATCCTCGCGCCACCCCCAGGACGCCATGGCCACCCGGATGGAGATGAGCAGCGCGCGGTGGGTCAGCGGCACCGCCTTGGGCCTGCCGGTCGTGCCCGAGGTGTAGGCGAGCAGTGCGGTGTCGTCGGGGCCGGGCACGATCGCGGTGCTTCCCTGTGGCCCGGCGGGGACCTGGCCGGGATCAATGATCAGCGGCGCGCTCGCCAGCCCGGCGAGCAGCCGCGCGGGGCCGCTGTCCGCGAACGCGACCGCCGCTCCGGAGTCGGTGACCAGGTGCGCGAGTTCCGCAGCGGTGTAGCCCGGGTTGGCGAGCACGACCACAGTGCCCGCGCGGAGCGCGCCCAGGTAGCAGCGCACGAAGCCGAGACTGGACCTGGCGGCAAGCAGCACCCGGTCTCCGGGGCGGGTCCTGGCCGCGAGCCAGGCGGCGACCTGGGCGGCTTCGGCGTTCAGCGCCGCGTGAGTGATCTGTTCGCCGTCGATGGACAGCGCGATCCGGTCAGGTACCCGGTCCGCCGACGCGGCGGCCAGCCCGGGGATCGTGGCCTCGCCGAGGCCGGCCACGAGCGCGGGGATGTCCGGGACGCCGGGCAGGTGCGCGGCCCAGCCGGCCCGGCTCCACTCCTCGTACCCGGTCATAGTGCGCTGGGTGCGCGCCCGTCGGCCCATCGGCGGCCGTGAATGTGAAGCTGGTGTCGTTCTATGAACACCAAACTCACATTCATCGGGGATGGTGCGGCGCTCGGCGGGCGGCGGGTCACGGTGGCGGGGCGGCGGGTCACCGCGGGGCGGCGGGTCACGGTGGCGGGGCGGCGGGTCACGGCGGCGGGGCGGCGGGTCACGTGCGGCGGGGCGGCGGGTCACGGCGGCGGGGCGGCGGGGTCGGCGGCGAGGGCTTCCGCCCAGGCCGCGCGGTTGGCTTCCTGCTCCGCGTGCAGCCGGCCGAGCAGGCCGTCCGACGTCATGATCATCTTGATCCGGGCCAGGGCGGCCGCGCTGCCCGCGGCCAGGGCGGCGGCCAGTTGTTCCGCCACGGGCAGCGGATCTGGTTCCACCCGGTTGACCAGGCCCAGCGCGAGCGCCTCGGTGGCGTCCACCCAGCGGCCGGTCATGGCCAGTTCCGCAGCGCGCCCCCGGCCCACCAGGTCGGGCAGCACCCAGGCGCCCACCGCGAGATTCCGGCCAGGCGGCCCGATCCAGCGAAACCGCGCCGTGGGACCGGCGATGCGCAGGTCGGCGGCGGTCGCGAGCTGGGCACCGCCGGCCACCGCCGGGCCGCCGACCGCCGCGATCACCGGCCCGGGCCTGGTGATCATGATTTCGAGGCAGTCGTAGAGCAGGGCCGAGACCTGGGCCCGCTCGGCCTCGCCGATGGTCATGTCGGCCCCCGCGCAGAACACCACGGGATCCGTGCTGCCAAGCACCACGGGTTGCGCGGGGTCCTCGGTGAAAGCGTCACGCAGCGCACGGGCCAGGCCGGGGGTGAGTGGGTTGTGCCGCTGCGGGGCGGCCAGCAGCAGGCGCCGGTATCCGTTCGGGCTGCGCTCTGACCGGAGGCTGGGGTGTGTCATGCGCGCGGCTCCCCAGGTCGCGGGCGGGGTGCGTGCGGCTCCCCCGGTCGCGGGCGGCGGCCAGACATGTTGAAATATGGTATACCAAATGGACCGGAGGCTCCGGGAGCGGGCGCCGCGAGCGTTCTCGGAGGGATGCGCGGTGCTTCCGGAGGGAAGCACGGTGCTTCCGGAGGGAGCACGGGCGCTTCCGAGGGATGGGAGTCCGGGTGAAACCAGCCTCGTTCGCCTATCACCGGGCAGGCAGCGTGCCCGAGGCCGTCGCCCTGCTTGGCGAACTCGGCGACGAGGCCAAGATCCTTGCGGGCGGGCTCAGCCTGGTCCCGATGATGAACTTCCGGCTGGCCCGGCCGAGCGCACTGGTCGACGTGACCCGGATCCCGGGCCTGTCCTACCTGCGCACGGACTCCGACGGGCTGCACATCGGGGCGCTGACCACGCACCGGGCGATCGAGACCAGCACGGACCCGGCGGTACGCCGGGACTTCGGCGTGCTCCCCCGGGCCGCGCGGTGGATCGGGCACTACCCCATCAGGGCCCGTGGCACGTTCGGCGGCAGCATCGCCCACGCCGACCCGGCCTCGGAGTGGTGCCTGCTCGCCGTGCTGCTCGGGGCGCAGGTCGTACTGCACGGGCCGGGCGGGCAGCGCACCGTCCCGGCAGCGGAGTTCCTGCACGGGTACTACACGACCGACGCGGCCCCGGACGAGATGATCATCGAGGTGTGGTTCCCCCGGACGGCCGGGCGCGCCGTACTGACCGAGTTCGCACAGCGCGCGGGGGACTTCGCGATCGTCGCCGTCGCCGTGCGGGCCGACATCGCCGACGGGACGGTCCGGTCCGCCGACGTGGTCGTCGGCGGAGTCGGGCCGGTGCCGGCCCGGATCGACACCGGCAGCCTGGCCGGGCAACCGGCCGCACCGGGCACCTGGCGCGCGGCCGGGGAACTCGCGGCAGCCCAGGTCGATCCCTCCTCGGACAACCACGGCAGCGGCGAGTACCGCAAGCGGCTCACCGTCACGCTGGCGTCGCGGGCCCTGGCACAGGCGGGTCGGGCACAGGCGGGTCTGGCACAGGCGGCCGGGGAATGACCCCGCCTGACGGGGGAACACCCCCGCCCGCCGCCGGGACACCCCCGCCTGCCGCCGGAACACCCCCGCCCGCCGCCGGAACACCCCCGCCCGCCGCCGGGACACGGCCACGCCCGCCGGTGGCACGGCCACGCGCGCCGGGGAGGCGGCGCCGCCCAGCGCCGCGCCCGGCTGGGACGGCCGCTGGGTCGGCGTGCCGATCACCCGCAAGGAGGACCGCCGCCTGCTGCAGGGCCGGGGCCGGTTCGTGGGTGACATGACCCGGGCAGGGATGCTGCACGCCGCGTTCGCGCGCAGCCCGTTCCCGGCAGCGAGCGTGACCGGCATCGACACCTCGGCGGCGCGGGAAGCTCCCGGTGTCGCGGCCGTGTTCACCTCGGCCGATCTGGGTGATCCGTTCCTGCTGGCCACCCTGGAGCGGGACGAGTTCGTGCCGACCCGGATGCCGCTGCTGGCCGGCGAACAGGTCCGCTTCGCCGGGGAACCGGTGGCGATGGCCGTGGCCGCCGACGCTTACCTGGCCGAGGACGCGGCCGAACTGGTGGAGGTGGACTGGGTGCCTGGCCCGGCCGTGGCTGACCTGGCTGCCGCGCAGCAGGCTGGCGCCCCCCAGGTGCACCCACAGACGAGCGGCAACTGCCTGGTGGACCTGCTCATGTTCGACGACGAGCGGCTCGCCGGGATCTTCGCGGGTGCGGCCGTAGTGGCCGGCGGCGTGTTCACCAGCGCCAGGGTGGCGGCGATGCCGCTGGAGGGCCGGGCCTGCCTGGCCGAGTGGGACGACCGGGACGAGCAACTGGTGCTGCACGTCTCCACTCAGGTACCCCACCAGGTGCGGTCCGGGGTCGCCCAGGCACTGGGCATCCCCGAGCGGACGGTGCGGGTGGTCGCCCCGGATGTGGGCGGCGGTTTCGGGCTGAAGTGCGTGGTCGGCCGCGAGGAGGTGGCCGTCGCGGCGGCGGCGCTGCGGCTGCGGCGGCCGGTGCGGTGGACCGAGGACCGGCAGGAGAACCTGGCCGCCTCCTTCCACGGGCACGAGCAGCGCTACCAGGTGCGGGCCGCGTTCGACGGCGCGGGCCGGATCCTCGGGCTGGACGCCGGGATCGACTGCGACATCGGCGCGTACTCCGCCTACCCGTTCACCTGCGCCGTCGAGCCGCTGATGGCGGCCAGCGAACTGCCGGGGATCTACAAGGTGCCCGCCTACCGGGCGCGGGGCCGGGGCATCGCGACCCACAAGGCACCTACCGCGCCGTACCGGGGGGTGTCACGCCCGCAGATCGTGCTGGTGATGGAGCGGCTGATGGAGAAGGCCGCGCGGGAGCTTGGCCTGGACCCGCTCGACATCCGCAGGCGGAACATGATCAGCCCGGGCGAGTTCCCCTACGCGGGGGTGAACGGGATCAGCTACGACGAGGGCAGCTACCGCGAGTCGCTGGACCTGGCCGAGCAGCGGGTTGCGGCGGCTGGCTGGCCCGCCGAGCGGGACCGGCAGCGCGCTTGCGGGATGCTGGCCGGCATCGGGTACGCCTGTTTCTCCGAGCGCACCGCCTACGGCACCCCGACCATGTCGCTGCGCCGGATGCGGATGACCCCCGGCTACGACACCGCCTCGGTGCGGATGGACCCCACCGGCGAGGTCATCGTCACGACCGGTACCGCCGCGCACGGCCAGGGGCACGAGACCACGTTCGCGCAGATCGTGGCCGACCGGCTGGGCGTGCACCCGGATCAGGTGCGGCTCCGCCAGGGCGACACCGACCTGGCCGCCTACGGCTGGGGGACGTTCGCCAGCCGGTCGGTGGTGATCGGCGGCGGCGCGGCGGCGCGGGCCGCGGAGCAGGTCGCGGACCAGCTCCGCACGGCAGCGGCACACCTGCTCGAAGCCAGCGCCGCCGACGTGGAACTGCGCGACGGGGCGGCCCGGATCCGGGGCGACGCCCGCGCAGCGATACCGCTGGCCGAGATCGCCCGGGTGGTGCACTTCCAGACGCACCTGCTGCCCGAGGAGGTCCGTTACGGCCTGGAGGCCAGGGCTTCCTACGACCCGCCGGGCACCTTCTCCAACGCGTGCCATGCCGCACTGGTCGCCATCGATCCGGGAACCGGCCAGGTCAGGGTGCTGCGGTACCTGGTCGTCGAGGACTGCGGGGTGGTCATCAACCCGCTCATCGTGGACGGCCAGGTGCTGGGCGGGGTCACCCAGGGCGTGGCGGCCGCGCTGTACGAGCGGATCTGCTACGACGCAGAGGGACAGCCGGTCAGCACGACGCTGATGGACTACCTGGTGCCCACCGCTGCGGAGATGTGCCCGGTGGAGGTGATCCACCTGCAGACCCCGTCCGCGTTCAGCGAGAGCGGGGCCAAGGGCATGGGCGAGGGCGGCATGATCGGGGCGCCCGGATGCGTGCTCAACGCGGTCAACGATGCGCTCACCGGCACCGGGGCAAGCTTCGACCACATCCCGGTGCTGCCCGCCGAGGTCTGCGCCGCGCTGGCCGCCGCAGTGCCAGGGGAAGGGGAGGCGGGTGCGGTGCCGGCAGGCGCCGGGGTGACCGGGGAGTGAAGCGGGAAGGGGAGGCGGGTGGGGTGACGGACAGGCACCAGGTGCGGCTGTGGGTCAACGGCACCGAGCACGAACTGCTCGTCGAGGCCAGGCGCACGCTCGCCGACATGCTGCGCCACGACCTCGGCTACACCGGCACCAACGTGGGCTGCGAGCACGGCATCTGCGGGGCGTGCACGGTCCGGCTGGACGGCGCCCCGGTGCGGTCCTGCCTGGTCTTCGGGGTGCAGGCGGACGGCGCAGCGGTGCGCACGGTGGAGGGCCTGGCCGACGGCGACGAGCTTTCCGATCTGCAGCAGGCGTTCCGCGACCACCACGCGCTGCAGTGCGGGTTCTGCACGCCAGGCTTCCTGATGCTGGCAGAGGCATATTTTGCCGAACGAGGCCTCGGCCCGCCCGCCGCCCGGCCCGGCCAGCCACCGTCCGGGGCAGCTGAAGATCTGCCCGCGGCGGGCGGCCAGGCGCCGCCCGGAGCGGATGACCAGGCTCTGCCCACGGTGGGCGGCCAGGCGCCGCCCGGGAGCGCGCGATGACCAGGCGCCGTCCGAGGCGGAGATCCGCGAGCTTGTCGCGGCCAACCTCTGCCGCTGCACCGGATACCAGGGCATCGTCGCGGCGATGCTGGCCACCGCCCGGTCGCGCCGCGCCGCGGGCCGCGAGTCCCGCCGATGACCCTGACGGGCACGCCGGTGCCGCGCAAGGAGGATCCCAGGCTGCTGCGCGGCCGGGGCGCCTTCACCGACGGGTTCCACGCCCGCGGCGAGCTGTGGGCCAGGGTGGTCCGCTCGCCGGTGGCGCACGGCGCCGTGCGCATGGTGGACGTGGCCAAGGCGAGCCGGGCCGCCGGTGTGACGGCTGTGGTCACCGCCGCCGACCTGCCGCCCGGGCTGGCCATCCCGGTCCGGCTCGTGCTGCGGGACCTGCCGCTCACCGATTACCTGCAGCCCGTGCTGGCCGCCGACATGGTCCGCTACGTGGGGGAACCGCTGGCCGTGGTGGTCGCCGAGGATGCCTACGCGGCCGAGGATGCCGCCGAACTTGTGGACATCGACATCGACCCACTGCCGGCGGTGCTCGACGCCGCCGCGGCCGCGTCCGGCGGCGGCCCGCGGCTGTTTCCGGCCGGCAACGTCGCGGCCGACCTGTCCATCGGATATGGGGACGCCGAGGCCGGGTTCGCCCGCGCGGCGCACGTGGCCGAGGCCGAGATCGAGATCGGGCGGCACACCGGGGTGCCGCTGGAACCGCGTGCGCTGCTCGCGGAGCCCGACCCGCGCACCGGCGCCCTGTCGATCACCGGGATGACCAAGGTGCCGGTGTTCAACCGGGACGTGCTGGCCGGGATGCTCGGCATCGACGAGACGCTGATCCACGTGCGCGCCATTGACGCCGGTGGTGGTTTCGGCGTCCGCGGCGAGTTCTATCCGGAGGACTACCTGATCCCGTGGCTGGCCAGGACGCTCGGCCGCCCGGTCAAGTGGGCCGAGGACCGGGCCGAGCACCTGGTCGCGGTGAATCACTCGCGCCAGCAGGTGCACCGGATCTCGGCGGCGTTCGACCCGGCCGGCCGGATCCTCGCGCTGGCCGACGACATCCTGCACGACAACGGCGCGTACTGCCGCACGCACGGGATCACGGTGCCCGAACTGACCGTGGCGATGCTGCCCGGCCCGTACCGGGTGCCCGCGTTCCGCGGCCGGATCCGGGTCCTGCTCACCAACAAGACCCCGTGCGGCACCTACCGCGCGCCGGGCCGGTTCGAGGGAACCACGGCCCGCGAGCAGTTGCTCGACATGGCCGCCGACCAGCTCGGCATCGGCCGCGCGGAACTGCGCCGGCGGAACCTGCTCGGCCGCGGCGAGCTGCCCTGCCGCCGGCCGCTGACCACGCTGGGCACCGACGTGGTGCTGGACACCGGGGACTACCCGGCGCTGCTGGCCGCCGCCGAGGCGGAGGCGGCGCGGCTGGGTTACCCCGCCATCGTGGCGGACGGGCGCGCGGCGGGGCGCCGCCGCGGCCTGGGGCTCGCCGTGTTCCTGGAGAAGAGCGGCCTCGGCCCGCAGGACACCGCGGACGTGCTGGTCGGCAAGACCGGCACGGTGCACGTGCACTCCGGCGGGACCTCCTTGGGGCAGGGTATCGAGACCGTGCTTGCCCAGATCGCCGCGGATGCGCTCGGTGTCGGCATCGACGCCGTGCACGTGGTGAACGGGGACACCGCCCTCCAGCCGTTCGGGTCCGGCTCCTGGGCGTCGCGCTCCACGGTGGTGGCCGGCAACGCGGTACATGCGGCCGCCACCGCGGTCGCCGCCCGGGCCAGGCAGCTCGCCGCCCGGATGCTGGAAGCTGCCGAGGACGACCTGGTCGCGGCGGACGGCACGATCGGGGTCCGCGGCGACCCGCGGTCGGTGGTCACCCTCGCGCAGATCGCCCGGGCCGCCGCCCCGGCCAGCGGGTACCTGCACCCCGGGGAGCCCGCCGGCCTGGCGGCACGGCGCCGCTTCGACGTGACGCACATGACCTACCCCTACGGCGTTCACGTCGCGGTGGCGGAGGTGGATCCGGGTACCGGCGGGGTACGGGTGCTGCGCTACCTCGTCGCCTACGAGGTGGGCCGGGCGGTCAACCCGGCGCTGGTCGAAGGACAGTTGCGCGGCGGCGTAGCGCAGGGCATCGGCGGCGCGCTGCTCGAAGAGTTCAGCTACGACGAGGCCGGCCAGCCACAGGCGGTCACGTTCATGGACTACCGGATGCCGACCGCCGCCGAGATACCGCCGGTCGACGTGCTCGTGGCCCAGCAGGCCCCCGCGCCGGGCAACCCGCTCGGTGTGATGGGCGCGGGCGAGGGGGGCATCAGCGCCGCGGGCGCAGCCGTGGCCAGTGCCGTGCGGGATGCCCTGGGGCTGGCGGGCAGCGTCGGCCGCCTGCCGCTGACCCCGGCCAGGGTCGCCGCCCTGGCGGACCGTGACGCCGCGGCTGGCATGATCGCGCAGGCCGGGCAACACCAGATCGCGAGCACCGGAGGTGCCCCGTGCGACCTGCACCGTTGATGCCCGCTGGCCCCGGTGCGGGGACGTCAGGGTACGTCAGCAAGACCGACCTTGTGGCCGCCCTGATCCGTGAGCTGATCATCACCGGGGAACTCGCCGCGGGCGAGCAGTTGCGCCAGCGGGACCTGGCGCAGCGGTTCGGAGTCAGCCAGACCCCGGTGCGCGAGGCGATGCGCCGGCTCGAATCCGAGGGCCTGGTCGTCGGGGACACCCACCGTGGCTTCACCGTGGTGGAGCCGGACGACGGGCCGGTCGAGGAGAACTTCCAGATCCGTGCCGCCCTGGAGTCGCTTGGTGCCTCGCTGGCCGCACGCAAGATTGACGAGCAGGGCCTGGCCAGGCTGCAGGCGCTGAACGACCGGATGCGGGCGCTGGCCGACGACGACCCGCGTTACGCCGACCTCAACAGGGAGTTCCATTTCACCGTGTACTCCTGCGCCGGAAGCCCGCTGCTGCTCACCCTGATGCGGCTGCTCTGGGCGTCGCTGCACGGCGGGCCCCGGGTGCAGCGCAGCCACGCCGAGTCGGCCCGCCAGCACGACGCCATCCTCGATGCGCTGCGCTCGGGGGATGCCGCCGCCGCGTCCGCCATGACCTACCAGCACATCATGGGTGCCGCGCACTGAAACTTCTAGTCGCGACCCCGCCACCCCGCCCAAGGCACGCCCGGGACCAGCGACAGAAAGGCCCAGATGGCTACGATCATGACCGGCGACGGCGTCGCGCTCCACGTGGAGAGCACCGGGACCGGAACGCCGCTGCTGTTCGTCCACGAGTTCGCCGGCGACCACCGGAGCTGGGAGCCGCAGGTGCGGTTCTTCGGCCGCGGCTACCAGTGCGTGACCTACGCGGCCAGGGGGTACCCGCCGTCCGGGGTGCCCGGGGACCCGGCCGCCTACTCCCAGCAGCGGGCGGTCCAGGACGCCGTGGCCGTCCTGGACGGGATGGGCATCGGCCGGGCGCACGTGGCGGGCCTGTCCATGGGCGGGTTCGCGGCACTGCACCTCACGCTGCGCCATCCGGACCGGGTGATCTCGGCGGTGGTCGCGGGCGCCGGGTACGGGGCGCCGCCGGAGCGGGCCGAGGCGTTCCGCGCCGAGTGCGCGGCGACCGCGGCGGCCTTCGAGGCGGAGGGCGCCGAGCGGGTCGCGGAGCGGTACGCCGTCGGCCCGGCACGAGTGCAGTTCCAGAACAAGAACCCGCGCGGCTGGGCGGAGTTCGCCGCGGCGCTGGCGCAGCACTCGGCGCTGGGCTCGGCGCTCACCATGCGCGGCGTGCAGGCGGCCCGGCCGTCGCTGTTTGCGCTGCGGGACGAGCTTGCCGCGGTGCGCACCCCGATGCTGCTGCTGGTGGGCGACGAGGACGAGGGATGCCTGGAGACCGTGCTGATGCTCAAGCGGACCATCCCCTCGGCCGGGCTGGCCGTCCTGCCGCAGACCGGGCACACCGCCAACCTGGAGGAGCCGGAGGCGTTCAACGCGGCCGTGGACCGGTTCCTCGCCGCCGTTGAGCGCGGCGCCTGGCGGCTGCGCGACCCACGCTCGGTGTCGGAGTCCACAACCGGCATGAAGTAGGCGGGCCAGCCGACCGGGCTTGGCCTTGTGCGGGCAACGGCAGACTGGCAGCCGGCACAACGCCGTCTGCCAGCCCGCCGCAGCCCGCTAGCCACCTCCGCGGCGGGCGGGAGAAGCGAGGGGTGAGTCCAGCGGCAGCGGGGATTCGGCAGGGTCAGCGAGGGGTGAGTCCAGCGGCAGCGGGGATTCGGCAGGGTCAGCGAGGGCCCACTGTCGGCGCCAGTGCGTAGGCTCCGGCCATGGCCAACTTCGCAGTCCGGACGATCCACGGGCCAGGCTGGGACTCCTCGCGCCCGATCCGGGAGCAGGCCGGCTGGGATGCGCACGCCGCCTACATGGACGGCTTGGTCGATGACGGGTTCCTCATCATCGGCGGCCCTATCGGCGACGGTGCGCAGACCCTGCACGCCGTCGAGGCCGCGGATGAGAACGCAGTCAGGGCACGCTTCGCCGCCGATCCCTGGGCGGCAGCCGGGCTGCTCCGGCTCGGCTCGGTTGAGCCGTGGGCCCTGTGGCTCGACAGCCGCACCGACATCCTCGCGCGATGACCGCCACTACCGGCCCGGGCCGGGCGCTAGCCACGGTCGCAGCGAGAGGGAAGGCCTTTCTAGTCCACTTGCCACTTGCTCTTCTAGCCGACTAGAATTACGATCGTGGTCAACCGGAGAATGAAGCCGGCGCAGGCCCTTGCCGTTGTCCGCAAACTTGCCCGGGCGCACCACCTGACCGTGCGCCAGTTACCCGATCGGGGCAAGGGCTCGCACCAGATCTGCGCGCTGGTGGATTCCTCCGGCGCAGAGGTTGAGCGCTTCGGGCTGACCGGGCACCCGAGGGAACTGTCATGGACGGTGCTGACCCGGCTCGAGGAGCGGCTCGCACCGCTCTTCGGTAAGAAGTGGATGGAGCGATGAGCAGCTACCAGGTTGAGGTGACTCGGGAAGACGGCCTGTGGGTTGCCGACATATGGGCTACCGAACTTGGCCCAGCCGCCACCGACACGGTGCACTTCGCAGATCTTGAGGCCGAAGTGCGGGACCTCATCGCTGGCCTGACCGACAGCGAGCCGGATGACTTCGAGCTCGTGTGGCGCTACAACATCGGCGGGGCCGATATGACCGAGACGATCAGCCGACTTCTCAAGGCCGAGGTAGGCCTGCAAAAGGCCACGCAGGCTCATGAGGAAGCACGTCATGCGGCCCTGCAGGCACTCGCCGGCGCCGGGCTTTCCCAGGCTGCGATCGGTGACGTACTCGGTGTCTCCCATCAGCGGGTGCATCAGCTTCTCAAAGCTTCCTAGCGTTGCAGGCGGTCAGCGCCCGCGGCTCTCGGTGCCCAGCTTGGAACCGGGGCCTGGGGCGGGGCGCGCTGTGGGATGGCGATGCGTAATGCATGAAATCGTCCGGCGATCATGGGAGAGACGCGAGGAGGGCTGATGGACACCGGAACGGACGCGGCGGCGGGCGTGAGCCTGGCGGACCGGGACGACCTGGTTGGCTACGCACGCCAAATGGCCCCCGACGATCTCGCGCCGGGCACGTCGGGCAATCTCAGCGTGCGGCGCGGCGGGCTGATGGCGATCACCCCGTCCGGCATGCCGTACGAGCGGATGACCCCGGCGGATATCTGCCTGGTCCGCACGTCGGACGCGGAACTGCTGTCCGGCCCGCGGCCCTCGACGGAGACACCGATGCACCTGGCGCTGTACCAGGCCAGCCACGCTGCGGCGATCGTGCATACCCACTCCCCGTTCGTGGTGGCGCTGTCTACCGTGCTCGACGAGCTGCCCGCCGTGCACTACGCGATGGCCGAGCTCGGCGGGCCGGTACGGGTCGCGCCGTACGCCAGGTTCGGTACCACCCAGCTCGCGGCTGGCGCGGCCGCGGCGCTGGCCGGGCGCAGCGCGGTGATCCTGCGCAACCACGGCGCGCTCACCTGCGGGCCGACCCTGGCGCGCGCCTACGAGCGGGCCCGCACCCTGGAGTGGCTGGCCCGGGTGTACTGGTACGCGCGGCTGGCGGGCACCCCGCAGACACTCAGCGAGAGCGCGCTGACCGAAGTCAGCGACGCGGTACGGGCGCTGCGTTACGGCGAGACCGTCGCCCCGGGTGCGGCCCCGCCGCCGGGAGCGCAAGGAGGGCAGGCGCAGTGACTGGCACCGAACAACTCCCGGATGCACACGCGGCCACGCCGGCCGGCAAGCCCCGGGCCAGGTCGCTCGGCATCCCGTTCGACGGGACGCCGGGACCGTGGAACGCGATCACCGACGTGCCCGGGGTCGCGGTCGGCTACGCCACCCTCATCGATGGGGACTCGGTGCGGACCGGGGTGACCGGGATCCATCCGCGCGGCCCCGCCAATGCCGCCGACCCCGTGGCGGCGGGCTTCTTCTCGCTGAACGGCAACGGCGAGCTGACCGGCGTCTCCTGGATCGCCGAGTCCGGCACGTTCGCCCTTCCGGTCGCGATCACCAACACCCACGCGGTGGGCATCGCCCACGCCGGGATCGTCGGGTGGACCGCCAGGTACCACCCCGAACTCGGCGACGAGTGGTCGCTCCCGGTGGCCGGCGAGACCTGGGACGGCTACCTCAACGACGCCTACGGGCACCACGTCACCGAGGCCACGGTGCTCGAGGCCCTGGAGGCGGCCCGGAGCGGGCCGGTCGAGGAAGGCTCGGTGGGCGGTGGCACCGGGATGATCTGCTACGAGTTCAAGGGTGGCAACGGCACCGCCTCACGGGTGGTGGACTACCGCGGGACCAGCTACACGGTGGGGGTGTTCGTCCAGGCCAACTTCGGCTCGCGGGAGGAACTGACGCTGGCGGGTGTGCGGCTGGGCCGGCTGCTCAGCGACAGCGGCCCGGCGGAACCGCAGCCGGGGAGCGCGCCGCCGGCCGGGGCCGGTTCTGTGATCGCCGTCGTGGCCACCGATGCGCCGCTGCTCCCGCACCAGTGCTCGGCGATGGCCCGGCGGGTCACCCACGGCATCGCCCGCACCGGCACCATCAGCTCGCACTTCTCCGGTGACCTGTTCCTCGCCTTCTCCACGGCCAACCCGGGCGGGTTCAGCGGCTATCACCCGGAGCCAGGTGCCGGGGCCGACTACGACCAGCTCAAGTTCATCCCGTGGGCCCAGATGAACCCGTTCTTCGCGGCGGTCGTACGGGCCACAGAGGAGGCCGTGGCCAACGCCCTGGTGGCAAACGAGGACATGACCGGGCGCGACGGCCACCACGTCCCCGCCCTCCCCCGCGACCGCGTTGCCGCCCTCTTCCGGGGCAGGCCAGGCTGACGCGGTCCACGCTGGCCTCGCGGATCAATGTCGACCTGAAGACCGCGAAGGACGTCATCGATCACCTCTGATCGCATGTCCGGGTTTGTCCGACTGTTTTCTATCCACCCCCTGAACGGGACGCGAAGCACCAGACTGGGAAAGCACCCGGGGTACCGCCCGGGTGCAGGCCCGGTCACAACCGTGACGGTCACTGGCTTCCCCTTCCGGGGGCGGGCCATTTGTGGGCTGGCATGGCCGACGTGCATGGGATTGGTGGGGGGTGCGCCGAGGCTTGCCCCTGGCGGAGGGACCTTCTGGGGCGGTCCCTCCGCCAGGGGGTAACCCGGCCGCGGCCGGCCTGAGCCAGGCGCCGGCAAGCCCATCCCCAACTGGGCGCATCTGCGGGCTTGACCGGTCCAGCCCGGTGTGAAAACGTCACGCTCATCTGCGGTCTGAGCCGATCCCGGAAGGCCGGTCGTGACCCGTGCTGAACCATGACTGAGCACGCCGCGCAGCGCCGCACCACCGAGCCCAACTATGTGCTGCTGGTATTAGATTTCTTCGGCCGGATGGGCTCCGCCGAGGCGATCGTGCACGGCGAGCGCAGGTACACCTATGCCGAGACCCGGGCCGCCGTACTGGCCATGGCCACCGCGCTGACCGCCCGCGGGGTGCGCGGGGACATGACAGCGGTGGCGGTGACCCGCAACCACCCGGAATCGATCATCCTGCTGCTGGCTCTGCACCTGCTCGGCTGCCGGGCAGGGTTCGTCCCGGCCAGCGCGCCGCGCGAAGACCAGCTTGACTTCATCGAGCAGGCAGGTGCTGACGTCCTGATCCATGACAGTGGGGTCGCGGATGAGCTGATCGGCGACGCAGCGGCCCGGGCCGAGCGCCCGGTGCTCGGGCTGGGCCCCGTGGCGGGCCGCCCGGACCTGCTCGCCGAGATGGTCGTGGCCGCAGCGGGCAGCCAGTCGAACGGCGACGGGGGTGGCGGCGCCGGCGCGGACCACGAGCCACAGTCGCTGTTCCACACCGCGGGCACGACCGGCCCGCCCAGGCTCGTCCGGCATGGCCAGCGCTTCTACCAGGCGCTCTACCTGCGCGGCCAGTTCAACCGCGCCAGCGGCGAGCCGGGCATGCGCCACCTGAGCGTCTTCTCGTTCGCCACCACAAGCGGGCAGGTGCCGGCCCTGCTTGCGCTGTTCCAGGGCGGTACGGCGGTGCTGATGACCCGGTTCCGTGCCGCGCAGTGGCTCGTGGCCATCGAGCGGGAACGGGTCACCAGCACGCTGCTCTCCCCGCCGCTGCTGCGCGAGGTTCTTGCCGAGCCCGCGCTCGCCCGGGCCGACTGCGCGAGCCTGCGCCGGCTGAACTGTGGCTGTGCCGCCGCGCCCGTGACCGACCTGGTCCAGGCCATCGAGCGCTTTGGCCCGGTGCTGCGGGTGGTCTACGGCATGACCGAGGTGCCGCTCATCGCCGACTACCCGGGCATGGAACCCGACCCGGCGCACCCGGAGCGGCTGCGGTCCTGCGGCACGGCGTCCGCCGGCAACAAGGTCGAGGTGCGGGGCGCGGACGGGACGGTACCGCCGGCGGGCCGGACGGGCACCCTCTGGGTAGCAGGGCCGCTGGTCATGGACGGCTACGTGGGGCAGCCCGAACTGACCAGCAGGATCCTGGTGGATGGCTGGCTGTGCACCGAGGACCTCGGTTACGCCGGCCCGGACGGCTACCTGTACCTGGTCGACCGGGCCCAGGACGTGATCACCAGCGGTGCGCCGCCCGAAAAGATCTACTCCCGGGTGGTCGAAGACGTGCTGACCGGGCACCCCGGCGTCCGCGCGGCTGCGGTCATCGGGGTGGCGGACCCCGACGTGGGCGAGGCGGTGGTCGCGTTCGTGATCCGGGCCCCGCGGGCCGGCGTCACGGCAGCGGAACTGCACGACCTGGTGGCCGGCGAGCTCACTGAGGCACACGCACCGCGGGAGGTGCGGTTCGTCAGCGAGCTGCCGATGACCCATGCGGACAAGGTCGACAAGAGGGCCCTCCGTGTCCGGTATCACCACGGCTAGCCACGGCTGAGCTTCAGGCGTGTGGCATGCTCCGAGACAGGACGCGGCCACGGTGAGGAGAAGCCCATGGCGGACGAGCAGCGGATCAGCTACGTACCCGTGGACCGGATGGACGACGAGATGCGGGCCGAGATGGAGCGGTGCGCACGCGAGGGCACACCGCGGCCGGAAAGCTCCGCGGTCCGGGCGCACGTCCCGGCCTGTTTCTGGTTCTTCGCCCGGTCGTGGAACGACATCTTCCGCCAAGGCGTGTGCGATCACCAGATCAAGGAATTGTGCCGGGTCTACATCTCCCGCACGGTCCAGTGCGAATACTGCGGCAACCAGCGCTCGGTCGCGGCCGCGGCCGGAGGCCTCACCGAGGGCAAGTACGACGAGCTACTGAACTTCGAGACGTCGGCGCGCTACAGCGACCGGGAGAAGGCGGCGCTCGCCTACGCCGAGGCGATCGCCTGGCGCCTGGCGACGCCGGACGAGTTCTGGGACCGGATGCGGGCCCACTTCAGCGAGCCGGAACTGGTCGAGCTGGGGTGCTTCATCGGGCTCACGTTCGGGCAGCAGAGCTGGCTGCGGATGCTGAACATCGGGCACCACCAGGTGATGGCGGGGACGGACGCCTCGATGGCGCCTGGGTTCGAGACACCGGAGGCCATGGCGAAGTCGCTGGCCTCGGACGACTACTGGGCCAAGCACTGACCCGCGTCCACACGGCCCAGGGCTATCCCGCTTTCTCCGCAGCCGAGATGGCCCGGCGCTCGGCAGAGTTCGAGGGCTTGCTTGGCGAGCGGGGCTGCGATGCCGCGCTGGTCTACGGGGCCGAGCGGGCCGGCACGGCGGTGCCGTGGCTGACCGGATGGCCGGTGACCCGGGAGGCGGCGCTGGTGGTGCGCCCCGGCGAGGCCGGGGTGATGTGGGTCTGCTACGACAACCACGTGCCCAATGCGCGGGCCATGGCACAGCGGGTGGAGGTGCGCGCCGGGGGCAGATCGGCACTGGCCGGGGCGCTTGAGTGGATCCGGGGCGGCCAGGGACACACGCGACGGCTCGGTGTGATCGGGGCGGTGCCCGCGCGGGCCGGTGGGGCGCTCGCGGCGGCCGCCGGTGAAGTCGTGTTCCTCGACGGGGAGTATGCGCAGCTGCGGCTGGTGAAATCCGGCGAGGAGATCGAGTGGCTCCGCCGGGGCGCCGCCATGAGCGACGACGCGGTGCGTGCACTGGCCAGGACGGCGCGGCCGGGGATGACCGAGGCCGAATGCTGTGCCGCCCTGGAGAGCGGCTACATCGCGGCCGGGGGGCTCACCCACATTCACTACCTGGGCGTCACGCCGATGGCGGACCCGGCGTTGTGCGTGCCCGCCCAGTGGCCTTCGTCCCGCAAGCTGGCTGCCGGGGACGCGCTGAGCTGCGAGATCAGCGCCAGCTACCACGGGTACCCGGGGCAGGTGCTGCGTACCTTCGCCATCGCCGCCGACCCGGTGCCGCGCTACCTGGACCTGCACGACGTGGCCGACGCGGCGTTCGACGCGGTAACCGCCCGGCTTGCGCCCGGGGTGACCGCCGCCGAACTCAGCAATGCCGCGGCCGGCGTCATCCTCGGCGCCGGGTACACGATCTACGACGACCTGGTGCACGGGTACGGGGGCGGTTACCTGCCGCCGGTCGTGGCCCGGGCTGACCTGGAGGCGCGGCGGGCGCCCGGGTTCACGTTCGCCGCGGGCATGACCGTGGTCGTCCAGCCCAACGTGATCACCCGGGACGAGCAGGCGGGCGTGCAGACCGGGGAACTCATGCTGGTCACCGAATCCGGCTGCGAGTCCATGCACGACTACCCCCGCGGCTTCGCCCGCATCGGCGGCTGAGCGCCGGGCGGCTGACCGGGCCGGCCGGGCTGCCTGCGGATGGGCTATACCTGGGTCTATGGACGTGGACCTGCCGATCTGTGCGACCTGCGGGGTGCAGTACCCGGCCCCGCGGGAGGACTGCCCAGTCTGCCTGGACGAACGCCAGTACGTCGGCTGGGACGGGCAGCGCTGGACCAGCCTCGCCGAACTCGCCGCCTCGGGGCACCGGGGCCATATCGCCGGGGAGGGGTCCGGCGTGCTCGGCATCGGGGCGCAGCCCCCGACCGCCATCGGGCAGCGCGCGCTGCTGATCAAGACCCCTTCCGGCAACGTGCTCTTCGACATGATCAGTTACCTGGACGAAGACCTGGCCGACCGGATCCACGCGCTCGGCGGAATCCAGGCCATCGCGATCAGCCACCCGCACTTCTACGGGTCGATGACCGAGTGGGCCCGCAGGTTCGATGCGCCGGTCTACATCCACGCCGCCGACCGGCAGTGGGTGGCCCGGCCGGATCCGCTGGTCCGGTTCTGGGAGGGCGAGGCCCACGAGATCGGGGACGGCCTCACGCTGATCAACGTCGGCGTGCATTTCGAGGGCGGGCAGGTGCTGCACTGGGCCGGCGCAGAAGATGGGGCGGGCGCCGTGTTCTCCGGGGACATCATGACCGTGGTCCAGGACCGGCGGTACGTGTCGTTCATGTACAGCTACCCGAACCTGATACCGGAGCGGCCCGAGGTCATCCGGCGCGGGCTGGCGCGGCTCAAGCCCTACCCGTTCGAGCGGGTCTACGGCGCCTGGTGGCGGCGGGTGGTGGAGACCGACGGGGCGGCCGCGGTCGCCAGGTCCGCGGAGCGCTATCTCCGGTTTGCGCTCGGCGGCGACCGCGCGCAGCCCGGCGGACTTGGGTAAACACGGCGGAACCGATAGGCTCCGGCCGACGATCAAGGAACAACCCGCGCCCCTCGGCACGGTGGGGGAAGTGATCATATGCGGCGCATCATCGTTGCGGCAGCCGCCACCACGCTCATCGGCTCCGTTGTCGCGGCCTGCGGGAGCACCTCGTCCAGCAGCCCCGCAAGCGGCGGCAGCAGCAGCGCGTCCGGCTCGGCTGCCAGTTGCACGCACGCCAGCATCCAGAACGAGCTGTACACCAAGGGCGTGCTCACGGTCGCGACCGACAACCCGGTGTTCACGCCCTGGTTCGAGAAGAACAAGCCGTCCAACGGCCTGGGCTACGAGAGCGCGGTCGCCTACGCGATCGCCCACCAGCTCGGCTTCTCCAACTCCCAGGTGGTGTGGGTCACCGAGCCGTTCAGCAGCTCGTACGCTCCAGGACCGAAGAAGTTCGACTTCGACATCAACGAGATCTCCTACACGCCACAGCGCGCGCAGGCGGTCACGTTCTCCACCAGCTACTACGACGTGCAGCAGGCCATCGTGGCGCTCAAGGGCTCTCCTATCGCCACCCACCACACCACGGCCGACCTGAAGAAGTACCTCTACGGCGACCAGGTGGGGACCACCGGTCTCACCTACATCACCAACGACATCCAGCCGACCCAGCAGCCCAGGATCTTCGACACGCTCAGCGAGGTGTCCGCCGCGCTGGCGGCGCACCGGATCGACGCCCTGATCACCGACACCCCGACCGCCCAGTACATGGCCTCGGCACAGCTCAAGCACGCAGTCCTGGTGGCGCAGTTCCCAACGGTGGGCGAGCACTACGGGCTGCTGTTCCACCTGGACAACCCACTGGTGACCTGCGTCAACAAGGCAATCGCCACGCTCAAGGCCAACGGGACGCTGCAGCGGCTGCAGCAGAAGTACCTGCAGATCTACCTCACGTTCCCGACCATCCAGCCCTGAGCCGCGGTGGCGCTGACCGGGAGCCCGCCACCGGGCGCGGCCGGGAACCCACCCCCGGGCCCGTTCGCGCGGACCGGGCGCGGGGCCAGGCTGCTCGCCGGCGGCCGCAGCGGTACGGTCATCTCGACCGTCAGCACCCTCGTCGTGCTCGGGGTCCTGGCGGCCGTCTTCCTGCTGGCGCCCGGCGCACGGGCGGTGGAGCATGCCTTCTTCAGCCCGCAGCACATGTGGCAGTCGTTCATCGGCAACCCGCAGCAGGGCTATTACTCGGTGGGCGCAGCGATATGGCTCAACATCCGGATGTTCCTCGCCGCCGAGGTGCTCATCCTCGCACTGGCCCTGCTGATCGCCTTGATCAGGCAGTCCGCGCATCCGGCGCTGTTCCCGATCAGGATCCTCGCGACCGGATACGTCGACTTCTTCCGCGGCGTGCCGCTGATCCTGGTGATCTTCGCCATCGGCCTGGGCGTGCCCGCCCTCAGCCTGCCGGTGGTCTCCAACCAGTCCAACGCGGTGTACGGGGTGACCGCCCTGGTGCTGTCCTACTCCGCGTACGTGTCCGAGGTGTACCGGGCCGGGCTGAACTCGGTACACCAGAGCCAGGTGTCGGCGGCCCGGTCGCTCGGCCTGCGGCACGGGCAGGCGCTGCGCCACGTCATCCTGCCGCAGGCGGTGCGGAACATCATCCCGCCGCTGCTCAATGACTTCATCAGCCTGCAGAAGGACACCGCGCTCGTCGGGGTGCTCGGGACGATAGAGGCCAACAAGGCGGCCGACATCTACAGCGAGCAGGTGTTCAACTTCTCCAGCTTCACGGTGGCCGCCATTCTGTTCCTGATCCTCACCATCCCGCTCGCGCGGTTCACCGACCGGCTGATCGAGCGGGACCGCCGCCGCCGCCTCGCCGGAGCCACCGCATGAGCCCCAGCGCCGGGGCGAGCCCCCCGCCGGTGGCCGGCGATGAGGCAATCAGGATCGAGGGCCTGCACAAGTCGTTCGGCACCAACCAGGTGCTCACGGGCATCGACCTGTCCGTAGCCACGCACGAGGTGGTCTGCCTGATCGGGGCGTCCGGGTCCGGCAAGTCCACGCTGCTGCGCTGCGTGAACCTGCTCGAGCCGATCGACTCCGGGCGGATCAGCCTGTGGGGCCAGGATGTCACCGGCCCGGACATCGACCCGAACCTGGTGCGCAGGCACGTCGGGATCGTGTTCCAGTCGTTCAACCTGTTCCCGCACATGACGGTGCTCAGGAACGTGACCCTGGCCCCGGCGAAGGTCCGCCGGGTTCCGGCGGCCGAGGCCGAAGAGGAGGCCAGGGCGCTGCTTGCCAGGTTCGGGCTGGCGGACAAGGAAGCCGACTTCCCCGACCGGCTCTCCGGCGGGCAGCAGCAGCGGGTGGCGATCGTCCGGGCGCTGGCGATGAAACCGCAGATCATGCTGCTCGACGAGGTGACCAGCGCGCTCGACCCTGAACTGGTGGCCGAGGTGCTCGATGTGATCAGGGAACTGGCCGCCACCGGCATGACCATGGTCATCGCGACGCACGAGATGGGCTTCGCCAAGGACATCGCCCGCCGGGTTTGCTTCCTGGAGGAAGGGCGGATCATCGAGGACGCACCGCCCGCCGAGCTTTTCACCAGTCCCAGGGACGAGCGCACCCAGCGGTTCCTGCGCCGCATCGTGGACGCCGCCTGACCCAGCCCGGCCCGGCGGGGATTAATCCGTTGATGTCCGAGGGCACCGGCAGCAGCCTTGACCAGGGACGAGTTGCAGGCACTCATCTGGTTCGTGGGCGGGCTCTCCCCGTTCGGCACCTCCGGCGCGCAAAAGCTGATCAGCTCGGTGAACAGGGTCGGCGCCCGGTTCGCCTCAGCGGCCGCGGAGCACGCCCCGGTGCGCATGCTGGAGGTCATCCCGCTCGCCGACGCGGTGACCCTGCCCGCTGCCGCGCAGCGTGGTGGTCATCCCGGCGTTCCACGGCGAACTGCTGGGCGACCCGGTGGCCCTGCGCGCGGTCCGCCGCTTCCTCACCGACCGGTCGGTCACCGGGATGCCCAGCCTGCGGGCCACCGCCGAGATCATGGCCGCCGCGGCCACCGCATGGCGGATGCCGGAAAACACCGCACCCTCCCCGCCGTGCGGTTCAGCACCCCGGATGCGGCACTAGGGCATGCCCTAGCCAGCGGCGCGCCATCGGGCAGGCGGCAATAAGGTCGCTGCCCTGGCCGCCTGTGCGGGGTGCCGTGTCTCCCAGCGCCCTTGCTGGAACCTCAGGTCGAAGCGCTCAAGCTCGGGCCCCCTGGCACCGAAACCCGCCACGGAGTCGAGCAACTCCTCGCGCGGCAGCAGCAGCGCGGCAAAACGCACCTCGGGGAACTCGGCACAGTCGTACAGCGGCACGTTCCGCGTGCTGCCGTCGTGCGCCCGCAGTTCCAGCCGCCGCACGCTCGGGTCGACCCGGCCCAGCAGCGCCCGCGGCCCCTCCTCGCTGCCGTTGGTCGTGATGTTCAGCAGCCGGCCTGGGTACAGGGGCGGCCCGGAGGAGGCCCCCACATGGAGGATGCGCCCACCGGCATCGGTGAGCCTGATCATGCTTAACAAGTCGCCGTCGCGCGGGGCATCCCGCCGCGCCCAGATGACCCACGACACACCGGTGCCGCCGGTTCCCTCTGCGACCACGCATCGCCCATCCATGTGGCCCTCCCAATGCCCCCCGCGAGCCATCCCCTGAAGTGGCAGTTTACCGTGAGTGACAAGGGTTTCGGCGCCAAATCTTGAGCCCACCTGGAAAATGGCTAGCTGACCTGCCAGTTCGCCAAATGCCGGGAACACGAAGCTTTTTCGTTATGTGACACTTTTGGCGTCGCTCTAATGACAGGTTGTAATCAGCGCACGCGGCGGCGGCTGCGCAGCCCGAGCGTGATCAGTGCCAGGCCGACGAGCAGGACGATCGGGCCGATGACCGCCCACACGGTCGCCCCGGACATGAAACTGCCCCCCACGTAACCCAGCCCCTGCAGCGTCCAGACCAGGCCCGCCAGCGCGGCAACCAGCCCGATCACCACAAGCACGATCTGCCTCATTGCCGGCCTCTCTCTATGGGTCTTCCGGGGACCTGTCTGTCCGCATACTCTCCCGACACGAGTATGAACGGCCCGGCCCCGGCGCCCGTTCAAAAGGGCAGCCACATTCAGCCTCACCCCAGGGGAAACGCATGCGCGGATCGGGACTGGCCACCATCGTGACGGCCGCTGGCGCGGTCCTGCTTGGCGCGGTCCCCGCGGCAGCATCGGGCTGGACCGCGGCCTCGGGCTGGGCCGTGGTCCCGTCGCCGCCGTCGGACGGCGGCTTCTTCAACGCGGTGTCGGCGCGCACCGACACCGATGCGTGGGCCGTAGGTGACCTGTCGGCGACCACCCCGCTGACCGCCAGATGGAACGGCACCGCCTGGTCCCAGGTGACCGGGCCGACGGTCACCGGTGCGCGGAACACCGTGCTCAACGCGGTCAGCGCCGCCTCCGCGACCGACGCCTGGGCGGTGGGGCGCGCCACCGTTTCCCTGGTCACGTCCTCGCTCGCGGCGCACTGGAACGGCACGGCCTGGTCCGTGGTGCCCACCCCCGAGGTGCCAGGCTCCGTGCTGACCAGCGTCGCCGACATCGGCCCCGGCGACGCTTACGCGGTGGGCGAGAGCGAGGCGCTGCACTGGAACGGGACCGCCTGGTCCGCGTTTGCCGTGCCGGTCCCAGGCGGTGGGACTCCGGCCGGGCTGTCCGCGGTCGCCGCGGACTCGGCCAGCGACGTGTGGATCGCAGGGCAGTACTTCGACACCGCCACCTCCGCCCTTGAGCCGTTCACCGCCCACTGGAACGGCACCGCCTGGGCGACGGTCCCGGTGCCCGCCAGCGGCGCGGACCTGGCCGGCCTCGCCGTGATCAACCATGCCGACGCCTGGGCGGCCGGCATCGGGCCCAAGGGGAAGGCGGTCACCGAGAACTGGACCGGCGGCCGCTCGTGGCACCTGGTGCCGAACCCGGTTTCCGGCTTGCTGCTTTCCGTCACCGGCACGGGTCCGCGGAACGTGACGGCGGCGGGGCACAACACCACTGCCAACGGGCCCACGGCCGCGATCATCCTGTCCTGGAACGGCTCGGCGTGGACCAAGGTCAAGGTCCCCAAGGTGGGCGCCACCGAGGAACTCGACTCCGCCTCCGCCGCCCCCGGCGGGACGATCACCTGGGCCTTCGGGCGCAGCACGAACTCACAAGGCGTGGTGAGCGACCTCACGCTGCGCAACGGTTAGGGATCGGTATCCCGCCCAGGCCACAAGATCCATACCCAGCGTGTTCCTTTACTTTTGCCTGGTGGGGCACGATATCGTCGGCATCCACGGCCGGGCGGCCCCGCTCCCCCCGCATTCACCGCCCGGAGCCGGCGGGGACGGCTAGGGAGGGCTCAAGCATGTTCACCGGGTTCAAGAACTTCCTCATGCGCGGCGATGTCATCATCGTGGCGGTCGGGCTGGTTATCGCGCTCGCCTTCAGTGCCCTGATCGTTTCGTTCACCACGAACATCATCAACCCGATCGTGGCCAGGGCCGGCGGCGGCAATGGCATCGGCTTCGGCATTCAGCTGGGCACCGCCGGCAACAAGGCGACGTACATCAACATTGGCGCGTTTATCTCCGCGATCATCTACTTCATCATCTTCATGGCGGTCATCTACTTCGTGATCATCGTCCCCTACCGGAAGATCCAGGCCGGGCGCGGCCAGGTCGTGTTCGGCCCGCCCACCCCGGTGAAGACCTGCCCGGCGTGCCTGTCCAGCGACCTGCCCGCCGCCGCATCCAAGTGCAAGTACTGCGGCACGGACCAGCCGGCCCAGGCCGCCGCCTGAGCCTTCGCCGCCTGGCCCGGAGGGCCTGCCGCACGGCGCCCCCCGCTCACTTCGCGTCGGCGTAACTGCTCACCACGGCCGTGGTGACCGGGAACCTGACCGGGGTCGGCCCGAACACCAGCCGCCCGGCCTCGGCCGCGGCCTCGCCGACCGCCGAGACCACGTCGGCGGCAATGCCCGCCGGGCAGTGCACGATCACCTCATCGTGCTGGAAGAAGACCAGCCGCGGTTCGCGGTCGCCCGCAGCATCAGCCCCCGACGGTGCGCCTGAGGCGGTGGCGGGCACCACGCCCGTTGCGTATGGCAGCGAAACAGGCGCCAGGCGGCGCCGCAGGTCTGCCAGGAAGACAACGGCCCAGTCGGCCGCGCTCGCCTGAACCACGAAGTTGCGGGTGAACCTGCCGCGGGCGCGCACCGACCGGCCCGCGCGCGGCTCGTCGGCACCCGGGTCGTCGGGCTCGGCGGTGAGGCCGCGCCAGGCGCTGGACGGCGGTGGGCAGGTCCGGCCGAGCCGCGACCGGACCACCTTCCCCTCCTCCCCCGCCTGGGCGGCCAGTTCCACGTACTGGGCGGCCAGCGGGAACCGGTTCCGGAGCACCGCCAGAAGCTGCCGCGCCTGCCCCGCCGCCCCGCCGTACATGGCGGACAGCAGGGCGATCTTGGCGTTGCCGCGTTCCCCGCCGAACGCGTCGGCCAGCGCCTGGTACAGGTCGCCGGTGCCGGCCGCGGCGGCCAGCGCCTCGTCCCCGGCGAGCGCGGCCAGCACCCGCGGCTCGAGTTGCGCGGCGTCGGCCACCACCAGGACCCAGCCGGGGTCGGCCACCACCGCTCGCCGCAGCACCCGGGGGATCTGCAGCGCGCCGCCGCCCCTGGTGGCCCAGCGCCCGGAGACCACGCCGCCGACCACGTACTCGGCGTGGAACCGGCCGTCGCTCACCCACTCGTCCAGCCAGGACCAGCCGTGCGCGGCGTGCAGCCGGGCAAGTTCCTTGTACTCGAGCAACAGCGCGGCGGCCGGGTGGTCCACCTCGCGCAGGACGTGTGCGCGGGTGGAGGAGATCCGGACGCCGTCGGCGGCCAGCGCCCGGAGCACCTGCGCGGGCGAGTCCGGGTTCACCGGGCGGCCGCCCAGTGCGGCGGAGATCTGCGCGCTCAGGCTGGCCAGGCGCGGCGGGCGGAGCCCGGGCGGCGGCTTGTTACCGAGCAGGCTGGTCAGGAGTTCCGAGTGCACGTCGGCGCGCCAGGGCAGCCCGCAGAAACCCATCTCGGCGGCGACCAGACCGGCTGCCGATTCCGCCGCCGCGAGCAGCGCGAACCGGCCCGGATGCTCGTCGGCCGCGATCCGGCGCTGCTGATCGGCGTGCACCGCGACCAGGGCGTCCAGCGCCGCGCGCGGGGTCGGGAAGGCCGGGTCGGCGGGCTCGAACAGCACCGCCTGGCCAGTCGCGGCGGACCGCACGACCGCGGCCTGAGCGACCGGCGCCGCCGCCCCGCGCAGCGCTAGCCCCGACCCCGCCGCCCCGCGCAGTGCCAGCCCCGACCCCGCCGCCCCGCGCAGCGCTAGCCCCGACCCCGCCGCCCCGCCCAAGCGGGCCCAGGCCGCCGCCAGCGTGGCCGGCTCCGCGTGCCGCCCGTCCCTGGCCAGCAGCAGGGTTTCGGTCAGCGCCACATCGTGACAGCGCTGCACCGGAACCCCGGCACGCAGCAGCGCCGGGTACACGTCGCCGCAGGCCGCCCACACCCAGCGCACGTCGCCGGCCCGCTCACGCTCCGCGACAGCCCCGGCAAGATCATCATGCATAACGATGCGCCCGTGGCCGGTGCCGTCCTCGGCGGACTCGGACATCAGGCAACCGCCCTCAGGGCCGCCGACCACAGCGATGCGCACGTCGTAGATTGTCCGCCTCACCTGCGACAGACGACGCCCCCGGGGCTGGCCGGGCGCCGGTAGTGCGGCCAGGCCCCGCGATTGGGCACCGTGGTTGCGCGGCCAGCCGTGCCACCCGCTCCCGGCCTGCCATGCTGCCGGCGCAACCGTGCCGGCGGCTCCGCCGCCGTGCGATCGGCCGTCCGTGACAGGCGCGGCGCAATGGCCGCGGGTGCGCCGAGTACTCCAGCCGTAGATCGTTACCTGGGCCGTGGCGGTGACCACCGGGCCAGGTTCGGGCTGGCTCCCGGCACCCTGTTAGGGCTTGACGGCGGGGGCGGTGTGATGCCGCGCGGCCCGGTGGGCCGTTGCGCGGAGACGGTCAGTGGCCACGTCCGGTGCAGGACTGGCAGCAGGCAGACGATGCCGATCACAAGAATGCCCGCCGCCGCCCAGACCACCGCGCGGCGCCGTACCAGGACCAGGGCGGCCTGGCCACGGTCAGCGCCAGGCACATCACTTCATCGTGAGAGTACAAGCGACTGGAATCAGCCGCCGGACCACCGGCTGAACTGGTCACGATGGCGACGCCACCAGCAACGCGCTCAGGGAGCCCCCTGTCAGGCGCCGAACCGTCTCAGACCGATCTACGGCTGGTACTAACGAACCGGTTCGGTGGCCACGCCCGTCGGGCCCACGTCGGAGCCGTCGGTGCGGCGGTAGCCAGGGGCGGGGACCCCGCCGATGGCCGCCCACGCGGCGAGCCGCGCCGAAGCCTGCCCGGGCAGTTCCCCGGCGGCCCAGCCGGCCAGTTCGGCGGCAATGGTCTCGGTGCCGACGTTGGCCGGGCGGGCGGTCCTGGTCTCCTGGCGTGGCGCCGTGGTCAGGATGCTGCCACTGGGCGGAGGTGCGGCAAGGAAGTCAGCGGTTTCCCGGCCACCGGGGCTCCCGAGCGGGTCAGGGCCGAAGTCGCCCGGCAGGTCCCGGCGGGAATCCCGCGCTGGTCCAGGGCTGGTGCCCTGGACGGAACCGGCTTCGTATGCCGGGTGACTGTCCCATGCCGAACCCTCCCACGCCGATCCGTCCTCGGGACCGTGGCCGTTGTCCCCGCCGTGGCCGGTCTCCCCGCCGTGGCTGGTGTCCCGCGTGCTGGTGTCCCGCGTGCTGGTGTCCCGCGTGCTGGTGTCCCGCGCCGGGTGGATGTCCCGGGCAGCACCGCCGTTCCGCACCGAACCGTTGTCCGGTGCGGAACCGGGCTCCCGCGCCTGGCTCAGGCTGGTCTCTCGCGAGGCGCCGTCGCCTGCGGTGGCGACGCTGTCCCACGCGCCGCCCGGGCCCATGCCCCGCGCGGGCGCTGGGGCGGAACCGGCCGCGCCGCGCATGCTGCCGGGGCCGGTGTCACCGGGCGAGCCCGGGCCGGCCGCGCCGCCCACGTCCCCTGCCTGGTGGCCAGCCGCGCCCGCTGCCTGGTCCTGGCCATAGCCCGAGGTGCCACGCCCGATGCCCCAGAGCTGGTCCAGGCCGGCCACATCGCTACGACCGGTGTCCCCACCGCGATCCTCGCCGGGGCCCGTCGCCGCAGCGAGTCCATTGGCCCAGAGCTCGCCCGGGCCGGCTACGTCGTCCCAGCCCTCGTCGGCCGGGTAGTCCCGGCCGGCGTCGGCGTAGTCCATACCGGAGTCGTCGGCGTAGTCCAGGTCCTGGTCGCTGGAATAGTCCAGGCCCGGGTCGGTGTCCTGGGCCCACTGGCCCTGTGTGGCGTGCCGCTCGCCGGCGTCATCCACGCGGCCCGGGGCCGCCGTTGCCGGATAGCCACGCTCCTGCGCCGCGGCGTCGTTCCACCGCTGCTCATGTGCAAAGTCTCCGGCAGCTTCATCGGCGCGGCCCTGGCCAGCCAGATCTGGGGCCGCGAGGTCCGGGCTGGCCACGCCGGAGCCTTCTGGTTCCGGGGTTCCGGGACCGCCGGGAGCGGCGGGAGCGGCCAGGCCCAGGCCCGCTTCGGCGACATCCGCGTGCCCGGCGCCGGTGACTCCGTTCGAGCTGACCGGTTCCCCGCTGGGCTTGGCGCCGCGGCCTGTGGCGGCGGCGCGGCCCTGGGCCAGGGCCCGCGCCGTACCCTGGCGACGGTCTGCCGCGGGCACGCCACCCCGGCGGCGGGCCGCATCGCGGGCGCGGTCGCGGCTTGCCTTGGTCACGTCGTACAGGCTCTTGCCCTTGGGTGCCCGCTCGCCCGGGGTGGCGTCGGCGGAGTCGGCGGCCCGTTCCACGGGGTCGCTCTGCACGGGGATGGCGTCCACCGTGGTGATGTCCACGGCGGCGCTCCCGGATGCGGGGCTGCCCGGCGCAAAGCCGCCCGATGTGGGGCGGGCAGGCACCGCGCTATCGGACACGGCGCTATCGGACACGGCGCTATCGGACACGGCGCTATCGGATGCGGCGCTATCGGGGCCGAGGCTGCCGGGCGCAGCACCACTGGGCCGAAGCGTGCCGGGCCCAGGCCTGCCGGACGCGGCGCTACGGGAGCCCGGGTTGCCTGCTGGGAGGCCGTCAGACGTGGCGCTGCCGGAGCCGAGGCTGCCCGGCGCAAAGCCGCCCGACGCGGGCCCGGCGGACCCGGGCCTGCCGGACGCAGGCCCGCCGGGCACAGCCTTGCCAGCTGCGCCGCTGCTGGAGCCGGAGCCACCGGACGCGGAGCCATCAGATATAGCACCATCGGATGCAGGGCCATCGAATGCGGCGCTGCCGGAGCCAGGGCTGCCCGGCGCGGAGCCACCGGACCCAGGACTGCCGGACGCGGCGCTGCGGGAGCCGGGGCTGGCGGATGCGAGGCCACCCGGCGCGGAGCCACCGGACCCAGGACTGCCGGACGCGGCGCTGCGGGAGCCGGGGCTGGCGGATGCGAGGCCACCCGGTGCGGAGCCACCGGACCCAGGACTGCCGGACGCGGCGCTGCGGGAGCCGGGGCTGGCGGATGCGAGGCCACCCGGTGCGGAGCCGGCCGCGGGGCCCACTTCCTCGTCCGTCCACGACGGACCAGCCGCGTCCACCGGCCACGCCGCCTCGGCGATGCGGCCGTTCGCGGCGTACTCCGCCGCGTCAGCGTGGGCTGCATCGCCCTGAGCTGCGTCGGCGTGGGCTGCGTCGGCGTGGGCCTGCTCGGCTACCGGCCCCCGAGGGCCGGCCGGCCGCTGGCGGCTCGCTGCGCGCCGCTCCCGCCGGCTGGGCCTGCCCAGTTCGGTGCGCCGCCCACGGCGCTGGTCACCGCTGCGGCCGTTGCTGCCACGCGGTTCGTCATGACGCGGCAGATCCGCCATGCCGCCCTCCTGGCCCGGCTCCTCCGGGAGCCGGCGGTCAGGGTAGTGGTGCTGATCACCATCGGTGGCACCAGCCGCGCCACCCAGGCCTGCCGTGCCGCCGTCCGCCTGGCCCGGCTGGTCGTCCTGGTCCCACTGCGGCGGCCGCTCCTCGGCGGCCTGCGCCTGTGCCGGGATGCGCGGCCACGCCTCGTCCAGAGGGGAACCGCCGTTCCCGGGCGCGCCGGCGCCGTAGACGGCGCCGCGCGGCGCTTCCTGGTAGAACGGCCCGACACACTCATGGTGGTCGAGGAGGGCGGCGAGCAACTCTGCCTCCCTGGCATCGACCCCGAACACCACGCGGGGGCGCCCCCACGGCTCCTCTATTGAGTAACCGACGTAGCTGGACACCGGTGGCATGGGATCTGCCGACAGGCCATGCATTGCGCGCCAGCGCTCCCAGGCGCGCTCCAGCGCGACCGCAGCCCGCTGTGCGCGGGTGACCAAATCCGGATCACGCATCTGGGATCCTCCCCTGAACGGCGACGCCGCATCCCGTACCCTGCGGGACCCCTGTGGCGCAGCCAAAACTCCGGGCACGCGCACCAGCGCCTGCCGTCATCTATGGCCCCGGCTCAGCCGTGCCGCCGAGTGTGTGGCACCTGCCTGCGGGTGCTCGCGGCCTAGTATTGCCGACCCCCGTGCGATGCACCTGCGATTACAAAAAGTTGTCTTCCGATTACTTGCAGCAATCAGACGTTTCGGGCATCTACCCGCGCAGCGCGCCTACCTGGTGGTTTAGGTCTCTTCCCCATAGGTCCGGATTCTTCCCCCGTACGGGCCCCCGCCCGTCCCCTCGACTGGCCCATCCCCCGTGTCCGGCCACTGCTTCCTGGCCGCCGGCCACCCGGGTGAGGCGTCCTGCCTGATTCCCACTGGGGCGACCGGATCGACCCCGGCGACGTCTGACCGGTCCATCGCTCGTGCGATGCGACCCGCGAAATGGCGCCCCCAACGCGGCTAGTGACCGCCGGGGCCGACCCCCCTCACTGCTACTACTGGCGGACTGCCTGGCAGTCCGGTGCGGAACGCCTCGCATAGATGGCCGGGGACAATCGCGGGTCCGGCCCGCGGCGGCATACCGCGGATAAGCGAGAACTACTCCGACCTGGGCTGCGGGATACCCGCGAGCAGCGCACGGACCTCCGTCTCCCGGTACCGCCGGTGGCCGCCCAGGGTGCGAATTGACGTGAGCTTGCCGGCCTTCGCCCACCGCGTCACGGTCTTGGGGTCCACGCGGAACATCGTGGCAACCTCGGCCGGGGTCAGAAGCGGTTCAGCTTCGGGTGTGCGTGCAGACATGTGTACGGCCTCTCCTCCTGGACCAGTACTGCGATCCTGCGTTTTGTAGCTTTTCCTGGCTCCGGGGTGGAGCCTGCCGTGGATGTCCTATATGGCCCACTGAGACCATATTGCCATCACCAGCGGTGACAAGTCGACCACCGGGAGCAAAGATTCTGCGACAGTGTCCCCCTTGGTCCACTGATCTGAGTCACGCTGCGTAATTCTAGCTATACGCATAGTTGCGACGGCGGAGATTCGGAAAAGTCATCTCGTGCCGGCTCAGGATGCCTGTTCGAGCGCCTCCAGCGCCCGCCAGCGCCGCACGAATCGCTGATACATGGCCGTGGCGAACTCGACCTCTCCGGCGGCCACCGCACTGACCGAGGCGGACACCTCCGCCACCGACTGGTCCGAGCAGAGCGCGCCGTCGTCGAGCAGGTGGACCAGTCCGCCGTAGTCCAGTTCCACAAGGGAGTGCGGGTGGAACTCCTCCAGCCACGCGCCGACCTCGCGAAGCTCGGCCAGCAGCGCCGCTGGATCACCGCCCCACGGCGCCGCGGCCCGCGGGCTCCTCGCCGGGCGGATCACCGCCAGCGCCTTGGCCACCCGGGTGCGCGCCTGGCTCATCGCGGTCGCGTAGACGAGGGTGCGCGTCCCGGCGGCGGTCGCCCTGCCCCCCTCGCCCGGTTCGCTGGATGCCCCGAGCACGAGCCATCGCTCATCCGCGGCGAAAGGGACGAACCAGGCGAACGGTGCCGACCAGGTGCTCGCCTGGATATACACCCGCGGCGAGTACTCCTGGCTGCGCCAGTGCGCGAAGTCACGCACGGCCGCGTCGGCATGGCGAGTGGAGAAGGCGGCCCTGGTTAGCGACGGTGCCGCCGTCCGCAGCCGGGACAGCACCAGCCAGGACCGCAGCCTGGTCTGCCACGGGCAGATGTAGGTGACACCTTCCGACCACCGAACGTAGGCATGGTCGCTCTCCTGCTCGGGGGCAGGCCGCGGCGGCGACCCGATGGCTCTGGCCAGCGACTCTGCCTGCTCCGCGGCGAGTGCTCCGGCGCGGCGGGGACGGCCCGCCGATGCCGCGTACTCAGCCCAGCGCCGGCCGTCAGCCTCGGGAAACGCCGAGAGGGGTTCGTAGACACGCAGATATGCGGCGTAGGGAAGCACCCAGGAATCCTGGCACGCAGCGATCGCGCGACATAGACACGACACGTAACGAGATCATCACCGGACCCTGGGTATTCCCTGGGAGTGTCCGCGGCTCTGCCGGGCAGCGCCCGCAGGCCACCGGGTTATGGGACCGGAATGGGGTTCGCGGTGGCCGCACCGCCCAGCAGTGACAGTCCGTAAGCATCCTCGACTCCCGCCAGCACCGAATAGTGCGAGTAACTGGTGCCGTCGGACCCGGGTGTGACGGCGGGGCCGGTCTCGAGCGCATACATCGGGCTGAGGGTGGCCGCGCAGCATTCGTCGAACGTGACGAACACCGTCGCACCGGCCGCCGTCAGGTTCGGCACGATCTGGGACAGCCACTGGTCGGACCGCTGCTCCAAGGCGTCGGAACCCTTGAGGCAGTTGACGAAACCGGTGCCGGCGAGTTGGGCGGCGGTCAGCCCGTGCATGTCGTCGCAGGTGTTCGGGGTGATGAAACTGACCGCGGGCAGGCTGGCGTAGTTCAGCGCGGTGAGCGGCTGCACGTGCTGGCATTCGGCGCTCTGGTAGACGGTGCCGAAGATTATGCCTGGGTCATGCCGGAGCAGGTACTGCCCGCCGGTCACCGGGTCGTTGTAGGTGATACGGGGCGAGCACGTGGCCGGCATGCCCTCCTCGAAGACCCCCCAGGACACGCCCGCCTGGGTGAGCTGGTCCCAGATCGTCGGGCCCGCGAACTCGCCTGGGTGCACCGCATCCGAGGTGGCCTGGGTGAACCCTGAGGTCATGCCCAGGTAGTTGGGCAGGCTCGGGTGCGTGAGCGCGGCGTACTGCGTGAAATCCAGGCTGGTGCCGCCGCGCCACAGGCTGTTCAGGTACGGCATGTCCGTGCCGTCGTTCAGCACCGGATGCAGGCCATGGTTCTCCATCATGATGATCACGAAGGGCGCCGGAGCCGTCCCGGCGGGAGCCACGGGAGCGGCGCCGGCGGCGGGAGCCACGGAAGCCACGGAAGCCGCGGAAGCGGCGGGAGCCACGGGAGCGGCGCCGGCGGCCGGGACGGCCGTGACCAGCCCGGCCAGCAATGCGGCCGCCGTCACGGCGATGGCCGCCACCCCGGCCCGGGACCTGTTCATCTACACCCCCACACCTCATCTTGCCCGGCGTCCTTGATCACGGACGCCCGCGTGCGCTATTTGCCCCAAAAGTGTCCGTGATCAAGGACGCCAGACGGGGCCCGGTGGTGCCTGGGAGTGGGCATACGCTTATCGCGAGTCCGCGTCGACGAGGACGCGGGACGACGCCAGGAGAGTCACCACAGTGACGAACGTCTTCGCGAGCAATCCAAGCGGTAGCGCCTCCGGCTATCCCCAGGACGCGCCAGCAATTGCATCTACCCCGCGCGGCGGGCACGAGCAGATCGTGTTCTGCCAGGACCCGCAGACCGGGTTGCGGGCCATCATCGCCATCTACTCCACCGCGCTCGGCCCAGCGCTGGGCGGCACGCGTTTCTTCCCCTACCCGTCGGAGGATGCGGCCCTGGCCGACGTGCTGAACCTGTCCCGCGCGATGGCCTACAAGAACGCCCTGGCCGACCTCGATCTCGGCGGCGGCAAAGCCGTGATCATCGGGGACCCGGCCAAACTCAAGACCGAGGCCCTGCTGCGGGCATACGGCCGGTTTGTGGAGTCGCTGGGCGGCCGGTACGTGACCGCGTGCGACATCGGCACCTACAGCGAGGACATGGACATCGTGGCCCGCGAGTGCCGGTACGTCACCGGGCGGACCGTACTCAACGGTGGCGGTGGCGACTCCTCCATCCTGACCGCGATCGGGGTGTTCCACGGGATGCGGGCCGCGGCGGAGCACACCTGGGGCTCGGACAGCCTGGAGAACCGCCTGGTCGGAGTCGAGGGAGTTGGCAAGGTGGGCCACCGCCTGGTCGGCCACCTGATCGACGCAGGCGCCCGGGTCGTGATCTGCGACGTCAGCCCCGCGGCGGCCGAGCGGGTACAGGCCGCCCACCCGGCCGTGCAGGCCGTCAGCGGCCAGGCCGAGTTGCTCGCCTGTCCCCTCGAAATCTACGCACCGTGCGCGATGGGCGGCGCGCTCACCGACGATTCGGTGGCGGCACTGTCCGCCCGTATCGTCTGCGGCGGCGCCAACAACCAGCTCGCGCATGCTGGGCTGGAGAAAGTGCTCGCCGACCGCGGGATCCTGTACGCCCCCGACTACCTGGTCAATTCGGGCGGGGCGATCCAGGTCGCGGACGAGCGGGCCGGCTTCAACTTCGAGCGGGCCAGCGCAAGGGCCGAGAAGATCTATGTGACGGCCAAGAAGATCTTCGCACTGGCGGACGAAGACGGCGTGCCGCCCGCCGTGGCCGCCGACCGGCTGGCCGAGCGGCGGATGGCCGAGGTTGGCCGGCTC
Source organism: uncultured Actinomycetes bacterium (assembly GCA_963707905.1). Classification (GTDB taxonomy): domain Bacteria; phylum Actinomycetota; class Actinomycetes; order Streptosporangiales; family Streptosporangiaceae; genus DASXKD01. Next base: position 47,432 of record CAVPSA010000034.1, on the reverse strand, counting down.
CGCGGCATCTGGCTGTCCGGCTGAGCCTGCAGGCAAAGACCCACTGGCCGGGGCGGCCCGGGTAAGGGATTGGCGTGGGGCGGCGGGTTGAGGTTCTGGGGTGCGGGGCGGCCGAGTGAGGGCCTGGGATGCGGGGCAGCGGGGTGACGGGCTGGAGCGCAGGGCGGCGGGGTGAAGGTTGCAAGTGCGGCTGGGAAGCGCTCGCGGCGCAAAGCAGGTACCGTAATAGTTGCATGCGGGCTCGAACGCGCGTCGCGCTCCAGGCGGTGGAGGACGACGCGCAGCATTATGTGCACGAAACCCGTACTGCTCAATGCAGGGAACAGGGGCCTAGGCAAGGCTCCGTATGTTCGAGGGGGTCGAGCCAATGGGGCGCGGCCGAGCCAAGGCCAAGCAGGTAAAGGTGGCACGCCAGCTCAAGTACAACAGCGGCGGCACTGACCTTGACCGGCTGCGGACCGAGCTGGGCGTCGGTGAAGATAGTGGGCGGGACAGCAATGACCACGCCTCTTCCGAACTCGCCGACCGTTACAGCGACTTCGACGACGACTACGACGGCGAAGAAGACGACGACGACGACGAGGCGGACTAGCCTGCTCGATGACCTGCGGTCATCTTCGCCACGGGCCCGCAGTGTCTTCCCGGGGGGCCGAGCCCCCCGGAGCCCCCGCGATTCCCGGTTACGGTTGGCGATTCCCGGTTACGGCTGACGATTCCCGGTTACCGCTGGCGATTCCCGGTTACCGCTGGCGATTCCGGGTTACCGCTGGCTGCCCAGGCTCCACTCCGGCCGGCCAGGGTTCACTCCTGCCGGTCCGGGCACCTCAGCTCCGATAGGCACCAGCGAGGCGTGCGCCTTCACCTGATGTGACCTCACCGGCGTGCCAGGTAGGTATACCGCGCGCGTTCATCAGGTCCACGGCACGGCCGGCGTCGTCCGCCCCCACCACGGCCACCATGCCGACGCCCATGTTGAAGACTCGCTCCATCTCGTCCTGGCCGATCCCACCATGCCCCGCCAGCAGGCCGAAGATCGCGGGCGGGCACCAGGTCCCGCGGTCCACGGTGGCTCCCGTTCCCGTGGGAAGCGCCCGGGCCAGGTTGGCGGCCAGCCCGCCCCCGGTCACGTGCGCGAACGCGTGCACGTCACATTCGGCGGCCAGGGCCAGGCAGTCCCGCGCGTAGATCGTGGTCGGCGTCAGCAGTTCCTCGCCCAAGGGCCGGCCGAGTTCCGGCGGTTCTGCGTCCAGGGCCAGGCCTGCCTCCCCGATCACCCGCCGGACCAGTGAGTATCCGTTGGCGTGCAGCCCGGAAGAGGCCAGCGCGAGTATCGCGTCCCCGGCCCGCACCCGGGCCGGCCCGAGCAGGGCGTCCGCCTCCACCACACCGGTCGCCGCGCCGGCCAGGTCGAAGTCGTCGGGGCCCAGATGGCCCGGATGTTCGGCGGTTTCGCCGCCGAGCAGGGCGCAACCGGCCAGCTCACATCCTCGGGCCACGCCCGCGACGACCTCGGCAGCCCGCTCGGCCACCAGGGTGCCGAACACCACGTAGTCGGTCATGAACAACGGTTCGGCGCCGCAGGTGACCAGGTCGTCCACCACCATCGCGACCAGGTCGAGCCCGATCGTGCCGTACCGGTGCAGCCGCTGGGCGATCACCACCTTGGTGCCGGCCCCGTCGGTGGCCGTGGCCAGCAGCGGGCGCCGGTAGCCGGTCAGCCTGGAAGCGTCGAACAGGCCGGCGAACCCGCCGATCCCGCCGACGACCTCCGGTCCCGAGGTCCGCGCGACGGCGTCCCGCATCAGGGCCACGGCGCGGTCCCCCGCCTCGATGCTCACCCCGGCGGCCTGGTAATCGAGCCCGCCGCCGCGCGATGAGGCCGGCCGGTTCGGCGGCCAGGCGCCATCGGCGCCCCGGGAGGATCCGGGCCGTGGGGCCCGGTGGCTGGCCCCCGGGGGTGCGGAGTGCTCCCCTGGGCCGGCACAGTTCATTGGCGCACCCCGGCGGCCGCCGTACCTTCGAGCACGTGCTTGCCGCGCTCGGCCTCGGCGACCGGAACCGGGTAGTCGCCGTCGAAGCAGGCCCGGCACAGGCGGTGCGCGGGCACCGTGGTCGCCTCGGTCAAGGCCGCCAGGGAGACGAACCCGAGCGAGTCGGCACCGATGGATTCGCGGATCTGCTCCACGGCGAGACTGCCGGCGATCAACTCGGTGCGGGTGGCGAAGTCGATTCCGTAGAAACACGGCCACTGCACCGGAGGGCTGGAGATCCGTACGTGCACCCCGGCAGCGCCCGCCTCTCGGAGCATCCCGACGATGGCGCGCTGGGTGTTGCCGCGCACGATCGAGTCGTCCACCACGACGATCCGCTTGCCCGCGATCACGTCCCGCAGCGGGTTCAGCTTCAGCCGGATGCCGCGCTCGCGGATCGTCTGGCTCGGCTGGATGAACGTGCGGCCCACGTAGGAGTTCTTCACCAGCCCCTGGCCGTAGGGGATGCCGCTGGCCTGCGCGTAGCCGATCGCGGCCGGGGTCCCCGACTCGGGTACCGGGATGACCAGGTCGGCCTCGGCTGGGTGCTCGGCGGCGAGGCGGCGGCCCACCTCCACCCGCGTCGCCTGCACACCGCGGCCAGCGATGGTGGTGTCCGGGCGGGCCAGGTACACGTACTCGAACAGGCACCCCCGCGGCTGCGCCGGAGCGAAGGTGGTCGAGGTGACCCCGCCGGAGTCGATGGAGATCAGCTCTCCCGGCTCCACCTCGCGGACGAACTGGGCGCCGACGATGTCGAGGGCCGCCGTTTCGCTGGCCACGACCCAGCCACGGGCGAGCCGGCCAAGCACCAGCGGCCGGAAGCCCTGCGGGTCCCGCGCCGCGTACAGAGTCCGCTCGTCGGCGAAGACCAGCGAATAGGCCCCGCGGACCAACGGCAGCGTGGCCAGCGCGGCCTCCCTGAGGGTGGCGTAGGCCGGGCGGGCGAACAACGCGGTCAGCACGTCGGTGTCGGACGTGTGCCGGACGTGCCGGTCAGCCCCGGAAGATCGTCCGCCGGGGCAGCCAGGGCGGCAAGTTCGAGCGTATTGATCAAATTCCCGTTGTGGCCGAGAGCGACGCCGCCGGCCGGCGTGGGCCGGAACGTCGGCTGGGCGTTCTCCCACACCGAAGAACCACTGGTGGAGTAGCGGCAGTGCCCGACCGCGATGTGACCGTGCAGCGAACTCAGCACGCGCTCGTCAAAAACCTGGGCCACCAGGCCCATGTCCTTGTAGACGACGATCCGTACGCCGTCACTGACGGCGATGCCAGCCGACTCCTGGCCGCGGTGCTGCAGCGCGTAGATGCCGTAATAGGCGAGCTTGGCGACTTCTTCACCCTCGGACCAGACGCCGAATACGCCACATGCGTCCCGGGGGGGCCGATCCTCCGGATCCACGTCGCTGGTGAGTCGGCCGTCGGGCTTGACCACCCGGTCAGTCTAATGTTCCGCCGTGCATGCACCCGGCATGTCCAGCACGGGCAGGTAAGCGCCCAGGTCAGCGCGGACCCCACTGGCCCGCACCGCCCCCGCCGCGAGCGCGTCGGCCCAGTTCGTCAGGCCGGCCGCCAGGCGAACCCAGGTCACCGGGTCCATCTCCACGAGATTGGGCGGCGTGCCCCGGGTGTGCCTGGGGCCCTCGATGCACTGGACCGCTGCATACGGCGGCACCCGGACCTCCACCGCCCGGCCTGGGGCCTGCGCAGCAAGCAGCCGGGCCAGGTATCTGGCCGCTTCCCGCAGCGCGCCGGGACGCGGCGGCTGCCCCGCGGCCAGGGCCTGGGAGACCGCGACCGCGCAGGCACGGCCGAGTGCCTCCGGATCGTCGGGCCCGGCCCAGGCGGGCTCGCCCAGCGCGGCCCGCTGCTCGTCCAGGGCGGCCCGCAGCCGCTGTGCGGCCCTCTCGCTGGCAGCGGTCACGGGACCTCAGCCGAACAAGGCCGAAAGCACACCGGCACGCGCCGCGGCGAGTTCGTCCAGTGTCACGGTGAAGCAGCCGGTGACCTCCAACCGGTCGCCACCCAGCGTGCCCAGGTCCGTCAGCGGGACCAGGTGCTGCTCGCACAGCGCGGCGAGCGCCGCCCCGGCGCCGGGGGCGACCTCGGCCACCACCCGTGCGGGCGACTCGCTGAACAGCATCGTGAACGGGTCGCCAGGCAGGCTCACCTGTGCGCCCGTCGCGCCGGCCAGGCACGATTCCGCCAGGGCGACGGCCAGGCCGCCGTCGGACAGGTCGTGCGCCGCGGCGAGCAGGCCGTCCCCGGCCGCCGATGCGAGCACCGTGGCAAGCGAGCGCTCCGCGCCCAGGTCCACCGCCGGGGGGCTGCCGCCAAGGTGGCCGTGCACCGTCCAGGCCCAGGCCGACCCGCCGAAGTCCTCGCCGGTCCGGCCGAGCAGCACCAGGCGGGCACCGGTGCGGCGGAACCGGAGCGACAGCCGCCGTCGCACGTCGGGGAGGATGCCCAGCACGCCGACCACCGGCGTGGGGTGGATCGGCACCTGTCCGGTCTGGTTGTAGAAGCTGACGTTGCCGCCGGTCACCGGGGTGCCAAGGAACGCGCAGCCGTCCGCGAGGCCGCGCACGCTCTCGGCGAACTGCCACATGACGCCCGGGTCCTCGGGTGAGCCGAAGTTGAGGCAGTTGGTCACCGCGACCGGGCGCGCCCCGGTGGCCGCCACGTTCCGGTATGCCTCGGCCAGGGCGAGCTGGGCACCCGCATAGGGGTCGAGCCGTGAGTACCGCCCGTTCCCGTCGGTGGCGAGCGCCACCCCAAGCCCCGTCTGCTCATCAACCCTGAGCACCCCGGCGTTCTCCGGGGCGGCGAGCACGGTGCCGCCGAGCACGTGCCGGTCGTACTGCTCGGTCACCCAGGTCTTGTCCGCCAGGTCCGGCCAGCGCAGCAGCGCGAGCAAGGTGCCGCCCAGTTCACCGGGCGCGGGCCGGGGCAGCCGCGCCGGGCCGTCGGCCACGACCGCGTCCTGGCTGGCGGGGCGCACGGCCGGCCGGTCGTAGACCGGGCCCTGGCTGGCCGCGGTCTCCGGCGCGATGTCCACCACCACCTCCCCCCGCCAGGTCATCTCCAGCCGCCCGGTGCCGGTCACCTCGCCGATCACCGTGGCCGGCACGTCCCAGCGCGCGCAGATGGCGGCGAACCGCTCCACGTGGCGCGGCTCGACGATGGCCATCATGCGTTCCTGGGACTCGCTCATGAGGATCTCCGCGGGGCCCAGCGAGGTGTCCCGCAGCGGCACCAGATCCAGGTTCACCGACATGCCGGAGCCACCGCCCGCGGCGAGTTCGGCGGTCGCGCAGGACACCCCGGCGGCGCCCAGGTCCTGGATACCGGCCAGCAGCCCCGCCGCGCCCAGCTCCAGGCAGCACTCCACCAGCAGCTTCTCCATGAACGGGTCGCCGACCTGCACGCTCGGCCGCTTGGCTGCCGCACCCGCCCCGAACGACGCGCTGGCCAGCACCGACGCCCCGCCGATGCCGTCCGGCCCGGTCCGGGCGCCGAACAGGATCACCTTGTTGCCCGCGCCACGGGCCGCGGCGAAGCGCAGGTCCTCGTGCCGCATCACCCCGACACAGAGCGCGTTCACCAGCGGGTTACCCGCGTAGCACGGGTCGAAGGCCAGTTCGCCGCCGATATTCGGCAGGCCCAGGCAGTTGCCGTAGAACGAGATACCGCTGACCACGCCAGGCAGCACCCGGGCGGTGTCCGGCGCGTCCGCCGGGCCGAACCGCAGCGAGTCCATGACCGCCACCGGCCTGGCGCCCATGGCCAGGATGTCGCGGACGATCCCGCCGACCCCGGTCGCCGCGCCCTGGAACGGTTCCACGTAGGACGGATGGTTGTGCGACTCGATCTTGAAGGTGACCGCGTAGCCCTGGCCGATATCCACCACTCCGGCGTTGTGCCCGATGCCGGCCAGCAGGGCCCCGCCCCCCGCCCGCCCCCCCGTTCCACCTTCACTGTTCCCGCCCACAGGCGGCGCCTTGTCGGCGAACTGGCGCAGGTACACCCGGGAGGACTTGTAGGAGCAGTGCTCGCTCCACATCACCGAGTACAGCGCGAGTTCCGGATCGGTGGGCCGCCGCCCGAGCAGCCCCCGGATCCGCTGGTACTCCTCCTGCGTCAGGCCCAGTTCGGGGTAGGGCTGAGAGCGTTGTGGGGTGGCGGCGGCCACGGCCACGGTGTCGGTGGCGGGCGCCGGTCCGGGCACGGGCGCGGCCTGCGCGCTCATCGTGCCACCAGCGCGCGGGCGACCGAGGTAAAGAAGCCGAGACCGTCACTGCCCGGGCCGGTCAGCGGGTCGATCGCGTGCTCTGGGTGCGGCATCAGGCCGACCACGTTCCCCGCGGGATTCGTCACCCCGGCGATGTCGCGCGCCGAGCCGTTCGGGTTCCCGCCGGTGTACCGGGCGACCACCTGCCCGCCGGACTCGAGCCGGGCCAGCGTGGCGTCATCGGCGAGGTAGGAGCCCTGGCCGCTCTTGAGCACCACCGTGATCTCCTGGCCCCGTTCGTAGTCACCGGTCCACGGGGTGCCGTCGTGCTCGATGCGCACCCGGACCTCCCGGTCGATGAACCGGAGCCCGGTGTTGTGGGTCAGCACGCCGGGCAGCAGGTGCGCTTCGCACAGGATCTGGAACCCGTTGCAGATGCCGAGCACCGGCAGCCCCGCCCGGGCGGCGGGCACCAGATCAGCCATTACCGGCGCAAACCGCGCGATCGCGCCGCAGCGCAGGTAGTCGCCGTAGGAGAAGCCGCCGGGCAGGATCACTGCGTCGACCCCGCGCAGGCCACGGTCGCCATGCCAGAGCGGGACCGCCTCGGCCCCGGCCCGGCGCACCGCGCGGGCAGCGTCACGGTCGTCGAGTGACCCTGGAAAGGTAACAACCCCAAACCTGGCCGTCACGGGCGTCCTCCCACGGGACGCAGGTTACCGGCTCACCGGCACGGGAATGGGTCAGCCGGCGTCGGCGAGTTCGCCGTCTTCGAGTTCGTCGTCCAGGGAACCCGCGAACGGGCCACCGGGACGCCAGGCCAGGCGCTTGCTCAGGGAGACCACCGTGCGGTGCTCGGGGCCGCTGGTCATGCTGACGTCATCGACGCAGGCCCGCATGATGTCGATCCCCCGTCCCGACTCGGGCAAGGTGGCGATGTCCTCCTCCTTCGCCGCCTCCCCGGTATGCCCCCCGGGACCGGAACCGGCCCGCAGCAGCGAGCGGCCGAGCGTGGCGGGACGCCCGCCGCGGCGCCGGGGCCGCACCGCCGAAGCGGTCCCCGGCCAGGGACGGCGCCGCAGCCCAGGAAGCCGGCCGCCGGCAAATCCCTGCCAGGTGTTCTGTACCTCGATACGGCAGCCACGCCGGCCCAGGCTGGCTACCACCTCGTATCTGCGCCCCGGGCCACCGTGGCGCACCACGTTGGTGCAAGCCTCGGTTACCGCAAGTAGCAGTTCCGCGAGCCCGTCGTCGTCGGCACCCAGGCCGCGCAGGGCATCGCCGAGCATGTGGCGCATCACCGGCACGCTCAGTGCCTCGCGCGGAAACACCAGGCAGAGCTTCACGTCCACGTTAGGCTCCTCGGCGCTGGACACCAGCGTATGCACCTGCCCCCCGGTTACCGTTCGCACGGTCCACGATGGCCACTTTGAGTGCTTTCCCCCGCCTGGGCCGGGGTAACCGTCAAGTTGAGTGACACCATGGTTAACATGCGTGACACTGCCCGTGTTAAACATCCCCGCGCTCGGTGCGCCAACAGATGTCCTCACTCCGCGCGCAGCACGAATTCCTCAATCACCGGGTTCGCGAGCAATTCACCGGCGAGCTCTCCGACCCTGGTCAGGGCGCTGTCATCGGCCTCCCCGCGCAGTTCAACCTCGAAGCGCTTGCCTTGGCGCACGCCGACCACATCGCCGTATCCAAGTCGCTGACAGGCACGGGAGATGGCCTCTCCCTGCGGATCGTGAATCTCCTGCTTGAGCATCACGTCGACAATGATTTTGGTCACTTTTCCCTGCCTTTCCTTGGCCCTTGCCCACCGGCCACGCAGCGTACGCGAGACGCGGCAGGCCGGTAAGTGTTCATCTGGGTTAGCCGCATGCCGCGCCGTCTGTCACGATGGCCCTAACGGTCCCGGCCCACCAGAGCCGTCACGGACCCCCGCCGGCCGGTAGCGGTGATCCCGCAGCCGGCCCCGACCACAAGGAGTGGCACGTGGCCGTCGATGCTGACGGTGCGAGCACCGCCGCACCTGGATCCGCCAGCCTGGACCGGCAGGCGGGATCGCGCGTGGAAACCATCCAGCTGCTCACGCCCGAAGGAGAGCGGCTCGAACATCCCGACTATCCCCTGGAACTGTCCACCGACGAGGTGAAGGGCCTGTACCGCGACCTGGTCCTGGTCCGCCGGATCGACACCGAGGCGATCGCGCTGCAGCGCCAGGGCGAGCTGGGCATCTGGGCTTCTCTGCTCGGCCAGGAGGCCGCCCAGGTCGGCTCCGGGCGGGCACTCGGCCCCCGCGACATGGCCTTCCCCACCTACCGCGAGCACGGGGTGGCCTGGTGCCGTGGCCTCGACCCGATGAAGCTCCTCGAGCTGTACCGCGGCGTCAGCCACGGCGGCTGGGACCCGGCCGAGCACAACTTCCACCTGTACACGATCGTGATCGGCGCCCAGGCGCTGCACGCCACCGGCTACGCGATGGGGATCCAGCGCGACGGCCTGGTCGGCGAGAACGGCGAGGCCGCCATCGTCTACTTCGGCGACGGCGCCACCAGCCAGGGCGACGTGAACGAGGCGTTCGTCTTCGCCTCGGTGTTCAACGCCCCCGTCGTGTTCTTCTGCCAGAACAACCAGTGGGCCATCTCCGAGCCGCTGGAGCGGCAGAGCCGCGTCCCGCTGTACCAGCGGGCCAGCGGCTTCGGCTTCCCCGGCATCCGGGTGGACGGCAACGACGTGTTCGCCTGCCTGGCCGTCACCCGCAAGGCGATGCAGGCCGCCCGCGAGGGCCAGGGCCCCACGCTGATCGAGGCCTTCACCTACCGGATGGGCGCGCACACCACCACCGACGACCCGACCAGGTACCGGCTCGCCACCGAACTGGAAGCGTGGAAGCTCAAGGACCCCATCGAGCGGGTCAAGGTCTACCTGGTCCGCACCGGCGCCGCCGACGCGGCCTTCTTCGAGGCCGTCGACGCCGAAGCAGCGGAGGTAGGCCGGGGTGTCCGGCGGGGCTGCCTGGCCATGCCGGACCCCGAGCCGCTGGCCATGTTCGAGAACGTCTACAGCGAGCCGAACGCGCTGCTGGACGCCGAGCGTGAGCAGTTCGCCGCTTACCTGGACTCCTTCGAGACCGAGGAGGTGGCACGGTGACCGTCCTCACGCTGTCCAAAGCGATCAACGAGGGCCTCCGCAAGTCCCTGGAGGCCGACCCCAAGGTGCTCATCATGGGCGAGGACGTCGGCAAGCTGGGCGGGGTGTTCCGGGTTACCGACGGGCTGCAGAAGGACTTCGGCGAATCCCGCGTGGTGGACACGCCGCTCGCCGAGTCCGGGATCGTCGGCACCGCGATCGGGCTCGCCCTGCGCGGCTACCGCCCGGTGTGCGAGATCCAGTTCGACGGCTTCGTCTTCCCCGCGTTCGACCAGATCGTCAGCCAGCTCGCCAAGCAGCGGCTGCGCTCGCTCGGGCATGTCAAGATGCCCGTGGTGATCCGGATCCCGTGCGGCGGCGGGATCGGCGCGGTGGAGCACCACAGCGAATCGCCCGAGGTGTACTTCGTCCACACGGCGGGCCTGCGGGTGGTCGCCTGCTCCGGCCCGGCGGACGCCTTCACGATGATCCAGCAGTCGATCGCCAGCGACGACCCGGTGATCTTCTTCGAACCCAAGCGCCGGTACTGGGACAAGGCCGAGGTGGACACCGCCGCGGACCTGTCCGGGGCGCTGCCGCTGACCTCGGCGCGAACCGTGGCCGAGGGCGGCGACGTGACCGTGGTCAGCTACGGGCCGCTCGTGCGGACCTGCATGGAAGCCGCGGTCGCGGCCCGCGAGGACGGGCGCATGCTGGAGGTGATCGACCTCCGCTCGCTGTCGCCGCTGGACATCGGCACCGTGGTCGCGTCGGTGCGCAAGACCGGCAGGTGCGTGGTCGTGCACGAGGCCCCGGTCACCGCCGGGCTCGGCGCCGAGATCGCGGCCAGGGTCACCCAGGAGTGCTTCTACCACCTGGAGGCCCCGGTCCTGCGGGCCGGTGGGTTCTCCACCCCGTACCCGCCGTCCCGGCTGGAGGATCACTACCTGCCCGACCTGGACCGGGTGCTCGACACCGTCGACCGCGCGTTCGCGTTCTGAGGCGGGGAGAACTCATGGCTGACGTGAAACAGTTCAAGCTGCCGGATGTCGGTGAGGGGCTCACTGAAGCGGACATCGTTTCGTGGAAGGTGAAGCCCGGAGACTCGGTGACCGTCAATCAGGTCATCGTGGAGATCGAGACGGCGAAATCGCTGGTGGAGCTGCCTTGTCCGTTTGATGGGGTGGTTACCGACCTGCTCGTGCCTGAAGGGTCAGAGCGTCGATGTGGGGACGCCGATCATTGCCGTCGACGTGTCTGGGGATGCTTCGGCTGCTGGTGTCGGTACGGAAAGCTGGGCCGCACGGCTGCCCGGCGGCTCAACGCCTGCCGGGACAGCACCGACGCCCTTGCGCGGCCCGAGGATGACGCGCCCGGGAGCCCGGGATCGAGGGGTAGCCCAGCACCGAAGATCGAGCGGCAGGCGGTGCTGGTCGGGTACGGGGTGAAGCTGGGGACGACCAACGACGGCAACGTAAAGGGGGGAAAGCGGGAGGTGGGTCCGGGGCCGGTGCGGTGCCCGGCGGAACCGGTGACTCCGCCGGCCGCGTCTGGAAATGGGGCGTCGGGGCGCGCGGGGAGCGTGGACAGGCCGCTGGCTAAGCCGCCGGTGCGGAAGCTGGCCAAGGATCTGGGAGTGGATCTCGCGGCGCTGACCGGGAGCGGGCCCGAGGGGAGCATTACCCGGGAGGATGTGCAGGCCGCGGCCGGAGGACCCGCGGTTGAGGCGCCTGCGGCCATGACGGTCCCGGCGGTGATGGCCGGGGACGAGGAGCGGATTCCTGTCCGGGGGGTGCGCAAGCACACCGCGCTGGCGGTTTCCGCCAGTGCGTTTACCGCGCCGCATGTGACGGAGTTCCTGCAGATCGATGTGACCGAGACCATGTCGGCGGTGCAACGGCTGCGGGAACTGCCCGAGTTCGAGGGATTGCGGCCTTCGCCGCTGTTGCTGGTGGCCAAGGCGCTGATGCTGGCCGTGGCCCGGCATCCGATGATCAACTCGTCGTGGGACGAGCAGGCGCAGGAGATCGTGGTCAAGCACTACGTGAACCTGGGCATCGCCGCCGCCACCGGCCGCGGCCTGCTCGTGCCCAACATCAAGAACGCGCACACGCTGTCCCTGCCCGCCCTGGCCCGCGCGCTGTCGGAACTGGCCGCCACGGCGCGGGAGGGCAAGACCCCGCCCGCCGACCTGGCCCGTGGCACGATCACGATCACCAACGTGGGCGTGTTCGGCGTGGACACCGGCACGCCCATCCTGACCCCGGGCGAGACGGCGATCCTCGCGCTCGGCCAGGTGAAGCCGGCCCCCTGGGTGCACGAGGGCGAACTGGCGGTGCGCCAGGTGACCACGCTCGCGCTGTCCTTCGACCACCGGATCGTGGACGGCGACCTGGGCTCGGCGGCGCTGCGCGACATCGGCGCGATGCTCACCGACCCCATCCACATGATCGCCTGGGGGTAGCCGCTCATGATCAGGCACGTGGTGCTGTTCACCTGGGCTACGTCACCTACCGTGACCACCCGGTGCACCGGGCCATGGTCGAGCAGTACGTGATCCCGATGGTGGCCAGCCGGGCGGCGATCCAGTTCGAGATCTGACCGCCGCTCAGAACGACTCTTCCGGCAGTTCCATCAGGTCCAGGGTGGTGGCCTCGGCGATCTCCCGCTCCACCGCCAGGCGCGGCAGCACCGTCTGCGCGAAGAACCGCGCGGTGGCCAGCTTGCCCTGGTAGAAGGCACGGTCCGCGGCGCCCAGGCGGTCCGCACGCTCGCCGTCAAGCGCTGCCAGCGCCACCTCCGCCTGGCGCGCCAGCAGCCAGCCGATCACCAGGTCACCCAGGGCCATCAGCAGCCGGGTGGTGTTCAGCCCGGCCCGGTAGATCTCCTCGGGCCGCTCCAGCGACGCCGCCGCATACTCAGCCAGCGCGCTGACCAGGCCCTCGACGTCCCCGGCCGCCCTGGCCAGGGCGGTACGCTCCGGCTTGAGCCTGCCGTTGCCCTCCTCGCCGGCCGTGAAGGCGTTGATCTCCGCCAGCAGCGTGCGCAGTGCCTTGCCTTCGTTGCGGAGGATCTTGCGGAAGAACAGGTCCAGGCCCTGGATCGCGGTGGTGCCCTCGTACAGGCTGTCGATCTTGGCGTCCCTGATGTACTGCTCGATCGGGTAGTCCTGGAGGAACCCGGAACCGCCGAACGTCTGCAGCGACAGGGTGAGCATCTCGTAGGCGCGCTCCGAGCCAACCCCCTTGACGACCGGAAGCAACAGGTCGTTGAGCGCCACCGTGTCCTGGTCCGCCCCGCCGCCGGCCGTCTGGATCTGGAGGGTGTCCTGGAGGGCCGCTGCGTAAAGCACCATAGCCCGCATGCCCTCCGCGTAAGCCTTTTGCATCATCAGCATCCGGCGCACGTCGGGGTGGTGGGTGATGGTCACCCGCGGCGCGGTCTTGTCCGCCATCTTGGCGAGGTCGGCGCCCTGCACGCGGGTCTTGGCGTACTCCAGCGCGTTCAGGTACCCGGTGGACAGGGTCGCGATCGCCTTGGTGCCGACCATCATCCGCGCGGCCTCGATGATCATGAACATCTGCCGGATGCCGTCGTGAGTGTTCCCGACCAGCGTGCCGACCGCCGCAGGCCGGCGCCGAACGTCAGCTCACAGGTGGTCGAGGCGTGCAGGCCCATTTTGTGCTCTACGCCTGTCGCCTCGACCCCGTTCCGCTCGCCGGGCGTGCCATCGGGGCCGACCAGGAACTTGGGCACCAGGAACATGGACAGCCCCTTGGTGCCCGGGCCGTGTCCCTCCGGACGGGCCAGGACCAGGTGGAAGATGTTCTCGGCCATGTCGTGCTCACCACTGGTGATGAACCGCTTCACGCCCTCGATGTGCCAGGTGCCGTCCGGCTGCGCGATGGCCTTGGCCCGGCCGGCGCCCACGTCGGAGCCGGCGTCGGGCTCGGTGAGCACCATCGTGGAGGTCCAGCCCCGGTCGATGGCGAATTCGGCGAAGCGCTGCTGCTCCGGGGTGCCCACCAGCCACAGCACCTGGGCCATGGACGGGCCGCTCGCGTACATCCAGACGGCCGGGTTGGCCCCGAGTACCAGTTCGGCCACCGCCCAGTGCAGCGACCGGGGCGCGCCGGTGCCGCCGAGGCCGGGCGGCACGTCCAGCCGCCACCACTGGGCGTCCATGAACGCGCGGTAGGAGCGCTTGAAGGCGTCGGGCATCGTGACCGTGCCGGTCGCCGGGTCGAACACCGGCGGGTTGCGGTCGGCCTCGGCGAAGGAGGCCGCGAGCGGGCCGACGGCCAGCCGGTTCACCTCGGCCAGCACGCTGTGCACCGTCTCCTGGTCCAGTTCCTGGTAGGGGGGCTTGCCGAGCACATCCTGCCGCCGCAGCAGCTCGAACAGGTTGAACTCGATGTCACGCAGGTTGCTCTTGTAGTGACTCAACTAAGCCCCGCCTCTCGCGCGGGACCGCCCAGCCCCGTTCCGGTGCGGCAGTCCTACTGGTCAGTAACTTACTGCATACTACCAGCCGGTAACGAGATTTGACAGGGTGGTTCCGCTGAGCAGAGCGCCGTCTTACAGTGAGGCCGGAGCGCGGTTTTCAGCGGAGTGAGGTGGGCAATGACGCTGGCCCTGACGGAAGAGCACCTGGCACTGGCCGAGTCGGTGCGCGGCTGGGCCGGGCACGCGGCCCCGGCCCCGGTGATCAGGTCGGCGGTGGACGCCGACGACCACGGTGCCGCCCTGTACCGGGATACGCTGCGGCCGGGCCTGGCGGCCCAGGGGCTGCTCGGCCTGCACCTGCCGGAGGCACTGGGCGGTCAGGGCGCGGGGCTGCCCGAACTGGCGGTGGCGGCGGAGGAACTTGCCCGGGCATTGGTACCGGGCGGTTACCTGCCCACCGTGCTGGCCGGCGCGGTGCTGGCGGCCGCGATCGGCGTGGCCGCTGACGGCGCCGACACCTCCGCGCTGGAGAGCCTGGTCAAGGAACTGGCGGCGGGCACGCTGACGGCCGCGGTGGGGCTTGGGCCGGGGCTGAGCGCCACGCACAGTGACGGCGGCGGCCTGGTGATCGACGGGACCTGCGGGCCTGTCACCGGCGCGGGCCTGGCCGACCTGCTGATCCTGCCCGCCGGGCACGGCGCGGCGCAGGCCTGGGTGGCGGTGGACGCCAGCGACGTGACGCTGACCCCACTGGACAGCATGGATCTGACCAGGCCGGTGGCCGGGGTGAGTGTCAGCGAGGTGGCCGTGCCGGCCGGGCGGGTGCTCTCCGGGCTTCCCCATGGCCTGGTACCGGGCCTGGCCGCGACGCTGTTCGCCGCGGAGGCGTGCGGGATCGCCGCCTGGGCGGTGGCGGAGGCCGCCTCCTACGCGAAGATCCGCCACCAGTTCGGCCGGCCGATCGGCCAGTTCCAGGCGGTCAAGCACCGCTGCGCGTGGATGCTCACCGCATCCGAGCAGGCCGCCGCGGTGGCCTGGGATGCGGCGCAGGCCTGGGCGGAACCGGCCGGGACTGAGCCGGCCGGGGATAGCGGCCGTGACTTCGCGGCCGGGGCCGCCGCCACCGTCGCCATCGACGCGGCGGTCACCTGTGCGCACGAGTGCATCCAGGTGCTCGGCGGGATCGGCTACACCTGGGAACACGACGCCCACCTGTACTACCGCCGGGCACTGTCGCTGCGCGCGCTCGCGGGCACTTCGGCCGCCTGGGCCAGCCAGGTCGCGCGGCTGGCCCTTGGCGGCGCCACCCGGCCGCTGTCGGTGGAACTCCCGGACGAGGCCGCCGCCGTGCGGGCCGGCGTCCAGGGGGAACTCGCGGCCATCGCCGCCGCGCCCAGGGCCGAGCAGGCAGGGCTGCTGGCGGCCGGCGGCTGGGTCACCCCGCACCTGCCAGCGCCGTGGGGCCGGGGCGCAAGCCCGCTGGAGCAACTGGTCATCGCCGAGGAACTGCGCGGTGCCGGGCTGCGGCCGCCCGGGCTGGGCATCGGCGCCTGGGTCGTGCCCGCCCTGGTCCAGTACGGGACCACCGAGCAGCAGCAGCGGTTCCTCCCGGACACCCTGTCCGGGAAGACCGTCTGGTGCCAGCTGTTCAGCGAGCCCGGCGCGGGCTCCGACCTGGCCAGCCTGAGCACCAAGGCGGTCCGCCGCGAGGGGGGATGGCGGATATCCGGCCAGAAGGTGTGGACGTCGCTGGCCAAGCACGCCTCCTGGGCGATCTGCATCGCCCGCACCGACCCGGATGCGCACCCACGCCACGACGGGATCAGCTACTTCCTCGTGGACATGTCCTCACCCGGGATCACCGTCCGGCCGCTGAAGGAGATGACCGGGGACTCGCTGTTCAACGAGGTCTTCATCGACGACGTGTTCGTGCCCGACGACCTGGTGGTGGGCAAGGTAAACGGCGGCTGGAAGGTGGCCCGCACCACACTGGCCAACGAGCGGGTGTCGCTGTCCCAGTCGTGGACGTTCGGCTGCGGCGCCGCCGACCTGCTTGAGGTGGTGGCCGGCCTCGGTGAGAATCCGGACGCGGCGCTGCTGGAACGCACCGGGCACCTGGTCGGCGAGGGGCACGCGATCGACCTGCTCGGCGTCCGGGCGACGCTCAAGCGCCTGTCCGGCACCGAGCCAGGCGCCACCGGCAGCGTCCGCAAGGTCCTGGGCATGCGCTACGCACAGCGGATCGCCGAGGAGTGCTGGGCCCTGTCCGGCGCGGAAGGCGCCGTCTACGGCACCCGCTGGTCCCGCGCCGTCCTGTTCACCCGGGCGCTGACGATCGGCGGCGGCACCACCGACGTGCAGCTCAACATCATCGGTGAACGGCTCCTCGGCCTTCCCCGCGATCCCGCTCCCGGCGGCTGAACCCGGGCCGCACCCCGGCACCTGACCGTGAAACAGGCGCAACCAATGTGACCAAATCCAGCGCAGTGGGCATATCGTTGTCTTAGGGTCGCCTTACATCCGGCACCTGGCCAGAGGCCAATAATGGGGGGCTTCGCGCTTTTTGTCCGCTGACGTCATGGCAAAGCGCCACCTTCCCGCATGGGCATGGCCCACGTGTCGCGTGCCTGGAGGGGAACCGATGACAACGCTGGGGAAATTGGGCATTCTCGCGCGCGTCCGCACGGCGCTGGGCGCGCGCATGTCGTTCTCGGTCCTGCTGGTGACGGCCATGTCCGCCGCCGGGCTGACCGCAGTCGCCGCGGCCGGCCCGGCCGGCGCGGCAGCCACCCGCACGGCCGCTCACCATCATGCGGCCGCCAGTTCCGGGCCGGCCGGCGACGAGACCACCGCGTCGCAGAACGACCTGCGCAACGGGTGGGATCCGAACGAGCCCACGCTGACCCAGTCCGCGGTAGCGGGCGGGGACTTCGGCCAGATCTTCAAGACGGCGGTCAACGGCCAGGTGTACGCACAACCGCTGGTCATCGGCGACACCGTGATCGTGGCCACCGAGACCGACTGGGTGTACGGGCTGAACGCGGCCACCGGCGCGATCGTCTGGAAGACCTCGGTCGGCAGGCCGTACCACATCACCACCTGCGACGACCTCACCCCGGACATCGGCATCACCTCCACGCCGGTGTACGACCCGAACACCGGCTCGGTGTACGTCATGGCGCTGGTCAAGGAGACCAGCTGGGGGTTCCACCTGATCGGGCTCGACGTCAGCACCGGGGCGATCACGCTGAAGAAGCTGGTCACCGGCTCCCCCAGCAACGACGGCCACATCTCCTTCCACCCCATCCCCCAGGACCAGCGGCCCGCCCTGCTGCTGCAGAACGGCTGGGTGTACGCGGCGTTCGCGTCCCACTGCGACCACAAGCCCTACGCCGGCTACGTGTCGGGCGTGGACGTGGAGCAGCGGCCGGTCAAGGCCACGCTGTGGACCGACGAGGCCGGGGTCAGCGACGACCAGGCCGGCATCTGGCAGAGCGACGGCGGCCTGATGTCCGACGGATCCGGGCGGATCTTCTTCACCTCCGGCAACGGCATCTCCCCGGCCAAGGGCCCCGGCGACAAGCCCCCGGGCCAGCTCGCGGAGTCCGTGGTCCGGCTGCAGCCTCAGTCCAGCGGGTCGCTGCAGGCCAAGGACTTCTTCAGCCCGGCGAACGCGCCCAAGCTCGACGCGGGCGACAAGGACTTCGGTGCTGGCGGCCCGGTCGGGCTCCCGTTCGGCACGAGCACCTACCCGGACATCGTCGCCCAGGCGGGCAAGTACGGACGGCTGTACCTGCTCAACCGCGATAACCTCGGCGGCCGCCAGCAGAACTCCGTCGGCGGGGACGAGGACCTCTTCGAGATCGGCCACCTCGCCGGGCTGTGGGGAAGCCCCGGGGCCTTCGCCGACACGGCGACGCTGACCGCCGGCAACGCCGCCAGCTCCAACGACTACCTCTACTACGTCGGCAAGAACGACTACCTGCGCGCGTTCAAGGCCGGGGTCAACGGCAGCGACGAGCCGACCCTGACCGACCAGGCCAACAGCACCTTCACCTTCGGGTTCGGCTCCGGATCCCCGGTGGTGACCTCGAACGGCACCGACGCCGACTCCGCGATCGTGTGGGTGGTCGACGGCCCGGACAGCAACGGGGACGGCAAGAACGCGTGGCTCGGCGCATTCGACGCGACGCCGCAGCCCAAGGCGGGTGGCGGAACCAAGATGCACGAGATCTGGTCGGGTGACATCGGCACCGCGGCCAAGTTCTCGACCGCAGCCACCGCCAACGGCATGGTGTACGTGGGCACCAGGGCTGGTGACGTCTACGGGTTCGGCATCACCAGCGGCGCGGCGCTGCAGAGCGGCGGGACGGCCACGTTCGCCGATACCGCGGTTCACTCGGCCGCCACCGCGCCGGCCACCGTCACCGCGACCAGGACCGTGACGGTCACCGGCGCCTCCCTGCGCGCGCTGACCGAGCCGGACCCGTTCACGATCAGCGGGGTGACCGTGGCCCGCCGCGGCGGCGGCACGGCCGCGGTGAAGTTCCCGGTCACCATGCACAAGGGTGACGTGCTGCGGGCACAGGTGACGTTCGCACCGGGCGCGGTGGGCGGCGCCACCGGCGCGGTCTCCTTCGGCACCGCCGCCGGGCCGGCCGGGACAGTCTCCGTGCCCCTCGTCGGCGATGGCACCCGGGCCGGGCTGTTCGCCACCGTCCCCAGCCTCTCGTTCGTGCTGAACACCAACGACGGCGTGATCTCGAACGTCCCGCTCGGGATCGATGTGTGGGCGGAAACCAGCATCGTCAACGGCAGTGACACCCCGCTGCGGGTGACCGCGATCAAGGCGCCCACCGGCCAGTACACGGTCGCTGGGCTGCCTGCGGTGGGCACCGTCATCAAGCCCGGCCAGGCGATCCCGGTTCAGGCCGAGTTCACGCCGACGCAGCTCGGCGCCGCCAACAGCGCGTTCACCATTACCACCAGCAAGGGCCAGCGCCTCACGGTGACGCTGAGCGGCACCGGCCTGAAGCCGGTCACCAAGTTCGCCGCTGTGCCAGCGCAGGTGAACTTCGGGTCCGTCCAGGTCGGCCACACCAAGAAGATCTGGGTCGACATCATCAACGAGGGCAACCAGTCCGCACTCATGTCGGGCGCGTCCACCCAGGGCGCGCCGTTCGATGCGCAGTTCAGCATCACCAAGGGCCTGCCGGTGAGCTCGACCGACGACCTGACGGTCCCGATCCTCTTCACGCCGCGTAAGGCGGGCCCGTTCCGCGGGCTGTACAAGGTCACCTGGCGAGACGTCTGGGGCAGCCACTCGCTGGAGGTTCCGGTCTCCGGCACCGGCGCCGGGTAACCCGGCTGCGGATCCACCTCGGCCGGGACCTGAGCGCCCATGGAGCCCGCGTCCAGCAACCCTTCAGTTTCCTCCCATAACCTCACTTCGTACATAGTAAGAGGTCACATCCCGATAACAGAAGTTTTAATTCTTTTACAAGATGTCATCATGACAAAAGGGGCGCAGCCTTCCCGCTGGGCGTGGCGCACTCGCAGTGGTGCCTACCTAGGGGATTTGCGATGACATCGCTCGGGAAATGGGTTATTTCCGCGCGCGCCCGCTCGGCGCTGGGCGTGCGCACGTCATTCTCGGTCCTGGCGGTGACGGCTGTCGCCGCCGCCGGGCTCACCGCGGTCGCCGGAGCGGGGCCGGCGGGCGCGGCGGCCACCCACACCGGCCGTCATCATCATGCGGCACCCGTGGCACCTGGGTCCGGGCCGTCCAACGACGAGACCACGGTTTCCCAGAACGACCTGCGCGACGGCTGGGATCCCAGCGAGCCGGCCCTGACCCCGGCCGCGCTGCAGAACGGATCGTTCGGCCAGATCTTCAAGACCTCGGTCAACGGCCAGGTGTACGGGCAGCCACTGATCGTGGGCAGCACCCTGATCGTGGCCACCGAGACCGACTGGGTGTACGGGCTGAACGCGGCCACCGGCGCGATCCTGTGGAAGACCTCACTGGGCACCCCGTACCACATCACCTCCTGTAGCGACCTGACCCCGGACATCGGGGTCACCTCCACCGGGGTCTACGACCCCTCGACCAACACCGTGTACGAAATGGGCCTGGTCCACGAGACCAACTGGGAATGGCACCTGTTCGGGCTGAACGTCGGCACCGGGGCGATCACGTTCAAGCAGCGGATCGTCGGCAGCCCGACCAACGACTCGCACCTGTCGTTCAGCGCCTTGCCCGAGGGCCAGCGGTCCGGCCTGCTGCTGATGAACGGGTGGGTGTACGCGACGTTCGGCTCGCACTGTGACAACGGGTCCTACAACGGCTACGTGGCCGGGGTGAACACCGCCACGAACGCCACGACCCTCTGGGCGGACGAGTCCGGGGTGAGCAACGAGAAGGGCGGCATCTGGCAGAGCGGCGGCGGGGTCATGTCCGACGGGCCCGGGCGGATCTTCGTTACCTCCGGCAACGGCATCTCCCCGCCGAAGGGCCCGGGCAGCAATCCGCCGGGCCAGCTTGCCGAGTCGGTCATCCGGCTGTCCGTTGGCTCCAACGGGACGCTGTCCCCGCAGGACTTCTTCAGCCCGTCCAACGCCCCCTCGCTCGACGCGGGCGACACCGACTTCGGATCCGGCGGCCCGGGCGGGGCCCCGTTCGGCACGAGCACCTACCCGGACATCGTGATGCAGGCGGGCAAGGGCCAGGCGCTCTACGTGCTGAACCGGGACAACCTCGGCGGCCGTAGCAGCTCCGACAGCGGTGCGCTCGCCGTGATCAAACCCATCGCCAAGCAGTGGAACAGCCCCGCATTCTTCGCCGACACCCCGACGCTCACCTCCGGCAACGCCTCCGGTGCCAACGATTACATGATCTTCGCCGGCCGGAGCGACTTCATGCGCGAGTACAAGGTGGGCGTCAGCAGCAGCGGCAAGCCGACCCTGAGCGACGTGAACAACGGCACGTTCACCCTCGGCTACACCTCCGGCACTCCGGCGATCACGTCGAACGGCACCAACCCGAGCACCGGGATCATCTGGGAGGAGCACGTCGGCGACGCCACCGGAACCGGCGGCTACCTCGGCGCGTGGGAACTGCTCGGCGTGCCGCGCTCGGGCGGCGGGACGAAGCTGAGCGAGATCTGGGCCGCGCCGATCGGGACCGGTTCCAAGTTCGCCAAGGTCGCCACGAACAACGGCATGGTCTACCTGGGCACCAGGGACGGCAACGTCTACGGGTTCGGCATCACCAGCGGCGCCGCGCTCAAGAGCAGCGGGTCCGCGCAGTTCCGCGACACCACGGTCGGCTCGGCGGCGACCAAGCATGCCTCGGTCACCGCGACCAGGACGGTGACCGTGACCGGCGCCTCGGTGACCGCGTCCATCACTCCGGTGCCCTACACCCTGGGCCAGGTCACGCTGACCCGGGCGGGTGGCACGACGGCCAGCGTGAAGTTCCCGGTCACCCTGCACAAGGGTGACGTGCTCCACGCGGCGGTGAATTTCGCACCAGGGACGGTCGGCGGTGCCGAGGGCGATGTGACGTTCACCACCGCCGCCGGATCGGCGGCCGCTGTCTCCGTCCCGCTGATCGGGAACGGGACCCAGACCGGGCTGTCCGCGACCAATCCCGCCATCACGTTCCAGATCGTCGACAAGGACGGCGAGCTGATCACCAATGTGCCGGTCGGGATCTCCAACCCGCAGATGACCGACATCGTCAACAACGGCGACGAGGCGGTGACGGTGAAGTCGGTTACCCCACCGACCGGCACCTACCGGGCGGTCGGCCTGCCCAAGGTGGGCACGGTCATCAAGCCGGGTGAGGCGATCCCAGTGGGTCTGGTCTTTACGCCCCAGCACGCCGTAACCACCAACGGGTCGTTCACGATCACCCCGAGCCGGGGGACCAGCGTCACGGTCAGCCTGGCCGGCACCGGCCTGCCACCGGTCACCAAGTTCACCGCCTCACCGGGCGTGGTGCACTTCGGTTCGGTGCCGGTGGGGCACACCGCCACGAAGCTGATCAAGGTCGTCAACGTGGGCAACCAGCCCTCGCTGATGGGGCAGACCGGGCTGCCGGGCGGCCCGTTCGGCGCACCGCTGCGTGCCGCCGAAGGCCTGCCCGTCAACCAGGGCTACGACCTGGAGCTTCCGGTGACGTTCCGCCCGGCGAAGGCCGGGGCCTACCACGGGATCTACAAGGTCACCTGGACGGACCGCTTCGGCCAGCACTCGCTGAACGTGCCGATCACCGGTACCGGCGTGGGGTGACCGCGGTCCGGGGGCGCTCCCCGGGCTAGCAGGACCCCGCACGGCAACGGGGGGATCGCCCGCCTCAGGCGCGGGCGATCCCCCCGTTCCGTTACGTCAGGTCAGCCCGGGGCAGGCCCATTGGTGTCGCCGAGACCCTGCTCGGCCTCCTGCTGCTGCAGGGCATTCACCAGTCGCTCGACCTTGTCGGCGGTGTCCGTCCCGCCCCGGCCGGTCCGCTCGGCGTAGACCGCCGCGCCGAGGTCACGGAACATGGCGTCTGCGCGGCGCTTCGCCTGCGCCTGGTCCAGCTTGGCCTTGCCCTGCTGAGCCGCCTCCTGGGTCACCTGAGTGGCCCGCTGCGCCGCCACCGCCGCCTGCTCCTTCACCCGGTCCATGAGTCCCATGGCTGCCTCTCCGTTCTGCGCTGATACCACATTCTCTACCTGCCATTCGCACCTCCCGGCAACCACACCACCCCCGGGGGTACGGGGGTGGTGTAGTGGGCGCGCCTGGTGATCGAGCGGACCGTGAGCCTGTGACACCTGGATGGCCTGGCCGGCTGTCTGTGCAGCGATGTAGCAAGCGCGGGTCGCAATACGGCCACATCCCCATGATCATGTTCGGAGAAGGGCGCTGAGCAGCGGGGTTACCCAAGGAAATATCACCTTTGCCCTGGTCGAGGTGCCAGTTACACTTGCAGGGACGAGGCATGAGTGCCAGCATCGCGGCTTCGGCCGGCTGGCAGGCGAGGAGGCTGCACCCGTGACCCGCCCCGCAGGCGTACCCCGTTTGGTGCCCCTGGTGTGCCGTCGTCACGTTGACCTGCTCCGGGTCTCCAGCGCCATCTGTCCCTTCTGCTGCTGAACCTCAGCTCCCGCTCGCGCCGTGAGTACCTGCTCGCGTGCGCGGCTTCCCCACAGCAGAAGGAAAAGGAAACATGCCATCCCGGACCCATCGTGGCCAGGGCCAATGGGCCCACGGCCATCTTGAGCCGCTGAACGCGGCCGAGCGGTTCAAGAAAGACGACGACGGGCTCAACGTCCGCCAGCGGATCGTCAGCAGTTACGCCCACCAGGGCTTCGACTCGATCGATCCGCTCGACCTGCGCGGCAGGTTCCGCTGGTGGGGCCTGTACACCCAGCGCCGCCCGGGGATCGGCGGGGGCAAGACCGGGGCGCTGGAGGACGCCGAGATCGAGGACGCGTTCTTCATGATGCGCGTCCGCATCCCGGGCGGGCAGCTTTCCGCGGAGCAGTTGCGCACCGTGGCCGGCATCGCCAAGGAATACGGGCGGGACCTCGCCGACATCACCGACCGGCAGAACGTGCAGTTCCACTGGATCCGGATCGAGGACGTGCCCGAGATCTGGGACCGGCTCGAAGGCGTGGGCCTGTCCAGCCTCCAGGCCTGTGGCGACGTGCCCCGGAACATCCTGGGCTGCCCGGTCGCGGGCATCAGCGCCGACGAGATCATCGACGCCAGCGCGGTGCTGCGCGCCACCGAGGCGGTGGCCGCCGGCAATCCCGAGTTCACCAACCTGCCGCGCAAGTACAAGACCGCGATCAGCGGATGTCCCGCCCAGTGCACCGCGCACGAGATCAACGACATCTCCTTCGTCGGCGTCACCGGCCCCGACGGTACTCCCGGCTTCGACCTGTGGGTGGGTGGCGGCCTGTCCACCAACCCGATGCTCGCCCAGCGCCTCGGCGTGTTCGTGTCCCCGGACCGTGTGCCCGAGGTGTGGAGCGGGGTGACCACCCTCTTCCGCGACTACGGTTACCGGCGGCTGCGCAGCAGGGCGCGGCTGAAGTTCCTGGTCGCCGACTGGGGCGTGGAGCGGTTCCGCGAGGTCCTGGAGAAGGAGTACCTCGGCGGGGCGCTGCCCGACGGGCCGGAGCCGCCGGCCCCGCCGCCCGGCGCTCGTGACCACGTCGGCGTGCACCGGCAGCGGGACGGAGTGCGGGGGCGGGAAAGGGCCAGCGCGGGGGCGGGACAAACGCTGTTCTACCTGGGGGTGGCGCCGAACGTGGGCCGCACCTCGGGCACCCAGCTCTGGCAGGTCGCCGACCTGGCCGAGGCGTACGGCTCCGGCACGATCCGCACCACCACCACGCAGAAGCTGCTGATCCTCGACGTGCCGGGCGACCGGGTCGCCGACCTGACCGAGGAACTGGCCGGCCGCGACCTCCAGGTGAACCCGTCGGCGTTCCGCCGCGGCACGATGGCCTGCACCGGCATCGAGTTCTGCAAGCTGGCGATCGTCGAGACCAAGCAGCGCGCCATGGACCTGTACGCCGAACTGGACCGGCGGCTGCCCGGCTTCGACACGCCGATCAGCATCAACATCAACGGCTGCCCCAACTCCTGCGCCCGCTTCCAGATCGCCGACATCGGGCTCAAGGGCTCGATCGTGGACGGCGGCGAGGGGTTCCAGGTGCACCTGGGCGGGTCGCTCGGCACGGACCCGGCGTTCGGCCGGAAGCTGCGCGGCCTGAAGGTGACCGCCGACGGGCTGCCCGACTACGTGGAGCGGGTGCTGCGCAACTACCTCGCCGGCCGCACCGAGGGCGAGCAGTTCTCCACCTGGGCCCGCCGCGCCGACGAGGGGCTCCTGCAATGAGCGAAAGCGGCAGCCGCAGGCGCCGGGCCGAACGCCGCATCGCTCCGCGCTGCGGCTTCCCGGCGCCGAGACTCTGCTTGTCCCGGGGACAAGCCCCGGACCCCCATGCCTCCCGAGCGCCAGCGAGGGAGGCCAGCGATGACTGAGCGTCAAGTGCCGTTCTACTGCCCGTACTGCGGTGACACCGACCTGCGGCCGGATGCCCCGGAGGGCGGCTCGTGGCGGTGTGCCTCCTGTGCCCGGGCATTCCAGCTGAAATTCGCCGGCGTGGTGCCCGCGGGCCAGGGTTCGTCATGAGCCCGGTGCTGCTGGCTGTCGCACATGGCAGCCGGGATCCGGCTGCGCAGGAATGCGTCCTGGCCCTCACCGGCCGGGTGGCCACGCTGTCGGCCGGGACACGGGTCACCACGGCCTTCGTTCAGAATGCAGCGCCGTCACTGGCGGAAGGCCTGCACGATGCGGTGGCGCAAGCCGGCGCGGCCGGGGTGGTGGTGGTACCGCTGCTGCTTTCCAGCGGATACCACCTGAGCTCCGACATCGCCGGGGCGGCACGCGCCGCCGGGGTGCCCGTGGCGGCCCCGCTCGGGCCCGGCCCCAGGCTGGTCGGCCCGCTGGCGGACCGGCTGGCCGAGGCCGGAGCGCCCGGGCAGGTCCCGGTCGTGCTCGCGGCCGCCGGGTCACGCGACCCGCGCGCGCTGGCGGACATCAGGCGGCAGGCGGCGATGCTCGCGGCGCACCGGCGTGCCCCCGTGGTCGCCGCGTTCGCGTCGGCCGCCCGCCCGACGGTCGACGAGGCCGTGTCGTTCCTGGCCAGCCTGACCGGTCAGCCGGTCGCGGTGGCCAGCTACCTGCTGGCGCCCGGCCTGTTCCACGACCGGCTCCGGCTCAGCGCCGGCCGCTGGGTCAGTGCGCCGGTCGGCGACCACCCGGTGGCCGCGGAGGTGGTCCTGGACTCCTTCCGCGCCGCAGCGGGCCTGGACGTGGCACCCGCCGCCGCATGACGTCCCCGCCCGGCGCCCGGACCCGGCCGGGCGCCGGGCGGAGGATGGCACACTGGAAGGCGGGGTGTGCATGGAGATCGACGAGCGGGTACGCGAGGCGCACCTCAGCCATTTCTGCCCCGGCGGCGCCAGCTTCCCGGTGACCGACTCCCGCCCCATCGGGCTCGACCCGGGCCAGGCCGCACCGGCCCAGGCGCTCAGCGGCACGCCGGCCCGGGCCGCCGGGAGCCGCTGTGGCCGCTGCGGCCAGCCGATCGCGGCCGGCCAGGACGCCCGGCGGCAGGCGAGCGGCACCTGGGTGCACGAGAGCTGCCCGGCCTGACCACGCCCGCGGGCATCCGCTGCGCAGTTCCAATGCGCGGTTATCCCTTTGCCACGGGCAGCGGCGCGCGCCCAGAATCGATTTCATGACATCGCCGCACTGGCCGCTCGCGGGCCTGCGGCTGCGCACGCCGCGGCTGGAGCTGCGCTGGCCCAGCCTGGCGGACCTCGACGAACTCGTCGCGCTCGCGGCGGCCGGCGTGCACGACCCGCAGGTCCAGCCGTTCAGCGCCGCATGGACCGACGTGGCCGCCGCCGAACTGCCCGCCAGGTCGCTGCGCTTCTTCTGGTCGCAGTGGGCCTCCTGGGAGCCGGCGAACTGGGAGCTCAGTTTCGCGATCGTGCACCAGGGCGACATCGTCGGTGTCCAGGCCCTGAAGGCGGCCGACTTCGCGGTCCTCCGCGAGGTGCACACCGGGTCCTGGATCGGCCGCCGTTACCAGGGGCGCGGCATCGGCACCGAGATGCGGGCGGCCGTGCTGTCGCTGGCGTTCGACGACCTGCACGCCGAGTACGCCCGGTCCACCGCGCACAGCGACAACGCGGCCTCGCTGGGTGTGTCACGCAAGCTCGGTTACGCCGATGACGGCATCGAGCATTTTGTGGTGCGTGGCCAGGCGACCAACGCGCAGCGGCTGCTGCTCGACCGCGCGACCTGGCAGGCCCGCCGGCCGTTGCGGGTGCGGGTGTCCGGGCTGGCGCCGTGCCTGCCCTGGTTCGGCGCGGACGCGGTCCCGGCAGGGGCATCGGCGCACGGTAGCCCGCGGCGGCGCACAGCGCGTCAGGACTAGCTGCCCTGCCGCAGTTCGCCGAGCGCGGTGGCGATCCGGCGGTCCCGGGTCTCGGCGGTCTTGGCCGAGGTGATGCCCAGCACGTAGCGCCGCTGCTGGCTGTAGGACAGTTTCTGGAAGGCCTGCTGTGCGGCTTCGTCCGCTGCCAGCAGGGCGGCGAACTCCGGCGGCAGGGTCACCTCGCGCGGCTCGGTGTCGAGTTCGACCTCGACCTCGACCTGGTCCCCGGCCGCGACCCCGGCAGCCGTGCGGTTGCCGGCGCTGACCGGGAGCATCGACTTTCCGCCCATGACGCCCACCGTGGTGCGGTAGGTGTAGCCGCCGACCGTGACGCGGACCGGTGGCCGCTTGCCCTGGCCGAGGCTCGTGATCACGTCGGGCGGGACCGCGATGCCGGTGGCGGTCTTGCCGTTGAGCTGGATGACCGCGCGGAACTTCATGATGACCTCCGTAGCCGGTCTGGTCCTGAGCGTGGCCTTCTTCAGTACTAGACGGTACAGTACCCAAGAGAGTACTGAGCCGTCTAGTACTATTTGCACACGCGGCAGGCGAGGAGACCCGGATGGTCCACACGGCACCGGCGGGAACGCCGGAGAACGGCGAGCAGCCACCGGGCGGCAGGTCCGCGCGCAAGCGCCAGGCGATCGTCGAGGCGGCCACGGCGCTGTTCCTGGAGCACGGCTACCAGGGCACCAGCATGGACGACATCGCCGCCCTGGCCGCCGTGTCCAAGCAGACCGTCTACAAGAACTTCGCGGACAAGCAGCAGTTGTTCAGCGACATCGTGCTCGGCGCCGCGGCCCGGGCGGACGCGTTCATCGCCACGCTGCCCCGGGTCCTGGCGGGCACCGGCGACCTGGCGGCCGGTCTGCGGGCACTCGCCCGCCAGTACCTCGCGATCGTCATGCAGCCACGCCTGCTGCAGATGCGCCGGCTCATGGTGGCCGAGGCGGGCCGGTTCCCCGACCTGGCCCGCGGCTATTACCAGCGGGTGCCCGAGCACGTCATGGCCGGCCTGGCCGCCCAGTTCAGCGACCTCGCGGACCGCGGCCTGCTGCGCGCCGGCGACCCCGCGGTGGCCGCCGGCCATTACGCATTCCTGGTACTGGGCCTGCCGCTGGACCGGGCGATGTTCCTCGGCCCGGAGCACGGCATGTCCGCCGCGGAACTGGACCGCCATGCCGACGAGGCCGCGCGGGCCTTCCTCGCCGGCTACGGACAGCGCTGACCGCCAGCCACAGCCGGCCGCGGCGCTGACGGCTGGGCCGCCTGGTCAACCCGTGGGTTGACCAGGTTGTCAACCCGGACTCCCACCCGTGGGCCGACGCCCGGCCACCGGGCCACGGGGCACGCTGGCGGCATGAATAACACCAGCATGTACGTGATCAACGCAGTCCTCGTGCTCATGGTCATCCGCCAGATCCGCGAGCACCCGCTCGACCTCCGCTCGCTGGCCGGCCCGGTGCTTGCCGTCGGCGCCGCCGCCGTGCTGTTCCTGCACTCGGTGCCCGGTGGGGGCAACGACATCGTGCTGGAACTGGCCTGCGTCACGGCCGGCGCGACGATGGGTGCCGTGGCCGGGCTGACCACCAAGCTGCGCCGCGGCTCCGACGGCCGCGCCCTGGGCCGCGCCGGGTGGCTGGCCGCCAGCCTGTGGATCACCGGCGTCGGGGCCAGGATGGCCTTCGCCATCGCCGCCACCAACGGCGCGGGCCCGGCGATCGCCCGGTTCAGCTTCGCCCACCAGATCACCGGCGTGGCCGCCTGGATCGCCGCGCTGATCATGATGGCGCTGGCCGACGTGCTGACCCGCCTGGTCATCGTCTACACCCGCGGGCGCCGACTGACCGCCGCCCCGGTCCCCGCGGCCGTCCGGGCCGCGGCCGGTGTGTGACCCCGCTACCGTGGCTGACCTGGTACCCGAGCCCGCCGCGCGCCAGACTGTGTCCATGAGGGCACGGCTGGCCGCGGCGGGCCTGACGCATGCCGGCCGGCCATCCGGGCCGCCCCAGCCGGACAGCGCCGAGGACCTGCCCGCATCGGCCCGGGTGACCGCGGCACGCTCGCGTGCCCGCGAGCGGGTGGACCGCCAGCGCCAGCTGCTCCGGCCGCTGGGCCTGGCGCTGATCGCGATCGTCGTCACGGCCAGCCTGAACAGCCATCCCGCCCCGGGCCTGTCCGGCGCCCGGCTGGGGGTGAGCCTTGCCCTGGCCGGGTTCGCGGCAGCGGTCGCCGTGACGGCAGCCGCGATCTGGGCCCGGCGCGGCTACCCGTACCAGGTGGTGCTGATCGGGTTCATGGGCGGCTGCGGGGTGGCCCTGGCCGCACTGCAGCCGCACGGGCCGGCCGAGATAGCGGCGAGCGTCGCCGTCTGGATCGCCGCGGTGCGGCTCCCGCTGCGGCCCGCGATCGCGGCCACCGTGCTGATCACCGGCGCCCTCGCCGTGACGATCGCGCTGACCGAGCAGCCCGCCGCGCAGTCCGCCCTCGCCGCGACACTGCTGTGCCTGCTGCTGGCGGTGACCGGCCAGTTCATCCGGCGCGGGCGGGACAGCCAGGACCGCACCGAACTGCTGATGGCCCAGTTGCAGGACGCCCGCGAGGCGGAGGCGGCCGCGGCGGCGCTCGCCGAGCGCAGCCGCATCGCGGGTGAACTCCACGACGTGCTCGCGCACGCCCTGTCCGGCCTGGCGATCCAGCTCCAGGGGGCCCGCAAGCTCGCCGACCGCGAGGCGGCCAGCGGCGCGCTGCGCGCCGCGCTGGAGCGGTCGGCGGACCTGGCCAAGGAAGGGCTCGCCGACGCACGGCAGGCCGTCGGTGCGCTGCGTGGCGACCGGCTGCCCACGGTGGCCCAGGTGGGCGCCCTGGTCGAAGACTTCCGCCGGGACACCGGCGCGGAGGCGACGCTCCGGGTCGACGGAACCCCCCGCCCGCTGCCCGCCGACGCGAGCCTGGCGCTGTTCCGCGGCGCCCAGGAGGCCCTCACCAACGTCACCCGTTACGCGCCGGGCACCTCGGTGGCCGTGACCGTCCGCTACGCGCCGGACCGGACGATTCTCGCGGTCGAGGATCACGCCCGGCCGCCCGGGGCGCCGGAGGCCGGAACCCGGAATGTGCCGCGCTCATCCGGCGGCCCCGCGGCCGGGGCGGCTCCGACCGCGAACCCGCTGCTCGCTGAGGCAGGTGGCGGGCACGGGCTCACGGCGATGCGGGAGCGGGCCACCCGGGCGGGCGGCAGCGCACGGGCCGGGCCCACCGCCGACGGATGGCTCGTGGAACTGGAGGTCCCCGGGTGACCACCGTCCCGCCGGGCCGGATCCGCGTCCTGATCGCCGACGATCAGCGCGTGGTGCGCGACGGGCTGAGCATGCTGGTCTCGCTCATCGACGGGGCCGAGGTGGTCGGCCTGGCCTGCGACGGGGCGGAGGCGGTACGGCTCGCCGAGGCACATCGTCCCGATGTGATTCTGATGGACCTGCGCATGCCGGGAGTCGACGGCGCCGCCGCGACGGCGCAGGTGCGCCAGCGCCTGCCGGGCACCCAGGTGCTGGTGCTGACCACCTACGCGGACGAGGCCGCGATCCTGGCCGCGCTCCGCGCGGGCGCGCTCGGCTATCTCACCAAGGACGCCAGCGCCGAGCAGATCGAGGCGGCCGTCCGTGCGGTGCACGCCGGCCAGACCCATCTCGACCCCACTGTTCAGGCCCGCCTCGTGGCCACGGTGACCGGGCAGGGGGCGGCTCCTGGGCCAGCCCCGGATCAGGCCGGCCGCGCGGGGCCACCGCCCGCGGGGCTCACCTCCCGGGAGGCCGAGGTGCTCACCCTGCTCGCCTCGGGGCTGAGCAACGCCGAGATCGCGCAGCGCCTGTTCCTGAGCAACGCCACGGTCAAGACGCACATCAACCGGATCTTCGCCAAGACGGGCGCCCGTGACCGCGCCCAGGCCGTGCGGTTCGCCTATCAGCACGGCCTGGCGGAGCCCGCCCCGTAACACATGGGTCCTCGCTAGGAGCCCGGCAGCACCGGCGGGCCCTGCCGGACCCGGGCCAGGGCGTCCTCCGGGGTGCCACGCCACCAGCCGAGCGCCTCGATCCACCAGGTCAGCCCCGCCTCGGCGTAAGGGAATACATGCCGGCCGCCGCGATCGGGCGCGGCGCCGTCGGTGCGGCCCTCCAGCACCACGTCGAACGGCCCGCCAGTGCTGCGGTGCTCCAGCGTGTACCGGATGACCGCGCGGAGATCGCCCGGCGGCATGGTCTGGCCGAGCCCGTAGCCGGTGTGGGTGGGCATCACCCCGTCCCATCGGGCGGCCCGGCGGAACGGCGCCTTGTTCGGCCACCGCCCAGCGCACCAGACCGGGATCCGGGGCTGCTGCACCGGGCGCGGCAGCATGGTCACCTCTGTGGCGGTGAGGTGCTCGCCGCGGAAGGTGACCGGCTCCCCCGTCCATAGGGCAGCCAGCAACTCCAGGGACTCGTCCAGCCGGGCAGCCCGCTCCTTCGCGTCACCGGGCTCGCCGAACGCGGTGAACTCCTCCACCCGCGAGCCCAGCCCGGCCCCGAACACGAGCCGCCCCTGCGACAACTGGTCCAGCGTCACCGACTCCCGTGCCACCTTGCCCACGCGGCGCCGGGCCAGCACGTTCACCAGGATGCCGAGCCTGACCCTGGCGGTCCGCGCCGCGACCGCGGCGATCACCACGACCGGGTCCGCGACCGCCCACTGCGGATCCCAGTAGAGCTGGTGGTCCCACACGAAGAACCCGTCCCAGCCGTGCTCCTCGGCCGCCACGGCCAGTTCCACCAGGAGGGACGGGTCGCCGAAGGTGCCCACGTTGGGCACGCCGATCGCGCACGACAGGTTTGCGGCCATGGCGTCACCTTAGGGCCAGGCCACCGCAGCCCCGGGCGGTGGGCCGGTTCGGCCGTTATTTGCGTTGCCCGCTGCGCGGATGCCGTGGTTAGGCTGCGGCATGCCACCCGCCAGCCAGCTGCTCGCCTTCGCGCTGATCTCGTTCGTGCTGATCATCGTCCCCGGGCCGAACGTGATCTTCGTGATCACCCGGTCCCTGATGCTCGGCCGCACGGCCGGGGTGGGCACCGCCATGGGCGGCGTGGCCGGGGAATACGTGCAGGTCATGGCGGTGGCCTTTGGTATCGGGGCACTCGTCGAGCGCTCGGTGGCCCTGTTCACCGTGATCAAGCTCGCCGGTGCCGGTTACCTGGTCTACCTCGGCGTCCAGGGGATCAGGCACCGTAGGTCGTTGCGTAGCGCACTCAATCAAGCTGCGGAACCGAAGAGCATCGCGCGGATTGTCCGCGACGGGATCGCGGTAGGGGTGAGCAACCCGAAGGCGATCGTGTTCTTCGCCGCCGTGCTGCCGCAGTTCGTGGACCGGCGGGCCGGCCATGTCCCGGCGCAGATGCTGCTGCTCGGGGCGACGTTCGTCGCCATCGCGGGGCTGTGCGACAGTTCCTGGGCGCTGGCCGCGGGGACCGCCCGGGCCTGGTTCGCGCGGTCGCCGCGGCGGCTGGAACTGGTCGGCGGGACCGGCGGCCTGGTGATGATCGGCATCGGGGCCAGCCTGGCCATCACCGGGCGCCACGACTGAGGCCACGGACGGGCCGGGGCCCGCAACCCATTCGGGTTGCGGGCCCCGTTGACCATCGGCTCGCGGCGGCCGGCCAGGTCACCGCCACGCCCGGGTCACTTCGGCTTGGACCCGAACGACTTGAAGAACGCCGGCCCGGGGCTGCCGAGCCCGCTCACGGTGTCGTAGCCCACCCCGCAGGCCAGGTGGTGGGTGTCGCCGCACTGGCCCATGACCGACAGGGTCGGCGGCTGGCCGTAGCCGATGCCGAACACGGTGGCCTCGGTCACGCCCTGCCCCTGCGGGTTCCCGGTGATGTCGTTGAAGGTCGGTGTGTTGGCGTAGTTGTACAGCGCCGGGTTGGCGAACCCGAGCGAGATGCCGCCACGGCCCTGGATCACGTCGGCCTCGAACCCGGTGAACATGGGCGAGGACAGGCTGGTGCCGCCGTTCATCTGGTTGAAGTACTTGATCTTGTGGTGCCCGATGGGGATCGACACCCCGATCTGGTAACCGAGGTTCCAGTCGCCCAGGTCGGACACGTCAGGCACGACCCGCATCGGGGTGCCGTTGAGGACGTTGTGGGACGCGACGCCCTGCTGGTAGTAGGGCTCGGGGAAGGTCTTGGAGACACCGCCGGTGCTGCCCTCCATGAAGATCCCTGGCGGGGCCGGCTTCCAGGACTGGCCGTTCTTGCTGAGGTTGGCCTGGTCGGACTCCCATCCGGTCTCCCAGAGGGCGTTGCCGTTCTTGCCGACGGCGATGCTCGTGCCGCCGACCAGCGTGATCCACGGGTCGCTGCCCGGGTACTGCAGCGGCGTGTCGTCGCCGAAGTCACCGGTGGCGAAGTTGACCCCGATGCCCTCGACGGTGGCCCGCTGCAGCACGCCTTCCCAGGCGGTGATCATGCTCTGCGGCACCGGCATGTAGCCCTCGAACCAGGAACTGGACACGGCCGTCGCGATCCGGTAGGTCACCACGGTGTCGAGTGCGTCGAGCAGCCGGTCCCCGGTGATGCTGCCGTTCCCGACGACGTAGTTGACCCGGGCGGCCGGCGCCATGCCGTGCACCGACTCGACGTCCAGGGCGCTCTCGATGTCACCGACACCGTTGGGCACGCCGTGCGAGGCGATGTTGGCCAGGAACTGTCCTGGCTTGAACGGCGGGAAGTGGCGGTCCCTGGCCCAGTGGTTGGCGTCGCTGAGTGCGGTCGAGTCGTTGTCCTCGCTGAGGATCGCCACGCTCACGCCCTGCCCGGTGAGGCCGGACCTGGTCGCGCCGTACGCGCTCCGCAGTTGCTGGGGCAGGTACCCACACGGCGCGAAGGACAGCGTCGTGCCGAAGGCGGCGGGCAGCGTGCTCGCCTTCTTCTGGCCGTAGTAGACCGAGCACGCTTGCTTGACCGTCACCGCGGCCTTGGACCCGGGTGCCGCGGTGTCGCTCGCCTTGAGTGCCTCGTGGTGGCCCATCGGGATGCTGGCCGGGCTCATCCGGATCGTGCTGACCGCCCCGCCGAGCGAGGCCGGCACCGACATCGCGGTGCTGGACACCACCTGGGCGACGCCGCCACGCGGGTGGGTCTGCTCGAGCGTCGCCTGCACCGCCGCCTCCGCCTGGGCGGCGGTCCCGGTGGCGGAGACCACGAACGGGTCACGGTGGGTCACGGCCAGGCCGGAGCGGGCCAGCCAGGTACCGACCGCGCGCTGCTGGGCGGCGGTGGCCCCGAACGCGGCCTGGACCTGCGCCGGGCTGAGATAGTGCCCGTAACGTGGGCTGCGCGGGCTGGAAATCGCGGCCGCGGCTGCGGCCAGGCCTGCCTGGTCCCGGCCGATGAATACGCTCACGTGCACCCGGCCGGTGAGCGGCATCGCCCGCAGCCCGGCGTTCTGCCCGGCGATCGGCGCGGTGCTGCGCACCACGTCGCGGGCGCTGTGTCCTGGTGAGATCGTTGCCGCGCTGCTCACGCCGCTGAGCAGCAGCGTGGACACGGCGGCGACGGATAGTGCCGACGTGGTCAGTACCTTGTGGGCAGGCATCAGCTTTCCCCTCTTGGGCTGCTCATGAGGCGGGCTTGATACTAACTTGAAGATTGCTCCCGAAGGCACCCCGTAAATCCTCCAAAGGCAATAGATCACAGAAAACCCTACAAAGTAATGAGAAACAATGGCGCCATCCTTATGGATAGGGTGCCGGGCCGGCCGCGTCACGGAGTTGAGTCGCCGCGGTGGGCAACCAAACGCCGGGCCAGGTGATGACCTGGTGTGGTTGGGCGGGCCCCGCGCCCCGCGCGGTCAGGACTCCTGGCCGGCCAGCAGGCCAGGGTCGGCCGGCCGATCGCGCCAGCGGGTCTCGGGCGCGAACAGGCCGAGCACAGCGGCCACGCCAAGGACGCCGGCCGCGACCATGAAGGCCGCGCCGTAGGAAGCGGCGTCCACCAGGTAGCCGGCGGTCACCGGCCCGGCAACGGCACCGATATCACCGGCCATCTGGTACATGGCGACAACCGTGCCGCCCTGGCCCTTGAGGATGTCGCCGAGCATCGCGGCAGGCCCGACATCCAGGAGACCGGATCCGAGCCCGAGTACGGCCAGCGCGGTGAGATACCCGCCGACCCCGGGCAGCAGCGCCAGCAGGACCAGGGCACTCGCGGAGGTGAAGCATCCGGCCACGATCACCGGGCGGCGGCCGAACCGGTCGGCGAGGCGCCCGGCAGGAAGGAGCATGCCTGCATTGAGCGCGGCGACGACGAGGAACCCGGCGCCGGTCCAGATGGCGGACCTGTGCAGCACGTCTCGGACGAACAGCGGCACGATGGCGCTGCGCACCCCGATGACGGCAAACCCGTCACCAAGGTTCGCCGCGGCCGCGGCACGGTAGGCCCGGTCCCGCAGCGCACCGGCGATTTCGGCGACGGCGCGGCGCGGCCGGTGCGTGGTTTCTGGGCGCTGCCGCGAGCGGTCATGCAGTACGGCCCCGGCGATGATTGCCGGGACGATGAGCATGCAGCCGTAGATGATGAACGGCGCGCGCTCCGACCAGGCAGCGATGACCCCGCCGACCGCAGGCCCGCTGATCCCGCCGATAAGGAAGCCACCGGCGAACAGGCCGCTCGCCCGGCCGCGCTGCTCGTTCGGCACGCTGACCAGCAGCAGGGTCTGGCCGCTGACACCGAACATCGCCGAGCCGAGCCCACCGGTGCCGCGCAGGATGATGAGTTCCGCGAACGAATTGGAGAACCCGGCCACAATGCTGCTCACCGCGACGATCGCGATGCCCGTCGCCATCACCGCGGGCTGGCCGAACCGGTCGGCCAGGCGGCCGGCGGGCAGCGCGCCGATGATGCGCATGAGAGCGAACGCGCTCACCACGCTCGCGGCTGCGGCCGTGCTGACGCCGAAGTGGCGGGCGAACGCCGGGATGTCCGGGGCGACGATTCCGAACCCGAGTGCCACCGTGAACGAGATGGCGGTGAGGATCGGCACCTCACGCGGCAGGCCGCGGAAGGGCCCGCGCGGAGGGTGAGGCACAACCGGCATTCTGCCAGCCAGTTCTGACGGCAACCGGCGGCCGGGGGTGCCCGGGTCAGGAGCGAACCGGGCGCTGCTTGTAATAATCCGAGCTGCATTTGGGGCAATGCCCGTACGCGGCCGCCACTTCGCTGATCGCCTCGCTTGAGATCAGTTCGGGCTCTGAGTTCGGGACCACCGGATTGACCCCGCCGAGGCTGACGGGCCGCCCGCGCGGCGCGGAACTGAAGCCGGAGATCGGCTTGTGCACGGCAGACCGGGGCACCCGCCAGGCGTAGCCACACTTGGCGCAGGTCCGTTCGTACTCTCGTGCTTGCCACGGAAGACGGCACAGTGCGCCGCGAGTTTAGCGCCACGGCCGGCGTCAGCCTTATAGCCGTGGATTACCTCGCCTCCCAGGCCTGGCCATTTCCTGCCGGGCTGATGGTCGGCTTCCGCGGCACCGCCGCCAGCGAGTCCGTCACCGCCGACGGCAAGGAGATTCTGGAAGCCCGCTGGTTCACCCGCGCCGAACGTTCCGCAGCGCGCCGCGTCCGGCCGCCCGCCCGGCCGGGTGGATTCCATCGACCGGCACCTGTCGCGTTCCTGGCTTGACCGAGCCAGGAATGCCGCCCGACCGCGCATGACGCCGCCCCGTTGCGATCGTCAGTATCACCCGGTAGTGCCAAGCAGGCGGTCCAGAAACTCAGCGACCGCGCTCTCCCCGGCGCTGAGCGCGCGCGGCGGGGTCATCAGCGCGCGCGATCATGAGGGCTACCTCGTAGGTGGCGGCCAGCACTATATGCGCGAACACGTCCACGTGGCGTGGCTCGATGCGGCCGGCCTCAGCGGCGTGCCCGAGGGCGGCCCTGATCGGCCCCAGGCTGCCCTGCTCGTAAGCTCCCGCCACCGCTGCCAGCCCAGCACCGCGGGCGCGTCGATCAGCGCGGTCTGCTGGACCACGGGGTCGCCCGCCAGCCGGATCCAGGCGAGGCACTCGGCCCGCAGCGCGGCGACCGGGTCTTGGATATCCCGTGTCGCCTCCGCCAGTTGCTCGCCGACCCGGCCGGCGACGCCCTCAAGACCGCCCAGAACAAGGCGTCCTTGCCCGGGAAGTGGTGATACGAGCGAGCCGCGGCTGACTCCGGATTCGGCAAGCGACCGCCTCGATCGACGTGCCGTCGTAGCCGCGCTCGGTGAACAGCCGCGTGGCGTACTTCGATCAGATGCGCCCGGGTGGCCTGGCCCCGCTCGACGTTCTTGTTCATGTGCCTCCCCGGCACGCTTGACAGACCGACTGACGGTTTGTAAGAGTTAGACCGTTAGTCGGTCTAATCGGCCGAACTGTACCCCGGCCGGCCGCGCAAACGAGGGAGAAAACCATGCTCAGCGAGATGGAACTGCCTCGAGCAAACACCGCAGCCAGGTCCGCACCCAGTCTGGTCCAGCCAGCTACATCGATACCGGCGGACCGGGCCGCCCGGCGCTGTTCGTCCATGGCGTGGGCACGAGCACCTACCTGTGGCGGCACGTGATCGACCAGCTCGACGGCGCAGCGCCGCTGCGTGGCGGTCGACCTGCCGCTGCACGGGCACACTCCGGCAGCTGCCGGCCAGGACTTCTCGCTGCCGGGCCTGGCCCGGTTCGTCGCTGACTTCTGCGACGCACTGGAACTGACCGGCATCGACCTCGTCGCGAACGACACCGGCGGGGCGATCTCTCAGGTATTCGCGGTCGGTAGCCCCGAGCGGCTGCACACCCTGACCCTGACCAACTGCGAAGCACACGGCAACGTGCCGCCCAAGGCGCTGCTGCCCACGGTTCTGCTCGCCCGCATGGGCCTGTTCGCGCGCATCGCGCCCCGGCTGGTGCGCAGCATTCCCCGGGCCCACGAGCGTTTCGCCGGCACCGGCTACCAGGACGTCGCCAGCCTGCCCGCGGAGATCGCGCTGTCCTGGCTGGACCAGGCGTTCGGCACCGCGGAATCGGCCCGCCAGTTCCAGCGCCTGCTGACGTCCCTGCGCGCCCGCGACCTGCTGGCGATCGAGCCCGCCCTGAGCCGCCTGCAGGTCCCGACCCTCATCGTCTGGGGCACCGCCGACAAGTTCTTCCGCCGCAAGTGGGCCTACTGGCTGCGCGACACCATCCCCGGCGCCAGCGAGGTCGTAGAGATCGACGGCGGGCGGCTGTTCTTCCCCGACGAGCGTGCCACCGAGTTCACCGCAGCGCTGCGCCGCCACTGGGACAAACATCCGTGACGTTCCGCGCGGGCTGACGGCGTCCTTAATGGACCGTTCCTGAGCTACCCCCATGCTCGGGCCAGCCCGGCTCAGCGTTAACCGCCCATGCTCACACACCCGATCCGGCTCGGTGGATCAGGGCTGATTCCTCCGCCTTGACGCATGCCGATATCGGCATATGATGGCGCCCATGGCACGGGCAGCGACGACGTCGGATGTCTTCAACGCGATCGCCGAGCCGCAGCGCCGGGAGATCCTGGTGCTGCTGCGGGCGGGTGAGCGGCCGGTGACCGAGTTGGCCCAGGAGCTGGGGATGACCCAGCCGGGGGCGTCCAAACACCTGCGGGTGCTCCGGGAGGTCGCGCTGGTGCGGGACCGCAAGGCAGGCAAGCAGCGCCTGTACGGCCTTGACGGCCGCGCGCTGCGACCGGTCCACGAGTGGACCGGCGCGTTCGAGCGGTTCTGGAACGAGAGCTTCGACCGGCTGGACGCGTACGTGCAGGACCTCAAGCAGGCAAGGCAGGAGGAGTGACCGATGGCAGCGACAGGACGGGACGCGCCGGCGCAGTCAGCGACGGCCAACCGCGAGATCGTGATCACCCGGGTCATCAGTGCCCCACCGGAGCTGGTGTTCGAGGCGTTCACCGAGGTCCGGCACCTGTCGCGGTGGTGGGGCCCGGAGGGGTTCACCACCACCACGCGGGCGTTCGAGTTCCGCGTCGGCGGGGAGTGGGACTTCGTGATGCACGGACCGGACGGGACGGACTACCAGGAGTGGATCTGCTGGACCGAGATCGCCACGCCGGAGCGGATCGCGCTGCTCCACGGTGAGTCCCGCGGCGACCCGAACGCCTTCGAGTCGGTCTTGACGTTTGCGCTCGACGGCGCGGCGACCCGGATCGAGATGCGCACCGTGTTCCCCACCAAGGAGCTGCGCGACGAGGCGTCGAGAAGTACCACGCGATCGAGGGCGGCCAGCAGACCCTGAGCAACCTGGCTGCCTACGTCACCGAGATCGTTCGGAAGGGAGTGGAGGGCTGATGGCCGGGAAGGTGTTCTTCAGCGTGTCGATGTCGCTGGACGGGTTCATCGCGCCCGAGTCCCTGGAGAGCTTCATCGCGCCCGAGGAGCGCAGAGACGACCCGGATGTGCAGCGCTGGATGGCGCAGTGGATGGAACTGCAGCAGTGGATATTCCCGCAGCGATTCTTCCGGGAGAACCTGAAGCTCGGCGAGGGCGGCGAGGAAGGGCGCGACAACGACATCGCGCGGGAGACGTTCGAGCGCACCGGCGCGAGCGTGATGGGCAAGCGCATGTTCGACGGCGGCGAACAGGCGTAGCCGGAGGAGGCGCCGTTCCACACGCCGGTCTTCGTCGTGACGCACGACAAGCGTGACCCCTGGAAGCGGCCGGGCGGGACCACCTTCCACTTCGTCAACGACGGCATCGAGGCCGCGCTCGACCAGGCCCGCGAGGCCGCCGGCGACCGCGACGTCCGCATCGCAGGCGGCGGCGCAACGATCCTGGAGTACGTGAACGCCAGCCTGATCGATGAGTTCTCGATCGCGCTGTCACCCGTGCTGCTCCGCTCCGAATCCGCCTGTTCGAGGGCGTGGACGCGGGCCGCGTGGCCCTGTAGCCTGTCCGCGCGGAGCCGACGCAGCGGTGAGCCACCTGACCTACGCAGTCCGGTAGCGGTGACTGTCTCGAACTCAGCGCTCCCCCGCCGAGGTCAGCAGCGCGGTGAGACCTCGACGCTCTGAGCGTCAGGAAGGCGAGCTTCTGCCTCGATCTCTTCCTCTCTCTCCTCCCAGGGACCTCACCTCTTTATCTTATAACTTCCTCTCCATCTCCTCTTCTTACATTTTTTTACCTTTACCACCTCTTTTTACCTCCACTCTTTTCTTTACCATCATCTCCCCTCCACATTCTCGTTCTACCCACGCTCACCCACCCCGATCCGTTCGTGATCAGCTGAGGCTCAGGCGGCCGATGGCCCGCCTTCGTTACCTCGCCGGTGGCGGCGGCCATCCGTTCACCCTTCTTTTTCTGGTGCGCGCCGTAGCCGACCGTCCATGCCGACAAGATGGCCAAGAACAGGAACGGCGTGGCCTTGGAGATCGCCAGGGCGGTACCGGCCGAGGTGTTAAAGACGATGACGACCCGCAGGGCGGCTTCGAGGAGAAGGGCGGCACCCCACACGGCCGTGATGACCCGGAAGACGCGACGGTAGCCGTCATATTGCCAAAGCCTGGTCATCTCCCGGCCTTTGGCGGTGTCCGGCCCGGTGAACTCCCGGGCCAAGCCGAACATCAGCGGGTGCCGCGTCCAAAGCGAGCCCAGGCACACCACACCGAACACAGCGGTGGGCACCGACCCCTCGA
This sequence comes from uncultured Actinomycetes bacterium, assembly GCA_963707905.1. Classification (GTDB taxonomy): domain Bacteria; phylum Actinomycetota; class Actinomycetes; order Streptosporangiales; family Streptosporangiaceae; genus DASXKD01. Next base: position 6,863 of record CAVPSA010000034.1, on the reverse strand, counting down.
CCAGCACCAGTCTGGCACTGTGACTGACCAGCCCAAGTACCGTGCCCACCAGGATCCCGGCCAGCACCAGGGCACCGAGCACATCGAGCCGACGGTGCTGGATGACACCAACGGCCACGCCCAGGGCCGGGAACACCCCGCTCAGCAGCAGGGCTGTTACGGCCGTCAGGCCGGCCGAGCGCAGCAGGCTGTAGGCCACCAGCGGGGCGGCAACGTCGAAGACCAGGATCATGGTGATCGAGCGGAGCCGGCCGCCCTTCGCCGCAGTAGTTCCGGCAGGTCGGCGGGCAGCACTCTTGGTGTCCATGCAAACGGACCTTTCGTGATGATGCGAAGACCGCACCTGCCCCGCCCCGGCTATGGCCTGCCTTCCGTGCCTGGCCAAGTGACCTGGCTCGCTCACCATCAGCCCTCTTGCCCAGCAGCATAGGTCGTTTCGACCTATGCGGCAAGGTAGTGTGCTTGCCATGACCGGACGGCAGCTCACCCCGTTCGAGCACATCCTGCTCGGCATGATCTGCCTGGCACCGTCGTCCGGCTACGACCTGAAGCGGATCTTCGCCGCCACGCCGATGGGCCTTTACCAGCCAAGCTCCGGCGCGCTGTATCCGGCACTGCGCCGCTTGGAGCTAAAAGGCCTGGTCCAGGCTCAGGCCCCGGCCAGCCGGGATGGCCAGTCAGCCCGGCATCGCCGCGTGTACGAGCCAACCCAGACCGGCCAGGCAGCCCATATGAGCTGGCTGCGCACCCCGGTAGAACCTGCTACGGCCTCGCGTGACCTCGGCCTGCATCTCATGCGCTTCGTGATGATGGAAGACCGGCTCCCGCCGGAAGAGGTGCTCACGTTCTTGCAGGACCTCGCGGACGCCCTCGCGGCGCTCACCACGCAACTGGAGCGCTACGCCGAGGTCCCCGAGCTCACCGCCCGCCATCCGCGCCTTGCCCTTGACCACGGGCTGGCAGTCCACCGAGCGAGCCTCCGATGGACCGAACGCACCATCACGGCGCTCTCCGCTGAAGGACTAACTTACCGCCCGCAGGGGGCATACAACTGACGCTACGCCCGCCGCCCCGGTCACACCAGGCTTCATCAGCTCGTGCGCCGCCCGCGCCCCATGCTGGCACGTATAGATGCGCGCCAGGACAACGACTGGGGCCGCATCGGGGGCACTCGCGAGTACCTACGGCGCAGGCTTCATGTCAACCGGATTGCGACTGCGGCGCGCCCGAATACGAAGTATGAGATCGGCACGACCCCGGCGGAGTTGACCAGTGTGACCACTGGGGCCCACACCCACTTCGGGCCCCGGATCTGGCTTGCCGGCCGGCGTTTGATGTCGATGAGAGCCGCCGCCTTCAGGATGCCGTCGGCGACCGCCACGGTGATGATCAGCGTGCGGGTGCGCCCGCTGAGGTCGCCCCACTTCCGCCTGGCGGCCATGACATCCTCCCCACGTGTGGCTCGATTCGGTGATGGCCTGCACAATACTCGCCTGGACAGGTCCACATTGTCCTGCCCGCACTATCAGCAAGCTCAGGTCCGGGGTGCGGAGCGGGCGATAGCCAGCTCCCAGGCTGCCCACGCGAAGCTGCCGGCCGCCGCCGCCAGGAACAGCGCCGCCCACCCGATAGCCTCCGGTGTGAAGGAACCCCCCACGAGCGTGACGGCGCCAAGGCCGGTCAAGACGATACCAGCGGCAATGCGCACGCGTGCCCAGCCGCGGAGGTGGCGGTACTCCCAAGGGATGATTATGCGTCGCATGCCGGATCGCGGAGGAGATGCCCACCACCCGCGCAGGCCTTTCGGAGCGGCGTTGTCATTCGGTGCGTTCATCGGGATGCCTCCTGTCACCTGTTGGTGTCGGCCACCCGATCATCTATCAAAATGATATCACTTTTGAGGTGCTCCGCAACAGCTCCGCCTGGACGCAGCAGACCAGCCCGTAACACGGATCTGCCCGCGTGAAGCGGAGGACAACGAGCTCGGCTACGTCCAGCTCGACCCCCGCGGTGCCGAACTGCTGTCCTGACAAGCGGGGCACCGGGCCTCGCCTGGCGGCTCCGCAGCGGGCTGTTTATGGCCTCCGCGAGCCGGTCCCAGCACGACGGAGGCGCTCGCGGGCCTCATTCTCGGACAGTGCGGTGATGGGCTGCCCGGCCCCGTGCTGATACTTGGCGTCATAGGCCCTGGTCCAGACGCCAGCCGCCCACGACCGTTCGAGTTCGTCGGCGCTGAACTCCCGGCCACCCGCACCGCAATACGCGACGAGGAACCGCTCGGTGTCCTCAACGGTGGCTAGCTCGTCCGCGCTGACGGTCGAATACAGGGCGGCAGCAAAGCCGGCGAGGACAGCTTCGCTATCAGCGGTCATGCTGTCCCAGTCATGCACCACCAGTAGCGCGTCCCCGCTCCAGCGCAGGTTACCGGCAAGCCAGTCGCAGTGGCCGATCACAGCTTCGGACTCCGCTGGCTCGCAGCCGGTCACGGGCACGGCGCCCGGCATCGTCGATCCACTCCGGACCGGCCACCTCGTGGAGGTTGACGTCAGGGTCCTCGGGACACGGCCACAGTCCGTCCCCGGCATGGTTCCAGGCCGCCCACGACGGTGCCGGGTCGAGCGCGGGCACCTCGGCGGGCCGGGGGGCCGCCTGATCAGCCGCGCGAACGCTTCAGCGAAGGCCCGGGCCGCGTGGTCCGCGCTCGGCAGCATGGCGCCGCCGGGGACGTAAGCCTCCGCGGTTGCAACATCGCCGCCGAAAGGAGCGGCGCCGGTGAGCGGCCGGGGGCACGGATAACCGGCCAGGAACATGCGGCGCTGGACTTCGGCGCATGCCGCTACCCGCGGCGAGTCCGGCCGAACCTTGACTACGACCTCGCGGTCGTCAGCCAGCCGGAGCCCGATGACCTCGGAAAGGTACCCGGATCTGAAGATCTCATCCGCTGGCGGGCTGTCGAGATGCTCCATGCACCACCGGGCAAGGCGGCCAGGATCGGCATGCGCACGAGGTGACATCCTGAGCATCCTCACCTGCGCTGGTTGTTCCGGGTGAGCTGAGATGGGCAGGACTACGTCGCGTCAGCGCCGCCGCCACAGCATCAAGGTCAACCAGCCCGGTCCATGCCGCCGGCTATCCATATCGAGTCCTGCGCGCCCAGGGCTCGCTTAACCCGTCCACTCTTCCACGACGGTCAGATCGACGAACTCTGGAGGACCCTCGTAGGTGTCCGCCATCGTTGCCCGCACGGCTTGCAGCCCTTCCTGGCGGCGCTGATCCTGCTCCCGCGCGCGGGCTTTCTCCTCGCTTTCGAACACGATGAGGAAGTAGGCCTGGCTGGATCCTTCTGGTCGCGCATGGCTATCGACCGCACCAGGCCCGAACCGGGCTGCTCGGCTGCCCGCAGCTGCGCGTTCACCTCGGTCATGTCCTTGCCCGGCTTCAACCGCATCTTGATGAGTTGCGCCCACATATCCCATCCCCCCTTGACCGAATCTGGCCATGTTCCGCGAAGGCCACGGCAACACCATAGATGATCTCTCCGGAACGACGAGCTTGACCGCTGGGTACCTCGGCCACTGACAGATTCCGGCGGGCGTGAACACTCCAACGGCGGGTTCCGAGAAGACACCTCGCCCCATCTCCGCCTGGCGGCCACGACATCCTCCCCACACATGGCCGGGTTCGGTGGGTTCTGTGCTGAGGGTGGCGTTCGTGATCGCGTAGTTGAGGATGTTCACGGTCGCGGGGAGATCGTCCTCCACGCCCGGTTCTATCGCGAAAAGGTTCCAAGCCACGGGACGGGGACGCATCCGCGTGCTGGCTCATGTCAGCCCAGCCGACCCCTTGCGGTCCGCTCTTGACGGGCATCTAGCAAAATGATATCATTTTGATAGGCGACCGGAATGGCCGGACACCGAAGGCCTCAGGAGGCACCCCATGTATGCGCACACTGACAACACGGCTCCCCCGTCGTGGTCGTCCACCGCAAGGCCGACGCGCGCGACCCTGCGAACCCGGCCGCGCATCCAGCGCGCCACCATCCGGTCCTGGGAGTACATCCAGCCCGTCCGGGTCACCGTCCTGGCCATCCGGATGCTGGTCGTGCTGTGGCTGCTCTTCCTCGGCGGGCGCTGATGTCGGCGGGCATATCGTGGGCTGGACTCTGCTGCCTACCGCCGTGGCCGTGTTTGCGATTAGCCTCTGGGTGTTCTCCACCGCCGCGAAAGGAGTGGCCGGCGGTTGAGGTATGAGCGCGGCCAAGAGACCAAATTCCACCGCCCAGAAACGATCAAGGCCCAGGACCAGGATCCCCACCCTGGCCTGGGCCTTCACGTTGGAGCGGGTGACGGGAATCGACCTCGCACTATCAGCTTGGGATGCGACCGATCCGAGCTGTAGGACGCTGACCAGCCAGGACCGAGGCACCGCCAGTATCCGTGGCTGACCCCTCGTTACCCTGGCTATTGCACGCTAAATGCACGGTGATCTTGCCACCCTGTGGTTCCGGCTGCTCGTGCCCTGCGCCTCTCCGCGTCCTCTTCGCAGCTGCCCGCCCTTGGCCGTGGGCGCCGTGTCCAGGCTCGTGGAGCGACCCGCGTCAGCGGGCTTGGCGGCCCCCCGTGAGTACCGCTGAGACACCGTAGCTGACCATACTCACAGGCAGGCAACGGGCACGGCCAAAGTGCTGCCTGCCTGATCCTCGACCCCGTCCGTTGCTGTACCGCGATTGCGGTTATAGCGAAGGCGCTGGCGCGAAAGTGCGAAGCTGAACGAGTCCGGTGGCGGTCGGGCACGCCTCGGCAAGATAGCCGCCGATGCCCGATAGGGTGGCGTTGTGGTGGGCCACTATGAGAGCTTCTTCATCACAAGCGCGGGCGCGTCCGCTGCCATCTTGGGGTTGCTGGTCGTCGCCGTATCAGTCGTCAACGCGGATGACGCGAACCCCACAACTCGGGAGCTGCGAACTGTGTTGGCCGGGAGCGCGTTTGTTGCCCTGGTAGACATCTTCATCGTCTCGATCGTGGCCTTGACCGGGGGCTCAGTCGTCTTCGGGCTATCAAGCCTCGCAATGGCAACCGTCGGCCTGCTGGCCACCAGACGGCTGATACCGAGGGCAAAGCGGGCTGGAAATTTCTCCCGCGGCTTTCGAACCAGAAAGCTGAATATCGCCTTCGCGTCGATTTCGGCTGGGGCCTACTCTGTGCAGCTCGGCCTCGCCGTAGCGCTCCTGGCGAACACCCAGAGTGCCGCGCTGCAACGTGCTTTGGTCCTCGTCATTGTGGCTTTGTATTGCAGCGCCCTTGGTCGGGCATGGGTGGTCACCGGGATAACCCGGCGAGGATAAGGAACCGCCTCGACACCGGCATCGGCGAGGTCATATCCGATGCGCAAGGGCAACTGTCGGCTCATCGCTGATCCCTTGCTTGCAAAGGACGTGACTGCGACCAGAGGACCTGCGGCTGCGCGGTCAAGAGCAAGACTGCGGTATGTGCCCGCCGCCGGGGCAGATGCCTACTGGTATCGATGGTGCCACGCACTCTATGAAGAAGATGATCGGCGGCTGAGGACGAGGATGGCGCCCCGGTAGGCTTTGGCCATGGTGGAGCATCGGCAGGAATTTCAGCGTGAGCTGGAGACCATCGAGGCCAAGGTCATCGAACTGTTCACCATGGTAGCCGAAGAACTTTTGCCGGGGGCCACGCGCGCGCTCCTGAGTGGTGACAACGAGGTGGTCCGGGTGCTGGCCGAGCGTGAGGACGGTCATTGACGCCCTTTACCCGGTGCTGGAAGAGCTGGTTAACCGGCTGATCCTGCTGCAAGCTCCCGTCGCTTCGGACCTGCGGTTCTTGCTGTCTGTGTTGCGAATCTTGCCCGAGCTTGAGCGCTCTCACGACCTGGTGGTGGACATCGCCCGCCGGGCCGATCACATCCTTGGCGAGGACCTCTCGCCGCGCTGCCGGGGCCTCGTCGAGCGAATGAGCGAGCTCGCATCCGGCATGTGGCGCCAGGCAGTGGACTCCTGGCGCCAGCGCGACCGTCTCGCCGCCTTCGCGCTGGGCGAACGTGATGAGGAGATGGACGATCTTCACACCAGCTTGATCGCCGAACTTGCCTCCGGGCCAATGACATTGCCGGTGGCGATGGAGATGGCACTAGTGGCGCGCTGCTATGAGCGTCTTGCCGCCCACGCCGTCAACGTCGCCCACCCAGTGGGTTACCTCGCCGGATCCGCAACCAGCTAGCCTGCGAACCACTGGTTCCGGCGGCTGGCTTGAGTCCCTGGGACCGTGCTAGCCCTACCCCAGATTTGGGTGTCCGCCCGGTGTATCTCCTGCCTGGGCCCGCCGAGTATTGAGAGGCGGGTGACGGGATGGCCGGACACTGCAGGTTATAGGAGGAATCACCCATGAATGCACGAGATGACAACACCGCTCCGTCGCGCACCGGAATGCGACGCATAATCCCGCGTTTTGAGTTCCGTCGCCTCCATGGCATGGCGCGCGTGCGCATTGGCACTGGTACCGTCCTGGTCGGCCTTGGGCCCGTTGCGCTTGTGGGAGGTTCCTTCACGCCGAAGGCGATCGCCTGGGCAGCGTTCTTCCTGGTGCTGGCGGCGCTGCAGTTCTCTGTCGGCTACTGGTACCTGGGTATCGTCCGCTCCGCAGCTCCCCGGACCTGAGGCTGGTCTGTGCGCACTGCTCTGGCGGTGCCAGACGAGCTGGCAGGCTCTTGCTGGCACAGAAGCTTTCGCCCTTCGGCTGGGGTTCCGGTTGCTGATCTTCCTCGGCCTTCTCGCAGGCGCCAAGATCCGCGGGAGTCGCTCCTTCGCCTAGGCTGGTGCCAGCCATCGCGAAGCGACGTCT
>CAVPSA010000033.1:0-187332 GCA_963707905.1 uncultured Actinomycetes bacterium | reverse complement strand
TCGTCATCCACCTCTGATATGTAAAGCCTGCTTGACACCTCGAAGTTACCCAAGGCGCTCGAAGGTGTCAAGCGAGCTTTACACCACGGCAAACCGGCGGCGGACGTCAGGGGTCTCGGGTCGCTATCCCCCACACGTGCGGGGCGGCGGGCAGGGAACCCGGCTCTGCGGGAAGCGGAACGCCTCGGACTGGACCACCGTGAACCCGGCTCCGGCGATCGTGGCGAGCGTGTCCCGGCTCACGTGGCACCCACCGCCCAGCGGCGGCCACACCGTAGCGTCCAGCACGCGCTGCACCCGGCGCAGGCCTGGAGTGTCCGCCCGGACATGCTCGATGAAGCGCAACTGGCCGCCCGGGCGGATCACCCGGCGCACCTCGGTCAGGACTGTCCGCTGATCGGCCACGGAACACAGCACCAGGGTCACCACGGCCGCGTCGAAGGAGCCATCGGCGCCTGGGAGCCGTTCGGCCACCCCGTCACGGACCTCCACGGCGACCGGGGCATGCCCGGCGTGCTCCCCGGCGATCCGGCGCAGGTAGGGATCCGGCTCGACCGCCAGGACCCCGCTGACCCCGGCCGGGTAGTGCGCGAAGTTCAGCCCGTTGCCCGCGCCAACCTCGATCACCGACCCGGTCAGGCCCGCAAGCGCGCGCTGGCGGTAGCCCGCCATCCCCTCGGCATCCATGCCGGGGCTGATCCTGGCGTAGAACCGCGCGAACAGAGGATGGCCCTTGCGTCCTGCAGGCACGGCTGGCTCCCATCGCTGTGGCCGCGGCTCCCCTCCCATTGTTGCGGGCGCGGCTCCCTCCCGTTGCTGCGGACGGCTGGCTCCAGTGTGCTGCGGACGGCTGGCTCCATGGCTGCGGACGGCTGGCTCTACGGCTGCGGACGGCTGGCTCCATGGCTGCGGGCGGCTGCACCATCTGCCGCGCGCGCGATCAAGCCGCGGGCTCCGCCCAGGCGAACGCGCTGAACTGCTCGTCCAGGGGCGCCCTGGTCATGCGGTTGGCCAGCGTCGACATGGTGTAGGTGCCAATGCCGAGCACCACATCCAGGGCGTTCCTGGCGGTGTACCCGTGACCGAGGAACGCCTCCAGCGATTCCGGGCTGACCGCCCCGGCGGCCGCCACCACGTCCAGGGTGAACCGCTCGATCGCAGCCAGCCGCTCATCGGGCAACGGCCGCTGCTCCCGCAGGGCGGTGATGAGTTCCGGGCTGGCACCAAGCGCCGCCAGCTTCGCCGTGTGCATGGCCACGCAGATGTGGCACCGATTGCGGGTTGCCATGGTGAGGATGACCACCTCGCGAGCGACGGGGTCAAGGCTCGTGCTCTCGAACAGGCCGCTGGCCTTCAGGAAACCATCGAGGAGCTGAGGCGACGACGCGAGCCGGGCGACACCGGCGGGCACATGGCCGCGCTGCCGGGCCATGGCCGCCATGATCCGGCGGGAACCGTCCGGCGCGGAGTCGAGGGTGTGGTCGGGGAACGGGAAGCTCGTCATCGTGTTTCCTCCAGCCGTGAGATCCCGGCCTGCCGCCGGGCTACGATAGACAATGTGGTTGTCTATACAGTAAACCAGGTTGTCTAAAATGCCAACGCCCACCGCCGCAACCGAACCAGGCAGCCCCGGATTCGAGCTGCCCCTGCTGCTGTTCGCCGGGTTCCGGGCGCTCATCGACGCCCTGCACGCCGAACTGGCCGCCGAGGGCCACCCCGGCTTCCGCCCGGCCTACGGGTTCGCGATGCAGGCGATCGGCCTGGACGGGGCGACCGCCAGCGAGGTGGGCCGCCTGCTGGGGATCTCCAAGCAGGCCGCCGGGAAGACGATCGACCGGCTGGAGCAGCTTGGCTATGCCGAGCGCGCCGCCGATGCCAGGGACGGCCGTCGCAAGCTGGTCCGGCTCACCCCGCTCGGTATCGACGCGCTGGCCAGGTCGGCGGCGATCTTCGAGGACCTGCGCGCGCAATGGGCCAGCCGACTGGGACCGGAGCGGCTGGCCGCGCTCGAGGCCGACCTGCGCACCATGGCCCCGCAGGGCAGGTTCCGTCTCGATGTCCCGGGCTGGTTCGGCACCTGAACCACGGAAGGTAGAGGATGTACGGGTGAGGACGGATACCGGTGACGCCGCCCCCGAGGCACAGGCCGTCATCGCACCGCTGACCGGCGCAGCGATCTTCCTTGTGGCCGTGCTTGCCCCCGGCGAGGACAGTGCAGCCACGGTGCGCGCTCTCTGCGCGGACCTGGCAGGCCTGGTCCGTGCCGTGGGATTCCGGGATCTGGACGGGAATCTGACCTGCGTCACCGGTTTTGGTGCGGCCGTGTGGGACCGGATCGCCGGTGCGGGCAAGCCAGCCGGGCTCCATCCGTTCAGGGAAATCAAAGCGGGACCGCGGCATGCCGTCGCTACCGCAGGCGACGTGCTGTTCCATATCCGCGCCGTGCGGATGGACCTGTGCTTCGAACTGGCCGGCCAGATCATGAACCGGCTGGGCAAAGCGGTGACCGTCGTGTCCGAAGTGCACGGCTTCCGGTACTTCGACGACCGGGACCTGATCGGGTTTGTTGACGGTACGGAGAACCCCACCGGCGTGGCTGCCGCGCGGGCGACCTTGATCGGGGACGAGGATCCCGCCTTCGCGGGTGGCAGCTATGTGATCGTGCAGCAGTACCTGCACGATGTGGCTGCGTGGAACGCTCTGCCCGTCGAGGAGCAGGAGAAGATCATCGGGCGCACGAAGCTGTCCGACATCGAACTGGCCGACGACGTGAAGCCCAGTTACGCGCACAACGTGCTGAACGTCATCACCGGGGACGACGGCGAGGAGATCCAGATCCTCCGCGACAACATGCCGTTCGGCTCGGTCGGGGACGGGTGCTACGGCACCTACTTCATCGGCTACGCCCGCTCACCGGCCACGATCGAGCAGATGCTCACGAACATGTTCGTCGGTTCCCCCGAGGGGAACTACGACCGGCTGCTTGACTTCAGCACGGCGATCACCGGGAATCTGTTCTTCGTGCCCGCGGTGCCGCTGCTGGAAAGCCTGGAAAACCCCGGCGCCGCCCCGGCGCCCACCCGTGGGGTAACCACACCCGCCCGGCGAGGATCTCCGGGCTCCCTCAATATTGGCAGCCTGAAAGGGGCACCTGGCGATGGATAACCTGCACCGCGAGCTCGCGCCGGTCTCCGAGGCGGCCTGGGCGCAGATAGCGGCGGAGGCCGCCCGCACGCTCAAGCGCCATCTTGCCGGGCGGCGGGTGGTGGACGTGCAGGGACCGGGAGGCTATGGGCTGTCCGCGGTGGGCACCGGCCGGGTGCGCGACATCGACGCGCCGGCCGACGGGGTGCACGCCCGGCAGCGCCTGGCCGCGGCACTGGTGGAACTGCGCGTGCCGTTCACGTTGAACCGCGAGGAGATCGACGACGTGGAGCGCGGGGCCGAGGACTCCGACTGGCAGCCGGTCAAGGACGCCGCCCGCCAGATCGCCTTCGCCGAGGACCGCGCGATCTTCGACGGCTATCCGGCCGCCGGCATTCAGGGCATCCGGCCCGGCTCGAGCAATCCCCCGGTGAACCTGCCCGGGGACGTACGCGAGTACCCGGCGGCGATCGCCCGTGCGCTCGGCCAGCTCCGCGAGAGCGGCGTCGACGGCCCGTACTCCGTGCTGCTCAGCGCCGACGCCTACATCGCGGTCAGCGAGACCAGCGACCATGGATACCCCGTGCTCGAGCATCTGAAGCGGATGGTCAACGGCGAGATCATCTGGGCGCCCGCGATATCCGGCGCCGTCGCGCTGACCACCAGGGGCGGCGACTTCAGCCTCCAGCTCGGGCAGGAAGCCTCGATCGGCTACCTGTCACACACCGGCACCCAGGTCGAGCTGTACCTGCAGGAGACGCTGACCTTCCTGGTGTACACCGCCGAGGCCGCGGTCGGCCTGCCCGCGAGCGCCTAGGGATAGCTCGCGGGGCGGCCGAACGCCACGCCCACGGTGAGCGGGTCGGTCACCTTGATGCCGCGCGCGGCGATCGCCTGCACGACCTGCTGGAAGTCGTTGTAGCAGTAGCGCTCCACGTCGTTGGTCCAGTGCAGGTCCGGGTTGGCGGAGTTGCAGTTCCACCGGGTGCCGTTGTTGCTGTACGCCGGGTTCTTCCCGGTGACCAGGATGTATGACTGCAGGGTCAGCCACTGGCCCGGCTGGAGCGCGTCGACCAGCGCGATGATCTCGCTCGGCGTCGCGTAGCGCGGGCTGCCCTGCGCGACGATCGTGTAACACGACGCCGTCGGGTCGTTGCACGGGCCACCGTTGAACGCCCGGGTGAGCTGCCAGTACGGCGCGGTGGTGCCCATGGCGGCGGTGGTGGTGCCTGACTTGTCGTACACCCGGCCCCAGGCGAAGCACCTGGCACCGTACTTGGCCTGAACGCTGGCCGGCATCCCCTGTGCCCCGGGATAGGCGATGAGCCCGTGCGCACCCGGCAGCCCGTGCGTGTCTATGGTGTTCGCCGAGCCGCAGGTCTCGGCCTGCTGCTGTGCCGGGGGGAGCGAGGTCAGATCCTGGGGATAGGTGGCGGTGGCCGACACGAAGTGCCAGCCGTAGGTCTGCGCCAGCGAGGTCGCCTGGGCCCAGGACGCGGTGAGCGAGTCACCACTGTGGGTGCAGTTGTTGGCCGTCTTATGCGTCTTGTCGGTGACCAGCGAACCGGTCCCGGCCATCCCCAGCGACTGCAGGTACGGCGCGACCGTGGTGTCCAGGCGCGCGACGCCGGTGTCATCGGGCGTGCAGCCGTCGGCCCCGGTGATCTCGGAACGCGAGAAGAGCAGCGTCGCGTACATCTGGCTGGCCGCCGCCGCGGGCCTGGTGTGCGGCAGGGCTGTCGGTGCCGGGACCGGGGCACCCCCCAGGCCCGCCGACGCGGGCCGCACCGCGGCACCCGCGCCGAGCGTCCCCATCGTGCTGACTGCCACGCAGGCCACCGCGGCAAGCGCGAGCAGCGGCCGGCGGACATACCGGAACAAAGACGTCATCTTTTCCCCATGAGCGATCGGAAGCAGGCTGAATCCGGGGCACTCGTTCTCTGTACACCTAACGGCAAAGCTAGGCATGATCGCCGATGATTCGGTCGGATTACTGCCTATTAATTCGCTGCGTTACGCTCCCCGGGGGGATGTCGAGACCGGCCCGGCAGCTTCGTCCTCGGAGATGACAGCGCCCACCAGGGTGCGGCAGCCGAAGGGAACCAACCATGGAATGGAAGCTGGAAGTCGTCGTGATCCCGGTCACCGACATCGACCGGGCGAAGAGCTTCTACACCGGCAAGCTGGGCTTTCACCTGGACGCCGACACCACCCCCACCGAGACCATGCGCGTGGTGCACATGACCCCGCCAGGTTCCGGGTGCTCCGTGGTGATCGGGCCGAAGGTGGTGCCGGCCGGCACCGACCTGGGCGGCACCTCGGCGAGCCTGCAACTGGTCGTCCCGGACATCGAGGCGGCCAGGACCGAGCTGGCCGGCCGGGGTGTCGAGATCTCCCCGGTGCAGACGATGGATCCCAGGGACGGCGGAAAGTTCGCCTTCTTCACCGACCCCGATGGCAACAACTGGGCCATCCAGGAGGTCCGCGAATACGTGGGCGCAGAACTGAGTTCCTTCAGCGGACCGTGATATCGGCTAGGGGCGCCGGGCGACCCCGCAATAGAGCCAGCGCGAGCCATCGCTGTCGGCCATTGCCGGGTCCTCGGCCTCCCAGTCGCCCACGTAGCACAGCCGCCCAGGGACCTCCGGGTCGTGCGCCGAGACCATGTCCAGGCCCTCGAAAAGCCGTTCCACCTCGGCCCGGGAGCGGAAGTGCATCTGCTCCGTGGCACGGTTGAAGACGCGCCGGAACTCATGCACCGCACGCGGCGGTTTCTGATCGCTGGTCAGGTGCGACAGCGCCAGGTAGCTGCCCGGAGCCAGCACCGCCAGATACCGGCGCACCAGGCCCCATGGGTCGCTCTCGTCGGCCACGAAGTGCACCACCGCGGTCATCAGCAGGCCGGCCGGCTGGCTGAAGTCGATCAGCTCCCGCAGTTCCGGGTCAGCGAGCAGGCGCTCCGGGTCGCGCATGTCACCATGGATGACCTTGACCCCGGAAACGCCGGCCAGCAACTGCCGGGACTCGGTGCGCACCATCGGGTCGTTGTCCACGTAGACGACGCGGCAGCTCGTGTCGACCGACCGGACCACGTCGTGGGTGTTGCCGACGGTAGGCAGCCCGGAGCCGATGTCGATGAACTGCCTGACCCCGCGCCCGGCGATCCACCTGGCCGCACGCTGATGGAACCCGCGGTTGGCCCAGGCGCAGTCCTTGATCTCCGGCACCAGCGCCATGATGCGCTTGGCCGCGTCGCGATCGGACTTGAAATTGTTGTTGCCGCTTAAGAGGTAGTCATAGATCCGTGCGGGCGCAGGCCTGGCGGGGTCCACTCCGGCCGGAATCTCGGCAGTCTCATTCATCGCACTCCCCCCAAGCTAGGAGATACCCAGCTTGATGTGCTCTCTATGCTCAGCGGGTGCAGAAACCGGCCCCGCCACGGGCCGGCCGCGGGGTACGCCGCCACGCGCACCCCGCAGGCTCCGCTCATCTGGACATTGATACTAGGAGACCCGGCGCCGCCAGGCCCGCTGACAGCGGGAAATGCGCAGGTTCCGCGCCAGTGTGCCCCGGTCCTGCTTGGTGGAGCCGGGGCCACCGCTAGTGCAGCTTCGACTGCCAGTCGCGGGGGACGCGGCCCGCCGGGCCGGGCACCGGCTGGTCGGCGGGATGGTGCTCGGGCGGCGCCAGTTCCGGTCCGCTGCCGTACATCCGGTCCTCCGCGTAGCTCCAGAACCACGACTCGCCCGGCTCGAAGCTCCTGATGAGCGGGTGCCCGGTGGCGGCTGCATGGGCACTGGCATGCTGGGCCGGCGAGGAGTCGCAGCAGCCGATGTGCCCGCACTGCGCGCAGCGGCGCAGATGGAACCACCAGCCTCCGGCCTCGTCGCACTCGGCGCAGCCCGTCCCGCTTGGCGGGACCGTCGCGTCGATCGATTCCGCGGTCACCCGCACACCCCTTTTCGCGCTCAAGACTCAGGCTTCCGCTTCTGGTATAGCCAGCCAAACCCATACCCGCAAACCGCAGGACCGGCGCGAACCGTTACCCCGGCAACCGCCGCCGGCTCAGGGAGCGACCACTGTCCCCGCGTCGCCGCGCAGCAGTGCCTCGGCGTCACCAAGCTGCCCGATGGCCGCCATCTTTCCGGTCGCTTCCACGAAGCGGCAGACGGCCTCGATCTTGGGACCCATGGAACCGTCAGGGAACGACCGGGACCGCAGCTCCGCGGGTGTCACCCGGTGCAGCGGCCGGGACTGCGGTGTGCCGAACCCCTCCTGGACCGCCGCTATGTCGGTCAGCAGCAGCAGCGCGTCCGCGTCCAGCGCCCGGGCCAGCAGGGCGGCCGTCAGGTCCTTGTCCACGACCGCCTCGGCCCCATGCAGCATCCCCGCCGCGTCCCGCACCACCGGCGCCCCGCCGCCGCCCGCGCAGATGACGACGGTCCCGCTGTCAAGCAGCACCCGGGCGCTGGGCAGTTCCAGCAGTTCCAGGGGCTCGGGCGAGGGAACCACCCGGCGCCACCTGGTGCCGTCCTGGCGGACCTCCCACCCGTGGGCCGCGGCGAGCGCGCGCGCGTCCGTTTCGTCGTAGACCGGCCCGACGAACTTCGTCGGGTGGCCGAACGCGGGGTCGTCCGCGCTGACCACGGTACGGCTGACCAGGCAGGCCACCCGGATGTCCGGCAGCGCGTTCTGCATGGCCTGGAGCAGCCAGTAGCCGATCATGCCCTGGGTCTGCGCGCCAAGCACGTCGAAGGGATAGGGGGTGCGCAGGCCGCGATCGGCTGCGTTCTCCAGGGCGAGCAGGCCCACCTGCGGGCCGTTCCCGTGGGTCAGCACAAGCTGGTGCGCATGCGCCAGCGGGGCGAGTGCGAGGGCCGCCTTGTGCACATGTTCTTCCTGCACACTGGCCTCGGGCAGCTCGCCGCGTTCAAGCAGAGCATTGCCGCCGAGCGCGGCGACCACCCTCACGCGGGCTCCCCGATCATGGCCACCATGGCCGCCTTGATGGTGTGCAGCCGGTTCTCCGCCTGGTCGAACACGATGGAGGCGGGCGACTCGAAGACCTCCTCGGTGACCTCCAGCGCATCCAGCCTGTGCTTGTCGTAGATCTCCTGCCCGATCTCGGTCTCGGTGTTGTGCAGCGCGGGCAGGCAGTGCATGAACTTCACCGAGGGATTCCCCGTGGCCGCCATGGTCTGCGCGTTCACCTGGTAGGGCAGCAGCAAGCCGATCCGGGCGTCCCACTCTTCCACCGGCTCCCCCATGGACACCCACACGTCGGTGTACAGGAAGTCCGCACCCGCCACGGCGGCCGCGAGGTCCGCGGTGACCGCCATCCGGGCGCCGGAGGAGGCGGCCAGCCCGCGGGCGATGTCCTGCACGCCGGGCGCGGGCTGGAGCTGCTCCGGAGCGCAGATGCGCACGTCCATGCCGAGCAGGGCGCCGGTCACAAGCAGCGAGTTCGCGGTGTTGTTGCGGCCGTCACCCAGATAGCAGTAGGCCACCTCGCTGAGCGGCTTGGCGGTGTGGTCGCGCATGGTGAGGATGTCGGCCAGCATCTGGGTCGGATGCCACTCGTCGGTGAGCCCGTTCCACACCGGAACCCCGGCATAGGCGGCCAGGGTTTCCACCTTCTCCTGGGCATCGCCGCGGTACTCGATGCCGTCGAACATCCGGCCAAGCACCCGGGCGGTGTCCTTCATCGACTCCTTGCGCCCCAACTGGGAATCCTGCGGCCCGATGTAGGTGACGTCGCCGCCCTCGTCGTGGGTGGCCACCTCGAACGCCGACCGGGTGCGGGTAGAGGTTTTCTCGAAGATCAGCGCGATGCTGCGGCCGGCCAGACGGCGCACCCGGCGCCCGGCGCGCTTGTCCGCCCGCAGCCGCCCGCCGAGGTCGACGAGATAGAGAAATTCTTCGGCGCTGAAGTCGATCTCTTTGAGCAGGCTGCGCCCGCGCAGGTCCATGGATGCTCCCTCGTTCTGTTAGGTCAAGCCGCGCTGCTCGGCCCCATGATCAAGAATGCCAGGGGTGCCGCGATGCTGGGCACGCGCCTGGGTCTCAGGCGTCATCGCGGTCGATGGGGCAGGTCATGCACCGCGGCCCGCCGCGGCCCCTGCCGAGTTCGCTGCCCGCGATGGTGACGACCTCGATCCCGTGCTTGCGCAGCATGGTGTTGGTGGGCACGTTGCGTTCGTAACCGAAGACAACACCGGGGGCGACGGCGAGGTAATTGGTCCCGTCATCCCATTGCTCGCGTTCCGCGGCCCTGACGTCCTCGTCGGTGGTGAGCACGGTGACCTGCGCCACCCCGAGCACCTGCGCCATCGTCTCCCAGAGGTTCCTGTTGCGGGTGATGACCAGGCCCGTCTCGCCGTCCCCGGGCGCCAGGGTCCAGGAGCGCAGGTGCCGGTCGAGGTAGGGGTAGAGGACGAAGGTGGCACGGTCGACCATGGTCATGACGGTGTCCAGGTGCATCATGGCGCGGGTCGCCGGGAGTTCGACGGCGATCACGGTGCTGGCCTGCCCGCTGGCGAACAGGGACTTGGCCAGGATCTCCACCCCCATCGGGGTGGTCCGCTCTCCCATCCCCGCCAGCACCGCGCCTGCCCCCAGGACATGCACGTCCCCGCCCTCAACGGTGGCGGGCTGGTGAACGGCGTCGTCGTCGCCGTAGTAGGTCACGAAACCGCCCGCGGCGAACATCGGGTGGTAACGGTAGATGGCGCGGCTGTGCAGCGTTTCCCGCTGCCTGGCGGCCTTGGCCATCGGGTTGACCGAGACACCTCCGTAGATCCAGCACGAGTTGTCCCGCTGGAACAGGTGGTTGGGCAGCGGCGGGAGGATGAAGTCGTCGGCCCGCATCAGGTTCCAGCGCAGGCTGCCGCGAGCCCGGGCCGGATGCAGGTCCGCCTTGAGCACCCCGCCAACGAGCACTTCCGCCAGGGCCGGGCCGTCAAGGTCGTCGAACAACTGCCGCACCGGGCCCATCAGCGCCGGGCCGAGCAACTCCGGGGTGCATATCCGGTCGAGGACAAAGGCCCTGCCCTCGGGGACCTCGAGGGTCTCGCCAAGCAACTGCCCGAAATAGTGCACGCGCACGCCCTTGTCGCGCAGCGCCTCGGCGAACGCGTCATGTTCCTCTTTCGCCTTCTTTGCCCACAGCACATCGTCGAACAGCAGTTCCCCCACGTTGCGCGGGGTGAGCCGGGACAGTTCCAGGCCTGGCCGGTGCACGATGACCTGCCGTAGCTGGCCCACTTCTGATCGGACCCGGAAACTCATGAAACTCAGCCTCCCCATGAACAGCTGACTTCCAAGGTGCCTCTGGCGTCACAGGCATATCCAGGGGCAAAGGTCCCTGGTGTGCAGGTCAGTCGGCCGCCGGTGCCGTGGCAGCGTGGCCGCCGGCGTCCAGGATCTCGCCCGCGCCCCGGACGACACAGCGCAGCGGGTCGTCCACCACAAGGGCGGGAATGCCGGCCGCCGTCTCGATCCGGCCGGCCAGGCCCAGCAGCAGGGCTCCCCCGCCAGCCAGGCAGATCTTCCCGCGGACGACGTCCTCGGCAAGGTCTGGCGGAAGGCCGAGGAGCATCTCACTGACGGCAGCCACGATGGCCGCCACCGAGCGCTCCAGCGCGGCCGTCACGAGTTCCCCGGGGATACGCTCGGCCCGCGGGACCCCGCGCGCCGCATCGACGCCCACCACTTCGGCCCATTCGGGCGTGCCACCGGTCAGGCCCAGGTCCGTCTTCAGCCGCCGCGCCGCGTTCCGGCCGATGAGCAGGCCGAGTTCGGCCTTCACCGTCGCCACGATCGCCTCATCCATCGCGTTGCCGCCGAGCCGGAGGGACTCGGCCCGGACCAGATGGCCACCGGCCACCACCGCGATCTCGGTGGTCCCGCCGCCGATGTCCACGATGAAGGCACCGGTCCCGCCGGTGAGGCCGAAGCCCGCGCCCGCGGCGGCGGCGACCGGCTCGTCGACGAGTTGCACCGCGCAGCGCGGGCGGCCCGCCTCGACGGCGGCGGCCAGCGCCCGGCGTTCCACCCACGTGGCCCCGCTGGGCACGCAGACCACCGCAACCGGCCGCAGCAGGCCGCGGCGCAGCCGTGCCTGCCGCAGGAAGGTCTGCAACATGGCCGTGGCCGCGTCCAGATCCGCGATCACCCCGTCGCGCAGCGGGTGCAGGACGTCGACACCCTGGGGCGCCTTACCAGCCAGCGCGTCCGCCGCGCGGCCGACCGCCACGGTCTGGCCGGTTCCCCGGTTCACAGCGATCGCGGAGGGCTCCTCGACGACGAGCCCCCTGCCGCGGATGCTCACCAGGGTGTTGACGGTGCCGAGATCGATCGCCACACCTGCCCGCAGCCGCATCATGCCTGCCTGTTCTGAACGTAGTTGCTGACCGGCCACCGGGAGCCCCGGTCACCTACGGTTACCTCCATACCCGTCGCCTCCCAGATCAATGACCGCGGCCCGGCCGATCTACGCAAACGGCCGGACCGCGGTCGGGAGGCGCCCCAGCTGCGGCTGGGGGCGCCGCGACCTCAACTCTCGCTGGGCACCACCACGACAGGGCAGTGCGCGTGGTGCACGACCTGGCTGCTGACCGAGCCGATCATCAGCCGGGCGAAGCCGCCCGCGCCACGGGACCCGACGACCACCAGATCGGCGGTGCGGGACTCCTCGATCAGCTCCTGTGCCGGGAAGCCCGAGATGGCGCGCACCGTCACCGACGGCGGCTGGGCGTCACCGAGCTGGCTGATCACCTTGAGCACCAGTTCCTCCGCCGCCTGCCGCGCCTTCTCGACGTCCGTCCGCGTCCCCCGGGAGGGTGATGGGGTTGCCGGTCCAGCCACTGGCCGGGACCAGGTGGACGGTAAGGACGGTGACCGGAGTGTGCCGGACCGCCGCCTCCTTGATGGCCCATTCCAGCGCGTAGGTGGAGTGGGCAGATCCGTCGATGCCGACGGTGATACCAGGCATCTCCTGCCTCCTTCTGCTGGGACTGCCACTCCGGGCAGCCCGAACTCTGCTTCCACTCTCGTGCTGCCGGAAAACCGGGACTAGGGACCTTCGGGCACGCCAGCGGACCGTTGAGCCCGATCAGGACAGTGGCCGGGCCGTGATATCCGGCGCGTCGGCGGCGCGGTCGAGGATGTCGTCCACCCGGCGCCTCGGCGAGCCGCCGCCCAGCGGCCCGTAACCGAGCCTGAGGATGATCTGCGGGCACTCCGGCCACGGCCACCAGCCCGTTGACTGGCGCATATCGTGCAGCTCGATCGGCTGGTACAGGAACGAGGCGGCAAGGCCGCTGACCGTGGCGGTGAGCAGCACCCGCTGCAGCGCCTGGCCAGCCCGGAGCCAGTCGGCCGGATCGTCGCGGGCCGTGGCCAGCACGGCAAGCTGCGGCCGCGACTCGTAGCTCCCGGCGGGCAGTGGCGTGGCCGGCGCAGCGCGCCCAAGGTCGCGGACGGGGGGCGGGTCACGATCGGGCCGGGAACCGAGCGCCGCGGCGGGCACGCCGTCGTCACCTTCGGTACCGATCCAGTGGGCAAGCTCGACCCGGTGATCAAAGTCCTCGGCCAGCTCACGCTCGGCATCGGCAGCGATCTGCAGAACCCGCGCTGCGTCGGCAGCGTCCAGCGGCCGGAGCAAAGCGAACTCGGCGCTGGCCGCCCGCTCCAGGGCCACCCACACCTCATCGGGGACCCGCTGGCCCGCGAACGGGGCCCTGCTGGTATGCCGCTGCCAGATGCTTCCGAACAGCTCACGCTCTCCGAGCGTGGCCGGGCGCCCGCGGGTGAGCTGCACGGACGCCATCAGCGTGGGTTCGGCCTGCGGGTCGGGAAGTAGCCAGGCGAGCGGCTTGGCGCCGGTGGTGCGGGCCGCAAGGCTCAGGTTGAACAGGGCCGCGCCGCAGCTCAGGTGAAGCGCCCGGCCGTGCGCATCGGCTACCCAGAGCATCCGTTCCGGGTCACCGTGCACCTCCAGC
This sequence comes from uncultured Actinomycetes bacterium, assembly GCA_963707905.1. Classification (GTDB taxonomy): domain Bacteria; phylum Actinomycetota; class Actinomycetes; order Streptosporangiales; family Streptosporangiaceae; genus DASXKD01. The sequence goes on along the minus strand of CAVPSA010000033.1, from coordinate 174,187 downwards.
AGGTCGTCACCGACGACCCGGAACCGCCACGGCTGGGTGTTGTGGATCGACGGCGCGGCACCCGCCGCTTCGACGATCCGGCGCACGATGCCCGAGTCCGCCAGGGGCCGGTACATGTCCCTTCGCCTCCTACGGCGCGGGCGCCGCCATCGTGGCAACGCTCTTGCCTGTGGTCCAGTCTCATCACCTGCGGCCGGCGGGCACCAGGGACCAAAGCAGCGCGGGCCGGGACCTTCGCCCCGGCCCGGCGGGGGATTGCGGCGGCACGCTGAGAATGGTTGGACATACCTGCTCAGGAGGTGCCGAGATGCGCGCCGTGGTCATCTACGAGTCGCTGTACGGAAACACCCACGCGATCGCCGACGCCATCGGCAGAGGCCTGGCACCGGGGAACGAGGTCACCGTGGTCCCGGTTGCCGAGGCCGCGCCGGAACTTCTCGACGGAGCGAGCCTGGTGGTCGCCGGCGGGCCGACGCACGTCCACGGCATGAGCGGGGCACGGTCCCGCGAGGCGGGGGTGAAGGCAGCTGACAAGGACGGCAGCGGGCTCACCCTGGAGCCGCACGCGCAAGGCCCGGGCCTGCGTGACTGGTTCGGCACGGTGGGCCAGACCCGCGGCTGCGGCGCCGCGTTCGACACCAGGATCGACGGCCCGGCGGTGTTCACCGGGCGCGCGTCGAAGGCCATCGCGAAGCTGCTGGACCGGCACGGGCTGACCGAGATCGCCCCCGCGCAGAGCTTCCTCGTCACCAAGGACAACCACCTGCTGGCCGGCGAGGAAGATCGCGCCGAGCAGTGGGGCAGGGAACTGGCGGCCAAGCTGCCCGCGGCCGTTGTTTCCCCGTGACGCCCCCCCTGCGGCGCTAGGCCGGGATCACCACCACCGGGCAGGCCGCGTGGCTGACCACCTGGTTGCTCACCGAGCCAAGCGGCAGCCTCGCGAACCCGCCGCCGCCGCGTGAGCCCACAACCACCAGGTCCGCGTCCGATGAGGCGCTCACCAGCTCATGTGCGGGCAGGCCGCTGACGGCCCTTACCGTGACCGACGCCGGGCCTGGCTCCCCCGCCTGGCTCACCGCCTTCCGCACCGCGTCCTCCGCCGCCCGGCGTATCGCTTCCGTGGCCGGCCGGTCCGCCGGATACAGCTCCGGGTTGCCGGTCCAGTGATTCGAGGCGACCTGATGCACCGCCAGCACGGTCAGTGCCGCGCCGCGCAGGCCGGCCTCCCTGACCGCCCATTCCAGCGCCCGGCGCGACTGCTCGGAGCCATCCACTCCCACCGTGATCCCAGGCATAGCCACTCCTCCGGCCAAGGCCACCCCGAGTTGGTGGCGCACCGCCCCCGTCAAGTCTCACCCGGGTGTGCTCCCCGGCACCAGGGGTCAAAGCGGTATCAATCAGGACCAGCTGGCTCGCCGCGTACCCGGTGCGGTGCGAAAGTCCCGGGCCATTTGGCCGATCTGGCTACTGCATATGGCCCTACCTGCCGGTGCGGGCGGGGCGCAGGCTGGCTGCATGAGCGCTGATCCCATGCCAAACGTCACTCCGCACGAAGAGCCGCAGCCTGCCACGCTGCCCGCGCTAGCGGGACCTGCCGACAGCGGCTATGCACTCTGGACGGCCGAGCGTGCCTGCTGCTGCCCGGCCAGGCCAGCCGTGGTCGCGGTACTGCCCCCGGCCCCGGGCCGGGACCACGAGACGGATCTGCTGCTGTGCGGCCACCACTACCGGGCGTCGCGGGACGCACTCAAAACGGCTGGCGCCACCGTCATGGCGGAGGGCGGCCAGCCGGTCGCGTCCTGAGCTTGCTGCCTGCCGTCATCCGCCCGCCTGCGCCTAGGCCAAGGGCATCTGCCAGGCGAGCCGGGTGCCGCCGGGAATGGGCTGGACATCGACGCTGAGGCCGGCTTCGGCAGCCCGGTCACGCAGGGCGGCGAGTTCCCGGCCAGCCCCGTGTGCCCGGTTCCCGTCCGCGATCGGGCCAGCCTCGATCACCGCGCGGCAGGAGCCGCCGTCAACCGCGATGGCGACGCTGGTCAGCCGGGCCTGCTGACCGATGACAGGCAGGCTTTCGCGCAGCAGCTCCAGCAGCCGGGCCCGGGTGGCGGGGTGCAGGGCACCATCTACCGGCCCGTGGAAGCTGACTTCGGGTACCGGGTCCATCCCGGCGCAGAGGGCCAGTACCTCCTGGCGTATGCCATGCCCGCGCCGCCGGTGCTCCAGGCCGAATACCGCGTCCCGCAAGGTATGGACGGCATGATCCAGTTCCGCGATGGCCGTGCCGAGCCGCTGCCGCACCTCCTGCTGGGTGGCCAGGGATTCGGCGCTTTGCAGGGCCATCCCCGCCGTGAAGATCCGCTGGATGACCTTGTCCTGAAGATCCGCCGCGATCCGGTCCCTGTCCTCGATGACGGTAAGGTCCCGCAGCCGCCCCTGGAGGCGCTCACTTTCGTCCTGTGCGCGCCGGATCCGATCGCGAAGGCCGTGTGCCGCCACCGAGATGAGTGCTCCGAGGCAGGCCCACAGCAGGACCCGGCGGGCTATCACCGCACCCGGAACCAGCACGGGGGTCAGCGAGATGGTGACCTCAACGGCCACGATCGCGACCACGATGCAGACCGACTCCCACGGCCGGTGAAACAGCGCCGCCCAGATCAGCGGGATCAGGATGACGATGCCCACACCGGAGGTGGTGCCCGCGGCCAGGATCAGCGCCAGCACCGACCCGGTGTAGGCCAGCGGGACGAGCACCGGCATCCAGGCCGGCAGCCGCGCCCAGGGCAGTGCGAACGCCGCCGCCACAGCAAGCAGCAACGCAACGCTGACGAGGACGGCCGGCCACGACTGCGGGCCCGGCGGGAGCAGCAGGCTCGCCTCGGCCACGACCGCCACCACAGCAAACGGAAGCGCCCGGGTCCGCAGCCCGGGCCGTCCGAAGGGCCCTAGAGCCGCCTCACCCGGAGAGGGCAGGACTCCAAGCTGCATACGCTGCCACCCGAAGCAATGTCCACGTCACATCTGGCCCCCGCACCGCGATCTTGCTGGCGGACACGATTTGGTACGGACATTTACTCACAAACCCTACTTGCTGCCCAGCTCCAGGCATAGCCGCGCCTGCCGGGACACTCCCTCGTCCGGGCGGGCCGCCAGGTGCAACAGCCGGTTCGGCACGCTGCCGAACGGCAGGAGGGGCAGGCCGGTGCAATTCTCCCGCATTTAAATACGGCTACATGCGACGCATACGGCGAAGCCGGCGAATGTCATCCTGGCCTGCGAGCAATGCCAGGAAAACGACAGCGACCGGCGCCGCCCATATGATGTGCTTCATCTCGGACCTCGCAAATACGTGATTCCATCGCCCTATTCGCCCCACTGTGCTCCCGTGCTGTCGCGCGGCAAAGGGACGTTGGTCCCTGGCGCGGGGGTCATAAGGCGGGTACACCTGGGCCGTTCACCTATGGTGGGCCTATCCGCATCCGCCAGATGATGTGGCTGGTGAGGAGGTGATCCGCGATGAAGCGCAGCGTGCGGGACGTGATGGCGACGCGGGTCGTGGCGGTTAGGAAGACCGCGTCGTTCAAGGAGATGATCCTCCGGATGCGGAAATCCAGGATCAGCGCGTTTCCTGTTGTCGATGACCAAGGACGGGTCGTCGGCGTTGTGTCACAAGCCGACATGCTGGACAAGGAGGCCGAGCTGGCCACCGGCCAGGGACCGCTGGCAGGCGTATTGCGCTTCGGTGATCACGAAAAGGCGTCCGGGGTGACCGCTGCCGAGCTGATGACCAGCCCGCCGGTGACGGCAGGCCCCGACACCCCCCTTGCCGAAGCCGCCCGCCTCATGCGTGACCACCAGGTCAAGCGGCTGCCCGTGATAAACGCCGCCGGTCGCCTGGTCGGCATCGTCAGCCGGGCCGACGTGCTGAGCGTCTTCACCCGCCCGGATGCCGACATCAGGCGGGAGGCCGCCGAAGAGATGATCGCGGAGAGCCTCATGCTGGACTCGCGCGGGCTCGGCGTGACGGTGCACGATGGGATCGTGACGCTGACCGGCCGCCCGGAGACCCGCCAGGTCGGCCGCGACCTGGTGGATGCCGTCCGGCATATAGACGGGGTGATCGCGGTCAGGGACCAGCTGAGCTATGCGGGCACGCCACGATGACGCACCAGCGTGACCGCACGCTGGCCGCCAGCGGACTGGCCCGGGTCGAGGGCGAAGGCGCCATGCACGTCCGGGTCCGCGGCAGCCAGGTGGACGAGGTGCGGCTCGACATCTACGAACCGCCCCGCTTCTTCGAGGCCTTCCTGCGCGGCCGGTCCTACACCGAACCGCCGGACATCACCGCGCGGGTGTGCGGCATCTGCCCCGTCGCCTACCAGACAAGCGCCTGCCAGGCCATCGAGGACGCATGCGGGGCACCGCTGGACGACGAGATCGCAGCCCTGCGCCGGCTGCTGTACTGCGGGGAGTGGATAGGCAGCCATGCGCTGCACATCTACATGCTGCACGCTCCGGATTTCCTCGGGTACCCGGGCGTCGTCGAGATGGCGGCCGACCACAGGGACGTGGTCGAACGCGGCCTTGCCCTGCGCCGCGCCGGGAACGCGATCATGGAACTCCTCGGCGGCCGGGCGATCCATCCGGTGAACGTGCGGGTCGGCGGTTTCTACCGGGCACCGCTGGCGGCCGAGCTGGTGCCACTGGCCCGGCAACTGCGCGACGCGCTTCCCCTTGCGCTGGAGACGGTCCGGTGGGTGGCGGGTTTCGAGTTCCCGGACTTCAGCTGCCCTCATGAGCTACTCGCGCTGACCGAGCCCGGCAGGTACCCGATCGAGCGAGGGACGCTGGTCACCAGCGGCGGCCTGGCATTTTCCGCTGCGGAGTTCGAGCAGCACATCATCGAAGAGCAAGTGCCCCACTCGACGGCGCTGCACGCCCGGCTGGCCGGGACCGGGCGGGCGGGCGGGGACCGCTACCTGACCGGGCCGCTGGCCAGGTATTCGCTCAACTTTGGGTCGCTGCCGCCACAGGCAGCCCGGGCCGCGGCCGAGGCCGGGCTCGGCCGCAGCTGCCGTAACCCGTTCCGCAGCATCGTCGTGCGCGCCGTCGAAATCGTCTGCGCCATCGAGGAGGCGCTGCGGCTGATCGAGGAATATCACCCGCCCGCGGCCCCGTCCGTGCCGGTCACACCGCGCGAAGGCGCCGGGTACGGGGTGAGCGAGGCCCCCCGCGGCGTGCTGTACCACCGCTACGAGCTTGACGGCGACGGGATCGTCCGCAGCGCCCGTATCGTGCCGCCGACCTCGCAGAACCAGCGGGCCATCGAAGATGACCTGCGCCGCTTCGTGCAGGCGCGGCTCGATTTCGATGACGCCCGCCTCACCAGCGCATGCGAGCAGGCGATACGCAACTACGACCCATGCATCTCCTGCTCCACGCACTTCCTCGACCTGCGGATCGACCGCCGGTGACCCGGGCCGCAGCCCCCGGCGGCAAGGCCGTCGTCATCGGCATCGGCAACGAGTTCCGGCGCGACGACGGTGCCGGGCCCGCGGTCCTGGCCAGGCTGCAGGGGCGGGTGCCGGGCGGGATCGAGTTGCTGGTCAGCGACGGCGAGCCGGCCGGGCTGATCGAGGCATGGGCCGGGGCGCCGGTTGCCGTGATCGTAGATGCGGTACGGGCCGAGCCCACCGTGCCCGGGCGCCTGCACCGGCTGGTCCTGCACCGGGCCGGCGCGGCCGGGGTGCGGCCGGTGAGCTCGCATGGGCTCGGGCTCGACAGCGCGATCGGCCTCGCGCGGGCACTTGACCGCATGCCAGGCACGCTGATCCTGCATGCCGTCGAGGCAGCCGACCTGGGCCAGGGCCCCGGCCTGACCGCTGCCGTGGCAGCCGCCATCGACACGCTCGCCGACGCCGTTCTGGCCGATCTGACCAGCGCGGGCACCCAGCCCTAGCTGCCCGGCCGGCCGCGGCGCTTGGACGAGGTCCCGCCACGGGCCGAACGTCCCGGCATCTGGGCACATTCGGCCCTGACCGCACCAGTGACGCCTTGGTCCAATAGAAGTGAGGCAGCAGCCGCGTGCCCCCTTGAGGCAATCATGAGGAGGCGGGAACGATGAGCCGCAACGACGCCCACCTTGACGCCATGCTGCGGCACCTGGGTGCCGCATACTACGACTCGTTGCACGGCAGGGCCGCACAGGCCGATGTGGCGCGCGCTCTGGACTCCGTGGCCGGTCAGCTCGGCGAGGAGTTCCCCACGCACTCGGCGGCCGCCAGCACCGCGACCGCCGGACAACATGATCCAGGCAGCAAGCACCATCAGCACCATGGGCGCTGGCACAGCCGGGTGCGGGATGTCATGACGACGTCGGTGGTGACCGTTGACCGGATCACCCCCTACAAGGAGATCGCCCGGCTGCTGACCGAGCACCGGATCAGCGGCGTGCCCGTGCTGACCATGGGGCGGCATGTCACCGGGGTGGTCACCGAGGGCGACCTGATCGCCGCGCGGGACCGGAACGCCGGCGGCCGGTGGCACTGGCTGACCGGCCGCAAGGAGCACCAGGGCTTCGTCGCCAGCCAGTTGATGACCGCCCCGGCGATCACGATCCACCCGGATGCCTCGCTTGCCACGGCGGCCGCGCTGATAAACGGCCACCACCTGCGGCGGTTGCCCGTCGTGGACCCCGAGGGCAAGCTCCTCGGCATCGTCAGCCGCCGTGACCTGCTGAGCGTCTTCCTCCGCCCGGACGCAGAGATCGCCCATCAGATCCGCGAGATACTCGCCGAGGTGCTCCCCGGGGGCCCGACCGGCGTCGAGGTCACCGTGAACAACGGTGTCGTGACGCTTACCGGCGAACCGGAACTGGCCGCCGACGGTGACCTGATCAGCGTCGCGGTGCGGCTGACCCGCGATGTGGACGGCGTCGTGGACGTGATCGACAAGACCGGCCCGGCAGCCGTCTCGGCGGCGCCGCGGTAGCTGAGCGCGCGGCGGGTCCGCCCCGTAGGGCCGTCGCGGGCCCGCTGCGCCCCTCCCCGCTACGGCTCTTCGTCCGCGGCCTGGGCCCGGGCTCTTTCGAAGCCAGGTGCGGCGACGTTGAAGGTGGCGAACACCCGGTGCAGTGCGGCCGTGCCCATGCCCAGGCGGCGCAACTGCGGGATGAGCGCGGCGGTGTTGGGCTCGGCCACCGGACCGAAGCAGCCGTAGCATCCCCGGCCATAAGCCGGGCAGATGGCACCGCATCCGGCCTGGGTGACCGGCCCGAGGCAGGGCGTGCCGTGGGCGACCATCACGCAGGCGGTGCCGCGGAGCTTGCACTCCGCACACACGCTGTGCCCGGGAATCTGCGGCTTGCGGCCCACCAGCAGGGCAGTGATCAGCTCAAGCAGCTGGCCCTTGTCGATCGGGCAGCCGCGCAACTCGAAATCCACCGGGACGTGGTCAGCGATGGGTGTCGAGGTAGCCAGCGTCGCCACGTACTCCGGGCGGGCATACACCGCGGCCCGGAACTCCGCGACGTCCGCGAAGTTACGCAGGGCCTGGATACCGCCCGACGTGGCGCACGCACCTATGGTGATCAGCATCCGGGACTGCGCGCGGATCCGCTGGATCCGCTCCGCGTCCTCGGGCGTGGTCACCGACCCCTCGACCAGCGACACATCGTAGGGTCCCTCGACGTCCTTGCTCGACGCCTCGGTGAAATGGGCGATCTCCACCTGCGCGGCGAGAGCGAGCAGCTCGTCCGCACAGTCGAGGAGGGTCAGCTGGCAGCCGTCGCAGGAGGCGAACTTCCAGACCGCGAGCTTCGGGCGCGGCGCCTGACCGGTCATCACAGCTCCCTCACTGTCAGCAGTGGCGCGGCCACCGGGTAGCTGACCACCGGGCCGTCCCGGCACAGCAGCAGCGGGCCGAGCTGACAGTGCCCGCATTCGGCCACCCCGCACCGCATGTTCCGTTCCAGCGAGATGCGCACCTGCGCGGCCGGGACACCGAGCGCCAGCAGTTCCCGCGCGGTGAGCCGCATCATGATCTCGGGCCCGCACACCAGGGCCGTGGTCCGGCCCGGATCGACGGCCGCGCGGCGCAGGAGCTGGGTGACGACTCCCACGTGCCCGGCCCAGCCGTCCGCGGCCCGGTCCACGGTGAGCTCGACGTCGGCACCGCGGCGCCGCCACTCCCCCAGGTCACGCACGAAGATCAGCTCCTGCGGTGACCGGGCGCCGATCAGCACCACGATGCGCCGGTAGGCGTCCCGCTGCCCGAGCGCGGCAAGCAGTGCGCCGCGCAGCGGCGCGAGCCCGATACCGCCGGCCACGATGAGCAGGTCGCCACCGGCCGCGCTGGCCACGTCCCAGTCGGTGCCGTAGGGTCCCCGGACGCCGATCATCCGCCCGGGCGTGCACTCGCACAGCGCCCGGGTCACCGCGCCGACCGCCCGCACCGTCTGCACCAGCACCTGGCCAGGGCCGGTGCCGCTGATGGAAACCGGGACCTCGCCGACCCCGGGCGCGTAAAGCATGGTGAACTGCCCGGGCTGATGGGGCAGGATAGGCCGGTCCACCGGCCGCAGCTCCAGGGTGACCGTGTCCTGCGTTTCCGCCAGCCGCCCGGTGACCTGGTACCGCGCGGGAAGGACCGGAGCGGCCGTCGTCACGGCCGCTCCTGGCCGGTACCGGAGGCCGCGTACAGGTCAAGCAACCGCACCCGGGTGGCGTGCAGCCGCGACGACGCGGCCGACATGACCCGCCGCAGCAGCGCGTACCCGAAACCGGGATCTTCCTCGCAGGCCGCCCGCACCGCGATGGCGTTCAGCTCGAACGTCACGGTGTCCTGTACGGCTGTCGCGCCGAACTGCCATTGGTAGGGCGGGACGAACCAGGACAAGCCGACCAGATCACCGGGGCCCAGCGTCTCGATGATGAGCCCGTGGTGCCCCGGGGAATGCAGATCAAGGGCGACATGGCCGCTTTGCAGCAGCCAGAACCGGTGCGCGGTGCCGCCTTCCTCGAAGAGCCGGTGCCCCGCCCGCAGCGGGGCCACCCAGCACGCCCGGGCGAGTGTGGCGAGGTGATGGTCCGCCATGCCGTGCAGGAACGCATGCTCGCCCAGTTCCGCCGCTGTCACGCCGCTCATGTCGCACCACCCTGGCTAGCGGTATCCGATGCCGCGCCGCCCGGCGCTTCCGCCCGCAGCGCCGCGACCTCCTCGGTGATGTCGATGCCCACCGGGCACCACACGATGCACCGCCCGCAGCCGACACAGCCGGAGCTGCCGAACTGGTCGTGCCAGGTGCCCAGCTTGTGGGTGAGCCACTGCCGGTACCGGCTGCTGGCGGAGGCCCGGACCGGGCCGCCGTGGATATAGGAGAAGTCCAGGTCGAAACACGAGGCCCAGTGCTGCCATCGCTCCGCATGGTCGCCGCTGAGGTCGGAGATGTCCTCCACCGCGGTACAGAAGCAGGTCGGGCAGGCGAGCGTGCAGTTACCGCAGCTCAGGCACCTGGACGCGACCTCCTCCCAGCGCGCGGCGCCGTGGCTGTCCGCCATCAGCTCGCGCAAGCCGGCCTGCGGCATGGCGCGGCCCATCTGCTGCGCCGCCCCGGTGACGGCTCCCCGGGCGCGCTCGACGGCGCCGTCGCTGGCCGGCCCGAGCGGCACGCCGGCCAGCACCGCGGCGCCGGCCGGTGTGCCGATGTCCACGATGAACGAGTGCCGCTCGCCGTCGGCAAGCTCGGTCAGCGCCAGGTCGTATCCGGGGCCCGCGGCGGGCCCGGTCCCCATGGACGTGCAGAAACAGGTCTCCCCCGGCTCGGTGCAGTTCACCGCCACGATGAGCACCCGCTCCCGGCGCGAGGCGTACCGCGAGTTGCCCTGCCCGCTGCCGAGCACCTGATCCTGGATCTGGATTGCCCGCAGGTCGCACGGCCGGACCCCGAAGAACGCCAGCCGGGGCGGCGCCACGTCGCCGGAGCTGAATTCGATCCCACCGTCGGCCAGGCGGGCTGACCATAGCTTCTCTCGCGGCGGATGCAGGAACTGCTTCCACGAGCCAGGCCCGGCCGAGTGGGCAAACGCGGCCCCGTCGGTGCGGCGCCGCAGCCGGTAGCCGCCGGGCGCCAGTTCGACGCCCCACCCGAAGGGCAGGTCGGCGGCGGAGCCGAGTTCGGCGAGGACGATCGCACCGTCCCGCACCGTGGGCCCGATAACGGAAAACCCCGCGCCGCGCAGCGACGCGAACAATGGCTCGAGCGCGCCGGCATCCATCAACTGCACGCTGCCGGACCGGATCGCCTCATCCACGGCATCTCCTCCGTGTGCACCCCGTTGGCCCTGCCAGCGGCCGGTCCCGTTCGCCCGTCCCGGGACCGGTCACGCCGCCTTCATCGTCGCACGTCGCCGTTATCGCCGGCCGGCGGCGTTGACCGCACCAGGGCCAACGGACCCTATCCGGAAGGCTCCGCGGCGCAGCAGGCGGCGGCGCTCAGCCGCAAGCTCCTCGGGGCTGAGGCCGCCCCAGATGCCGTACCGGGCGGGATGCCGGAGCGCGTACTCCAGGCACTCGGCGCGCAGCGGGCACCGTGCGCAGACGACCTTGGCCTTGCGCTCCCTGATCTCCCGCTCGGGCGGCCGCTCGCCGTCGGGGCCGAAGAACAGCATCATGACGCCGGTGTCCCGGCACGCGGCCGTGTTTCCCGTACTCATGTCGCCGGCCCTCCCTGCGTCCTGCCCGGAGTGGCTGATCGGGCAGCCTGCCGCTGCGCCAGGCGTCCCAGCCACCCGCGCCCCCGCTCTGCGCCGATCTTCCCCGGAGCGCGAACGTCCCGCCAGGGACGAAGGTCCCGCTCCGGCGCGCCGGCCGGGGCGCTGGCAGGTGCCGGAAGAGGGGACCAACGGCCGGCGGCCCCGGCCCTTTGTGCCGGGGCCGATCCTGGGAACGGGCGGCAGGCTGGGAGTGGAGGAGGTGCGGCCGTGCTCCCGCACCGATGGGCCAGGCGCGGCCGGCTTTGTGATGACTTGGAGACGGCATAAGGCCGCCATCTCGGTGGCGGCGGTGCTCGTGCTTGCTGCCCTGGTGGGCGGTGCGGTGCTCGCGCTGCGTGGCAGCGGCGGCCAGGTACGAATCGCGTCGGCGGCCCGCTCACCGACGGCGCCACGGCAGCTGGTGTCGCCGTTCACCGGTGAACCCGTGCCCGCGCTGAACCGGGTGCTCGCGGTGAAGATAGACAACATCGGGTACGCGCGGCCGCAGACCGGGCTCAGCAGAGCCGACCTCGTCTACGTGCTGCCGGTCGAAGGCGGGCTGAGCCGGTTCCTTGCGATCTTCTCTGCCAGCTACCCGCCCGTGATCGGGCCGGTGCGCAGCGCGCGGGAAGACGACCTGGAGCTGCTGCGCCAGTTCGGCCGGCCCGCGTTCGCCTACTCGGGCGCCACGGCCGCGCTGCTGCCCTACATTCACCGGACGGCCCGGATCGTGGACCTCTACGACGGCATCGCCAGCGGCTACTACCGGGACGCCAGCCGGATCGCCCCCTACAACCTGTACGCCCACACGCGGCAACTGCTCCGCCAAGCCCCCGGGGCGAGCGCGGCACGTGACATCGGGTTCCGGTTCGGGCCGCCGCCCGCCGGCGAAGCCGGCCCGGTCGGCTTCGGCGTCCTACCCGGCGGCCTCGTTCCGGTTCACCTGGTCGGCGGCCAGGGACCGCTGGCTGGTGTCGATGGACGGCAGGCCGGCCGTGACCACCGACGGCGGACGGCTGTCGCCGGCCACCGTGGTGATCCAGTACACCACGGTGCGCACCTCCCGGTTCCTGGAGTACGGCAAGCCCCCGCCGTACGCGGAAAGCACCGGCTCTGGCACCGCGCTGGTCCTGCGCGATGGCAAGTCCTGGACCGCCCACTGGTCCCGGCCCAAGGCCAGCGGCGGCACCACGTTCACCACCGCCGGCGGGCAGCCGATGACCTTCGCCCCAGGACAGGTCTGGATCGTGCTTGCCTACCGGTAAACCGGCGCGCGGGCGAACGATCAGGCGGGACGGCCAGCGGGCATGAGCTCCGGCCGGGCCCTTGGTCCCAGAAGCCGGGGCAGTTAGGCCCTGCCCGGGCCTGCCCCCGCGGGGGGATGCTCGCTCCATGTCTGAGAACTACTGGCACCCCAGCGGCGGCCGGCCGGGCACCGCGGCACCACCGCGCACGAGGCAGGACACTGCTCCCCCCGCCGCTACGGCGTTCGGGGAACTGTCCGACATCCGGCAGGCGGGCCGTTCCTGCTGCTGTTCCGCCAGGCCTATGGTCGTCGCCTTCATCCCCGCCTCGGCCGGGCGGCCACACCGGACCGACCTGCTGCTGTGCGGGCATCACTACCGGGCATCGCGGCAGGCTCTGGCCGCCGCGGGCGCCACCGTCGTGGATCTCGACGGCACGCCGGTCGCCGATAACCACTGGTCGCCGGCCCACGCCTGAAGTTTGCCCGGCGCGCTGTCACCCGTCACCTGCCCGCGGTCGCGGCCGGATCCATGGATAGCTAGTTGTGGAGGACACCATGCTGACGCAGCCCCAGAGCGGGCCGGCCGGCCGGATCGTGGTCGGCGTGGACGGATCGGTCCCGTCGAAAGCCGCACTGGGCTGGGCCATCCGCCAGGCCACGTTCACCGGTGCGGTGGTGGAGGCCGTCATCGCCTGGCATCACCCGGGCAACTACGGTTACCCGGTGACGGTGCCCGATGACGCCGACTACAGCGAACTCGCGGCCAAGGTGGTCGGGGATGCCATTGCCGAGGTCGCCGGCCCGGCCGGCCCGGCCGAGATCAGGCCCAAGGTCGTCGAGGGGAACCCGGCCGGGGCACTGCTGGCCGCGTCGGCCGGAGCCGAGCTGCTGGTTCTCGGCAGCCGCGGTCACGGCGGTTTCGTCGAGGCCCTGCTCGGCTCGGTTAGCCAGCACTGCGTCCACCATGCCAAATGCCCCGTCGTCATCATCCGTGACTCGAACCGGTGAGCAGGCGCCGCGCTGAGCGGGATCTGTCCCGGCCCGCTCGCACGGGCCGGGACGTTGCGCCCCGCTTGTCTTGACCTTCGGCCCTGGCCTGCGACCGCGGCCTGCCAGAGCATGGAATTGGGGAAGCCCGGTTCGAAGGAGGCGGGTCCACATGAAGCTGATCACTGCGGTTGTGCAGCCGGACATCGTTGACGATGTCGTACTTGCGGTGACCGAAGCAGGGGCGCATGGGCTGACCGCGACCGAAGTCATCGGTTTCGGCCAGCAGTTCGGGCACGGCGGGACGGTCAACTCGACCGGATACTCGGCCGTGCTGCTGCCCAAGATCCGCGTTGACATCGCCGTCAAGGACGAGGATGCCGGGCAAGTGGTCGAGGCGATCACAAAAAGCGTGAACACCGGGACCATCGGCGACGGCAAGATCTGGGTGAGCGTCTTGGACAGTGCGCTGCGGGTGCGGACCGGCGAGCGCGACGACGCAGCGCTGTAACGGCCGGGCGCGGCTGTGCCCCGGCCGTGCGAACCACAGGGCACGACCGGGGCGATCCCAGTCGGCGTTACCTGCCGGCCGGCGTTACCTGCCGACCGGGATGACGACGACCGGGGCAGCCGAGTGGCTCACCACCTGGTGGCTTGTCGAGCCCAGCATGAGCCGCGCGAAACCGCCACCGCCGCGGGCACCCACGACCACCAGGTCGGCGTCGTTCGAGGCAGTGACCAGTTCCTGGGCCGCTATGCCGCTGACCGCGCGCACGGTCACCGATGCTGGTCCCGCCCCGCCGACCGCATCGGCCGCCTTCCGGGTGGCCTCTTCCGCCGCCTGGCGCATCTTCTCCGCCTCAGCCTGGTCTGCCGGGTAGACCGACGGGTGGCCTGTCCAGTGGTTGCCCGCCACCTGCCAGACGGTGAGCACGGTCAGTGAGGTCTTCCGGAGCCCTGCCTCTTTGACCGCCCATTCAAGTACCTGCTGTGAGTGCTCCGAGCCATCAACGCCGACAACGATTCCAGGCATGGCCTGCTCCTCCTAAACAAGGCCGCCGCCGTCTTTGGTGGCGGTTGAATCCCCCTAGATCAAACCCTGACCGGGCCGGTCGGCGCCAGGGCCCTTGGCATGCCGTCTAGCGATCTTCATCCCCGCCCCGGCGCTGGTTACTCGCTGGCTGCTGGTTACTCGCTGGCCCGGCACCGGTGTCACTCGCCCGCCAGGTCCCGCCGGCCGAAAGCCAGCCCACCGAGCACGCACGGTCAGGTGAAGATGATCTGGCCACCGGCGGCGAGATCGTAGAACTCGCCGACGGTGATGATGTCCTTGACCTGGTCGATGAAGTCGCTCCTGGTGAGCCCGAACAGGTCCACGGAGGCCTTGCAGCCGTACAGGCCAGCGCCGGTATCGGCGATCATCTCGATGAACTCGGGGATCGAGGGAATGTCGAGCTGGCCCATCTTGTGGGCCATGTAGTGGGTCATCACCGACGACACCCCGGGCAGGCCCCCGGCCCAGGTGGCCAGGTGCAGGCCGGGATTGCCGACCGTGGCCAGCTTGATGTGCTCGTGCCGGGCCTTATGGATGGCATCAAGGCCGAAGAAGGTAAAGAAGAGGTTCGCTTCGATGCCCTCGGCGCGGGCACCGTTGGCCATGATCAGCGCCGGGTAGACGCCCTCAAGCGAGCCCTTGGACACGATGATGGAGACCTTCTCGATGGTGCCGTTCGCCGTGGTGGTGTCGCTGCTCATGACACACCGTCCTTCTGGTCTATTGGGTGGTTCAGCACAGCCGTGCGCATCTGGGGCTCAGATGCAGCCGCGGGGCTTGGGAATGCCGGCGATCTTCGCGGCGAGCTTGGCCGGCCCCTTCGGAAAGAGCTGGTAGAGGTCCTTGATGCTCACCCCGGAGGTCTTGCTCAGCGCGCGGACGCTCGGGCCGGTGCCCTTTTCCGCGTACTCGTGCCGCATGAACTTGACGACCTGCCAGTGCTGCGGCGTCAGCGAGCCGATGCCGCTCTCCACGGCGATCTGCGGCGCCATGTCCTCGCGCCACTGCTGCGGATCGGCGAAAAAGCCCTCGTCATTGACGGTGACTTCGGTGCCTGCGTAGACCTTGGTGGGCATCTCAACCTCCGGCTACTCGTCGTTTCTTGACCCGGCCGGCTGCGGGCCGGCGTCCGCGGGAAGACGCTTGCCGGACCGCGGCATGCTGGCGGCCAGCCCGGGAACGTCACGGCCCGGCAGCAGCATGTGCCAGTAGAACTGCTGGAATCCGAGCTTGCCGAGATGGTTGAGGCGGGACTCTTTCAGCAGTGGCAGGCCGACGGGCCCGGGGAACCGCCCGGTGACCGGCTCGGTCTCGTAGTTGAAGTCGATGAGGAGCGCCTTGCCGAAGCCGCTTTCGATGAAGCAGTTGGTGTGGCCGTCGAAGCTCGCACTCAGTGGCTCCCCCGCAAGGAAGCTGCACACGTTGCGGACCAGGACCTCGCCCTCGAAGTGGGCCACCGAGCCGGCCTTGGACGCCCGGAGGTCGGCGGCGTCGCCGATGACGAAGATGTCCGGGCTGGCCTTGGACTGGAGCGTCCGCTCATCACAGGGTGCAAAGCCGAGTGCGTCCCCCAGCCCGGGCGACCTGCCGACGTAGGCCTGCCCACCGTGCACGGGGACCACCACCGCCAGGTCGAAGCCGACCTCATGGCCGTCGAACGAGATGAGCCTTCCGCCGGCCGCGTCCACCTCGCCGGTGTTGAACTCGGTGACCAGCCGGATGCCCTTGCGGTCGAGCAGGCCACCCAGCTCGCGGTTGCAGACGGCCTTGGTGAACGCCCCGTCCAGGGGGGTGACGAAGGTCAGTTCGACCCGGTCGCGGATGCCGCGCCTGTGGAAGTACCAGTCGGCGAGGAAGGCGAACTCCAGCGGCGCGACCGGGCACTTGATCGGCATGTCCACCACGTTGATGGCGATCCGGCCGCCATCGAACCGCGCAAGCCGGTCACTCAGCGCCGCCGCTCCGGCCGGCTCGTAGAAGCTGAATGCCCTGGCCTGCGCGATGGCCTCGGGCAGGCCCTCGGTCTCGCCGGGCAGCAGCGCCGCACCGGACGCGACGACCAGCACGTCGTAGGGCAGGACGGTGCCGGCCTCCAGGTGGACCTCCCGCCGCTCGATGTCCACGCGGTGGACCGCGCTCTGGTGGTAGCCGATCCCCGGGCGCAGTTGCCGTGCCCGGGGACGCACGATCTTGTCGGGGCGGGTCAGGCCGAACGGAACGAACAGCAGGCCAGGCTGGTAGATGTGGTTGTTGTCGCGGTCCACGACGGTGATCGCGGCCGTATCGCCGAGTTCGCGCGCCAGCCTGTTCGCGGCCAGCGTGCCGCCGGTCCCGCCGCCCAGGATGACAATTCGCTTGATCATGACTTCAGAGCTGGGCGCTGACGATTGCGGCAAGGTCGGCCAGCCGGCAGGTGTAGCCCCACTCGTTGTCGTACCAGCCGAACACCTTGACCAGGCTGCCCGCGGCCTGCGTCAGGCCCGAGTCGAATACGCAGGAGGCGGGGTCACCGATGATGTCGCGGGAGACCAGGGCGTCGGTGCTGTAGCGCAGCACCCCGGCCAGGCCGCCCCCGGCGGCGGCGTCGAACGCGCTGTTGACCTCGTCGGCGGTCACGTCGCGGCCAAGCACGGCAGCCAGGTCGGTCAGCGAGCCGTCCTCCACCGGCACCCGGACGGATATGCCGTCGAGCGGCCGGCCAGCTCGGGGATGACCACCCCGGCGGTGCGGGCCGCACCGGTGCTGGTGGGCACGATGCTGATCGCGGCGCTGCGGGCGCGCCGCAGGTCCTTGTGCGGGCCGTCGAGCAGCATCTGGTCGCCGGTGTACGCGTGGATCGTCGTCATGAAGCCCTTGACCAGGCCGAACGAGTCGTTCAGCACCTTGGCCATCGGCACCACGCAGTTCGTGGTGCACGACGCGGCGGAGACAACGTCATGCCGCTGCGGGTCGTACTCGGCGTCGTTGACCCCGACCACCACGGTGAGGTCGGCTCCCTTGCCCGGTGCCGAGATCAGCACCTTGCGGGCCCCGCCCTTGAGATGCAGTGCGGCGTCCTCGCGGGCGCGGAACTTCCCGGTGGACTCGATGACGACGCTGACGCCCAGTTCGCCCCAGTCGATCGCGGCGGGGTCACGCTGGGACGTCACCGTGACCTGCCTGCCGTCCACGGTCAGAGCGCCCGGTTCGTAGCCGACGGGCCGGCCGAGCCGGCCATAGGTGGAGTCGAACTCAAGCAGGTGCGCCAGGGTCCTGGCGTCGGTCACATCGTTGATGGCCACGACGTCGAGGTCGCCACGCTCCAGCGCACGCCGCATGAAGGCGCGCCCGACCCGCCCGAAGCCGTTGATTCCCACCCGTGTAACCATCGTATTCTCCTCTTGGCTCAACTCCGGGCCCGCCAAGCAGGCCCCTCATCTGGTCTTTTCTCCAGCATCCCGACCGCGCCGGGCCGGGGGCCAACGGCCTTGGCCCTTTTCTGGGGGGCCTTTGGTCCCTGGCGACCGCGGCCCGGGCTGGCGGATAGTGGCAGTCGCGACGCATGAGCGGAGGCATGGTGAACCACCCTTCAGATATGACGGCGCTGCCTGACCTGGTGCACGGGCACGGGCGGTCCGGGCCGGTGCGCGAGCGGCGGCCGGTCTACCTGGACCTGCTGCCCCCGTGCAACGCCGGCTGCCCGGCCGGGGAGAACATCCAGGCGTGGCTGGCGCATGCCGAGGCTGGCCGGTACGAGCAGGCCTGGCGGCAGCTCGTCGCCGACAACCCGCTGGCCGCGATCCACGGGCGCGTCTGCTACCACCCCTGCGAGACCGTCTGCAACCGGGCCAGCCTGGACAGCTCCGTCTCCATCCACGCGGTGGAGCGCTTTCTTGGTGACCTCGCCCGCGAGCGCGGCTGGGCGTTCGACCGCCGGGCGGCCAGCACCGGGCGGCGGGCGCTGGTGATCGGCTCGGGCCCGAGCGGCCTGTCGGCCGCCTATCATCTCGCCCGGCTCGGGCACGACGTCGAGGTCAGGGACTCCGGCGAGCGCCCGGGTGGAATGATGCGCTACGGCATCCCCGCCTACCGGCTGCCCCGCGATGTGCTGGATGCGGAGCTGGACAGGATCGCCGCGCTCGGGGTGCGGTTCACCCAGGGGCACCGGGTGACCGACCTGGCCGCCGAGCGGGCCGAGGGCGGTTTCGATGCCGTGTTCGTAGCGGTTGGGGCGCATTTGTCCAAGCGGGTGAACATCCCGGCCGGCGATGCCGGGCGGATCGTGGACGCCCTGTCGTTCCTGCGCAGCGCCGCCGCGGGCGAACGGCCGGTGATCGGCCGCCGGGTGGCCATCTACGGCGGCGGCAACACCGCGATGGACGCGGCCCGGGTCGCGCGGCGGCTCGGCGCCGATGACGCGCTGATCGTCTACCGGCGCACCCGGGCCCAGATGCCCGCCCATGAGCAGGAGGCGGAGGACGCCGAGCAGGAGGGGATCCGGATCCACTGGCTGCGCACGATCACCGCGTTCGACGGGCCCGAGCTGACGGTCGAGGCGATGGAACTGGATTCCTCCGGGTACCCGCAGCCGACCGGGCGGTTCGAGACGCTTGCCGCGGACACCGTGATCCTGGCCTTGGGCCAGGAGACCGACACCGCGTTCCTGCGCCAGGTCCCCGGGGTGGAGTTCGCCAGGGACGGCACGGTGCAGGTGTCTGCCGCCATGATGACCGGCTGCCCCGGCGTGTTCGCCGGCGGTGACATGGTGCCCGCCGAGCGCACGGTGACCGTGGGCGTGGGACACGGCAAGAAGGCGGCACGGCACATCGACACCTGGCTTCGCGGCGACGCCACGGGATTCGCCCCGGCGGTCAAGCACGCCGTCGCCGAGTTCGGCCTGCTGAACCCGTGGTACTTCGGCGACTTCGCGCAGCGCCAGCAGCCGCAGGCGCCAGCAGAGCAGCGTGTCGCCGGCTTCGGCGAGGTGGTCGGCGGCCTGTCCGAGGCCGAGGCCAGCTATGAGGCGGCCCGCTGCCTGTCCTGCGGCAACTGCTTCGAGTGCGACGGCTGCCTGGGTGCGTGCCCGGAGGATGCCGTGATCAAGCTCGGCCCCGGCAACCGCTACCGGTTCGACTACGACCGGTGCACCGGCTGCGGCACCTGCTACGAGCAGTGCCCGGTGCACGCGATCGAGATGATCCCGGAGGAAGGCTGAAATGCACCTGCCCACACCGCTGTTTTGCGCGCCTCCGGCACGACAATGCTCAGCGCCCGGGAGGGCAGCAATATGAGGAGCACGATCGACGGCAACGAGGCCGCGGCTTCTGTTGCCTACCGGCTCAACGAGGTGTGCTGCATCTACCCGATCACGCCGTCCTCGCCGATGGCCGAACTCGCGGACGAGTGGTCCAGCCAGCACCGGCCCAACATCTGGGGCAGCGTGCCGTCCGTGGTGGAGATGCAGAGCGAGGGGGGCGCGGCCGGCGCGCTCCACGGGGCTCTTCAGGGCGGGGCGCTGGCCACGACGTTTACCGCGTCGCAGGGCCTGCTGCTGATGATCCCGAACATGTACAAGATCGCCGGAGAACTGACCCCGGCCGTGATGCACGTCGCCGCGCGGTCGCTGGCCGCGCAGGGGCTGTCCATCTTCGGCGACCACTCCGACGTGATGGCGGTGCGGCAGACGGGATTCGCGCTGCTCGCCTCCGCCTCGGTGCAGGAGGCACACGACCTGGCGCTGGTGGCCCAGGCGGTCACCCTGGCCACCCGGGTGCCGTTCGTGCACTTCTTCGACGGGTTCCGCACCTCCCACGAGCTGAACACGATCGAGCTGCTCGACGACGACGACCTGCGTGCCCTGGTCCCCGCGGAACTGGTCCGCGCGCACCGGGGCCGGGCGCTGTCCCCCGAGCACCCGTTCATCCGCGGCACCGCCCAGAACCCCGACGTGTACTTCCAGGCCAGGGAGACCGTGAACCCGTTCTACGCCGCCGTGCCTGGCGCGGTGGCAGACGCGATGGACCGCCTGGCGGACCGTACCGGGCGCCGCTATCACGCGGTCGAGTACTCCGGTCACCCAGAGGCTGACCGGGTCGTCGTGGTCATGGGCTCGGCAGCGGAGACCGTCAGACAGACCGTGGCCCACCTGTGCGCGCGGGGCGAGCGCACCGGGGTGGTGCAGGTGCGGCTGTACCGGCCGTTCCCGGACCGGGCCCTGCTCGAAGCGCTGCCCGCCAGTGTCCGCCGGATCGCGGTACTCGACCGGACCAAGGAACCCGGGTCGGCCGGCGAGCCGCTGTTCCTTGACGTGTCGGCGGTCCTGGCACAGGCATTCGCCGCGGGCGAGCGTGCGGTCCTGCCGGTGGTGACCGGCGGCCGGTACGGCCTGTCGTCCAAGGAGTTCACCCCGGGCATGGTCGCCGGCGTGTTCGCGGAGCTTGCCCGCGAGCGGCCGCGGCCCCGGTTCACCATCGGGATCAACGACGACGTTTCCGGGCTGAGCCTGCCCTACGAGCCTGGCCTGGACATCGAGCCCGCCGGCACGGTCCGCGCCGTCTTCTTCGGCCTGGGCTCCGACGGGACGGTCGGCGCGAACAAGAACACGATCAAGATCCTCGGCGCCGAGGAGGATCTGCATGCGCAGGGCTACTTCGTCTACGACTCGAAGAAGTCCGGCTCGGAGACCGTGTCGCACCTGCGCTTCGGGCCGGAGCCGATCCACGCGCCCTACCTGGTCGGCCAGGCCGGGTTCGTCGGCTGCCACCAGTTCGGGCTGCTGGACCGGGTCGACGTGCTCGGCCGTGCGGCACCAGGCGCGACGCTGCTGCTCAACTGCCCGCGCCCGCCCGGCGAGGTCTGGGACGCGCTGCCCCGGCCGGTCCAGGAGAAGATCCTGGCCAAGCAGATCGAGGTGTACGCGATCGACGCCGCCCGGATCGCCCGCCAGGCCGGGCTGCCCGGACGGACCAACACCGTGCTGCAGACCTGCTTCTTCGCCATCTCCGGTGTGCTCCCCAGGGACGAGGCGATCGCGAAGATCAAGTCGGCCATCGCCAAGACCTACGGCCGCCGCGGGGCCGAGGTCGTAGCGCGGAACCATGCCGCGGTCGACCAGACGCTGGCCGGCCTGCACCGGATCGAAATCCCGGGCCGGGCAACGTCGGTCAGGGAGCTGCCGCCAACCGTGCCCGCGGGCGCGCCGGAGTTCGTCCGCACGGTCACCGCGGCGATGATGGCGGGCCGGGGCGATGACCTGCCGGTCAGCGCCCTGCCGGTGGACGGCACCTACCCGAGCGGCACCACGGCCTACGAGAAGCGCAACGTCTCCGACCTGGTCGCGCAGTGGGACCCGGATCTGTGCATCCAGTGCGGCAACTGCAGCTTCGTGTGCCCGCACAGCGTGATCAGGGCCACCTACTACGACAGCTCGCTGCGCGAAGACGCACCCCCGGAGTTCCGCTCCGCCCCGCTGGACGCCCGCGGGCTGCCCGGGACCCTGTTCACGCTCCAGGTGTACGCGGAGGACTGCACCGGCTGCGCGCTGTGCGTGGAGGCCTGCCCGGTCTCGGCGCCAGGGGACGCTGACCATAAAGCGATCAACCTGACCGAGCGGGAGCCGATCGTGGCCGCCGAGCGGCGCAACGTCGCGTTCTTCGAGACCCTCCCGGTAGCGGACCGGTCCCGGGTGGACTTCGGCACGGTGCGCGGTGCTCAGTTCCTGCAGCCGCTGTTCGAGTTCTCCGGCGCCTGTGCGGGCTGCGGCGAGACGCCCTACCTCAAGCTGATGTCGCAGCTCTTCGGTGACCGGCTGATGATCGCCAACGCGACCGGCTGCTCGTCCATCTACGGCGGGAACCTGCCGACCACGCCGTGGACGTCCGGCCCGGACGGCCGGGGTCCCGCCTGGTCGAACTCGCTGTTCGAAGACAACGCGGAGTTCGGTCTTGGCATGCGGCTGGCCGCCGACCGGCACGCCGAACTGGCCCGGCACCGGCTCACCGAGCTGCGCGAGCAGGTTGGTGCCGAGTTCGCCGACGAGATCCTCGGCGCGCCGCAACTGCGCGAGTCCGAGCTGGCGGCGCAGCACGGCCGCCTCGCCGAACTGAAACGCCGGCTCGCGGAGCTGGACGGCCCCGCCGCCGCGGACCTGCGCAGCGTCGCGGACCACCTGCTGCGGCGCAGCGTCTGGATCGTCGGGGGGGACGGCTGGGCCTACGACATCGGCGCCGGCGGCCTGGACCACGTGCTGGCCAGCGGGCGCAACGTGAACGTGCTCGTGCTCGACACCGAGGTGTACTCCAACACCGGCGGGCAGGCTTCCAAGGCCACCCCGCTGGGTGCGGTCGCCAAGTTCGCCGCGGCGGGCAAGACCGTGCCCAAGAAGGACCTGGCCCTCCAGGCGATCGCCTACGGCAGCGTGTACGTGGCCCGGGTGGCGATGGGCGCCGACCCGCAGCAGACGCTCAAGGCGTTCCGCGAGGCCGAAGCCTACGACGGGCCGTCGCTGATCATCGCCTACAGCCACTGCATCGCGCACGGCATCGAGATGCGCGACGGGCTCGGCCAGCAGTACCGTGCGGTGGCCAGTGGGCACTGGCCGCTGATCCGCTACGACCCGGTGGCACGCACCGCCGACAGCAACCCGTTCCTGCTCGACTCGCCGCGCCCGCGGATACCGCTGGCCGAGTACACCGGGCGTGAGCTGCGTTACCGCGCTCTCGGCAACACCGACCCCGCCGAGGCCGAGCGGCTTGGCGAGCTGGCCCAGCAGGCCGTCGACCGGCAGTGGGGCACCTACGAAGAGATGGCAACCCACGGCCCGGCGCGGTTCACGCCCGACACACGCAGCGACGGGGCTGCGCGCAAGGAACCCGAGGGAGACCAATGACGGACCTGGCAACGCGCTACCTCGGCCTGGACCTGCGCAGCCCGCTGGTCGCGTCGGCGTCCCCGCTGTCCGGCACGGCCGACGGTGTCCGGCGGCTCGCTGACGGCGGGGTCGGGGCCGTGGTCCTCCCCTCCCTGTTCGAGGAGCGGTTGCGTGAGCAGGCGGCGCACGACGCGGCGGTGGCAGGCACGGGTGCCGACAGCTTCGCGGAGTCGCTGTCCTACTTCCCGGCGTCCGCCAGTGCCGACGGGGGCCCGGACCGCTACCTGAGCCTGCTGGAACGTGCGGCCGCCGCCGTGGACATCCCGGTGATCGCCAGCCTCAACGGGGCCACCACCGGAGGGTGGACCGACTATGCGAGCGCCCTGCAGGACGCGGGGGCTGCCGCGATCGAGCTGAACGTCTACCACCTGCCCAGCGGCCCCCCACCCGGCTCCCCTTCCCCCTTCATCTCCGGCCGCGACGTCGAGCAGCGCCACGTCGACATCCTGACCACGGTCAAGGCCGTGGTCAGCGTGCCGGTGGCGGTGAAGCTCAGCCCGTACTTCAGCTCGACCGGCGAGATGGCGCGCCGGCTGGACCGGGCCGGGGCCGACGGCCTGGTGCTGTTCAACCGGTTCCTGCAACCGGACATCGACCCGGAGACGCTGACCGTGACCGTCAGGCCCGGGCTGTCCGCGCAGCCGGAGGGACGGCTTCCCCGGACCTGGATCGCGCTGCTCGCCGGTCACGTGCGCGCCTCCCTCGCCGCGACCACCGGCGTCGAAACCGCGGCCGACGTGGCAAAGTACCTGCTCGCCGGTGCGGACGTGGTGATGACCGCCTCGGCGCTGCTGCGCCACGGACCTGGATACGCGGGCGTAATGCTCGGCGAACTGTCGGCCTGGATGGCGCGCAAACAGTTCGGCTCCGTCGCCGAAGTACGCGGCCTGCTCGCCGTCCCTGACGGCACCGACCAGGCGGCCTACGAGCGCGCGGGATATGTCACCGCCCTGGAGGCAGCCAACAAGGGCTACGGCCCCTGGTGACAGCAAGGCTACGGTTCCTGGCGGCCGCGGGCATATGGGAAGGCCGGCGGGGAGGCATCGTAGCCGCCGGCCTTCTCGGGCGGGCACGCTGTCAGCGCGCCGCCTGTCCTGAATGGATCACTTCGTGGCTGTCCCTTGTGCGCGCCGGGCCATGGGGCGCCATCAGCGCGTGCCGCGCCGTGGCAAGGAGCCACAGCGCGCCCGTCGCGGCCACCAGAACCGCCAGCGCGACCGTGCTGCCGCTGGCAACCCCGGCCACGGCGGCGGCGAACGCGACGACGCCGAGCACCGACGCGATCACCCGCCAGGCCCGCACCGCCCGCGACTGCGGCTCCCGGTAGAGATCAGCGGCCGCGCCGAGCATGCACCCGCCGACCATGCCGAGGACGAATACCGCCAGGGTGGCGCCCCGCGCGCTGGAGATCAGCCAGGCGCTGGTGCCTCCCAGGAACGCCGCGTACACGACGGCGATGGCGCCCATGAATACCGTAGTAACGACGTCCTTCCAGGTCAGTCCCATCACCTGCACCCCCTTTTACGAGGCTGTCATTACTCAGGATCGCGCCACGCCGGCCAAAGATGCAGGGACGGAAGTCCCCTCTCGGTGCACACTGGTCCCTGGTCCCGCGGCCGGTGCCGTCATGCCGCGCTGTGGGTATCGCCGAGGGAAAGATAGCTCTCGTCTTCCTCTGTGGTGTGCAGGCTGAGAATCGCGTGCAGTCCGTAGAGCAGGGCACGCAGGTCAGCGATGTCGGCGGCGTCGGGCTGAGCGGTGCCGATGTCGTCGATGACCTGCCCGAGCCGCCTGGTCTGCTGGGCGATCTCGGCATGCATCCTGCTCATGACGGCGGTGGCGTGACTGCTGCCCAGCACCCGGTTCATCACCGGGTAGAGCTGCTCCTGCTCTGCTCTCTCGTGCGGCCCGATCTCGTTCACCAGGAGCTGGTGCGACCGCCTGACCTCGGACATGGCTTCGTGCGGGGCAACGACTCCGAGCCCGTCCGCGGCCGCGCGCAACTGCTCGATGTCCGCCCGGATGGTGTCGTGCTCGCGGGAAAACCGGCTGTTCAGTGCGACGTCGGCGGCCGTCAGCCGCGCGTGCGGCGTAGCCGGGATCAGCACCCGCAGCGCATTGAGTATGACCGCGACGTCGATCGCTTCCTGCAGCAAGGCACCCCACACGGCCGGCAGCAGGCCGGCCGCCGCAACTGCCATCGCGGCGACCGACATCCCCATTCCGGCCAGCACGCTCTGCATGGCGATCCGGCGGGTGCGGCGCGCCAGCACACGGATTTCGCCGAGCCGGTCAAGGCGGTCCACGGTGAGCACCGCGTCGGCGGCTTCGGAGGAGGCGCTTGACCCCCGGGCACCCATGGCGACCCCGACGTCGGCCAGGGCCAGCGCGGGGGCGTCGTTAATCCCGTCCCCGACCATGATGACCGGTGCCCGGTCGCGTTCCGCCCGGACCGCGTCCAGCTTGCCGGCCGGGGTGCGCTCGGCGAGCACCTCGTCCACGCCGATCACCGTGCCGATGGCGTGAGCCACGTCGGCCTGGTCTCCGGTGACCATGAGAATCCGGCTGATGCCGCCGTCTCGCAGCGCTTGGATCGTCCGGGCGGCATCGGGCCGGAGCGGATCGTTCAAGATCAGGACCCCGGCCGGCTCGCCGTCGATGGCGACGAAGACGGTGAGCGCGCCGTCGAGCCGTGCCCGGCGGCGGGCGGTTTTCACCCATCCCGGCCGGCCGGTCACGCCGGCCCAGCCCGCCCGGCCGACGGCGACCCGGTGCGCACCCACGGTCCCCCGGATGCCCTGCCCGGGCACTTCCTCCACATGTTGCGGCAACACCAGCCGACCGCCGCGCGCCGCGGCCGCCTCGACCACGGCTCCGGCCAGAACGTGCACGGACACCTGGTCCAGCGACGCTGCCAGCCGCAGTAGCTCGGCGGGCTCCTGACCGGCGGCCGGGATGATGGCAGCTACCTGAGGGTGCCCGCTTGTCAGGGTTCCGGTCTTGTCCAGCAGCAGCGTGGTGCACTGGGCAAGCCGCTCGAGTACTCCCCCGCCCTTGACCACGACCCCGCGCCGGGCCGCCACCGACAGACCAGAGACCAGGGCGACCGGAGCGGCCAGGATCAGCGGGCACGGGGTGGCGACGACCAGCACTGCCACCGCTCTCGCCGGTCCCGCCACCAGCCACGCGGCTCCGGCCCAGGCCAGGCTCACCAGCAAGAACCACACCGCGTAGCGGTCGGCGAGGCGGACAAAAGGCGCTTGCGACGCCTCGGCCTCCGAGACCAAGCGGACGATCCCGGCATAGGTGCTGTCGGCGGCGGTGGCCGTCGCGCGCAGGTCGAACGGGCCGCCCGCGTTCAGCACCCCGCTGCGGACCGGTTCCCTGGGTGCCCGTTCGACCGGGCGTGCCTCGCCGGTGAGCGCCGACTCATCCAGCACCGCCGCGCCGCGCACGACGCTGCCATCGACAGGCACCAGTTCGCCGGGTGCCACCAGGAGCAGGTCGCCGGGCATGACCGCATCCAGCGGCACCGTCTCCAGCGCCTGGCCACGGTACAGGCGGGCGGTTCGCGGCGCCCGTTCCAGGAGCGCATGCAGGTCGCGGTGGGCCCGCCCGGCGGCCCACGCCTCCAGCGCCCGCCCGCTGGCCAGCATGACCGCGATCACCGCGGCTGCCAGAAGTTCGCCAACCACCAGCGCACCACCGGCCGCGAGAAGGGCGATGACATCGACGCCGACCCGGCCATGGCGCAGCGCATCGGCCATGGCCCACAGGGCGTAGGCGGCCCCGCACCCGCCGACCGCGGCCCAGACGGCGTCCCCCGCGCCGCTCACCCCGGCCAGGTGCAGAAACAGGCCGAAGGCCAAGCCGGATGCCGTCAGCACAAGCAACACCGCGGCGGAATGCCCCAGCAGCCACATCCAGCCGCGACGGGCGGCGCCGGCGCTCATATCAGTGCTCGCGGCCCGGGGCGAGGCCGTCAGCCCGGGATGCCGCAGCCAGGCGCACCGGGACCATGATGCAGGCGAACCCGGCAAGCGCGAGCAGCATCCCGCTGATTATGAACTCGGCAGCCAGCCATCCCAGCCCCGGAAGCGTGGCGGAAACGTCCGCGTGGACGGCGACGCCGGCCGACCCGTCAGCGTTCATGACGACCACGGTCCAGTCACCATCGCGCACGGTCCACCGCAGGGTGGCGCCGGGGGTGCCGGAAGCCTGCGCTGCCCAGATCGGCGTGCTCGCCGGAGGCGGCGGCACCCGCGAGCCGGCGTGGCCGATGCCGGGGCGCTGCCTGGCATAGCCGCTCACCGTGGTGTAACTGACCCCGGACAGGTACCTGCTTGCGGCGTTCGCCGGCGCAACCCCGGCGAATTCGGCTCCGGGCCGCCCGGTCCCTGTCACTTGGATGCGAATCTGGCCGATCAGCGGCGCCAGCCATCCCAGGGCGCCATGCACCGTGATCGTGTCGCTGGCCAGCGCGTGACCGGCCGTCGTATAGCTGCCGGTACCGAGGTGCACATAGCCGCCGTGGCGCTGGGTGGCGTCCGCCCACGCGGCTGCGCCGCCCACGCCGAGCATGCTCAGCGCGCAGAGTGCCAGCACCGCGCCGATCGCCGCGGAAACGATCCGGCCTGGGGTCCACCCGGCTGCCCCTGGCGGTCCGCCCGGGCCAGTACCGGCCGCAAGCGGCGGACCGGCCGGTGCCGTTCCCGGGCTCAGGTCTTGGGAAGCAGTCACCCGGATCGCCTCCTCCGCAGTCCCATTGGCTACGTTCCGCGTCGAGCGCCGGCCGCACCGCTGGCGAACGTCCCCCGTCCGGGGACACAGGTCCCGCGCCAGCCTGCCGAGGTACCCCCGCACCGGTCCCTGATGCGACCGCGCCAGGTACGTGACGTTCGGCCCTGCCACCTGGCCGCGAAATGAGGCAGCCTGGCACCTTGGTGCGAAAAGCGAGTGCTGGAGTGACCGGGCATGGCTGATGCGGCCGCCACTGCTCGGGCGGAGACGGCCGCCGGCGTTCACCAGACGCCGGCCGCCGGCCTGAGCGGCGCCGAGGTTGCCGAACGGCGCTCGCGCGGGCTGGCGAACACCGGCGCGGAGCGCACCAGCCGCTCGCTCGCCGAGATCCTCCGTGCGAACATCCTGACCCGGTTCAACTTCATCCTCGGGGCGTTGCTGGCGGTGATCCTGGCGGTGGGTGAGCCGCAGGACGCTCTGTTCGGCCTGGTGCTGGTCGCCAACGCGCTGATCGGCATCGGGCAGGAGCTGCGTGCCAAGCGGACGCTCGACCGGCTGGCCGTGCTCAGTGCCCCACGGGTGCGGGTGATCAGGGACGGCTCGCGGCAGGACATCCCGGTGGCCGATCTGGTCGCCGATGACCTGGTCGATCTGCGTCCCGGTGACCAGCTGGTGGCGGACGGGGTGGTTCGTGTCAGTACCGGCCTGGAGGCCGACGAGTCACTGCTGACCGGCGAGTCCGAGCCGGTGGGCAAGCGCCCCGGCGACCGGCTGCTGTCGGGCAGCTTCGTGGTGGCCGGGGCCGGGGGCTATCAGGCGACGGAGGTCGGCGCCGGAGCTTATGCCCGCAGGCTCGCGGCCGAGG
This sequence comes from uncultured Actinomycetes bacterium, assembly GCA_963707905.1. GTDB lineage: Bacteria > Actinomycetota > Actinomycetes > Streptosporangiales > Streptosporangiaceae > DASXKD01. The sequence goes on along the minus strand of CAVPSA010000033.1, from coordinate 145,639 downwards.
CGCGGCGGTTCGGGCTGGTTCACTCGGAGCTGATGGACGGCATCAACCGGATCCTGCAGTACGTGACCTGGGTGATCGTGCCACTGGCGGTGCTGTTGCTGGCCAGCCAGCTGCACGCCAGGGACACGGTACGGGAGGCGCTGACCGGGACGGTCGCGGCGCTGGTGGGTGTGGTTCCGCAGGGACTGGTGCTGCTGACCAGCGTCGCCTTCGGCGTGGCCGCGGTCACCCTGGCCCGGCGCCACGTCCTGGTACAGCAACTGCCCGCCGTCGAGGGCCTGGCCAGGGTGGACGTGCTGTGCGTCGACAAGACCGGCACGCTGACCGACGGGACCATCGCGTTCGGCAGCCTGGTCCGGCTCGGCGGGCCGGCCCCGGTGGCGGAGGCCCTGGGGGCGCTCGCCGCCGACGAGGCCCGCAACGCGACACTGGGCGCGATCGGGCAGGCCTTTCCGCCGCCTGGCGGGTGGCAGCGCACGGCGTCCGTGGCCTTCTCGTCGGCACGCAAGTGGAGCGCGGCCAGCTTCGCCGGGCACGGCACCTGGGTACTGGGCGCGCCGGAGATGGTGCTGCCCAGCGAGCAGCACGCACAGCTGTCCCGGGCGGCCGAACTGGCCGCGGGCGGCCACCGCGTACTGGTGCTGGCACATGCCGAAGGCCCGCTGACGGGTGAATCGCTCCCGCCGGGCCTGCGGGCGACGGCGTTCATCGTGCTGGCCGAGCGGCTCAGGCCCGATGCGGCAGAAACGCTCGCCTACTTCGCGGCTCAAGGCGTAGCGCTGAAGGTGCTCTCCGGCGACAGCCCGCGCACGGTGGCCGCGGTCGCCGCACGTGCGGGCCTGTCCGGTGCGGGCACGCCGGTTGATGCCCGCGAGCTGCCCGATGACCCGGACGCCCTGGGCCGTGTCCTGACGGAGCACGCTGTGTTCGGCCGGGTGACCCCGCACCAGAAGCAGGCGATGGTCAGGGCGCTGCAGGCGCGCGGGCACACCGTGGCGATGACGGGCGACGGGGTCAACGACGTGCTGGCGCTCAAGCTCGCCGACCTGGGCATCGCCATGGGATCCGGCGCGGCGGCGACGAAGGCGGTCGCCGAACTCGTGCTGCTTGACGGCCGGTTCGCCACTCTGCCCGGTGTGCTGGCCGAGGGCAGGCGCGTGACGGCGAACATCGAGCGGGTCGCCAGCCTGTTCGTGACCAAGACGGTGTGGGCCGCGCTGCTGGCGATCGCCGTGGGCCTGACGCTGCTGCCGTACCCGTTCCTGCCCCGGCATCTGACCATCATCGACACGCTGACGATCGGCGTTCCGTCGTTCTTCCTTGCCCTGGCCCCGAACCAGCGGCGCTATCGGCCCGGGTTCGCCGGCCGGGTACTGCGCTTCGCCATCCCGGCCGGCAGCATCGTCGCCGCGGCGACGTTGACCGCCTACGCGCTGGCCCGGGCCGCCGGCCTCGCCCTGGTGCAGCAGCGCACCGCCGCGGTGCTGGTCGCCTTCATCCTCAGCCTCTGCGTGCTGGTACTGCTGGCCATTCCGCTGACCTGGCGCCGGATGCTGCTGGTGGGTGCGGCGCTGGCCGGGTTTGCCCTGCTGTTTCCGCTGCCCGTGCTGCGCGGCTTCTACGCGCTCGAACTGCCGCGCGGCGAGCTTGGGATAGTGCTGCTGATCGCCGGGGCCGGGGCAGCTTCGCTCGCAACCTTCTGGGTGATCTCCCGCCGGCGCAGCCAGCGACCGCGCAGGCCCAACGTCCCGCCATGACAGGTCACGTGCCCCTGCCCGTTATCGGAGGCCAGGGCGAGCCTTGGGGTAACACGTTCTTCGTCACGGCAACGGGAAGGAGCGGGCAGATGTCCGCCGACGGCATGCCGGGCCCGGGCGATCTGGGCAGGCGCATCGCAGCCCGGCGGCGGCAGCTCGGAACGAGCCGCGCGGAACTCGCGGCCAAGGCGGGCCTGTCCGTGGCTTACCTCACCTATCTCGAGACCCGCCCCGCCCTGGTGACGATGACCTGCCTCATTGAGCTGGCCGACGCACTGGGGACGACGGCAGACGCCCTGCTGGGCGCGGGCTCCCCCGTCCCGGTCGCGGCAGCGACGGCACCCGGCCTCGGTGACCTGTGGGCGGCTGACGTGAGAACGGGCAGGCCCGGCGAACGCCCCGGGCCATTCCTGGGTTAACGGCGCCGCCCGCTTGCCACGGGCACGCCATCGGCAAATGGAGGTTCGCCATGAACGCACGACCGGCCCTTGACCAGCTTGGCCTCTCCACCGGGAAGAAGGCCAGGTTGCACCGGGTCCTTCACGAGCACGGTCTGCGCAACGGGACCGCCTTGTTCCTGCCCTACGACCAGGGGCTCGAGCACGGCCCCAGGGACTTCTTCGCCAACCCCGCCGCGGGCGACCCGAAGTACATACTCAGCCTCGCAGTCGAAGGCGGGTTCAACGGCATCGCCATCCAGATAGGCCTGGCCGAGAAGTTCTACTGGGACTACGCCGGAGAGGTCCCGCTGGTGCTCAAGCTCAACGGGAAGACCGACATTCCCTCCGCGATCGACCCACTGTCCCCCGTCAACGCCACCGTCGAGGACGCGGTCAGGCTCGGCGCCGATGCGGTCGGCTACACGCTGTACGTGGGAACCCCCGCGCAGGAACGTGACTTCGAGCAGTACCTGCGGGTGCGCGCGGACGCGCTGCGGCTCGGCATGCCGCTGATCGTGTGGGCCTACCCGCGCGGCAGCGCCATCGACGCCAAGGGCGGCAAGGACTCCTTCTACGCGGTGGACTATGCGGCCCGCACCGCCAGCGAACTGGGCGCCGACGTGGTCAAGGTCAACTTCCCGCACCCGGAGAAGCAGTCCGGCGCGGCCAAGCAGTACCTGGCCGAGTTCCCCTCCCAGCAGGCCATCGACGCTGTGGTCAAGTCCGCGAACCGGACGCTGCTGCTCGTGTCGGGCGGGGAGCGGGCCGGAGATGAAGCGATGCTCGACAAGGCGCGGCAGTCGATGGAAGCCGGTGCCACCGGCCTGATCTTCGGCCGCAACATCTGGCAGCGCGAACACGGCGAATCGCTCCGGTTCATCACCCAGCTCAGGGACATCCTGGCCAAGTACCCGTCCCGCTGACTCCCCTGCTGTGCCGCTGACCTACTGTGCCGCTGACATTCCCTTGGCCTGCGGTTACTGTGCCGGATGGCCGGCGTGATAGCGGCGCAGCAGCAGGCGGCGAATCTCGTCTGCGCCCCAGACGATGAAGGGGAACGGGGCCACGATGGCGAGCTGGGCCGGGGACAGTGCCGCGGTACCGAAGAATCTCTGCAGCACGGGCAGGTACACCAGGGCGGCGGCGAACGCCAGCGCGACCGCGATACCGGCCAGCAGGAACTTGTTCGTGAACACACCGACGCTGCGAAGTGAGGCATGGTCGGTGCGGACGGCGAAGGCGGTGCCGACCTGGCACGCCACGATGCCCAGCCACGTGACCGTGGTGGCCTGGCGGTAAGCGTGGTTCAGCGGGCTGCCGGGCCCGGTGTCGGCTCCGGGATACCAGCCGGAATGCCGGAGCGTGAGGAAGAACGCGGCCATGACCAGGCTTGCCGAGATGAGCCCGAGGAACCCCCAGGTGCGGGCCAGCATGCCGGCGCTGATCACGCCCTGCTTCCGCGGCCGGGGCGAGCGGTCCATCAGGCCGGGCTCGGCCGGCTCGCGGGACAGCGCCAGCGCGGGAAGGGTGTCGGTGCCCAGGTCGATCGCGAGGATCTGCATCACCGTCAGCGGCAGCGGCACCGCCCCGCCTGCCAGCGCGAAGACCAGGAAGGGCACCACTTCCGGCACGGCGTGGGTGAATATGTAGCTGATGAACTTGCGGACGTTGTCGTAGACCCGGCGGCCCGCCTCGACCGCCACCGCGATGGTGGCGAAATTGTCGTCGGTGAGCACCATGGTGGCCGCCTCCCGGGCTACGTCGGTGCCCGAGCGGCCCATCGCCACCCCGATGTCGGCCCGGCGCAGCGCCGGGGCATCGTTCACGCCGTCTCCGGTCATGGCGACGACCTGGCCCAGGGCGCGCAGGGCATCGGCGATGCGCAGCTTGGCCTCCGGCGAGCTGCGCGCGAAGACCACCTCGTCGCCGCAGGCGAGCAGGGCGTCCAGATCGCGTTCGGACATCTTGTCCAGCTCGGCGCCGCTGACCACCTGCATCCCGCCGGCACCGATGCCCACGCGGCGGGCGATCGCGGCCGCGGTCAGCCCGTTGTCGCCGGTGACCACGTGAACCCGGATGCCGGCCCGGTGCACCCGCTCGATCGCCGCGGGGACCTCCGGCCGGGGCGGGTCGAGCATGGCCACCAGCCCGGCCAGGCACAGCTCGCGCTCGGCGTCCTCGCGCCGGGCGGGAACCGCGTACCCGGCCGGCAGATCGCGGTGCGCGATCGCGAGTACCCGGAGCCCCCGGCTGGCATAGTCGCTCATCACCCCGGCCACCTTGTCGCGGTCGGAGTCGGTGAGTGGCCGCTCACCCTGGCCGGTGTGGATCCGGGTGGCGCGTGCCAGCACCTCCTCGGCCGCACCCTTGGTGCTCACGACCAGGCCGCCGTCCTGCCCGTCCACGGTCGTCATCAGCTTGAGCCGGGGGTCGAAGCGGAACAGCTGCCGCCGGTCCGCAAGCCGCTCGGCCGGCGGCAGGCCCACCCCGTACGACGCTGCCAGCTCGAGCAGCGCGATCTCGGTGGGGTCACCCGCCTCCTTGTGCCCGCCCCGGCCGGGGAGTTCGGCGTTGTTGCACGCCGCGGCGACCCGGGCGACCAGCAAGGCGCCGTCCGTGTGCGCGCTGTCCGCACCGGATTCGGCTGCCGCAAGCACCGCCGGGCCGGCCTCACCCTGCGGGGTCCAGACCGCGGTGACGTGCATCCGGTTCTGCGTGAGGGTACCGGTCTTGTCGGTGCAGATGACCGAGGTGGATCCGAGCGTCTCCACCGCGGAGAGGCGCTTGACCAGGGCACCGCGCTGTGCCATCTCGCGGACTCCGACAGCCAGTGCCAGCGTGATCGTGGGCAGCAGCCCTTCTGGCACGTTGGCGACAAGCAGGCCGATGGCGAAGCTGGCGGCTGCCGTGACGGTCAGCCCGGCCGCCAGGCCCACCGGCAGGAACGCGATCCCGGCACCAAGCGCCACCAGGGCGATCAGCCACGCGACCCGTTTGACCTGAAGCTCCAGCGGGCTTTCGTCCCGGCCGACGCGCTGGCTGAGCGCCGCGATCCGGCCCAGCTGCGTGCTCATCCCTGTGGCCGTCACCATGGCCTGCGCGTCGCCGCCGGTGCAGGCCGTGCCGCTGAACACGACATAATCCGCTTCCAGCAGCGTCGCCGCACCGTTGGCGGCGTCGGCCGACCGGGTCACCGGGACTGACTCACCGGTCAGCGTGGAAGCGTCCACCTCGACCGTGCCGCTGATCAGCCGTCCATCCGCGCAGATACGTTCCCCCTCCTCGATCAGCAGCACGTCACCGGGCACAAGCCGCCGCGCCTCGATCTCGCACCGCTCGCCGTCGCGCAGCACCCGGGCACGCTCGGGCAAGAACGCGGCCAGCGCCTCCACAGCCCGCTCGGCCTGCATCTCCTGGGCGAACGCGAACCCCGCGTTCAGCAGGATCACCGCGACGATCGCGATGCCAAGCGGGGGCGTGCCGCTGACCCACGCAAGCGCCGCCGCCAGCATCAGCAGCAGCGCCAGCGGATGGGTGAACTGCCGGGCCAGCTCACCCGGCCATCGGCGGCCACCGCGCCGGGTCAGCTCGTTCGGCCCGTACACTTCCAGCCGGCGCACCGCTTCGCGCCCCGACAGGCCATCGCGTGAACTGCGCAGATCGCGGAACAGGCGCGCCAGGGACTCCAGCGGATCCGGCGTGGCCCTGGAGCTCACATCCGGCCGGCGCACTGCCGCGGGACGAAGGCGTGCCTAGAGACACCATGCCTCTTAGCATCCGGCTGACCTGTCGCCCCCATCCAGGGACATAAGTCCTGTTGCCGTGGGACGCGCGGCCCGATAACGGCCGCGTGCCGCAGGCAGCCTCCCGCGGGCCGAAGGTCCCCGCCTTAACCGGACGGGCTGCAAGGCTCAGCGGCGCCTGGTCCACAGCGGCTCGGTCGCCTGCCAGTCGTCATCCCATGCGGTCATCCGCCGTCGGCCCAGTGCCCCATGGGCCAGCAGGCCCGCACAACCCAGCAGCCAGCCCAGCGCGAGCGGAGCGAGCACGGCTGCCATGACAGCCTGGTCCCGCACCTGGGCACGCTGCAGCGGCCCGTCGGTCAGCTGGCCCGCGGCGTCGATCCACACCATGACAGTGCTGCCGGCGCTGGCGCTCGCTAGCACGGGCACCATGCCGGTGCGCCGCGCTCCCGTGGGGCTGGTCCACCGGGCGGGCACGGAAGTCCCGAATTGGCCCGGCACGGTGGCGCTGGCCAGCAGGACCGCGGGGACCCGGTGCCAGGACCGCTGGGCGCTGGCGCTGCGGGCGGCGATCCCATACGCCAGGTGACCCGCTGTCACCGCCGCTACCGGCGCCGCGGCCAGGAATGCAACGGCCAGCCCTGCCACGATCGCAGCTTCCACGCGGTCCAGGCGGCGCCGAAGCGGGTTCTGGTCAGGCCACAGCACACGAACCGCCCGTGCGGCTCGTGTGACAGGTGCCGACCATCGCCCCATCGCGGATGCCTCCTCGGACCACCCTCCCGCCGGCGAGGCACCTGAAGCCAGGGGCCAAACCTCCCGCGCCAGCGGGACCTTCGGCCCTGACCCGGCGAAGACCCCGCGAGTCCGCGGATATGGCTGCGCGGCCGGCCGGTGGCAATGGGTACTGCCGTGGCCGTTCGCATCGCCGCGGAGCGCTCGCGGGACGGTGGGCGGGTACCTATACCGGTGTGGCTTCAGGGGCAGCCCTGCTGCGTAGTTACCAGCGTTCCTGGCTGCGCGGTGACCTCATTGCCGGTGTCACCGTGGCGGCCTATCTGGTCCCGCAGGTCATGGCGTATGCGACCGTCGCGGGACTGCCCCCGGTGGCCGGCTTGTGGGCGGCCCTGCCCGCGCTGGTGATCTATGCCATGCTCGGCTCGTCTACGTCCCTGTCGATGGGCCCGGAAGCTACCACCGCGTTGATGACGGCCGTCGCGATCGGGCCGCTTGCCACCGGGGATCCGGCGCGGTACACCGGGCTCGCCACGACCCTCGCGTTGCTGGTTGGAGTGATGTCGGTAGCTGCCTGGCTGATGCGGCTGGGGTTCGTCGCGGATCTGCTGTCGCGGCCGGTGCTGGTCGGCTATCTCGCGGGCGTGGCGGTGGTCATGATCGCCGACCAGTTGCGGCGGGTCACCGGCGTGCCGGTCACCGGGCAGGAGTTCGGCGCCCAGATCGCCTCACTCGCCAGCCACCTGGGGCAGATACAGCCCGCAACGGTCGCCATGGCAACAGCGGTCCTGATCTTCTTGCTGGTGCTGCAGTCGCGCTGGCCCCACGCACCCGGCCCGCTGCTGGCCATACTCGGGGCCACCGCCGTCACCGCGGCTTTCGGCCTGACCAGCCATGGCGTTGCCGTCGTCGGCCCGATCCCGGCGGCGCTGCCAGTCCCTGGGCTGCCCGACGTTCACCCCGCTGTGCTGCGCGAGCTGCTGCTCCCGGCGTTCACCGTGCTGATCGTGGGCTTCAGCGATGACGTGCTGACCGCGCGGTCGTTCGCGCGGCGTGCGGAGCTGATCGCGGCCAACCGGGAGTTGCTGGCGCTCGGCACCGCCAACGTCGGCGCGAGCCTGATGCACGGCTTCCCGGTAAGCTCCAGCGCGTCCCGGACAGCCATTGGCGTGGCGACCGGCAGCCGGACCCAGCTCTACTCGCTGACCGCGGCGATAGCGGTTGTTGGCGTGCTGCTGTTCGCCCGGCCGGTGCTCGCGCACTTTCCGGCCGCTGCACTTGGCGCGATCGTCATCTACGCGGCGCTGCGGCTGATTGACATCAAAGCGTTCCGGCGGCTGTTCGCGTTCCGCCGCACCGAACTGGCCATCGCCCTTGCGACCTGCGTGGGCGTTCTCGGCTTGAACATCTTGTACGGGGTGCTGGTCGCGGTCGGGCTGTCAGTGGCCGACCTGCTGGTCCGGGTGGCCCGCCCGCATGATGCGATCCTGGGACTTGTTCCGGGCCTGGCGGGCATGCACGACGTGGACGACTATCCCGGCGCGCAGACCATCTCGGGGCTGGTCGTGTACCGCTACGACGCGCCGTTGTTCTTCGCCAACGCCGAGGACTTCCGCCGCCGGGCGATGCGCGCCGCCACCCTGGGACCGGGCCCGCTGCGCTGGTTCGTGCTGAACGTCGAAGCGAACGTGGAGGTCGACTTCACCGCCTTGGAGGCCCTCGACGCGGTCCGCGAGGAAATCACCCGGCAAGGCGCGGTCTTCGCCCTCGCCCGCGTCAAACAGGATCTGCTGGCCAGGCTGCGCTCCTTCGGACTGGCCGAAGAGATCGGTGAAGAGCGGCTCTTCCCGACACTCCCTACCGCGGTCCGGGCCTACCAGGCATGGGCCAGGGAGCAAGACCAGCCAGGCCACGATGGCACCGATGACAGCTGAGCCGGGAGCCCGCGGACCGCTACAGCGAGCCGGTGCCCGTCCACTGACATTCGCCGTCAGCTCCTTGTGTCAGGTAGCGGCCAGCCGACAGCGGCCGCAGGCCGGGGCCCAGCTCGTAGACGAGCGGAACGCCGTGGGCTATCTCCACGGCGGCGATCTCCTCGTCACCGATCGCTTCCAGGTGCTTGACCAGTGCCCGCAGCGTGTTGCCGTGCGAGACGACCAGCACGGTGACGCCGGGGCGCAGGCCGGGGATTATGCAGTCGTACCAGTACGGCAGCAGCCGCGCCGTGACGTCGCGAAGCGACTCGGCCCGCGGCCGTGCCTCGGGCGGCAGCGTGGCATACCGGGGGTCGGCGGACGGCTTGTCCGCGGCGTCAGCGGCAGGCGGCGGCACGGCGTAGGAGCGGCGCCAGAGCTGGACCTGCTGTTCGCCGAACTCCGCCCGGGCCTGCACCTTGTCCTTGCCCTGCAGCGCGCCGTAATGCCGGCCGTTCAGCCGCCAGGAGCGGTGCACCGCGATCCAGTCCCGGTCGCATGCCGCCAGGGCCAGGTCCGCGCTGTGGATGGCGCGCCGCTGAAGCGAGGTATGGACGGTGTCCGGCAGCAGGCGGCGCGCGCCGAGCAGTCGCCCGGCGCGCACGGCGTCCCGCTTCCCCGCCTCGGTCAGGTCCGGGTTGGCCCAGCCGGTGAACCGGTTCTTCGCGTTCCATTCGCTCTGGCCGTGCCGCAACAGCACCAGACGGGCGGCCTCGGCACGCTGCTGGCTCACCGGGAGACATCCGCGCGCGACTGGACCGCGGTGAGGGCGATGGTGTACATGACGTCATCGACCAGGGCGCCCCGGCTCAGGTCGTTGACCGGCTTGGCCAGGCCCTGCAGCATCGGGCCGATGCTGACGACGTGCGCGCTGCGCTGCACCGCCTTGTAGGTCGTGTTGCCGGTGTCCAGGTCGGGGAAGATGAAGACGCTGGCCCGTCCGGCGACCGTGCTGCCGGGCCGCTTGGCCCGGCCCACCGACGCGATGGCCGCGGCGTCGTACTGCAGCGGGCCGTCGACGGCCAGGCCAGGGGCACGTTCGGCCACGAGCCGGGTCGCCTCGGCGACCTTGTCCACGTCGCTGCCGGTCCCGGACGTCCCGGTGCTGAAACTGATCATCGCGACCCTCGGCGCGATGCCGAAGGCACGCGCCGACGCCGCGCTCTGGATGGCGATGTCGGCCAGGTCCTCGGCACTCGGCTGGGGATTGATGGCACAGTCGCCGTAGACGACCACCTCGTCGGGCAGGCACATGAAGAAGACCGACGACACCAGCCGGCTGCCCGGCTTGGTGCCCAGGATCTGCAGCGCGGGCCGGACCGTCGCCGCAGTGGTGTGCGCCGCGCCAGCGACCAGGCCGTCCACCTCACCCGCCCAGAGCATCATGGTGCCGACCGTGATCGGGTCGGCGAGGTGCTCGCGGGCCACGTCTTCGGTCCAGCCCCGGTGCCGCCGGAGCATGGCGAGCTGGGTCACGTACCGCCCGGCGATGGCAGCGGGATCGGTCACGATGATGCCCTCGGGCAGCCGCAGTCCCAGGCTGCGGACCACACTGGTCACCTGGTCCGGTGGCCCCAGCAGGACGCTGCGGGCGATGCCCCGCTCGGCGCACGCGACCGCGGCCTGTACCACCCGGGGTTCGGTCCCTTCGGGCAGGACTATCCGGGCACCGGCCGCGCGGGCCAGCTCGACAAGCTGGTAACGGAACGCGGCAGGGCTGAGCCGGCGCGGCCGGGCCGGGCTGCGCAGCGACTCCAGCCAGGGCTGGTCCAGCGCATCAGCGATATTGCCGGTCACGCCCTCGATCCGCTCCGTGTCGTCGGCGGGCAGACCTGGATCGAGGTCACCCACCAGGGTCGCGGTCTCGTAGCTGTTCTGCCCGACCATCAGAACGGGCAGGCCGGTGGCCGTCGCTGCCCTGGCGAGCTCCCACACCCGCGGGTCCGGCGCGGTCCCGGTGCTGAGCAGCAGGGCAGCCAGCCGCGTGCCGTTGAGCGCGGCGAGGCAGGCGGCCATGACCACGTCGTGACGGTCTCCGGGAACCACCACGAGACGGCCGTCGGTTAGTACGCGCAGGCCGCCGGGGACGCCCTGGGCGAATACCGCCACATCCTTGATGCGCCGGGATTGGTCGCCGGCGCTGAGCACCTGCGGGCGCAGCTGAAGGACCAGGTCACGCACGCGCAGCCAGGCCAGTTCGGGCCGGTGCGGCACGGCAGCGATCAGCCGCAGCCCGCGCCGGGCCAGGGCCGCGTGCAGCCGTTCCACCGGAGTGGGGCCGCCGGCGGGCACGTCATGGACCACACAGCCGACCACACGCGCGTTCTCGCCGGACTGGTAACCGGCCGCCGTGATGGCGAGCGACTCGGCCACCTGTGCGGCGGCACCCCCGGCCTGGCCATCAGCCGAACCCGCCGGCTCCGCAGCCCCTTCCCCGGCTGCCACAGGCCCGGCGCCCGCGGCCGGCGGCCAGCGGCCGGCCAGCACCACGTCGGCGTCGAGTGCCTGGGCGAGCGCCCGGTTGAATTCCGCGGCGTAGAGCCTGGCCGCCCCCGGGCTGACCGCCTCGATGACGACGACCTCCGACTGGTCGTAGACCGGCTCCCAGGCAGCGACGATCTTCTCAAGCACGGCCTCGAGCCCACCCTCGCTGAGCTCCTGCTCGACCTCGGCCGCGGGAACCGCGTCCGGCGGGCGCAGCGCCGAGACGGCCGCGACCAGGGCAGCCGACCGGTCGGCAGCGCCGTTGTCCCGCGGCTGCCCGACCGGCTTGACGAACGCGACCCGCACGCCCCGCCGGTCCAGGGCCCGCACCAGTCCGAGGCAAGTGCTGGCCAGGCCGGCCGAGGGTGAGGCGGGCACCACCAGAAGGCTGCGGGCCATGACGTCACCCCCCGAGGTCGGGGTCGGGCGGGTAATCGCCGATGTGGCAGGGCCCCCGGATGATGTGCACGCCCACGACGGTACCCTGAGCGCTTCCTGGCCTGGTGACTGCGCTGGACAAGAAATCTCGCCGCCCCCCTGGGGAGGGGCGGCGAGGTTCTGCTGCCGGGAGTTAGCTGCCCGTACCCGGCGCGGGCTCAAGCGGCGGGGTCTCCACTGGCGCGGCGACCTGGCCGGCCCGTTCCCGCTGCGCCTTGAGGAAGGCGTAGATGATGACGCCGATGAGGACGACGATCAGCGCCTGGTACACGGCCTGGTAACCGGCGGCGAACGTGACCCACATCGAGAACATCACACCGGCCCCGGCGATGGTCAGGTCCCTGGCCAGCGCCCACCCCTGCACCCGGCGCCGCCTGGACACCAGGTAGGTGAGCTGCGCACAGGCCGAGAACAGGTACGGGATGGCCACGGTGACCACGGTCAGGTCGACCAGGTCGGTGAACACCTTCAGCCCGGTGGCCGTGGTGTAGCTCCACAGCATCAGTATCGAGGGCAGCAGCGCCGCCATCACGACGCCGAACCAGGCCGTGCCCTTGCGGTCGGCCCAGGCGAAGGCCTTCGGGAACAGGCCATCCTGCGCAGCCGCCCTTGCCACCTCGGTGGTGACCAGGGTCCAGCCGTTCAGCGCCCCGATCCCGGACACCACGGCCAGCGCGGCGACCAGCTTGCCCGCCCACACGCCGTGCGTGAAGATCGTGCCGAACGCGGTGACGAACGGCGCGGTGTCGTTGACCAGTGCGTGGTGCGGCACCAGGCCCATGATCGCGGCCGTGACCACCAGGTAAAGAATGGCGGCAGCGAGCGTGCCGAACACCGACGCGCGGCCGACGTTCTTGCGGGGGTTTTCCACCCGCTTGGCCGTGATGGCCGCCACCTCGATGCCGATGAAGGAGAACAGGGCAACCCCGGCGGCGATCCCGATCGCGCCGTACAGGCTGCCGCCCGAGGCGTTGAACGCGCCGAAGTTGCCGCTGGACACGAAGAACCAGCCCACGATGCCCACGAAGAGCAGCGGGAGGAACTTCAGCACCACGGTCAGGTTCTGGAACCAGGCCATCTGCTTGACCCCGGCCAGGTTCACCATGGCCGGCACCCACAGGCCGATCAGGGCAATGCCCCAGTTCCCCATGCCGGACGGATTGATGCCGAACAGCGCATCCACGTAGAAGACCCAGGCCGAGACGATGGCAGCGTTGCCCGCCCATGCCTGGATCCAGTAGCACCAGCCGGTGAGGTAACCGGCGAAGTCACCGAACTCGTGCCGGGCGTATGCGTACAGCCCGCCGTCGGAGTTGGGCACCCGCTTGGTCAACTGGCCGAACATCACCGCCAGCAACGTCGCGCCCAGGGCGATGACCCCCAGTGTCAGCAGCGAGCTTGTGCCCGCGCCGGCCAGGACGGCGGGCATCGCGAAGACCCCGGTCCCGATGATGCTGCCGATGACCAGCCCGGTCGCTGAGGTCAGCCCCAGCGCGCGGGCCTTCTGCTGATTGCGTGGTGATAGCTCCCCGTGTGGCTTCGGCCGACCGCGGGGGGTCGTCGTGGTGGACATGGATACCTCCTCCCGGGGGTCGCCATTGACTCCCGTGCTGTGCTCTCACTTGCAACTCCAGCCTCAGCCCCGGTATGCAGCCCCAGCCAGGGACGTAGGTCCCCGATGATCATCCAAAGGGCCATCTGGGGTGACCGCTGGTGCCCATGGGACCATTGGCCCTGTACATAGGTCCGCCAGCCCGGTTCGATGGCTGCGGGAGATTTATCGGGCAAGGGAAGGCGGAGGGCAATGAGCGGTGACGGCAGCGGGCAGGAACTCGTGGTGGTCGGCGTCGACGGCTCGGCCGAGTCGGTAGCGGCGCTGCGCTGGGCGGCGCGTTACGCCACGGCGACCGGTGCGCGGGTGCGTGCCCTGCTGGCCTGGCACTACCCCGGCGTAGCGGGCGGCCCGCCGGAGGGAGTCACCCCGGAGCCCATCCGCGGGCAGACCGAGGCGGAGATGCACCAGACCCTCGACGCGGCGATCGCCAAGGCCTACGAGGGCCAGGAAACCGCTGGGGTGGAGAAGAGCACCGCCTACGGGCACCCCGCCCAGGCCCTGATCGAGGCGTCCAGGGAGGCAGATCTCCTCGTCGTCGGCAAGCAGGGGCATGGGGCGTTCACCGGGATGCTGGTCGGCTCGGTGAGCATCCACTGCGTCTCCGGCGCGTTCTGCCCGGTGGTCGTGGTCCGCGGTGGCAATGGCGGCTGAGGCCGGCCCGCTCACGGGCAACAGCCTGCAAAACCTGGACGCCTACTGGCGCGCGGCCAACTACCTTTCCGTGGGCCAGATCTACCTGATGGCCAACCCGCTGCTGGCCGAGCCGCTGCGCGCCGAGCACATCAAGCCACGGCTGCTCGGGCACTGGGGCACCTCCCCCGGCCTGAACTTCGCCTGGGCGCACCTGTCCCGCGCCATTGCCGCCCACGGCACGGAGATGATGATCGTCATCGGGCCGGGACACGGCGGGCCCGCGGCGCTGGCCAACACCTGGCTGGAAGGCAGCTACTCGGAGGTCTACCCGAGCGTGCCGCGGAACGCGGCGGGCATGGCCACGCTGTTCCGGCAGTTCTCCTTCCCCGGCGGGGTGCCCAGCCACGTCGCGCCGGAGACGCCCGGCTCCATCCACGAGGGCGGCGAACTCGGCTATTCGCTCTCCCACGCCTGCGGCGCGGCGTTCGACAACCCGGGCCTGGTCGTCGCGTGCGTGGTGGGCGACGGGGAGGCCGAGACCGGCCCGATGGCCACGAGCTGGCACGGCTGCCGGTTCCTCGACCCGGCCAGGGACGGCGCGGTGCTGCCGATCCTGCACCTCAACGGCTACAAGATCGCCAACCCGGCACTGCTGGCCCGGCTCCCGGAGGACGAACTCGACGCGCTGCTGCGCGGGTACGGCTATCGGCCGAGGTATGTGACCGGCCACGAGCCTTCCGTTATGCATCAAAAAATGGCAGCGGCACTGGACGAGTCGCTCGCGGAGATCCGGGCCATCCAGGACCGTGCCCGCGGTGGCGAGGGCGGCGAGCGGGCGCGCTGGCCGATGATCGTGCTGCGCTCCCCCAAGGGGTGGACCGGGCCGGCCGTGGTGGACGGGAAGCCGGTGGAGGGCACCTGGCGGTCGCACCAGGTGCCGCTCGCGGAGGTCCGGACCAACCCGGCGCACCTGCGGCAACTGGAGGATTGGCTGCACTCCTACCGGCCGGAGGAGCTTTTCGACGCAGGCGGCGCACCCCGGCCGGAACTGCTTGGCCTGGTGCCGGAGGGCCCGCAGCGGCTCGGCGCGTCCCCGCACGCCAACGGCGGCGCGCTGCTGCGGGATCTGGTGCTGCCTGACTTCCGTGACTACGCGGTCCCGGTCCCGGCGCCGGGGACCGGGACCTCGGAGCCGACCCGGGTGCTCGGCGGGATGCTGCGCGACGTGATGCGGCGCAACGCCGCGGCCGGGAACTTCCGGGTGTTCGGCCCGGACGAGACCGAGTCGAACCGGCTCGGCGCGCTGCTCGAGGTGACCGGGAAGACGTGGGAGGAGGCGGTCCTGCCGGTCGACGAGCACCTCGCGCGGGACGGCCGGGTGATGGAGATCCTCTCCGAGCACACCTGCCAGGGGTGGCTGGAGGGGTACCTGCTGACCGGCAGGCACGGGCTGTTCTCCTGCTACGAGGCGTTCATCCACATCGTGGACTCGATGTTCAACCAGCACGCCAAGTGGCTGAAGACCTCCCGGGGGCTGCCCTGGCGGCGGCCGGTGGCGTCGCTGAACTACCTGCTCACCTCGCATGTGTGGCGCCAGGATCACAACGGCTTCTCGCACCAGGACCCTGGCTTCATCGACCACGTGGTCAACAAGAAGGCCGAGGTGATCAGGGTCTACCTGCCACCGGACGCGAACACGCTGCTGTCGGTGGCCGACCACTGCCTGCGCAGCAGGGACTACGTCAACGTGATCGTCGCGGGCAAGCAGCCGAGCCAGGACTGGCTGGACATGGACTCCGCGGTCCTGCACTGCGCCAGGGGCGCGGGGATCTGGGAGTGGGCCAGCAGCGACGGCGACGGCGCCGAGCCCGACGTGGTGCTGGCCTGCGCCGGGGACGTGCCGACCCTGGAGGTGCTCGCCGCGGTCAGCATCCTCCGCGACCGGCTGCCGGACCTGCGGGTCCGGGTGGTGAACGTGGTCGACCTGATGCGGCTGCAGCCGTCCACCGAGCACCCGCACGGAATGAGCGACCCGGAGTTCGACGCGCTGTTCACCACCGACCGGCCGGTGATCTTCGCCTACCACGGGTACCCGTGGCTGATCCACCGGCTCACCTACCGGCGGGCCGGGCACGCGAACATCCACGTGCGCGGCTACAAGGAGGAGGGCACCACCACCACGCCGTTCGACATGGTGGTCATGAACGACATGGACCGGTTCCACCTGGTGATGGATGTGATCGACCGGGTGCCCGGGCTCAGCCGCAAGGCGGCCTGGCTGCGGCAGGAGATGGCCGACACCAGGGTCAGGCACCGCGCCTGGACCAGGGAGCATGGCGAGGACCTGCCCGAGGTGACCGGCTGGACCTGGCCGGAGCTGCACCGGCACGGTCAATGACCAGCGTCCTTGTGGTCAATTCCGGGTCGAGCAGCCTGAAGCTGCGGGTGCTCGATCCGGCGGAGACGGTGATCGCATCCGCCGACCTGTCCCCCTGGGACGGCAGCCCGGATGACCCCGGCCTGCGCCGCTTCCTTGACGGGCTGGCTGGCATCGGCGCCGCCGGGCACCGGGTGGTGCACGGTGGGCACCGGTTCACCGCGGCCACGCGGATCGACGAGGACGTCGTGGCCGGAATCGGCGCGCTGACCGACCTGGCCCCGCTGCACCAGCCGCGCGCGCTGGCCGGGATCGAGGCAGTTGGCTCGGCGCTGCCCGGGGTGCCCGCGGTCGCCTGCTTCGACACCGCGTTCCACGCCGGGCTGCCCGCGGCCGCGGCCGCCTACGCGCTGCCGGCCGCGTGGACGCGGCGTTTCGGCCTGCGGCGGTTCGGCTTTCACGGGCTGTCGCACTCCTATGCCGCGGGCCGCGCCGCGCAGCTGACCGGGAATGGGTGGGGCGGCGGGGCCGGGGCTAGCAGAGCGCGGGGGGGCGGGGCCGGGGCTAACAGAGCGCGGGGCGGCGGGGCCGGGGCTGACAGAAGTGCGCCACGGCACCGCGTGGTGACCTGCCACCTCGGCGCTGGGTCGTCGCTCGCGGCGGTCCTGGACGGCAGGTGCGTGGACACCACCATGGGGTTCACCCCGCTGGAGGGCCTGGTCATGGCCACCCGGTCCGGGAGCGTGGACCCGGGGCTTGTCGTCTGGCTGCTGCGCCATGGCGGGCTTTCCGTGGCCGAGGTGTCCGACGGGCTGGAGTTCTCCGCTGGCCTTGCCGGGCTCGCGGGGCTGCCGGGGGGTTCCGGGGACATCCGCGACGTCCGGCAGGCCGCCGCCCGGGGCAACCCGGACGCCCGCCTGGCGCTGGACGTGCACGCGCACCGGCTGCGCGCCGGGATCGCCGCGATGGCCGCCGCCCTCGGCGGCCTGGACACCCTGGTGTTCACCGGTGGGATCGGGGAGCACCAGAGCGAGGTGCGAGCCGAGGCGGCAGCCGGGCTTGAGTTCCTGGGCGTGGCGGTGGACGAGGGCCGCAACGCCGCCGCACGGCCGGACTGCGACGTATCGGCGCCCGGCGCAGCAGTGCGCACGCTGGTCATCGCCGCACGCGAGGACATCGAGATCGCCCGCCAGACCCGCGCCGTGCTGGCCGCCGGATAACCCGCCGATCTCCCGGCAGGAAGATCATCCGGTCATCGGCAGCGTTCGGCGCGGCCGGCTGTCATGCTCCGGCGAGCTGGGCGATCCGGCCGAGAGTCTCGCGAAGGCCCCGCAAGATCTCCTCGTCCGCCCGGGCAGGAGCGTCCGGAATGGTCACCCGGACGGTCACCCGCGAGCCGCCCGCGTGATCGGCCACCACGAGCGTGCCCCGGTAGCCGCTGTGCCTCGGGCTGTCCCAGGACAGCCGCTTGGCAGCGTCGTCGGCTACGAACCCGCCGCGGGTGTCGTAATCATGGCCATGGGACTCGCCTTGCAACTGGACCGCATCCTCGCCCGCCGGATGGCTGGCGGTGGCCGTGGGAACCCAGTCAGCCAGGCGGTTCGGATCCGACACCAGGCGCCATACCGCATCCGGTGCCGCGCTCACCTCTCGGGACTGCTCGAAATCTCCCATAGCCGCCATTCCTTCCTGCCACGCCGCGGACGCCATGAGTATTCCGTGTGGAGGCACCCGGAACAAGCGCCGGCCCCAGCCCGTTACGGCTGGGGCCGGCGGTCCCGCTCGATGACCGGCTAAGGGCCGCTGGCCTCTTGCTCCGCGGCCGCGTGCTGGCCGTTGGCATGCTGGCCGTTGGCGCCCGGCGGGGGCGTCTCCGCGCCGTTCGCGCTGGCCTGGCCCGGGCCGTTCGCGGTGGCGGTCGCCAGTTTGCCGTTGCCGTTGCGCCATGGCCGGGCGCGGAACAGCCAGTAGCAGCCACCGGTCAGCGCGACGGCGCAGAGGATCCAGCCCAGCACGGTGGTGCCGACGCCGATGTACTTCAGGCCGGAGGCGAAGATCACGAAGGTGATGATCGGCCTGATGTACCGGTCCGGTGCCCGCGAGGAGAAGAACGAGCCGATCAGCACGGCCGGCACGGCGCCGATGATGATGGAGGCGGTCACGCCGAATTCGACCGTGCCGAAGATCAGCGCGCCCAGGGCGGCGGCCGCGGTCAGCGGGACCGCCTGGGTCAGGTCGGTGCCGACAAGCGCGTTGGCGCTGATCAGCGGATAGAGGAAGAGCAGCAGCACGATCATCAGCGACCCGGAGCCCACCGAGGTCATGCCGACGATCAGGCCACCGATCATGCCGATCCCGATGGTCGGCAGCGGGCGGACCTGGACGTCGCTGATGACGCCGATCCGGCTCTGGCCGGACCTGCGGTCCAGGTAGTAGCGGAACACCATGGCCGCGGCCCCGATCAGCAGCGCGCCGCCGAGGAACTTCTCCACGGTGTCCTGTGCCGAGGAACTGTTGCCGAGTTTGTGCAGCAGGAAGGAGCCGACGAACGCCATCGGCACCGAACCGCACACCATCCAGCCGACCAGGCGCAGGTTCACCGTCTTCTTGTACAGGTGCACGGCCGCGCCGACGGGCCGCATCACCACCGCGGCCACCAGGTCGCTGGAGATCGCCGAGGATGGCTTCACCCCGAAAAGCAGGATGAGCATCGGCGTCATCAGGGCGCCCCCGCCGGCCCCGGTCAGTCCCACAAGCAGCCCGACAACCGCACTGCCCAGGACGATAAAGGGGTCCAGGTGCATCGCTGGCTTTCTCCTTTCGCCGCCGGGTAACCGCCAGGCATCCCGGTGACCTGCGTCTTTCCTGCCGTTGCTAGCTGCCCGCCGCTGGCGGCACCGGCCCTGTGCCGGTTCGCGTCACCGTGCCAGGTGGTGTCACCGGCCCCGCACCTCCGGCGACCTGCATCGTCGCACCCTGCATCGTCGCACCGGGGCAGATTCCTAGTCTTTCATTTCCAAATATAGGCATTAGCGGCTTGATGTCCAGCGGTCCGGGCGGAATTGTGTGATAAATAAGTCTAGTTTTTCGTTTATTTAAATAGGATTTTTGCCGCGAACTGAACACGCGGGCACTGAAATGCCAGACGTGCTGAGCGCGGGCGAACTTACCCGAATAACGCGGGCGGGCGGGACAGGTGGCTCAGCCGGTGCCCGGCCGGTGGCTCAGCCGGCGGCCGGTGATCCTGCTGGGGGTGATGCTGATCGCGTGCTCGCGAGATCCTCCCGGCCACGGCTCGACCCCCGATTCCAGTACCGCCGCCAGCTCGGCATCCGAAGACATGTGGTGCGCCGGGCCGTGGATGAGGACGCTCCAGCCGTCCCTGGTCACCTGATCGATCTGGTCGATCTCGAAGGCGACCTGGTATTCGGCGTGCGCGATCCCGGTGCGCAGGTCCTCCCCCGTCGGGCTGTCCTGCGCGGTGCGGAACACGATCGCCCCGTCATGCAACCTGTAGTTGACCGGAAACACGGTCAGGCCATAGCGCCCGGTGAAGGCGATCCGGCCGATGCCGCCCGGCGAGATCAGCCGCAGGCATTCCGCCTCGTCCAGTGGCTCCAGCGCTGGCCGGGTGCTGGCCGGCCCGTCACCTGCCGGGCTCACGTTCTCCTCACCGCTGGTGCCTTCTGACATTCGCGATCCTGTTCGTATGCTGTCGGCGATGGGGACCCGCTACCGGGATCCGGGTCCATTGTCCCCTCCCGGTCACTGACCACGGGACCGGAAGCGCTTGGTCCACTGCGGGCCGACGATCGCCCAGGCCAGTTCCCAGTCAGCGAGCCTGCGCCGGTCCAGCAGCCACCGCCCGGCCAGCGCCAGCCAGGACAGCACGGCCAGCAGCAGGACCATGGCAACGGCTGCCGCGGTGGCCGCCCGGGCCAGCACCGCACCGTGGGTGAGCGGGGCTTGGGCCGGCACGCCCGCGGCATCCACCCACAGCCGCACCTTACGGCCTGCGGCCAGGCCGACCTCGACCGGGATGTCACCGGAACGGACCTGCCCGTCCGGTGCCGTCCACCGGGCCGGCACCCAGGAGTAGCCAAAGACCCCGCCGGCGAAGGAGCCGGGCGCAGGCACCGAGCGCA
Source organism: uncultured Actinomycetes bacterium (assembly GCA_963707905.1). Lineage (GTDB taxonomy): Bacteria > Actinomycetota > Actinomycetes > Streptosporangiales > Streptosporangiaceae > DASXKD01. The sequence continues at coordinate 125,299 of CAVPSA010000033.1, read as the reverse complement.
GCAGGACGGCGGGCACCGCACGCCAGGAGCGCTCCGCTCGCTGCTCGGCGGCACCGGCCCGGCCCGCCCAGGTGAATGCCGCGAGGCCGAGCAGCGGCGTCCCGATCAGCACCGCCAGCAGCAACTGGGCCGTAAGCCAGGCGGCGATCCTGTCGGTGCGCCGCCGCAGTGGGTTGGCGTCCAGCCCCAGCCTGCGTGCCAGCCGCCGGGCCCGCCTCCTGATGCCGCTCATGCCGTTCGTTCCGTTCTTGCCGTCACAGGCACACCAGCGGGCAGAGTGCCGAGCCATGGAGCACGCCCGCGTCACGGGCACACCGCCGCCGCAATCGACGATACTGCCGCCTGCCCCGCCTCAGCGCAGCTGTCTGAGGAACGGGTCACGTGGCTGGGCCGGGCTGACCCGGATCCGCGCGTCCACGGCCCGGGCGCCGTCCGGGGTGGCGATGACCGGGTTGAGGTCGAGTTCGGCCACCTCGTGCAGGTCGTCAGCGAGACGGGACACCCGCAGCAGCACGTCCGCCAGCGCGGCGATGTCCACCGGCGGGGTGCCACGGTGCCCGAGCAGCAGCGGGGCCGCGTGCACCTCGTGAATCAGTTCGTCCGCGTCGGCATCGGTGAGCGGGGTGAGCCGGGCCGCGTGGTCACCGAGTACGTCGGTGGCAACCCCGCCAAGGCCGAACACCACCAGCGGGCCGAACACGGGTTCCTGTACGACGCCCACCAGCACCTCCACGCCGCCGGAGAGCATCGGCTCGACCACCACGCCGGTGAGGCGAGAGCCGAACGCGGCCGCGAGCTCGGCATAGGCCGCCCGGACCTCCTGCTCCCCGTGCAGGCCCAGCTTGACCGCGCCGGCCTCGGTCTTGTGGACCAGGCCCGCCGCCTCGGCCTTGAGCACCGCCGGGCAGCCGAACCCGGCGGCGGCCCGCACGGCCTCCTCCGCTGACCCGGCCAGCGTGGCCGGCACGATCGGGATCTGGTAGCAGTCGAGCAGCTCACGGACGGCGTCCTCGGGCAGCCACCCGCCGGCCGGGTGCGCACGGAGAAAGGCCGTCACGCATGCCTTGGCATCCGTGGTGCGCAGCCCGCTGAACTCGGGGACCTGGCCTCGCTGCCGCCCGCGCCAGGCGTGGTACTTGGCGGCGTGCCCCAGTGCCCGGGCGGCGCCCTCCGGGAACGCGTAGATCGGGATGACGGCCGGGCCGCCGGCGCAGCCCTGGCGCTCGGCACAGTTCAGCAGCCGCACTGTAGCCTGCTGGTCCAGCGCTGCGGCGGCAAGCGGCTTGGTGATCTGGGCGGCGCACATCGCCTGGGTCAGGTCGGCCATGGCGATCGGCACGGTGACCGCGAGGACGGCATCGATGCCTTCGTCCGCCGCCACTTCCTCCAGGCAGGCGCGGAAGGCGTCCTGGCCGATCGCGGCGGTGGTGTCGACCGGGTTGGTCACGACCGCACCGGACGGCAGCACGCTGGCCAGCCTGCGCCGGGTAGCCGCGGCGAGGACAGGCACCTGCAGCCCCTGGTCGACGCACGCGTCCGCCGTCAGCACTCCCGCGCCGCCCGCGTTGGTCACGACGGCCACCCGGTTTCCCGCTGGAAGCGGCTGCGCGGACAACATGGCGGCGATCTCTACCAGCTCGCCGAGACCGGGCACCGCGATGATGCCCGCCTGCCCGAACAGCGCCTCCTGCGTCACCAGCGACGTCGCGGCCGCTGCGGTGTGCGAGGCCGCGGCGGCCTGGCCGCTGGCGGACCTGCCGCCGACCACGGTCATCACCGGCATCCGCTGGCCCACCCGGCGCGCGGTCCTGGCGAACTTGCGCGGGCTGCCGAACGATTCCACGTACAGCACCGCGAGCTTCGTCTGGCCGTCCTGCTCCCACCAGGTCAGCATGTCGTTGCTCGACACGTCGTACTTGTCGCCTACCGAGGCGAACGAGGACACGCCGATGCCCAGCTGCGAGAGGTGCTGGAGCAGCGAGATCCCGATACCGCCGGACTGGACGACCAGGCCCGCGGCGCCCGGTGCCGGGTGGTCGGCGGCGAACGTGGCGTCGAGCCCGAAGGACGGCACGGCCACCCCGAAGCAGTTGGGGCCGACCAGGCGCATGCCATGCCGGCGGCACACGGCGAGCAGGTCCGGGCCGTGCGAACCCAGGCCCGAGGTGATCACCACCAGCGACCGGACGCCCCGGCGCCCACAGCGCTCCGCGGCCTCGGTGACCGCGGCCGCGGGCACGGCCAGCACGGCCAGGTCCACCCCCTCGGGCAGGTCATCCACGGAGGCCAGGCAGTGCAGGCCCTCCAGCGAGGTGGCCCGCGGGTTGACCGGGTACACCGTCCCGGTGAAGCCCCCGGTCACGATGTTGCGCAGGATCTCCCGGCCCACCGTCCCCCGCCGCCGGCCAGCGCCCACCACCGCCACCGAGGCGGGCTGCAGCAGCGGTCGCAGGCTGGCCACGTCCGCCCGGCTCTCGCGCACCGCAACCGAGTCCAGATACCCGTCCAGGCTGCGGTCGGCGTCCCCGGCCGGAATCGGGAAGGTCAGCTCCACCACACCATCGGTCATCCGCCGCTGCACCGGCAGCCCCGCGTCGGCGAACACCGTGAGCATGGGCCGGTTCTCCGGCAGCGCCTCGGCGGTGAACGCGCGCAGCCCGCGCTCCCGCCCGACCGACACCAGATGCTCGAGCAGGAGCGTGGCGATCCCCCGGCCGTGCATGTCGTCGGGTACGGCAAAGGCAACCTCGGCAGCGCCCGGCTTGGCCGCGGGCTCATAGCTGGCCACACCGACCAGCCGGTCACCGAGCCAGGCCAGCAGCGCGGCATGGTCCGGCGCCGGCTCGCGGCAGACACGGCTGGCCTCGGTCTCCGCGTTGCGCGGGCTGAGGCTGAAGAAACGCAGGTAGAGATTATCGGGCGACATGGCGGCATGCATGGCACGTACCGCCTCGGCATCGGCCGGCCCGGCGGCCCGGATGAGCACCGTGCTCCCGTCGGTCAGCAGCGCGTATGTCCCGGCATCCGAGCCCGGCCCGGCGTAGCCGGTGCCTTTGGCCACGGCGTTCATGCCGCGCCCCCCGGGCAGCCGGTGGTCATGGGTTCCCCGGCGTGGATGATGCGTGCGTACTCGTCAGGAAGCACCATGGCGATGTGTCCGTCCTTGAGCCACTTGATGATGTAGGGCGGTGAGCCGTCCGCCGAGGGCACCCCTACCACCTCGCCGATCCGGTCTTCTCCGACGACCAGCCGGTCGCCGATCCGAGCGCGCATGGGAACCTCCTCACCGGCCGGGCTGCGGCGTCACGACGGTGACCGGGCAGTGCGCGTGCGTGGTGCAGTAAGCACTGACCGAGCCATGGACCGTCCGCCTCAGGCTGGGGCCGGGTGTGGTTCCCACGAAAAGCACATCGCCATTGCCCGAAGCGATCTGGGTCAGCACCGGACCGGGATTGCCCTCCGGCGTCTCGATCGTCACGTCAACATCGCCCAGGGCATCCGGCGCGGCCTCGCGCAGTACCCGCCTGGTGAGGCGCCTGGCCGCATGCCCGGGCTCGGCGCCGTGAAAGGCAATGACCACGGGGGTGCGGCTGCGCTGGCGGCGGAGCCCGCCGTGCCGTGGCAGCCCCAGCGCCCAGGCCCGGACCGCGACCAGCCGCGCACCGCGCGACCGGGCGAAGCCGACAGCACAGCGCAGCGCTGCCAGCCCGGCCGGTGAATCGTCGATGCCCACCACGACCCGGCCGCCCGTTACGGGGCTGGGCTGCCCGGATGTCGTGCTGGTCACGGCTGCCATCGCTGGCCACCTCCTCCTGCGTCGTGCTCTCAGTCTGCGTGGCCGGGCCCGCAGGCCAGCAGGGCGCTGCGGCCCGGATGTCAGGGACGTTGGTCCCGGGAGGTACCGCCGGATGTCCCGTCCATGAGGAACTCAGGCACCGGGCGGCGTGCGGAGGCGAGGCTGGTGTGCGCGGGGCCGAACTGGAGCAGCATCTGCGGGGTTCCTGGCAGCGCGAGCCTGGTGTGGATGAGGTCCCGGATCACCGGGATCTCCAGCGGCCCGGTGTGCAGGCTGGCCGCCACCCACACCGTGGCCGCGTGGGCCAGGACGCGGTGCAGCGCCTGGCCCGCGCGCAGCCAGTCGAGGTGGGTGTCGCCGACCGTGACAAGCACCGCGGTCGCGGCCGGGGGCGGCTCATCTGGCCCGGGCGGCGGCAGCAGGCCGCAGTGACGGCCGAGGTCGAAATCACGCTGGGCGAGCCGCCCAGGAGCGGCCGGGGCCGTCGGCCCGAACGCGGCCGCCAGCACACCATCCCTGGCGGGGCTGCCGGGCGGGCGGCTCCAGCGCCGGATCTCCGCACGCGCCCCCGCGCTGTGCGCCTGCATCAGGGCGGCTTCGGCCGCGAGGTCGGCCAGCTTCCCGTACTTGCCGGGCGTGTCGACAAGGGCCAGCGTGGCACCCTCGGCGAGCGCGTCATGCTGCAGCTGGGCCAGCAGGCCGGCCGGTATCGGGCCCGGGTCGAACGCGCCGCGGTGGGTGTGCCGGTGCGGCAGTGCCGTCAGCATCCGGCGTTCCGCCTCGGTGACCGGCGCCTCGGGGCCGAGGGCCACCCGGGCCAGCAGCCAGGGCGTGGACCGCTCGGAAAACAGGCTCACCGCGGGCAGGTAGCCCAGCCCGCGCACCGCGAGCCGGAGCCCGAACAGCGCCGCGCCACAGGAGATCAGCATCTCCCTGCCGTCGCGGTCCTGGCCGAGCTTGCGCTCCGGATCGGCGTACAGGTCGATCGCGTGCGGGCCGACGGCGAACCGCCACGGCTGGGTGTTGTGCACCGAAGGTGCGCGGGATGCGGCCGCCAGCATCGCCGTGACCGTGCGCGCCGGGATGCGGTGCGGCAGCGGCGGAACCGGGGATGCGGCTGCCTGCGTGGCCGTCGCCGTTTGGTCGTCGTGGCCGGCCGGCGCCTGCCTGATGCCCTCTGCCATGCCCCTCACCTGCCCATGCTCGCGGGGTCAGGCTCCCAAGGTGGCGCGGTGCGGGCGCAGCGGCCAGGGTCGTTGGTCCCACGGCACCGGGTCCTGTGCCGGTGCCTGGCCGTACCTGGCAATCCGGGGGATGTGCGGGCCAGCCGGGGACCGGGGATCCACGCCGGCCGCGGCGCTACTGGCCTTTGAGCATGCTCCGGTACACCGCGAGCAGCGCGGCCTTCTGGTCGTCGTCGAGCCGGGCGTCGGCCCGGATCACCGACTCCACCGAGCCCGGGCCGCTGTCCGCCTCGCCGCGAGCGGCGTCCGTGCCGTGCTCGAGCAGCCCAGCCTCGGCGAGCAGCGTCTCGCCGGACACGTTGAGCGCGTCCGCCAGCAACCGCAGCACCCGGACCGATGGCTGGTGCAGGCCGCGCTCGATCTGGCTCAGGTACGGGTTGGACAGGCTGGTCAGGTCGGCAAGCTGGCGCAGCGACAGGTTCGCCAGCTTGCGCTGGCTGCGGATGAAGCCGCCGAGCGCCTTCATCTGGGCGTCCCATGCGTCCGTCACGGTCACCTCACCTCGCCAGTACGCGGCCGATGTGCTAACAATACTGAGCAACACGCCGCACGGCGGCCCTTGCCGGGCCGCCGTGCGGCGTGTTGGTCTTCCGGCCCGCTGCAACGGGCGGCGGCTCGGGCCGGCCCGTCGCACGGGGCCGCGCCTTACTTGGCCGCGGTACCCGTCCTCTTGGCAGCGGGGGCGGTGTCGCTGTAGAACAGCGGCGCGGTCGCCTGCAGCACGTCCTCGGCGAACTTGCGCTGCGCGGCAAGCAGTTGCTCGGCGAAGTCGTACGCGCCGGCCACCAGCTCGCTCGGCTTGGGCAGCTTGTCGGAGAACGGCATGCCGACCTCGGGGAACGGCGGCTTGATGGACTGGATGGCGTCTGCCCACAGCTGGATCGCGTCGACGACGGCGTCCTGGCCGGTGCGGACGGTCTTAAGGATCTCACCCTGGAGCTCGTGCCCCATGGTCCTGGTGTCAGTCATGGCTCCTCCTCGATGTCTTCTGCTAACTAAAGTACGCACTTTCGCTGCTCTTGTCAAGCGCCCCCTAGATATATCTAGCAACCCGTCCAGCAACTCGCCCGCCAAGCGGCCGACCGCCCCCAGCACCACCGCACCCTGAGCGCGGGATTAGGTCAGCGGTTACGGAAACCCCAGCCGACGCGACCGAGATTCGCGCCAACGGGGCGAAGGTTCCGGTCGGCCGAGGGGCTGTCCGGACGCGCGTCTTGTCCCCGCGTCCGGACAGCCCCTCGGTTGACCTTTACGCACGCCACACGGCGTCAACCCTGCACGTAGCTCCCTGGCGCGTCAGCGATCGCCGGGTACTTCTCACTCCCCATCGGCGGAGGGTCAGTACGGCGCCCCGCCCGGCGGCCCGCCCACTTGGCCCAGTCCTCCCACCAGGACCCGCTGTGCCGTTCCGCCGCCTCCCGCCATTGGTCCGCGGTCACCGGGTTCGGCGTCGTGGCCGCCTCGTACCAGGCCTTCGGGCCCGGTGGGTTCACGATGCCGGCAATGTGACCGCCGCTGGAGAGCACATAACGGACGTCCCCGCCCATCAGCCCCGTCGTCTTGTAGGACGCGGGCCAGGGCACGATGTGGTCGTTGATGGCACCGACCACGTAGACGTCGTTTCCGACATCGGCGAGGGACAACTGCCGGCCCTTGATCTCCATCACGCCCCTGGCCAGTTCGTTGCGCAGGTACAGCGAGCGCAGGTAGAACGCGTGCATGGTGGCAGGCATGCGGGTGTTGTCGCTGTTCCAGGCCAGGATGTCGAAGGCCGGCGGGTCCTGGCCGAGCAGCCAGTTGGACACCACGTAGTTGAAGATCAGGTCGTTGGGCCGCAGCGCATCGAAGGTGGTGGCCATCTGCTTGCCTTCCAGTACGCCCTGTTCCTCCATCTGCTTCTCCAGCCTGGACACCGTCAGCTCGTCGGTGAAAGCGCCGAGCACGCCCGGCTCGCTGTAGTCGAGCAGGGTGTTCAGCAGCGTGATCGAGCCGACCCGGTCATCGCCCGTGCCGGCCAGGTAGGCGGCGAGCATGCCGGTGAGCGCGCCGCCGAGGCACAGCCCGACGATGTCGATCTTCGGCGCCCCGGTGATATCTGTGATCACGTCCAGGGCGGCCTGCGGGCCATGCACCAGGTAGTCGTCCAGTGTCACGCCCCTCATGCTCGGGTCGGGGTTGCGGTAGGAGATCGCGAACACCGTGCGCTCGTGCGTGATGGCCCACTCAAGGAAGCTCCGGCCGGGGGCCAGGTCCATGATGTAGTACTTGTTGATCCACGGCGGGCTGGCGAGCACCGGGACCGATTTGACCTGGGGTGTCTGCGGCGCGTACTGGATCAGCTCCATCAGGTCGTTGCGGAAGACGACCTTGCCTGGGGTGGCGGCCAGGTTCCGGCCGATCTCGAACGGCCGGGTATCCACCTGCCGTGGCATGCCGTTGTTGTTCCGCAGGTCGTCGAGGAAGTTCCGGATACCGGCCAGCACGCTCGTCCCGCCCGTCTCGAACGCGCGCTTGACTGCGGCCGGGTTGGTGACCAGGTAATTCGTGGGCGCGAGCGCCGCGACGATCAGGCCGGACATCAGCCGCGCCTTGGCGTCGGTCAGCGGGTCGCCCTGGCCGGCCGCCAGCAGGTCGTCGGTGAGCCGGGCGCCGGCGAAGTAGGCCTGCCCGATCGCGTAGAACGCGGGGTTCTCCCGCCACGCCGGGTCGGCGAACCTCTTGTCTTTCGCCAGCGCCTGTGCCTGCTGCCCGTCCCCGTTCAGGCCCGCCCAGTGCACAAATGCCTCCGGGCCGATCCTGGCCATGACCGACGCGTACCGCCAGAACGCCCCATAGGCCGCATACGGGTTCCGGGCGGCGCGCCGGGCGACCGCAAGCAGCGATTCGCCGAAACTGACCGGGTCCAGTTGCGCGAACAGCCCGCTTTCTGGAGCGATGGCCGCCATGGCGTCCTCGCCCGCCGCCCAGGCCTTCCCTGTTCCGTCCATGCTGGTCCTCCTCGGCGCCTGCCGGAGCCATCAGGCGAACGGAGCGGCCACCGGCCGCCCCGCAGCTTCCATCAATACCGTGTCATGCCCGCTCGAACACGGCGGCAATGCCCTGGCCGCCGCCGATGCACATGGTGACCAGGCCGTAGCGGCCGCCGGTCCGGCGCAGCTCGTAGAGGGCCTTCACCACCAGGATGGCTCCGGTCGCGCCGATCGGGTGGCCGAGCGAGATCCCGCTGCCGTTGGGGTTGGTCCGCTCCGGCGGCAGGCCCAGTTCCCTGACCACCGCGAGGGCCTGCGCCGCGAAGGCCTCGTTGACCTCGAACAGGTCGATCTCGTCGACCTTGAGGCCCGCCCGGTCCAGCACCTTGTGCACGGCCGGCACCGGCCCCATGCCCATGATCCGGGGCTCGACCCCGGCATGGCTGTAGGCCACAAGCCGCCCCAGCGGGGCCAAGCCCTCCCGTTCCGCGAAGTCGCCGCTGGCCAGCACGACGGCCGCGGCCGCGTCGTTGATCCCGGACGCGTTGCCCGCGGTGACCGTGCCGTCCTTGGCGAAGGCCGGCCGCAGCTTCGCCAGGTCCCCCGCGGTGACGCCGGGCCGGATCTGCTCGTCGGTGGCAAAGGTGGTGGTGCCCTTGCGGCCGGGTACCTCGATGGGCAGGATCTGCTCGGTGAAGTAGCCGGCCTCGGTGGCGGCGGCCGCCCGCCGGTGGCTCTCTATGGCCAGCGCGTCCTGATCGTCGCGGGACACGTGGTAGTCGGCCGCCACGTTCTCCGCGGTGACGCCCATGTGGCAGGCATCGAACGGGTCGGTCAGCGCGCCGACCATCGCGTCGACCACCGTGCCGTCCTGCATCCGCTGGCCCCACCGCATGCCGGGCAGCCAGTACTGGCCGCGGCTCATCGATTCCACGCCGCCTGCCACCGCCGCCTCCGCGTCGCCCAGCATGATGGCCTGGGCCGCGGAGACGATCGCCTGCAGGCCGCTGCCGCACAGCCGGTTGACGGTGAACGCCGGCGTCTCCACCGGCAGGCCGCCGTTCACGGCGGCGACCCGGCTCAGGTACATGTCCCTGGCCTCGGTGTGGATCACGTTGCCGAAGGCGCAGTGCCCGATGGCCGCCGGATCCGCACCGGCCCGGCGCACCGACTCGGCGACGGCGGCGGCCGCAAGGTCACACGGCGGAACGCCAGCGAGGCCGCCACCGTATTTGCCGATGCCGGTACGGGCGCCGGACAGGACGAAGACATCTCTGGTGGTGTTCATGGTCATCGTCCTCACATGTCCAGTCCGCCGTTGACGGCCCAGATCTGGCCGGTGATGTAGGACGACTCGTCCGCGGCCAGGAAGCAGACGGCGCGGGCGATCTCGCCCGGCTCGGCCAGCCGGCCCATCGGGATCTGCTCCTTGATCCGCTCCAGCGCCTTCTCCGGGACACCCGCCACCATGTCGGTAGCGACGTAACCGGGAGTGACGGCGTTGACCGTCAGCCCGATGCCTTCGCCCGGCACACCGCCCGCCCGCTTGAGCTGGAAGATGGCCTCCTTGGCCAGCGACTTGGTCAGGCCGAACAGGCCGGACTTGGACGCGGCGTAGTTGACCTGGCCGATCTGGCCGGTCTCGCCGATCACCGAGGACACGTTGATGATCCGGCCGGTGCCTTGCTTGATCATGTGTTCCAGGGCGGCCTGGGCCATGAAGAAAGCCCCGGACAGGTTGACCGCGATCACCCGCTGCCAGTCCTCGTCGGCCATCTTCGCCACGGTCTTGTCGATCGTGATGCCCGCGTTGTTGACCAGGATGTCCAGGCGGCCGTGCCGGTCGATGACCTCGGCGACGACCCGGCGGCAGTCCTCCGCGGAGCCGATGTTCCCCTCGTGCACGGTGAACAGCCGGTCCGGATACCGCGCGGCCATGCCGACCTGGAACTGCGCCGCCCGTTCCTGATGCCGCCAATAGCCGGCGGCGACGGCCGCCCCGTCGCCGATCAACTGCTGGCTGATCGCCCCGCCAATGCCGGCAGTACCGCCGGTGACCAGGGCCACCCGTCCCTTCAGAGTCTCATTTGTGCCGGTGTGCCGTTCCTGCGTGATGGTCATTCGGGGTACTTCCTGACTGCTCGACATTTTTCGTGATACTCGACATTTTTCGTGATGTTCGACGTTGCCCGCATACGCAGAAGCAGCACAAGAGGACGAAGGTCCCGCGGCACGGGGGCGGCGGTCCCTGCTGGCGTGGTATCCGCCATGATGATCTTCTTCGCCGCCACGGCGACGGGCTCGGCCGTGAACGGGGGCTGACCCGGTATCCCGGGAGGAAATGCCGGTGAGCGCTCTTGACCTGTCCCGATGGCAATATCGGAATAATCACAGCTTATCACTTTATATTTGTCCCGCTGACCAGCGGGATATCGACCCTCGTCGCCTCGATGCAAACAGCCTGGCATCAAGAAAGATCCGGTCTACCTTGCGGATGACCAAATTCCTCGGCAAAGATCTTCCTGATTAATTTCACTGTCGGCGTAGCCACCGGCATCGTCCAGGAGTTCCAGCCCGGAATGAACTGGCCGGCGTATTCGCGCTTCGCCGGTGACGTGTTCGGCGCGCCACTGGCTGGCCGCGTTCCGCACCCGGCGACCTGCCCTCCCGGCTCATCTGCAACGTGGACGCCGCCCAGCACCTGTTCATCCGCGGCATCGCACGGCCGGCGGGTATTACGCGAGGATGTGGCTGGCGGCCCAGGGCACACGGCACCCGGGAGCCGAGCGCTCACCTGCAGCGGAACGGAGACACCCATGACCGGCACCCTCCACGTGGCCTGGGATGACCGGCTGACCCGGTACGACTTCGGGCCGGGCCATCCGCTGGCGCCGATCCGGGTCGAGCTGACTGTCGAACTCGCGCGCGCGTTCGGAGTGCTGGACGCGGCCGGGGTGACGGTGGCCGTCCCGGAGCCCGCCACCTTGGCCGAGCTTGAACTGGTGCACGACACCGCTTACGTCGATGCCGTCCGCCGGGCCAGCGCCGGGGAGACCGACGATCCGCGTTTCCTGCTGCAGTATGGGCTCGGCACCCCGGACGACCCCGTGTTTGCCGGGATGCATGACGCGTCGGCGCTGGTGACCGGTGCGACGCTGGCCGCGGCGCGAGCGGTCTGGGACGGCACGGCCACGCACGGCGCCAGCATCGCGGGTGGCCTGCACCATGCCATGGCCGGTCATGCCAGCGGGTTCTGTGTGTACAACGACCCGGCGATCGCTATCGCGTGGCTGCTGCGCCAGGGCGCCGAGCGGGTCGCCTATGTCGACATCGACGTGCACCACGGCGACGGCGTCCAGGCGGCGTTCTGGGCCGACCCGCGGGTGCTGACCATCAGCCTGCACGAGCATCCGGCCACGCTCTTCCCCGGCACCGGCCTGCCCACGGAGACCGGAGCGGCCGGCGCCGAGGGCTCCGCGGTGAACGTGGCGCTGCCGGCCGGTACCAGGGACGCCGGCTGGCTGCGCGCGTTCCACGCGACGGTGCCGCCGCTGCTGCGGGCGTTCCGGCCGCAGGTGCTGGTGAGCCAGCACGGCTGCGATACGCATTGGACCGACCCGCTCGCCGACCTGGAGCTGAGCATCGATGCCCAGCGGGCCGCCCACGCCGCCATCCATCGGCTGGCACACGAGACCGCGGGCGGGCGCTGGCTGCTGACCGGGGGTGGCGGCTATTCACTGGTCGACGTGGTGCCCCGGACCTGGACGCACCTGCTCGCCGAGGCGGCAGGCACCCCGGTCGACCCGCAGGCGCCCACCCCGGACGGGTGGCGCGAGTACGTGCGGCGCAGGACCGGCCAGCAGGCACCGGAACTGATGACCGACGGCCTGCCGGGCCGGTTCTCCTCGTTCGAGTCAGGCTACGATCCAGGGGACCCGGTCGACCGGGCGATCCTGGCTACCAGGAACGCGGTCTTCCCGCTGCACGGCCTGATGCCCCTGCACTAACGCATCCCCGGCGGCACATCCCGGGAGAGCGAGCCGGGACCTGGCACATCCGGCCCGGCCTCGTCGGCCATCGGGCCGTCCAGCATGGCCGCGATGCGGCGCAGCAGCGACTTGAGAGTGGCCCCGGCCACGCTGTGCAGCACGGCCTGGTCCAGCCCGTGCCCCAGCCCGTCCAGCGGCGGGCGGTACACGCCAGCGATCCGCAACACGGCTCGCCCCTGGTCGTCGGTGCCAACGCTCAGGTTGGCATCCAGCACGGGAAACAGCCGGCCCATCCGTCCGGTCGCCTCCCAGCGGATCGGCAGAAGCACCATGTCATCCCGGGGCACCGGGTCAAGCAGGCTGACCCGGACCAGTTTGGACATGCCAGGCACGCTGCCGAACGGGCCGACCCGGACCTCGCCGACCAGCCCGTCGGTGTACGCGTCCCGCGATGGGCCGTCCAGCCAGTCTCCGTGCGCCAGGCGCAGGAACCGGGCTCTGGCGACGGGATAGTCCGTATCAAGCCCGACCGCATGATCGGTGAACATGCGCTTCAGTCAGTCATATCTCGCCCGTCGCTACCTAGGGACCTTTGGCCCTAGATCTGGGCTATCCGCGTTTGGTGTTCTGGCACTGCCGACGAGGGGGACCTCGAAGGACGCGGGGCTGCGGGCCGGGGGGTCCGTACACCGCGCGATCGGGATCCGCGAGAAGCCGGATAGGTCCCCCTCGTCAGTTCATGCCCGGCGGCAGACAGGACCCGCGCACGGGCGGGGGGCTTCAGGCCCTGTCCCGAAGATCGAAAACGCTCTACAGTTCCGTTCATCGAGGAAGGGACGGGTCATGTACGAAAAAATTCTCGTCGCGGTGGACCACTCCGAGGTGTCCGAGCGTGCCCTGACCGCCGCCCGCGAACTGGCCTTGCTGTCACACGGTGAGGTGTGGGTGGTGCACCTGCGCGAGCGCGAGGCGATGGGCAAGACCGGCCTGCTGACCTCCACGGAGTCGTCCGACGAGGCCACGGACGCCGTGACCGCCGCGGTGGCGGGCCTTACCCAGGCCGGGATCAAGGCGCACGCCGTCGTCAGGGACACCGTGTTCGGCTATGCGGCACGGGAGATCGTCAGCGACGCGGCCGGGGTCGGCGCCGACGTGATCGTCATGGGCTCACGCGGACGGGGCGACCTGGCCGGACTTGTGCTCGGCAGCACCGCGCACAAGGTCATCCACCTGGCCGACCGGCCGGTACTTGTGGTCCGGTGACCGCGACGGGCCGCCTGTTAAGAGACGGCTACCGGGGCGCTGACTACTGGCGGCTGCACACCGGCGGCGGCGGCGGTGATGATCACCAGCGGGCACCGCGCGCTCCGCATGCAGGCACGGATGACCGGGCCTGCCGGGCGCCCGGTCACCCCCGCGTCGGCGGTCGCCCCGAGCACGAGCAGGCAGGCATCCCGCGAGTGCATGCACGAGGACCCGCTCGGCCATTCCCTCGGCGATCTCCGCCGTCATGCCCGTGGGCATCTCGGCGCCGAACGCGGTGCGCATGATCGCAGCGAGGTTGTCCCTGGCGCGGAGCCGTTCCTGCCCACCGGCCGGGCTGTCACCGAGAATGGCATAGGAAGCACGCCGGGCAGCCGGTTCCCAAGCGTGCACGACGTGCAGAGTGGCGTGGCGCAGCCGCGCTTCCGCGGCTGCCCACCGTAGCGCCGCCAGGGACGCCGCAGACCGCTTCACCCCGACGACGATCCGCTGCTGTGCGGGCTCAGTCACGACGGCCTCCAGAACATCTTCGCCCTGCGAACACTCTCACCCCGGCCCCGGCCTGTCCGCAAGGGGCTGAGGTCCCTACCCGGGAGTACAGCCGCCGCCGGGACGGGCCAGCCGGCCCGGGGCGCAGAATCGCAGGGGCACCTGGCAATGGAATTACTCCAACGGTGCAGCCGGTGCCGCAGTGGTGATGGCTGACAGATATCCGGCAACGGATGATCACCAGTCGGGCCGCCTTGACTTCTCTTACCCTGACGCTCCTGGATTGAACCGATGGCTGCCGCTGGGGCGTTCGGACCGGGAACGGTCGAGGCGCAACGCGAGCAGGGGGCACAGTCGTACCGCCTCGTCTGCCGCGGCCATCAGGCCGGCAGGTATCTCTTCGTCTGTGATGATCGGGAAACCCCAGTCATCCAGCGTGATCACCTCCGGCAGCACCTCCGCGCACAGGCCGCGGCCGTCGCACGCGATCGGGTCGGCCCGCAGCCGGGCGCCGGCGGCGGTCACGGCTGGCTCCGCGGCGGGACCGGCAGCACGCCCAAGGGCAGGCTCCCACAGCACCAGCCCTGAGCGTGCCGGCCGATCTCCGTATCGAACACCCGCAGTGCGCTGCGGATCAGGCGGACCGCGCCGTCCGGGTGGTGACAGGCACCACGCCCGTCCACCTGGCCCATCCAGCGCCGGAGCAGGTCCGGGCGGAACGACCGGCCGGCGGCCACGTCCGCCAGCGCACCGGCGATCGCATCGAGCCCGAAGACGCACGGGCCGCACTGCCCCGCGGACTCACCGGCCAGGTAACGGGCCACCCTGGCGGTCTCGGCCAGGCCGCAGGAGGCCGCGGGCAGCGCGGCGATCAGCCCGGCTCCCGGGCTGGCGCCCACCCGGGACAGGCCATCCGCCGAGAACGGGAGCGGGCAGGCAGTTTCCGGGTCGGCCCAGGTGCCGAAGTACCCACCGATCAGCAGTGCTCCCAGCGGGGCCGCCGGGCCGCCGGCGAGTTCCAGGATCTCTCCGACCGGCCGCCCGATCTCGATCTCGTAGACCCCGGGCCGGTGCACCCCTCCGATCAGGGTCACCAGCATGGACCCCGGCTCGGCCGCGGTGCCGAGCGAGCGGAACCACCCCGCCCCGTAGCGCCCGATGAGTGCCAGGTGAGCCAGCGTTTCCACGTTCTGGACGAGCGTGGGGCGACCGTGCAGGCCATGCTCGAAGATCCGGGGCGGTGTCGCGGTAGGCAGCGGGATCCCGTTCCCGACCCAGTTGACCAGGGCGCTGGCCTCGCCGCCGACGAAGCGGTCCGCCCCGGTCATGACCTTGAGCCGGATCCCGTCACCGCGCCCCTGGCTGCGCTCGCCGGCCGCACGGTCGACGATCTCGCGCACCGCCTCGTGGACCACCACGTACGCCTGCCGGGCGCCCACGAGGTGCGCGGCAAGCACCGCCCCGTCGAGGACCAGATGCGGCTCGCGGGCCAGCAGGACCTTGTCCTTGGCGCTCGCCGGCTCCCCCTCGGTGCCGTTGGCGATTACCACCGGGGCATCGTGGCCCGCCGCGACGGCGCGCAGCTTCCTGGCGGTGGGAAAGCTGGCGCCGCCCCGGCCGGTGAGGCCGGACCGGCCCACCTCGGCGATGAGCTGGTCCCGCCATCCTTCGTCCCAGCCGGACCCGGGCAGCCCGCCGTACCTGGCACGATGCTCCGCCCAGCCGGCCGGGCCGCCGCCCAGCCGCTGCGGCAGCAGCCTGGGCAGGCGGCCCGCCCGCAGGCCTGGCTCGCCGTCCGCCTCCCGGTCGCGGGTGTCCACGGTGCTCACCGGGCACCCGCCCGCGAGGCAGTGGAGATCTGCCGGGGATTCGTGGCGACCGGTACCCGGGGCGATCCTCCTGGGCCGCCCGGGCCACCGCCCCGTGCCCGGCTGAACAGCCGGGCCAGCACGGCCGCCGCCACCGCCGCCGCCGAGCTCACCTCGACCAGTGCCACCCACCAGGTGCCGAGATCATTGCCCGCGGTCAGGGAGTGCAGGAAAGCCGCGGGCCAGGCCAGGTAGGCCAGCCAGTGCACGGCCCGCCAGGCACGCTGGCCAAGGCGCCGCCGGGCAAGGCTGGTGAGCAGCACCGCTCCGCCCAGGTCCACCGCCAGGGTGCCGAAGCCGATGGCCAGGGTCCGGTACGGTGACGCGAACGGCAGCAGGGTCGCGGCCCACCCGATCGTGACGAACGGGTCGAGAATCGCGGTTACCACATGCAACACCAGCAGGGCGACCGCGAACAGCGACAGGGTCCGGTGCAGCTCGGCGACCGCGAACCGCGGCCAGCGGGCCGGCGCGGAGCCGGTCCTGGTCGCCACGCCGAGGACCACCACGATGCTGAACAGGACGAGCAGGACCAGGCCGCTCCCCCGGGACAGGAACCACAGGCCTTGCGAACCGGTGATCGCCGCGCTCACGGCCATCACCTCGCCCGGTGTGGCCGGGCGGGCCTGCTGGGGCCATCCGGCAGCGAGCCGGTACCTTCGGGCCTGCCGCTCGGTACGGTCGGCATCCGCGGGGTGGCGGGCACCTTGACCAGGCCGCCGGCGGTGGCCGGCCAGCCGCCGAGGAGGCGCACGCTTCCGTCGTGGGCGACCAGGCGGGCCGGCAGGCCCTGGGCGGCCAGCCAGCCGGCCGCCTGCTCCCCCGCGACGATCGCGGCGGTGGCCGCCGCATTGGCCTCCGCGCAGTTCGCGGCGGCGACGCTCGCCGTCCGCCACGGCCCCGCCGCGGGCAGGCCGGTCCGCGGGTCCACGATGTGATGCACCATGCGGCCGCCCCGCCGCCACTGACGGCAGCGGACCGACGAGGTTGCCAGGGCACCCGCGGGCAGCCGGACCTGCTGGCCCGGTGGCTCCTCCGGGGCGCACACCTGCCCGGCACCGCGAGCGGCAGGCGCTCGGCCGTGCTGGTCAGGCTCGTCGCTGACAAGCACCGGCCAGCCGCCCAGCGGCGCCTCCCCGGCCACGGCGATGTCGCCGCCGAGGCTGACCAGCACTCCGCCACCGGGCACACAGGCCGCGGCCGCCCGGGCGGCGCGATCGGAGCCGAGGCCCTTGGCAGTGGCTCCGAGGTCGAGCAGCACTCCAGCGGCCAGCCGCAGGCGCCGGCCGTCGAGCCGCACCGACTGCCAGCCCGGCACATAGCCCGGTTCTGGCGGCGCGGCCCGGCCGGTTGTGCTCGGCGGCAGCGCCGCGAAATCGCGGTCGTAGCCCAGGCCGCACAGAGCGCCGCCCACCGTAGGGTCCACCAGGCCCCCGGTCCACTCGGCCGCGGCGAGCGCGACCGCAATTGCCTCGGCGAGCCCTTCGCTCACGATGCAGCTGCCCCGCAGCGGCGCGTCCCCGCGGCGGGCGCTTCCGGACCGGCTGGCCGCGCTGAAACAGCGCTTGGGCCAGGGAGATCTCCGAGTCGCCGCGGAACCGGCTGGCCTGCTCATCCAGCCGCGCCAGTTCGGCGTCGACGGCGGCGAGCGCCCGGCCGGTCCAGCTGGGCGGCCAGACCACCACCCGGGCGGTCGTGCCCAGGGCATCCCGCTCCGCGACGCCCACGGCGGTGGCCCCGACGTCCACCGGGCACCAGTCTCTGGCCCTCTCCGGGCCCATGGTGGTCATCAGTTGTCCCGGTAGCTGACGATACGGGTCCCGCCCGGCCCGGTGCGCACGGTGACGCCAGAGCCGCTTGAGGTAGCCACCGGAGCCGACAGCGACGGCTTATGGGCGCCGGTGGCCGCCGTGCCACCGGGCACCGAGGTCACCGCACTGGTGGCCGGCGTGGCGGCGGGCGCATGGTGCGCGAAGTAGCCGGCACTGGCGGCCACACCGGCGATGAGCAGCGCCGCTGTCCAGTTGGACGCCTGGCGCGCCCGGCGGACCCCGGACCCGCGGGCAGCACGCTGGTAGTCACGCGGGCCGTCCGCGCCGTGGGGATAGCGAGGGTCCTCGTCGTAGCCGGGCAGCCGCACCCAGCCGGGCTGCTCGGGATAGTCATGCTCCATCGGTCGTTCCTTCCAGGTGGTTCGCGCCCTATCCGGCCCCTCCAGGCTGCGCCGGAGCGGATGTGATGGCCGTGAGCGCACGATGTGAGCCGTTCACATGGATCTCTCCTCGTTCTCACATCACCGGCTGCGTAGCCTCTGGTTATGCGAGTTCTAGTGGTAGAGGACGAAGCCCGGATGGCCCGGCTCCTCAAGCGCGGCCTGGAGGAAGAGGGGCATGCCGTTGACGTCGCGGGCGACGGGCCCGAAGGGATGTGGCTGGCCACGGAGAACAGCTACGGCGCCGTCGTTCTCGATGTGATGCTGCCCGGTTTCGACGGATTCGAGCTGTGCCGCAAGCTGCGGGCCGCGGGGGACTGGACGCCCGTGCTCATGCTCACCGCCCGCGACGCGGTGGATGACCGGGTCCGGGGCCTGGACGCGGGCGCCGACGACTACCTCGTCAAGCCGTTCAGCCTGCTGGAACTCGCCGCACGGCTGCGCGCACTGGTCCGCAGGGACGACCGGGCCCGCCCGGCCGTCCTCGCCGAGGGGGACCTGAAGCTGGATCCGGCCAGCAAGCGCGCCTGGCGTGGCCGCAGCGAACTGCAGCTCTCGCCGAAGGAGTTCTCCCTGCTCGAACTGTTCCTGCGCCACCCCGGTGCCGTGCTGACCCGGTCCCAGATCCTCGATGCGGCATGGGACTTCGCCTATGACGGCACCTCGAACGTGGTAGACCAGTACGTCACCTACCTGCGCCGCAAGATCGATGTGCCGTTCGGGCGGCACGACCTCGAAACCGTCCGTGGCATGGGTTACCGGCTCCGCCACGTCGAACAGGAGTGAGGGTGCCGATCCGGCTGCGCGTCGCCCTGGTCTTCACGCTCGCCCTGGCCGTGGCGTTCGCGCTCGGCGGCTGGCTGTTCGTCAGCCGGCTTTCCGCCGCCATGCTGAAATCCACCGATGCCGCTCTCGCCGCCCGGCTCAGCCAGGTCGGCCTTTACACAGAAGACGACGGGAACCCGCGCTCACCAGCGGTGACCCGCGGCAAGCCCGCTCCAGGCGAATACATCGTCCAGGTCGTCGATGCCTCGGGGCGAGTCACCCAGGCCAGCCCCGACGCGGGCAGCACGCCGCTGCTGCCGCCCGCGCTACTGCGGGCCGCCAGCCACGGCCGGCTGACCCTGACCCGGACCGTCGACGAGGAACCCGAGCGGCTCATGGCCAAGCCCCTGCCCGAGGGGCATGGCTCGGTGGCAATCGCGGGCATCTCGCTCGGGCCGTCCAACACCACGCTCGGGCAGGTCACCGCCGCCCTGGCCGTCGGCGGCGCCGTTTTCCTGATCGTGGGCGGCTTCGGCGCCTACTGGCTGGCCCGGGCCGCGCTCGCCCCGGTCGAGCGGCTGCGGCGGGAGGTGGCCGGGCTGTCCGAACGGGACACCGGGTCGACGGTGCAGGTCCCTGGCACCCACGACGAGATAGCGGCGCTGGCCCGGACGATGAATGACCTGCTGGTGCGGCTGCACGGCGCGCTGGCGCGGCAGCGAGCCTTTGTCGCGGACGCGAGCCACGAGTTGCGCACGCCATTCGCCGTGCTGCGGGGCGAACTCGAACTGGCCGGGCGGCCGGGGCGGAGCAGGGCGGAACTCAGTGCGGCGGTGGCCAGCGCGGCGGAGGAAGCCGTCCGGCTTACCCGTATCACCGACGATCTGCTGTTGCTCGCCCGGGGCGACGAAGCCACGCTCAGCGTCAGCCTGGCCCGCACCGATGTGGCGCTGCTCCTGGCGCGAAGCGCCGAACGGGCCGGCACCCGGGCCGCCGCGGCGGGCGTGACCTGCCGGGTCGATGCAGCGGCCGGGCTGATGGCCATGGTCGACGAGGGACGCATCCGCCAGGCGGCCGACAACCTCATCGACAACGCCCTGCGGTTCGCTCCCCGCGGTACCGAGGTGGTCATCTCCGCCCTGATGACCGGGCCGGAGCTGATCATCGAGGTCCGTGACCGCGGGCCGGGGTTCCCGGCCTCCTTCCTGCCGCACGCATTCGAGCGGTTCGCCCGCCCTGACCTGGGCCGGGGCCGCAATGCCGGCGGGGCCGGCCTGGGGCTGGCCATCGTGCAGGCGATCGCGCACGCGCACGGCGGCCAGGCGGTGGCGGGCAACCGCGACGGGGGCGGTGCCGTGGTCCGGCTCGAGATCCCCTGCCCGCCGGAGGCCTCGCCATAGCGGCATGCCCGCATGCGGCGGGCACCACCGCGCCCGAGCCGTCTCTCCGGCCGGCCTGAACCCCGCAAATGAGGTAGGCGGAACAATCCGTTCGGGGCAGCACCGCGTAATCACCCTTGCCTAGCGTCTACTCCAGGCCCGCAATCGGGTCATGGGGAGACACATGAGGCGTCCTGCCTCGTACGGGGGGATTCGGTGCACTACTCTGCGGGCTTGGCCGGGCTGGCCGCGGTCGGCGGTGCCGCCACCCTGCCGGGCAGCGGGGTGCTGTGGCTCACCGCGAGGCTGCTGCTTGACGGCGCGGGCGCGCTGTTCGGGCTGTACCTGCTGACCGTCCTCACCTTGTTCCTCTCCGGCTACGTGATGCGGCTCCGCCGGGATCACCGCCCGCACGGCCCCGCGGCCGGCGGGTCTGCTGCCCGTGAGGTGGCCGCACCGGAGCCGGCCCGGCCATGATCGCCCGCGCTGCCGGGCCGGCCTTTCACCAGGCCGCCCTGGTGAATCTCGACTGGGACCGTCCCCTGGCCTGGCTGGCCGCCGGTCTGGTCGCCCTCGGCGTTGGTTACGGCTTCGGCATGCTTGGGCTGTCCAGGCGCAGCCCGCGGTACGGCAGGACCGGCCCCGCTGTCGCCCAGGCGGCCAGCCTGCTCCTCCCCCGGGTGGGCGGCACGCCTGCCCTGGGCACGAACAGGCGCGCCCCAGGCCCAGAAGCGGCGCCCATGACCGGCGGCCCGGCCGCCGCGCGGGGCAGCGCGTTCTACGTCTTCCTGATGCCCTGCCTGAACGAGGAACTGGTGATCGCCGGCAGCCTGCAACGGCTGCTTTCCATGCCCGCGGGCAACTTCGCCGTCATGGTCATCGATGACGGCTCCGACGACGGCACGGCCGCGGCGGTGACCGGTGTCGCCGACGAGCGGGTGTGGCTGCTGAGCCGGAAGCTGCCCGACGCCAGGCAAGGGAAGGGCGAGGCGCTGAACGACGCGATCGCCCAGCTGGTGAGCAGCGGCCGGCTGGCCGGCCGGGACCCGGACAGCGTGATCGTCGCCGTGGTGGACGCCGACGGCCATCTCGACCCGCACGCCCTCGCCGACGTCACCGAGTTCTTCGCCGACCCGGCCGTGGGCGCGGTGCAGATCGGCGTCCGGATCAGCAACAGGGACCGCAGCATGCTCGCCCGGATGCAGGACATGGAGTTCGTCATCTACACCGAGGTGTTCCAGCGGGGCCGGCGGCATCTGGGCAGCGTCGGGCTCGGTGGCAATGGCCAGTTCGTCCGGCTTTCGGCGCTGCGCTCGCTGGGGCCCGCCCCGTGGACCCGCAGCCTGACCGAGGACCTGGATCTGGGGGTCCGGCTGGCCGCGGCGGGCTGGCGCAACGAGTACTGCCGCACGGCGGCCGTGCACCAGCAGGGCGTCGTCGAGGTCAAGCGGCTGGTCCGGCAGCGGGCCCGCTGGTTCCAGGGCAACCTGCAGTCCTGGCGGCTGATCCCGCTGGTGCTCCGCAGCATGCCCGGCCGCAGCGGAGCAGACCTGCTGTTCCTGCTGTCCAGCCCGGCGCTGGTGCTGATCGCCTCGCTGCTCACCGTGTCCTTCGGCGTGGCCCTGGCCAACTGCGCGGTGCTCGCGGCGGCCGGCCACGACCCGCTGGGCCCGTGGGTCGCGGTGACCTACGCGCTGATCCTCGGGCCGGCCCTGGCCTTCGCCGGGGTCTACTGGAAGCAGGAGCGTGCCACCGGCCTGCGGCTGGTGCAGGCCTTCTGGCTGGCGCACCTGTACGTGGGCTACAGCATGATCTGGTACGCAGCCGGCTGGCGGGCGGCCATCCGGGCGGTGCGCGGCCGCACCGGCTGGGCCAAGACCGACCGGGTAGCCGAAGCCCCCGCAGCCATCCCGGCCACAGCCATCACCAGCCCGGGCCCGGCAAAGCCCAGCCGGCGCCGGGCTGTGCTGGCAGTGACCGCCGCGGTGCTCGCCTGCGCCACCGCCGTCATCATGCTGGCGGGGCCAGGCACCCATGGCCACATGCCCAGCCCCTGGCGCGTCGTGTTCACCGGCCACGGCCAGGTCACCACATCGGGGCAGGCGATCCAGCTCGCGCCGGAGCGGGCCACCGCCCCCGGCAGCACGCATGCGGGGCTGGTGGTCTCGGCCCGGAAGTACGGGAATTTCACCGCCACGCTCACGGTGCGGACGCTGCGCCAGTTGCGGCAGGGCGCGGCCGGGGCGCCGCACCCCTGGGAGGTGGGCTGGGTGCTCTGGCACTACACCTCCAACCGCAGCTTCTACGCCCTCACCCTGGAACAGCACGGCTGGGTGCTGTCGAAGCAGGACCCGGCCTACCGCGGCGACGAGCGATTCCTCGCCTCGGGGCGCACGCCGGGGTTCCCGGTCGGCCGCGCGCACCAGGTGCAGATCACCCAGACCGGGCCCACCATCACGGTCCGCGCCGACGGGCACCTGCTCACCCGGTTCACCGACACGCAGCGGCCGTACCTGACCGGCTCGCTCGGCCTGTACTGCGAGGACTCGGTGGCCCGGTTCGGGGCCATCCACATACGCCACCGCACCTGACCACCAGCACACCACGGACGCGGCGGGGGGCGCCGCGCCGGGGCAGCCATGCCAATTACCGGGGGGAATCTCATGTTCGGACCACACAGCACACCCGCTTCGCACCCGGGCCGCCACGGCCAGGTCCCGCGGCGGATCATGGTGATCTACGGCACCCGGCCGGAGGCGGTGAAGGTCGCGCCGCTGATCCAGGCCCTGCAGGCCTCGCCGCTTTTCACCCCGGTGGTGGCGGTGACCGCCCAGCACCGGTCCATGCTGGACCAGGTCAACGAGGTGTTCGGCATCACGCCGGACTTCGATCTGGACATACACCGGCCCGGCCAGACGCTGACGTCCATCACCACCCGCGCGCTGGCCGGCGTTCAGCAGCTACTGGCGCAGCAGCGGCCGGACGCCGTGGTCGTGCAGGGTGACACCACCACCGTGTTCGCCGCCGCGCTCGCCGCCTTCTACGAGAAGATCCCCGTCGTGCACCTGGAGGCGGGCCTGCGCACCGACGACCCGTACTCGCCGTACCCGGAGGAGATCAACCGCCGCCTGGCTACCCAGCTGGCCACGCTGCACCTGGCGCCGACGGCGACGAGCAAGGCCAACCTGCTCGCCGAGAACGTGGACCCGGCCGCCGTCGTGGTCACCGGCAACACCGTCATCGACGCCCTGCTCTGGGCATCGTCCCGCGAGCTGGACTACGGCCACCCGGCACTGGCGGACCTGGACGAAAGCAACGCGCCGGTGCTGCTGGTCACGGCGCACCGCAGGGAGTCGTGGGGCGGCCCGATGCGGGCGGTGGGACGCGCCCTGGCAAGGATCGCGAAATCGCACCCCGAGATTCGGGTGGTGTTCCCCGTGCACGCCAACCCGCTGGTACGCGAGGCGGTGCTGCCCGCTATCGAGCACCTGCCCAATGTCACGGTCACCGAGCCGCTGGCCTACGGCGCCTTCGCCCGGCTGATGAAGCGGGCCACGGCCATCCTGACCGACAGCGGTGGCGTCCAGGAAGAGGGTCCCAGCCTGGGCAAGCCGGTGCTGGTGATGCGGGAGACCACCGAGCGGCCGGAGGCGGTCGAAGCCGGCACGGTCCGGCTCGTCGGCACGAACGAGGATCTCATCGTGCGGGCCACGAGCCAGCTGCTCACCGATCCCGCGGCCTGCGCGGCGATGGCGGGCGCGATCAATCCCTACGGGGATGGCCACGCGGCGCAGCGGTCCGTCGCCGCACTCGCCTGCCATTTCGGCCTCGGCCCGGCTCCCGCCGAGTTCACCCCCGCGCCGGTGTTGCGCAAGGCCAGCTAGCAGGCCGCTCCCCCGGGCTGGCTCTGGCCGCGCAAGTAGGCCTCGGCGACCCGTTTGGGCACACACATGCGCCACGCGTCGACCACGAGTTCGGCCAGCTCCGCCTCGTCGAGCCGGGCGAGCCGGGCACGCACCCAGTTGTAGCGCTCATCCGAGCGCACCGGCATGAGGAACTTGCCCGGCTCGCTGGCCACGAGCGCGGCCCGCTCCTCCTTGGGGAAGCCGAAGCCAAGCAGCTCCTCGTCCGGCGAAATGGACAGGAAGACGATCCGGCCGACCCGGAACTTGACGTAGTCCCGGACCAGGGCCTCGTAGGCACGAGGCAGGGCCAGGGCCAGCCGGCGCACGTCCTGGGCGGTGGCCATGCCGGTCAGGCCCCCGGCCGGAAGGCCTTGGCCAGCTTGCCGGTGACCGCGTCGACCCCGGCATCGATCAGCTGCCGGGAGGGGTCCCCGTCGTACCAGGCGACGATCTCGCGCGCGCCCTGCTCGAACGGGATGACCGCCCGGTAGCCCGGCACCACGCTGCGCAGCTTGGCGTTGTCGAACACCATGGAGTGGGCCTTGTCGCCGAGCAGGGTGGCGCCCCAGACCGGGTCGGCGGCGGCGATCACATCCGAGGGCACGTGCACGATGTCCGCCGTCACCCCGGCGGCGGCCGCCAGGGCGTGCGTGATCTGGTCCCAGGTCAGTACGTCGCCGGAGGTGATGTGGAAGCTCTCGCCAAGGGTGCGGGGGTGGCCGAGCAGCGGCACGAACCCCTGGGCGAAGTCCTCGTGGTGGGTCAGCGTCCACAGCGAGGTGCCGTCGCCGTGCACGACGACCGGCTTGCCCTGACGCATCCGGGCCACGGCCGTCCAGCCACCGTGGAGCGGCACATTCGTCTTGTCGTAGGTGTGCGACGGGCGCACGATCGTGGCCGGGAACCCCTCGGCGCGGTAGGCCGCCCGGAGCAGTTCCTCGCACTCGATCTTGTCCCGGGAGTACTGCAGGTACGGATTGCGTAGCGGCGTGGACTCGGTCACGGGGACCCGGGACGGCGGTGTCTGGTACGCCGACGCGGAGCTGATGAACACGAACTGCCCGGCCCGGCCGCGGAAGACGTCGATGTCGGCCTGCACATGGTCCGGCGTGTAGGCGACCCAGTCCACCACCGCGTCGAAGTCGCGGCCGCCCAGCGCGTCCCGGACGCTGGCCGGGTCCCTGGCATCGCCGCGCAGCACCGTCACCGCGGCGGGCAGCGGGCGGCCGGTGCTCTGCCCGCGGTTGAGCACGAACAGCTCGATACCGCGCTCGACGGCCAGCCGCGAGCACGCGGAGCTGATGATCCCGGTACCGCCGAGGAACAGGACGCGCAAACCAGGCATGGCGCCAGCCTAGGCCGCGCCCAGGACAAAAGCCCGGACGGTGACCCTCCCCCAAGGGCCACCGTCCGGGGAACGGTACGGGTGAACAGGCTATGCCGAGTGGCCCGCCGTGGCGGAGCCGATCGGGCGTGGCTCGGCATCGGGGTCGCCGCCGTCACCCGCGGGCCGCCAGATGAGCCGGTGGACCGGGATCAGCCTCGGGATGTCCCGCAGGCCGGGGATGAACGGGATGGCGAGCAGCAGCAGGGTGGCGATGCCGGTCAGGTAGACCGCCCAGACGTCCACGCTGGGGGAGTTGCTGAACGGCGCCACGTGGTACCACAGCTGGTAGAGCCACAGCCAGGGCTGGCCGGGGTAGCTCCCGGTCTCGTTCATGACGCCCCACTGGTCACCGGTCAGGTGCATGGCCTGCGCCAGGTTGGCGTAGTAGGCACCGTCGGCGATGAACAGCAGCGGCTTGGTGAAGTCGGTGCCGTAGAACTGCCGCTCGGCGAGCAGGTCGGAGTCCAGGGCGCCGCTGCGCGCCATGTTCAGCTCGTTGGCCATCATCACCGGGACGGGCCCGTCGCTGGCCGGCGGCACCACCGGGGTGCCGTTGACGAACTTGACCTTGGTGACCGCGTTCCCGTAGGCGGTGGCCCACTTCTGCTGCTGGGCAGCCGGGGCACTGGTGTAAGTGGCCAGCGCGGCCGACAGCGCCGGGCTGAACGGGGCCAGCTTCTTCAGCGGCGTGACGACGAAGTCCTGGGCGGCGTTGACGGGCTGGGTGACGCCGGACAGCTTCTGCCAGTTGATCGGCCCCACCTGCTGCACCCCTGCGGTCCCGTTGTTGTAAGGCGGGCCGTAGGACGCGGCCAGGCCGGTGCCGTCGAGTTCGGTGGCGGCGGTGCCGAGGAAGTCGGCGGGCGCCACCTTGGCCCAGGACTGCACGGAGACCGACGGCACGTCCGGCGAGGACAGCACGGCCGCCATGATCAGGACCAGGGCCAGCGCGATCGCCGTGGCGATCGTGCCTTCCTTGAGGATGTCGTAGCGGCGGGTCCGGCCGCGCCACGGGGCGGCATCGGCCTCCTTGGCGGCCTTGCGCGCGGCCCGGTCCCGCCAGCCGATCCGCTTGGCCGGCAGCGGGTGGCTGACCCCGCGCACCCGGACCAGCAGCACGTGCGCGCCGACCAGCGCGATCAGGATGATCGGCACAAGCACGACATGCCACAGCAGCATCTGGCCGAAGTTCATCACGTTGAAGAACGCGCCGATACCGGTGGCGTTGAACGCGTCCTTGCCGTTGGAGGAGATCCACTGGGAGTCGAAGTTCTGCTGGGACACGTAGCCGGTGAAGCACTCCACGACCGAGGCCCCGAAGGCCACCACGCCGGTGATCCAGGTCAGCGCCCGGCGGCCACGCCAGGCGGCCATCCAGAACTTGCCCCACAGGTGGATGACCATGAACGCCATGAACAGCTCGACGCTCCACAGGTGCGTGCTGTTGAAGAAATGCCCGACGGGATTGGTGTGCCACCAGTCGGTGCCGCCGATCGCGATGGCGAAACCGGAGACGATGGCCAGCCCCAGCGCGGCCAGCGTGGCCACCCCGAACACGTAGACCCAGGAGGCAACGTAGGCCGGCTGCCGGTCAGGCAGCAGCTTCTGCGGCGGCAGTGTGCGCACCGCCCACCGCCTGGCCCGTGCGGTCCACATGCTGGCGTCGGCGTCGTCGCCCATGGCAGCCGGCGCCGGCTCGCTGCCAGGGACGGGCTCGGCCGCCGGGGCCAAGGTGCGGTTCCGGTGCGGGAAGGGCAGCAGCAGCGCCGCCCCGAAGATCACGACCATGACGGCGATCACCACCAGGTTCGCGACCGAGATGTCAAAGATCGACCAGTGCAGATAGGTGCCTGGCTGGTTCAGGTCAATGGCGACGGCATGGGGGGCTGCCATTAGGGCGGTAGTCATCGGATGCTCCTTCAAAATCGCGCAACCGGGATAGTCGGGAAGCCTTCAGGAGAGAATGCCCGCGGCGGCCGGGTGGCCAGTAGGGCGGTCGGTCACGTCAGCTTGGGACCTTGGTCCCCCCCGCCGAGGATGCGCAAGGACGATATACCCGCCTGGTTTGTCCCATACGCGCCGGTATGCCGCGCG
This sequence comes from uncultured Actinomycetes bacterium, assembly GCA_963707905.1. GTDB lineage: Bacteria > Actinomycetota > Actinomycetes > Streptosporangiales > Streptosporangiaceae > DASXKD01. The sequence goes on along the minus strand of CAVPSA010000033.1, from coordinate 97,939 downwards.
GTCCTGGCGCCCGATCTCGCGCTGGACCGGGCTCTCCGGGACCGGCTTGCGCAGGCGTCCGTGCAAGCCGAACGCGCCCCTCGCCGGGGACGTGGGGCGAGGGGCGCGTTCGGCTCTTGGCCGGATGGTCAGACGGTCTCGTGGACCCGGGTGGCCACCTTGGGCAGAACTTCCGACTCCGGGGTGGCGCGGCGCAGGTGCCAGAACCCCAGGCCGGACAGGATCAGGAACAGGAACGCGGCACCGAAGGCCACTATGGCGGAGATCAGCATGATCTGCCCCATCTGCCACCACCCGTAGGTGTTCAGCAGCATCCCGCGCAGCGTCGTGCCGCGGAACACGGTGTCCACCTGTCCGGCCAGCGCGGTGTTCTTCGGCTGCGCCAGCGCCGCCGCGGAAAGCTGGGAGTAGGTCTTGCCGCCGCCGATCTTCACCAGGTGCACGGCGATGAAGTGGTCCGCCCAGGTCTCCGCCTGCGCGCCGGTGGTCATGAGCTGGCCGGCGTACTGCTTCATGGCTGTGGCGTCAGTGGCCGGCAGCGCCTTGATCTCGGGGCTGCTGGCTGCCGGGAACACGATCTTCTGGGCGGCCAGCTGGTTGTGCACATCGGAGCTGATGACCGAGTGCCCCCAGAGCAGCATCCCGCCGCCAATCGCCAGGACGACCGCGAGCACCAGGCCCACCATTGTCGCAAGCGCGTCAAACGTCCTTCTGCGCATCTCAATGCCTCCTTGCATTTCGGCCGGGCCCACGGCCCGGCTGAAGACCTTCTAGCTGTGCTCCAGAGTCGCTCCGGCCTGGGTGCTGGGAGCAGGGGCGCAGGTCACGCCTGTATGGGACTTCCGTCCATAGGTCGATGGCCCTTCGGCCGGGACCTTGGTCGGGGGTGGCGTGACCTCTGCCTCTGACGATCGGCCATCCGGGCGCCGAGGCTGGCCATGGCTGTCCTGCGGACCATGGAGGAACGATGAAAGCAGCAGTAGTACGCCGGTTCGGTGAGCCGCTGGTGATCGAGGACCGGCCGGTGCCGGTACCCGGGCCCGGCCAGGTAACGGTGCGCATGGAGGCCTCCGGCCTGTGCCACACCGACATCCACGCCGCGCATGGCGACTGGCCGGTCAAGCCGGCCCCGCCGTTCGTGCCCGGGCATGAGGGCGTCGGCGCCGTGCACGCCGTGGGCGCGGGGGTCACCACGGTGGCCGAGGGCGATGTGGTCGCCGTCCCCTGGCTGGGCTACGCGTGCGGCACCTGCAAGCACTGCCTCACCGGCTGGGAGACGCTGTGCGCGTCCCAGCGCAACACCGGCTACTCCGTCGATGGTGGCTATGCCGAGTACTTCCTGGCCGAGGCCGCGTTCGCGACCAGGGTCCCCGCGGGTGTCAACGCGTTCGAGGCCGCCCCGCTGACCTGCGCCGGCGTCACCACGTTCAAGGCAGTCAAGGTCGGCAACGTCCGCCCGGGCGACCTGGTGGCGATCTCCGGCATCGGCGGCCTGGGACATATGGCGCTGCAGTACGCGAAGATCTTCGGCGGCACCGTTGCCGCCATCGACGTCACCGACGAGAAGCTGCAACTCGCCAAGGAACTCGGTGCCGACTTCGTCATCGACGCCAGGACCGAGGACCCGGCATCGGTGCTCCAGGCGCACGGCGGTGCTGACGTGGCCATCGGGCTGGCCGTCAGCGACCAGTCCTTCGCGGCCGCCTACGCGGGCCTGCGCCGCGGCGGCCGGCTGGTGCTGGTCGCGCTGCCGGCCGACGGCACGCTCAGCCTCCCGGTCTTCGACACGGTGCTGAACGGCAAGTCGGTGCTCGGCTCGATCGTCGGCACCCGCGCCGACCTCGATGACGTGTTCGCCCTGCATGCCGCGGGCCGGACCCGGGTGATATACGAGACCCGGCCGCTGGCCGGGGTCAACGAGGCCATCGCCGAAGTGCTCCAGGGCAAGGCCAAGGCCCGCCTGGTCCTGCAGCCGTAACGGACGCCATTCTCGGGAGCCGGACGGCCTGGCGGGCAACCCCGCCGGGCCGTCCGTCCCGTTCGCTGGGACCAAGGGGGGCAGGGCGGGCACCCCGGGCGGCCCGGCGGTCATTCCGCCGGGCCGTCCGCCCGCGTACGATCATGACGTGACACACGGGGACGCGCAGGTATAGCTGGTGGACAGCCAGGACTCCCATCGGCTGCTGCCGCACCTGCGGCTCGACGACCTTCTGGTGGAGCTGCAACTGCGGCTGCAAGCGATTCTCAACACCAGGGACCGGACGCACGCCCTGCTCGAAGCCGTGGTCGCCGTCGGCAGCCACCTCGAAGTCGAGGTGGTGATCCGGCGGATCGTCGAGACCGCGGTCGAACTGGTGTCGGCCCGTTACGGCGCGCTCGGTGTCATCGGCGAGGGCGGCCGTCTGGCCGAATTCGTCCCCGTCGGCCTGAACGAGTCGCAGATCGCCCAGATCCATCACTGGCCCGAAGGACGGGGCCTGCTCGGCAAGCTGATCACCGACCCGCAGCCGTTGCGCCTGCGGGACATCGCCGCAGACCCCGGATCGAGCGGCTTCCCCGACGGCCATCCGCCGATGCGCTCCTTCCTCGGGGTGCCGGTGCGGATCCGCGACGAGGTCTACGGCAATCTCTATCTGACCGAGAAGCAGGGCGGCGACTTCGACGAGGAAGACGAGGCGCTGGTCCAGGCGCTCGCCGCTGCCGCCGGGGTGGCCATCGAAAACGCCCGGCTGTACGCCGAGGCGCGGCGGCAGCAGCAGTGGCTCAGGGCCAATTCCGAGGTGACGCGGCGGCTGCTCTCCGGAGAGCAGCCCGGCGAGGTGCTGGAACTGGTGACGCAGCAGGCGCTGGACATGTCCGGGGCGGATCTGGTGGCCCTTGCGCTGCCGTCGGCGAACCGCAGCACGCTGGTGGTCGAGCACGCCTGCGGGGACGGCGCCGCCGGGGCGCTCGGGCTGGTGCTGCCCGGCAAGAGTTCGGCTTCGGGAATCGTGATGGCCAGCGGCAAGCCGCTCACCGTGGAGGACTTCAGCGGCGACACCCGGGTGGCCCAGGTAGCGCGCGAGCACATGCCGCTGGGGCCCGCCGTGCTGGTGCCACTCGGCCCGCCCGGGGATGTGCGGGGGGTGCTGACGGCGGGCCGCCATCAGGGCGCGATGCCACTGTCGGCCGACGCCGTAGAGATGCTGATCACGTTCGCGGCGCAGGCGGGCATCGGGCTCGAACTCGCCGAGCACCGCAGTGACGCACAGCGCCTGGCGCTGTTCGAAGACCGGGACCGCATCGCCCGGGACCTGCACGACCTGGTGATCCAGCGGCTGTTCGCCACGGGGATGTCGCTGCAGGGCACCATGGCCCTGATGGGTGACCCCGAGGTCGCGCAGCGGGTGGAGAAGGCGATCGACGCGCTCGACGAGACCATCAGGGACATCCGGTCAGCGATCTTCTCGCTGCAGTCCCGCGGTGAGGCCGAACCGGCCCGGCTGCGCACCAGGATCCTCGGCGTCGTGGAGGAGATGACCGACTCCCTGGGTTTCGCTCCCGCGCTGCGGCTGGCCGGACCGCTGGACTCCCGGGTGCCACCCCGGATCGCCGACCAGCTGCTCGCCGCCGTGCGCGAGGCGCTGGCGAACGTGGCCAAGCATGCGCAGGCGAGCCGGGTGGATGTCGCCGTCGAGGCCGGCCCCGACCTGGTGCTCACCGTCCGGGACGATGGCGTCGGCCTGGGCGGTACCACGCGCCGCAGCGGCATAGCCAACATCACCGAGCGCGCCGCCGAGTCGGGCGGGACGATGCGCGTGGCGGCGGCCGCCGACGGCGGCACCGAGCTGGAATGGCGGGTTCCCCTGGGCGGCGGCCGGGACGCGGGCGGCTCCTGAGCCGCGGTCTACGCCGAGCCTGCCCGTCCGGCCCGCGGTGGCCGTGCCTCAGGGCTCACTGATCGTGCTGCTCGTGCGTCCCCTGGGCCTGTTCGTCGAAGATCCTGGCGGCATAGGCGGCGGCCTGGGTCCGGCGTTCCATGCCCAGCTTGGCGAATACCGAGGATACGTAGTTCTTGACGGTCTTCTCCGCCAGGAACATCTGCTCGCCGATCTGCCGGTTGGTCAGCCCTTCCCCGATCAGCTCAAGGATGCGCCGCTCCTGCTCGGTCAGCCCGGCCAGTGGATCGGACCGGCGTGCGCGGTCCCGCATCCGGGCCATCACCCGGCTGGCGGCCTGCGGGTCGAGCAGCGACTGGCCAGCGGCGACCGTGCGCACCGCGCCGACCAGGTCGGTACCGCGGATCTGCTTGAGCACGTAGCCCGCAGCGCCGGCCATGATCGCGTCGAACAGGGCCTCGTCGTCGCCGAACGACGTCAGCATGAGGCAGGCGACCTCGGGCATCCTGGAGCGGATCTCCCGGCACACGCTCACACCGTCACCGTCGGGCAGGCGCACGTCCAGCACCGCCACGTCGGGGCGCAGGGCGGGAATCCGGGCCAGCGCCGACTCGGCCGTGCCCGCCTCGCCTATCACGGTGATGTCCGCTTCGGCTTCCAGCAGGTCACGTACGCCTTTGCGGACAATCTCGTGGTCGTCCAGCAGGAACACGCTGATCATGTCCGCAAGCTTAGACGTGAAGCGGCAAATGGGGCAGGGGACCTTGGTCCCGCGGGGCAGGACACTGGTCACCCCGCGTTCATGCGGGGCCGGCACCCGCCCCTGCGGCGGCGCGGGATCCGATCTCGGCGAGCTGCCGGTCTACCCAGTGGTGCACGTCGTGACCGCGGACCCGCCGGGCCATGGTGGCCAGGGCGGTGCGGCGCGTGCTGGCCGGCAGCCCCAGTGCGTGCTCGATGCGGTAGGACAGGCCCTCGATGTCGAAGGGGTTGCAGGGGACGGCCTCACGCAGTTCCGCGGCGGCCCCGGTGAACTCGGACAGGACCAGCGCCCCGCTGCCCCTGCGGGCGTACTGGACGGTGACATACTCCTTGGCGACGAGGTTCATTCCGTCGATGAGCGGGGTCACCAGCAGGGCGTCGGCGGCCGCGTAGTAGGCGGCGAGCTGCTGCGGCGGCAGCCCCCGGTACAGATAGTGGATCGGCACGTCGGAACCAGGTTCGGTGAACCGGCCGTTGATCCGGCCGATATGGCGCTCCACCGTGCCGCGCAGGTTGCGGTACTCCGGCACGTCGTCCCGGCTGGGCACGGCGACCTGCAGGAACGCGAGGTTCCGCCGCAGGTCGGCGCGCCGCTCAAGAAGCATCTCGACGGCCAGCAGCCGTTCGGTGATGCCCTTGGTGTAGTCGAGCCTGTCCACCCCCAGCAGCAGGGTCCGGTCCGCGAACTGCTCGCGAACCGCATCGATGTCACGGCCGGTCGCTGGGTCGGTGGCGAGCCGGGCGAACTCCGCCGCGTCGATCGATATGGGGGCACTGGTCGTGGCGACCACACGGCGGCCGGGCAGGGTGATCTGTGAACCGTGTATCTGGACGCCGGTGTCGGTCAGCAGGCGAGCGCAGGTCCGGACGAAGTTTCTTCGGTAGCCCTCGGTATGAAAGGACACGACATCGGCACCGAGGAGCCCGAGCAGGATCTCCCGCCGCCAGGGCAGCCGGGCGAAGATGTCCGGCGGCGGCCAGGGCACATGCAGGAAGAACCCGATGGGCTGATCGGGACACTGCTCCCTGATCAGCCCGGGGACCAGCATGAGGTGATAGTCGTGGACCCAGGCGAGCGAATCCGGCCGGTCATGCAGGGCGGTCACGGCCTTGTCGGCGAAGATCGCATTGACGCTCTGGTAGCTGTGCCACCAGGCCCGCTCGAACCGTGGTTTCTCGATCGCGTCGTGCAGCAGCGGCCACAGCGACGCGTTGGCGAGCCCGTGATAGTACTGCCGCACCTGGCTGGCGGACAGCGCGATGGGCAGCAGCCGGACGCTGAGGCCGGGCATGGCCGCGGGGATGCCGCGGGTTCCGCCGTCCCAGCCGACCCAGGCGCCGGAGTGCGCCGCCATGACCGGCCGCAGCGCGGTGACCAGTCCGCCCGGTGAAAGCTCCCACCCGTCCTCGCCCATGCGGACGGGCAGCCGGTTGGCGATGATCACGATATTCATGATCTTTAATCCTCACCCGTGCACCGGAAGTCAAACGGGAAACGGGATTTGTCCGTGCGCGGACAGGTGCGCCGCCAGCGCCGCCAGGCTGGCTACGTCGAGGTGGGGCTCGGCGTCGCCGTCGTGGCCGACGGGGCCGGCGTGGGCGGGGCGGTGGTGGCCGACGGTGTCGGCGACGGGGCGGTCGTGGTGGGCACGGCCGATGGGCTCGGTGACGACGGCGTCGGCGTGGGTGAGGCGGTGTGGGAGGGGTGCGGCGTGGCGGTGGGCCCCTGGACCGGGCCCACCAGGTTCGGCGTCTGCACGTGCTTGCTCGGGGTCAGCAGCAGCACCAGCGCGCCCACCACCACGGCGGCCACCGCGACCACGCCGCCGGTGGCCGCACCGGCCGCGAACGCCCGGCGGTCGCGCTGGGATTCGGTGCGCCGGCGCTCGCGCAGCCACTGCGGCAGCGAGGCCCGCTGCGCGGCCCAGCTGTTGAACGGCGCCGCCGCATAGCCCAGCGTCGGGAAGACCAGCATGGCGGCCAGTAGCGGCGCGGCCAGCCTGGTGAGCTGGCTCACCGCCAGGCCGATGCCGACGAGGCCGAGGCCGGCCAGCGTCGACTCCGCCCAGTTCGCCCGCAGCGCCTCCCACCACTTGGCCCGCTCACTGGTCTTCGGCGTGCGCAGGAACGCCGCCTTGCGGGCGAACAGGCCGAGCACCGACGCGCGCGTCACGACCAGGGAGGTGGACTGCCAGATGAAGAACGCGCCGAGCGCGTCCCGCCAGTGGGCGCCGGTGCCGCGGCGCAACAGTGCCACCGCCCGGACCAGCCCGAGCCCGACCAGTACCGGCACGGTCGCCAGCAGGAACGGGGTGAGCTTGCGGAAAAGCTCGCCCCCGCCGCTCGCCAGGTTCACCGCACCGGCCAGCAGGAAGACGAAGAACACCAGGCCGAGCAGGTCGCCGTACCACTGGACGCCGCCGGCCAGGTAGGCCCAGCGCTGCCCGGTGGTGAGATGGTTCTCCTTGTTCTTCCGGCCGGGAATCAGCGACCGCCAGTGCATCCGCAGGATCTGGATGCCGCCGAAGCACCACCGGTACCGCTGGCCCTTGAGCGCCTCGAAGGTCAGCGGCATGATGCCGCGCCCCCAGGTCTGGTCGACGTGCAGCCCATGCCAGCCGGCCCGCAGCAGCCGCAGCGAGATCTCGGCGTCCTCGGTGATGCACCACTCATCCCAGCCGCCCAGTTCGTCCAGTGCGACCCGGCGGATCAGCCCCATGGTGCCGGCGAAGATCGCCCCGTCGTGCTCGTTACGCGAGGGCTGCGACACGGCGAAGAAGTACTTGTAGGAGTAGTAAAGCCGCCGGTAGTACCGGGCTGTTTCCCAGTCGCGGTAGTCCTGCGGGGACTGGACGAAGCCGATCCAGGGGTCGGCGAACGGGGGGGCGCAGCGGCGCAGGAACCCAGGTTCGAGCTGATAGTCGGAGTCCACCACGCCGACAAGCTCGGCTCGCTTGTCGGTTAGCTCGCGCAGCGCGTAGTTCAGCGCCCCGGACTTGTAGCCGGGCCAGTTCTCCAGATGGGCGAACTTGACCCGGTGCCGGGCGCACCACTCCTCGACCGGGCGCCACAGCCGCTCGTCGTCGGTGTTGTCGTCGATCACGACGATCTCGTAGCGCGGGTAGTCCAGGCGCAGCAGTGAGCGGAGCGTTTCCTTGACCATCTCCGGCGGCTCGTTGTGCGCCGGCACGTGCAGGCTGATCATCGGCAGGTCTTTGTCGGCGGCAGGCAGCCGGGTCTGCGCGGTGATCCGCCTGCGCCAGTGCTCGGTGCCCAGCGCGTCGCAGATCTCCCACAGGTACGCGCAGGACATGACCGCGGCCAGCAGCTCGAACAGCCACAGCAGCAGGCCGCCTGCCGTGCTGCCCGGGCCGAGATGGCTGTTGATGGTCCAGTCCAGCGCGTAAGCCAGATAAGCCACGAACAGGAACACGCTGGTCGACCAGCACAGGTGGGCGCGGGCGCTCCACTGCCGGGTCGCCGGGAGCCAGACCACGCTGGCGACCGCCACACCGGCGATGCCGAGGATCAGTCTGTGCTGGGACACCCCAAGCAGCTTCATCACCACCGCCACCAGCACGGCAAGCACCACGGTGCCGACCACGGCCAGCACGAACCGGCGGGTGGCGGACCAGTTTCCCACCGGGCCGGAGCGGGTCCGGCCCGGCATCAGCAGCGCGATCGAGCCAAGCGGGGCCGCAATGATCCCGGCCAGCAGGAAAGCCGCGAGCATCAGCCGTCTCTCCTCGTCATGCCGGGCAACTACCCCGTATCCGGGTGAACCAACGAATACCTGATCAATGCCACAGGGGCAACAGCGCAACAGGAGAAACGTGATGCTCCGCGACCCCGGGCCGCTCCCCCGGCTCCGCGCGGAATCGTCATTGACCGCGCGCTGCTGGGTAGGTGCCTGACATGACCGACATGGCAGGTGAGCGCGCAGGGCCGGGGCAGGAGGCCGGGGACACCATCGCGGAGCGGGCCGCCGAGCTCGCGACCGAGGTCACCGAGGCACGGCAACCGGAGGAACGGCGCAGGCTGACGGCCGCGTTCGCGGCGGCGGCCCGGTCGGGCGCGCGGGTCACCGGCCGCGGGGCGCGCGCCGTGCGGCGTGGTGCGTTCGCGGGCACGGGCTGGCTGACCGGGCAGGTCGTGGCGATGGCACCGCGGGTGCGGGTGCGGAACCAGGCAACGTTGCGTGCGCAGTTCCCCGGGCTGTCCACGGAGGACACCGCCGACGCACTGATCACCGGGGCGGCCCGGGCGTCGGCGGCGGTCGGCGGGGCGGTGGGCGCCTGGGCGACGCTGCCGGTGCTGCCCGCCTTCCCCGTGGAGATCGTGACGGAGACGCTGGCCCTGATCGGCATCGAGATCAAGCTCATCGCGGAACTGCACGAGCTTTACGGCATGCCCGCTCCCGGCAACGTCGTGGACCGGGCAACCGCTTACGTCGGCTCGTGGGCGCACCGCCGCGGTGTGCTGGCGGTGGCCCCCGGCGGACTGATCATGGTCGCCGGGTCGCCGCTGGCCCGGCGGCTGCGACGCCGGCTGTACGGGCGTGTCGGGCGGAGCGCGTTCTCGCTGGGCCCGCTGTTCACCGGGGCGATGGCGGGCGCGGTGCTCAACAGCAGGGAGACCCGCAGGCTCGGCCAGGAGATCCGCGCCGACCTGCGCCGCGAGGCACCCGCCACCCGCCCGCTACCCGGCTGGGAGCCGCCAGCTATCGGCGAGCCGGCCTGGCCGGCGCCGCAGGCACAGGTTCCCCGCCGGAGGTCACGCCGCCGCCTGCGCCGCCAGACCGGCACCCCCGAGCTTGCGCCAGGGAACATCGCCCCGGAACCCGACTCGGGAGACTGACCCGGATCCAGGCCAGCCTCCCGGGCCCACTTCTCGCTTTCCCTCCTGCCCGGCGATGCGCCAGCGGGCTCCGGTGGACTGGCAGACGGCGTTTTGAGCCGGCTGCCAGTCTGCCGTTGCCCGCCCGACCCGCCCCGCAGCCATCCCCCACCCGCTGGCCTTGCCGCCGTTCCCTTCGTAAACTCCGCAGGATGGCCGAATCCGTGAAGGACCCCTCCCCCGCAGGGCCGCTTCGCGAGCGGCAGCCGATCCCGTGGCACGCCCGGTGGCGGCTCACCCGCCCCGGTGCCCGGCCCGGCTGGCTGCCGGCCTGGTCGGTGCCTGCGGCGATGCGCGCGGTCCGCGCCACCCTGGTATTGCCGAGCCTGTTCGCGCTGACCGCCAAGGTCATCGGCGACCCGCAGATGACCCTGTTCGCGGTTTTCGGCAGCTTCGCCACCCTGGTGCTCGTCTCGTTCGGCGGGACCCGGCGGGATAAAGCCATCGCGCACCTCGGCCTTGCGGTGACCGGGAGCGCCGCCCTCATCATCGGGACACTGGTCAGCAACACGGCCTGGCTGGCGGCCCTGGTCACCATCCCGGTGACGTTCGCCATCTTCTTCGCCGGTGTGGCCAGCCCGAACGCCCAGGCTGGTGTCCTCGGCGCGCTGCTCGCCTATATCCTGCCGGCCTGCTCGCCCGCCGCGGCGGGCACGATCGGCTCCCGGCTCGCGGGCTGGTGGCTCGCTGCTGCGGCCGGCACGGTCGCCGTGCTGCTGCTGTCGCCAAAACCGCCCGGGGACCGGCTGCGGGCTCGCGCGGCGCAGACCGGCACCGCGCTGGCGGCGTACCTGGACGCGGCCGTCGGCGGTACCGCGACCGCCGCCCACCGGGAGGCGACCCTGTCCGCCAGGCACGAGCTGAAGACCGCGTTCGCGGCGGGCCCGATCCGGCCGACCGGCCTTGCCACCACCGACCAGGGGCTGGCCAACGTGGTCGAACTGCTCGAGTGGTCGGCCACGCTGGTCTGCGACGCGCTGGACGGCCACCTGGACCTGACCCACGCCGCAGCGCAGGACCGCGAACTGCTCGCCGCCGCCGCCGGGCAACTGACCGCGACCGCGGCCCTGCTCGGCGGCCAGGACCCGAGCCTGGACACCGGCAGGCTGCGGAACGCCAGCGCCGCCAGCGCGGCCCACCAGCAGACGCTGGCCGGCGACCCGGCGGACGTCCGCGCCGCCGCGGCACTCGCCGCGCACGCCCAGTCCATCGCGCTCGCGGCTCAGGCCGCGCTGGCGGACGCGCTGATCGCCGCGGGCAAGGCCAGCCCCGAACTGGTCGAGGCCGAGCGCCGCCGCTGGCTCGGGCTGCCCGACGGCGCCGGGCCCCGGCACGCGCGCGGCCTGGCCGGTGCCGCCGGGTTCCTGGGCAGGCACGCCAGCCTGCGTTCGGTCTGGTTCCGTAACAGCGCGCGCGGCTCGGTCGCCATCGCCGCCGCGGTCGCGGTGGCCTCACTGAGCGGCGTGCAGCACGGGTTCTGGGTGGCGCTCGGCACGCTGTCGGTGCTGCGCACCACCGCGGCATCCACCGGGTCCACCGCGATGCGGGCGCTGGCCGGCACCGCCGTGGGCTTCGTCGCGGGGGCGCTGCTGCTGCTCGCCATCGGCACCGGGCCCGCCGCCCTGTGGACGGTGCTCCCCTTCGCCGTGTTCATCGCGGCCTACGCACCGGGTACGGCGCCGTTCGCGGTCGGCCAGGCGGCCTTCACCGTCACGATCGTGGTGATCTTCAACCTGCTCGCCCCGGCGGGCTGGCAGGTCGGCCTGCTGCGGATCGAGGACGTGGCCATCGGCTGCGCGGTGAGCCTGGTGGTCGGGGCCGCCTTCTGGCCCCGCGGCGGCGCCGCGATAGTCGGCGACGATCTCGCCGACGCGTTCCGGCAGGGCGGCCGGTACCTCACCCAGGCCGTGGACTGGGCGCTCGGCCTGCGGCGCCGGCCGCCGGAGAGCGCGGTCGCGGCCGTCAACGCGGGAGCGCGGCTGGACGAGGCGCTGCGCGCCTACCTGTCCGAGCAGGGCACCAAACGGCTGGCCAGCGATGACCTGTGGAGCCTGGTGATGGCCACCACCCGGCTGCGGCTCACCGCGTACGCCGTGGCCAGCCTGCCCGCCAACGGGAACGGGAACCACGAGCGTGCCCGCGCCGACACCGACCCGGACCTGGCCGCGTTCCGCAGGCAGACCGCGGACCTGGCCGGCTTCTACGAGCGCCTCGCGGTCCAGGTCGGGCCGCCCGGTCACGCACCGCCGTCGCCTGAGGTGCTGCCCGCCCCGGACGGCCCTGACTACCCGAAGGGCGTGGCCTGCGCGGGCGACACGCCCCCGCACTACCGCCCCGACATGCTCTGGGTGGGCGAGCACCTCTACCATCTGGCTGAGCGGGGGCAGGCGATCACCGTGCCGGCCGAGAAAGTGGCTGAGCTGCGGCAACTGCCCTGGTGGCGGTAGAAACCGAGCAACGGAGGTCCGGGTGGCGGGGCGGTTCGAGCAGATATTCGGCGCGGGCACCAAGCCGCTCATCGCCATGGCGCACCTCGGGCCGCTGCCCGGGACCCCGCTGTACGACGAGGCGCGCGGTGTCCAGGGCATCGTCGACGGCGTCGCCCGGGATCTCGACGTGCTGCTGCGGTTCCCGTTCGACGCCGTCATGTTCTGCAACGAGGGCGACCGGCCGTACTCGCTGCGGGCCGGCTTCGAGGGGGTCGCCGTCATGGCCAGGGTCGCCGCGGACCTGGCCCCGGGGGACCGGCCGTTCGGCGTGGACTTCCTCTGGGACGGCCGGGCCGCGCTCGCGGTCGCGGCGGCGACCGGCGCCGCGTTCATCCGTGAGGTCGTCACCGGCGCCTACGAGTCCGACATGGGGGTCTGGGCCCCGGACGCGGGCGAACTGCTGCGCTACCGGCGCACCCTCGGTGCACAGCAGGTCGCCGTGTTCATGAACGTCACGCCCGAGTTCGCGTCCACCCTCGGCACCCGCTCGGTGGGCCAGCTCGCCAGGTCGGCGGCCGTGTCCAGCCTGGCGGACGCGATCTTGGTGTCCGGCCCGATGGCCGGCGCGGCACCGGACCCCGCGGCGATCCGTGAGGCCAAACAGGCCACCGGGGACCTGGCGCCCGTACTGGCGAACACCGGGGCCAAGGCCGGCAACGTGGCGTCGTTCCTTGAGGTGGCGGACGGCATCATCGTGGGCTCTGACCTCAAGGAAGGCGGCGGAACCTGGAACCCGGTGGACCCCGGGCGGGTCAAGCGGTTCCTGGAGGCGGCCGGGCGCGGGTAACCCAGGCCACCCCGGAGGCCGGGGCCGCCCGGCTAGGCGCCGGCGCCGCTCCCCCGGCCCGCGGCGACCGCGTCGAACGCGGCCGCGAAGACCTCGGCGATCCGGGCGATCTCCGCCTCGGTGATCACGAACGGCGGGGAGACCTGCAGGGCCACGCCGCGAAGCAGCCGGGTGATCACGCCGCGCTCGCGGATCTCGGCCACCAGCCGCGGGCCGATCCCCGGGTCGGTGCGGCGAGCCGCCTCGGCGATCTCCACGGCGGCGAGCAGCCCGGTCCCGGCGCGCACCTCGCCGACCAGATCATGCCCGGCCAGCGGGGCAAGGGCCCGGGCCAGCACCGGCTCCAGCCGGGCCACCCGCGCGACAAGCTGCTCCCGCTCGATCAGGTCCAGGTTCGCCGACGCGACCGCGCACGCGGTCGGGTGCGCGGAGTAGGTGTAGCCATGCCGGAACACCTCCGCAGAACCGGGGCGCCAGAACGGCTCGGCCACCCGCGCGCTGGCGATCACCGCGCCGATCGGCGCGTACCCGGAGCTCAGCCCCTTGGCCGTGGTGATCATGTCCGGGTCCAGGGCGAACCGCTCGCTGGCCAGCCAGGATCCGGTACGGCCGAACCCGGTGATCACCTCGTCGGCGATGAACAGCACGTCGTGCCGGCGGCAGATCTCCCGGACGCTGGCCAGGTAACCCTCAGGCGGCGGGTAGACCCCACCGGCCCCGACTACCGGCTCACAGAAGAACGCGGCCACCCGCCTGGCGCCTACCGTTTCGATCACCTTCTCGAGCGCCGGCGCATCGTCCCAGGCCACATGCTCCACGAGACTTACCAGCGGAACGAAAGGCTCGGTGTTGGCCGGGATCCCCCCCAGCGATGTGCCGTAGGCGTTCATGCCGTGATAGGCGTGCGACCGGGCAACCGTGACCTGCTTGTCATCCTGGCCCAAGGCGCGCCAGTAGCTGCGGGCCAGCTTGGCCGCGGTGTCCACGGCGTCAGACCCGCCGCCCGGGGTGAAGAACACCTTGGCGCCGGGCATCGGGGCCAGGCCCGCGACCCGGCGGGCGAGCGCCTCGGCAGGCTGGTTGGAGAACGGCTCGAACGTCTGGTAGGCGGCAAGCTGGCGCATCTGCGCGGCCGCCGCGTCCGCGAGTTCCGCCCGGCCGTGCCCGACGTTGCAGTACCAGAGGCTGGCCAGGGCATCGAGGTAGGGACGGCCATGGTCGTCGAAGACCGTCGAGCCCTCGCCGCGGACGATCGTGACGGTGTGGCCGGCCAGGCTCGCCATGTTCGCGAACGCGTTCCACAGCACCGGCTCACCCGGCGTGCCCGCACCCTCCGGCCTGCTCGAATCCCACGGCTTCGACCCCATTGACCCATCCTCTCGGCGGCTGGTTAAGCCTCCCAAACCTACTCGGGGCTGATCACCGCCGGGTCCGGGCCGGGTCGCTGTCCGCCGGGGGCGCAGTTACTGTAGCCGCGCCGGGCGGTTCACCCGGAGACCACGATTTCCTTCCACAGCCCGCCATTGATGTTGAGGTTGTTCCCGCTCGCCGTGCCGGGGCCGTGGTCCGCCACGTAGGTGTACAGCGGGTGCCCGTTCCAGGTGACCTGCTTGGTGCCGTCGGTCCTGGTAATCGTGGCGAAGGTGCCGGGGATGCCGGGGGCGGCGGACGGGGAGCCGGTCACCGGCGGCCAGTACGCGGCGCAGCTTCCATAGCAGCTCGACTTGCCTGGGCTGGTGTCCGCGGCGAACGTGTACACCGTGAGCCCCTTGGCGGTGGTGAGCACGGTCACCCCGCCGACCTTGCCGGTCTTCAGCGCCGCCGTGCCCCCATTGGCCGTGGCTGCCGGGGCACCAGAACCGGCCTCGGCAATGATCAGCAGCACCAGGGCCACGGCCGAGACCACGGCGACCAGGGTCCTTGCCATCGGTATCCCGGCCAGCATCCGGGCCAGCCCCTGGCCCGGGCCGCGGCTCCCTGACGCGGCCTCCGGGGAGACGGCGAACAGGCCAAGCACCGCGAACGCGGCCACCTCGAGGAGCCCTGCGACTATCCCCGCGGTCGTGCGGACCTCGCTGAAGCCGAACAGGCCGACCCAGATCGACAGCAAATAGCCGGCCAGGGTGGCCACGGCGAACCCGGCGCCAAGCGCGGCAACGACCTGGTTGCCGGTGGCCAGCACCGCGGCGGCCAGGACGAACCCGGTGATCACCTGGAGCAGGAACAGCCCGCCGATGGTCGGGATGTTCCGGAAGCCGGTCAGGTACAAGTCAAGGTGGATCGCCGCAGTCGCCGCCAGCAGCCCCGCCCCGGTAACCCGGAGCACCGGCGCGAGCCAGCCACTGCGCACCACCGCGTGTGTGCTCTCCATAACTGGATCACGGTACTCAGCCCCGTCCGGTTCACGCCAGGCCACGCCGGCATGCGGCCGTGAATGTGAGCCTGGCCCGAACGGGTAGGCTGAGTTTGCAAACAACGTTCCCGAACTGTTCCAGGGAGGTACCGTGACCGAGCCCAGGCCCGGCCCCGCCCGCTACGCGCGCAACGGCGCGGCCGACATCGCCTTCGAAGAACTCGGCGGCGCCGGGGGTGAGCCCCTGCTGCTGGTGATGGGCCTGGGCGTGTCCCGGTTCTGGTGGCCACCCGGGCTGGTCGCCGAACTGGCCGGCTGCGGCTTCCACGTGGCCGCCTACGACCAGCGCGACGCCGGCGAATCCACCCACTTCCCCGCCGCCGGGGCCGGCAGCCCGCTGTTCGCCGCGCTGCGCCGCCGCTCGGTCGCCTATACGGCCGAGGACATGACCGACGATGCGGTGGCGGTGCTCGACGCCCTCGGCTGGGATGCTGCGCACCTGTTCGGGCACTCGATGGGTGGCCAGCTCGCACAGCGCACCGCGCTGCGGCATCGGCAGCGGGTGCGCAGCATCACCTCGTCGGCCTCGCTGCCGAGCGATACCGGCGGGCTGGCCGCCGCCCGCTACGTGCACCTGGGCCTGGTGGCGCGGATGGCCAGGATGCGGTACCCGGAGGGCCGGGACGGCGACATCGCCCTCGGCCTGGCGCTGGCGCGCCTGGTGGCCTCCCCCGGCTACCCGTTCGATGCGGCGGAAGCCCGGGCCCGGATC
The DNA here is from genome assembly GCA_963707905.1 of uncultured Actinomycetes bacterium. GTDB lineage: Bacteria > Actinomycetota > Actinomycetes > Streptosporangiales > Streptosporangiaceae > DASXKD01. The sequence goes on along the minus strand of CAVPSA010000033.1, from coordinate 82,002 downwards.
GGGCGTGACCTGGTCAGCGGCGTGCGCGATACGGCGGCGCAGAGCCGTCAGGTGGGCGCCAAGTGGCACGGCGGGCGGCTGTCCGAGCTACGGGTGCCGGCGCTCGTGCTGCACGGCGAGCGTGATCCGCTGCTGCGCCCGGCCGCCGCCAGGCGCACCGCGGCCGCGATCGACGGCGCGCGGCTGGTGCTGCTGCCCGGCGTGGGACACGACCTGCCTGCCGCGGTGTGGCCGCAGGTGGCCGGCGAAGTCCGGGCCCTGGCCGACCGGGCCGCAGTCCGCGCCGGAGGATAGTGTCCGGTAGGCAGGACCGGACGGACGAGGGGATCACGATGACGACGCCGTCAGCGGGATGGGACTCCGCGTACGAGGGCAGCCCGGCACCCTGGGACATCGGCCGCCCGCAGGCCCCGTTCGTGCGCCTGGCCGACAGCGGGCTGCTGTCCGGCCGGCTGCTCGACGCCGGCTGCGGCACCGGGGAGCACGTGCTGCTGGCCGCGGCACACGGCGCGGACGCGATGGGCGTGGACCTGTCCGGGCTCGCCATCGCCAGGGCCCGGGCCAAGGCGGCCGAGCGTGGCCTGACCGCCCGGTTCGAGGTCGGCGACGCGCTGCACCTGGAACGGCTGGGTGAGCGGTTCGGCACCGTCATCGACAGCGGGCTCTTTCACGTCTTCGACGACGCCGACCGGCCCAGGTACGTGACCAGCCTGGCGGCCGCCGTCGAGCCCGGCGGCACCTACTACATGATGTGCTTCAGCGACAGCCAGCCGGGAGAATGGGGGCCGCGCCGGGTGCGCGAGGAGGAGATCCGCGCCGCGTTCGCCGGCGGCTGGGAGGTCGTGAGCCTCACCCGGGACGAGTTCTCGATCAACCCGATTCAGGGCACCGATGTGGCCCAGGCCTGGCTGGCGGTGATCCGCCGCGGCTGACCGTTACCAGCGATGGTGGACCTGGGCGCGGATGCGGCGGTCGTAGATGTCCTCGATGCCGCGCAGTTGCCCGGCGGTGAGCGGTGGCAGGCTCGCCGCGGCGGCGTTCTGCCGCGCCTGCTCCGGGTTCCGCGCGCCCGGGATCACGGTGGTGACGCCCGGCTGCTGGATGATCCAGCGCAGCGCGGCCTGTGCCGGGGCGAGGCCGGCCGGCAGCAGGGCGGCGAACTCCCGCGCCGCGTCGACGCCGGTGTCGAAGTCCACCCCGGAGAAGGTCTCCCCCACGTCGAACGCCGCACCGTGCCGGTTGTAGGTGCGATGGTCGCTGGCGCCGAACGTGGTGCCGTGGGTGTACCGGCCGGACAGCAGCCCCGAGGCAAGCGGAACCCGCGCGATGATCCCCACCCCGGCGGCCTGCGCGGCGGGCAGCACCTGCTCCAGCGGCTTGCGCCGGAACGCGTTGAAGATGATCTGCACACTGGCGGTGCCAGGCCGCTCGATCGCGGCCAGCGCCTCGGCACAGGTCTCCACGCTGACCCCGTACGCGGCGATGCGCTTCTCGGCCACCAGGGTGTCCAGGGCGTCGTAGACCGCGGCGGTGGCGAAGACCGGCGTCGGCGGGCAGTGCAACTGGACCAGGTCCAGCGTGCCGGTGCCCAGGTTGGCCCGCGACCGGTCGGTCCACGCGCGGAAGTTGGCGAGCGTGTACTCCGCCGGGTCCTGTGGCACGCGGCGGCCCATCTTGGTGGCCACCGTCATCGGCAGCCCCGGGTTGGCGGCAAGGAATTGCCCGATCAGGCGCTCGCTGCGGCCGTCGCCGTAGACGTCGGCGGTGTCCAGGAACGTGACGCCTGCCTGCACGGCAGCGTCGAGCACGGCCAGCGCGTCGGCGTCGGCGACCTCGCCCCAGTCCGCTCCCAGCTGCCAGGTGCCTAGCCCGACCACGGAGACGGCACGGCCGGTCCGGCCCAGAATGCGTTCTTCCACGAGGAGTGATCTTAATGCCGGGCACGGCCAGGCACCCGGCCCCGCTTCACGGGTGCCTGGCCGCGCGTCCCTTCGTACCTCAGCCCGGTGCGCTGGTGGCAGTCAGCCGGAACACCGGGTGACGGCCGGCCTCAGCGACGAACCGGTCCACCGGGTCACCGGCCTTCACGTCGAAGAACGGGGCCGTCACCCGCGCATTGCGCAGGTACTGCCGGAGCACCGGCCCGGCCGCCTCGGGGGCGGCCTCCACGGCGCGGAAGCGCTCGGTCGTGTGGCCATGGCGCAGTGACAGCTCTGGCAGGGCGCGGAGGTTGCAGACCCAGCTCACCGCGCCGTAAGGGGAGACCAGCCAGCGCTCGCCGGGATTCTCCACGAGCACCACCGGCGTCGTCCGCTGCAGGCCGGTCTTCCGGCCGGTGGTGGTCAGCAGGTAATACGACCCTCGTCCGATACCCGCCCCGATGATCGCCTTAGCGAACACGTTGACCGTCTTGCGGGCTGGCCCGAGCCGGTAGTTCCTGGCCATATCGCCGCCGATCCCTTCGTACCGGGCGACGCCGCCGGTTGTCGCCGGGAAGATGCCCAGGGCATCCACCTGAGGCCAGGATGACGCGCCGGTCCCGGCGAATGAAGGGCCATTGGTCCCGGGACGCAGCCCCGTACCGGCCGGCCCCGCACCCCGCCCGCTGCCGCGGGCGGGCGGCTCAGGTCAGCGGGCCGGAGAAGGTGGCGCCCTGCACGTCGACCTCGATCTGGTCGCCGGACTGGATGGCCGGGTAGTTGGCGTACTCGTTGCCGAAACCGAACACCACCTGGCTGCTGCTCCACGACGAGACGATCAGGCCGATGCAGTCGCCGTCCTGGCCGGCCGTCCAGCCGCCCTGCGTGGCGTCGCTGAACCACAGCCCGGAGGACCCGTAGTCGTCGCCGGTGTCCCCGCTCTGGCAGGTCTCCGGCGTGCCGATCGGCGGGCTGGAGCCGAACCCGGAACCGGTGACGGTGATCGTGGGATCGGCGGACGTCCCCGTGAAGGCCACGCCGGTGACGCTCGGCGGCGGGGTGCCGGGCACCTGGAAGGCGCCGATGCCGTGCGGGCTGCCCACGCCGGTCGGGCCGTCGTAGCCCTTGCCCGCCTTGCACAGGTACCCGGCCGACGCCGGTGGCGTGCAGGTCCCGGTGCTGCCGGAGGTGACGTCGTGCAGGTCGGCGGCGGGCGCGCCGTAGGCGGCCGAAGCGGGAATCGTGATGCCCGGCGGGTTGTTCGCCAGCCCGTAGCTGCCCGCGATGATCGGCGAGGAGACGCTCGTGCCGAACGAGAAGTACCAGCCGCTGGCCATGTAGGTGTCGTAGCTGAGCACGTTGGCCGCGACCGCGCTCACGTCCGCCGTGGTGCGGGCGGCACACCCGGCATCCGCCTGCCAGGGCGGCTTGGGCTCGTAGGCCGAGCATCCGCTGCCCGAGCCCTGGGTCGGCGGACTGCCCGGTGTCACCCAGGCCTTTTCCGTCCAGCCACGCGAGTTGGCCGCCGGGGTCAGCTCGGTCCCGCCGACCGAGGTGACGTACGGCGACGAGGACGGGTACTGCACGCCGCCGGCATAGGCGCCGTCCCCCGAGCTGAACGTGATGGCCACGCCGGGATGGTCGACGTTGCCGTCCCAGCCGTTCTCCCCGTTGAACTCGCCGGTCCCCCAGCTGTCCGAGACCACCTTCGCGCCGAGCGTGACCGCCTCGTTGATCGCCGTGCCGAGATCACCGAAGCCGTTGGAGTTGGCCTCCACCAGCAGGATGTGGCACTTCGGGCAGATCGCCGAGACCATGTCCAGGTCCAGGGATGTCTCCTGGGCGAAGGCCGCGTCCGGCGCCGGGTAGCTGCCCGCGACGCCGTTCTGGTTGACCTTCTTGAAGCAGCCGTTGCCGGTGGTGCACTTGGCCATGCCGTAGGTGGACCGGTACACGCCCAGGTCGGCCGCGGCGTTCGGGTCGTCACCGGGGTCGACGACGGCGACCGTGTTGCCCGTGCCGTCCTTGGCCGACAGCGCGGTGAGCTCGTAGGCGGCCCGCAGGTTGCACGGCGTGTAGCCGGCGGACTCGTTGACCGTGCAGGCCGTGGCGGTGTTGGCGGCCGGGGGTGTGGTGTCCGGCTGCACCGACAGGTAGCAGCGCGCCCGCTGCGGCCCGGTGGCCCGCGCGCAGCCGGCCAGCTTCGCCCCGGCGCCCGCCTCCTGGGCGGCCGACCGTGGGGCCGGGCCTGCCTGCACCCCGGCCCGCCCCGCCTGCGCCCGGGACGCGGCCGCCTGCGCCCCGGCTGGCGCCAGCACCGCCGCCGCCAGTCCGGCCGCGAGCGCCGCCGCGGTGATGGAAGAAGGTAGCGCAGTCGCCTCATCCGTGCCCCCCCAGGCTCGACCAGCCCCGCAATTGGGGCATTTCGAGCAGCGTAGCGGAGCAGCGTTCGGGAAACGTTACGGCCAGCCCGCGCAGCCGGTCAGCTTGCCCGGATCCGGACCACAGCCGTGACCTTCGTCCCTGGACCGCCCGCCGGCCCGAAGGCACACTCACTCAACCGCTAGGAATGGAGTGCCTGATGGGCGGTTACGCGGATGCTTACCGGCGCAGCCTGGACGACCCCGAGGACTTCTGGGGTGAGGCGGCGCAGCAGATCGACTGGCACCACGCGCCGGCCACGATCCTGGACGCTTCGAACCCGCCGTTCTACCGATGGTTCAGTGACGGCGTCATGAACACATGCTTCAACGCGCTGGACCGGCACGTCGCCCGCGGCCGTGGTGACCAGGCCGCACTGATCTACGACAGCCCGGTGACCGGCGTCACGCGCCGGTACAGCTATGCCGAGTTGCTTGACGAGGTCGCCACGTTCGCTGGCGTGCTGGCCGGCCTGGGGGTTGACCGTGGCGACCGGGTGGTCATCTACCTGCCGATGATCCCGCAGGCGGCCGTGGCCATGCTGGCATGCGCCCGGATCGGGGCGGTCCACTCGGTGGTGTTCGGCGGATTCGCCGCGCACGAACTCGCGGTCCGCATCGACGACGCGCAGCCCGCGGTGGTGGTTTCGGCGTCGTGCGGCATCGAGGGCAGCCGCATCATCGAATACAAGCCGATCCTCGACCGGGCCATGGAACTGGCCACGCACCGGCCGGCGCACTGCGTGATCCTGCAGCGACCGCAGGCCAGGGCGGCGATGACCGCCGGCCGGGACCTGGACTGGGACCACGCGATGACCATCGCGGGCCCAGCCGAGTGTGTGCCGGTCGCGGCGACCGACCCGCTGTACATCCTGTACACCTCCGGCACCACGGCGCGGCCCAAGGGGGTCGTCCGCGACAACGGCGGCCACGCGGTGGCGCTGCGCTGGAGCATGGACGCGATCTACGACACCCGCCCCGGCGAGGTCTTCTGGGCCGCCTCGGACGTCGGGTGGGTGGTGGGCCACTCCTACATCGTCTACGCGCCGCTGCTCGCCGGGTGCACCACCGTGCTGTACGAGGGCAAGCCGGTCGGCACCCCGGACGCCGGTGCGTTCTGGCGGGTGATCGCCGACCACAAGGTCAAGGCCCTGTTCACCGCGCCCACCGCATTCCGCGCGATCAAGAAGGAAGATCCGTCCGGCGCACTGGCCCGCGGCTACGACCTGTCCAGCCTGAAGTACCTGTTCCTGGCCGGGGAGCGGCTGGACCCGGAAACCTACCGGTGGGCCGGCGACCTGCTGGGCGTCCCGGTCGTCGACCACTGGTGGCAGACCGAGACCGGCTGGCCGATCGCCGCCAACCTTCGTGGCCTTGAGCCCATGCCCACCAAGGCCGGCTCTCCCAGCGTGCCGGTGCCCGGATATGACGTGCACATCGCCGGTCCCGACGGCACGGATGTCGCGGCCGGGCAGACCGGGGAGATCGTGATCCGGCTCCCGCTGCCGCCCGGCTGCCTGCCCACCCTGTGGCGCGACGACCAGCGGTTCACCGACTCCTACCTGTCCCAGCACGGCGGTGCGTACGTCACCGGCGACGGCGGCTACCGCGACACCGACGGCTACCTGTACGTGATGGGCCGCACCGACGATGTCATCAATGTCGCCGGGCACCGGCTGTCCACCGGCGAGATGGAAGAGATCCTGGCCAGCCATCCCGCGGTGGCCGAATGTGCGGTGATCGGCGTGCACGATGCGCTCAAGGGCCAGGTTCCCCGCGGTTTCGTCGTGCTGAAGGCCGGCGTCACCACCGACCCGGACACGATCGCCGCCGAACTCGTCCAGCTTGTCCGGGACCAGATCGGCGCCGTCGCCGCGCTGCGCCGGGTGGACGTGGTAGCCGCCCTGCCGAAGACCCGTTCCGGCAAGATCCTGCGCCGGACCATGCGCGGCATCGCCGACGGGCACGAAGAGCCCGCACCGGCCACCATCGAGGACGCCGGGGTGCTCAATGCCCTGCGCCCGGTCCTCGCCGACCACGACTGACCAGGCCGCGGGCTGGGCGGCGGCATCGGTGGGCCACCACCAGGCCGCTGCGCTGCTGGCCCGGGAGCGCTTCTGGTAAGAAGACTTCATGACCACCGGCGCGGACGAACTTATCGACGCGCAGTACGCCGACCGCCCGCAGTTGCGGCCGGTGCTCGATGCCGTGCTGGCGGCGCTGCCCGCGCTGGGCCAGGTGACGGTGCAGGCCCGCAAGACGCTGGTCAGCCTGGTCGGCCCGCGCCGCACCTTCGCGGTGGTGCAGGCGACCACGAAGAACCGGGTGGACCTCGGCCTGCGGCTCGACAGCCACAAGCCCGGCGGGCGCCTGCTCGTGGCCAGGGACATCGGCGCCTTCCCACATCCTTACCTTCTCTTATCCTCTACATTCGGCCAACCTGCGGATCCCGCTGACCGGGCCCGGGGATTTCGACGAAGAAGCCCTCGGCTGGCTGCGGCGCGCCTACGACGAGAACGCCGCGCCGCCGCTGCCACGCCGCCCGGCCCGGCGCCCGGCAGCGGTGCTTGGGCAGCTCACCGTGGTGATCGAAGGCTACGACCTGCCGGGGCTCACCTGCCGGCCGGAGCCCGGCGGTGCTGGCCATCGCAACGTGCACGTGGCGCTGTCGGGCAAGAGCAAGGACCGGGCTGCCCTTGTGGTGCCGGGCCGGCCCGGGCTGGCCATCGAGCCAGTGCCCGCCGATGCCGAGTCGGCACGCTGGGAGCTTCCGGTCACCGTGCGGCGCGACGCGGATGGCTTCGACTTCTCCGGGCCGTTCGTCGGGGGCACCCGCGACGACCGCAGCCTGGGCCTGGCCTGGGGCGATGTGCCCGGCGACGGAACGCTGCGGCTGTTCCGCGGTGCCAAGCTCCGGCTCGTGGACGTGGCTCCCGCCGTGATCGAGGAGGCCATGCGCCCCGGGCACCGGCTTGTCGCCCACATCCGCCTCACCGATCCCCGGGGCAACCCGGTCTGTGCCCGGGTCCATCCCCCGGCGCTCGCCTGGTCGGCCGAGCGCTCCTGACCGTTGCGCCGCCGGGCTCAGGACGGGGCGGGCAGCCGGATTTCCACGTTCGGCCCGTCACCGGGAACACCCCCTGGTCCATCGTCTGCGCACCAACGGTCTGCCGGTCATCGTCAACGGCCGGCTGAGCGTCCCGCCCTGCGGCGGGGCCCGGCCGGGCCGGCCCGGCGGGCTCGGCTACTCGTCCTCCCGGCTCCGCCGTAGCCGCTTGGTCTGCGACGTGCGCCGCTTGGCCGCCAGCCTCCGCTCCCTGGCCGCACGGCTGGGCTTGGTGGGGCGGCGCGGCCGCGGCGGCGCCGCGGTCGCGTCGGTGAGCAGCGCGGACATCCGCTCCGCCGCGGCCTCACGGTTACGCAACTGGGACCTGGTCTCGGACGCGGTCACGGTCAGGACGCCGTCGGCAAGCCGGCCCGCAAGAGCCCGGAGCGCACGGTCACGGTAGAGCCCTGGCAGCGCGGTGGAACCCTCCAGGTCGAAGGAAAGCTCGACCCGGCTGTCGGTCGTGTTCACCGACTGGCCGCCGGGCCCGGTGGACCGGGAGAACCGCCAGGAAAGCTCCTCGGGCGGCAGCGTAATCCCCCGGACGGTCACGTCGAGGCCGCTCATTTCATGGCCTCCGTTGTCCGCGCTCGGCTGGCGCCGGAAAGCAAGTGCCTCATCAGCCCACGGGACCGGCGGTCAGCGCGGCGAGCACGTCACCGAACACCGCGTCGGCGCGGCCGGCCAGTTCATCGGCGGACAGCAACTGGACGGGGTGCGGGATGTAGAGCACGCGGGCGCCGGGCATGCCGAGCAGGCGTGCCTGGGCCACGGCTTCGTCGGCGAACGGCGCCGTCGCGATGCCGACGGCGGGGATTCCCCGGCGCTCCAGGTGAACGAGGTCGCACAAACTGCACGACGTACACGAGCCTCAATCGGCGAGGGCCTCCACGACCAGGCCGCCCCCGCTGGCGATCTCGTCGATCAGGCTCAGCGCCGCGGGCTTGGAGAAGATCTCCTTGGTCACCCGCGCGGTCGTCGCGCCGGCCGCGGTCAGCAGCGCCTCCAGCCGGTCGAGGAACTCCGCACCCCGGTTCTTCCTGATGTCGAGCAGCACCACGCGGTTCCCAGCCACGCTGGCCGGGCGCGGCGCGAGCGGCTCCGCGGCCCTGACCCGCTCGTCGAACGGGCTCACGTAGTCAGCGGCCACGCGATTCCACCTCCTGGGAGACGATCTGGGATCCCATGCCGGTGCAGGGTCCGAGGACAGCAGAGTAACGCCCGGCCTCGCCACCGGCCACGAGCAGGACGATGGCGTCGGCTGACGCCCACTTGGGCACGAGCGCATCGGGGCCGGCGGCGTGCACCACGGGAGTCGTCTCGCCGCGGCGCAACAGCCTGGCTGGCTTGCGTACCGCCTCGAACATGAATTGCCGCAGCCGCTGCTTGGTCCAGCCGGCGTCGCGGAACATCTGCGCGTGCTCCGGGCAGATCACGAACACCGACGGCTCCGCCAGCGGCCACCAGTTCGTGCTCCAGGCGCTGGCCGCCGCCCAGGCGAGGATGTAGGCCAGGTCCTCCGGGGTGCGGCTGCGGTGGTCGGAGATGGACAGCGGGGCATCGCTGCCGATGACCGTGACGACCGACTGGCCCGCCGCGAAACCGCGCTCGACGTGCAGCGGCTCCCACGGGCTGCCCTCCTCGTCCTCGGCGATGCAGAAGCCGAGCTTGCCCATGTGGCCCAGGGTGGACCGGTCCATCGCCCCCGGCATCGCGCCGCCGGTCAGGCAGACAAGCAGCCGCAGCGCCCGGCCGATGGTGAGGTTGGCCCGGAAGCCAGGGCCGAGCGCACCCATGCCGCTGTTCAGGCCGATGGCCTCGCGCACCGGGCCGTTGACCACCACGAGCTGCCCGGCCGGCTGGGTGGTCACCGCCTGGCCGTGCAGGTTGAACGCGGGGTCGAGCACGGCCCGCGCGGCCGCGGTCACCACCGGGAAGTACTCCGGGCGGCAGCCGGCCAGCACAGCGCAGGCGGCCACCCGCGCCAGCGTGGCCTCCCCCATCGCGGGCGGTACCAGCCCGAGGGACCCGGTGCCGTCCCGCCCGCCGAGCATCGCCTCGACCCGCTCCGCGGTAGGCGGGATCACCGGCAGGCCGTCGGTCCAGCCGCGCTCGAACATCTCTTCCAGTTCGTCGGTGCCGTCCTGGCCGGACATCGCCGCCGCCAGGTCCGGGTCGATGGCGGCCTTGGACGAACAGCCCGGCTTGGTCAGCGGCTCGGCCCCGGGCGGCACCGCCAGCACGGCGCCGAGTTGCGCACCCGCCTCGGCGAGCAGGCCGGCCAGCGCCCGCAGGTCCCAGCCGGTCACGGTGCCGGCGACCAGCCTGTCCCGGCCGACGAGCACGGCCGTCGGCACGGTGCTCAGCCGGTAGGCAAGGGATGCCGGATAGGGCGGCTCCTGCGCGGCCACCTGGCCGGTCCAGCCGAGCCGGCGGGCCGTCCGGATCGCCAGGTCCAGGGGATCCTCGAAGATGGCGACCGCGGCCAGCCCGGCCTGCGCCCAGGCCTGGCACAGCGGGCCGAGGCGGCGCAGCGCCAGTGCCGAGGTCGGGCAGTGCTCGGAGACGAAAACCAGCAGGGCGCAGCCGCCCGCGGTGAGGCTGGCGATGGTGACCGGGGCCAGGCCGGTCCCGTGCACGGACAGCTCCGGCGCGGGGCTGCCGCCCTCGCCACCGGTGCCGTCCGCCTGCAGTGCCGGCTCCATCGACCATGCACAACCGCGCGCGGTGCCGTGCCGATTCCCTGGATCAGCGAGCGGCCACCCGCCGCGCCACCCGCAGCAGGTATTCCTCCCGGCTGAGCGGGTTGCTGTCGGTCCGCGGCCGCTCCGGGATATCCCCGCGGACCGGCTGGTAGCGGCCGAAGGTGGCGTCAAGCACGCCCTCGCCCCGGGTCAGCCCCGGCAGCTGCTCCTCCAGCGCACGCACCTGGGCAGCGGGAATCTCCCCGTCGAGCAGGCACAGCGAGCCGCGCATGACCGGGGCACCGGGAACCGCCCGCAGCCGGGCCAGCGCCGGCAGCACCGGCCCGTAGGCGTCGGCCGGGATCTCCAGGTGGAAGCGGTGCACCGGCTCGTATACCTGCGTGCCGGCCTGCTTCAAGGCGTCCATCAGGACCAGCGGCGTCAGGTTGCGGAAGTCGCCCGCCGTGCTCGACATGCTCTTGTCGAAGTGGGCGTGGGCGTGGCTCTGCCGCGGCCAGTAGCCGGAATGCGTCATGGTGACCACGCAGTCGGTCACCCGCCAGCCGTGGATCCCCTGCCCCAGCGCGGCGGCCACGGTCTCCTCGACCGCCTTGAAGAACGCGAACGGCATCGAGCCAAGCTCGACCTCCAGCCGGAACCGGACCCCGGAGTCCACCGGTGCCGGGTCGATCCGCAGCCCGACCGTGGCCAGGAACGGGTTCGGCGGCGTGTCGATGATCTCGAACGCCGCGCCGGACCCGGCGGGCCGCTCGATGCAGATCGTGGTGGAGGCGCTGAAGCCCGCCTCGACGCCGTACTCGCTGGCCAGCGTGGCCTGGATGACCTCCTTCTGCACCTCGCCGTAGAGCGAGAGGAGCAGCTCACCGCGGACGTCGTCGCGCCGCAGGCCGATCAGCGGGTCCTGCTCGGCAAGCTGGGTGAGCGCGGTGTGCAAGGCGCCTTTGGCCGCGGGGTGGCTGGGCGTCACCACGGTCTCCAGCGTGGGCGGGGCGAACCGGTGCCGGGGGCGCCCCGCGGGCGGCACGCCGAGCGTGTCACCGATCTGGATGTCGCGCAGGCCCCACAGCTTGCCGATCTGCCCGGCACGGACCTGCTCACGCCGGACCGCCGGGCCGCGCTCGAAGACGCTGATCGCGGTGATCTTCCGCTCCGCGTCGCGGCCGTCCCGGCTGGGCGGCAGCGCGGCGCCGTGTTCGCTGCCGGGCAGCGGCAGCCGGTCCCGCACGTGCAGCGCACCGGAGAACATCCGCACGTACGCGATCTTCTCCCCCGCCGGGCCGCGCTCCACCTTGAACACCGTGCCGGAGACCGGGCCCGCCGCGTCGCCGTGGGTGGCGGGCAGGAACCGGGTAAGGCCGGCGGTCAGCTCCGCGACCCCGGCCCCGGTGATCGCCGAGCCGAAGTACACCGGGTGCACCAGGCCCCGCCTGGCCTGGGCGGCCAGTGCCCGGCTCAGCCGCCGGTAAGACAGCCCGGTCTCGTCGCGCACGTAGTCGGCCAGCAGGTCCTCGTCGTGCTCGGCCAGCAACTCGGCCAGCCGGGCGGTGAACGCGGCGTCCTGCGGGCCGTAGCGGCGGAACGCACATCCCGCGGTACCCAGCCCGGTCACCGAACCCATCGCCACGATCGAGGGAGTCAGCCGCTCGGCGATGCCCGCAAGCACCCGCCCGGCGTGCGCGCCCGCCCGGTCGGTCTTGTTCACGAAGATGATCGTGGGAATCCCCAGCCGCCGCAGCGCCCGCATCAGCACCCGGGTCTGCGCCTGGACGCCCTCGACCGCGGAGATGACCAGCACGGTGCCGTCCAGGACGCCGAGCACCCGCTCCACCTCGGCGATGAAATCCGGGTGCCCGGGCGTGTCGATCAGGTTGACCGTGACGTCGCCGACGACGAAAGACACCACGGCGGACTTGATCGTGATGCCGCGCTGCCGCTCCAGGGTCAGCGAATCGGTCTGGGTGCTGCCCGCATCGACGCTGCCGATCTCGTCGATCACACCGGCGGCGTGCAGCAGCCGCTCGGTCAGGCTGGTCTTGCCGGCATCAACATGGGCCAGAATCCCCAAGTTCAGCGTTCTCACAAAGCGTCATGTCCTTACGCATTGGCGTGAATTCCTTTCCGGATGGACATGAACGCTGCACGCATGCTGCTCTCCACGGGTCGGCCGACACTGCCGCAGGCAGTACAGCATGCGGCTGTTCCCGAGGGCAACGCATTTACCTGGCGCTACACTGCCCGGGGCCATCCGGTACTACAGGGTCGGGTGCCGAGACAATGCTGCTCGAGACGGCGCCGTGGCCTGGCAATGGCAGTCGAGCGGTTGCCTTGCGGCCGCACCAACGAGTAGTGCTTACGCAGCGCCGCCGACCGCCGGGCCAGGGATAGTGCTCGCCTGCAGGTGGCGCCGTCGCTGTGTCAAGCCCCTGGCGTCAGCAGCGGTCCTGCCGGGGCCAGATACCCGGCAAGGCGGACTTCCGGACTCGCTCAAGAAGTTCACCTCCTCCCCAAGCCCCGGATAAGGCACCGCCTACGGCTGGAGTATTGGGCAGGGGTGTGTCACGCTATGGCGTTGTGACGGCACCAGCGACCCCCGCCGCGGAACGGGCACGGCTGGGGCAGAGTGTGTGGTCACAAACAGCTGGGCTGAAAGCAGGTCTGCGCCAGAAGCGGGTAGTCCAACTGGCCCCTCACCGCAGCCCCAGCAGTTCTGGCGCTCATGCGCAGCCAGGTCAGGCACGTCAGCTTTCTACCGTCGCCGGGCCCTGCCTCGGCGACGGTAACAGCTTCGGTCGGCCTGTTCCGAAGGAGGCAGGAGGCCGGGCCGGTACTTCGCCGGACCAGGGCGCGTTAGGTGCCACATGCAGTCCAGAGGGAGGCGTTGGCCCTTCCAGCCCGGGCACGCGGCTACGATGCACCCGAAGAGGGACAGCGGCCGGGTTGGGGAGACTGGCAGCCATATACGTGGGCGGGGAACGGCGTGAATTCGGGTGGATCGCTCAGGGCCGCAAGGCTGACAGCTGTGCGCTGTCCGGGCCGGAGGTGGTCAGCGCATGCGGGCAAGTGATGGCCGTGCAGAGCCGGGCATGGATGGCCCAGCGGGGCGAAAAGTGCAGCGACTAACGGGTGAACTACGTATCCGCTGCCCGGCGGGTACGGTCACTGCGCAGTCGTCGGCCATATGTGCTCTGCAGCGCTGGGTGGGGCGCGGGTGGCGCGATTGCCGTTTCGGGTATCCCGGCGCTTTTCTTTCTGTGGGGTACGGGTTACACGCTGTCAGCGGGAGGATGGCGCGCGCGCGTTCAATTCTCTTTAACCCACGGCAATCTCGGGCCATACACGAGCGAATCGGCAAACAAGGGGCCAGACTACTCGCCAGCCCTTCATCTAGGAGGTACGCTGTGGGTTACAGCTGTCTGAGATATCGGCTGCCTGAGGCACGCGCGGCCACTCTGATGATCGCCTGGCGAAGGGCCGGCCAGACGTACGGGAGGCAGCCGTGACGCAAGTGGTAAAGGCTAACGACGGGCGAAAGCTTTCTCTGGAGACCCTTGGTGCTCGAGAGGGAAAACCTGTTTTCTTGCTCCACGGCACGCCTGGGGGCCGCAATGGCCCGAGACCACGTGGAATTGTTCTTCACCGGCTCGGTATCCGGCTGATCAGTTATGACCGGCCTGGTTATAGTGGCTCAGATCGACTGCTGGGCCGCTCCGTCGCAGATGCGGCCGAGGATGTTGAAGTTATTGCTGATGCGCTTGGGATTTATCGTTTTGGGGTTGTTGGCCGATCTGGGGGTGGCCCGCATGCCTTGGCATGTGCGGCCCTGATGCCGGACCGGGTGAGTTGCGCGGCCGCGCTAGCATGCCTCGCGCCCTACAACGCGAAGGGCCTGGACTGGAACGGCGGCATGGCCGATTCCAACATTCGCGCCTACCATAACGCCGAGGCCGACTTGGCGGGCCTGGTGGCTCAACTGGACGAGCAGGCAGTGCAGGTGCGTAACGACCCGGAAAGCCTGCTGCGATCCCTCTGGCCGGAACTCGGCGAAGACGACAAGAGCGTTGTCGGCGACATCGGGCTCCGGCGGCTCATCGCAGAGACGCATGCCGAAGCGCTGCGCAGGACCGTGGGGGGCTGGGTAGACGACGTGCTCGCGCTCCGGCGGCCCTGGGGGTTCGATCTGTCCGCCATCACCGTGCCTATGCTGCTGTGGCACGGCAACGGCGACGTCTTCTCACCGGCTAGCCATACATATTGGCTGGCCAGGCAAATCCCGGGCGCAGAGATCGACATGGAGTCGGGGAGGGCACATTTCGGGGCGGTCGAGGCCCAGCCACAGGTTCTCGCTTGGGTCGCCGCTCAGATGACTGCGGGCCCAGCGGCGAAGAGTGCGGCCTCCCAGCGGGCGTCGGCGGCGGCCCGCTGAGCTGTCGGGGCTGCGCAGCCTCCCAGCGGGCCGCCGCGCAACCCCGACAGTTCAGTGATTCAGAACGGCAGCGGGTCGATCACGCAGAGCAACCGACGGTTATCGGTAACCGAAGTGACGTCCGGGTGGTTCTTCCCGATCAGGTCCCCCAGTTCTTCGATCACCACCTGCCGCTCCAGCACCGCGCCCTCGTCGCCAAGCTCATGCCGCGTCAGCAGGTGATTTGCACGGCAGCGTAGGGTGTCCGGGTGCTGTGGGCCAAGGACCTGCTCGCGCGCGGCGACAACCTGCGCGTCGAGTTTTTCCGCCTCGGCTAGGCCGCCCTCCCCGGCCAACGCGGTTGCGAGCACCATATTCGCGGAGAGCGTGTAAGGGGCATTCGGGCCAAGTCGCTCGGCCAGGCCTCCGGCCGCTGCCTTGGCCCAGGTTATGGCCTCCGTGTAGTTCCGCTCCAGGCAGAAGGTGGTGGCAATGTTCAATTTGCAGGTCAGGGTATGTGGGTGGGTCGCCCCAAGGCGTCCCTCGTAAATCGCCAGTACCTCCTCCGTCGCCCGTCTCGCCTCTGCCACCCGGTTCGCTGCCAGCATGTTCAGAGCCTGGCTGAGGCGGCAGCGCAGCGTGTCACTGCTATCTTCGCCGAATCCCAGGGTCAGGCCCATCCTGGCGTTATCGGTATGGCTCTCGGCAAGCTCGACATGCCCTGCGCAGCGTTGTGCCGTCCCAAGCAGGACCAGCGCGTTCAGCGTGCCGCGGTCACCCTCACCAAGTGCATCGCGGGACTGCGCCCAGAGCTTCTGCATCTGGGTCACAACCTCCGCATAACGGCCCGCCTCCAACAGGTCGCGTGCCACGGCGGCGCCTGAGTCCAGCGTCCGGGGATGGTTTGGCCCGAGCACCTTCACCCGCCGACGCAAGGTGAGCCGGTCCTGGGCAAGCGCATCCTGGATGTCACCGGTCAGCAGGAGTGAGATGGCAAGGTTGTGAGCCGCGGCGAGGGTGCCGGCGTTGTCGTCACCGAACTGCCGTGCCCAGGACTGGTGGGTGTGCCGGTCCAGTTCGAGGGCTTCGTCATAGAACCCGAGTGCGCGCAGGTCGGCGGCAAGGCTGCTGCGGGTCATCAGGGTGTGCGCATGCTCACCGCCGAGCAGTTCCTCCTGCTGGCGCAGCACCTCTTCGTCCGTCTCCCGGGATTGCGGGAACTCCGACAGGTCTCGAAGTGTGTTGGCCATGTTGAACTGCAGCCGGAGCAACTGGATCCGGAGCGCTCGTGCCGCCGCTGGATCGTCCTGGGCGGCCAGCATTGTCTTCCAGGCAGCCTCGATCTCGTTCCCTCGGCGGCGACCGCGTTCCAGGTCACCTCGCTGCCGCAGGTAACGCACCCGGTCGATGAGCAGCCTACGGACCGACTCTTGGTCTGACAACATGGCCTGCGATGGAGTGAGATGGGGCCAGATCAGCCGGTAATCCAGCCAGGTATCCGGATCATCGACCTCGCCGCGGGGCGGGCCTCGACCAGCACCTTATGGACATCACGCCGGGCCGTCGCGATATCGTCCACGGCCATCCGACCGCGCACGACCGCCTGCACCAGGCGGTGCACCTGTATCTGCTCGGCGTCTGTGTCCAGCTTGATAAGTGCGAGCCGGTCTATGTCCTGGACCAGTTTCCCGATGATCACTGGCTCGGTGATGGTGGGATCAAGAGCCTGCAGCGCTGTCGCCATGGCCTGGCTGTAGATCAGCTTCAGGTGAATGTCTGGTGCCATCACCGAGAAGAGTTCCAGCAGCCGGGAGGCGGCTGGGGAGATCTGCCGCAGCCGCTCCAGCGACAGGTCCCAGGCCTGAGCAACCGGCCCGGGGTACTCGGCGAACTCGCCGAGGGAAAGTGCGGCTGGCGGATCCCGCTCCAGCAATTCCAAGTAGTCCGGAACGGGGGTGAGGGTACTGGCCAGCCAGGCACCCGCAGTGGCGACCGCTAGCGGCAGGTCGCCGAGGACCTCAGCAACCTGGCCCGCCTGCGCCTCCGTGATAGTGGGCAACCGGCGGCGCAGGTGCCCGATGCTTTCCGGCCGGTCGAACTCCTTCATCTGCAGCGTGGTCGTCGTGTGCCGCGCCCACGCACGCTCCCGTGACGTTATCAGCACGTGCCCGCGGCCGGACGGTAGCAGCGGCATGACCGAGTCGATGTCGTCGGCGTTGTCATAGACCAGCAGCCAGCGCCGGTTCTCGCGGTTTTCGCTGAGCAGCCGCAGCACCTGCCCGGCGACCTCAGCCACGCCGCCCTCGTCAGGCAGACGTGCGTTGAACATTGCCCGGAGTTCGTTGCCAAGGTCGGCCAGCGATGCGTCCACGTACTGTGACTGGCCGCAGTTCATCCACCAGATGACGTCGTAGTCGGCCTTGAAGCGATGCGTATATTCGAGCGCCAACTGGGTCTTGCCGACGCCGCCGAGGCCCTGGATGCTCAGCGGGTGTGCCAGGACTGAGGTCACACCGCGGGCGCGCAACTCTTCGCGCAGCTTCCGCAGGCTTTCTTGCCTGCCAGTGAAGTTGACATTACGCGTGGGGATGTTGGAGATCTGAGGGCGGTCCCCGCCGGGATAACGGACAGCCACAGTTCCTGTTGCCGCCGACCGGCGCCCCGCGAGCCGACCCAGCAGCCGGTCCACAGCCTGGCTCTCGGAAAGCCCGGCAAGGAAGAGCACCGGCACGCCTTCGAAGCCGTGCGTCAGGCGCGTTTCGGCTACCGAGATGGTCAGGTCCGGCTGGCCGACGAGCGGGGAATCGGGTGGCCGGGAATGATAGAACTCGCTGACTATTGTTACCAATCGCGGTCGCTGGCTGGCGCCTTCGGTCCACTTGTCCTGTTCGTTTGCCCACTGGACCGCGATTCCAGCGCCGGCCAGGACGGCTGAGATCCACTCGGCCCATAGCTCGTCTTCTGGGCCGAACTCGAGCAGGACCTCCTCCGCGTTTGCCGGGCGGCTCCGGATGAACCGCAGCCGGGTGCGAAGCCGCAGCGACTCTTCGATCCGTGGCAGCCCCGTCACTGCGCCCTTAGTAATCCTGGTGGCAATCTGCTCGAACGAGGCAAGCAGTGAGTCCCGGCGGCCCGGCGTGTCACCGAAGACGGCGAGTGTCTCCTCGTAGGCGTAAAACGCCTGGTAAGGCACCGCCACCGCAGCCCAGTAGTCGCGTCGCTCCTCCTCCGTCATCCCTGCGGGCAGGCCTGCGAACTGACGCGCTGCGAATTCCTGGCCGGCATCCGCCCGTTCCTTCTCGGCCTGGTCAATGCGCATCGGCACTGGCATGATCTTGATCTCGCGCTCGGTATGACCCTGAATCATTTTGGCGATCATGGCGGCGCCCTCGATGCCCTGTGTGCTCAGGGTAAAGCAATCCACCACCACATCCGGCAGGTGCACGGTGCAGATGTCAGCAACATCGCTCAGTCCGGTCCTGCTGTCAATGAGGACATAGTCGTAGTGGCGCTTCATGTTCGCGCGAAGTGCGTCGAAGAACTCACCGCCGAGAAGATTGTCGTAGAAGGTATCCCAGTCAAGGGCGCTCAGCGTGGTCTGGTAATCGCCATTCCGCTGCTTCCCATGAGACAGGAAATGCAGCTCCCCCGGCTCGGGGAACGGCCAGCTCAGCGGGATCGCATAGTTCTGCACCCGGACATGTTCCCTTATAAGCCCGGCCAGTTTCTCCTGCGCCTCGGCCTTCGCCTGCCCGTCGTCTCCTTCGAGCGCTTGCTGGTCGATGCCGGCCCTGTCAGCCGCCCACTCGTACTTGCGGATGAAGTCGATGATGCCCGGCCTTTCGGCCACTCCAGCCTCCAGGAAAGGCATGAAGAACTTGTGCAGGCCGGGAGATTCCAGGTCCCAGTCGGCAACCAGCACCCGCAGGCCGTTGGCGGCAAGAATCCAGGCCACATTCGCCAGTGCCATCGTCCGGCCGGTTCCGCCCTTGAAGGAGTAGAACGTAACGATCTGCCCCGCGCGGGGCTGGCCCTCATTCTCGTCCGGCATCTGACGCCTCTCCCGCACGATCCGGTGCTAACGTAGCTTTTCCTGACGGGGTAGCAGGACGCAGGCGAGGTCGCGTCCGATTCCGCTCCGAGCCTGCCTTCCTACGGCGCCGGAGGTACTGCCGCTCGGCCTCGGCGACCAATTCTGGAACGAGCTTGACAAATTGGTCGAGCGAGCTCACTCCACGGCCTGCCCGGCGTGATGACTCAGTGGACATCGCCCCGGCGGCACTCAGCATATCCCTAACTTGCTGGGCCAGCGCTTCTGTCCGAGGGTGGGGCGCTGGGCTTATCACTTGCAGGGGAAGCACCCATGGAGGCAGTCCGGCGATGGCGCCCTCCAGAGCCTGGCGCCCATGGCTGCCAGCCACCAACCATGGATCGATAAGCAGCAGCCCGGGGCCCGCTGGTTTTTCAAATCCGGTGACTTCCGCCTTGAAATCGAGCCGTTCGGCGACCTGCCTGGCATATTCGGCCAGCGAGAGTTCCTGCTCGGGGAACGGCCGCCAGTCGGTGCTGGCCGTGCCATAGGACCCGCGATCACGACCCTTGGGAGCAGTGCTGGCGGTGGGCGCAACCACCACGATCGTGAAGCCGGCCAGGTGGTCGCTCGGCTTGAAAGGGCTCTCGATCTCGTCGATGTCAGGAACGGTGGCCGGTGCTAACGGAGCTTCTTCAGCGATGGTGACGATCCGCAGTGCCAGCTCGCGGAGGACCGCCTCGTAGGAATCGTGATACGGAGCGATCCTCAGCAGAGCTCGGAGACCGTTCTCGGCGTAATCGGGCTCGGTGGCACCGAGATCCAGGGCTTCGGCATACCTTGGAGGGTCGTGCTCTTCTAGCAGCGGGGTCCACAGCACAGGCATTAGCCGCCGCTCCGGATCCTCGCCTGCCTCCTGCATTCGGTCGCGGAAGCAAGCCCACTCCCGACCCGGCCAGGATCTGGCCAGGTACCACGGCGAGTACAGCGGGACGAATACCCCGGCCGCGCCGATGGCCCGGCTGAGCGCCTCCTTCCAGTCCGAGTCCACGGGAATCTCTTGGTCGAAGAACCCGGGCTTGTCCTGGTCGAAGCACTCAGAACCGGAGTGAGCTGTCGAAGCGTGCTCACGGACCGCCGCCTGGAGGTCATCGAAAAACGCCCTCACCGACAGATCCGAATCTGCGGGCGGGTTTCCCTCCAGCGAGGGCGGGTGCGCGTAACTGAGAAAGAAGTAATGGCTTTGCTGGCCTGCCCATGGCCCGCCGTTCTCGGTCATGACGCACGCTCCTGAAAGATGTTATGAAGCTGTTCGCGCTTGAACTTGCGATGCACGAGATTGTGGCTACGGTAGGTCTGTACTATTTCCTTGGAGAGTTGCCAGACAGCAATCCGGTATAGCGGTTCCTGCTGCGTGCGCATCAAGCCGAAGACCCCCCCATCCCGGTACTCGCGGGGGGCTGCGGGATCTGGCCACGCCGCTGGCTCGAACCACTGCGCATCCTTTACCGGCTGCGGCACCTGCCCGTCAAAGAGCGGGAGCCACACCACGGGGATGATGCACCGCAGGTGCCGAGGCGCGCGCGGCCCGGATATCCGCCTGCTCCGCTGCGCGAAGGCATGCCACTCCATCGCACACCATTCGCTGGTCAGGTACCGGGGCGACAGTAGCGCGACAAGCACTTGGCAGCTGCCGACGGCCTGCAGTAATTCGTCTGTCCACAACGTGCCCGGCCGCATCGAGCGGTCCATGTACCCGGCGTCGGTGCCCACAGGCAACCCCAGCCGCTCGGCGACATCCCTCGACAAGCTGGCAAACAAGCGCTCGACGAGCTGATCCGGATCGTCATCCGCCCATCCGGCAGGGAGACCGCCGCCGGCGCGGGCATAACTCAGAAAGAACGGTGTCCCGCGGTCGATATAGCCGCTCACGGCCCACCCCACCCCCGTCGTGACGACGCTGAGGCAATGATATAGCGCGGATAGCGAATCTAGAACGGATACGTGCCGTTTCAGCATGACCGCACCCCCGCGCGGTGAGCGGCAAACCAGGCACAGCCGAAGTCGACGGCCACACGCAATGGCAACAGGCGACAATCCGCCGACCCGACCTGACCCCTGCGGACGGGCGAGGTTATGTCAAGGTCCGCACCGAGCAGTTCGAAGTCGCTGTCGTCGAGGGCGAGGCCGGTGAACTCACAGACTGACCGGCCATCGGACCGGAGCAGAAAGCAGTGGTAACGGCGAAGCGGCCTCTCTCCCAGCAGCCGGTACTCGGCCAGATGAAATGCTGTGCAGGAAGAGTAGCCGACCCCCAAGAGCAGAATCACCGCGTCAGCGGCATAGAGCCAGCCTAGCGGTGACCTCTCGCCAAGGTGGCAGTCGAGATCGTGCACGGCCATGCAGGCGGCCGCGCGGGGCCCGAGCGCCGCGAAGGACACCTGCGGGTGGCTGCTGCGCACCGTATCCGGATGTTTTCGCATGTGCTCGGCAAAGGCGCCCATCCCAGCCGACGGGGTACTGGCAGGGTCGAACCCGGGCATGCCCGCGATGAACCTGGTTCGCTCCGCCAGGCTGAGGCCGGCCGTTGCGGTCAGGAACTCCCTGGAAGTGAGCGAGTTCCATACGGTCTGGGTCGGCACCACCAGCGTCGACGCCGGACCTGTGGCGTCCTGCAGTGCGGCCAGCAGCGTGGCGGCACCACCGCAGATAGCTCCGATCCGCCGTAGCGAACAGTGGATGAGCAGGTCCCGCCCGGGCTGCACGCCCATGGCCCACAGCGCTTCCGCCAGCCGGCGGCGGTCATCGCAGTCGCGGTGCCGGCAGTATGGTGCGGGCTCACCGCGCATCGGCCCAGCCCTCGACGGTTGCACCCATGCCGGAGACGAAGCGCTCGCCTTCGGGTGTCAGCGTTCCTGCCGCCAGCAGCGCATCGGCCGCGTCGCTGACCCAGCCCCGGATCATCAGGAAACGACGCTGGGCTTCTCCATCCGCTGCTGACTGTGCTCTGAAGCGCCACCATTCGGCAATGGCCATATAGGCATAGGCGCCGTGCAGTGCCGCTTCGGTAGGCCTGGGGTCGGGGCGCCAGCCAACCCGGAACAAGGTGCTGTCGGCATGATCGAACAGGTCGAGCAGATCACACAGTGCTGTCAGCTTGACATGCTGCATCTCATGCAGGAGCAGCGTGCTCAGCGTACTCACGTCCGGTGGGAGTGCGAGCGCCAGTGCGCCGAATGCTGCCCGTGCCGTTCCACTTCGAGCGTCACCCGCTGGATCCGGGCGCAGCGGTATCACCGTGCGCAGGCCGGCGCCGATCACGCTTGCATACGCCGGCAGCGCCACGGCCAGTTGGCGGGCTGCGTCCGGCAGCGCCAGCCGCCAGTCCCGCCAGGCCGCTGCCGACAATCGCCCGGCTACCGCCCATCCCTGGCAGTCGCGGAACGGGTCACCGTCATCGACGGTCACCGATAGGCCATGTGCAGCAACGCGGCGGACCGTGTGCCACGCGCGCTGCCCAGGCGAGGCGCCCAGCCCGGCTGGTGACACGCGTACGGCCACGGTGCGGTCATGGGTGTCCACCGTCAGTGTTCCGATCGCCGGAAGGTGGACAGCCCCATCCCGTACCGGGACGAGCACCTCGACCTCGATTCCAGCACGCAGGGCGGCGGCCACCGCTAGCCCGGCCACGTGCGCCCGGTCCAGGTCAGAGTCGGCAACCTGCTCTACACCCAGGCATCGCAGCAGCCATGCCTGGACGAGCGGATAGGTCAAGATCTCCTGTACGACATCGCGCCGCTCGGTGTCCAGTTCGGAGATCAGCGCCCAGCCGTCGCGGGCGGCCTGGCCCAGGTCACCATGACCCGGGGGGCAACGAGAAGCGACTGCCGCTGCTAGCGCACGGGTGACCGACCACCGGGCGTCGAGCAGGGACTCCATGACATTGCTATCTCCCGGCCCGGCCGCCATCATTTCGATCGTCCGGGCCGGCAAGGATTGGCCGACGGCTTGTCCATCCAGCTGGAATCGGCCGGTGATCTGCCTGTGACGCGGCGATCGGCCCATTTGCCCGGTCGGCCCCGGCGGCGCGGTAGCGGTTTTTGCCATGGGCGTCACCTGGGGAATCAGTGCCTTGAGATCGTCACAGTAGACAGAAGGATTGCTGAAACCGTTCGCCGAACTGTGGCGGTGCGCGTAGAGACCGCCCCCGCAGGCCCTTACCAAGGGGCAGTTGCGGCAGGTGTCGCAGAGGGCGGTGATGCCGGCCAGGCGGGCGGCGATGCCCGGATGCGCGGCCGCTTCATCGACGGAATGTGAGAATACGTTCAGGCCGGTAGCGGCTGCACCATGGAAGGCTGCTTTGAGTGAGTCGGTCTGTTCCCAGCTGCCGTCGGTCTCTATGACCAAGAGGTCAACCGGGTCGAGGCCCACCGACTCGCTCGCGCTGGGGCGCCCTTCCCACGCCGAGCACAGCGAGTCGAAAAACCGTATGGGCACCGGCCGTCCATCGGCGACCCAACGGTCATGGATGCGCCCGAGCCAGGCCGCGTAGGGTGCAGTAACCCCGGGAGTACGGCGTGGCGGTAGGTCCCACGTCGCATGTGGCAGCAGGAGGTCGAATTGTGGCGGGGCCTCCGCCAGCAGTGCTTCATACACCGCGATCGGGTCATTCTCCAGATCGACAGTGCACAGGATTCCCGCGTACAAGTGACGGTATTCGGGCCGACGCAGCAAAGCCAGCGCCCGACGTACGTGTGCATAGCTACTCCGCCCCCCGGCAAAGGTGCGGTGCAGGTCATTCGCCCGACGATCACCGTCCAGGGACACACCCACCCTGACGCCATAGTCCGCAAACAGCCCGCACATCTGCTCGTCCAGCAGCACGCCGTTGGTCTGGATCCGCAAGTCGAGCCTGGTCACATTGCCAATAATCGAGCTCAATGTATAGAGCACCGCGTGCATTGCGTGGTAACCGAGGAGCAGCGGCTCGCCACCGTGCAGCACGACGTGAACCACGTCGAGCCCGTGCTGTCTGGCATGCTCGGCTATCCGGGCCGCCGCCTGCCGGGCGGCCACCTCGGCTAACGTCCGCGGTTTGGCCCGCCAGGTCTGGTCGGGATGCTCGTATACATAGCAATGATTGCAGGAAAGGTCACATCGGCTGTGTACCTTGAGCACAAATTGACTTACCGATGCCCCCATCTGAGTATCTCAGATAGCAGAATTAAATTTCAAAATCTGAACGCGCGACGAGGTTTCCATTCCTCGCATAATCTGCGCTGTGACGTCGGCCACAATGTCAGCCGCACCAGGGTGCCTGTCGGCCAGCAGAGCCAGAGGGATCCCTCGCAGGTCAGGGATCTTGCAGGGATCGGAACTTCCCGCGTTGAACCGGGCGTCGGAATCCACGGGCTTCCTCCCCGTCGAAGCTCAGGCATGTCCGCCTTGCCACCAGCCTAGGTGATGATTGGTGCGTTGTCATCACACTGGAGAAGAGTTCGCAGAACGGACACACCGCCCGCCGGTGATTCGGGCAGATTGATGGTGGCAATCAGCACCAACCGTCCCGATTGCCACGTGCTTCCCGCGATGCGCTCGCCGACAGCTGCCACTCTGGTTTACCTGAATTGCAGGGGATAGCCGGGACGTGGCGATGGGTGGCCGTTCTCCGGGCTTATCGGTGGGCAGTGTGATGCTTCCTGCGTCCCTGTCATTTGCCTCGAGTGCCTGGCTTCACCTGCGTGCGCCCGTCGACAGGGATGGCTCACATCGCGTGCCCGGCGGCCCCGTTGCAGGTTGAACGCCGAGACCATGCTGGCCGACCCGGCGGCGTGGCCCAGCGCCCGCGATGCCGTGGCCCGTTACAGGCCGAACGCCGGGACCATGCTCGGGTAACTGGCCGCCTTGCCAAGCAACGGCAGGCCGAGAAGTTGCTCGGCGGTGCGCAGCAGCGAGTAGTGGTTGAACAAGGTCGCCGGCCTGGTGCCCGGCTTGGTGCTGGGGCTGATCACGATCGTGGCGATGTGGCAGCTCTGGTCGGTCTTGTTCGTGGCGCACTTCTCGCCGACGGTGCCGTGGTGGCCTTCGTCCCAGGTGATGAACACGGCCGTGGAGCCGTCGGTGTACTCGTGGCTGCCCAGGATCGCCGGCAGGCTGGCGGCGAGCCACTTGTCGCCCGCGGCGATCGTGCCGGTGTGCATGTCGTCGAGCAGGTTCGGGGTGATGAGGGAGAACGCCGGCAGCGTGCCCGCCGCCAGGTCGCGGGCCAGCTGGGTGTAGGGCACGTCGGAGGTGGCGCAGCCGGCCAGCGTGGTGAAGTAGGGCGGCGGGTTGTGGTGCACCGCGTACGCACCGGAGTTCTTCGTGTCGCAGTTCGACGGCATCGACTCCTGGTAGGCCTTCCACGTCTCACCCTGGCCGAAGATGCTGGGTGCGGGCGTCACGCAGCCGGGCAGCGGGCTGCAGTCGCCGGTGAACTTCGCCAGCGCCTGGTACCCGAGCCCCGAGGTGGCGCCGACGTAGTTCGGCAGGCTCTTGTGGGTGATGTTGTGGTAGTTGGTGGCCAGCCCGCACTTGGTGGCCAGCGAGTTCAGGTAGGGCGCCTGGGGCGAGCCGATGATCGTGCCGTAGCTGTGGTTCTCCAGCCACAGCCAGATCACGTGCTGGTAAACCGGTGGCGAGGTCAGCGTGCCGCAGGGACCGCTGGCCGCCGCCCGGGCCGCGGGGCGGCGCGGCCACGGCAGCCGCCGCGGCGGCGCGGACGCTGGCCGCCGCGGCTGGTCGCACCCCGCCAGCAGGGGCAGCGCCGTCGCCAGGGCGAGCAGCCTGGTCCGGGCGCGCAGGCCTGGTCCGCACCTGGGCGCTACCGGGCGAGCGCACCCATCGGGTCCCAGGCCGGCAGCACGATCGGCGCGGTGTCCAGCGCGGCCCGGAGGTCCGCGGAGAGTGCGGAGCGGCGTGCCGCGATCTCGAAGACGTACTCGTCGAACCACGAGTCGTTCATCGTGTAGAAGCCGTCCTTGCCCTTGTCGGCACCCCAGCTGTTCTCCACCCGCCACTTGCGGGTGGTGCCGTCGAGCACGTCCACGCCGGTGAACAGCATGGCGTGGGTCATCTGGGTCTCGTGGTACAGCAGCCGGTCGGCCTTGCCGAACGTGAAGGCGGTGTCGTACACCCCGGCGTAGTCGTACAGGCGGGCATCCCAGATGCCGTACTCGGTGCTCATCATCTTGCCGACGTCGCAGCCGAACCAGACCGGCTCGCCGCCCTGCAGGGTCTGGGCGGCGATGTCCTTGATCACCGGCATGGCGACGTTGAGGTAGATGACCGGCGGTGCGCCGAGCACGTTGCCGAGGTACTGCACGGTGAACGTCCGGCCCTCCGGGCTGGACGGGCGCGGGTCGTGGACCAGGCACACATACTCGTCAAGCGGCAGGTCCACGTAGCGCTCCGCGAACTCCCGCGGGGTGAGCACCCCGTCCCTGTGGAACTCGCGGTCCTTGTCGGTCCACTGCCAGTCGAAGCGCTCCGGCGGCGTGCCGAGGTGGATGCACAGCACCCGGTGGACCACCCGGAGCACCTCGGCCTTGGCGGCCCGTGCCGCCTCGGTGCCCCCGGCGGCGAACGCGGCGCGCACCGACTTGGCGCCCTGCCGCAACAGGTTGCGCAGCGCCGAGTTCATCGGGCCGGTGTCACGGGAGCTGTGGGTCTCCGGCATGAACGCCTTGGGCACCAGGCCGTGCTTGGCGACGATGGCCACGAACATGTTCCACTGGCCGCCATCTTCGGCCGGTGAGTCGAGGAGATGGCCCACGACCCGGTCGCCCAGATCGCAGCCGGCCGTCTCGATGATCGCCTCGAGGTAGTAGTTGGCCCGCTCGATCTTGTCCCAGAACATGGCGTAGTTCTGGGAGAACTCGAACTCCTTGAGGCCCATCTTCTTCATGGCGCCCACGCGCAGCAGGTTGAGCCCGGCGAACAGCCAGCACCGGCCGCTGCGCTCCTGGTTGGTGACCTTCCAGTCGTCCAGCAGCGTGGACATGAAGTGGTCGGTGCTGTTGACGATCTCCCTGTTGATGGCCACGTCGTCCACGGCCACCTGGGTCACCGCGTTCTGCGCCAGCCGGTACGCCGGATTCGCGGAGAAATCCTTACGGAGCAGTTCCAGGTCGTCCGCGCTCAGCGCTCCAGTCATCCGGCAACTCCCGCCTCTCTCGGCCTTATCACGCCTACCGCATCAAAGTACCCCAGCGGGCCGACACCCAGACTTGGCCGCTCAGCGTGACTGGCCCCTGGCGTGCGGTCTGCGTACAGGCGGAGCCGGTGACCAAGGTCCCCCCGCAGAGTGCCGTTCGGGCCTGGCGGCGGCGCCACGGCCCGTGGGGAACCTTGGCTGGAGGTGCCGGATGGGGACACCGACGGGGAATCAGCGAAGCCATGGCGCTCACCGAGGGGTGCCCGCGGCGGGCGCACTCTTATCCGCCGCGGCGCTGGTGTGCGGCGGCAGCCAGGCTGTCGTCCTGGCTTCGGCCGCACCGCCCGCCGCCGGCCCGGCCGGGTTGATCCCGGCCAGCGCGGATAGCGGGCGCCACCACCAGGCCATGACGGGCGGGGACATCTACACCATCGCCGGGGCGGCACCGGGGGCCTGGGCGACGGCGGCCCGGCGGCTCACTCCCAGCTTTCCGCCCCGGCCGACATCGCACTGGACAGCCAGGGGAATCTGATCATCGCCGACGCCGGGCACAGCCGGGTGCGCCTGGTGGCCGCGGTGACCGGCACGTTCTACGGCCAGGCGATGACCGCCGGGGACATCTACACCATCGCCGGCCACGGCGGCGGCGGGTTCTCCGGCGACGCTGGCCCGGCCGTGAAAGCCAGACTGCACCGGCCCACCGGGGTCGGGCTGGACGCCGCGGGCAACGTGCTGATCGCCGACTCCTACAACGAGCGGATCCGGCTGCTCGCGGCGAAGACCGGCACGTTCTACGGGCAGGCGATGACCGCCGGGTACATCTACACCATCGCCGGCAACGGCACCCAGGGGTTCTCCGGCGACAGTGGCCCCGCCACCGCGGCCGAGCTGAACACGCCGCTGCGGGCGACGGTCGATGCCGCGGGCAACGTGGTGATCAGCGACTCCTTCAACCAGCGGATCCGGGTGATCGCGGCGGCGGCCGGCACGTTCTACGGGCAGGCGATGACCGCCGGGCACATCTACACCATCGCCGGCAACGGCAGCCCGGGATTCTCCGGCGACGGCGTGCCCGGCCACCGCGACCGGACTGTACAAGCCGCTCCATGTGATCGTGGACGCGGCGGGCAACCTGGTGTTCTGCGACGAGCGCGACAACCGGATCCGGGTGATCGCGGCGGCGGCCGGCACGTTCTACGGGCAGGCGATGACCGCCGGGTACATCTATACCATCGCCGGCATCGGCAAGCGGGGCACCACCGGGGACGGCGGCCCGGCCACCCAGGCCGAGGTCGGCGAACCGGCGGGGATAACCCTCGATGCCCTCGGCAACCTGCTGATCGCCACCAGGAACAGCGGCCGGACCCGGGTGGTCGCGGCGGCGACCGGCACCTTCTACGGGCAGCCGATGACCGCCGGGTACATCTACAACATCGCCGGCGGCGGCCCCGGCGGCCTGGGCGACGGCGGCCCGGCGACCATGGCGACTCTGCTGCAGCCCGGGGCGGTGCTGGTGGACACCGCGGGCGACGTGCTGATCTGCGACACCGGCGATGATCGCATCCGGGAGGTGGCCGGCCCGGCGGCCCGGCGGGGGTGACCGGCCGGTACCGCGTGGCACCGCCGGCCCATCAGCCGGCTTGTGATGCCGGCTCCGTTGCCCTGGTCCGCCAGGGCAACGGGACCCGGGCGAAAAACAGGGTCAGTGCCACGAGTACCATCATCGGCGCCCACCAGGTCCAGATGCCGTGCCAGGCCCCCTGGGAGACGAACGTGAGCACGGTTGCGACGATGCCCGCCGGGATCAGGCGGGACCAGGTTTCGCTGGCCACCACGAGGGCCACCGCCAGCGCGGGCCACAGGTAGTAGGCCACCACTACCGGCTCGAACGCGCAGCGCAGCGCCAGCGCGAACGCGGCCCACCAGAGCACGTCGCGCAGCGTCCCGCTGTCCCACACGGCACCGCGGGCCGCGCGCCAGCGGCGCCCCGCCGCCACCGCGCAGCCGCAGGCCACCACGATCGCCACGATCCTCGCGGGCCCGGCCGCGATCACCCCGTCGGCCAGGTGCGGGGACAGCGCCGCCCAGGGTGTGGGGTGGTTGATCTCCGGGAAGTTGGGCTGCCTGGTCACCGCCGCATAGGTGGCGTTCCAGTTGGCCACGGCGGCGGCGCCAAGGGCCACCGCGGCCGGGGCGGCCGCCCTGGCCAGGAAGCCAGGCAGGCGGCGCAGCGGCATGGCCATCGCCAGCACCGGCAGCGCCAGCAGCACCAGTGGCTGGATGACGATGGCCGCCCCGGCCAGCCACGCCGACCGGTGCGGCCGGTCCCTGGCCAGCGCCAGGATGGCGTAAAGGAACAGTCCCACCGCCATGGCGTCCTCGGGATGGCCCCAGCGCACCGAGACGCTCCACAACGTGGCCACCTCGGCGACGGTGAGCGCAGCCCGCCGGAACCAGGGCGTGCCCAGGTGCTCGGCGATCGCGTCGGCGGCGAACAGGGTCACGGCCGACAGGACGACCTCGTAGGGCCCGGCGAGCAGCCACACCGCCGGCTGGGGGTTGTGTGCGCTCTGGATGGCCAGCGGAATCCCTGCCGCGTCGGCGACCGCGACCGCGGGGATCAGGATGACCGCCGCGCCGGGCAGCGTGATCAGCCCGGTCGGCTGGGTGTACAGGCCGCCAAGGTGCAGGTGCAGCAGCCGGTCGGCGGCGGCCAGCGTGCCCCACAGGTCGTCAGGGAGCGCCCAGGCGGTCTTCCCGTCCATGGCAGGGCCCCACCAGGTCGTCGAGAGCATCCCGATGACCACCAGGGCCAGCGTGGCGATCAGCGGGAACAGCCTGCGGGCAGGCCACGGCGCGGCCGGCCCGGGCCCGGCCCTGGCCGTCCCGGCGCCGAGCACCGCCAGCTTGCGGACGACCGTCACCGCGGCAAAGTTAGCGCACCTGGGCCAGGCCGGGCCAAGATGGGCTCCAGTACCCGGGACGCCTCAGGCGGCACAGCAGAGCGGAGCGGCGGTGACCACGCGAACCGTCACGTTGGCGCGGATGAACCGGTGGGCGATCCTGGCCGGGTACGGCCTGCTGGCCGCCTGCACCCAGTTGCTCTGGCTGACCTACGCGCCGATCACGGCCCAGACGCACCGGGTGATGGGCGTCTCGACGGGCGCGGCCGGGGACCTGGCCGCCATCTTCCCGCTGATGTACGTCGTGCTCGCGCTGCCCAGTGGCCGCTGGCTGGATGCCCAGTTCGAACGGGCGCTGTCGGCCGGTGCGATCCTCACCGCGGGCGGCGGCCTGCTGCGCCTGGCCGGTCCCACGTCGTACGGGTGGGCGCTGGCCGGGCAGTTCGTGGTGGCCGCCGGCCAGCCGCTCGTGCTGAACTCGATCACCAAGGTCGCCGCGCGCTACTTCCCCGCGCCGGAGCGGACCGCGGCGATCTCGGTGGGCAGCGTGTCGCTGTATCTGGGCATCCTGGCGGCCGTGCTCAGCGGCGGCCCGCTGTTCGACGCGGGCGGGCTGCGGCTGCTGCTGACCGTGCAGGCCGCGGTGGCGGTCGTCGCGGCGGCCTGGGTGCTCGTGGCGGTCCGCACCCCGGCGGCGTACGGCGGGGATGCGTCGGTGAGCGTGTCGCTGCGCTGGCTGTGGCACGACCGGTTCCTGTGGGTGCTGGCCGGCCTGCTCTTCGTCGGGATGGGCGTGTTCAACGCGGTCGCGACCTGGCTCGATACGATCCTCGGCCACTTCGGCAGGGGCGGCGCCGCCGGATACCTGATCGCGATCATGACGGTGGCCGGGATCCTCGGTGCGGCGGTGGTGCCGCAGCAGGTGGCCAGGCGGGATCGCCGGCGGGCACTGTTGCAGGTCACCGTCGGCGTCACGATCGTGGCGTTCGCGGTGATCGCGGTAGTGCATCCGGTGGGCTTTATCGCCGTGGCCCTGTTCGCCGAGGGGTTCGTGCTGCTCGCTGCCCTCCCGGTGGTGCTCGACTGGTCCGAACTGCACACCGGCCCGGAACGGGCCGGCGCAGCGGTCGGCTTCCTGCTGCTCGCCGGGAACCTCGGCGGGGTGGTCCTGGTGCTGATGATCCAGGGCGTGATCGGCAATCCGTACCTGTCCCTCGGCGTCTTGTCGGTGGCCGGGCTGGCCGGTCTGGTGCTGTCCACCAGGCTGCCCGGCCGGGTCTCGGGCGGCTCAGCCGCGGGCGGCACCGGCTGAAGGAGGCGCTTGAGAAGTGGAGGCGGACGAACTGGTGGCCGCCCTGGAGCGGCAGTTGAAGCCGTACCGGGGCAAGCTGCCGTCTTTCCCGCGGCTGCCGGAGGACGGCGTGCCCAGGGCGGAGGTGGCCGGGCTGGTCGAGCGGCTCGCCGCGGCCGAGGAGTCGCGCTGGCGGAACGGTTATGCCTCAGGTGCCGTCTACCACGGCGACCCGGAGCATGTCGCCTTCCTCAACCAGATGTACGCGGCCCAGTCACAGAGCAACCCGCTGCACCCCGATCTGTGGCCGAGCGCCACGAAGTTCGAGGCAGAGATCGTCGCGATGACCGCGGACATGCTGGGCGCACGCCACGCCGACCCGGCCACTCCGGTGGCCGGCACGGTCACCTCCGGCGGGACCGAGAGCATCCTGCTGGCCATGAAGACCTACCGCGACTTTGCCCGGGCCCGGCGGGGCATCGCCGAGCCGGAGATCGTCGCGCCGGTGACCGCGCACGCGGCGTTCGACAAGGCCGCCAGGTACTTCGATATGCCCCTGGTCCGGGTTCCGGTGGACGCGGGCTTCAAGGCCGACCTGGCCGCCATGGCCGATGCCATCACCGAGCGGACCGCGGTCGTGGTCGGGTCCGCGCCGACCTTCCCGCACGGGATCATCGACCCGATACCGGAGATCGCCGCACTGGCCGCCGAGCGCGGCGCGGGCTGCCACGTGGATGCCTGCCTCGGCGGGTTCATCGTGCCGTGGGCCGAGAAGCTCGGCTACCCGGTGCCGCCGTTCGACTTCCGGCTGCCCGGGGTGACGTCGATGTCCGCCGACACGCACAAGTACGGCTACGCGGCGAAGGGCTCCTCGGTGATCCTCTACCGGGGGAAAGAACTGCGGCAGTTCCAGTACTACACGACCACCGACTGGCCCGGCGGCCTGTACCTGTCGCCGACCTTCGCCGGGAGCCGGCCGGGTGCGCTGTCCGCCACCTGCTGGGCGGCGATGGTCTCCATCGGCGCGCGCGGCTACACCGAGTCGGCCCGGCGCATCCTGGAGACGGGGGCGAAGGTACGCGACGGCGTCGCGGCCATCCCCGGCGTCCGGGTGCTCGGCGACCCGCTGTGGGTCATCGCGTTCGCCACCGAAGAAGGCGTGGACGTGTTCCAGGTCCTGGAGAACATGTCCGGCCGGGGGTGGAGCCTGAACGGGCTGCAACTGCCGCCCGCGGTGCACATCGCGATCACGCTGCGGCACACCCTGCCAGGGGTGGCCGACCGGTTCCTCACCGACCTGCGGGAGTCGGTCGAAGAGGCCCGCGCGAATCCCGGCGTCAGCACCGGGATGGCGCCGGTGTACGGCATGGCCGCGTCCCTCCCCGCGGAACTGGTGCACGCGATGCTCACCGCCTACCTCGACATCACGTTCGAGGTCTGAGGTGCCGCGCCACGTCCTGGCGATCGACCTGGGTACCTCGGCGCTGAAGGTCGCGCTTGTCTCGGTGACCGGCGAGGTGGTCGCCGCCGAGGAGGAGGCGCACCAGGCCGAACTGCTGCCGGGTGGCGGCGCGGAGCAGGACGCCGACGGCTGGTGGGCGCTGATCACCCGGGTGTCCTCCCGGCTGATGGCACGCGGCACCGTCCGGCCGGAGGAGGTCGCCGCGGTCTGCTGCACCGCGCAGTGGTCGGGAACCGTGCCGGTGGACGCCGCCGGCCGCCCGGTCCGCAAGGCGATCATCTGGATGGACTCCCGGGGCGCGCCCTACACCCGGAGCATCACCGGCGGGCCGGTGCGCGTCCAGGGCTACGGCCCGGACAAGCTGGCCCGCTGGATCAGGAAGACCGGCGGCATCCCTTCGCAGAGCGGCAAGGATTCGCTCGCGCACATCCTGTGGCTCAAGCACGCCGAGCCGGAGTCCTACCGTGCCGCCAGCACGTTCCTTGAGCCGAAGGACTGGCTGAACCTGCGGCTGACCGGCCGGGCGGCCGCGTCCTTCGACTCGATCGCGCTGCACTGGGTCACCGATAACCGGGATCCGGCCCGGATCCGCTACGACCAGGCACTGCTGCAGCTGGCCGGGGTACCGCAGGAGAAACTGCCGCCGCTGCGGGCCGCGACCGACGTCCTTGGGCCGCTGCTGGCCGGGCCCGCCGCGGCGCTCGGCGTCCCGGCCGGGCTGCCCGTCGTCACCGGCACGCCCGACCTGCATTCGGCGGCGATCGGCTCCGGGGCCACCCGGGACTTCCAGGCCCACCTGTACGTCGGCACATCGTCCTGGCTGACCTGCCATGTCCCGTTCAAGCGCACCGACATGCTGCGGAACATCGCCTCGCTGCCGTCGGCGATACCAGGCCGCTACTTCGTCGCCGACGAGCAGGAGACCGCCGGTGCCGCGCTGACGTTCCTGCGCGACCGGGTGCTGTTCGATGGTGACCCGCCGCCGGGCGCCTACCGGGCGTTCGACCGGATGGCCGCCGCCACCCCACCGGGCAGCCGTGGGGTGATCTTTACCCCATGGCTGTACGGCGAGCGGACCCCGGTGGAGGATCACCTGCTGCGCGGCGGGTTCCACAATCTGTCCCTGTCGACGACCCGCGATGATCTGGTCCGCGCCGTGTTCGAAGGGGTCGCGCTGAACACCCGGTGGCTGCTGAGCGCGGTGGAGCGGTTCACCAAGCGGCGGCTGGAGCCGATCCGGTTCATCGGCGGCGGCGCCCGTTCCGCCGTGTGGTGCCAGATCTTCGCCGACGTGCTCGGCCGGGAGATCGAGCAGGTCGCCGACCCGGTCAACGCGGGGGCCCGCGGGGTGGGGATGCTCGCCGCGGTGGCACTCGGCGAGCTCACCTTCGATGAGATACCCGACCGGGTGAGCGTGGCCGCCGGCTATCAGCCGGATCCGGGCACCGCTGGCCTGTACCGCATGCTCTACGACGAGTTCGTGGGGCTCTACAAGCGCAACCACAAGGCGCACGCCCGGCTGAACGCCCCTGGCCGGGCCACCGCGGCACGGCCAGGGTGAGCGGCTGCTCAGCCGGGCACGTCCGGAGCGGTAACGGCATCAGGCAGCGCGGGCTCGAAACGGGCCGGCGCGGCGCAGTAACCGCGCACCGCCGCGGCGAACTGAGCGGCGTGAAACCCGTCCACGTACCGGTGGTCGAATGTCGCCGTGAGCGTCAGCATCGGGCGCACGACGACCTGGTCGTCGATGGCGACCGGTACCTTCCGTACCGCGCCGACGAGCACGAGCAGCGGCACCCGGTAGTAGTGCGCGAGCGGCGAATACGCGTGGCCGATCCCCCACATGCCCACCGAGGTGATCATGGCGCCGCCGAAGGCCTGCCGCGGCATGCCAAGGCGGCTCAGGTCGAGGTTGAGGTCCGAGGTGAGCCAGGCCCCGACGTGCAATGCCGCCCGCAGTGCGCGCGGCGGCAGCTTCGCCAGCATGGCCTTGCTGCGGCCCAGGTCCGGGTCACTGCCTGCCTCGATCGTGGCGCAGCGCCGGGTCACCTCCTCGGCGATCTCGACCGCGGACTTGCGGTCGGCATCGTGGACCTTTACGCCGGTCAGTTCCTGCCCTCCCGCGGCGGAGACGATGAAGAACACATCGACGCTGTCCCGTGGGTACTCACGGCCGTGGGCCAACCGCACCTGGAGCTTCGGCACCGCCACCAGCCCGTGCGCGACCGCCCGGCCGGCCAGGTGGGTCATCGTGAGGTGCACGCCGGACAGCCGCCGGACCTCCTCGATGTAGCTCAGCAGTGCGCCCGCGTCCAGTTCCAGGTCACCGAAGAACTGCGGATCGCTCGGGCGGCCCCAGGTCGCGCCCGCCAGCTTCCGCCAGCCCCGCACTCGTCGTGCCATGCTGGCACCTCCCCACGCCGTTAGGCGAACCCTACGACGGTGTCGCGGCCGATCCCTGGGCCATTGGTCCCCTCGTACCCTCGAAGAGGCAAACGGGGCGAAGGAGGCGCGGGGAATGGGCGAGGGGCGGGCAGACGGGCTGTGGGCGCCGCAGCGCCGGGCACTGACCGCGGGCCTGGTCCTCACGATCACCTTCGTCGCGTCGGAGGCGCTGGCGGTGGTGACGGTGATGCCGGTGGCCGCCCACGACCTGGGCGGGCTGCGCCTGTACGGCTGGGTGTTCAGCGGGTTCATGCTGGGCAGCGTGATCGGCATCGTGCTGGCCGGCCGGGAGGCGGACCGGCGCGGGCCCGTGGTGCCGTTCGTGGCCGGGCTGCTCCTCTTCGGCGCCGGGCTTGCCGTTGCGGGCCTGGCTCCCACCATGGGGGTGCTGGTCGCGGGCCGGGTGCTGCAGGGCATGGGCGCGGGCGCGATCCCTTCGGTGGCCTACGCCGCGATCGGCCGGTGCCTGCCCGGCTCGCTCCGCGCCCGGATGATGGCGGTGCTGTCCACCGCCTGGGTCCTGCCCGGGCTCGCCGGGCCGGTGGTGGCCGCGGAGGTTGCGCACGCCTTCGGCTGGCGGTGGGTGTTCCTCGGCCTGCTGCCGGTGGTGGCCGTGGCCGGGTCGATCGCCGTGCCCGCCCTGGCCCGGCTTGGCCCGCCCGCCTCCGCCGGCACCGGCGAGCCCAGGCTGATCGACGCGCTGCGCACCGCCGCCGGGGCCACGCTGCTGCTCGCCGGGCTCACCCTCGCGGCCGGTTCCGGTGCGGTGCTGGCCGGGTGCGCGCTGATCCTCGCGAGTGCGGTGACCGGGCTGCCGGCCCTGCGCCGGCTGGTGCCGCCCGGCACGCTGACCGCGCGGCCCGGGCTGCCCGCGGTCATCCTCACCCGGGGGCTGCTCACGTTCACGTTCTTCGGCGCCGACGCGTACGTGACCCTGGCGGTCACCACGGTCCGCCACCACACCCCGGTGTACGCGGGCATCGCCGTCACCGGGGCCACGCTGTCGTGGACCGCGGGTGCGTGGGTGCAGGCCCGGTTCAGCGACACCTGGGAGGGCCGCCGGCTTATCCGCACCGGCCTGGTGATCGTGCTGGCCGGCATCGCCGGGATGGTCGTGGCGGTGCAGCCTGCCATCCCGGCCTGGTCCGCCCTTGTCGCATGGACCGTGGCCGGCCTCGGCATGGGGCTGGCCTATGCGCCGATCTCACTGATGATGCTGCGCGAGGCACCGCCCGGCCAGGAGGGGCGGGTGTCCGCCTCGCTGAACCTGGCCGACGTGCTCGGCACCGCCATCGGCATCGGCATCGGTGGCGCCGCGGTGGCGGCCAGCACGGGCGGCGACCTTCGCGTGGGCGTCACGGCCGCGTTCACCGCCGCGGCGCTCGCGGGCGTGACCGCGCTGGCGGTCACCGGCCGCCTGCCGGGCGGCACCGGGGCCACCCCGCCGCCGGGCGCCGAGCCGGTGCCCGCCCCGTCGCCCGGCGAGGCCCTCCATAAGCCCCCAGATCCCCCAGGCTCGCCCCCAGGGCCGTGAATGTGGATCCGGTGCCCCCAGAGGGGCCTCGTCGTCCCATTCATGCCCTGCTTAGCGCGCGGCCGGGCGGCGGCGCCGCCGGGGCGGCTCGTCGGGGGCCGGGATCGTGGCGGCCAGCGGCAGCCGGGACGGCGGCTTGACCTCGGCCAGCCGCAGGTAGGTCACCAGCCGCTGCCCGCCCCGGGTGGACAGGCCGGCCAGCACCTCCTGCAATTCCGCGACGTCACGGGCCACCGCGGTGATCACGTAGTCCATCTCGCCGGCCACGCTATCCGCGGCGATGATCTGCGGCACGGCCCGGAGATGGTCATTGAAGATACGTTCCGCCCGCAGGTCGTGCCGGCTGAGTGTGGCCGTCACGTACACCTGCAGCGGGAATCCGGCCGCGGCGGGGTCGAGCTGGGCCCGGATGATCCGGATGACACCGGACTCCTTCAGCCAGCGGACCCGGTGCAGGGTGGCCGCCGGCGACAGCCCGACCAGACGGGCCAGCTCCACGTTCGTGCGGTCCGCGTCGGCCTGTAGCGCGCTGAGCAGTTTTACATCAATTTCGTCAAGTTCAACAGCCATCTCACCACTGATTATGAAGCTAAAGGGCCGCACTAACCAAATTCTGTGTGTGCACGAGCGACCATGGCGGCATGAACAGCAACCGCCGCACCTTTGCCGCACTGATCGGCGCCGGGCTGCTCTGGGGCACCACGGTGCCGCTGTCCAAGCTGGCCCTGCACTGGCTGCCGCCGGGCTGGCTCACCTTCGTGCGCTTCGCCCTGGCCGCCGCGATCCTCCTCCCGGTCGCCCGCCACCAGCTCCGGGCCGCGTTCCGGCCCGCCGTGCTGGCCTCGGGCGCGGTTGGCTACGGCGGGTCCGTCGTGCTGCAGAACGCCGGCATCACCCGGACCAGCGTCATCCACGCCGCGCTGCTGATCGGCACGGTCCCGGTGCTGGTCGCGATCATCGCGGCGGTCTGGCACCGGGCCGTGGCGCGCCCGGTGGCGTGGGCGGGCTTCGCGCTGTCGCTGGCCGGCGTCGCCCTGGTCGCCGGTGGCCATGGCGGCGGAGCGAGCACCGC
The DNA here is from genome assembly GCA_963707905.1 of uncultured Actinomycetes bacterium. Classification (GTDB taxonomy): domain Bacteria; phylum Actinomycetota; class Actinomycetes; order Streptosporangiales; family Streptosporangiaceae; genus DASXKD01. Next base: position 44,519 of record CAVPSA010000033.1, on the reverse strand, counting down.
CGGAGACGCGCTGGTGCTCGTGTCGCTGCTTGTGTCGGCCACCTTCACGGTGGCGCAGACCCGCCTGCTGCGCGGCCGCGACCCCATTGCCGCGACCGCCGTGCAGTTCCTGGGGGCCGCGCTCGCCGTGCTGCCGTTCGCGGTGGTCACCGAGGGCATGCCCGCCGCCCCGCCCGCGCTGGGCCCGCTGGCGGCCACCGCGGTCCTGGCAGTGGGCGGCACGCTGCTGCCCTTCGCCCTGTTCGCCTACGCGCAGAGCCGGGTGCCCGCCGAGGTGGCCGGGGCGTTCCTCAACATCGAGCCGTTCGTCGGTGCCGTGGCGGGCGTGGTGTTCTTCGGCAACCCTGCCCGCCCCGGGCAGCTCGCCGGGGGCGCGGCCGTCCTCGCGGGCATCGCGCTGAGCAGCATCCCGCTGCTGGCAGGCCGCCGCGCGGCGAAGCGGGCCTCAGCGGGCGAGCCAGTCCCCGCCGCGGATGAGGTCGCGGCCGGCCAGCTCGTTGGCCTCGCGCCATGCCTGGAGCCGCTGCGGCTGGATCCGGAAGTACGCGTAGCCGGTCAGCTCGCGTGGGTCGAATCCGGTCTTGGCGGCGAAGGCGTCGCCGGTCTGCGGGCCGATCTCGCTGGCCGCGGTTTCCGCCTGCACGGTCCCCTCGATCAGCACCAGGTCACGGGTGGGGCCGATGCCCAGCCGCACCCTGCCCGTGGCCCGCAGGTTGCGGCTGGTGGGACTGGCGGCCGGGGTGGCTATCAGCACCGTGGCGCCGTCCCACAGGAACGACAACGGCACCAGGTAGGGGGTTCCGGTTGCCGGGTCGGCCGTGGCCACCCACGTGTCCACGTCGTTTTCGAGCCGGCGCAGCGTGTCCGCCTTGCGCTGCTGCGCCGTGCGGGCGGGCGGTGTCATCGTGGCAGTCTCCTGTTCGCCGGCTCGCGCTCAGCCCCACGCGCCAGCCACCTGCCTGGTGGCCACGTTGAGGCGGTTGAAGACGTTGGTCGTCGCGATCATGAGAAGCAGTGCCGCGAGGCCACGCTCATCGTAGTGCCGGGCCGCCTCGTCCCAGATCTCGTCGGGCACCGGGTCCGCCCGGTCGCTGAGCCGGGTCACCGCCTCGGTCAGGGCCAGCGCGGCCCGCTCGGCGCCGCTGAAGTACGGCGCCTCCCGCCAGGCCGCCACGGAGAACAGCCGTTCATCGGTCTCGCCGGAGCCCTTCGCGTGGCGTGAGCCGGAGTCGCAGCAGAAACTGCAGCCGTTGATCTGGCTGGCGCGCAGGTGCACCAGGCCGAGCGTGAGCGGCGGCACGCCGCCCTGCCCGGTGGCCGCGTTCAGCGCCTGGATGGCCGTCATCGCCCCGGGAATGATCATCGCGGGGTTCTTCATCCGTGCTTCCACGTATCTCTCCTTGCCTGGATCTTCGCGGTGCCGGCCGGGGTTGCCGCAGGTGCCCGGCCTGCCGCCGTCACACCGGCCGGGCCTGGCCGGTCATTGGTATGACAGCCTGTGATGGAGGAATGTGACCGATGGACACCCACGACTGGCTCGCGGAACGATTCGAGGCGCACCGCGCCCACCTGAGGGCGGTGGCCTACCGGATCCTCGGCTCGCCGGCCGACGCGGAAGACGCGGTACAGGAAGCCTGGCTGCGGCTGTCCCGCTCGGACTCCGGCCAGGTGGAGAACCTGGGCGGGTGGCTGACCACGGTGGTGGCCCGGGTGTCGCTGAACATGCTCCAGTCCCGCAAGACCCGGCGCGAGGATCCGGCCGGCTCCCATCTGCCCGAGGAGATCGCCGCCAGCACGGACGGCGCCGGGCCTGAGCAGCAGGCGGTGCTGGCCGACTCGGTGGGCCTGGCGCTGCTGGTGGTGCTGGACACGCTGACCCCGGCGGAGCGGCTGGCCTTCGTGTTGCACGACATGTTCGCCATGCCGTTCGAGGAGATCGCCCCCATCGTCGAGCGCACCCCGGCCGCGACCCGCCAGCTGGCCAGCCGCGCGCGCCGCCGGGTCCAGGGCGCGGACACGGCCCAGGACACCGACCTGACCCGGCGCCGCGAGATCGTCCGGGCCTTCCTCGCCGCCTCGCGCAACGGCGACCTCGGGGCACTGGTCGCGGCCCTGGACCCGGACGTGGTGCTGCGGGCCGACCAGACCGTGGTGCGAATCGGCGCCGAGGCGGAGGTCCGCGGGGCGCAGGCGGTGGCCGGCTTCTTCTCCGGGCGGGCCAGGGCGGCCAGGCTGGCGCTCATCGACGGGGTCGCCGGCTTGGTGTGGACGACCCGCGGGCGGCCGCGCGTGGTCTTCAGCTTCACCCTCAGCGACGGGAAAATCACCGCGATCGACCTGCTCGGTGACCCCGACGTGCTGGGCCGGCTCGACCTGGTCACCGTGGCGGACTGAGCGGCCCGGGGAACCGGTGGTGCTGCCGGGCTAACCCTGGCGGCCCGGCAGCGCACTATGAGGTGTGGACGACAGGCTGGCCGGCGACGCGCGGCTGGTCGAGGCCGCCCTGGGCGGTGACAAGGACGCCTTTGCTGCGCTGGTGACCCGGCACTGGGCCACCGCCGTGGCGCTCGCGGCGCGCGTGCTTGGCACCCCGGACCTGGCCAGGGATGCCGGGCAGGAAGCCGCCGTCGCGGCGCTGGTGAGCCTGGACCGGCTCCGCACGCCGGGCAGGTTCGGCGCCTGGTTCTGCGGGATCACGCTGAACGTGGCCAGGGGCTGGGCACGCCAGCTGCGGATGGAACGGCCGGCGGTCAGCCACGGCCGGGCACCGGACCGGGCATCCCACGAGCCCGGCCCCGATGAGCGCGCGGAACTCGCCGAGCTTGCCGCCACGGTCCGGGCCGCGGTGGCCCAGCTTCCCGACGGCCAGCGTGACGCCGTCTTCCTGTTCTACCTGCAAGGCCTCACCCACCGTGAGGTAGCGGCCGAGCTTGCCATCTCGGTCGGCGCGGTCAAGGCCAGGCTGCACCAGGCCCGCGCCGCACTCACCCCCGCGCTGGTGCCGCTCGCCGGCGGCCCCGCACCCACCAGTGGCCCGGCAGGCCCGGCCACCCGCACCAAGGAGCCCGTCATGACAACCACCGCAGGCCGTCCCGCGTGGGCCGAGGTAATGGTCACCGACATCCGGTGCAGCGAAGAGGCCGACCCGTCGAACCGCCAGCACATCATCCTGCTCGATGAGCGCGACGGCGCGCGCCGCCTGCCCATCTGGGTCGGGCCGACGGAGGCCACCGTGCTCGCCCTCAGCCTGCAGGCGGTGGAAACGCCGCGCCCGCTGACCTATCAGATGACGGCGAGCCTGCTGGATGCGTGCGGCTCGCGGGTCAGCGAGGTACGGATCACCCGGCTGGCCGGCGAGGTGTTCTACGCGGTCGTGATCGTGGCCGGGCCCGCGGGCCGGCGTGAGGTGGATGCGCGCCCCAGTGACGCGGTCAACCTCGCCCTGGTGACCGGCGCCCCGATCCTTGCGGACAGCGCGCTGCTCGACGACCCGGGGGCCGGCCGCCGGGACGAGTGGCAGGACTTGCCCAGCGGGACCGCGACGCTGGCCGCCGAGGCGCGGGTGTGGCTGCGGCGGTTCACGCCGGCGGCGTCACAGCATGTCGGGCCAGGGGGGCAGGGCCAGGTGCAGAAGTAGGATCACCAGCCCGGCCAGCACGACGACGGCCGCCGGGCGCCAGCGCCGCTCCAGGTTGACGATCGTGGTCAGCAGGGTGGGCCAGGGCACCTCGCGGGCGAACCAGTACGCCAGCACGTTCGGGATGATCACCAGGAAGATCGCGATCAGCCCGTAGATGACGTAGCCCTCCACCCAGTAGTCGCCGCTGACGACCGCGGCGATGAGGCTGCCGAGGGTGATCGCGCCAAGGGCCAGCGGGACATACACCAGCGCGGCCACCGGGCTGATGTCGGCCGGGGTCCTGCTGAGCCGGCCGTTGTAGGTGCGGCCGACGCCCGCGCCGGTCCCGCGGCCGGGGCCGCCCGCGGCGTAGACCATCGTGCCGGTCTGGGTGACCGGGACCCTGACGAAGTAGAAGGCGACGATGACGATCACCGCCACCACGATGAGCGCGGTCCACGACGCCAGCGCCTCCAGGTGGGCGACCGTGTCCGTGAGCGAGGGCCACGGCGGGTTGGCCAGGCCCGCCCAGCTCTCCGGGATGGCGAAGACGAGCCCGAGGAACAGCCAGAATCCGTAGCCCCACTTCTCGGAGGTGCTCATGCCGCTGAACCGGGCCGCGAAGTCCCACCCGGTCCGTGCTGAAGGCCCGCTTTGCCGCGTCACGCGGCAGACGTTACGGCTGGTTTGCCAGGTCGTGCAAGAACTCCACGAGACCGGCGAAATACACCTGCTGGTCGTCATACATCGCCAGGTGGCTGCCGTCAGGACAGTGCAGGTAGCGGCCCTGCGGCAGCCTGTCGGCCATCGCCTTCATGTGCGCCGGGTCCATCGTGTCGTGCTGGGCGCCGATGACCAGGGTGGGCACCTCGATCGAGGGGAGGTCGGCGAACCGGTCCCAGTTGGCCAGCTTGGCGTCGGCGCTGATGCCCAGTTCGCTGGGCCCCTGCATGGACACGTAGATCGCCGGGTTGATGTGCGCGAAGCCGCGCCGCACCGGGTCGGGCATGTCCGCGTCCGGGATGCGCAGCACATGGTGGATGTAGTGCTGCTCGCCCAGCAGTTTCATGTACCGCGGATCCTCGATCTGGCCGGCCGCCTCCAGCGCCTTGATCTCGGCCAGCGCCGCCTGGTCCATCTTCGGCATCAGCACCTGCTCGGCATAGGCGTTGTAGGCAGGGACGCTCGCCATCATGTTGGAGATGACCAGCCCGCGCAGGTGCTGCTGGTAGGTCAGGGCGTACTCCATGCCGAGGATGCCGCCCCAGGACTGGCCGTAGAGCACGAAGTCGCCGCGGTCCAGGCCCAGCGCCTGGCGGACCTGCTCCACCTCGTCCACGAAGCGGTCAAGCTCCCACAGGGACGGGTCGTCGGGCTGGTCGCTGAACCCCGAGCCGAGCTGGTCGTAGTAGTAGTACTCGACTCCGGCCGCGGGCAGGAAGCTGTCGCACGCCTCCAGGTACTCGTGCGTGGACCCGGGGCCGCCGTGCAGCAGCAGCACCCGGAGCCGGGGGTTGTTGCCGATCCGCTTCACCCACACGTGGTAGGTGCCCTTCGGCGTGCTGACCGGGATCCGCTGCGCACCGCCGCCCAGCACGTCGTCCCGGCCCGAGTAGTCCAGATAGCCCGCCACCGCAGCCTCCCTCCCGGGCCGGCCGGTCCTCAGCGTCCGGCCGGGTGCCCGACCTGCAGTGTGGCAGCAAGCACCGCCCGCTGGGTAGGCAGGGCGATCCGGCAAGCTCCTGCACCTGGAACTTGACAGTGCCACGGACGGCGCCGCCACTGGGCAGCCCGGTGGTGGCGCCGTCCGTATCGCCTGATAATCGAATACAGCCTGGCCTGCGGAGGTGCGCAATGGCAGCAACGGGATGCCCGGTGCACGAGGATTTCGACCCGCTCGCCCCGGAGTTCCTCGCCGACCCGTACGCGGTGCTGGCGAGCCTGCCCGCCGGCGCGCCGCTGTTCTACGCCCCGTCGATCGGTTACTACGTGCTCACCAGGCACGCCGACATCGAGCAGGTGTTCCGGGACCCGGCCACGTTCTCCGCCGCGGCGGCGCAGGCTCCCCTGGTGCCGCTGGTACCCGAGGCGGCCGGGATACTGCTGGCGGGCGGGCACCGGCCGCAGCCGTCGATGGTCAGCCTGGACGAGCCGGCGCACGCCCGGCTGCGCAAGCCCGCGGCCCGCGCGTTCAGCATGACCCGGATCCAGGCGATGATCCCGGCGATCGAGGCGGCCACCGCGCGACTGCTGGACGCGGTAGCCGGGCAGGACGAGTTCGACCTGGTCGCGGCGCTGGCGTTCCCGTTGCCCGCGAACATCGTCTTCTCCCTGATGGGCGTGCCCGAGGAGGACTATCCGCAGCTCAAGCTGTGGTGCGGGTCCCGTGCGGCGCTCGGCTGGGGGCGCCCGGCGCCCGGCGACCAGGTGGAGATCGCCACCAGCATGGCCGCGTACCGGCGTTACCTGCGCGACCTGGTCGACCTGCGGGCCGGCCAGCCGGGCGACGACCTGACCAGCGACCTGCTGGCCATCCACCGCGAGGACCCGGGCCGGCTCACCCGCGAGGAGATCTCCTCCATCCTGTTCTCGCTGTCCTTCGCCGGGCACGAGACCACCACCGGCCTGATCGGCAACACCATGCGCCGGCTGCTGGAGGACCCGGCGCGGTGGGCCCGCGTCGCCGGGCAACCGGACCTCATCCCCGCGGCTGTCGAGGAAACGCTGCGATACGACCCCTCGGTGCCGGTGTGGCGCCGGGTGACCACGCGCCCCGTCACGATCGGCGGGGTGGACCTGCCCGAGGGCGCCAAGCTGTTCCTGTGGCTGGCGGCGGGGGGCAGGGACGGGGCGGTGTTCGCCGACCCCGACGCCTTCGACCTGGACCGGAGCAACGCCGGGCAGCATCTGGCGTTCGGGCTGGGACTGCATTACTGCCTCGGCGCCAACCTGGGCCGCCTGGAAACCCGGCTGGCGCTGGCGGAACTGGCCCGCCGCTATCCGCGGCTGCGGCTCGCCGGGGGCCAGGAGCTCACCTTCCACCCCAACATCTCCTTCCGCGGCCCGCAGGTGCTGCGGGTGCGGACCGGAGGGGCCACTCCCACCCCCTGATCTGCCCCGCCGGTCAGGGGCGCCGCGCGGCGATGATCCAGGTGCGCGCGTCGAAGAGCACGCCCTCGCCGGTCAGGTGGGCAGCCAGGGTGGCCCGCAGCCGTTCCAGCGCGTTCTCCGCCGCACCCTCGTCCATGCCCGCGAGCAGGTCCCTGGTACTGCGCAGGCCGCTCACCACGTCGAGGGCCACCGCCACGTCCGGGCCGTAGTAGACGGGCTCGTGCACATCGGTGAAGCTGACCCCGGTGAACCCCGCCGCCGTCAGAATCCCGCTGGCCTCGGCCGGGTCGCCGAGCGAGAAGGGACTCGGGCCGCTCGCGGGCGGCGGCAGTTCCGCATCCCCGGCGATGGCCTCCCGGATCTTGGTCGACCACGCGTTGCGCTCCCGCGCCTGCCAGACCATCAGCACCAGGCGCCCACCGGAGCGCAGCGCGTGCCCGATGTTGCCGAACGCGGCCACCGGGTCGTCGAAGAACATCGAGCCGAACCTGCTGATCGCCACGTCGAAGCGACCGGCCGGGAAGGCGTGCACCTGGGCGTCGGCCTGCTCGAAGCCGACGTTGGTGAGCCCTTCCCGCAGGCTGACGCGGCGGGCGTGCTCAAGCATCTGCGCGGACAGGTCGATGCCAAGAGCACTGCCCGCCACCGCGGCGCGAGCGGCGTCCCTGGTGGACTTGCCGGTGCCGCAGCCGATGTCGAGCACGCGGTCACGCGAGGTCACCCCGGTCGCGGCGCGGAATCGCTCGTGGTGCGGGCGGGCCTCGGCGTCGAAGACCGCGGCGTGCCTGGTCCGGTGCGCACCGGCCGGGCCGTCCCACTCCGCGGCCTGCTGGGCGTTGACCCGTGCCCCCTGCGGTTCGGCCATATCCAGGTCCTCTCCCCTAGCCACCTAGGCGGCGAGGTTAGCGGGTAAACCCGGTGCTCGCACCGGGCGCCTGCCAAGGCTGATACGGGATTGCCGTGGCCGGCCTGCCCTTGGCCGGCTGGCTCGCGACTGATCGAAAACATTATCGGCCATCTCGACACGCACACCCGTTCATCGAACACATGTTTGACAGCCAATCTCCGGTGCGGCAGCGTAGGCATCGCGTTCCACGTATGGCAGCACCGCCCCAGGGCTGCCGACCGCACCCGTCACACGCGACCAGGAGGACAATCCCGTGGGCCAGAAGACTGTCCGGTTCAGCGATCTCAGTGGCCAGCTCATCAGCGACGACGAGCCACCGGCCCGCATAGTGATCTCCGAACACCCCGGCCTGCCCGATGGGCCCGTCGAGATCGAGGCCCTGACCGCCGAGGCCACTGACATCGAGAAGGCGGGCGGCCAGGCAGCCCTTGTCGACCTCTACTTCCCCGGCGACGACCAGCCCCGGCGGGTGGTGCTGGACGTCGCGGAGTTCGACAAGCTGGCCACCGACAAGCCGATGAGCGAGATCCTGGCCGCGGCCCGGCCGGCCAGGCGAGCCTCGCGTTCCGCCACCACGGCCGCGAGCCGGGAGGACCGGACCAGCTACGGCACGATCGAGCACGCGGGCAAGCCGCACAAGGGCAAGACCACCGACGCGGAGAAGCGACTGGTCCGCGAGCACCTGGACGAGATCAACGAACGGCTGGCCGCGCAGAACCTGCGGACGATCAGCCTCACCGACCCCGATCACGTGGAGCGGTACGGCCTGGAGCGGCTCGCCGCGGAACGCGGCAAGCCGGCGACCGAGCCAGGGCCACGGGCCGTCGACGCCGCCTGACCGGAGGCGCCAACCGGCCGCCCCGCCAGGGACAGCCACCCCTGGGACAGCACCACCTGGGACAGCACCACCTGGGACAGCACCACCAGGGACAGACGCCACCAGGGACAGCACCACCAGGGACAGCACCACCAGGGACAGCGCCACCGCGGCAAGTTCCGTGCCCGGCCGGGCCGCCCGGCCGGGCCGCCCGGCCGCGGGGAATCCCCGGTCCCTGAATCCTGGGCGGCGCGCCGGTTACGTCCAGCCACGAAATTCGTTCATGCCAGAGATTGCCGCGTTTTCACCGGACAGGTAACCCTCATTTCCATTACTCTGATGCGCCATAAAAGCCTGGGCCCGGGCCAGCCTGCGGCAATGCCTCATCTCCTCCGCCGCGCGGCCGGTGCCACCGCTAATGTGGCTGGCGAGCAGGGAGTGAACCGATTGACTGCCGTTACTGATGAGACGTCGCGACGGGCGGGGAGCTTACGGCAATAAAGATCTTCGCCGGGCCCGGAAAACCACCAGGGTGCACTACTTAAAACCCACCTGACCCGTCAGTAACATCCGGGGATGATCATTAGAACTTTGGCCTCGGAGCACCACGGGTGTCCTGTTAGGCTCCACGCAGGGACTTGCACGGCGAAGGCCAGGCAATGCGGTGAGTGGGGCAGTATTTCCGCACCGCGGCATTGCTGGCGCCGCTGCTGGCAAGACTGCCAGGCAATACCGCTTGGCACCACTGCCAGGCACGGCCGCTTGGCCAAAGAGCAATGCAGGCCCCGTGCCCCGTACCGTTACTTTACCCGGGGGATGGCTGATGAGTTGGCATATCCGGTCAGTGCGCGCGCGGATTTTAGTTCTGGTACTCGTGCCGGTGCTTTCCCTCTTCGGGCTTTATCTGTTTACCACCGGCATCGCCGGTAAAGACGCCCTGAATCTGGCACGGGCCAGGGCACTGAAGACCGCCACGAGCGAACCGGTGAGCAATTTCCTTGGCCAGCTCGATACGGAGCGGGTTTTCTCGGCCATCTACCTTTCGGCGCCCAGCCCGGGCAATCTCGCAAAACTGCGCGCGCAGGAAGCGGCCACCGCGCACGTGACAGCCGCCCTGCGCGCCGCCCTCACCTCAGGCAGCACCCTCAGCAATGCCCCGCCGGCGGTGCGGCAGGCGTCCGCCACCCTGCTGCACGACGCCGCGGGACTGCCCGCCCTGCACGCCTCGATCGGCGCCGGGACGGTCAGCCGGGCGCAGGCACTGGCCACCTACAACAAGCTGATCAACGACTCCTACCTGTTGCTGAACCAGGTGATCCTCACCGAGACCAGCACGCCGATCGCCGCGCAGGCCCTGGCGCTGGAGCGGATCGCCAAGTCCGCGGAACTGCTTCAGCAGGAGAACGTGCTCGTGGTGAGCGACCTGGCGGGGCGCAGGTTCCCGCTGGCTGACCAGCACGAGTTCACCAGGCTGGCCGGGGCGCGGGCCACGCTTTATGCCCAGACGCTGCCCGAACTCGATCCCAGTTACCGGGCCATGTATCAAGCCGGCGTCAGCCCCGCCGCCCTTGCCGGGCTGACCGCGCTGGAGGACACCGTCATCGGCGGCCACCACCCGCGGTTCCCGCCGCCGGTCGCGCCGGCCGATTGGGGGCATGCCGTCCAAGGCGTCTCACTCGGCCTGGAGCGGGCCGGCACCCAGGCGGCCGGCGCCCTCGACCAGCAGGCCGAGCACGAGGCAAAGGTCACCGACCTGCGGTTGCTGCTGTCCGGCGGCATCGGCCTGCTGGCCGTGATCATCTCCATCATCGTGTCGCTGCTGGCCGGCCGCGGGCTGGTGCGCGAACTGCAGGGCCTGCGCCGCTCCGCCCTTGACCTGGCCGACTACCGGCTGCCCCGGATGGTGGACCAGCTGGCCACCGGCCACGACGTCAAGATGGACAACGACGACTCGCTGGACGTTCCCATCCATACCAGGGAGATCGCCCAGGTGCGGGACGCCTTCACCAAGGTGCAGCGGACCGCGGTGGACGCGGCCGTGGGCCAGGCCCGGCTGCGCGAGGGCATCGGCGAGGTGTTCCGCAATCTGGCCCGGCGCAGCCAGTCGCTGCTGCACCGCCAGCTCGCGCTGCTGGACCGGATGGAGCGCCGGACCGAGGATCCGCAGGAACTCGGGGACCTCTTCCGCCTCGACCACCTGACCACCCGGATGCGGCGGCACGCGGAGAGCCTGATCATCCTGTCCGGCCAGTCGCCCGCGCGTGGCTGGCGGAACCCGGTCCCGTTCGTGGACGTCATCCGGGCGGCCGTGGCCGAGGTGGAGGACTACACCCGGGTCAGCGTCATCTCCGCCGACGACACCGGGCTGGCCGGGCCCGCCGTGGGTGACGTCATCCACATGACCGCCGAGCTGATCGAGAACGCCACCATCTACTCCCCGCCGAACACGCCGGTCGTGATCCAGGGTGGCATCGTGGGGCACGGATTCGCGATGGAGATCGAGGACCGCGGGCTCGGCATGAGCGACGAGAAGCTGGCCGAGGCCAACGGCCAGCTCGCGGAGCCATTGCCGTTCGATCCGGCCAATACCGACCAGCTCGGCCTGCTGGTCGCCGGCCAGCTCGCCCGGCGCCATGACATCCAGATCACCCTGCGGCGCAACCCCTACGGCGGCACCACCGCGATCGTGCTCATCCCGCACAGCATCGTGGTCGCCGAGGGATTCGGGGAACTCGAGCCTGTCAAGGCACTGGAGAGCGCACCGGAGAGCACCCCGCCCGCGCCTGCCAGGCATGACAACGGGGCGCAGAACGGCTTCGTAGCCAGCGAGGACGCCGAGCCTGACCTGGCCCATGAGGGCATGTCCGGGGAGCGGGGCGAGCCCACCGGCGCAGGCAGGCAAGAACCTGGGCTGCCGTCCTACCAGGCCGCACCGCCCGCACCTGCCGCACCGCCCGCACCCGTCGCACCGCCGGCACCCGTCGCACCGCCGGCACCCGCCACCACCGGCACCCGCCACACCGCCCGCACCGGTCATGCCGCCCGCACCGCCCACAGCGGCCCCGTGGACCGCGAGCCAGGCACCGCCGTGGGCCGAACCGGATCCGAACGCCTGGGCTGAAGCGGAATCCCGGGCCTGGACCGGGATGGAGTCGCCTGCCTGGAGCGAACCGCCACGGCCCACGGCGGGCGCCCCTGCCCAGGACGACGACACGGCCCAGGGCGACGACACGGCCCAGGGCGACGACACGGCCCAGGGCGACGACACGGGCCAGGACGACGCGGGCCAGCCGGTACTGCCCCGGCGAGTGCGCCAGGCCAGCCTGGTGCCACAGCTCAGGAACGCCCCGCCGGCGTACCCCCCGCTGCCTGGCAGGTACGGCGATCCGCGTCCCCCGGACGAGGCCAGGGCCACGGTGTCCGCGATCCAGCACGGCTCGGAACGGGGCAGGTCAATGTTCGACCCGGCGCCTGGGCCGCCGGCCGGGCCCGGGGCATCCGAGGCCGGAGAATCCGGCACCGGCCATGATGAAGGCGGCGCCTACGGGGCATACCAGCAGGAGACGCCTACTGAGGACAGGGGGCCGCATGGACCAGGCTGACTGGCGCCGCGGCCCGGGCTTCGACAGCGGGCTGAGCTGGCTCCTCGATGATCTGGTGACCCGGGTTGCCGAGATCGACAAGGCTGTGATCCTCTCGCGTGACGGCCTTGCCCTCGCCGCCTCAGCCGCACTGACCCGCGAGGATGCCGAGCACCTGGCCGCGACGGCCGCGGGTTTCCAGAGCCTGGCGCGGGGCATCGGGCACCATTTCGGCGGCGGCAGCGTCCGCCAGACGATCGTCGAGATGGAGAACTCGTTCCTGTTCGTGACCGCCGCGGGCGAGGGCAGCTGCCTGGCCGTGCTGAGCCCGGCCAGCGCGGATGCGGGGCTGATCGCCTATGAGATGGCGCTGCTGGTGAAACGCGTCGGCCAGCATTTGTCGGTGAACCACCGGCCGGTGCCGGCCGGGGGCGCGGCGGAGTGAGGCCGGGTATGCATTCGGCCGAGGACCGGTGGCTCGATGAGGAAGCGGGCGCTGTGGTCCGGCCGTACGCGCTCACCCGCGGCCGGACGCGTCCCGCCGGGGGCAAGCTCGACCTCATCGCCCTGATCACCGCGGTACGGGATGTCCAGGTCAGCGAGTTCGGCCTGGGCCCGGAGCACCGGGCCTTACTGCGGATCTGCCGCCGGCCGACCCCGGTCGCCGATCTCGCGGCAGACCTGGATCTCCCGGTGGGCGTGATCAGGATCCTCCTTGGCGACCTGCGCGAGCGGGGGCTCATCAACGTGCACAACCCGATCCCGGCGGCCCGCCTGCCCGACCGGCGCATCCTCCAAGAGGTCGTGAATGGCCTTCGCCGCCTCTGAGCAGACCGACGACCGGCACGTCCTGCCCGTGGCCCTCAAGGTGCTCGTCGCGGGAGGCTTCGGGGTCGGCAAGACGACCCTGGTCGGCGCGGTCAGCGAAATCCGGCCGCTGTCCACCGAAGAGGCGCTGAGCGTGGCCGGCACCCCGGTGGACAACCTCACCGGCGTGGCGCGCAAGACCACCACGACCGTGGCACTCGACTTCGGCCGGATCACGATCCGCGAAGACCTGACCGTGTACCTGTTCGGCACGCCGGGGCAGGAGCGTTTCTGGTTCATGTGGGACGAACTGGCCAGCGGGGCGATAGGCGCCGTGGTGCTGGCCGACACCCGGCGCCTTGCGGACTGCTTCCCTTCCGTGGACTTCTTCGAGAACAGGAAGATCCCGTTCGTCCTCGCGGTGAACTGCTTCGACGATGCGCCCCGCTACCGGCCCGCAGACGTCAGGTCCGCGGTGGACCTGGAGGAACCGGTACCCGTGGTGATGTGCGACGCCCGGCAGCGCAACTCCAGCAGGGATGTGCTGATCGCGCTGGTCGAGCATTCGCTGCGGACGCTGCCGCCACCGGACGAGCAGCCGCCACCGGACGAGCAGCCGCCACAGAACGGGCGGGAGCCAGAGCACTCGCTCTAGGCAAATCAACGGCAAAGGCGGGGATATGCTCGCGCCATGCCACCAGACGCCTCCCGCCCGCCGGGCACCCGCCGGGCTGCGGTGGTGGCCAACCCCACCAAGCACGACGACATCGCCACACTGCGGGACACCATCTGCTCGGCCATGTCCGAGCACGGCTGGGACGAGCCCGTCTGGCTGGAGACCACGGCCGAGGATCCCGGCACCGGCCAGGCGGCGCAGGCGGTGCGGGATGGCGTCGGCCTGGTGCTTGCCTGCGGCGGCGACGGCACCGTCACCGCCTGCGCGGAAGGCGTCGCGGGCAGCGGCGTCCCGCTGGGCATCCTGCCGCTCGGCACGGGCAACCTGCTCGCCCGCAACCTCGGGCTGCCCCTGGACATGGACGCTGCGCTGGTCACCGCGCTCACCGGAACCGACCGGCGGCTGGACGCCGGTTCGGCCAACGGGCACACGTTCGTGGTCATGGCCGGGCTTGGTTTCGACGCGAAGATGCTCGGCGAGTCCAGCGAACCGCTGAAAAAACGGCTCGGCTGGGCCGCCTACGTGCTGACCGCCCTGCGTCATCTGCGGGACCGGCCGGTCCGGGTGAGCCTGGTGGCAGACGGCGGGACGCCGATGCGGCTGCGGGCCAGCGCCGTGATCGTCGGCAATGTCGGCTGGCTGCAGGGCGGCATCCGGCTGCTGCCCGATGCGCTGCCGGACGACGGCACGCTGGACGCCGTGGTGCTGACCGCCCGTGGCTGGACCGGCTGGATCCGGCTCGCCGCGCGGGTGCTGCTGCGCCGCGAATCGCCCGGCCAGATGACCCTGGTGCAGTTCCGCCAGCTGACCATCCACGCCGACCGCGAACAGCCCTGGGAGCTGGACGGCGAGGTGATGGGCGGCACCAGGCGCCTGATGATCACCACGCAGCCGGGGCGCCTGCTGATGCGGGTGCCGGCCGCCGCGGCGGGCTAGCGGCCGCCGGGCCAGCCCTTGGGTCAGCGGCCAGCATCCGCCGGTCAGCGCGGCCGGGCCGCCCGGCCGCGGCGGCGCATCAGCAGCACGATCCGGCGCTCGGTGAGTTCGTGGGTGTGCAGGCTGAGCCAGGTGCACACGGCGGCGAGCGGCAGTTCCACCACGGCGGCGAGCACGATGGACTGTGCGAGCTGCCCCGAGGGCGTGGTCATGAGGTCGAACCAGGCATCCACGATCAGCAGCACCGCGGTGGCCGTCGCCGCCATGGACAGGTAGCGGGACCGGCGCAGCGCGAAAAACGCCGTGGCGGCGAGCGCGGCGAGCAGCATCACGTCGAATCCCGCCCAGGACGCGTCGTAGTGCGGGGAAAGCTGCCGCCGCGGCAGCGACTCGCCGATGTAAACCGTCCACGGCACCATGATCAGCGCGAACAGGGCGAACAGCGGCCCGGCCCACCGCACCGCGCGGGTGTCGTCGGTGAGCACCGCGTTCTCCGGCTCCGCCGCGGGCTCGACCAGCGCGTCGAGCCGGTCCACCAGGTCTTCCGGTGCCGCGGCACCGCTCCCCCGCGGGCCCGGGCTCCCCCGGCCCGGGCTCCCCCGGGGCCAGGCACGGCTCACGTGGCCGCCCCGAGGAGTTCCTCGATCCGGCTGAGCCGGGCGGTGACGTCGGCGATGTCCGCCTTGGTGGCGCCCTGCTCGGAGTGCTTGAGGCTGAGCACCAGCTGGCCGCCCGGCTCCAGGCTGCCCCGCTGCACCTCGGCGACGTCGTCCCCGTTCTGCAGCCGCACCGCATGGTCGAGTTCGCTGCGCCGGATCCCCAGATGACGCAGCGCCCGGCCGATCACGTGCCCGTCGCTGATCACCGTGGTCGGGCGCCCGTCGAACAGGCGCGCGGCACTTGTCGTTGCTGGCGACGACCCGGGTGACGACCGCGTTCACGGCCACCAGCGTCACCGCACCGACGACGCCGCCGGTCAGCGAGGTGTCATTGCCGATGACCGCGTTCTGCACCACGTTGGACAGCAGGAAGATCACCACGAAGTCGAAGGTGTTGAGGTTGGCCAGCCCCCGCTTGCCGGCCACCCGGAACAGCACTGCGATCAGCGCGTACACCAGCACGGTGCGAAGGACCTTCTCCGCCAGCGGAATCTGCTCGACGAACATGGCACGCCACATGCCGGCCTCCAGGTGCGAGAAAGGACCAGCCTGTCACGGGCGCAACTGCCCGGCCCGTTCCGCCTGGGTGCTGTGCTCACCGTGCTCGCGGTGCCCACCGGGCGTGCCTTGCCCGCGCGGCGCACCGTGCTCGCGGCGGCGGCGCAGCAGCATGACGACCACGAAGATCACCAGCAGGCCGCACAGGCCAGCCAGCGCGTAGCTGGGGCCGTGCAGCGCGCTCGCCACGTTGCCCCAGTTCTTGCCGACCAGGTAACCCGTGCAGGCCAGCGCCGCGGTCCACGGGATGCAGCCGAGAACGGTGTAGACGCCGAACCGGACCGGCCGCATCCGGGCCAGCCCGGCGGGCAGCGAGATGAACGTGCGCACGACGGGCAGCAGCCTGCCGAAGAAGACGGCCTTGCCGCCGTGCCGGCCGAACCACCGCTCGGCCCGGTCGATGTCGTCGTCGCGCAGCAGGATGTACCGCCCCCAGCGGTGCCAGGCCGCCCGGCCGCCGTAGACGCCGACGCCCCAGGCCAGATAGCTCCCCGCTACGTTGCCGGCCACGCCCACGGCGATCGCGAGCACCAGGTTGAGATGCACCCCGGCGACCGCGCCCGCGGACAGCGCCCCGGCGAACAGCATCGTCAGTTCCGACGGCACCGGAATGCATGCCGACTCGGCGAGCATCAGGATGAATATCGCCAGGTACCCGTAGCTGCTGATGAATTGCTGCACCGCTGGGCCGGCTCCCTTCAGGTCGCGGAAAACCGCCAGCTACCCGCCCAGGGCCGGCGCAAACGAGCGGTCCGCGGCTCAGCCCCCGCAGCCGCCGGTGCCACTTTCGCTGCCGAACGGAACGGCCGGGGCGATCGCTGCCGCCCGCGTGCACCGGTCCCACAGCAGGTCGCGTGCGCTGGCGTCCTCGCGAGTCCACGGCAGCAGGTGCTCGGGCCGGCGCCGGCGGTCGTGCCAGAAACCACCGCTGCCGAGCAGCGCAGGGTCCGCCGTGGCGAGCCAGGTGATGGTGTCCGCGCCCTGCTCGGGGGTGCGCAGCAGCGGCCGCATGACCCGGCGGAACCGTGGCAGCGCGGCTGCGATCCCCGGAGTGTCCGCCCAGCCCGGGTGCATGGCATGAAAGGCCACCCCGGTCCCGGCCGTCCGGCGGGCCCACTCCGCGCTGAGCACCACCTGGGCCCGCTTGACCCGGGCGTAGGCGGTGACGCCGCGGAACCCGGCCGGCGTGGGCGGCAGTGCGGTGAGGTCGAGCCGCCGGGTGTACATGCCTCCGGAGGAGACGGTGATCACCCGGGCGGCGCCGGATGCGGCCAGGCTCGGCATCAGCATCGCGGTGAGCAGGAACGGCGCCACGACCTGGCCGGCGTAGGTCAGCTCGATGCCCGCCGGATCGGTGCGGTAGCTGGGATGGATGGTCCCTGCGTTATGAATCAGGATGTCGAGCCGGGGACAGGCGGCGCGGAATTCGCGCGCGAATGTGCGCACCGAGCCCAGGTCTTCAAGATCAGCGAGGCCGTAGCTGACGAGCGGGCTGCCGGACGCCGCGGTGATCTGCCGCTGCGCCCGCTCCGCCCGGCCGCGGTCGCGGGCCAGGAAGTGCACGGTCGCGCCCTGGCCGGCCAGCGCGGCCGCGGTGGCGTAGCCGATGCCGGAGGTGGCACCGGTGATCAGCACGACCCGGCCGGTGGCGGGCGGCGGCGCGGCGGCGAACTCGGGCAGCAGCCGGGACCGCACGGCCAGCCCGGCCCGGGAGAAGCCGGCGATCACGCTGGCCTGCGCCACCAGGTCCAGCGTGGACCCGAGACGGGAGCGCGCGGTCACCGGTGCACGTCTGGCTGCCGGGCCGGGCCCACGGCCAGCACTTCGGCAAGGCCGCCGGCGGCCCGCTCGGCCACCGCGCGGAAACCGGGGCGCAGCAGGGCGTCGAGGACCCGGAGCGGCCCGCGCAGCACGACCTCAGCGTCGTAGCTGACCGTGGCGTCGTCGGCCACCTCGATCCGGTCGGTGGCGCGGAGCAGGCCGTTGGCAGCGGTCAGCGTCACCCGGCGGCCCGGCCCATAGCCGGTGACCGCGTAGGTCAGCGGCAGCCGGCGTCCGAGAAACGGCACCACCAGGCGGAACCTTGTCCCGCCCGCGACCGGTCCAGGGTCAAGCTGCCGCGCCTCCAGCACTCCTGGATCCCACTCCGCCGCGTTGCCGAAGGCGGCCAGGTAGTCGAAGGTTTCCTGCGCCGGGCGCCGGGACTGCACGGCCGTCTGGTATCTGGCCATCTCTGGTTACCCGCTCTCCTCAGGCTCCGTGCGACAGCGGGCCGGCCGCCATCGCGCGCAGGTCGTGCAGGCTGTCCCCCGGCCGCCCGGTCAGTACGGTCACGCCGGGCAGCGCGGCGGTGATCTCCCTGGCCGCGCCATGCGCCCGGCGGGCCGCCGATGTGGTCGCGCTGGACAGCACCACCAGTTCGGCCCCGACCTCGGCCGCCAGCCGGGTCACCTCGGCCACCGGGAGGTCGGCCGCCAGGTGGTGCACCAGCCAGTGGTCCTCGCGCAGGCAGGCGGCCGCCATCAGCGCGGGCAGGCCATGCCGCTCGCCGGGCGGGGTGGTGGCCACCGCGATCCCGCGCGGCCGGCCGCCTGGCTGGCTGGCATGCCCGGCGATGAGCCGCTCGCAGATGGCACTGGCCCGGTGCTCCTGGGCGATCGAGACCCGGCCGGCCGCCCAGTCGTCGCCGATCCGGCCCAGCGCCGGGCCGATGACGTGTGCGCAAAGGTCGATCAGCGGCACCCCGCCGGCCAGCCTGGCCAGGCGCTGCCGGGCCAGCGTCTCGTTGCCCTCGGCGAGCGCCTCATACAGCCGCCGCGACTGCACCGCCCAGTCCCTGACCTGGATGGGCCGGGGCGGCTGCGCACCCAGGCGGCGCCGGGCCGCCAGCTCGCGGGCGTCGGCCTCGCTGATCTCGTAGCCACGGCCCACCTTGCGGGCCGGCAGCACGCCCTGGCGAACCCAGGCGTACGCGGTCTGATAGTGCACGCCCAGCGTTCCCGCGGCCTCGCGCAAGTCCATCCGATGCTCCATGTTTATCGCCTGCATGAATCTTAGTGTATTTTAGTAATTGTTTCTAGCAGCACAGACTTCAACACGGGCGGACTTCGGGGATGACGATGGACAGGGCGGCAAGCGCCGGGCGGCCCGGCCGGCCGCAGGCCGCGGTGGTGGGCTCAGGTGTGGCCGGCCTGACCGCCGCCTACCTGCTCCAGCGGGCCTACGACGTGACTCTCTACGAGGCCGACGACCGCCTCGGCGGTCACGCGCACACCCATGACATCGCCACCGACGGCCGGATGCTGGCGCTCGACACCGGGTTCATCGTGCATAACGCGCGCAGCTACCCGAACCTGGTCCGCCTGTTCGGCGAACTCGGGGTCGCCACCCGGGATACCGAGATGAGCATGTCCGTGAGCTGCGCCGAGTGCGGCCTGGAATACGCCGGATCCCGTGGCCCGCTTGGGCTCTTCCCGGCGACCACCTCGCTTGTCCGGCCGGAGTACCTGGCGATGCTCGCCAGCGTCCCGTTCTTCTACCGGGACGCGCGCCGGCTGCTCGCCTCCCCCGGCGGCGAGGAGCTCTCCCTCGGCGAGTTCCTGCGCCTCGGCGGGTACCGGCGCTACTTCGTCGGCCACTTCGTCATCCCGCTGGTGGCAGCCGTCTGGTCGTGCCCGCCCGCCCAGGCCCTGAACTACCCGGCCCGCTACCTGTTCGAGTTCCTCGACCATCACGGCATGCTTCAGGTGGCCCGGTCAGCCTCATGGCGCACCGTGGCCGGCGGCTCCCGTAGTTACGTGGACCGGATCGCCAAGCACCTCACCCAGGTCGCAACCGGCGTGCCGGTGCGGGCCATCAGGCGGGTCCCCGGCGGCGTGGAAGTCCACGACCACCACCTCGGCGTCAGGCGGTTCGCGGCCGCCGTGATCGCGACTCACCCGGACCAGGCGCTGCGCTTGCTGGACTCGCCCACCAGGGAGGAGCGGGACGTACTCGGCGCGTTCCGGTATACGGCCAGCTCGGTTGTCCTGCACACCGACGCCGCGCTGCTGCCCCGGGCCCCGGCCGCCCGCGCCTCCTGGAACTACCTGCTGCGCGGCTGCACTGCCCCGGCCGGGCAGGTCCACGTCAGCTACCACCTGAACCGGCTGCAGGGCCTGGACGAGCCGCACCAGTACCTGGTCACGCTCAACGCGGTCGACCGGGTCCGGGCTGACCGGGTGCTCGCCCGGATGACCTACCGGCACCCGCTCTACGACGCCCGCTCGGTCGCCGCCCAGCGCCAGCTGCCCGGCCTGAACACGCGGGTGCTCGCCTACGCGGGTGCCTACCACGGCTGGGGGTTCCACGAGGACGGGTGCCTGGCCGGCGTCCGGGCCGCCGCCGCGCTGGGGGTGACCTGGTGACCGCCGCCCTTTACCCGTGCCGGATCACCCACGTCAGGGGCGGCCCAGCCAGGCGCGACTTCCGTTACCGCAGCTACCTGTGGCTGGTGGACACCGACGACCTGCCGCGCGTACCGCGGTGGCTGCGGCCGTTCGCCACGTTCCGCGCCGCCGACCACCTGGGCGACCCGGCCGCCGGGATCCGGGCGAACGTGGACGCCTACCTCTCCCGCCATGGCATCGACCTGGACGGCGGCCGGGTGCTGATGCTCGGCAACGCCCGGGTACTCGGCCATGTCTTCAATCCGCTCACCGTGTACTGGTGCCACCGGGCCGACGGGACGCTCGCCGCGGTCCTCGCCGAGGTGCACAACACCTACCGGCAGCGGCACGCCTACCTGCTCCGCCCCGATGCCAGCGGCCGGGCCGAGACGGACAAGGACTTCTACGTCTCGCCGTTCCTGCCGCCGGCCGGCCGGTACCGGATGCGGCTGCCCGAGCCCGCCGGGTCGCTGCGGCTGAGCGTCACGCTCCGCGCCGGGGACCGGCCGCTGCTTGCGGCCTCCGTCACCGGCACCCGCCGTGCCTACACGCCGTGGCGGCTGCTCGGCTACGCGGTGCGCTACCCATGGGTCACCGCACAGGTGAGCCTGCTCATCCGCGGGCAGGGCATCCGGCTCGCGGCCCGGGGCCTGCCGCTCCACCACCGGCCCGCCCACCGTCCCCAGGAAGGTGTCCAATGACCACAACGGCCGCTTTCTCCCGGCTGGCCCGGAGCCCGGGCGGTCCGCCCGCGCCACCCCGCCAGCCGGCCGTCCCCCCGGTGCCGGCCGGCGCTGCCGCCCAGGCCCGCGCCCGCGCCGCGCGGGCGCTGCTGCACCGGATCGCCGCGCGGCTGCCGATCCGGGTCCAGGCACCGGACGGCGGCGTTTCCGGTGCGGGCGGCCGGGGTGCCCCGGCCCTGGTGATCCTGCGCGAGGACGCCTTCTACCGGCGGCTCGGCGCCGGGACGGCCGGCCTGGCCGAGGGCTACATGGCCGGGGACTGGGTCTCCCCCGACCTGGTCGGCCTGTTCACCGTGCTCGCGGCTGGAGTGGAAACGATCGTGCCGCGGCCGCTGCAGGTGCTGCGGCGCTGGTACATCCCGAGGGAACCGGCCGCGGAAGAGGCCACCATCGACGGCGCCCGGCGCAACATCGAGCGGCACTACGACCTCTCCGATGACCTGTTCGCGCTGTTCCTCGATCCGACCATGACCTATTCGAGCGCACTGTTCGCTCCCGGTGACACGCTCGAGGACGCACAGCGCCGCAAGATCGACACGCTGCTGGACCGGACCCGGACCGGGCCGGGCACCGCGGTGCTGGAGATCGGCACCGGCTGGGGGGAACTGGCGGTCCGCGCCGCGGCCCGTGGCGCGCAGGTGACCACGCTGACGATCTCACCTGCCCAGTGGGCCGCGGCCAGGCGGCGGGCGGCACAGGCCGGCCTGGCGGACCGGGTGGACGTGCAACTCCGCGACTACCGCCAGGCCGTCGGGCGCTATGACGTGATCCTGTCCGTGGAGATGATCGAGGCGGTGGGCGAGCGCTACTGGCCTGCCTACCTGACCACGATCGACAGGCTGCTCGGCCCCGGCGGCCGCGCCGGGCTGCAGGCGATCACCATGCCGCACGACCGCATGCTCGCCACCCGCGGTGGCCATACCTGGATCCACAAGTACATCTTCCCGGGCGGCCAGATCCCGTCCCTGCAGGCGATCACCGAAGTGCTGCGGGCCCGCACCGGCCTGCGCGTCACCGCGGACTACCCGATGGGCCTGCACTACGCGCGCACCCTGCACGAGTGGCGAGGCCAGTTCACCGACGCCGCCGCCGCGGTGTCCGAACTCGGGTTCGGCCCGGTGTTCCAGCGCATGTGGGACTTGTACCTGGCCTACTCCGAGGCCGGCTTCCGCGCCGGATACCTCGATGTCCACCAGCTTGTGCTGGAACGGGGCGCGCCGTGACCGTCTCGGTGATGGTGTTCACCCGGGACCTGCGGCTCGCCGACAACCCGGCGCTCACGGCGGCGGCCCGGGCCGGTGCCGTGGTCCCGCTGTTCGTCTGGGACCAGCAGATCCTGGGCCCGGCGGGCGGGAACGCCAGCAGGCTCGGCTTTCTGCTTGACTCACTGCGCGACCTGGACGCCGGCCTGCGGGAGACCGGCGGGGCCCTGGTGTCGCGGACGGGTCCCTGGGCCAAGACGGTGATCGAGACCGCGCGGTCGGCCGGGGCCGCCCACATCCACCTGGCCGCGGACGTGTCGGGTTATGCGGCCGCGCGGCTTGAGTCGCTGCGGCGGGCCGCGGCGGGCACCGGCATCGCGGTGGCCTGCCATCCAGGGATCACCGCGGTCGAACCGGCCGCCGTCCGCGGCCCGGGCGGCGGTGCCTACCAGATCTTCACGCCGTACTACCGGCGCTGGCTGGCGGCCGGCTGGCGGCGCGTGCTGCCCGCCCCGGCACGGATCACACTGGCCGACGGCATCACACCCGGCCAGCTTCCGCGGCTGAGCGACCTGTCCGCCGCGCCGCGCGCGGCGGGCGTGCTCCCCGGGGGCGAGTCGGCGGGCCTGGCCCGGCTGACCGCCTGGAGCGCCGGGCACCTGGCCGGCTACGAGCGCCGCCACGACGACCTGGCCGCGGACGCCACCTCCCGGCTGTCGGCGTACCTGCATTTCGGCTGCATCTCCCCGCTGGCCCTGGCGGCCGAGATGCGCGCACGGCCCGGTGGTGCGGCGTTCGTCCGCCAGGTCGCCTGGCGGGACTTCTTCTGCCAGCTGCTCGCGTCCCAGCCGGACGCGGCCCGGCGGGACTACCGCAGCCGCGGCGGCGACTGGCGAGACGACCCGGACGGGCTGGCCGCCTGGCAGCAGGGCCGGACCGGCTATCCGGTGGTGGACGCGGCCATGCGGCAGCTTGCCCAGGAGGGGTTCATGCACAACCGGGCCCGCATGATCGTCGCCTCGTTCCTGACCAAAGATCTCCAGCATCGACTGGCGGGCCGGGGCGGCGCACTTCATGCGGCACCTGGTGGACGCCGACGTGGCCTGCAACCAGCTCAACTGGCAGTGGGTGGCGGGCACCGGCACCGGCACCAGCCGGCACCGCGTCTTCAACCCCACCCTGCAGGGCCGGCGTTTTGACCTGGCCGGCGAGTACGTCCGCCGGTACCTGCCGGAACTTGCCGGGCTCCCGGCCGCGGTCGTCCACGACCCGGATCCGGCCACCCGGCGGCAGCGGGGCTACCCGGAACCGATCGTCGACCACCGGGAGGCGATCGCCGCCTACCAGGCAGGCCGGGGCGCCTGACAAGGGTGAACGCTGAGCCGGTTTCCGCCTGACGCTTGCGTTCAGCGGGGAAGGTCAGGCAGCCGCGCCACGGTTGTCGAGCGTGCCCAGGAACTCCGCGATGGCGGTGGCTATCTGCGGCGCCGCCCGGCGGGGCAGGTGATGACCGGGCCCGTCCAGCATCCGGACCTGGGCGTCGGGCAGCGACGCGGCGAGCCGCTGGGTGGACCGGACCGGGACGATCATGTCGTGCGGGTCGGCGACCAGCAGGACCGGCTGCGCCACCCCGGGCAGAGCGGCGGTAAGGCCACGCAACTCGCGGACCAGCGCGCGCTGCTCGGCGAGGAAGCTGCGCCACAGCGGCCCGTGATCGTGATGTGCGTTGGCCCAGATCTGCCAGTTCACGGCATGATCCGGGCCCGGCGGCCGACGGCGCACCCGGCGCGCCGTGGCCAGCACCGCCCGGGCGAACCAGGGGGTCAGCCGCCACGCCACGAGCGCGAGGAACTCACCGCTGACCGGTGCGGCGAGCATCCAGTCGGCCCAGTTCAGGCAGCCCGGGCCGACGCTTGCCAGCAGGACGAGCGCCTCGACCCGTTCGGGTGCCAGCTGAGCCGTGGCCAGCGCGACGCCACCGCCGTAGGAGTGGCCCACCAGCACCGCACGGTCGATGCCCTTCGCGTCCATTTCGGCCACTACCGCGCGGGCGCCGGCCGCGAAGCCCCCGGCCGGCTGCGGGCTGGCCCCGTATCCCGGCCGGTCCGGTGCCCGGACGCCAAGGCCGTCCGGCAGCCGGTCGGCGACCTGCTGCCAGTCCGCCCCAGAACCCGGTTGACCATGAAGTAGCACAACCCAGCGCTCGCTCACACTCATGAGCCTAAATCGCCATCTGTGGCCAAAGAATAGGCCGCGGGCAGGTGAAGCGAGTCCCCGAACTTCGCATAAATGGACATTACCGGACCAAGCCGGGTTGTCGCGACGCGCCACGCCGTGCCCGGAGACCTCATTCCGGGCTCTCGTGGTGACGCCGGGTTACCTTAGGAAATGTGTCCGGATGCGAAGTTCCGCCACCAGCCCCCGGCGATCGAAGGCCGCATGACGTCCGTGGATGACGCCGCCAAGCGCAAGGCGGCGCCGGCCGATCATGCCGGCAGCCTGCTGTGCCGCCTGCTGATCGCCCACCCCGAGGTCGTCGACATCGAAATACTCGGCCAGCTTGATCTGCCCGAGGGGATCATCTACTCGCTGGGCGTCATGCTGCCCGACGGCAGGGAACTCCTCATCGACGTCGGGGATGTCTGACCCAGGCAGGCTTTCACCGCGGAGCCGGTGACGCACAGCGAGCGGCCACGGCCGGGCCGCGGAGCGGTCTCCGCGGCCCGGCCGTGGCTTACCTCAGCACTTCTTCGGGTTGGGCAGCACCCCGCTCGCGAGGTCGAGCTGGCCCTTGAAGAACCCGTGCTCGATCAGGTGGGCGTACTGCTGGTCGCCACCGAACCTGTTGCCGTTGTTCATCTGGCCGAACTCCCACACGCACTTCCCGCCGACCTTGGCCAGCGTGTAGTACGGGTAGAAGTGCCCGGGGCCGTTGGGCGGCGGGACCGCGCAGCCCTGCGGGTTCTGCGGCACGCAGGTGTTGATCTCACTGGCCGGCGCGTCGGTCTCGAACTGGATGCCCGAATACCTGGCCCCGGCCGTGGTCGGTTGCTGTTGCAGGACCGGTGACGGGAACGGGCCCGGCGTCAGCGAGTTGGGGAAGTCGGGGTAGTAGTCGGTGCCGTCGAAGTCCAGGTCGCCGTTCTGGGTGAAGTCGTCCAGGCAGCCGGTGACCAGGTTGGGCGCCGCGTTGAGACTGCCGTGCGTGTCCCCCTTCTTGTAGCACAGCGCGTCCGTGGGCTCCTGGCCGCCCTGGGTGGGATCGGGTGGCCCGGCGGCCTCATAGGCGCCGTGGCAGGTCAGCCAGGTCGTGTCGCTGACCCCCGGCCCGAGCCCGATGGTCAGCTTGCCGGTGACCTTGCTGCACGGCTCGAAGTGGCCGATCTCGAACTGGTTGAGGATGCCACTGATCAGCACGGACCATTCGATCGAGTTCTGCGGCCTGGCGGTGTTGAACAGCGGCTGGAAGTTGAACGGCGTGCCGTTGCAGCTGAAGAAGTTGGTGTTCATGAAGCCGTTGGCGGCCGAGGCGACCATGAACCCGCTCTGCCCGGTGGTCAGGTCGCTGATCTGGACCTCGAACGCGCGCTTCCCGCCGCCGATGCTGGCGTCCCACATGTGGGTGCGCACCACGTCGCCGGGGTTCATCAGCAGCGTCTGGCTGTTTGGCGTGAACGTCGCCAGGTTGGAAAGCTGCGGGCCGGGCGGCCCGGCGGGCACGCCGTTCCGCTGGATGAAGGCGAAGTTCACCGGCTCTTCGCAGTTTGTGTTTAGGTGCCCGGCATTGTTGGCCTCGAGCGAGTCGATGTTGAGCGCCGCGCACCAATGGGTGTTGTCACAGCTCACCGCGTCGGAGCGGGGGGCAAAGCCGGG
Source organism: uncultured Actinomycetes bacterium (assembly GCA_963707905.1). Classification (GTDB taxonomy): domain Bacteria; phylum Actinomycetota; class Actinomycetes; order Streptosporangiales; family Streptosporangiaceae; genus DASXKD01. The sequence continues at coordinate 18,603 of CAVPSA010000033.1, read as the reverse complement.
CGGGTAGAACTGCATCTCCATGAACGCCCCGCCGCCGCCGGGGAACGTGCCGTGGGGGGCGTTGCTGTCGCTGTTCGGTATGCACTTGGTCTGCGGGAACGAGTGCGGGTCGCAGATGCTCATCCCGAACCAGGGCGCGATGCTCAGCTCGAACCAGTGGGTGACGTCGTGTCCTGGGTGGTTGACGCTCGGCGCGGCCGCCGGGTCCATCGGCAGCCGCTCGGTGAACGTCACGTTGTTGCCCGAGCCGGGCCTTGTGGAGATGAACCGGGTGGACGGCTCGTCGTGGCCGATGTAGTGGCCATTGTCGAAGAAGCGGGGGTAGCCGTTCATCCCGCGGATGTCTGTGCAGGCCATAGCGCGGGTGATCGACTTCTGGATCTTGCTGTAGCCATTGCAGTCGAGCTCACCGGTGGCTTTCGGGCGGACGCTCTTTACCGCCATTGGCGCCGCGCTGGCCGTCACCCCGAACAGGGATTGACTCGCGACCAGCACCACCGTCGCAGCGGCACCCACCACCCCGATCGACCATGTCCGCCAGTGACCATAGAAGTTTCCGGCCATGGCATCGCTCCCTTCGCTGGGACCCCGCAACTCCGCAGGGCCGTCCAGACCCGGGCACCGGCGGCCTGAGTACCGGCCAAAACCGGTGCCACAAGCTGACACCTACGTGTCACCCGCAATCGCTTACCGCGGGTGACTTGATTGGCCGCCGCCGGTGCAAGTCTCCCCCGCTGGCCGGAATAAGTCCAGCTTTACATTTGTAAGGATATTTTTACTAGTTAAAGGTCGGGAATACCAAGGTCGAGGTTGGGGCGCTCAATTCCGCCGTCTACTTCGATGATCTTTCCGGTGATATAGCCGGAGGCAGGCGAGGCGAGAAAGACCACCGCGGCCGCGACCTCCTGCGGGTCACCGATCCGGCGCAGCGGGGTCGCCCGCTCCATCTGCCCGCGCAGGCCGTCGTCGGTGAGCACGATGTCAAGCGCCGAGGTCGCTGCGGCGCCGACGGCGATCGCGTTGACCCGGATCCGGGGGGCCAGGTCGGCGGCGGCCAGCCGGGTGTAGTGCGCCAGGGCCGCCTTGGCCGTGCCATAGGCCAGGTAACCACGGCCCGCGGTCCGGCCCACGGCCGAGGAGATGTTGATCACCGCGCTGGCCGGCACCCGCTCCGTCCCGCCCGCCTCCGTCCCGGCTTCCGCATCGCCTGCCCCCGTGCCCTCCGGCTCCCCCGCCCCGTGCCCTCCGGCTCGCCTGCCCCCGCACACCGCCGGCTCCCCTGCCCCCGCAACCGCCGGCTCCCCTGCCCCCGCAACCGCCGGCTCCCCTTCTCCTGCCGCCGCGAGCAGGTACGGGATCGCCGCCTGGGTCAAGGCGTGCGCGACCGCGACGTTGAAGTGGAACGCGGCCTCAAGGTGCCGTGGCTTGGTCGCCGGGAACGGCCGGGGCATCGCACCGCCGACGTTGTTGACCACGATGTCCAGCCGCCCGAAAGCACCGGCCGCCGCATCGGCCAGCCCGGCGGCCGCGTCCAGGTCGCTCAGGTCGGCGGGGACCACAAGCGCGCGGCGGCCGGCCGCCTCGATCTGCGCCGCAACCTTGGCCAGTTGGTCCGCGCTGCGCGCGCTGATCACCACGTCCGCCCCGGCCTCGGCCAGGGCGACCGCGGCCGCCGCGCCGAGCCCCCGGCCCGCACCGGTCACCACGGCCACCCGCCCGGTGACCCGGAAAAGATCAAGGATCATGGCATGCCTCCGCCCATAGCGGCGGGCGGGGCCCGCCCGCGCGACCGGCTCCCCGGTCAGAAGGTGATGACCCCGCGCAGGATGCGGCCAGCCTCGATGTCCGCGTACCCCTGGTTGACCTGATCGAGCGAGTATGTCTCGGTAATCAGCTCATCCAGCTTCAGGATGCCGTCGCGGTAGAGGTCCAGCAGCCTGGGAATCTGGGTGCGGGGGCTTTCCGATCCGTAGAGGCAGCCCTTGATCTCCTTGTTCATCATGGCCAGCATGAACAGGTTGACGTCGGCTTGCGCCTGGGCGATTGGCGCCACGGACGTGATGACGCAGGTGCCGCCCTTGGCCGTCAGCGTGAGCGCCGGCTCGAGCAGGTCGCCGCGCATCACGCCGAAGGTGCAGATGACCGAGTCGCACATCTGGCCCCAGGTCAGTGCGCCGACTCCGGCGATGGCGTCGTCGAGCGAGGGATAGACGTGGGTGGCGCCGAAGCGCAGGGCCTGCTCGCGCTTGAACTCCACGGGGTCGACAGCGATGATCCGGCGCGCTCCCGCCACCCGCGCGCCCTGGACCGCGTTGATGCCGACCCCGCCAATGCCCAGGATGGCGACGGTGTCACCGGGACGGACTCCCGCACGGTTGACCGCCGAGCCGAACCCGGTGGCGACCCCGCATGAGACCAGCGCGACCGCGGGCCACGGGATGTCCGGAGCCACCTTGACGACTGAGGCCTCGGGAAGCAGCTGCCGTTCCGCGAAGGCGCCGAGCTGCGAGAACCGCGCGACCGGCTCGTTCCCGATCCGGTGCGCCACGCGCCCATCGGTGATGATCCCGGTGTCGAAGAGCTTCATGCCCAGATCGCACAGGAATCCCTGGCCGGCCAGGCACGACGCGCACGAGCCGCAGGAGGGGATGAACGCCATCGCGACGTGGTCGCCGGGCGCCACCGACGTCACACCCTCGCCAACTCCAGAGACCTCGCCGGCGCCCTCGTGACCGTTGACCACCGGGTAATGCGGGAGCGGCAGGTCACCGGTCCGCACGTGCTCGTCGGAGTGGCACATCCCGCAGGCCCGCATCTCGACCAGTACCTCACCGGGGCCCGGCTCGTCGATCTCGATGGTGTCGATCTTGTAGTCCTGGCCGGGCCCGTACAGCAACGCTGCGCGCGCACTGATCATCGCCGATGAACCCCCAAACGCGGTGGATAGTATGCGGCAATAGTAGAACACGTTCCAGTTTTCGCCAGCGGGCTGTCAGGTACACGTCCAACGGCACCGACGCGGACACCCTCGCCCCGCCAAACCGAGCAAGCGTTAGGGAGGCAGGCCCCGGTCCTGCGATAATGACGTCGTGGCTACCACCAGAAAGGGCCAGACACAGCTCAACGGCGCAGGCACGCCGGGCGTCAACGGGGCGCTACGGTCGCGGCGCCGAGCCGACATGGTCGCGATCGCGGCGGACCTTTTCGCACAAAAGGGGTACCGCGCCACGACCGTGCGCGAGATCGCCGACGCCGCTGGGATCCTGTCCGGCAGCCTGTACCACCACTTCGACTCCAAGGAGTCGATCGGCGACGAGATCCTCTCGGGCTTCATCAACGAGGTGCTGGCCGACTACCGCGCAGCCGTCGCCGAGGCGACGAACCCGCGAGCCGCCCTGGAGCAGATCGTGCGCAGCACAAGCCGCACCCTGTCCCAGCACCGCGCGGCCATGACCATGCTGCAGAACGACTGGAACCACTTCGCCGCCCAGCCCCGGTTCGCCTACCTTCCCAAGGCCCTGCGCGAGATCGAGCGGATCTGGATCGGGCAACTGGAACTCGGCAAGCAGGCGGGCCTGTTCCGGGCGGACCTGGATGCCAAGCTCACCTACCGGCTCCTCCAGGACGTCCTGTGGATTCCCGCGCAGTGGCGCCGGACCCGCGGTTACAGCGCCGAGCAGGTGATCGACGCCCTGCTGCACATCCTCTTCGACGGAATCGCCACCGGCGCGCCTGGCACCGCGACCGCCTGATCCACTCCTGCCCGTGACCGAGGTCCTGCTGTTACCCTCGCACCAAGCAAGCGTTTGGTTGACCAATGGGTGACCTGGAGGCACCATGGGCCGGCTCGACGGCAAGGTAGCGCTGATCACCGGGGGCGCCCGGGGAATGGGCAAGTCGCACGTGCGTCACTTCGTGGCGCAGGGCGCTCAGGTGGTCATCGGCGACGTGCTCGACGACAAGGGCGCCGTGCTCGCCGCCGAGTTTGACGAGAAGTCCTGCCGGTTCATCCATCATGACGTGACCAGCGAAGCAGGCTGGGCGGCGGCGGTCGCGCTGGCGACAGGCACCTTCGGCAAGCTGGACGTGCTGGTCAACAACGCCGGTGTGCTGACGTTCGCGAGGATCGCCGACATGCCACTGGCCGAGTTCCGGCGAGTTCTCGAGGTGAACGCGGTCGGCTGCTGGCTGGGCATGAAGGCGGCGATCGGGCCGATGAAGGCGGCCGGTGGCGGCTCGATCATCAACATCTCATCGGTCGAGGGCTTCACCGGCGCCGCTGGCCTGTCGGCCTACAGCGCGAGCAAGTTCGCGATCCGCGGCATGACCAAGTCCGCTGCCCAGGAACTCGCCCAGTTCGGTATCCGGGTCAACTCCGTCCATCCCGGCGGGGTCCTCACCAGCATGACCCTCGGCCAGGCCGCTGCCGCGGACCCAGCGGACGGCGAGGCCTTCCTCAAGGCCATGCCACTGGCCCGGTTCGCCCGCCCGGCCGAGATCTCCTGCCTGGTCGCGTACCTGGCCTCCGACGAGTCGTCCTATTCGACCGGCAGCGAGTTCGTCGCCGACGGCGGCCTGCTGTCCGGGCCCGGGTACTGAGCGAAGGAGCGTTCCGCGATGGACGATGCGCTGAGCCTCGACGGCATGGCCGCGATTGTGACCGGCGCCGGCAACGGGCTGGGGCGGGCGGAGGCACTCGCGCTCGCAGCGGCCGGCGCGCGTCTTGTGCTGAACGACCTGGCGGCCGGTGACGTGCACGCGGTGGCGGACGAGATCGTGGCGGGCGGCGGGCAGGCGGTCGCCGTCCCTGCGGACATCGGCGAGTGGCCCACCGGCCGGCAACTGGTCGCGGCAGCCCTGGACCACTACGGCCGACTGGACATTCTGGTGAACAACGCCGGGGTGCTCAGGGACCGGATGGTGTTCACGATGTCCGCGGATGACTGGGACCTGGTCCTCCGGGTGCATCTGCGCGGCCACTTCGTGACCACCCGGTTCGCCACCGCGCACTGGCGCGAGCAGAGCAAGGCGGCCGGTGGGCCGGTCTACGGCAGGATCGTGAACACCTCCTCCGAGGCGTTTCTGCTCGGTTCGGCCGGCCAGCCCAACTACGCCGCGGCCAAGGCCGGCATCGCCGCGCTGACCGTGACCACTGCGCGCAGTTGCGGCAGGTACGGAGTGCGCGCCAACGCCATCTGCCCGCGGGCCCGCACCGCCATGACCGCGGACCTGATGGGGGCGGCGCCCGAGGGCGCGGTGGACCCGCTTGCCCCGGAGCACGTCGCGCCGCTTGTGGTGTACCTGGCCAGCCCGGCCGCGGCCGGCGTCAATGGCGAGGTCTTCGTGGTGCACGGTGGCGTCGCCGCGGTCATGGAGCCGCCGCGGGTCCGGGCCACGTTCCTGGCCGCGGAGCACGGCTCGGCCGACGGCATGTGGACGCTGGACTCGGTGCGCCGGGCACTGGACCCGGTGTTCCCGGCCGGGGAGGCATCTGACCCGCCGCCGGCCGGGTTTGCCTGCGAGGACACGCTGGCCCTGGCCACCGAGACCATCGGCTTCACCCAGTGAAGCAACGCGACAAGGTCGCCATGACCGCGGCCGAGGTCGCCGCCTTCCTCGCCGCCTCCCGGAAGCTCCAGCTCGCCACGATCAACCAGGACGGGACGCCGCACCTGGTGGCGATGTACTACGTGATGCTCGGCGGGCGGATCGCGTTCTGGACCTACCGCGCCTCGCAGAAGGCTCTGAACCTGGCCAGGGATCCCCGGCTCACCTGCCTGGTGGAGAGCGGCGAGGAGTACTTCGACCTGCGCGGCGTCCAGGTGGCGGGGCTGGCCCGGCTGGTCGAGGAGCCGGCCGGCGTGCTGGAGATCGGCCGCGGCGTGGCCGGCCGGATGGCCGGGATGCCCGGCGACGCCGTCGGGGATTACGTGGCGCACGCCGCCAGGAAGCGGGTCGGCTTCATCGTGGAGCCGACCCGGATCACCTCCTGGGACCACAGCAAGCTCATTCCGCCATCCGGCAGCTAAACCGCAGCCCCCTCCCTCGGTAGTAATGCGTTGGGCGCGGACATTCCCCACGTTCCTGCGGGATAATTCGCGCTAAAGCCATGAGTTACGACAAGCCGGGGCGCAGGCGGCCAAGGCTATCCAGAAATGTGCAATGACTTTCTTCCATAGCGGGAATCAGCGAAGTAGTGGGCCCGGAGAATCCCGTGTCACCCGCTCGCACGCGGGTTCTTACCGCGTGCGAAAAAATAGGATTAGCCCGTCGATAGAAGCGGTATAGATGATCCTGATCGCTGCTCTGAGCGATAACCGCGGAGGGCGCGATTTCAAGTTTCCTGCGCCAACCGGCCCGACAGCCAGCCAGCCCTGATGGGGATTCGAGGGGGACGGCATCGTCACAACGGAAAGGGATTGTCATGTCTCGAATCGATGACACCGCGCCGGTCCCGGCCCGTGCCGGGCGGGATCGGTCGCTGCTTTCCCGGCGATCGGTGCTCCAGGGAGCCGTGAGCGCCGGTGCGGCAGGCGTCGCCGCAACCGCACTCATCACCGCTGGGCTGCCTGCCGCTGCGGACGCCATGGCCCCGGGCAGGGCGCGCACCGAGGAATCCGAGCCACTGGTGATACACATTCGGGACACCGCCGCAGGCGAGATGGACGTGTTCCGCGGTACCGCTCACGTCCGCGTTCACGACAAAGACCTCGCGGCACGGTTGGTTCGCGCCAGTGGCTGATCCGGCCTGTCCCGCCATCCGTGGTGTTACCAGACTTTGAGAGGCACCGATGTCATCCCATCGCGAAGCGCCGGAAATCTCCAAAGACCCGGTAGCTGACAGCACCGACCTGTACGCCTTCGTCAGCCCCGACAAGCCAGGCACCGTCACGCTGATCGCCAACTACCTCCCGCTTGAAGGCCCAGCGGGCGGCCCGAACTTCTATGAGTTCGGCGATGACGTGCTGTACGAGATCCACATCGACACGCACGGCCGCGGCGAAGCAGACATCACCTATAGATTCAACTTCCATACGCAACTGCCCCACCCGGACACCTTCCTCTACAACACCGGGCCCATCACGTCACTGACCAGCCCGAATTGGAATCGCAGGCAAACCTACTCGGTCACCCGCGTGGACGACCGGGGGCATCACCGGCTGGGCGACGGCCTGATCTGCCCGCCGTGCAACATTGGCCCGCTGTCTACCCCCCACTACGCCACTGCACTGGCGGAGCGCGCCGTGCACAAGCTCCCCGACGGCAGCCGGGTGTTCGCGGGCCAGCGCGCGGACGGTTTCTACGTCGACCTCGGCTCGATATTCGACCTCGGCGATCTGCGGCCATTCCAGAACTTCCAGGTCTTCGCCAAGGCCCAAGGGCTCAATGCGGCACCGGGCGTCAACTCCCCCAAGTTCCTGAACGTGCATTCGATCGCCTTGCAAGTTCCAATCTCGCGGGTAACCGCGCGCAACCGGCCTGTCATAGGCGTTTGGACCACGGCAAGCAGGCGGCGCGCGCGGATCCTGGACCCCGAGGGCGCCGACCATGTCCACAGCGGCCCGCACACTCAGGTGTCGCGGCTGGGCAACCCGCTGTTCAACGAGGTGATCGTCCCGCTCGGCAAGAAGGACTACTGGAACACCCAGCGGCCGGTCCACGACAAGCAGTTCGCGCATCACGTCGCGCACCCGGAACTCGCCGGCCTGCTCCCGGTGCTGTACCCGGGGGTATTCCCGCACTTGGCGGCCCTTGACAAGAGTGGGAAAACCCGCGCTGACCTTGAGGCCATCCTGCTCACCGGTATCCCGAAGGGTGTCGTGGATGGCTTCACCAACTTCACCGGGCCGGTCCAGGCCGACATGCTGAGGCTGAACACCTCCATACCGCCCACCACGTCCAAGCCGAGTATCTTCGGGCTGCTCGGCGGCGACGCGGCCGGGTTCCCGAACGGGCGGCGGGTCTTCGACGACGTAGTGTCGATCGAACTGCGCGCGATCGCCGGGGTCACATACAAGCTCATCGACCCCGGCTACACGGTCGACGCGGCAGCGGGCGAGCTTACCGATGGCCTGACCCCCGCTGATCTTGGCGGGCCGTATCTGGGCCACTTCCCCTACCTCGGGGTACCTTACGACGGCTACCATCACCCATCCTGACGGCCCGTGATGCGCGAGCCCACTCCCGGTCCGTCCCGCTCCGGCAGCGTCATCCTCGACCTTGGGCCCGGTGTGGGTGCCCTGGTCCTGCACGCCGTGCCGGAGATGGACGGCCGGGAAATCGAGGTCAGCCCGCTAGGTGCCGGTGCTCCCGCGCACCGCACCCATTCGCGGGTACGCCCACGCAAGACCGGTGACGAAACGCAGTACGCCGCCGTGTACCCACAGCTCGCCGCCGGCGACTACACGATATGGAAAGACGATGTCACCCCGGCCGCCACCATAACCATCGAAGGCGGCCAGGTGACCACCACGTGCTGGCCGGGCACGGGGCCGGCCCGTCAGTGATCACGGGAGCGGTGCACCTGGCGAACCACGGGGCAAGACAGCGAGAGGCAGCCACGTCGCCCCTGGCGTATAGGAAGTTATCTTCCTATAGTTGGTGTATGCGCCGGCGAGCGGGCGAGCTTCTGCCGATCGAGCAGGCCATCCTGGCTGGCGGCATCGGGCTTGCCGCCAGCGGTGAGCCCGATTTCTACGGGTTCGCCATGGCCAGGCGAATCCGCGAGGCCAGCAGCGCGAGGCAGTTGACCGCGCACGGCACGCTGTACAAGGCGCTGGCCCGGCTGGAGCGCGCCGGGATGCTGACCAGTTCCTGGGAGGAACCGGGGCTCGCCGAGGCGCAGCATCGCCCGCGCCGGCGCCTGTACCGGGTCACTCCCAGCGGCGAGCGGGCGGCCGCGCGCAGCGCTGCGCAGCGCAGCAGCACGGCGCCCCGCGCAGATCCCGGGCTGGCCCTGTCATGACCGGGCCAGAGGTGGCATCGGCGCACCTCGTGGCGCACTGGGCCCGCCTGTACACCGCCGGCCTTCCGGCCGGTGCCCGCGACCGCCGCCGCGCGGAGATCGCTGCCGACATCCATGGGCAGCTGGCGGATGCGCGAACGCGCCGCGAGCGCCCAGCGGTGACCGCGGCGATGATGCTGAGCCGGCTGGTGCGGGGCGCCTGGGACGACCTGTCCTGGCGCCGCGAGGTGGGCGCCCCTGAACGGCTGGCCCGGTGGCAGGCCCGGCGGGGATGGTGGATCGCGGGTGCCGTGCTGATCACACTCGCGGCGGGGGCGGCCTGGCTCGGCTTTGGGGTGAGTCTTCGCTCCGGCGGTGACCAGCAGCCACTTCGGCTCGCCACGCGAGCGGCCAGCCGGCTTGCGGCAGGATCACGGCCAGCCAGCATCCTGCCGCCAGCGATCAACATGGCGACCAGCCCTGCCCCCTTCGTCATGGTGTTTGATCGCCGGCACCACGTCCTGGCCAGCTCTGGGCGCCTCAGCGGGCGCATTCCAGTGCTTCCTGGCGGAGTGCTCGCCTGGGCCGCCCGCCACGGCGAGGACCGCATCACCTGGGAGCCCCAGCCGGGCCTGCGCGACGCCGCCATCATCGAGCCCTACGGCCAGCCGCGCCTGGGATTCGTCCTGGCCGCACAATCCCTGCAAACCATCTCTGCGCGCCAGCGAACACTCACCTGGAGCATCGCTTGGTGCTGGCTGGCCGCCCTCACGGTGTCATTCCAGATAACCCGGCTCCGGCCGCCCCGCATCAGGCCGCCCCGCACCCCGGCCCGCTGAACCCGGCTCCCGGGCCACCCCGGGCCTCGTGCCGCCAGGTGTCACATCAGCTAGACAACATACGTTGTCTGCGCGGGCCGTCAGGTAGCGGCGGGGCCTGGCGCTGCCTGCTGTATCGGTTCTCTGTTGCCGGCCGCGCTGCACGGCACTCAGGAGTATTCGTATGCCGGCGCCCAGGACCGCGAGGTCGGCGAGCATCTGCACGATGAGCACTATGCGGGCTGCCTCGGATTTGGCGGTGATGTCCCCGAAACCCACGGTGGAGAAGACCGTCACCGTGAAGTACAGGGCGTCGGTGCGGGTCAGCGGCTGGGTGAAGTTCGCCGCCGAGGCTCGTTCCATCACGAAGTACGTCGAGGCGAACAGCAGCAGGTAGAGGGGAACTATCAGGCCCAGCGCCTCGGCTGCCCGCAGACCCGGGTAGCGCGCGCCAGTGATTGCCCTGACCTGCCACACCGTGACGCCCGCGAAGACCAGCAGGCCAACCAGCAGCCGCACCGCTGTGTCAGCGTTCCACGGCCGGTCCAGCGGCAGCTGGTAGTACAGAACCACTAGCACGGCTGTGGTCAGCAGGCCGCGCAGCACCGCCCGGGAAATGAGGCGCCTTCGCTTTGCCCGCGGCAGCTCCTGGTAAGGATCACCAGCCATGTTCATCCCCCTTCTCACCCCGAGGGGGTGACGCACTGCCATGACGCCCGTGCGCACTATGGCGTAGGAGTGAGAAGACCGTCGCCTTCCTGCCCCCGTTCTGGCAGGCCATCGGCGTCGTCCTGCCACCACGCAACGGGCTCTACCTGATCCGCAACACCCTGTACTTGGGCAGCAACAACATCACCATGCCGATCATCGTCCTTGGTATCTACGTCGTCGTCTGCGGCGCGATTGTGACCATCTACTCGTGGGGGCCCTGGGGGAAACAGAAGAAGGAAACCGGCACCACCGGGTCACCCGCGGTCATCGACCCCGACGAAGAAATAGGGGCCGCCGCGATACCACCAGGCTGACTTTCTTCACGGCAGCGCGGGACATGCGCTCATCCATGACCCAGACATCAAGGAGGAAGCCCCCATGCCGAAATGGAACTTCGAAGCGATGGGCCAGGCGGGCCTCACCGGCTGGACCAGGGAGGCCGCCAAGCCGGTCGCCCGCGCGGTCGCCCGCAAGACCGGGCGGCCGGAGCCGCAGATCCTGGCACTTATCGGCGCGGTGTTCCTCGCGATCGCGCTGATCGACTTCCTCCGCAATGTCGACGCCGTCATCGCGGCCGGGCGGCCCGGCCGCCAGCCAGCCGGCGACACCCCAGCCGGGGCCTAGGACGAGCATCCCCGCAGCACGCGCGAACCAGGCAGCCCCCCGCCACCAGTAAGTGGCCTGGCAAGTTACGGTCGATCGCGTCACCAAAGCGCCCACGCACAGAACTGGCAGATCCGGCCGCCCACAGCGGCACCGGCCCAGCCCAGGGCGGGCGCCGATCAGCGGTCACCGATCAGGGGTGCCCGGGCGGGCATCTGGGTCGGGCGCGTAGCCGAGCAGGTCACCGGGCTGGCAGCCCAGTTCGGCGCAGAGCCTGGCGAGCGTACCCGTAATCGAACAAGACCAGCACGACGTAGAGGACCAGCAACCATCGCGGCGGCCAGCCGGCTTCGGCCTCGCTGGTAGATCGCGGGAACTGGCCATGATCACGGGAGTACGGCACCTGGGGGGTGGCAGAACAAATCCGCCGACCCGGCCGGCCAGGCCCCCCGCCTCGTCGAGTGGACTGCCGTCCTGTAGTCGCGGCGCAGGCGCAGATGCCACTGCCGGCGGCGACGCGAACGAGGTCACTAGCTGCCCCGGCCCCTGCTGGCGGCTACGCTTACGCCTGGATGTGACCGAACCGTCCGCCTCCATGGCAGCAGGGCAGGCGCAATGGTGGAAGACGCGGATCCTGAGTTCGTGATGTCCCAGGTCAAGCTGGCGGCGGCCTATAAGGCGGCGGGTGAGGTGCGTGAGGCCATCTCGTTGCTGGAGCAGACGCTGGCCGGCAGCCAGCGGGCGCTGGGTACCGATCATCTGGTCACCGCGGCCGTGCGGAACAATCTGGCCACGGCCTACCGTGCGGCGGGTGAGCTGGCGCGGGCTGTTCCGCTGCTGGAGCAGGCGGTGGCCGACGCCGAGCGGGCGCTCGGTGACGAGGATCAGGTCACCCTGGGGTTCCGGAGCAACCTGGCCGGCGTCTACCAGGACACCGGCGAGGTGCGGCTGGCCATCCGGTTGTATGAGCAGGTGCTGGCGATCCAGGAGCGGGTCCTGGGTGCCGAGGACCCCCGCATCCTGGGGACGCGGAACGGCCTCGCGCGGTCCTATGCGGCGGCCGGTGAGGTGCGGCGGGCGCTGCCGCTGCTGGAGCGGGTGGCCGCCGACGGCGAGCGGCTGCTGGGCGCCGGCCATCCCGACACCCTGTCCTACCGCAACAACCTGGCGATGGCCTGCCAGGCGGCCGGGGAGACCCGCCGGGTACTGCCGCTGCTGGAGCGGGTGGCCGCGGACGGCGAGCGGCTGCTGGGCGCCGGCCATCCCGACACCCTGTCCTACCGCAACAACCTGGCCGCCGCCTACCACGAACAAGGAGACCTGCAGCGGGCGATCGGCCTGTATGAGCAGGTGCTGGCCGACCGGCAGCGGGTCCTGGGAGACGATCACCCCGACACGATCGTCTCGCGGCACAACCTCGCGGGTGCCTACGGCGAAGCGGGCGACGTGCGGCGCGCCGTCGCCTTGTATGAGCAGGCACTGGCCGGCCAAGAGCGGCTCTTGGGTGACGAGCACCCCACCACCTTGACGGTCCGGGGCGACCTGGCCGCCGCCTACCAGGAGCTCGGGGATGTGCAGCGGGCGATCCCGCTGTTTGAACAGCTGCTGGCCGACCGGCGGCGCGTCCTGGGCGACGATCACCCCGAGACGATGGCCTCCCGGCACCTCCTTGCCGGCGCGTATCAGGAGGCGGGCGATGTGCAGCGGGCGATCCCGCTGTACGAGCGGGTGCTGGCCGACCGGCAGCGCGTCCTGGGCGACGACCACCCCCACACGCTCACCTCCCGCAACAGCGTGGCCGCCTACCTGCGCAAGCTCGGGGAGACCCAGGCGGCGCGCGAGGTCGACGAGGACACCCTTGCCCGGCGGCGCCGCGTCCTTGGCCCCGACCACCCCGACACCTTGACCTCGCAACACAACCTCAGCCAGGACCTGAGCCGCCTGGGCCTGCACCAAGCCGCCCGGGACCTGGATGCCGATACGCTGGCCCGGCGCCGCACAGTCCACGGCCCCGACCACCCGTGGACCCTGATCACGGCCAGCAACCTCGCTGCTGACCTGCGCCGGCTCGGAGAGGCCGAGGCGGCCAGGGACCTGGACACCGACACCCTCGCCCGGCGGCGCCGCGTCCTCGGCGACGACCACCCCAGGACCCTGGCCTCGGCCGGTAACCTCGCCAAGGACCTTGAGCAGCTGGGTGACCACCAGGCAGCAGCAGCGCTTCGGGCCGAAGTCACGCACCGCCGCCGCGGTCAAGGCGAAGCCGCGCAAGCCAACCAACCATGATCGAGCCACTTGGGTGCGCAGCTTCAACAGCAGCCACCCGGCGCAGCCCTCGGCCCCGGCCCTACAGCGGCCCTAGCCTCAGTTCCGGGATAAGTTGATCTTGAAGTTCTGAGCGGCGGCCACCGTTGTATCACGCCGCCACGCCGAACCTCACGAACTGCTGCAGCCGTACTGGGACACCAATAGCCCTGCCCGTCGTCGATGATCATGGCATTTGGTATCGCGGGGGGTGGCAGGACAAATCCCAAAACCCCGGGCCGCGGCCTGGCCTCCCGCCTGGTCGTCGAGTGGACCACCGACCTGTCACGGCACGCATCTGGCCCACTCATCCAGCAGTAGCGCCAGCCGCAAGACGCAGCAGCGACCAGCCGCGTGGGCGGGCGGCCAAGGGCGCCCATACGGCAGGCCGTGAGGAATCAGCGCCCTGGCTCATGGCGGCCCGCCCGCCAGCCGGTTCCCCACCGTCACTGAGTGCCCAAGCTCCGCCAGCCACGACCATCAAAGGATGGCCTACGGGCGGCAGTTCCCCGCCCGGCGGGACATCGGTCGGCCGCCCAGCACCTCGTGACCTGTCTTTGCCCTGCCATAGCCGCGGTCTTGGACCAGGGCGATGTGCCGCACCTCGGGCACTGCCCGGCGATCTCGACGACCGCCGGATCCTCCTACGGCGGGCGGGTAAGGGGACACCCGTATTTCCACCGCATGCTGGCTACCTACGCATTACGGCATCGTCGGTAGGGACCCGGCGACTATGCTGGCGGGACTTTGGCGGGTGGCTCGGCGGCCAGTGCATCCGATCCGGGCGCGGGCTCCTGTCTGGGCCGGGGATAGACGAGCCAGTGCAGGCCGGCGGCGGCGATGCCGCCCACCAGTGGGGCCACGATGAATAGCCACACCTGGCTGAGTGCGGTTCCGCCGACGATGAGGGCCGGGCCGAGACTGCGCGCGGGGTTCACCGACGTTCCGGTGATTGGTATCCCGATTAGGTGGACCACCGTGAGGGTCAGCCCGATCGCCATGGCCGCGGTCGCCGCGTTCCCCAGCCTGCTGGTGACCCCGAGGATGACGAAGACGAACAGGGCGGTCAGGACGACCTCGGCGAGGAAGGCGCCGCCCGCCCCGATGTGGATGTCCGACGCCGCCCCCCAGCCGTTCGTGCCGAGCCCCGTCTTGGATGTGCTGTACAGGGGCGAGGTGTTGAACATTCCCCACAGCAGCAGCGCGCCCAGGATGCCGCCAGCGAACTGGGCCACCCAGTAGCCGACGGCCTCTACCAGCGGAAGGCGGCCAGACAGCAGCGCGCCCATGGTCACCGCCGGATTGACGTGACAGCCCGATACCGGCCCAAGAGTGTAGGCCAGGGCCAGAAGCACGAGACCGAACGCCAGGGCAGTGGCTACCACCCCCGCCGCGACGCTGCCTCCGTCGAACTTGAACCCGAACATGAGGGTCGCCACCCCGACCCCGAAGAACACGAGCAGTGCGGTGCCCAGCAGTTCCGCTGCGAACTTGCGAATCATCGTCGTTCTCCCACTTGGCGAAGGTTCCGGCCGTCTGCGTGCTGAGCGCCAACTAGGTAGTTCAGCAGCTCGAAAGCGCCTTCCGTGGCCAGTGGTCTAGCGACGAGGGGCTGTCCAAGCACTGTACGGCCCAAGCTCGTAGCGCCGTCCATAGGTATCAGTGCTCGCCACGCACCAGGGACCAACGGCCTCTCCTACGTGGCCAGGATCCGTGCCTTTTCAGCGGCGAACTCTTCCTCGGTCAGCAGGCCCTGGGCTTTCATCTCGCCCAGTTCCTTGATCTTGGCCATGCGGTCATCCGGCGCCGCAGCAGGCGAGGCTGCCGGTGGTGCCGCTGCTGCTGCCTGCTGCGCCTGGAACTGGGCGGCTGTCTGGGCGGACGCCTGGGCTGCTGCCTGGTCGACCATCGCCTGCTGCTGGGCAGCCTCTTGCTGCCGCTGAGCCTCGGCCGCCTGCTGCTGATTGGCGGCCTTCTGCGCCGAATGCTGCGACACGCTGCCCGCCACTACCGTGGCCGTACCAGCGACAACCGCGGTCCGGGCCACCGTGCCCATCAGGCCGGGACGTCCCCTTCGTCTGGGTGGCATGGCTCCTCCTGCTCGTCTGGGTGGCATAGTCCGTCTCACTCTTCGTCGAGCGCAGCGATCGCGCGCAGGACGGTCTCGCGCGGGATTCTGTCCTGGGAGATCAGCCGACCGTGGGAGGCTCGAACCGCCGTCGCCAGTCGGGCGGCCCACCTGTTCTCCCACACGATCACCAGCGCGGACGAGTTGGCGTCCAGGTCACCGGCGATATCCATCAGATCCTCTTCGGATAGCAGGTCGAACTGCGTGGCGTGGAAGTCAAACAAGTCGGCCACTTCTGCGTCACCGGCCTCAACGACCGAGGCCGAGCCGTCGGTCTCCTTGCGCACGAACGCGAAGTCGATGATGCGAACGGTCCCACTGTCGTTCAACTCGGCCAGCGCCGGGGCCACGTCCCCGCTGAATTTGTTTCCCTCGAAGAGGATCACAGCGACGTCGACCGGGCCGACCGAGTCCACGTCAAGGTCTGCGGGCATGACGGGACCTCCAGCAAATATGGCTGATTGGTAACGACCTCAGCCTAGGCCGGGGCGGCTCCCCCGCATCACCTCCGGCGGGTGAGACCGGCCGGCCGCCTGTCGCGCAGCGGGCGAACTGGATGCCCCCGATGTGGGCCGACGTGGGCCAGTGTGCGAAACAACGTAGGGTTACCGCAGGCAAGCGCAAACGGGGAGGGCCAGCATGGTCGCGTGGATCACTGGTGGCGGCATCTTGTACTTCGTGCTGCTCGTCACTCTCGGCATCATCTCGATACGGAAGGGCCACTGGGTCATGTTCCTCGTCGGCTTGTTCCTTCCGATCTTCTGGCTCATCGGCGCGCTGATGCCACGAAGGGTGCGCTGACAGCCACAGTGAGCAGCCGAACGACGACATGCCGTGCAGCCTGCAACGCAGGGATACAGGAAGCCGGGCTGGCTTGCTACCTCGCTTCGCGAGAGGCCACGGCAGGAACGTGCCCGTTTTCCCCTAGGACGCGCGCAGGTCCCCGCCGTGGCGTCCCGTTCCGGCCTACGCTTCCCCGGCATATGGGGTCAACTCGCCGCGCAGCCAGGGGTGCCTTACTGCTGGGAACCGGCTAACTCATGCCAACATCCCGCCGTTGCACGGCATCGGTGATGCGGGACACGGTCTCGGGTGACAGCTCTGCCTGAGGTGATACCCCATCGTCCGATGATCATGGCATTTGATATCGCGGAGCGACCAAACCCCCATGATCGAGCGGAGATCACGGGACCGAGCGGATTCGCTGGACGAACAGCGACCCGAGCACCGTGACGACGGCCACAGAAAGGTACAGGGACCGGTACCCGCCAAGCTGGCTGACCAGGGGCGCGGCGACCGCCGGGGCAAGCACCTGCGGCCCGGAGTTGGCGACGTTGATGATGCCCAGGTCCTTGGCCCGCGCGGCCGCCGCGGGCAGCACCTGGGTAACCAGGGCCGCATCCACCGACAGGTACACCCCGTAGCCCAGGCCCATGATCGCCGACGCTGCCATCGCGGCCGGCCAGGACGGCCACAGCGCAAGCACGGCCGCCGCCGCGGCCATGACCAGGCCGGCCACCGTGACCGGCAGCTTGCGGCGCCCGGTGCGGTCGGAGAGGACACCGCCGGCCACCGCGGTGAGCACGACCCCGGCCAGGTAGAGCAGGATCAGCACGACCAGGCCGTCCTCGGCCTTGTGGCCGGGGAACAGCCGGCTGTAGTGGATCCGGTCGCGCAGGAAGTACAGCAGGTACAGCAGGGTCATCGCGTTGCCGAGGTTGACCGCGAACCTGGTGAGCCAGGCCCAGGCGAAGTCTGGGTAGCGCCGCGGGCTCAGCCAGAACGACCTGGCGAAGGCGCGCCAGTCCCAGGGCGGCCGGGCCGAGCGGGGCACGGGCAGGTCCGGCATGGTGAGCGCGAACGGCAGTGCGCAGGCCAGGACGCAGGCCGCGAGCAGCACATAGCCGCCGTTGCCGGTCACCACATCGGTGACCAGCACCACGGCCAGCAGCACGCCGACGCTCTGCGGCAAGCCGATCCAGCCGGAAACCGTGCCCCGCTGCGCGACAGGTACCTGGTCGGGCACGGCCGCGCTGAGGCTGGCCTGCATCGCGTTCAGGCTGGCCTGCGCCAGGCACCAGCCGAGGATGACGCCGGCCAGGGCATGCTGGCCGGCCAGCAGCACCAGCGCGGCCGACCCGGCCAGCGTGCCGCCAGCGATCCACGGGCGGCGCCGGCCGAACCGGCCCACGGTCCGGTCCGACAGCGCACCGGCGACCGGGTTGGCGATCATCGCCACCGCGGCGCCGATGCCGGTCACCCAGCCGAGGACGGCGACCTTGTGCGCGGGCCCGGCGATCGCCTGGACCTGGTTGGGCAGCAGCACCGAGATCGGGCCGAGGTAGGCCAGGTAGAGGCCGAGGTTGGCCAGCGCGATGAGCATGATCCAGCGCCGGCCGACCCGTTCCTCGGGCTCCGGCCACGGGCCGCCGGCCGTGGGCGGCGCCCCGGCGGCCTGCCTGTGCGTCACATCATCTCGTCGGTGAACGGCAGCAAGACGGTCTTGACCTCGGTGTAGGCCTCAACCGCGGTGCGCCCGCCCTCCCGGCCCATCCCGGACTGCCCGTAGCCGCCGAACGCCGCGTGCGGCTCCAGCGTGTAGCCGTTGATGCCGACGGTGCCGGCCCGCAGCGCCTTCGTCAGCCGGATCGCGCGCTTGATATCGCTGGTCCACACCGTGGCGGCCAGGCCGTAGTCGGTGTCGTTGGCGATCCGCAGCGCCTCGTCCTCGTCGCTGAACGGGAGCACGGAAAGCACCGGCCCGAAGATCTCCTCCCGGGCGATGCTCATGTCGTTGGTCACGTCGGTGAACAACGTCGGCGCGACGAAGTTGCCCGCGGCCAGGTCACCCTCGCCGCGAGTGCCGCCGCAGACCAGCCGGGCACCGGACTCCCGCCCGTCGGCGATCAGGCCGAGCACCCGGTCCAGTTGCCTGGTGTTGATCAGCGGTGCGGAGGTGACGGCCGGGTCGAAGGGGCTGCCGTAGCTGACCATCCCGCCGATCATCTCGGCCATGCCGAGGAACTCGTCCACGACGTCCCGCTGTACCAGCGCCCGGGTCTGGGCCAGGCAGACCTGGCCCGCCAGGCCCCCGG